>NZ_OZ034985.1:0-1552012 GCF_964030885.1 Wolbachia endosymbiont (group A) of Barypeithes pellucidus | reverse complement strand
ATCTATTTTATCTATTCTTCTGTATATTAAAGTATAGTAGTAATAATAGTCCTATCAACAACTTGTTACTAACTTAAAATTCGGTAAAAATTGGTGTTGTTCAATTTGTGGATAAATATGTTAACAACTTCTGTATGCTATTGATTTTCTGTTATGATTTATGTGTATAAGTAAGATGTTCAGAGTGTTAGTAATTTTCTTTTATGGAAAATATTTTACCGTCATGCATTGTTACATAACTATGTATATGTTGTTGAAAAAGTTGTTGATCAATTGTTGGTATTTTATATCAACAAATAATTCACAAATTAATTTGACATTATTCACATGCTTATTAAACATTTAATAACAGTTTTCTTGATAAATCTAATCTGAAAACGTTTTTGCCATTACAGAGAATAAATTGAGTAAAAAAAGAACCTTAGTAGAAAAAATAGCATATAGAATTTTTCTCTTCCTTTTCAAAAAAGCTTCTGTGTTGAAAAAGTGCGCGACTGAAGCATTAATGAGAGATCTGCCAGACCTTAATATATTTAATGGTCTATTAAAATTCCGCGATTGTGGTATAATGGATATAATGACTCCACGTACAGAGATATGCGCAGTAGACATTGAATCAAGCGAGCGTGAAATAATAAAGAAGATAAAAAACACTTGCCACACTAAAATACCAATTTATAGAAATAACTTTGATAACGTAATAGGCTTTTTTTATGTAAAAGATGTTATTTTTAATAGGGATAAAAATTTTAATCTGAGAAATATTATACAAAGCGTAATATTTGTTCCACCCTCGATGAAGACAACTAATCTTTTTGTTAGGATGAACTCTTCTAAATCATGCTTAGCTATCGTATTGGATGAATATGGTGGAACTGATGGTTTAATTTCAATGACCGATCTTATAAAGGAGCTAATACCAAACATTGATAGTGAAAACGAAGTAAATTCAGAATATACCATTACTGAATTGTCTCAAAATAAGTTTGAAGTGTCAGCAAGGGCTCTTATAAAAGATATAGAAGAGGATCTAAAAATAGAATTACGTGACCCTGAAGAAGACTATGTTACACTTGGTGGTTTGATTCTTTCGATTGCTGGTAAAGTGCCTTCTGTAGATGAAGTCATTAAATATAAAAATGGTATGAAGTTTATCATCAAAGATGCAAATGAGCGCTACATTAATAAAATAGTACTAGACTTAAGTAATTACGAAAATTAGATTTGGTACCCCTTGTCGGGGAATGTCTTGCCTTGAAACGAAGAAAAAGTTGTAATAACCAAATATGCAACTCAAGTTATAGTTAAACCTATCTCCAGCAAATTATTTTCGCAAGTACAATGCATTTCAGTGTTATAGTACTCTAATAATAAAGAGGTCATATAGATATTAATATCTTTTGTATTTAAATTAGTGTCATTTTTTTTGATTAATTTGTCTATTAATGATTTGCTTATTGGTTTGTGTTCATTTAGAATTTTTATAGTTAATAGCATTTTATCTTCTGTTTGACTCAGTAAAACAGACACTAGTTCGACTTCCGCCGCTGCACTGGCTATAGTTAGCACCATATTAGAAATTATCTTATTTATCTTTTCAATTAAATCTTCCTTATTTTTTGCAGAGTATGCGTCTATTTTCCACGTAAGCTTTACTTTTTTTTTAATAAATAATTTTCGATATTAGATTTGGTCTGATCAAAGCTATAATTATCCATTGAAGAAGAATATGCCTGCTTCATAACTTTATGTTTATATATTAAATCATCGGAGCTTTCTTTAAGCAACGACAACGCTTCCTTCTGCACATCAGCATCGTTCTTATCTATTACTTCAAGCTCTTCTAAGCCAAACATTATTCCATTCATAGAGTTAGCAAAGTCATGAAGCAGCCGTCCTGATAGCAGTTCCGTTATTAACAGTATGTTTTTGGTATTTTTGTTCATTGGATAATTATAAATGATTTAAGTTACCCTATATTGGTAAGCATATAATAGTCAATTAAGAGAAAGTTTCGTTGCACTTTTTATATCAAGGCATTAATATAGTATTAACAATTTTAAAATTTATAGAAGGATTATGAATACTTATGTCAGATCAGGAATAGATCTTGAACTATATAATAAGTTAATAAAAGAAGTCAAGCCTATTGCTCAAGAAACTACTAGAGAAGAAGTAATCAGCGAAATAGGTTCATTTTCTGCGTTGTTTGATTTTGCTGCACTAAGTAAGAAATATGACCATCCAGTACTCGTTTCCTCAACTGATGGAGTAGGTACGAAACTGTTGATAGCTCAAGAAGTGAATAGGCATGATACTATAGGTATAGATTTAGTTGCAATGTGTGTAAATGACTTACTTGCACAAGGAGCAACGCCTTTATTTTTCCTTGATTACTTTGCAACAGGCGTTTTGAGCAAAGACGTTTTATTATCTGTGGTCCAGGGCATTGCAAAGGGGTGCAAGCAAGCTAAAATAGCATTGGTTGGTGGAGAAACTGCAGAAATGCCTGGAATGTATGGTAATAATCACTATGACCTTGCAGGGTTTGTGGTTGGTGTAGTTGATCGAAAGCAAATTCTTCCAAACTGTAGCATGATGAAAGCAGGTGATTATATAGTTGGCTTAGAGTCAAGTGGAATTCACTCAAATGGGTTTTCTTTGGTGCGCCATATTTTCAAAAGCTTAGGTATAAATTATAACGATACATCTCTATGGAATAATAAATCTTGGAGTGAAATACTACTTGAACCAACAAAAATATATGTTGATTCTTTGTTGCCTATTATGCCAAAGGTAAAAGGCATTGCACATATAACAGGTGGTGGCTTGATAGATAATATTCCGCGGATTCTTCCAAAAAACTTATTTGCAAACATAGACATTAATTCCTGGAAATGGCCAGATATATTTTTATGGCTAACAAAGGAGGGTAAAATAGAGAAGAAAGAAATGCTAAAAACATTTAATTGTGGCATTGGTATGGTGCTGATTGTAGATTCCGAGAATATGAAGGATGTGGAAAGCCATTTCCAAAAGCGTGGAGAAAAAATTGAGATTATTGGAAAACTTGATGAGGCATGTAACCCTCCACTTGATAGAGTAGTATTTAGTTAGCCTAACTTTACTGACAGTCTTTTTGCAACTTCTAGGTACGCTTCCTTTAAATCTCCTAAATTCAAACGAAAGACGTCTTTATCTAGCTTTTTATAAGTATTTTTATCCCATAACCTGCAGTTATCAGGGCTGATTTCATCGGCTAAAATGATTTTAGTACTGTCATTTATTAATCTGCCAAATTCTAACTTGAGATCAACTAAATATATACTTGCATTTGAAAATAGGTGGACTAAGATTTCGTTGATTTTTAAAGTTGTAGTTTTAACTTCATCCATTTCTTTGCTAGATAGCCAATCAAAATACAGTATGTGATTTTCATTCACCATTGGGTCGGCTAGGTCATCATTTTTGTAAAAAAACTCGATTATAGGAGATGTAAGTGCCTCACCTTCTTTGATATTAAAACGTTTGCAAAAGCTGCCAGCTGCAACATTTCTAACTACCACCTCAAGAGGTATTATCTTGAGCTTTTTGACTAGCTGTTCTCTTTCGTTTAGAGTTTTTATAAAGTGCGTGCTAGTTCCTGCTTCTTCAAGTTTTTCCATGATAAAAGCACTAACATGATTATTAATTATTCCTTTGCCCTCAATAATTTCATATTTTTCCTTATTGAATGCTGTAACATCATCTTTAAAGTGCTGTATAACAGTTAATGGGTCTTCAGTTTCAATAATGGCTTTCGCTTTACCTTCGTATATCGTTTTATTCAGTGACATGCTTAATTTAACTATATATTATATCAATTTACTGTTTTTAGAGTATAGCCCCAAATAACTTAAAATAAACCTTAATGGCATTCAATGTTACAATATTAACCATATTTCCAGAAATGTTCCCTGGGTTTTTGAACTATTCTCTTGCCGGAAAAGCGTTAGAAAAAAAAATATGGAACCTTGAAGTAGTAAATATTCGTTCTTTTGCTAAAGATAAACATTCAACGATAGACGATGTTCCATATGGAGGTGGAGCCGGAATGGTTATGCGCCCTGATGTAATTGGTAGTGCAGTAGATAGTATGCTCTCTGTTCATAAAAACACTAAGTTTATTTACATGACTCCATCTGGCGCAAAGTTTAATCAGAATATTGCCAGAGAATTATTAGAGTTTCCTCATATAACAATATTGTGTGGTCGATTTGAAGGTATTGACCAAAGGATAATTGATGCGTATACTCCTTATGAGTTAAGTATCGGAGATTATATACTTTCAGGAGGTGAGCCAGCTGCGATGGTGGTTCTTGATGCATGCGTTAGGCTTCTTCCAGGTGTAGTAAATAATTCCGATAGTATTACTGAAGAAAGTTTTAATTATGGTGGTGGTATGCTTGAATATCCTCAATATACTAGACCTGAGCAGTGGAAAGGATATAAAGTACCTGAGGTTCTGTTATCTGGCAATCACAAAAAAATAAGTGATTGGAGGCAGAAACAGTCTCAAGTTGTAACAAAAAAGCGTCGGCCTGAATTATTAGATGGAGAGATAAATGACAAATTTACTTGAAAAGTTCAATAAGCAACAAATGCAAATGTTAGCTAAAGAAATACCAGAATTTCGTCCTGGCGATGATCTGAAGATTACTTTCAAGGTAGTTGATGGTGCAAGTGAGCGTATACAGATATTTGAAGGTGTATGTATATCAAAAAGGAACCGCGGGTTACATTCTTCTTTTGCGGTCAGAAAAGTAAGTCATGGAGAAAGTATAGTGTCTCAATTTTTTGTTTATTCTCCTGCACTGGTTTCAGTGCAAGTGACAAGAAAAGGAAAGGTTCGTAGAGCAAAACTGTATTATCTGTGCAAGCTGTTTGGAAAAGCTGCAAGGATCAAAGAACGTACCACTTATGTTAAAAAGAAATCTAAATAGATACAACAGAGAATGATATCAATGGTGTCATCCAAATGTATTTTTTCACTGTCATCTAAGTAGCTGACACTGAGATGACACCTTTGTGTTTGAGGCAAAAGTGGCTATAACATTTAACATACTACCTTCGCAAATAAATGTCCATACGGCTGTGTGTCAACTACTTGGATGACAAAAGAAAAATAAATGAGTATAAAGAAAAAATTCCTTAAATTACTTCAGTCAAGGCGTGTGCACGCTCGTATAAAAAGGAAAAATAAAAAGAACAGAATGTTACGCTTTTGCTCTTTCACGGCACTAGTTATCTCACTTGGCTGTCCTGTGTGTATATTGTTGAGTATATTAGTTAACTCTTACAGTGCCTTAACAGTAACGAAAATTTTATTGCCAATTGAAATAAGTGCTGATCTTACTTTAACAAATAATCCTGGTGATTTGCGGTATAAGTCCATTGGCTTACTCAACGATTCTTTACGTAAGGTGTTTAAAGGAACTGATTTTAAAGACAGTGACGAAATTTTAAGTCGTAATTCTTACAAAGAACTAGAGAAATTTTTTCGTAAGAAAGTGAAAGATAGTGGTGAATATGAGATCTGGTTTACCGCGTCAAGTATAATTAATTCAATAAATAAAGATAAACATTTGAATGATCGTTATGCTAAATTACTTGATTGGCTAAAAGAAAAGAGGAGAGTGAAAAAATTTTTTAATAAGTCTTTATTCCTTAAATCTGACTCTCGTGAACCTGAAAATGCAGGGATTTTAGGAGCGTTTATCGGCTCATTGATGACAATTATAGTGTGCCTAGCATTAGCATTACCAATAGGAATTATGTCGGGCATCTGTCTTTACGAATTTATGCCTAAAAATAGGCTAATGACTAATATTGTAGAAATTAGCATAAATAATCTTGCTGCAGTGCCTTCAATAATATTTGGTGTAGTAGGCTTAACTCTCTATCTTGGCATATTTGGGCTACCACGCTCTTCACCACTTGTTGGTGGAATGACTCTTTCATTTATGATGTTACCTAATATTATAATTGCAACAAAAAATGCCTTTGCGAATGTTCCTATTACGATAAAAGATGCAGCGTTTGCGCTCGGTGCACCTCACATCAAGGTGATATTAGATCACTCTCTGCCGATTGCATTACCAAGAATAATACATGGTACTGTGCTTGCAATTGCAAGGATTTTAGGTGAATCTTCCCCTTTACTTATGATAGGTATGGTAGCATTTATTGCTGATACACCTATGTCCTTCTTCGATCCGGCAACTGTTCTACCTGTGCAAATATACATATGGTCAAGCAGTCCTGAAATTGCATTTGTTGAACTTGCTGCTATCGCAATTATAGCTTTATTATTGGTGTTATTTGCGTTAAATTTAGTAGCAAATTTTGTAAAAAGGAAATTCGAATTTTTTAATTTTTAGCAATTCATGAAAATCACAGTCCTATCTGGTTATGGCTTAAATTGCGAAAAAGAAACTGCATTTGCATTTATGGAATGCAGCAGAAAACTTGGTACTGGTAATATTGAAGTAAAAATCGTTCACATTAACGATATCATAGATAATCCAGGTGAACTGAAATTAAGCAATATACTTGCAATTCCAGGGGGTTTTTCCTATGGTGATGACACTGGTGCTGGTAATGCATTTGCTTTACGTATTAAAAACAACTTGTTGGATGAGTTTCAAGAGTTTTTATCTCAGGACAAGCTGATTATAGGAATATGTAATGGTTGTCAGATATTAGTAAAGTTAATTCCAGAATTCTCTAGTCTAGCTTTAATCCATAATGATATAGGCAATTATCAATGCCGTTGGATTAGAGTGAGAGTTAATCCGCAGAGTAATTCTGTTTGGCTACGGGGCCTGAGTGAACTATATCTCCCTATTGCTCATGGGGAAGGCAAATTTTTTATGGATCAAGATATCTTAAACCAATTGATTGAGAGCAATTCCACCGCATTACGTTACATTGATGAAAATGGCAACTATGCTAACCTACAAGTTCCTTACAATCCGAACGGATCTACATACGATCTGGCAGCTTTATCAGATAAAAGTGGGAGAGTGCTAGCTTTAATGCCCCATCCAGAAAGGGGAATATTTTTTACCCAGCAAGATAATTGGCCTCTTGAAAAAGAGAAATGTAAACGTTCAGGAAGTACTATACCAAAATATGGCGATGGAATGCTTATATTTGAAAATGCACTAAAGTATTTTTGTTAAAATTTATTGATAGGGATTTATGGTCGAAATTATCCCCTGATATTGCAAAAAACTTGCTTGACAAGCCTTGCCAGCCCCCTTATCGTGAAACTGAAGGTATTCAGTTATCTTCATCTGTGCAGATTAAACAGCAAGAAAACAACGTAGTTGGCGTCTTATTTTTAATTTTTTGCACTATGTGCACCTTATGTCTTCACAACATTTCTGGGTTTTTACCTATATAAGCTGAAACGCGCTTATAAGTCGTTTAAGACAGTATAGTACGCCAATTTGCAGGATTAGAGAGTGACAACTATAGTATTTTCTAAAATGAATGATAAATTTCCATTATGGTATTACCAACCAAAAGTTGTAAGTCTGTACATTTATACATTAGAGGTCTGAGGCGGCTTTTGATGGTATGCCAACAGTGTTCTATGGGATTCAAATCTGGTGAATATGTTGGAAGATACAGCACATGACAGCCAAAAGACTCTATTAATGATTTTGTTTTAGTGGTCTTATGAAATGTAGCATTATCCATAACTATGGTTGTGCCAAGTGGCAATTTAGGTAATAACATCTTCTCCAACCATATATTGAATACCTCTTTGTCACACCCACCTTTGAAAGTCATTGGTGCAATAAATCTCATTCCAATCCACCCGGCTACTATACTGATTCTCTCTCGAGTTCTCCCTGGAATATCTGCATAAATTTTCTTTCCTCTTGGAGCACGTCCATATTCTCGGTATAATTTATTATCAACTCCTGCTTCATCTATATATAAGATGCTGGAATGGTCTATTTTTGAGATTTTATCAATAAACTGCTGCCTATCTTCTTGATTGCGCTCTTGATATAGTGTGACTTTTTTTTAAAGTAATTTTTAGCTGTTTTAGTCTATACCAAATTGAATTTATTCCAAATCCAAGATTTTGTTTCATCTCTGCCAGAGTATGATCTGGATTCTTTGTAACATATTCTTCGAGTATTTTTGGGTCTATTTTTCGAATAAAGCTGCCGTTTTTAGATGGCTTGAGGCTTTCACCAGCAGCTTTCTTTTTTAACCAGCGGTACAAAGTTGCTATTCCTATCTCCAGAAGCTCTGCCACCTCAACCTTCTTCTTCCCTTTTCCTATCATCGATATTGCCTTTTCTCTTAAATCCACACTATACGCCATTATAACCCAAATACCTTATTATACCTTTATCATTTACTTTGGGAAATACTATAGTATCGATCTATAGGTTCGCCTTTTTCTATCTCAAAGTTCAAAGTAATCTTATCGTTGACCATTGGTAGCTCCAAATATTGGATTAATTATTTTAATATTTATCAATCATACGGTCTGTACTATGAAAAATGTGTTAAATGTTAAGATTTTTTTGTGCACCTAGGTAAGGTAATTGCAATCTGTCATTTCAGTGCATAATGTACAACTGTATGAACATTTGCTTTTGTTAAGGTAATTCACACAGCAAATGGTGTCATTCCAGCGCGTGACGCTGGAATCCAGCTTTCTATGCAACCTCATCAAAGACATTTATTTAGTACAGATTAGCTACTTTTTACGCTCACCAAATCAGTTTGCTTGCTCACAACCTGGATGCCAGTGCCTATGACACCCTTCCTAGTGAAAGTTGCTCTCAAATCGCAATGTTCATGCAGTTGTGCACACAATACTAGAACCCAGAAAAAACATGTCTAGACGAGCTATTCGAACGACATTAGTTACGCAGCTTTCATAACAGCTTCACTATTACAACATTTGTTTACTGCTATGTCTGTAAGGTATCCTACTGCACCACCTAATGCTGCACCTGTAATTCCTAATAATACAGCAGTTGCAATTACTCCAATAGCAATAATCTCAGGTATAATTCCTATTGCAGCTAGTGTGGCTCCTACAGCACCAAATAATAATGCTAAGCCTATTGTCCATCCTCTCGAAGAAATTCCTGAAGGCTGTTTTTGTGGAGAATTACGTTTTGGATTGCCTACTATAGGTGGCTGATTATCTTGCTTTTTTGGCTGTAGATTATTATTAGTTCCATTACTGACAGGTGTTTGCTGCAATGGAACTGCACTGCCTGTAACCGTTTGTAGGCCACCATTTACTGGTTGCTTCTGTTGTGCAGAAGTTGGGGTAAATGGTTGTGTAGTGACATTGCTTGCAGTCGGTTGTTCTAAAATTTGCTCATTATCACAGTTAATAGCCACATTGCTACCCACTTTTGATTGAAATGATTCGGTAAACACTACACTGTAATCTACATCATCAATTATTGTTTCTGAAGTTAGATCTGGATTTTGATAGTAAGTTATAGTAGCAGTGGATACTTTAGGTTTACCTTTTATCGTCTCTTTTACTAATCTTTTCTTTTCTATTGTACACACATTAAACTGATCAGAAAAACTAAAAGTTAATTTACCTTTAAGTTCCCTTTCGAAATCACTCACAAAGCTATCTTTAAAATCAAATGGAACAGAGATGTGCTTTCCACCTAGAAAGATCTCTCGCATGCAGAACTTATTAGGGGCTGTTTTAATACGCTCACCTTCAAGCTCCATAACCTCTTTGATAGCTAGGTACATTATACCTTCAGCTATTTTTGGATTGATTTTATTAATCAAATTTCTGATATACTCTTTATCTTCTTCAGCCACTATAATAACTCTAATGTTAAATCTTTCACATAAGTATTCGTTAGGAATTCCATACCTACCTCCACCTATAAATACTCCTCCAATTCCATCTCCTAAAACTACTATTGGAATAGTAGATAATCTATCATATGCTTCTTCCATAGATCCATCATCTTTCAAAAGCTTATTAGCTTTTTCCATAACACTTTTGTCTACACTTTGTTTATGATATTTTTTAAGGTATTTTTCACAAAAATTATTATAGCTATAACTGTGTTTCTGCGTTGCCATTTCTGCGTAGCGAAATGTGTTAAACAAATGCGAGCTTTCATTATTAAGCCCAACTGTTGACACACTATTTTGGCTCACTGTGTTTGGATAATGGGAACCTGGACCATATCTATTTTTCTCATATATCAATTCGCCTGCAACAACAGGTATTCCCCTTACTTTCATTTCATTTTTTGGTAGTAATTGGCCATTTGTAAAAGCAAATGCTGAAAAAAGTGCCCAAGCATTGGTACCGTGTGAAGCAAAAGTTCTCTTATCAATCACATTACTGCGTGCATTCAATCTAACTTCAGGGTGTTCCCTTTTAAATTCCTCACTTATCTCAAACAATTGTTTTCCCGACTCGCTTGGTCTTCTGTTCTGCATAAAGTTCTTATGAAGCTCAGAAAATTCTATTAGTTTCTGTATATGAGATTCTTGCATATTTACCATCTTAGCCAAATAAACTTATATATACCAGTTTAACCCACAAAAATCAAACGAATATTCTCAAAACAGTGCTAAACTTAGGCTGCTATGACAAGAACAGTTGACGTATTACTACCACTTCCAATTGATCAGTTATTTTCATATGCAATTGAGGAAAATACTGAGATTTTACTTGGAGATTACGTAGTGGTGCCATTTGGCAAAAAACGCTTAATCGGAATAGTTTGGAAATACAGTGATAAAAGTAACCGAGAATTAAAATTTATTGAGCAAAAAATCGATTTACCAAATATTAGACCAAAATTGATTGAGTTTGCAGAGTGGGTTGCGCAATACAACTTAATACCTATTGGTATGCTTGTCAAAGTGATAATGGGGGGAGTGTTAAAAGTAAATCACATAGATAAATTAGTTTGTGCTAAGCAGAAGCAGGAAATAAGTGAAATAAGTTGCCAATTGAGCCCTGAACAGCAAGAAGCAAGTAGTAGAATAATAAGTAATCTAAATAAGTATTCAGTGACTTTGCTTGACGGCGAGACAGGATCTGGAAAAACGGAAGTTTATCTCTCTGTGATTGCACAATTGATTAAGAATTACACTGCCGTTCCAAATGCTGCTCAAACTTTACCATCCCAGTGCCCAGAGACACAACTGTACGAACATTGTGATTTAGGTCCACCAAGAGGGTGTCATCCCAGTGCCCAGACACTGGGATCCAGTTTTTCATATAACCTCATTACAAATGTTTATTTTAACTTAAGACCAATACCTAATTTACAATCAAAATTCCTGGATTCCAGTGTCAAGCACTGGAATGACACCTTTGTACTCAAGGCAAAACCCACTGTAACATTTAGCATACCGTCTTTGCCACGTACTAGTATGACACCAGAACGTGTTGAAATGACATCAGGAGAAGGTAATGCACAAGTTTTAATCCTCCTACCTGAAATTGTTTTAACTTCACAATTGGTAAATCGTGTTCGCGGTCAGATATCAAAAAACTTAGTTGAATGGCACTCAGGACTCACTCCAAAAACTCGCCGGAATAATTGGCTTAATATAGCAAATGGAAATGCACAAATAATTATTGGAGCACGGTCAGCGCTTTTTTTGCCTTATAAAAACTTAAAGTTAATTATTGTTGATGAAGAGCACGACTCATCTTTTAAACAAGAACAGGGAATTATATATAATGCTCGAGATATGGCGATAATCTTAGCCAAATTTGAAAATATTCCGATTATTTTATCATCAGCTACTCCACTGCTTGAAACGATTCATCATGTTAAAAGCGGGAATTACAATCATGTAAAGCTAACTAAGCGATTCGGTGGTGCAGAATTGCCACTCATTAAAGTAGTGGATATGAGAAGCAACAAGCAATGGATCTCCGATGAGCTTTTTGAAAGCATCAAACAAACCATAGAGAAAAAACAGCAGGTTATGCTTTTTCTAAACCGCAGAGGGTATGCACAACTGGCAATTTGTAAAAAGTGTGGATATAAAATTTCCTGCTTAAATTGTGCTGTTTGGCTTACATATCACAAGAAAAAAAATGCTCTTTTGTGCCATCATTGCTCTTATCAATTGAAACTTCCAGAAAAATGTTCTAATTGCCAAGGTGAACAGCCATTGTCCCTCTACGGCATAGGAATTGAAAGGTTACTTGAAGAAATGGTGAAATTAATACCAAACGCAAAAACTGCGATGATAAGCAGCGATCAGAAGTCGGTTAGTAACGTAATTGACTTGGTACTGAAAGAAGAGGTGAACATTATAATCGGCACACAAATAATTGCTAAAGGGCACAATTTTCCCAAATTAACTTTGGTTGGAGTAATAAATGCAGATTTGAGTCTCGAAAATTCTGATTTGAGAGCAGCGGAAAAGACGTATCAATTGTTGCACCAAGTTGCAGGCAGATCAGGAAGGTTTAATGAAAAAGGAATGGTAATAGTGCAAACCAATAACCCTGAAAGTTCAATAATAAAAGCATTGCTGCATCAAAAAAGGGACTCATTTTATGAAATTGAACTTAAGTCAAGACGTGAAGCCAAAATGCCACCATTTAGCAGATTAATAGCGCTTATAATTTGTGGTAAGAATCAGATTGCGACACAAAAAGCAGCGAATGAAATAGTAAAATCTCTTCTCCGTCATCCAAGTAGCTCAACTACTTGTATCCAGGAAGAAAATGTAGGTGCAGACAAAAAGGAATTTGAAATTCTTGGCCCATCACCAGCAGCGATAAATTTTTTAAATAATAAGTATCGGTATAGGGTATTATTAAAAATACACAATAAGCACAGTCTATCCATACAAAAAAAGCTGAAATGTTGGATTAAAAATTGTAACTTGAATTCGAGTATTGCAGTGATAATAGATGTTGATCCTGTGAGTTTTTTTTAACGAGTTCCGTTAAGCCTTCTTGCCAATTACCACAACATTCTCACTGGGAAAAAAATAATCAGGTACAACCATATTTTTTGGTGCTGGTCCCCCAATTACTCGGCCTGATGTGTCATAATATGAACCGTGGCAAGGGCAGAACCAACCGTTACCATCTCTTGTAGCATGGTCAACCGGTACACACCCAAGATGTGTACATATTCCGATCATGATTAACCATTCATCTTTTCCTTCGCATACTCTTTGCTCGTCTGACTGAGGATCCCTCAAGTTCTTTACATTCACAGCTCTTGCAACCTCAATTTCTTGCTTTGTGCGTCTACGAATGAATACTGGTTTACCTTGCCACTTTACTTTTACTCCGTGTCCTTCCTGAATTCCAGACAAATTCACCTCCACTGTGGAAGTTGCTAGAACTTCAGCAGAAGGATTCATAGACTTAACCAGTGGCCAAAGTCCACTTGCAGCTCCTATACCCGCCATAGCGCATGTAGTTAATGTTATAAAATCTCTCCTACCCTTATTTTTAGTAAGATCTTTAACAGGAGGTGTTTTTTTATCCTCTTTGTCTACCAGTGGTTTTTTATTTTTAGTTAATTTTTTATCCATTGATCTTTACTTAGCCATAAGTATATATTTTAATTTAAATACTGCGTATTAATCAACAAAAACTTGCGCTTTTTGTTTAACCTGTACTACGGTTGAGAAGAGATAGAGTTTTCAACTTCAAAAATACTATCTTCAGTGGAATCAGGATCTTCGACTTTTGCTACTGACACCACTTTTTCTCTACTCTCTGTTTTAAACAGAGTGACTCCTTGAGTGCTGCGTCCTGCAATTCTAATCTCATTGACCGAAATGCGAATTAACTTTCCTTTATCTGTAATAAGCATTATATTATCACCCTGCTCAACCGGAAAACTAGCAACAACATTACCGTTTCTGTTGGTAGTAAGAATATTGGTGATACCAACACCACCCCTGTTAGTTATTCTGTACTCATATGCAGAAGTTCTTTTACCAAAGCCATTTTCGGTAATAGTTAATATAAATTCCTCATTCACTGCAAGTTTTAAGAATAATTCGTTATCTATTCCTAAATCATTCAAAGTCTTTTCCAATTTAGAATCAATGGAGTTATTAATTGCAGTCCCCAGTCTTTTTGCAAGTGGAACTTTTAAGTAAAGTTCTTTTGTTTCTGTTGCTACACCTATCCCATTTAATATGGTCATGGATATCACGCTGTCATTCTTTACAAGTTTGATACCTCTTACGCCATCTGAATTGCGACTCTTAAATTGACGCACATCACTTACAACAAATCTGATACTTTTTCCAAGCGTTGTTGAAAGTAAAACATGATCAATTTCATTGCATACTTTAACCGATATTAATTTGTCTCCTTCATCGAGCTTTATTGCTATTTTTCCATTGCTTGGAATATAGTGAAAGTCCGCTAAAGAGTTACGCCTTATGTTTCCATAGGCAGTAGCAAAAACTATGTTTTGATTTTCGTCATTTTCACTTGGCAACGGCATTATATTAGTTATAGTTTCACCATCGCTAAGCGGAAATATGTTAACAAGCGCTCTTCCACGTGCAGTTGGTTCTGCAAGAGGCAACTTATAAACCTTTAATCTATAGACTCGGCCAATATTAGAAAAGAATAAGAGGCTAGTGTGGGTATTCCCAATAAATAATTTTGTGATCACATCCTCTTCTTTTAACCCCTGTCCTAGCTTTCCTTTTCCACCACGATGCTGAGTTTTGTAGTGAGAAAGCTTCACACGCTTGATATAACCATTCATAGTTACGGTTATCACCATATCCTCTTGTGGAATTAGATCTTCAGCTTCAATGTCCGTATCTGATTCCTCTATTGAAGTTTTTCGCGGCACAGCAAATCTGTTCTTTATTTCTTGTAAATTGTTTTTTATTTCCTTCATCAACTTCTCTTCTGAGCCAAGAAAAGCGATATATTCTTTTATCAGGTTGATCATTGAACTTAGCTCAGCTTCTAATTTGTCTTTTTCAAGGCCTGTTAAACGCTGCAGTTTCATATCAAGGATAGCCTTAATTTGTAGCTCAGTTAATCTATACACTCCATCTTTCAAAAAGCTTGCGCTATCTGAAATCAACTCAATAATAGTGTTGATTTCATTCGAAGTTTTCCATTCTTTATTTAAAAGTTCTCTACTTGCTTCCGCAGGATCTTTTGCACCACGGATGATTTTTATCACTTCATCTATGCTGAGGACCGCAATGTAGAGCCCTATATATATATGAGCTTTTTCCCTCGTTTTTCTTAGACGAAATTCTGTTCTCCTGATTAACACTTCTTTTCTAAAGTCAACAAAAGCAGCTATGATTTCTCTTAATGACATCAAAGCAGGCTTGTTGTTGTTGAGGACTAAAGTGTTAACACTAAAACTACTTCTTAGTGGAGTTAGTCCCAATATTTGATTAAGTATAAAACTTGCTTCAGCATTTCTTCTGAGGTCAATTACTACTCTAATACCAGACTTATCAGACTCATCCCTAATTTCTGTTATGCCATCAATTCTTTTTTCTTTTACAAGTTCACCTATCTTCTCAATTAATTTTACTTTATTTACCTGGTAAGGTATTTCATCAATCACTATTGCTTGCCTATCTTGTGGCAGGTCTTCCATGTGAGTCTTGCCTTGCACAACAATTGATCCACGACCCGTTGCAAATGCTGATCTTATTCCAGACCTTCCAAGAATCGTTCCCCCAGTTGGGAAATCCGGCCCTGGCATCACTTCAAGTAACTCATCAAAAGTAACTTCAGGATTATCTACATATAATATACAAGCATCTATTATTTCTCCAAGATTATGAGAAGGAATATTGGTTGCCATACCAACTGCAACACCACTTGCACCGTTTACCAATAGATTAGGAAACTCTGCAGGCAGCACAACAGGCTCTGTTTCATTTCCATCGTAATTTGGCCTAAAATCAACTGTATCTTCATCAATATCATTCAGTAAAAAGTGCGACACTTTTTGAAGTCTTGCTTCTGTGTATCGCATTGAAGCTGGTGGATCTCCATCTATCGAACCAAAGTTACCTTGCCCATCAATAAGTGGTAAAAGAAGAGAAAAATCTTGAGCCATCCTGACCAAGGAATCGTAAATAGCTGCATCACCATGTGGGTGATATTTCCCCATTACATCCCCTACTATACGAGCCGCTTTTTTATATGGCTTACCGGCATCGAATCCAGCTCTCGACATTGCATATAATATACGCCTATGAACAGGTTTAAATCCATCCCGCACGTCAGGTATAGCCCTGCTTATGATAACGCTCATTGCGTAGGAGAGATAAGAATCTTCCAGCTCTTTTACTATTGAGATTGGTACTATATTATCCTGCATTTTCTATACTTTGATCGAAGTAATTAATAATACTAACATTTAGTTAAGCAAATGGGCAATGACAGACTTGAACTGCCGACCTCCTCGGTGTAAACGAGATGCTCTACCAGCTGAGCTAATTGCCCCTTTAGATGTAATTCTATAGTTCAATATTATTATTGTAAACAAAAATAGCGATGCAGAGCTTTTATGAAATCTTTGGGTGCATACTGTGGAGTTTTATAAATTTTAGTCTTGCTGTCACTTTGTATAAAGGTATTTTTTCACTCACATCTTTCGAAGTTGTAGCCATGTTCAACAACTTTAAGTAGAATATTGTAGCATTTTTAAAATCTGAAAGTTTATCTAGAATAACAGCTAAATTATAGGTATAAAAAATATTGTTTTCATCAAGGGAAATAGCAGTTGTCATATACTCCTTACCTTTTACATAATCCTCCTTTTTCATATAAATCAGACCTAAATTTGCTAATAAAGGAGCATAATTTTTATGTATATCATACAATTTTAACATTTCACTCAACGCCAGATCAGGATCATATTGTGAGATTATCGTCAGAAAATTTTTTAATATGTAAGGGTTACTAGGGTATTCTTTTAACAGTCTTGTGTAAATCTCTACAGCTTTTTTGTATTCTTTATTAGCATAATAAATATTCCCTAGTCCAATCAAAGCATTTTTATGATAAGGAAACTTTGCGATAATCTGATTAAGGAGAGAAATAGCTGTTTCATTATCTCCTAACTCAAAGGAATCTTTTGCTTTTTTTAAAGTAGAGTATATGTCAAAGCTCTTGCCAGAATTCTGCGAAATTTTGATATTAAATTTGTCACTTTTTCTCTCAATAACATCAAGATCTTTATATTTTTTATCAGCTTTTATATGCTTGACAACACTATCAAAGGCCTTCTGTATCTCCAAATTTTCACTAGCATAGGTAACAGAAGACCTCCATAAAATCACAACGCAAATTAACATGCAGACAAACATAGATCCTAGTGTTGTGGCATTGGCTGCAGCGTGTAACCAGTAGACCTTATTTCTTTGAGCTATATGTAACACATTACAAATTCATAAATGCTAAATTACCTATCTCATACAATAATAAAGATATTATTAATTAGCGATGCTGCGTAGAATGCACTTATCTTTTGTCTTCCATATTTCGCTTTATTAGACTTCTTGCATAACCCAAACTTAAGTAGAAAAAAGGCAAATAGTTCTAAGTTTACCAACACCGTCATTCAAATCGCCCCTCCCTGCCATCTAAGTAGCCTTCTACTTGTATCTTGTCAAAAGCATCTAATGTTTTAAGCTTAAGCATTAGGTGGAGAAGGGAGGAACTCTGTGCTTCTTCTTAGATATAAAATCTGTAGAGGAGATAAGAATTCCCTTCTCAAAAGTATAGGCTGGACGGTATCGTAGAAAAACCTAAATGGTTCTAATTCTGTATTCACAAGGTTAGCCTTACTTTTCATTTTAAATAGTAACGTATGGGGTTATATATGATCAACAACTTTCTGGGAATAGATGTATCAAAAGATCGCTTTGATGTTTTTCTCTCATTTATAAGTAAAAAAGGAAAACGTGAAACTAGGAAAAGAAGCTTTAAGAACGATGATAATGGGTTTCAAGGTCTGCAGAGCTTTCTACAAAAACATAACGTAGAGCAAGTGAAAGCTTGTATGGAAGCTACCGGTTGTTATAGTGAAGCTTTGGCTGAATTTCTACACAATGCTGGACATTTTGTAAGTGTTGTAAATCCTTATTGTATTAAATCTTATGCGAGGAGTAAGCTTGTAAGACAAAAGAATGATCAGACCGATGCAGAAATTATTGCTGATTATTGCCAAAGACAGGAACCTACTCGTTGGACACCACCTTCTCCTGAAATGAAAAAATTAAAACATCTTTATCGTTGCTCGGTTGCGTTAAAAGATGGATTAACATTCGTAAATAATCATTTAGAAAAGAAGGAGAGACTGCCTGAAGAAGTTGCAAATGCTTGGGAAAACCTTGCAGTGAACATAGAACAATCAATAGAAACAATAAAAAACTCCATACGTGAACTATTAAAACAGCACAAAGAGTTGTTGGAAAACTTTCAACTCTTATTGACTATTCCAGGAATAGGAGAGGAATCAGCAATAGCTATTTTAGCTGAAATTCCTGACACAAAGGCTTTTATAAATGCCAGACAATTGGCAGCATACGCTGGAACTATACCACGAAATATAACATCAGGTTCATCTGTATATGCCAAGCCCAGATTAAGTAAATCAGGTTCACGAACACTACGTAAGGCCATGTATTTTCCTGCTATAGTAGCTAAAAATCACAATCCTATTATTATGACTTTTTGCAAGAGATTAAAAGAAAAAGGCAAGCATAATATGGCCATTGTTGGTGCTGCAATGCGTAAGTTGCTTCATATTGTTTTTGGTATTTTAAAATCAAAAAAGGCTTTTAATCCTGACCATATCAAAAGCTACAGGACTAGGAGATTGACTGAAGCTTTAGTAATTTAAAATCGAAAAATGCTTCCATTCTATCTTATGTAAAATGGTATCTTACACAAATTTATTGAATGTAGTTGGTTAGTGTATATGTTGATAAGTGTAAAAGACAAGATTTAATCTGACAGACAAGAATTAACTGACAGAAGAATTGAGGTAGTCAAAACTAATATCAGGCTCTTGTTTAATACAACTACAATCTGTATACCGCTACACAGGACGGGAATTGGCAGTATTTTTTGATTTCACAATATAACTTAGGCAATTTAGATTCAATTTTTGTAATTTTCTTGTTGACTGGCGAGACGGTATCTCCTCTTCATATTTTAGCAAATCCCTTGCAACTTGATTGAGCCCCGAAATTAACACGGTTTTTTTCTTATTATCCTGACAAATAGATACCACAGCATCATCTTTCCTTCTTGCAGTTATGAAATCATCCATATTTTCATTTTATATGTTACATCTATAAGTATAATAAAATTACATTAAAATTTACTTACTTATTAATATGCTTGATTAGATATAAGTAAAATGTCATATGGGATGGCTTTGTTAGCTGCTTTAGGTGGTAATAAATGGATAGTCAAGCAAAATTACATTTGTAACTTTGCTTGACTTGTCCGTTTTTTTTATGTCTTTATTACAATCATAACCTCTAGCTCTGAGTTATACCCCTTTATTACATTGTATTAGATGGAAGTAGAACAGGACCCAATTTTGCGTTTTGTTGTTCTGAAAGACTTCCTAAAAGATCTGTACCAGGTTTTAGCTGCTCAGCAGAATCAAGATTACTGCTTGGTCCTGAATCTTCCAATTGCACGATAGTGCCGCAAGCTTCTTCGTATGATGGTGGTTGTGCTTCTGAAAGATCTGGGTACAATCCTGGCTGCTTAGGTCCATCGTATGGTGGTGCTGAAGGTTTTTTACCATAATCGCCTACTACTAGGTCTTTTTGTTCTAATTTCTTCACATCTTCAGTATTAGTTGCTTTATCTACATATTTTGGTCCTTCTATAAAGTCTTGCATTTCTTTTGCAAAACTATGCTCTAGAACACAACTTGCTAAGTAAGCTACACCTGCTATTATAAGCATTAATGCCATAACAATGAAAGGTGAAACTGCTATATACCTAAAAACCGTTACTGCATGCATACCCATATGAGTGGGTGGTGTAATGGCTATTATTATTGGGCCAAGGAAGACTATAGGAGTAAGTATGAATACTATAGCAGTTATAGGTAAAGATCCTAATGCTACTTCTTTTAATAATCCTACATTTTTCTTTTTATTATTAAGGCTTTGATATATTTCATGAATGTTAGTGTTGTTAGTATAGTCTTTTAGTTCTTTTAAAATCTCAGCCTTTAATTTTGCAACCTCATTTTCTAGTATAGAATAGTATTTTTGCTTCAATTGATCACTCAATACTGATTTACCGCCACTAAGAACATTTAAAATGTCTTGTTTGCATACCTCAATTTCTTTAGAAATTTTAGAATTGTTTTGTAGCCCCGCTTCTTGTATATCTTGATCCATTTTGGCCTGTAATTTTTTACTGATCTCACCAAAATCTTTGGATAAATCCCTATGAGCAAGATATTTTAATATAACAGGTAAAGCTAGCGCATTTTCTTTATAAAGTGAAGACAAAAGCTCTAAAGCGAAAGAATTAGGTATTGCTTCTCTTGGTAGAGTTAAAGTTAAAGTTGAATCGTAGGGATTCTTGATAACTAACTTTACTGAAGAATCTTTGAATCCTTTTCGATCATCTATATGAAATACCTTTGCAACAAAGAAGTTTTCTAATTTCTCAAAAGGACAACAGTTTTTCTCTAATTTTACTTTTATAATACTGCTTAATATTGAAACCTCACTGATTATTTTATACACGTAGTTTAACACTATTTTAATTACTTGTCAAGAAAGTGTAATTATTAACTATAATATTTAATTAATAAAGCTTTATTTTTTTTAATAAGAAGCAATCTAAGATAGACAGCTGCTAGAAAATCTCATCGCTGCCTTTTTGTTAACAGTGGTATTAGACTTCAAGTTACTGCAAAAAATGTTTTAAAACATAATTGACTTTATCTAGTTAATACTTCAAATTATAAAAAAGCAGATAGTTCTATGACGGCAAGTCTATTACAAGGCAAAAAGGGATTAATAACCGGAATAATAAATAAGAGATCGATAGCATACGGTATAGCAAAAACTCTCTCAGAGTACGGAGCAGAACTTGCAATCACCTACCAGAATGAAATAATAAAAGAAAAACTATCACCAATAGCAGATGAATTAAATGTGGAGCTAATATTACACTGTGACGTTTCAAATGAAAAAATCGTAGATAACGCTTTTGAAATAATAGAGAAAAAATGGGGTACTCTTGACTTTTTGGTGCATGCAATAGCATTCTCCGATAAAAATGAGTTAGATGGTAAATATGTCAATACTTCACTGAATAACTTCCTCAATGCAATGCATATATCGTGCTATTCTTTCACTGCTTTAGCGCAAAGGGCTGAAAAAATGATGTTAAATGGTGGTAGTTTACTTACTTTATCTTATTATGGCGCTGAAAAAGTTATGCCAAATTATAACGTTATGGGTTTATGTAAAGCAGCACTTGAAGCAAGTGTAAAATATATAGCATGTGATCTTGGACCACAAAATATCAGAGTAAATGCAATTTCCGCTGGTCCAATCAGAACTTTAGCATCTTCTGGAATAAGCGATTTTCACTTCATATCAGAATGGAATAGAAATAATTCTCCACTTAGACGCAACGTCACAATAGAAGATGTTGGCAAGGCAGCGCTATACTTATTAAGCGACTTAAGCAGTGGCACTACTGGAGAAATTTTGCACGTCGATTCAGGATATAACGTTGTGGGAATGAAGGTGGTTGACACTAACAAAGCGCTAGTTTCTTCGGGTTCATACACAACTCTATCAGGAGTTTTGTGACTGTGATTGCAGAAAACATCGAACATAAAATTCCTATTGATAAAGTGATAGAAAAGCCTCTAATTGCTCCGCTGCCAATAATGAACATTATTCCTGCAGCAATGAGTGTTGTGATATTTGAATCCAGTATTGTCTTTATAGCGTTTTTAAACCCTTCTTCAATAGCACGTTCCACTCTCTTGCCAGATTTGATTTCCTCACGAATTCGCTCAAATATTAAAACATTTGCATCCACCGCCATACCGACAGTGAGTGCAATACCTGCAATTCCAGATAAAGTTAGAGTTGCTTCAAGCAGAGTGAGAATTGATAATATAAGAATTACATTAGAAAAAAGCGCAACAGAAGCTAATATACCTAATTTGCCGTAAGTGATAATTATAAATAAAGCCACGGCTATAATAGAGATTGTTGCTGCCATTTCCCCTTCCTTTATTGATTCTTCTCCAAGGCTTGGGCCAATGTTTTTTTCTTCAATTATTTTAAGTGGCGCTGGCAGTGCTCCAGATTTTAAAAGTATTGCAAGTTCGCTTGCTTGTTTTTCAGTAAAATTACCGCTAATTTCTCCCTCTCCATTTAAAATTGGCTCACGTATTGTAGGTACTGTTAAAACTGTGTTATCCAGAACAATTGCAAAAGGTTTTCCCACATTTTCTTTAGTGATTTTCGCGAATCTTTTACTCGCTATGCTGTCAAATTTAAAATGCACTGTTGGTTTACCTAAGTGACCAAATCTAACTGATGCATTAATCAGTGCATCACCACCTATTTCAGTTTTGCGGAATATTGGATAAGAATTACCTAAAGAATCCTTGAGCATGACAGTAGTTTCATAATCTATATCCTGCACCTTGGCTATGTTAGTGTTTGCCAAATGAAAAGCTAGCTTAGCAGTTTTGCCAAGCAGAGATTTTATCTGTTCGGTGTCTTCTGCTCCAGGCACCTGCACTAATATTTTATTCTGCCCTTGTTTTTGAACGCTGACTTCCTTTGTGCCAAGTTTGTCCAAACGGCGCTGGACATTGTTTATTGATTCTGCAGCTACTTCACTGATCAAAGAATTTTTATAATGGGGTTTATACGAAATGAGAATTGAAGAATCTTTTTTATTTAGCTCTAAATTTGGATTTATCACATTAATCAACACAGATGCTTTTTTATAATCATCAATATTATTTAAAGTTACAACGCTATTTTGTACGTTAGATTCAATATTTTTTGTTAGCAATGTCTCTCTTATCTCATCAGCAAGCATGCCTAGCTTTTCCTTAAAATAGAAGTCTAAGTCTATGTTTAAAAGCAAAGATGCCCCTCCTTTCAGGTCAAGGCCTAAGTTTATTCTTTTTTTCGAAATAAAAAGCTTATTATCAAAGAAATTTGGCAGTGTTATGTATAAAGCAAATAAACAGATGCATAATACTGAAAAAGATTTGACTATAAGCCTGTTGTACATAAGTTGTAGGTTTAAAATTGCAGTGTAAGTTAAAAATAGATTTTTGTAAAATTCTCTATTGTCCAAATAACCTATCCAAGTAGCTATAGAAACGAAAAAACTTACTTGACACCCTTCGCCAGCCCCTTTATCATGAAACTGAAGGTATTCAGTTATCTTCATCTGTGCAGATTAAACAGCAAGAAAACAACGTAATTGGCGTCTTATTTTTAATTTTTTGCACTATGTGCACCTTATGTCTTCACAACATTTCTAGGTTTTTACCTATATAAGCTGAAACGCGCTTATAAGTCGTTTAAGACAGTATAGTACGCCAATTTGCAGGATTAGGGAGTGAACACTAATTACCACGGGGTTTCTTTTGCCTTTTTTTCTGCTTAGTAAATTTCTTAAACATTTAAACAAGGGTGAGTTGCATTTAAAAGCAGCTAAATTGCAGTGTTTAAGACTTAAAAAACGCCAATACTGAAAGTAGACAATGACTAGGGCTTCTTTTGCCTTTTTTTTGTTTGGTAAATTTCTTAATATTTATAGTTAAACGACAACCGTCATTCCCCTACGTGTTAGCGGCTGAGATACCGCGAATGAATCGCGGTATGACGGTTAAGTAGGGTGTCATTCCAGTCTGGGATCCAGTCTTTATTATGCAGCCACTTGGTTAAAATTAAGTTTTCTGGATCCCAGTGTCTGGGCACTGGGATGACAAGAAAGAGGCTACTTGGATGACACCCTGACAATCGTCATCCCGCTGCTTGTTAGCGGGATCTGAGATACCGCGGCGGTATGACGTAGGACTGCTGTCATGCAAGTACTAGAATCCAGTAAGCTTATTTATGCATATAAAAGGTTATTATTTTGTAAAGTCAAAGTTGCTTTTGGTTTTAAGTTAAAGTACAATAAATGCAAAGGCTCATATGATGAATTGTATAGTAAAACTGGATCCCAGTGTCTGGGCACTGGGATGACATCAGACAAACAGTCGTACACATGCTAGTCAAAATAGGCACCAGAGGAAGCAGCCTTGCAGTTGCCCAGGCTTTGGAAGCAAAACAAAAGTTGCTGGACTCTTTTCCTAACTTATCTATTGAAATTGTTAAGATAAAAACTTCTGGAGATAAATATGCAAACGCAAATCTTGCTGAAATAGGGGGCAAAGGATTATTCATTAAAGAAATTGAGACTGAATTGCTCGAAAATAATATAGATATGGCAGTTCATTCGTTAAAGGATGTGCCTGCGTTTTTCTCAGGGGGTTTAACAATTCCTTGTGTTTTAGAAAGGCTAAGTCCATGCGATGCGTTTATTTCTCATAAATACAATAGCCTTGAGTCTTTGCCACAACAGGCTACTATTGCCACTTCTTCAATAAGAAGAAAAGTTCAGTTACTAAGTTTTAGACCAGATTTAAATATAGTACCGTTACGTGGAAATGTAACAACCAGATTGCAAAATCAAAGTTTTGATGGAATAATTTTAGCTGAAGCTGGACTCATAAGATTAGAAAAGCATCACTTAATTACAGAGGTATTGCTACCAAAAGTTATGTTAAGTGCAGTGGGACAGGGAGCGATTTGTATTCAATGTAGGAGGAATGATGTAAAAATTATCGATCTTTTAGAGAAAATTAATAATAATATGTCTTTTATAAGAGTGAAATCAGAGCGCAGTTTTATGAAGACAGTGAATGGTTCATGTTTTACACCACTTGCAGCTTTGGCTGAATATGTGAACGAAAATATGCTACACCTTCGTTCTATGTTGGCAGATGGAAAAAATATATACTTCACTGAGCGCACTTCATTTATAGAAGATGCGGAGAAAATGGGTATGGATGCAGGGTTAGAGTTGAAATCAAAATGCTTATAAGCTTACCTAAAGTACGTGGAATCTATCGTTATGACATCTTAATGTCTAAAGCAACGTGGTTAAATGTCGGTGGACGAGCTGATATATTATTTAAACCACGTGATATTGAAGATTTAACATGCTTGATTAAAAACACTGAGTTGCCAATTAACGTTATCGGTGCAACATCCAACATAATAGTGCGAGATAGTGGCATTCGAGGAATAACAGTAAAATTAGGTAAGGAGTTTGCATATATTAAAAGTAAGGGTAACAACTCTATTGTTGCAGGTGGTGCTGCGCTGCTCAGGAACCTTGCTTACTTTGCAGGAGAGCAACAAATTAGTGGACTCGAGTTTCTAGTTGGAATTCCAGGAACAGTTGGTGGCGGAATAGAAATGAATGCAGGTGCGTATGGTAGTGACATCGCAAGTGTTGTACAATCCATAAAAGCAGTGAATCTAGAGGATGGAAACCTATATGAGTTCTCCAGCAAAGAAATGGGGTATTTTTATCGTGGACATGGCCTAAAAGGGAATTGGATTTTTGTTGAAGCTGAGTTTAAAGGAGTAAACTCAGAGTATGAGCTTATATTGCAAAGGTTAAAGGAAATTATCGATAAAAAAAACAAAAGCCAGCCAACGAGAGGAAAAACTGCTGGGTGCATATTCAAAAATCCAAAAAACTACCGAGCATGGGAGTTAATTGATAAATCTGGCTGCCTAGGGTTAAATATTGGTGGAGCTAGAATCTCTAAGAAACATTGTAACTTCTTGCTCAATTACAATAATGCAACTGCATCTGACTTGGAAAACCTTGGCAACAGAGTAAAAGACGCAGTGAAGGATAAATTTAATATTGAACTTGAGTGGGAGATAAGGGTTTTGGGTAGCTATTAGACAGTTTTTATAGCTTCTGTATATTCGTTCAGGAGAACGGCAAATAAGGTAGACAAGTAATCTAAAAAATAATCATAGAGAAAACGTGAGGTAATGTGGTTAATCTTGTAGAACTTTGCAAGAATCTATAGCTAAAGTGACTTAGGTTCTCTAATTGCACGGGAATGTTTTAAAAAGCATACGCGTCAAGTTAAGGGAAAGTAGCATAAGGAAAAAGAAAAGTGGTAAAAATTATTTTAGATATTAAGCAATAAAGCTAGTAATTTATAGACTCTTCTAAAAGAATTATCTTATTTTAGATCAAAATTTCCAAAAAAATAAATGTAACAAACAAGTTTAAATGGGGGAGTGTTAAATAAACTGTGTCAAACCGCATTTTTAGTTCGACTCAATTTTCAATCTGCCAGGAAAGAAAACATCAAGTTGAGAGATAGTTAATGCCCAATCATGTACAGGCATCGTCCACTTTTCCTCTGCCTTCTTTATAGCACAATATACCTGCTTATACAAGGCATTTATGCTGGTAAATGAGCCTTTGGTCTTAGTGAATTTCCTAATTTGCCTATGTAGCCCCTCTATGGGATTGGTGGTGTAGATTATCCTCCTAACTGGACCAGAATACTTAAAATAACCAGACAAGTTTTCCCAATTATTCTGCCAAGATTTTATAACCATAGGGTACTTTGTGCCCCATTTTTCATCCAATTCCAACAGATAATTCTCGGCAATTTCCTTGCTTGAAGCTTGATATACCTTCTTTAAATCGCTCAAAAAACTCTTCGCATCTTTACTGGCCACATACTTCAGTGAGTTGCGTATCTGATGCACTATACACATCTGCACTTCCGCATTAGGAAAGACACTGTTTATAGCTGCAGGAAAGCTTTTTAGCCCATCAACGCAGGCAATAAGGATATCTTCTACTCCTCTTTCTTTGAGGTCATTTAACACTCCCAACCAGAAGTTAGCTCCTTCACTTTCAGCCAAATAAAAACCTAATACTTCTTTTTTGCCATTTTGATCTATGCCTAATATGTTATACATGCATTTACTTACGCAATGCCCGTCCTCTTTGACTTTAAAAAACATGCCATCCATGAAAACTATCGGATATACAGACTGCAGCGGGCGACTACGCCATTCGTTGATTACTGGTAGCAATTTGTCAGTAATACTTGATATCTCTGCCGCCGATATTTTGTGATCATAAATTTCCTCAACATGTGACACTATATCTCTATAGCCCATACCACTGGCAAATGTGCTCAAAATCTTCGTTTCAAGCTCTGGATGTAAGTTTGTTTGCCTTTTTTTGACTATTTGTGGTTCGAAACTTCCTTCTCTATCTCTTGGTGTTAATAGCTCTGCACTTGTACGTAAAGTTTTTGCATTTCTCCCATTTCTTCGATTATTCTCTTCGCTTTTAGCCGACAAGTGGTTTTCTATTTCACCTTCCAGGCTTACCTCCAGCAACTTTTTTATAAACGGTGTTAATGCTCCATCTCTTCCTGTCAACGGTCTTCCTTCTCGTATAGACGACAGGATATTTGTTTCTAATTCTTTATAATCTACCAAACCGGTAGTTCTGTTTACTACTTTCTGACTCATTGTCAAACCTCCATTTTTTTATATCAATTTATTACTTTTTTTCGGTTTGACACAGTTTATTTAACACTCCCACTAGTATAGGTAATTCAACAATGTATCCAATACCCGCCACTATCAATGCAGTTGCAATACCACCTACAGCAATCATTTTTGCTTGCCTTTTTTTCTTACATTCCATTTCTCTCTTATGTTTTTCTTCTTCTGCTTTCTTTAAAGCAGCAGCCTCTTCCTGATGTTTTTTTTCCTCTGCCTCCTTTGCAGCATTTTCCTTATGCCTCTCTTCTTCTGCTTTCTCCAAGACAGCAATCACCTCTTTGTCTGTAGCCAACATACTGGGATTATTATCTTGCGCTAAAGGGTTGGCTCGTTTATTTAATAGAAATCTCACTGCATCTATGTGATTATTAGCAGCAGCAAAATGCAGAGGAGTCGAGCCAAGTTTAGAATATAAATTAATGCGTGATTTTTGTTCTAACAGTAATTTTATTACTTCTATATTACCATTGCTAGCGGCACAATGTAGAGCAGTATGTCCACCACCATCGCTTGTATTAACCCCTGCACCTTTTTTCAGTAGACGCTTTACCGTCTTTGCTAAGCCTTTATGAGCAGCAATATTTAATGCAGTAGTGTAATACCTGGAAGCATGGGTAATTCCTTGCTGTATTTCAAATAAAAAATCTATCGAAAAGTTATGTCTTTCCCATTGATTGTGTGAATCTTTGTTACATTCAAGCAATCTTTGCTTAATCTCTTCAATTATGTCACTTTCTTTTGATTCTTGCTCTATTTTTTGAAATATAGCATCAATCTCTTGCTCTTTTATACTCATAAGCTCTCCAACAACTATTTGCTATAAGTTATTTTATAGATAAAACAAAAACAAGTCAAGATTTTTACGTAATAGTTTCACAATCATTCACCGTTCTCGCAAATGAAAGCACTCTCACTTCTCTTGCACCGGAGTTTAAAATTTCTTGAGAGCAAGATCTTACAGTTGCTCCGGTTGTTACCACATCATCAACTAATATCACGATTTTATTTTCGATATTTTTTTTGTTGCTTATACTAAAAGCCTTTTTTAGATTTTTTTCACGCTGTTTAAGTGAGAGACCAGCTCGAGGCGCAGTATGGCGAAGACGTTTTATTGCAAATGGCGTATAGGATAAATTGGACAACTTACTCAACTCTTTTGCAAGCAACGCTGCTTGATTATATTTACGTTTAAACAAGCACATTTTATGTAACGGTATAGGAATTATGACCTCTGCGTTCTGAAATGTATCCTGATTAGCTTGGTGTATCCACTTTGCATAGATTTTTACGTAATTCAAATTATCAAAAAATTTGAAATTTATAATCATGTTTTTACTATGTTGATCATAAGCAAAAACTGATCTTATTACTTTAAACGGTGGAGGATTGATGATGCACTTACCACACGTATAAATATTGTCTGAGATTACTACGCCACAAACATTGCAGTAATGCTTAGTTAGAAAATTGATTTTTTTGTTGCATTCACTACACAGATTAAGATTTTCATCAATGATACACTCGCAACTTACGCATACGTTTGGAAATATGAGATTTGTAGCTTTTTTTAGTAAGAGAAGGTTCACAATTCATTAAATATATTATAAAATTTATATAGTATAGCTAAAGTAACTTAGGTTTACACCCTTTCACTTTTTATTTCATTTCAATATAGTTCAAACTGCTGAGTGTTATAAAAGCAGAACTTATAACTCAGTTTGTGGTATACCATTGACTAAAGTAGTCTTTGAATTATCCTTAGATAAAAATTGATGTTTTTCTGGCTTCTGTACTTCACTCAACTTACTTTGCACTTTGTCACAAGCCCACACAAGTGGCGTTATGATTGACGCGGCAGCCCAAATGATGGCAGCGCAAGCATAACTTACAATCTTGTTAAATACTCTAGCTACTGCATTAGCACAATCTTGCCCCATTTCTAAAAATATGTTTGAATAATTAACGAATGATTTTGTATCCGTTTTAAAACAATAGTCCCCTGTTATTTTTGACAATAACTTGACTGGAAAGTATGACAAACATGCCACTATCAAAAATAAAGGTTGCAATATTATGTTGGCTGCTAAAACAGCACCCAGTGTACACAATGAATACACTCCCTCTGCTCTGTGGCCCACGTATTCACATTTATCATTATCTTGATAATACTTGTTATAATTGTCTTTACTCTCAACGCCACAAATTACATCTTTCACAGGTCCTAGCACATTATCAACGTAACGTACAGATTTATAGAAACTATTCTCTGGAACTGGTGTGTGATTTTTTACTTCCTTAGCAGGCACAATTCCATATTTAGCATGCCTTTTAAAATATTGATATACTGACATTCTCATCTCCAAATCATAAATATGCAACCTAGCCTAATATAATTAAGAAATAGTTTATAATAAATACGTTTTAAGATACCTGCCTGTAACACTTTCTGGAATTTTTGCCACTTCTTCTGGAGTTCCAGTAGCAATCACTTCTCCGCCTTTTATTCCGCCCTCTGGTCCGATGTCTATTATATAATCTGCAGTTTTTATAACGTGCAAATTGTGCTCGATAACTATAACAGTGTTTCCCAGATCGACTAATCTATGGAGTATTTTTAGTAAGTTATTTATATCTTCAAAGTGTAATCCAGTTGTTGGCTCATCAAGAATATACAATGTTCTTCCAGTAAATCGTTTTGATAGCTCTTTGGACAGCTTTATTCGTTGTGCTTCACCCCCAGACAACGTTGTTGACGACTGTCCGAGTTTTATATAGCCAAGCCCCACTTCCTGCAAAGAAACCAACTTTTCTTTTACCATTGGAAGGTTTTCAAAAAAATCACAAGCCTGATCTATCGTCATATCAAGCACATCAGAGATTGATTTTTCTTTATAAGTAACTTCCAATGTTTCCCGATTATACCTTCGCCCTTTACATTGCTCACACTTCACATAAACGTCCGGTAGAAAATGCATCTCTATCTTTAAGTGCCCATCACCTTTACAAGCCTCACACCTTCCCCCTCTGGTATTAAATGAAAACCGGCCTATATTATATCCCCTTGCTTTTGACTCCGAAAGACCTGCAAACCAATTTCTTATATGAGTAAACATACCGACATATGTTGCTGGATTTGATGCAGGAGTTCTACCAATTGGCGATTGATCAACTTCTATAACTTTATCTATATATTCAAGGCCTTCTATTCTATCACACCGACCATACCGTGCAGACGAATGATGTATCTTATGTGCTGAATATTTATATAACGTTTCTATGACTAAACTTGATTTTCCCCCTCCTGATATTCCAGTAACACAAATAAGATTCCCTATAGGAAATTTAACGTTCACATTTTTTAAGTTATTTTCACATGCATTTATTACTTTTATGAACTGAGTTGCTTGCTTTCTTCTCCTTGGAATTAAAATTTTTTTCTCTCCACTCAAATATTGCCCTGTTATGCTCCCTGAATTTCTTTGCACCTGGTCTGGTGTTCCTTCTGCAACAACTTTTCCACCATTTACGCCAGCTCCAGGACCAATATCAATCGCATAATCAGCAGCCATTATTGTATCTTCATCATGCTCAACAACGATTACAGTGTTACCCATGTCTCTCAAGTCTTTCAGTGTAGCAATTAACCGATCATTATCGCATTGATGAAGGCCTATCGAGGGTTCATCAAGCACATACAGCACTCCTGTTAAACCAGAGCCAATTTGCGAAGCAAGTCTGATCCTCTGACTCTCACCACCAGAGAGAGTGCTAGATTCTCGATCGAGCGTTAGGTAATTCAACCCTACATTCTTTAGAAATGCTAGCCTCTTGATTATTTCATTTAATATTTTACTTGAGATTTGCTTCTGTTGTTCTGTGAGCTTGTCTGGCAAATTTTCAAACCACTTAAGGGATTTATCGATGCTGAGCCCTGATATTTCACCTATATGTCTGCTATCAATTTTCACTGTGAGTGCTTCTTTTCTCAATCTATAGCCAGTACATTCCTTACAATGAATAACAGAGCAGTATCGCTCAACAAGCGTTTCATCATAATCCATCTGGTTCTCCAAGATACTGATCAAACCTTGAAATTTATTAGAACCAAAGAGTATCATATCTTTTACTTCTTGATCTATGTTCTTCCACGGAACATCAAGGCTAAATTTACAATTTTCAGCCAGTGATAGAATTGCACTTTTTAGAAATCCATAACTTGTGTGCACTTGACGGAACATTGGTCCTACTGGCTTTAAAGCACCCTCAGATATTGAAAGAGTTTCATCTGGCACTATCAGCTTTACATCAACAGCCAGCTTTTTACCAAGCCCATTACACGAACCACATGCACCGTAAGGGCTGTTAAAAGAAAATAATCTTGGTTCTATTTCCTCAAGAGTGAAACCAGACTCGGGGCATGCAAAATTCTCTGAAAAAGTCAGAATTTGACCATTTTTATATTCGGAATTATGGTTGTCAGGTAGGTTTACTACTTCTACACACATTAGACCATTACCAAGTTTTAGTGCGGATTCTATACTACTTGGCAGTCGATTTCCTATATCGCCCAATATTGATATTCTATCTGCAACCACAAAAATGTCGTGTTTCTTGTTCTTATCGAGTTTAGGCAAGTCATCTACATTGTACACTTCACCATCTATTTTGAACCTTACGTAACCTTGTCTTTTAATTTCCAATATCTCTTTGAGATGTTCTCCCTTTCTACCACGCACAACAGGGGCAAGTATATATATTTTAGTTTCTAAAGGTAACGCAATTATAGTATCTACAATTTGAGACACCGTTTGTTTTGTTATTGGCAATTGAGTTGCAGGTGAATAAGGAACTCCTATTCGTGCATATACTAAGCGCAAGTAATCGTAAATTTCGGTAACAGTTCCAACTGTTGACCTTGGATTTTTTGAGATCGATTTCTGGTTGATAGATATTGCAGGAGAGAGACCTGTAATCGACTCAACATCTGGTTTATCCTGAATGTTGAGAAATTGACGCGCGTAAGCTGATAGGCTTTCAACGTACCGGCGTTGGCCTTCCGCATAAATTGTATCAAAAGCGAGGCTAGACTTGCCAGAACCACTTAGCCCAGTTATAACAACTAGCTTATTTTTCGGTATATTGACATCTACACCTTGCAGATTATGTTCCCTTGCGCCCTTAACTCTGATGAAATTGTCCATACATCACGTATTTTTAACAATCATAACCTCAAGATACATAAACTTACAGTAACTTTCTACTGATTTTTTAACTATTACGGAGAATAAGGTGGCTATAGCTAGTGCAAACCGTTAACTGTACGAACATTTTAATATGATACGATGTTACATAGTAAACGATATCATTTCAGCGCCACTTTTCTTGTCATTCCAGTGTCAAGCACAGTCGTTTAAGTGAGGAAAGTCACCTCTCCCCACTCGACTTCAAAACCTTACTATTACCCACAAGTATAAGATTCATGAGCGAGTCTCCATCCTTCTGCTAAATCAAAGAGACGTTTCCATCCCTTCCACAAAGCTATAGCTAAGTCATTTTTGCGAGCTAAAAACCCTCCTAATTTGGCTATCCACCTCACGATTTCTCTTATAGGTGGTGGGATTTCAGGATAGTCTTTTGTCTTAAGCATTTTGGTATACAAAACCTTCCATTCGTCATCAGTCAGTATGACAGTGCAAGAAAGATTTGGATTTGTTCTAGCTACTAGTGTGATAAAAAATATTCTCCATGCAATTATACTCATAATTGTAAGAAAGCGGATTAATCTATCTGCTGTTTGGAGCCTACATTCTTCAACTTTAAGACCGGATTTCAAAATTTTATGAAAAACCTCTATTCTCCATCTTAAGCAATACCATTGTATTTTTTCTACTGCTTCTTCAAAATTATTAATATTTATATTTGTCAATAAAATCCAGTTCATAGGCTCTTCGCCAAATGGGGGATATTTTTCTATAACATAGACAGCATTTAAATTAGGAAGTTTTTGGGTTTTACGTCTAGCGTTATTTTTTGATGCATTCATCACAAAGTTACTAAACTTTACTTCTAAAACTGCTGTTCTTTGAGGTTTATTATCGCGAGCAGACTTGAATTTCTCCTTGACAAGACATGCGATTCATTAAATCCCACAACCTTTCACCACCTTTTTCAGAATAAGTTGATTTCTTGTTTACTGTTCTATCTTGATTTCCTCTTACTACAAAAAGAGATTGATTAGTAGAAGTGGCCCTACCCAGAAGGTATGAATTAGGTATTGCTTGGTTGGAAGCAAGAGAAGATAATCACTTCTCAGAGTGGATAGGTGGCAGGTTGGCACTTTTTCTGAGTGTTCTTGTATAAAGTATATGAAAGAAGACCTCGTTACTCAGATTCTGCCACCGGTGATGCTCACAAAATGTGATGACCTCGTATAGGAGTTTGGACCAACCAGTACTCTGATATATTGAAATGTGCAATTGGAGGAAAAATATGCGTCACATAGGCATTATACCAATAGTTTTACTGTTTGTTACTTGCAAGAAGGAAAATCGGAGTATATTCAAACGTTTCGCTTAAAAGACTTAAATAATTTTATCAGAAATCTTCAAGAAACAGATGAAATAGCTAACAGGCAATAGCTGTTTTTTTTATGACGCAGTGTCACCTTATGTTAAGAGCGTGGTCTCCTGGACAGTTTGAAGTTGTTCGTCGCTCTGTGAACAAAACGGACAAGCACGATGCGCGAGCTATTGCTTTTTTTCTAAGCAAAGGTATGTTGCCTGAAGCAAAGCAAACAATGCAAGCAGTTAGCTTCTCTTCTTCAAACAAGAGACCAGTTACGGGTATCTTTAATCAATAAAATGCATGGTCTTTTTAATTACCATGCGGTAAAAATTAAAAAGGAAGCACTTACAACTAAGGTGGGTGCTATTGGAAAGTATACTTGGGATCCTTTAGAAAAGGTTGAAATTGAAGTAATTAGCTATCATTTGGAAGCTATTCGGGAAATCTTAAAAAACTTGAGAAGGAAATTATAGCTTTTGCCAAACAGCTTCCTGAACCTTATCAGCATAAAAGGAATTGGCCCAATTTCTGCAGCTATTTTTATTGCAACAATTGGAGACATTAATGATTTTCATAGGCCTGAAAAACTTACTGCATATTTTGGAATTGTGCCACGAGTTTCTCAATCTAATCAACAGTGCACGATCGGAACAAACGTGATATTCTTTAGTGCAGTGTACTTGGGTTGCTATACGCTTATCTGAACAGCTTATGTAAAAAAAAGCGTGGTTCTGCTAAGGCTATTATTGCTACTGCCAGGAAATTTCTTACAACTATTTTCTATACTCTTAAAAATGACTGGGTTTTTAAAGATTTCACAAAATTTGAATTTTTTATTGGACAACAATCATAGGAGAAAAAGTAGAGAGAAAGTTAAGACGATTTTGAAGTAAAATAAAACGTTTTTTCAAAGAGGTGTAATATGACAAATAGAAGAGAATATACAACAGAGTTTAAATTGGAAGCTATAAAACTAGTAAAAGAACCATCAGCAAAAATAGCAAGGGATCTGGGTATAAGTGGCGATTTGTTAAGCAAGAAAATATAATGAAAAAATGTCTGGAGCAGCCAGGCAAAGGAAAATTGGCTCCTTATGACAAAGAAAGGTTTGATTTGAAGAAAGAACTAGCAAGAGAAGAGCTTCTAGGAGATATTCAAAAAAGCATCACAACACAGCCCTAAAATCCATAAAAGCTTTAGGCAAAAATTATAACATCAAAACAGTGCAAAATGTTATGCAGGAAAATGGCATTATAGCCAAACTTAGACGAAGATTTAAAACTAAAAAACAACCAAATAATATGGTTGTTGCTCCTAATATATTAGATCAAAATTTTATCACTGAGCAACCAAATAAAGTATGGGATTACTTATATAAAAACCAAGGAAGGTTGTTGGCAGCAATAATTCTCACGCATGGTAGTTAATGAGTCATACAATGGCTAAACAACTAGTTGTAGATGCTTTGTTGATGGCTGTTAATAAGCGCAAACCCGCTAAAGATCTACTGTTACATAGCGATCAAGGGTCACAATATACTTCAAAAAATTATCAATATCTATTGGATACAAAAAGTGTCATATCTAGCATGAGTCACAAAGGTTGTTGTTACGATAATGCCGTTGCGGAGGGCTTTTTTAGTTCACTTAAGAGGGAGTTACTTATTGATACTTCGCAACACTCTGCACAACAAACCAGAACTGCCGTATTTGAGTATATAGAAATTTTTTATAATAAACAACGACGTCATTCTACTATTAACTATTGCATTCCTGAACTTTTTGATTCATCATTTTCATGATAAAATTCTCTTAACTTTCTCTCTACTTTTTCTGGGTAGGGCCACAGTCACGCGCTGACCATTTGTTGTACTTAACAAAGGCAAATGTTCGTATAGTTGTGGGCTTGACCATAAAATGATTCTTAAGAAAGCAAATGCAATTTTTTGCGGGTTTCACGCGTGATAAAAATTAACAGTTTTATTTTTAACCAAATTAATTGAATCAAGCTACAAAATCTGCTAAAGTTAACTTTATGAGAGCACCCTTAGCTCAGTTGGATTAGAGCATTTGACTACGGATCAAAAGGTCGGGCGTTCAAGTCGCTCAGGGTGCACCACATTTTATAGGAAACAGAAGTCACACTTGAAATTAATATATGCAATACCTATCCTTAAAGGTTAAACACTAAACTATTATATATGAGCAAAAAAGACTACTATGATCTGTTGGAAGTAGGCAGAAATGCCAGTATTGATGAGATAAAAAAAGCGTATAAAAAATTAGCGTTAAAATATCATCCTGATAGAAATCCTGGCAATCAAGAAGCAGAGGAAAAATTTAAAGAAGTAACAGCTGCATATGAAGTTCTATCTGACTCTGAGAAAAGGGCAGGCTATGATCGTTATGGCCACGAAGGTGCTTCTGGTGGATTTCAAGGCTTCAGTTCTGCAGGAGATTTTAGCGACATATTCAATGACTTCTTTGGTGGAGGATTCGGTGGTGGTGCAAGTAGATCGAGAGCAAAAAGAAGTACAACAGGAGTATCTGGAGCAGACCTACGTTATGATCTTGAAATTACCTTGGAAGATGCATTTAAAGGAATACAAGCGCCTATACATTATGTGACAAATGTAAAATGTGATACATGCCAAGGCACAGGTGGCGAAGGAGCAATTAAATCAGTTCAGTGCCACACATGCCAGGGAAGCGGTAGGATTAGAACTCAACAAGGCTTTTTTACCATCGAAAGAACATGTACTACATGCTATGGGGAAGGAGAAATAATACGAAATAAATGTAAGAAATGTGGTGGAAGTGGACGTAGAAGAGATGAAGTAAATATATCCGTTTCAATTCCAAAAGGCATAGAAGAAGGAGCTAAGGTAAGGGTAAGTGGTAAAGGAGAAGCTGGAGCAAGAGGTGGAAAAAGTGGAGATTTATACGTATACGTGAAAATAGTTCCCCATAAAATCTTTACTCGAAATAAAGCAGATTTACACTGTAAAGTGCCTATAAGGATGACACTAGCAGTGCTTGGTGGTGAAATCGATGTACAATCAATTGATGGAGCTAAAATAAAAGTAAAAGTTCCAGAGAGCACTCAAACTGGTACCAAGTTACGTTGTAAGGAGAAGGGTATGCAATATATGAACTCACATGTTCGTGGTGATTTGTATGTACAGGTAATAGTTGAGACTTTAAATCCAAAGAATTTAACTAAAAAGCAAATTGAGCTATTAAAAGCGCTTGAAGAAGAGGAAAATGCAAGTGTACAACAGCAATCTGAAGGGTTTTTTAGTAAAGTAAAAAAAAAATAAGAAATCTGCTAAATGACATGAAGGGGTAACTGTTTACGGGTTTTCATTTAATCCTGCAATTCTTTGATCTTATTAATGGAAAACTTAACAATAGTGTTATTATTAGCCAACAGAGACTTCTCAGTTCCTTAAAACTATGTAAAAGCAATAAATTTCTTTATTTAAGGTCGAAGTTTTGCTATTCTCAGGTTTTAATAATTTAAATTTAATGAATATAAACAAAAATGAGTTTTTATTTCTTCCTCTTGGAGGAGTAGGAAGAATCGGGATGAATGTTAGCCTATATCATTACCAAGGTAAGTGGATTATGATCGACCTTGGTGTTGGTTTTGCAGATGAAACTATGCCAGGTGTTGAGCTGCTCATTGCTGATGTAGATTTTATTGCTCAAAGAAAAAAAGATTTACTTGGAATAATAATTACACATGCACATGAGGACCACTGCGGTGCAGTGCCCCACTTGTGGGAAGAATTGCAGTGCCCCATATATACAACAAAGTTTACGGTTAATTTTCTCAAGGAGAAACTAAAGGAGTTTCGATTGGAAGGTGTGGTACCTGTGAAAGAGGTAGACATAAATGGCAGCATAAATTTGGGTCCTTTTACCGTTGAGTTTATAAATGTAACTCATTCAATTCCTGAGGCAAATTCAATATTAATTAGCACTGAAATGGGTAGTGCACTTCATACTGGAGACTGGAAATTTGATCCAAAACCTGTTGTTGGATTAACTTCCAATATGGAGCGTTTAAAAGAAATTGGCGATAAAGGTAATCTGCTTGCAGCAATTTGCGATTCAACCAATATATTAAGCAAGCATCACCCTGAGTCAGAAGGTGAAATTTATAATAATATTTATAACATAATAAAGCGGTCTAAAAAATTAGTTGCTGTTTCGCTATTTGCTTCAAATGTGGCACGAATTGAAACGATAAGCCAAGCTGCAAAAGTACTAAATAGAAAAGTAGTTTTACTTGGTAGATCTTTATGGAGAATAGTGAAAGTTGCGCAAGATAGTGGTTATTTAACTGATTCTCCTGAGTTTCTAGAAGCAAAGGAAGCAGTAAATTTTCCAAGGGAAAAACTGGTGCTACTTTGCACAGGTTGTCAAGGTGAGCCACTGGCAGCTACCGCAAGACTTGCTGCTAAGAGTCATCAAGCATTTAAAATGCAGCAAGGTGATACCATGATTTTTTCGTCAAAAATCATTCCTGGAAATGAAACTCGTGCGTACAACATGCTCAATGCCTTTATTGAGATGGGGGTAGAAGTTGTTACTGAAAAAACAGAGCATGTTCATGCTTCTGGGCATCCAACAAGAGAAGAGCTAAAGGAAATGTATTCTTTAATAAAACCGAAGATGTCTATTCCAGTTCACGGCGAATATATTCACACGCATGCACATGTAAAATTTGCTAAAGAGTGCGGTGTGGCAAAAGCAATAATGATTGCACCAGGTGATATTGTTAATTTGGAGAACGGAGAAAAAGTTGATTCAATCGATGTTGACTACTTTGGTATTGATGGTATGTTGCTACGTCATCCGGAGTGCAGTGTTATAAAAATGCGTAAGAAAATGAGAGATGCTGGAGCTATTGTAGTGACAGCAGTTGTAAACAAGAAAAATAAATTGCTTGCTAAACCAAAAGTATTTGCACCTGGTGTTTTCGAAGCGCCAGAAGATGCAGCTATTAGGCAAAGGATCATAGAGAAGGTTGAGTCAGCGTTTAGTTTACAGCCGACAAAAAAAATAAGAAATAAGATTGAAAGTTCAATATTTAGTATCTTAAAGGAATATTTACTAAAAAGACCTATAATTGAAGTCCAGATAGAACAGGTATAGAAATATACCTCTTTTATTAACCATTATTTGAGTAAGAAGTTAACAATGTATTCTTTGATGTTATTTCAGCATTGCATGCTGAAATCCATAAAAAAAATCAGTGTCAAGCACACAACTGTATGAACGTTGTGATTTTAGAGCAATCCCTGCCGGTAGGGGTGTCATCCCAGTGCTCCGACACACAGCTGTACGAACATTTGTTCGCAGAGGCAGTGTGTTAGCCGATTTTACCTCAAACACAAAGGTGTCATCCCAGTGCTTGATACTGGAATCCAGCAAAATTGATTGTAAACAAGCGCACTATACAACATTGTCGATGAAATTGCCAGAAAACTGGATTCCAGTGTCAAGCACTGGGATGACATCAGAGGTTAATGTCACCTACTGTAACACGAGAAGTTCGAACAGTTGTGTATCAGCTACTTTCATGACGTCGTTTGTTGTGCAGTTTACCTTCAAAAGTAAACGTTTGCTGAGATGATAGAGAGCAAAGCAGGAAGTCTAATGAAGTTATTCGTTCAGCTGGTGTTATTTATTTCGTTATTTATTCCTTATTTTACAAAAGCCGCTTTATATGTTGATATAAAAAAAAGCAGTGTTGGTAACATTGGTCTTGTTGTATCTAAATGTACATGTAAAACAGCGCTGGAAAGCGAATTAAGCGAAAATATTGCAAAGGTAATAGGAACAAATTTATCTAATTGTGGCTTATTTAATGTAAAACGTGGCGCGGAAGCTGAATTTAAATCTTGGAAAAGCGATACTGTAGTCACAGTAAGTTTAAGCGAAGTATCTGGTAGTGCATTAGAGCTATCATTTCGTTTGTTTGACACTTTTACAAAAAGAGAATTACTTACTCAGTCAGTTGTTTTTCCAGCAAAAGACTGGAGAAAAATTGGTCACCTTGTTTCGGATGTGATACATGATAGATTGATTGGTGAGAAAGGGCACTTCAACACAAAAATCACGTATATCGCTGAAGAAAAAGATAGCAATTACAAATCTGTGCGTAAAATTGCTGTGATGAATCAAGATGGAAGTAATATAAAATACTTAACAAATGGCGATAGATTTGTGTCAACACCGAGATTCTCACCAAATGGAGAGGGTATTGTTTATATCTCATATGCAAATGGTAAAAGTTATATAATATTAAAAAATTTAAAAGATAACACTGAATCAATGATCAGCGCATTTGAAGGAGTTGTTTCTGCACCAAGATTTTCTCCTGATGGTAAATCTCTTTTAATTTCCCACTCATTGGGTGGTAAAACGAATATATTATCTTTAGATTTAAGTAGTAAACGAACAAAAAAAATTACTAAAGGCTCAGCTATAAGCACTTCTCCCTCTTTTTCTCCAGATCAAAAGTATATGGTTTTTAGTTCTGATATAAGTGGAAGTCAGCAACTGTACGTTATCGATTTTACTAACAAAAGTAAAAAACATAAAAGAATTAGTTTTGGAAGTGGAAGATATGCTACGCCTGTTTGGTCGCCAAAAGGAGATCTGATAGCTTTTACAAAGATTCAGTCGGAAAAATTTTACATAGGAGTTATGAAGCCAGATGGCAAAGAAGAACGTCTGCTTTCAGAGGGGCATAAAATTGAATCTCCGGCATGGCTACCAAATGGCAGAGAAATCATTTTTACAAGAACAGAATCACCAAGCAACTCTAAACTATATTTAGTAGACTTAGTAAAGAAAAATCAAAAAATCGTTTCCACTCCTACAAATGCTTCTTTACCGGATTGGTCTTATTTTTGAACTACTGAGCTGCACACTGCTGATTAACTGTATTACCATGGCATTGATTTATCGCCACATCAACAAGATATCCCGCTACGCCACCTACTATAGCACCAGCGATTCCTGACAACACAACAGTTGCAATTACTCCAATAGCAGCAATTTCAGGTATAATTCCCATTGCAGCTAGTGTGGATCCTATAACACCAAACAGTAATGCTGAACGGATAATTGTCCGTCTTCTCGGAGAAATTCCTAGGCTCTGTGGACAAAATTTTAGAGAAGCCATACAAGAGCCCCGACAAAATTTAGAAAACCCATAAAAACCTCAGCCGTTTTATCGAATCTGGAAAAAATACGCCTAAAGTTCTTAATTTTACCGAAAAACACTCAATTAAATGACGCTCTTTATAAATGTGTTTATCGTAACCCCTCTGCACTTTTCGATTACGCTTCGGAGGAATAACTGCTGTACATCCCTTGCTTTCAAGACTCGTAACAAAAGCATTGCTGTCATAGCCTTTATCAGCCACTACAGTGGTATTATAGACACTTTCAGTTAATGTTGCTGCTTGTGTAATCTCATTTCTTTGACCAGGGGTCAGAGTAAATTTAAGTGGATTTCCAAGTGCATCGACAAGCGCATGTATTTTAGTTGTAAAGCCACCTTTGCTCCTCCCTAAAGCTTCTTGATCCTTGGAGTTTTTTGTATATCCAGATGAACATGGATGGGCTCGGATGATCGTACCGTCGATTATAGCAACTTCTAAATCAGGCTCTTGTTTAGTATATTCAAGCAATTTTTCCCAGACATCTCTTTCACACCATCTTTTAAATCGCTTATGTATACTCCTGTAATTACCATAAGTTTTTGGTAAAAGTCTCCATTGGCAACCACTTCGGACTATGTACCACACTGCCTCTATGAATATTCTTAAACGTTTTTCATCTTTGCTATGCATTCCTTTTACGCTTTTTATGAACTCTAAAATTTGTTTCCAATTTTCCTCTTTGATGTAATATTGCATATGGTAGTTTCTCCATTTTTTACCTATTAAGCTAAACTACCATCTTTTTCTCTCTTTTCATATTTTTTGTCCACAGAGCCTAGTTGTAGATGCTTTGTTGATGGCTGTTAATAAGCGCAAACCCGCTAAAGATCTACTGTTACATAGCGATCAAGGGTCACAATATACTTCAAAAAATTATCAATATCTATTGGATACAAAAAGTGTCATATCTAGCATGAGTCACAAAGGTTGTTGTTACGATAATGCCGTTGCGGAGGGCTTTTTTAGTTCACTTAAGAGGGAGTTACTTATTGATACTTCGCAACACTCTGCACAACAAACCAGAACTGCCATATTTGAGTATATAGAAATTTTTTATAATAAACAACGACGTCATTCTACTATTAACTATTGCATTCCTGAACTTTTTGATTCATCATTTTCATGACAGAATCGTCTTAACTTTCTCTCTACTTTTTCTGGGTAGGGCCAATGTTTACAGACCTAAATGTTCAAGCAGCATGGGAAATGGCGCGGGGTAAGTCACTATAGATCACTCAGTAATAACCTTAAGTGTTAATAATGATAAAGAGAAATTAAGGCTAGATATCTACATAGCTGAAAAGTGCAACATATCACGCAGTAAAGCTCAAAGATTGATACAAAATGAGCAGGTAAAATTACTTGGCACACCGATAATTAGTAATGACCACATAGTAAAACCAGGTGAAGAGTATATAGTACATCTCGTTCAACCTGACATATCCACATCAATTGAGCCTAATTATGACATAAAACTTGATATCGTCTATGAAGATGAGGACATTATAGTTCTGAGTAAACAAAGTGGATTAACAGTGCACCCAGGTGCTGGGACAAACAATGATACGCTTTTGAACGCAATTATCGCTCACCTTGATGTAAGACCAGGAATTGTTCATAGACTCGATAAAGATACCAGTGGGCTGATGGTAATTGCAAAAAATGAAGGAGCCCATGGTTTTTTGTCTGAATTGTTATCAAATCGTAAAATAAAGCGAGAATATTTAGCAGTAGTTTGGGGAATATTATCTTCTCAGCAAGGCACGATAAAAACTAACATTGCTCCCAAACGCGGTAATAAAGAAATGATGTGTGTAACAAAAATCACAGGCAAATTAGCAATCACTCACTATTTAGTGCAAAAAGTTATAGGACAAGTAAGCCTCGTTAAATGCACTTTAGAGACAGGCAGAACACACCAAATTCGAGTCCACATGAGCCACATAGGACATTCCATAGTTGGTGATCAAGTTTACGGAAAAAATAGTAGTAAAAGCACAAAATATGCTAAAAACTCTAGTTTTATTCGTAATTTCAATAGGCAAGCACTACATGCTTATACACTGGGCTTATATCACCCAAAAAGCAAGGAATACATGGAATTTGTCTCTGATTTACCGCAAGATATAAAAACTTTAATTGGTGAGTTTAACAACATATCTTAATAACATTCGTATTAACCTGTCAATATTATCATCCATGTTATCAGGAAGTTAATTAATGAAAGAAAAACTGCTGCACTACCTAGATCTTTCACCTTTTTTGAAAGTATGTGTTGTTCACTGGAAATACGCTCAATTGTCGTTTCAAAAGCAGTGTTAACAAATTCCACAATTAACACCAGGAATAGGCTGCTTATCATTACTGCACGTTCTAGATTACTTACATCCAAAACAAACAAAGTTGAAACACATACTATAAAAAGTAGTAACTCCTGTCTGAACGCAACTTCTGATATAAAAGCTGATTTTATTCCTTCACAAGAGTATTGAATTGCTTTTATTAGACGAATAATGCCCTTCTTCATTATTACTCACAAAACCCTTTAATCAAAATTTTAACTCATTTGGATTTGCTACACCCTATAGCATTTTATCATTTGTTCACCCTATTGGTTTTGAAATTAAGATTTACTGCAACTACAATAAGTACTCTTATCATCACATTTTGGTGTTAAGTCAGGATAGAACGTGAGTATAGCATCATTCTTTCTTATAAATACTGATTGATAATTGTCATCCTCCATTTCATACAGGCACATTCCATCCTTTCCTAATTCCTTAAACGCCTTAGTTGCAGAAATTAAAATATCATCAGCATGAAGGTTATATGCATATCCATTTGGGCATTTAACTTTCATGATAAAGGGGCTGGCAAAATGTGTCAAGTAAGTTTTTTCGTTTCTGCGGGCTACCTGGTTTTCCTACTGAAATTTTGAAAAACGTAATCTACTTCTATATTCAAATATATCAAGCAGTAATTCAAAATCAGCCATTGCGCCTTTTGCGTTATTATACGCAAGATTGAGCAGCTCTTTGTCCTGATATAAATCAGCAAATTTAAATTCCATACATCCTGATTGTTTTGTGCCTAAAATATCTCCACTGCCCCTTAGCATCATGTCCCTTTCAGCAATGTAAAATCCGTCCTGTGACTCACACATGATCTTTAACTTTGAAGATGAGCTTTTACTTAAATTATCGTATAATAATACACAAAAAGATGGCTTGTTTCCTCGTCCTACTCTGCCTCTTAATTGGTGTAATTGCGATAACCCAAATTGCTCTGCATTTTCTATAATCATAATGGTTGCATCTGGTACATCTATACCAACTTCTATCACAGTGGTTGCAACAAGCAGAGAAAATTCATTTCTTTTGAAGGAAAACATAACTTGATCTTTCTGCTCCTGAGTCAATTTTCCGTGTATTATGCTAACTTTATCAAAAAATGTTTTTTGTAATTCCTGAAAACGCATCTCTGCTGCAGCAATATTGGTCTCTTCGTTTTCTTCTATGTATGGACAAATCCAATATGCTTTTTCGCCCCTGTTTATAGCACCTTTTAGCTTTTCAATAACATCTGGCACCCTACTAATGTTCATAGTTACAGTTTTTATTGGCAATCTGGATTTTGGTTTTTCTTTCAAAATTGAACATTCAACGTCACCATACATAGCTTGCTGCAAGGTTCTTGGAATGGGAGTTGCAGTAACGAAAAGTATATCGGCATTTTCTCCTTTTCCTACCAAGCGATTTCTCTGCATCACTCCAAATCGCTGTTGCTCGTCTATGACTGCAAGCCCTAAATTTTTAAATGTAACGTTAGCTTGAAATAGTGCATGAGTGCCAATTACTATATTTAAAACACCACTTGCAAGTTCGTTCATGATAATCTTTCTTTCCTTGCGCGAAGTTTTACCAGTAAGCAGCGCAACTTTTATATCGGTACAGGATAAAACTTCCTCAATCCAATTATAATGTTGCTCCGCCAAGATAGTAGTCGGTGCCATTAGAGCTGCCTGCATGTTGTTTTCTACCACATTTAGCATCGCAAAAAGTGCAACTACGGTTTTGCCACTACCAACATCACCTTGCAGCAAGTTTATCATGCGGTACTTGGATTTTTGCCTCTCTGAAATTTCATCTATTGCACGAATTTGATCGTTTGTTAATTGAAACGATAATTCATTTAAAACTTGCTCTTTATATTTACTCAATACTATAAATTCTCTTCCCCTTTCTTTTACATGATTTTCTCTTGCAAGTTTCAGTGCTAGCTGATACGCAAATAATTCATCATAAGCAAGCCTTTTTCTACAAACCTCGGCTTCCGCCAATGAGCTTGGTTTGTGCAATTTTATGATGCTTTCCCTCCAACTTAGCCATTTTTTTTGCTTGATTAATGTATCATCTATCCACTCTGGCAAATCAGGCAATTCTTTCAGGTTAGAACTTATTATGTTCCCAATGCGCTTATTAGTAATACCACGACATAATTGGTAGACTGGCTCTATGCGAGCTATTTCTTTGAATTGGTTGATGTCAAGCAACACGTAATCTGGGTGAGTAATCTGCCAATGCTCAGCAAATTTTTCGAGTTTGCCACTGATGATTACAGAAGCTCCAATTGGAAATAGTTTATATAAATACTTAACTGAGTAATTAAAAAAGACTATGAACATATACTGACTCTCACTTTCAACAACTATTTTATATGGTCTACCTCTCAAAGTGGGAGGCTGATGTTCATAAACTTTTGCCATAAAAGTTGTAAATTCTCCAACTTGAGCATCAGATAGCGACTTACTTCTGTCTACATAACTGAGCGGCCTATAAAATAGCAGGTCCACCACTTTGTCCCCACCACAAAGTTTAGGCAATATTGCGTTAGGTAGCTTGCCATTCAGGAAAATCAGCACATCTGATTGCTCATTGAGATTCATACATGTGTAAAACTATTTATCAATAATAGAGCCTTTTTAAAATCCTGTCACCTTATGGTCAAGCTATACACTATTTGCTATTATAGTACTTATATCAGATATTTTTATTGACTTATTAATCATTTTTATGTATTATCATACCGTTAGCAGTCTATATCAAGGTATTAATAATGAGTAGCTCTATATCAGAAGAAAAGGAAAATCCAGTAGTTATATTAAGAACTCAAGCAGAAAAGTTTGATTTTAGTAAGTTAAGGGCTGGTAAAGACAATGCTGAAGCGAATTCTGGTAATACAGCGTTCTGCGATCTTCGCAGAATGGATTTTGTTATTAATAAGAAAAGCACAAGTAGGGATTTTATTGCCAAGCTATACGAAGAACATGACAGTTTACTGCCAAAAAGTGAAGGTGAAAATGAAGACTACCGCCCATTTGCAAGAAAAGTTTTTAAGGAGATATTCAAATATGCTGGAGCTCAAGTCCCAAGTGATCATATCTTGGAAGAACTGGTTATCAATTGTAATCAAGCAGGGTACGTAGGTGCATTATACGCTGAAGATAAACCTCTTTTTCATGTAGCTACGGCACATGAGTTAGTTTTCGGTTCTAGTCATACAACATATATTAATTGTAGTGATTCAAGTCATGCAACAATCAGAATTGAAGAAAAAATTGCAGTTTGCACTTTAGCAAAACCAGAAGAAGAATTATGTAAATTGGATAGCTCACTAGAATTCACGCTTAAGTCTCAAGATGATAAAAATGTAACATACGAAAATGGTAGATTGTCTCTTACTATTCCTGACAGATTAAAGAATTATAGTGTAGACGATAAAAGCTTGTTTGGCATTATAAAAGAGTGTTTTCAGAAATTTTGTGAGAGGCTTGGATTTTTTAAAATAAAAATAGAGCATGATTTAGGTAATCCACTAGAAGTAAGCGACCATCTGGAAAATATGGAACCCCCTATTCATAGTAATGAGCACGGCCTGAATTAAAATATCTTGAGCTCATTTGCACAATCAATCACTTCAGCATTTGGAAATTGGTTTTTAAACCAGGTATACTGACGTTTCGCGTAGTGTCTTGTGTTTGTTTGAGCAATTTGTATTGCTTCGTCTAAAGTAATCTCACCTTTCAAGTACTTTATAATTTCTGGCACTCCATGTGCTTTCATAGCTGGCAAATGTGGGGCTAGGTTCATGCTAAGTAGTTTTTTTACTTCATCAATTGCTCCATTTTTAATCATTGTAATGAAACGAAAATTTATTTTTCGGTATACATCTTCACGTTTAGGCAGAATTGTATATATCTTAAAATTATTGAATAAAGGAGGCTGTCTATTTTCTTGCCATACAAAGATTGTCTTACCAGTTTCAGTGATAACTTCAAGTGCCCTTGAAAGGCGGTGCGAGTCATTCATGAACACTTTACCTTGAATCCTTGGATCTTTGCTTAGCGCTAATTTGTAAAACTCCTCTTTACTTAAATTTTTTCTTAATTCACTTACATTTCTCCTCACTTCCTGACTTATTTGTGGCATTGATGATAAGCCTTTGATTAAACTGCTGATGTAAAGCCCGCTTCCTCCAGTGATGATAGGTATTTGAGCATTTTCTAATGCGTGATTAACTTCTTTTTCTAAATCCTCTAACCATAGACCCACGGAATAATTTTCTTTTGCTGAGACATAACCATATAGTTTATAAAATACTTCTTGCTTTGGTGGTTGAGCAGTAATTATGGGAATTTCTTTGTATACCTGCTTTGAATCACAATTTATTATGCTGATATTATTATATTTTTTTATCAGGTTATCACACAATTCTGATTTACCTGAGGCCGTAATTCCTGTAATAATTACTATATTATTTTTCATTTATATTAATTTAATTAACATATGATAGAGTGTAGTAAAAATTTGGGTCCTACAATCTAAAGTTTGGAGATTTTTATGGCAGAAAACAACGACAATAATTCATTTATTAAGCGTTTCACAAACAGGACTCCTGGCGGTACAGGGGAAGGTTTTTCCAGCAAGTATTCGTCTCAAAACACCAAAGAACGTGCATTAGGGGAAAAAGGAAAAATTTCTGAATTAGCAGGCAAAAAAACCGAATCTAAGGAAGCTTTTTCTGAAAGTGGCGGCATAAAAAGTAAAAGCAGAACTGTCAATGAAAGATCTTTTGCTGATGCAACAAAAAGAAGTAGGTCAGATCTTATATACTTAGTCCGTGGTAAAGATCGTGGAAAATCAGCGTGGCATTATGTATTAGTTGATAAAGAGAAAAGAGAAATGTTTCTAGCAAAAAGCAGAACTGGTTCTATAGATGTTGCAGATTACGGAGAGATTTTATATTCAGGATGGGGAGAAGATCCACCACAGGAAATAGTTGACAAAGTCAATGAAGAGTTTGGGCTGTAGCAAATCTGCATAACAAATGGTAAGCTGCGTTGTATTATATTCACAAAAACTAGCAGTTACTATATAAGATACAATGCAACAAAACTGATCTAGTTGTTATGAATAAGTTTTGAGCTATATGGTATCTAAAATAATAAATGCAATACAGAACAACTTGTTAGTGTGTTTTCCAACAGAAACAGTGTATGCTCTTGCTTGTAATGCACTAGATAATGAATCTATAGGAAAAATATATCAGATAAAGAAACGCTCTCAGAATAAGCCACTCTCCATATTTGTTAGTGATATTTACAATTTGACAAAAATAGCAAAGCTAGAGAAAAAGTATATTGGTTTAGTAAATCACTTTTCTCCTGGACCAATTACCTACATTTTACCACTTAAAAACAACAACATATTGCCAAACGAATTCTTTAAAGATAGTATAGGCATCAGAATCCCTGAGCATCCTATTGCAATTTCAATATTAAATAAACTGAAAGTTCCAATAGTTGCAACTAGTATAAATATTTCAGGAGAACAAAGTGTATGTAAGGCAGACGATATACCACAATCCATTAAGCAACATTTATCTGCAGTGATTGAAGATGACGAATTAGTTTCTGGTATAGAATCTACTATTATTGACTTAACCGAAGATAAGATTAAGGTTTTAAGGGAAGGTGCAATTTCATTACAAACAGTAAACAACGCATTTTCAAACTAAGATCTATAGGAGCAAGAATGAAAAAAGTAATAGGTCACAACCAAGCCAAAAAAAAATTAATGAACAACTTGTCTGTTCAGTCTTGGCTGATCTGCGGTAAAAAAGGTATAGGGAAAGCAACATTTGCAAAATCCTTCTCCAATTGGTTTCTTACAAAAAACTATGACGTGGCAGCATTGGATTTACATATTGTTGAAGGTGATACTATCGGAATAGAAAAAGTCAGAGAAATGAAAAACTTTCTACACTTAAGTCCCATTCAATCAGAACACAAAATAGCTATAATAGATAGCTTAGAGGTAATGACTAATAACGCTAAAAACGCAATATTGAAAATATTAGAAGAGCCGCCAAAAAATTCTAAGATATTTATAATTAGCCATAAGCCATATGATATACAAACCACTATCCGGTGTAGGTGCTTTCAGCTGAATTTACTCCCATTAACTTATGATGAAACAAAGCAAGTTGTTTCATCTCAATGTAAATTTGATGATCAAATATTTGATGAAATCATTACTTTATTTCCTGGAATGCCAGGAATGATAATAAATGCAATAAGTAGTGATACTTATGAAGCATACAAGTGCTTTTATAAATTCCTTCATGATTTAAAGAATCCCAATATGATTAATAAAGTAATTAATAGCGAAATCGAACTAGAACTAGCATCATATATAATTCAGGCTTTCATTTTAGAAAGCATAAAGAGAGAGGTAAATGATGTTGAAATTCTGCTAAGTCAGTGGAAAAAAATAGATGAACTTTTTGTTGTTGCTAAGCAACTCCACTTAGATAAAAAGCATGTTTTAGCTAATGTAGTTAATATCATGACATAAGTTTACGAAATATAATACTTTTAACATAAATTCATGATAAAATCCTGTTAATTTAATACTTGAAGTATATAATTTGACTGATAATAAATTAACTGTATGGCAATCAATAGAAGTTTTGACAAAAGCCATACTGAACATGCAAAAAGAATTGAGTTCAATCAAGAATATAGCTTTAGACCAGGACGTCACCTTAGAAAAAGGAGAGGAGTTATTAAGTGGCATTTATGAAGCAAATTTTAAGCTAAACAAGGCAATCAATATAGCTACTTTGCCAAAAGTTGGCTATCATATGCTAAATGGTGAGCTTGTTGTACGTAATCATATCACGGAAGAGGAAGTAAGGATTCCTAGAGATTTTCATTACCTTAAAGTCGTAAAATCCGATCATGATAATTATAAATTAACGTTTTGTAATTTTTTAGGTAATGAGTTTTTTGAATATAAAAAGTATGATCCACAATATTCTGGCGTTTCAGATGAATATAAGTTTGTGGATTTTGGTAGTGTAAAAAAGACTCATAATCTAAAATTTAAGGAATACGTTGGTCATGCACCTAAGTTTTTTGCTGCAGAAGGGCCTATTGAGCCTGGATCTCAAAACCATGTGATTGATCTATTTAGGCTAGTCAAAAGTGGTAAAGGTGGCAAAGTGGGAGCCCTTGCTGATGAATTTGGTTATTTTGATGATCAAAATAAATTACATTATTATAATTATCACAAAAGTGCTGAAAGTAATATTTACAATCCTGAAAATTTCAGTGTAAAAATGATCAATGTAGATGTGAGCAAAATCGATAAATTCTACCTTATTGCGGAACAAGGTGATATAATCATTCATCCTATTTTGGAAAATTTAGACATATTTTAAAGTTTTTTAGAGTATCTAATCTTATTGTTATTATAATTGGGTTTGGTAGCATTGTGTTATGGAAGATAAATTGCTTGAATCAGTAAAAAACAAAAGTTATTTCAGTAAAGCAGTCGAATGGTACTGCCATAGGTATCTGTTTTGTGTAGCAGAAAGATCTTGGATGGCATTAATAGTATCGCTTCTCCTAGTATGCTTATGTTTATTAATATTAAACATATACCTGTTATTTCCTGTTAAAAAAGATTTAAATTTTGTGAAGTATATGAACCACACAGAAGATGAGTTCTCTGCGATGCATAAGCTTAGTTTCAGTAAAAAGGAAGATGAATACACTTCCACAGCGAGGTACTTAATAAGTAGATACATTGAAATATACGAGTCCATTAAGATCATTGAACCGAAGTACCAAGAAAATTTTATAAGAAACAATTCTATACATAAAATCTATCAAGGCTTTCAGAAAAAAACGAATAGTAAAGCTGGTAATTCGCCTTCATCTAAAAGAAAAATTGCCAACATAAATGTAATAACATTATCTATTGACCGATCAACAAAGGACTTAGTTACATTTGCTGGAAATGCTACTGTAGTTTTTACAACTGAGCAAAGCAAGAAGGTGAAAGATCATACTGTGGAGATTAGCTTCACTTTGTCGAGTATAAAAGCAACTCTGGCTGGTATAATACCATTTAAATTTATTGTTAATGGTTATAAATACAGATTTTAAAATATTACTTGGTAGCTAAAAAAAATAACTAAAGTGCATGTAGCAGTAATAACTGGAGGTAAAACTAGAAGAATTGGCGTTTTTTTAATAAAGTAATTCTGAGAAGGTTTTAAGAAAAAGGCGTTGTAGATTATCGGTAAAAAGTACAGAGCGTTAAGTATAGTACTAACAATTAACACTAGAGTTACAAACACAGAAAGTATTACATTGCCAGAGTTGAAAACAGCTTGAAAAATGAGAAATTTACCCCAAAAAGTCGGAGCAGGTGGCACCCCTATCATAGACAATGCACCTATAGCAAATGCTGTCATGCTAATTGGCATACTGCGTCCTATACCGTGAATCTTATCTATATATTTCTCACCTATTTTCGTTATTATTGCTCCGGCAATGAAAAACAAAGTGATTTTTGCAAATGCATGGCAAACTAATTGAAAAATTGCAACTCTCATGCTGAGCTCACTAAAAATTGAAGCAAATAATATAATATACGACAATTGAGAGATGGTAGAATAAGCAAGCAATTTCTTTAATTCTTTTTGCTTTAATGCAATCAATGATGCAGTAATAATAGTAAATCCAGCAGCGTACGGAAGCCACCCTCCAGCAAACCAATTTTGCTGCACAAAACGTTGCATGTTATCGACGCCGAAAGTGTATAATATAACTTTTATGATGATGAAAACTCCGGATTTCACAACAGCAACAGCATGTAATAGTGCACTCACAGGAGTTGGTGCAACCATTGCTTTTGGTAACCAAAAATGCATTGGCATTAATGCAGCTTTTCCTATTCCATAAATCAGCATAGCAAAACACACTGCAATGAAAGTGATGAGTGAAGTATCAAATTTGAATATTCCACCACTTACAAAGTCTAAAGTATGAAATTCATTATATAAAAGACCTATTGCAGGAAAAAATAATACTAAAGAAGAGAAAAATAGCACGCCAAAGTAATAGCGCCCTGCAATCATTGATTCATTTGTTGAGTTGTAAGTAACCAGAGGGTATGTACTAATAGTTAGAAGCTCATAAAAAACAAATGTAGTGAGCAAATCTCCAGAAAAAGCAATAAACATTGCACAGCTAATCGATATTGAAAAGAAGCATAAAAAACTTGAGTGATTGCTATCAGCATAGTTATTCTGCATATAACATATTGCATATATACTGGTTAGTATCCATAAAAACGATATTAATAAACTGAATATTACTCCGGTAGACTCTAGCTTTAAACTAATGTGCAAATTATTACCAAAATCCATGAGAATAAATTGAGAATGATCACCATATACCCAATATAAAGTGCATAGACACGTATACGTAAACAGAAGTACAGAAGAAATGACAGTAATACTATTGTTCACTCCGGGCCATTTACCAGTAAAAAAAATAACTAACGCACTTAAAAGTGGAATCAACGCAGTAATTAATAAATAATTCTCGGTAATTGAAAATGGTAAGGAAAGATACATTAAGATATAGTCCATTAAATTTTCTGTTTAGGTAAAGCTAGAATTATACTAAAATCATAGAAAAACTGCTATGTTTTTTTGGCAAACTAGTTGTTTGTGTATGCTATAGCTATACCGCCGCGGTATCTCTAGATCCCGCTAACACGTAGCGGGATGACGAATTTGTCGTTACGTCATACCGCGATTCATTCGCGGCATCTCATCCGCTAACACGTAGCGGAATGACGAATTTGTTGTTTTTCAAATTGTAGGTAAACATACTGTAATTGTATTGAACAATTTAAGTTGTCATTCCAGCGCGTGACGCTGGAATCCAGATTTTTTAGACTGGATCCTATGGTCAAGCCATAGGATGACAAAAGAGTAAACTTTATCTGTGTGAGCTATAGACGCAAATTACAACAAATGCAGTAGCATAATCTCCATCGTCACTCAGAGAAAGATGAATTATGTAGTCCTTTGAGATAAAATCCTTGCCAACGGTAAGATACGGCTTGCCTCTTACATCATTGTATATTTCTATATCTTTCATTATAATACCCTGACCACTGCCTAGTGCTTTAACAAAAGCTTCTTTTGCAGCAAAGCGTTTAGCAAAATACCTTGCTTGCATTTCTTGACTATTATACTTTCTACTTAGCTCTATTTCTTTTTCAGTGTAGATTCTATTGAGAAATTTTTCCCCGTATTTTTGTAATATTCTCAATACTCTTGGTATATATACTATGTCAGTGCCGATACCACGTATCATTTTGTGCTAAAGCGATTTATTGCTTCCTCAATTTGCATTTCCTTTACCTCTCCAGTTGCTCTATTTTTTACTTCAACTATATTTTCATCTATTGCCTTTTTTCCGACAATTATTTGCCACGGCAAGCCTATCAGATCCATTCTAGAAAATTTTACTCCTACACTTCCTTCCGTATCATCGTAAAGCACTTCATCGCTTTTCAAAGCTTTGTATATTTTATCTGCAGCCTCCGTTACTTTCGTTTGTAAATTGATTAAACCAATTCTGAAAGGAGCTACCACCTCCGGCCAGATAATTCCTTTATCATCATGAAAAGCTTCTATTATTGCACCGACAAGCCTTGAAACCCCAATGCCATACGAACCCATATGTATATTGACATTTTTTCCATCTTGTGCGGTGACTTTTGCATTCATTGGTTTTGAATATTTGTCGCCAAAGTAAAAAATATGCCCTATTTCAATACCCTTACTAACATTTAACTGTTCTTGCGGTATAGGACAAATTTTAGGATCATGCATATCATCTGCAACTGCATATATACTCTTCAGATTTTCAATATCTTCACTCTCTAGTAGTTCAGAAAATTTATTGTCATAATATAAAGTGCTCTCACCAGTGTTTGCCAATATGTGAAATTCATGACTTAAATTTCCTCCAATTGGCCCAGTATCAGCTCGAACTCCAATTGGAGTAAGTCCCATGCGTTTGAAGATTTTTATGTAAGTTTTGTACATCAAATTATATGAATTCAGTGAATTTTCGTAATCTACATCAAAACTATACGCATCTTTCATCAGAAATTCTCTGCCTCTCATAACACCAAAACGTGGTCTTACCTCATCACGAAATTTCCACTGGATATGATACAAACAAAGTGGCAAATCTTTGTAACTTTTTACCACATCTCTAATTAAATCAGTTGCCACCTCCTCATGCGTTGGACCGAAAAGCATGTCTTCCTCATGCCTATCCTTTATACGCAACATTTCCTTGCCGTAATCATCGTAACGCCCTGATTCTCGCCAAAGACTTGCCGGTTGCACACAAGGCATCAACACTTCAATAGCACCGGATTTGTTCATTTCATCTCTGATAATGTTTCCAATATTTTTAAGCACTAAGAGACCAAGTGGTAACCACGTATAGATGCCAGATGCTATCTGCTTTATTAAACCTGCACGTAAAGAATATTGATGGGAGATAATTTTAGCATGAGCAGGCTTTTCCTTTAGAGTTGGCAGATAATATTTGGATAAACGCATATAATAGACCCGATTGTATTAAACAATCTTAATACAATCAGATCTGTAGGTAAACTTATTTTGAAAAGGAAGGGAAGTGCGTGGTTGACCATTTCATAAAACCTGTGATCTTTGTACAACAAATTGTTTTTGGTATTGCAACGCTTCTCCACCAAACTTTGTTATGCGATCCTTCAAAGGAAGAGTAGATGGATCTTGCACCTCATTATTCACCGGGTTAACATTATTCACTTGTGCTGTAGAAGGTGAACCAACACACGAACTTGGTGGTACCGGTGACTCCTCTGTCTTTTGTTCAGAATATAACGGAGATGTGGCTCTAGATCCTATACCACTGTCAAAACCCCCGCTTCCTTCTTCCTTGCTTAATGGGGGATTTGTGTGTTTTGTCTGTTCCTTTTCTGCCTGCTCTGGCTCTGTTTGTTCGTGTCCATTTTCAATACTTACCCAGCTATTAGAATGATCACTTCCACTCTCTGAGGGTGCCTTGGCTTCTCTTATCGTATTAAGAACACTAATAAGTGGATTTAGAACAGGTAGATTTACAATAGTAGGCTGCACTTGCTGCGTATCTTCCTCAACATGCTTCAAATTAAAACCTTTTTTCTTATCTGTGCAAACACAGCATCTCTAGGATTTTCTTGATTAGCACCACCATTAACTTTACCTTCAGACATACTAGAACTATTAGCTTTTTTTGGCAAAGGAGTTCCATTTGAATTTGGAGCAAGCGGTGGAGGAGGTGGTGGTGGTACTGCACCACTTGATAGAGACGAAGGGGATGGTGGTACACTATGTTGTACTTGAGGAGGTGCTGTACCACGTGTTTGCGGAGACTGTGAAGGGGAAGTAGGCACACTTGATTTATCCTGCGAACTAGTACCACTATCAACTTCTATATGTGATCCACTACCTTGCTTAACAGGCTTTTCTTGTGGTACTTGAGAAAGTGCTGTATCACGTGCTTGCGGAGGCTGTGAAGGGGAAGTAGGCACACTTGATTTATCCTGCGAACTAGTACCACTATCAACTTTTATCTGTGATCCACTATCTTGCTTAACAGACTTTTCTTGTGGTACTTGAGATGCAGTATGGCCGGATTCTTCTCCACTAAGATCTATTTTTTTTTATCACCAGCTCTAGAAACGGCCAGTCTAATAAGACATATCACTGAAACCAGTGCAACAATTGCAGAAACAGCAAAAATTGCTAAGAGCCTGTTCATAATCTTTTAAGGAGTAAAGCAGTGAAAGCAAGAACGACCATTTGCAGGCTAGTGTTGAGTTTCCGCTCACAATTTTTCCACAATCTTCTACATTTTTCTAACCAAGCAAAAGATCGCTCCACAACCCATCTTTTGGGCAACACAACAAAGGAATGTAATTCATTTCTTTTTACCACTTCAACGGTTGCACCAATAATCGTTTTTATTTGAGTTGCAAAATTCTCTCCACTGCATCAACCAGTACATTTTTTACTCTCGAGAGGTTTTCTTTTGCATTTTCGACCATTCTCACAGCACTGCTACGGTCAGTTATCTCTGCTGTCGTTATATAAATTGCATGCTTGCGTATCTACTGCAATATGGCGTTTTATTCCTGAAATCTTTTTGCCTGCATCATAGCCTTTTTCTTCAGCAGTATCTGCATTTTTTACACTTTGTGCATCAATTATGCAGAAGCTGGTTTTTTCTTTCCGACCATTGTTTTGTCGGACCACGCCAACTATTTTTTTTTAATACCAGCTCCAGAACACTTTCTTTATTTACATCTGATTTTTCACTCCACTTCTTAAAATAGTCGTAACAATTGCGCCATTTTGGAAACTCTTTTGGTAACATTCTCCACTGGCAGCCGCTTTTTAAGACGTATAGCACCCCACAAAATACATCATATAAATCAAGTGTTCTTGGTTTTGTCTTCTTTCTGCAAGATTCCAGATCTGCTACAATAATCTCAAACTTTTCTCGACTTATGTCACTTGGGTATAAACTCCTCATATATCCTCATTTATATACACTATCTCTTAGTTTATTCCTTTCTTGAGATCATGTACAGTCTCTGAGACAAATAGAGAGAAGGAACTACTTATTAAATGCTACTTAATGAACAAATTTACTGCAATTGGTATGCCTAAATTTGAAATAGTCGCATAAAATTATTTACTCTGGAAAAAACTTACGTTGCTATGCAACAAAGCCATCCCAGTGTCGGCTACTTGGATGACACCCTCTTGGATGAAAACCAGTGTCCGCTGCTTGCATAGCATTTATCTACCAAAACAATGGTCATGCAAGAGGCTTAATGACTTTGCTTGGATGTTTGATATAATTTAAATTGTAAGGTCTAAAGAATACTAGCATGAATGAAGTGATAACATTTGGTTGTCGTCTAAATTTTTACGAGAGTGAGTTAATCAAAGAAGCATTAAAAAAAGCAAAGAGAGAAAATGTTGTTGTGGTGCACAGCTGTGCAGTGACAAACGAAGCAGAACGTCAAGTAAAGCAAAAAATACGTAAGATCTATAAAAATGACCCAAGTAAAGAAATTATCGTAGTTGGCTGTGCTGTTCAGTTGGATCCTGAATCGTATAGTGATATTCCTGGTGTAAGTAAAGTGCTCGGTAATCAAGATAAGCTAAAAGCTGAAAGTTACTTACTAAATGATGATAAAATCTTAGTCAGTGATAACCAAGCAAACAAGTCAGAACCTGTTCTAATTAATGGATTTGAAGATAAATCAAGGGCATTTATTGAAATTCAAAATGGTTGTAATCATAGCTGCACATTTTGCTCAATTACTGAGGCAAGAGGGAATAATCGATCTGTGCCAATAAACAGTATTATAGAGCAAATCAGGATCTTTATAGAAAATGGATATCAAGAAGTAGTGTTTACAGGTGTTGATATTACTGACTTTGGTACAGATTTGTTGGGTAAGCCATCACTTGGTTCAATGATTAGGAGAGTTTTAAAAGATATACCAGAGTTGAAGAGACTAAGACTTTCCTCTATCGATGTTGCTGAAGTTGACGACGAATTAATGGATTTAATAGCTAATGAGTCAAGACTTATGCCTCATTTACATTTGAGTCTACAATCTGGTAATAATTTAATACTAAAGAGAATGAAGCGTCGTCACAACAGAGAACAAGTGATAGAATTTTGTCATAAAATGAAGAGCTTGAGGCCTAATATAGCATTTGGCGCTGATATTATTGCTGGATTTCCAACAGAAACTGATGAAATGTTTCAGGATACAGTTGATTTACTGAGAAAAACAAATATAGTTTACCTACATGCTTTTCCATATTCAGAGCGGAAGAATACACCTGCTGCACGAATGCCACAAGTACCAGAGAATGTGCGTAAAGAACGAGTAAAAAATTTAAGAGAAATGAATAGAGAAATGATGAGTAGCTTTTATCAATCTTTGATAGGCACTGAACAAAGTGTTCTGGTTGAGCAAAATCATATCGGTAGAACAGAAAATTTTGCATTAGTAAAGCTTGAATCAAAAGCTCAAGCCAAGAGTATTGTGAAAGTTAATGTTAAAAGAGTGGAAAATAATTATCTAATCGGAAGTATCTTACCTTAATTTTTTGTACATTAAAGAAATATATGATATAGTAGTTATACTATAAATGATAATTATGGGTTCATTTGTGATAACTAAAATATCTATTGCTTTATTTTTAATTTTCATTCCATGTGTCTATTTTTTTATTACTTATATTAGTAATAGTACACACATTGAGCAAGTACAACCCTTAAAATTAGAAACAGACAATAATGAAAGTGTAATACGTTCTGAAGAGGTTACTGAAAAAGAAATACTAATAAATGATTTAAAATATCAAGAACTTGAAAGTAGTCCTATTAAGCAACCTTCTATTCTCCAAGTAGCTGATCAGAAAAATATGTGGTCACGTATTGCAGATCAAGCTGATAATGAGCAGCCTACAAAAGAAAAATCAAAAAAACTTGATTTTTATGTTAGTGCTAACGGCGGTAAGATATACAATGATAGTTCAGAAACATTTGTAAAGGGCATTAGAGAAATAGGGCAATGGTTTATTAGTTTAATCGATACAGATGCTGAGAGTAACATTATAAAACAAATGATAATAGGGTATATAAAAGGGAAATTCGAAGATGAAATTAATAGTATACAGAAGTTTAACGGTAAAATTGATTTCCAGTGGCTTAGGAGCGTATCTTTAGGTTACTATGCTGAGGAAAATGGCCGAGTTGATTTTGAAGCCATGTATTCTAGAGCCAATATTGAAGATAGTAATTCTCCTCCGATATTTGATAAATCAGCAAGTGTGTTTGCATTTTTATTAAATTTTTATTATAATCCCAACATTCAAAGTACACAATTTGCTCCGTACATCGGTCTTGGTATAGGACCAACAGTTTTTAGATTAAAAAGGATTAATGGGTCACCCCAAAATTCAATGCCACTCAATGTTCCTTGGTTTGCTTATCAAATAAAATTTGGTGTTGATTATTCAATAATCCCAGAAGTCAAAACCTTTCTCGGCTATCGTTACTTTAGCATTCCGATACCTGTTGCAGATGACATATCTACTCACAATATTGAAGCTGGTTTGATATTTAATTTTTAGTAATGATTTAATATATATATAAATTCTTATCTTTTCTATCTAACAAACCAAATGTTGGTACGATTGTTGCTTTTAAAAAAATGACAGTTTCTACTGTTCTAATATTATTCGCTAGCCTTTTTGACTTCTGATGCAATGAGCTTTGCTTATCTTCTCTATGTTCTATAAGCCCGCCGATTACCATAATTTCACCGCTCTTAATTTTTAACATAGAGTTCATTTCTCTGATTTCAACAATTGGAATGTCGCTATTTAATTTCATTTTACTCTGCTGTGCGACGTACTCTATATCTGGATCTTTAGTGTAGCCGTTAATTCTTGATAAAGTTGGATGTATATCCATGAATATTTCACTAGTATCAATGTTAATGCTTGGGTGGATTATTAGCACAACACCTATTGGGACGCTATTCATCTTGGTAATTAAGGTCTGATTAGAGTTTCTAGTATCTTTTTGTATATCGGAAGTAAAATAAATATGGTTTTTAGTAAATGAAATCATCGCTTGCTGATTATTTATAGCATGTACTCTGGGGCTTGAAATTACAGTTGAAGTGCCAAATTTGTCTAAATTTTTTACTAAATCTCCTAGATCATTCGCACCAAAGTTCATTGCTAGGTTAATAATGGAGTTATCTTGATTTATTATAGACTTAGTTCCATCGTATAAGTCATTTAAGTTCATACCAGAAAGGTATTTGTCATCTAGCACAACTTCAACTATTTTTGCCTCTATCATTACTTGAGAAGACGCTAACTTCTTAACCTTATTAATATATTCTTCAACAGCTTTGTGGATATCTTTTCTAGCATTCAAAATAATAACACCAGCTTCTCTGTTGGATGAAAGGAATTCGCCATCATCCACCCCGTTAACATCCATTATTGCATTCAAGCCTTTTTCTAATGAATTCCATAAGTCACTACTGTATTGAGACTTCATAACATTGTTATAGTCCCTATCAACGTTACTTCCATCACTGTTAGTAATATTGTTACTAATGACGAAACTGCTTTGAGCAGAATGTTGAATATTGATGAAGTCTACGTAATAATTTTGCGTGTATGGCAAGTCCTGCTCAATTCTAATTACACCATTACTTGTTGAGTAACGCAGTTTGGCGCTATTTGCTATACTCTGAATTACTTCATTTATATTCTTATCTTTTAGCTTTAAAATAATATTACCTGATATTTTTGGGTCCATATCCAAGTTAACGTCAGAAAGTTTTCCTATCTCAATCAGCAAATCTTTTACTGATACTTCTTCACTAACATTAATAGAAATAAGCTGACTACTGGTCGTGAGATCAGGAAACTCTATTGGTAAAGGCATAATTTCTGGTATTGCCGGTTCATTAATCTCCAAAGAGGTGTTATATTGTTGCAACGAATAATCGTGCCCACCTATATCATGATGATCTTCGTTGTCTATATTAGTGAGATGTTGCTTAGTAGGCAGGTGTGTGCAAGAAATAATGAAGAGGAGTATTAAGCATTTAAAAATAGCCATTAGAACAGCATACAAAATCTATACTAATAGATTTCTATGAAAATATTAAAAATGTATTTAATTTCGTTTTCATCGAGCAGATAATTGTCATATATTAGCTTGACCTACACTGGCTATAGCTAAACTGACTTAGATTTACCGACGATTTGAAAAACCGTCATCCCGCTACGTGTTAGCGGGATCTAGAGATACCGTGACGGTATGACGGTTCGCGGCGGTATAGTAACTCGTCATTCCGCTACTCGTTAGCGCCGTGGCGGTATAGCTATATATGTTTCTTTGCACACTTTATCTTGTACTTAAATGTAGACCAGCATAGCCTTAGTTTTTTTATATATTTTACTTCTTTCTCTATATTTAATAATAGGCTTGAAAATAAATGGTAAGCCTATAATTGTTAAGCTTAGAGCTAGGGTTGAAAGTATACAACAGGCTTTGTGTTTACTATGTAGCTCTTTCAGGTAAAGCATCAAAAATCTACAAAATTTTTTGTAATTTTCTTCGATGTTTTTTTTGCTATGAGCCTTGCTAATGAACATATCTATTGCGGTATGACCGTTATTACACTTAATGTTAAGGTCTGCACCTTTTTCTATTAACAGCTGAGCTATATCAAAATAATCCTTTTGAACAGCAAGATGTAGAGGTGCAAAACCTTGTTGCTCACAAATGTTCATATTGGCTCTAACTTCCAATAACATTTTCACAATTTTTGTATGGCCTTTTTTAACTGCCAGTAGCAAGGGAGTTCTGTTACATTTAGTAACAGCATTAATGTTTACCTTAAGCTTCAATAAGAGCTTAACTGTTTTAGTGTTACCATTATGGCTAGCTTTATGCAGCCTGGCATTACCATTAAAATCTTGATCGTTTGCTTCTATTCCCTTTGAAACAAGAAATGTTACCATTTTTCTATTATTATGCTCAATAGCGCAATCTAATGCATCAAAACCATGGTTGTTTTTTGTGCAAAAAAACTCTTTAAGTTTAATTTTATCGTTACTTACTTGCTGTCTTTTTGCAATAAGCTTTACTATTTGCATTTTGTTGTTATACGCTGCTAGGAAAAGCGTAGTGTTATTTTCTGCATCTTTTGCTTCTATATTTGCACCTTTCTTTATCAGATATTCTATAATTTCTGCTCTGCTGTCATAATGTGCGGTGCATTGATAAATGGTTAAAAACAAAGGAGTACGAAAATTGTTATCTTCACATTCGAGATTTGCTCCGCTATCAATTAAAATTTGGACGCTTTTTTTAGAACCGTATAGTGAAGCTATATGAAGAGGAGTATAGCCCTCTTTGGCATCTTTTTCATTAATTTTTGCGCCTTTTGTTATCAAAAAATCTATTAATTCCGTGTCATCTTGTAGTGCAGCAAGGTGCAGTGGAGTGAATCCGTTTTTATCCTTGGAATTAATTGTCAGTTGATTAACAAAAAGTTTAGCAACTTTCTTGTGTCCATGCATAATGGCGTAATGCAGAGGGTTTCTATTTTCATTGTCTACGACATTGAAATCAGCTTCGTGCTCTAGTAATGACTTTACTCCAACTAAATCACCTTCTTTTGTGAACTTGTGCAAGAGAGTGATTCCACTTGCATCTTTTGAGTTAATATCAAATCCATTTTCTACTAATTGGTTTATATCTTCCTCACGCGCCATATTACTTAAGTCTCTAATTGAACCCTTTTTGCGTTAATAATACTCCTACTTGATTAAGTTTAAATGAATCTGTGAGAAATGGCTAGGATACTATGCATTCTTGCATAACAAACTTTTGGCAGCGCGTTGAAAAACGAAAAACTTGCTTGACACCCTCCGCCAGCCCCCTTATCATGAAACTGAAGCTATTTATTTATCTTCGCAATCTGTGCAGGTTAATGACAAAAAACTTAGGGTATTTGGCGTCTCATGTTTAATTTTTCGCACTACGTGCATCGCATGTCTTTAAAAATTTCTGGGTTTTTACCTATATAAGCCGAAACGCGCTTACAAAGCGTTTAAGACAGCAAAAAACGTCAAATTGACAAGGGAGAATTTGAATGCTAGCTACTACGGGGTTTCTTTGCCTTTTTTCCTGCTTGGTAAATTTCTTAAACACTTGCGGTGTAGGTTAGTTGCAAGTTAAAAGTAACTAAATCGCTCTTAATCAAGCGTTTTAGAATAAAAAAACGCCGATATTTTAGTACATAGTAAATAGCCAACCACCATGGGGCTTCTTTTGCCTTTTTTTTCGTTTGGTAAATTTCTTAAATATTTATGGCTAAACGACAACCGTCATCCCACTACTTGTTAGCGGGATCTCTTGTTAGCGGCTGAGATACCGCGAATGAATCGCGGTATGACGGTTCGTGGCGGTATGACGGTTCGCGGTGGCATGACGATAAAGCCTCGTCACCCCGCTACTTGTTAGCGGGATCTAGAGATACCGCGGCGGTATGACGGTTCGCGGTGGCATGACGATAAGGTTTATACCTTGTCATGCCAGTGCTTGACACTGGCATCCAGTTTTCTTTACAAATTCACCAAAAGTGCTTCATTCTATAACGCAAAACCCATACTCACCAAACCCAATGCATTACTTGCAATTAAGTTTCCTGGATCCCAGTTTCTGGGCACTGAGATGACAACGAAGGGCTACTTGGATGATAGGGAAGGGTGCTGGAATGAAGGTTTTTCAAATTGTCGGTAAACCTAAATCTATAATAACTATTTGCCTTTTTTCTAGGTTATGCAAGAAGTCTACTGAATAACAGTAAGATTTTTCAATCCTGTTCCACAGCAAATTTTAGTGCCATGTGAGTAGTTACAGTGCTGTTGACAATCAAAATGACAAAAACTAAGATGGTGATTAGTAGTGTATAAATATTCAAGGACAAATTTTCAAATTGAGTTAGCATTTTAAAATACACAAAGGTTGGCATTATCATTGGCAAAACAAGAATTTGCGATACTCCTGATGCTAAGTTGTTTCGACCAATCATCAATGCATTTCCAGTAGCTGAAATATTAATGATTATCAGCGTATTAAATAATAAAGACACTCCAACTGCTATTGAGTGTTCAATACTATTGCCTAGAACTGCAAAGCTGAATATGGAAGAAATTACTGAAATCGGTAACCCAAATAATAACCAGTGAGCGAAAATTTTATAAGCAACTATAAGCCTAGAAGAGAGTGGCTGTACAAAGATTTGCTCTAATATTCCATCATGATAATCAGATGTAAACAAATTATTTGTAGAGATCTGCAAAACAAATGTAGCACATATCCATGTTAATGTTAGCATAACTTCTTGTTTATTGTTGTTTTCAAGTGTAAATGAAGATAAACTTAACATTATAATGAAAATACATACTATATAGGTAAGATTCTTATCATTTATTACTAATTTTTTTACTGGGTCGATCATACTAGGCTTTTAAATGTTTATTATAAATTATAGTGTTTACTTTGAGGTAGTATAATTTTTTGTTCATAAGTTATATAAGTTTTATTATTTTTTTGATAATGCAATTATGGAAAAGTTACCAAAAATAAAGTCACCAGAAGATTACACTCCTTCAGAAGATGAAGAATATATGAGCGTAAAACAACTGGAATACTTCAGCTTAAAGTTACAATCAATACTCGCTGAGTTGGAGAAACAAGAACTAGAAGAGAATAGTATTGATACATACTATTCTGATGGAGATAGTGGAAACGAGGAATTAATCAAGCGTCGAAAAGATAGAAAAGAAAAAATTAAGGAGGCGTTAGAAAAAATAAAATTAGGCACTTATGGTTACTGCGATGGAACAGGAGAAGAAATAGGAGTCGAAAGACTTAAAGCTAATCCGCTTGCTATATATTGTATTGAAGAGCAAGAGAGAGTAGAAAAAGAAAAGAACGTGTACAACATTAACGATTAATTTACACATAAGTGGTGAGCCATTGGACTTCAAGAGGAGCAAGAGGCGCTAAAGTATGTTATGCTATAAAGAAAGTGGAAAATTGGACATTCTCAACTCGACTCCTGCAGATTAAAAGGGAGTGTTAAATAAACTGTGTCAAACCGAAAAAAAAGTAATAAATTGATATAAAAAAATGGAGGTTTGACAATGAGTCAGAAAGTAGTAAACAGAACTACCGGTTTGGTAGATTATAAAGAATTAGAAACAAATATCCTGTCGTCTATACGAGAAGGAAGACCGTTGACAGGAAGAGATGGAGCATTAACACCGTTTATAAAAAAGTTGCTGGAGGTAAGCCTGGAAGGTGAAATAGAAAACCACTTGTCGGCTAAAAGCGAAGAGAATAATCGAAGAAATGGGAGAAATGCAAAAACTTTACGTACAAGTGCAGAGCTATTAACACCAAGAGATAGAGAAGGAAGTTTCGAACCACAAATAGTCAAAAAAAGGCAAACAAACTTACATCCAGAGCTTGAAACGAAGATTTTGAGCACATTTGCCAGTGGTATGGGCTATAGAGATATAGTGTCACATGTTGAGGAAATTTATGATCACAAAATATCGGCGGCAGAGATATCAAGTATTACTGACAAATTGCTACCAGTAATCAACGAATGGCGTAGTCGCCCGCTGCAGTCTGTATATCCGATAGTTTTCATGGATGGCATGTTTTTTAAAGTCAAAGAGGACGGGCATTGCGTAAGTAAATGCATGTATAACATATTAGGCATAGATCAAAATGGCAAAAAAGAAGTATTAGGTTTTTATTTGGCTGAAAGTGAAGGAGCTAACTTCTGGTTGGGAGTGTTAAATGACCTCAAAGAAAGAGGAGTAGAAGATATCCTTATTGCCTGCGTTGATGGGCTAAAAAGCTTTCCTGCAGCTATAAACAGTGTCTTTCCTAATGCGGAAGTGCAGATGTGTATAGTGCATCAGATACGCAACTCACTGAAGTATGTGGCCAGTAAAGATGCGAAGAGTTTTTTGAGCGATTTAAAGAAGGTATATCAAGCTTCAAGCAAGGAAATTGCCGAGAATTATCTGTTGGAATTGGATGAAAAATGGGGCACAAAGTACCCTATGGTTATAAAATCTTGGCAGAATAATTGGGAAAACTTGTCTGGTTATTTTAAGTATTCTGGTCCAGTTAGGAGGATAATCTACACCACCAATCCCATAGAGGGGCTACATAGGCAAATTAGGAAATTCACTAAGACCAAAGGCTCATTTACCAGCATAAATGCCTTGTATAAGCAGGTATATTGTGCTATAAAGAAGGCAGAGGAAAAGTGGACGATGCCTGTACATGATTGGGCATTAACTATCTCTCAACTTGATGTTTTCTTTCCTGGCAGATTGAAAATTGAGTTGAACTAAAAATGCGGTTTGACACAGTTTATTTAACACTCCCGATTAAAAATTAAGTTGAATTAAAAATTGGGTTTGACGCAGTTTTTTCCCATAGTTTAAGAAATTAAAAATTTAACGATTAGAATTATAATTACAGACCACAGTAAAAAATAGACTTTTCCATTTGATTTATTTTTAACTTGGATGTTTTCTAATTTTTTATCAGCTATTAGGTTTAATTTTTCTATAAGGCTAAATATCCCTTGGATTGTTTTTATGGGATAAGAACTTCTAATTTTTTCCCTATACCCTATTTTACTTTCATGTTGACTGCTTATCCACGCTTCAACTACTTTCCACATATTGATTTCTGGGTAGATCTTTCTACATGTCCCTTCTAGTAAAATCATAGTTTTCTGCAGCAATAACAATTGTGTTTGAACTTTCATATCAAAATCACCCGTTATTTTTAATAGCTGAGCAAGTAAACTAGCAAATGAAATTTTCTGTATAGGCTGCCCAATAATGGGTTCACCTATTGCCCTGCAAGCTGTGACAAAATTTCTATGCTGTGATGAAACGTAACCAGCTTTAAAGTGCATTTTTGCAACGTGATCATAATCCCGATTTAAAAAGCCTTTGAGTATCTCTATAACGTAATAGCATGTCTCACGATCTATTCTACCCATGATTCCACAATCCAGGGCAATAATATTGTTATTACTATCAACCATTAGATTTCCAGGATGCATATCAGCATGGAAAAAACAATCCCTGTATACCTGATTACAAAACGATTCTATAAGGTTGATAGCTATTTGCTTACGATTATTCAGTTTTTCAACTTCGTATATTGGCGTTGCTTCTATCCATTCTAATGTTAAAACCTTTTTCGAAGTTCTATTCCAATCTACTTCAGGTACGTAAAAACCTCTGTCATTTTTTGTGTTTTCCTTTAGTTCCGAAGAGTGAGCAGCTTCAAAACGTAGATCTAACTCTAATCGGCAAATTTCAGCAAAAGTTTTGACTAATTCAATCGGCTTCAGCCTTTTTGATTGTTCGCTAAATTTTTCTGCAATTTCCGCAAGCCAAGAAAGCATCTTTATATCCCTTGAGAATGTTTTCTCAATATTTGGCCTTAAAACCTTCACAGCAACTTCTTTACCCTCAGTTGTAACCGCTCTATGCACCTGAGAAATCGATGCTGCTGCAATTGGCTTTTCAGAAAAGCTTGAAAAAATGTCGCTCAATTTACAATTAAACTCACTTTCTATAGTTTTAACTGCTATTTTATGTGAAAACGATGGCAATCTATCACATATCAATAATAAGTTATTTGTTATATCCTCATTTAAAACATCAGTACGTGATGAGATAGACTGCCCAAACTTAATGAACACCGGACCTAATTTTTCAAGAGCACGCTTTAGTTTATGGCCTTGTATCTTATTTATTGATTTCTTTGATGGTGGAAGTAAATAAGGTAATATATTGTAACGCGTCAGCACTGTAGTTATGTGCAGAAGACGCAAAATATTTTGAATCATTTCGCTGCGTAACTGCTAAAGATTTCATTTAGGGTTTTATTCTTCATAATCTCACCAGGCTTACCTTGGCAGTAGACAGTATTATTTATACAAATTATGTAATCTGAGCATGGTAGAGCAGAGTTAAGATCATGAGAAGTCATAAGAATCGACACTAATCGGTTTTTTGCTATTTTGCTTATAATATCATAGAACTTAGCCCGTGCGTTAATATCCATTGCACTAACTGGTTCATCTAGAATGATCAAGTCAGGCTCTGCGATTAAACAACGTGCAAGCAGTAGTAGTTGTGTTTGCCCTGCAGAAATTTCTAACACTTGATTCTTCAAAATGTTACCGATACCAACCAACTCTATCGCTTCTGTAATAATGGATTGATTTTTCTTTGGTCTTTTCAAGGAGCTATTTAAAAGGAAATATTCAACTGTTATTGGCATCAAATTACTAACACTAAAATTTTGCGGCATATAGCCAATTTTTATGTTGTCAGCAAATACGATACTACCAGTACAGCTTTTATTTATGCCAGCAATTGCTTTCACTAAAGAGGTTTTACCTCCACCATTTGGACCAAGTATTGTAATTACGTCTCCTCTTTCCATGAACATATTGATATTGTCAAGGATTCTTTTACCATCATATGTGAGAGTAAGATTTTCTATTTTTAGAACATGATTATTGACATTATTTAACTTATTGACAAAATTTAACTTCTTCTCAACGTTTATATGAGACATTTACTGACTTTTTTTCTATTACTTTCATTTACACTATACTATAATATTGCTTTTTCATCCAATTTAAAAGTTGTAGCTACAATCAAACCTATCCACTCACTTGTGGCTTCTGTTACAGAAGGGATTTTAGAACCGGAATTGCTTGGCTATGCAACATCTGCGCATAATTATATATTAAAGCCATCTGATGCGAGTAATTTGGAATCAAGTGATGTCATATTTTACACTGACGATAACTTAGAGACGTTTGTTCAAACTTTCGCTAAAAATAATAAAGAACTAGTGCAATTGTCAAAGGCAATCAACCTACTTCCTGCTCGGCCACATTCATTTTCTAGAAAAATCACTAATATTCAAGATGAAAAAGACCTACACATTTGGCTGAGTCCCGAAAATGCAAAGAGCATGATACTTTTTATAAGTGCAACATTGTCTAACATAGATAAAGAAAATTCCCATCAATACAACTCTAATGCAACAAAAGCTATAAAAAAAATAGACCAAGAAGTAAAAGAAATCATGAAAGAACTGAATGATTTTAAAAATCAAAAATACATCGTCACTCATGATGCTTATCAATATTTTGAAAAATATTTTGGTTTAAATCACCCAAGCGCCATTCTTTCTATAGAAGAGGATTCTTACATAGGTATGAAGAGTTTAATGAAGCTAAAAAAGATAATGAAGGAAGAAAACGTTAAATGTATATTTGCTCATTCACAGGAAGATAGCATAAAGCCTAATGCCCTTTCTAATAACGCAAAAATGGTAGTTCTTGATCCTATTGGATCAGACATAGAGCCTGGAAAAGATGCATATCTAGCTATAATCAATAGCATTGCACAAAATTTTAAGTCTTGTTTTGTTGAGTAATAAGCTCCCTTTTAGCTTACCGTTTTATTGTTCTGCAATTTAAATTACCATTTGTCCTTTACATATTATGCAGGTTTAGAATTATGCTTTATTCTTACGTTTATGTCTTGGCCCAATGCAATCAATAAGTTAAGCAAGTATTCTAAGGAGAACCCTTCGACTCTTGATCTATTGATTTGAGATACTTTAGGCTGATCAATCTTTAGAGCGTTTGCTGCTTTTTTCTGTGTTGTGTACTGCTTACTTATTAATTGTGCAATGATCTTTATTAATTTCAGTTTTGTATCTTTTACATCCCCCAACTCTACTATTATAGGATAACTTAATTGTAAATTTTGCATAATAATAAAATTCCTTATAAAAAAATTACTTTAGTTTTTCTTCTTTAAATAACACATGCCTTCTGACTACTGGGTCATACTTCCTAAACTCCAGTTTTCTGGTGAGCTTTTTTGGATTACGCTTTTTTACATAAAAATAGCCAGTTGATTTTTCTTCACCAGTTTTTGTTGTCTTGATTGCAGTGCTGACTAACTTAACAAGCAAAGAAGCATTTTTTTTCGTCATACTTATAATGATATAATAAATTCTATGCGAGTTTATTACGCAAAACACTAAAAGTCAACCGAATAATGCAGATCGTAAAATTCTTGACAATCAACAGTGCATTAAGTAGCATAAAGTTAACTTCAGAATAAAAAGCAAACGGTAAATAAGTGGCAAATAGTGGCAAAAGGTTATTGTTGATAGAAAATTCCACCTGTTCTAATGAGGTAAGAGTTGCCTTGTCAGTTAATAATAAGGTTGTAGAATTTGAACAAGAATTCAAGGAAAAAAAACAATTAAGAGGTAATATATATGTTGCTTATATAAAGCGTATAGAGCCTTCTTTGCAAGCCGTATTTATTGAATATGGAAAAAATAAGCAAGGTTTTTTGTCTTTTTCTGAGATATCTCTAGATTACTTCAATATTCCAGAAAAAGAAAAGGAAACTATCTTTGAGAGCTACTCAAATGACGATTGTACAGAAGAAGCCCCAGCAAATATTTCTTCAGATTCTGCAGCTAGTAAGAATGTCAACGAGTCAGGTAGTGGTTTTGTAAGAGAGGTACCTTTATATAAAAAATACAAATTACAAGATGTTATTTCAGTAAATCAAAAAATATTGGTTCAGCTAACTAAAGAGGAACGAGGCAATAAAGGGGCTTCATTTACAACATACATAACTTTAGTGGGTAGATACTGTGTTTTCATGCCAAATTCCATGAGCAAAGGTGGAGTGTCCCGCAGAATTGAAGATGCTAATGTCAGAAAGCAGTTAAAGGATATACTAAATTTAATAAACTTGCCAAAAAGATCAGGTTTAATAGTAAGAACTGTTGGTTCAGGAAAAAGTAAGAAAGAAATTGAGCAGGATTACGATTACTTATCCTCATTATGGCAGAACATTCAGAAAAATGCCTTCTCTGTAAACGCTCCATCATTAATTTACAACGAAGCAGATGTAATTATGAGATCTGTTCGTGATTTTTGTAGCGATGGTATAGAAGTTATAGTGTCTGGAAAGGAAGCTTTTGAAGCAGTTAGGCAATATGCTAACAATGCACTAAAAGGTAGTAAATTGCGCTATAGATTGTATAGAGGTTATGTTCCGATCTTTACTTACTATGGAATTGAAGATCAAATTTCTGAGTTATATAGCAATAGAGTAGAATTGCCATCTGGTGGGTCTTTGATAATAACTTTAACTGAGGCGTTTGTTTCAATAGACGTAAATTCAGGAAAGATGACAGGAGAAGATAGCATAGAAGAAACAGCTTATAGAACCAACATGGAAGCAGTACCTGAAATATCAAGACAGGTGAATCTTAGGGGCCTATCAGGATTAATAGTAGTCGATTTTATTGATATGTTGAAATATCAGTATTGCAGAGCTGTTGAGTCTGCTATAAGGCAAGCGTTTAAAGATGATAAAGCTAAGGTTCAATTTAGCTACATAAATGACTTTGGTTTAATGGTGTTTTCAAGACAAAGAATCAAACCAAACATACAAGAAATTAATACTACAGAGTGTTTACACTGCAAAGGTACTGGAAGAGTAAAATCAAACGAAGTAATTGTTGCATCGATACTAAGGGACTTACAACATATTGCTAATAAGAATCGAAATAAGTCTTTTGATTTAGTAGCGCACAGTGCAGTTATAGCGCATATTTTTAATAATAAACGGAATACAGTTTCTACAATCGAAAAAGAGTTTAATATTACATTGAACGTCAGTATTGATAACAGTTTAGATGTAAATACATTTGTTTTAAAACAAGGAGATGATGTTAATTTAAACGATTATAAGCCATTACAGAACTCTGGATACCAAATTGGGGATAGCAGCAATGAAGAAGCTGATAATTCAAATAAACTACGAGGCAATTTTTGGCTGACTAAGTGGCTTTCGCGCCTTTTAAGTTCTAATAACTAATTAGAACTCCTAAATTGGGCTTGTAATTAATAAGTCCTATACTTATATATTCTTATATCAGATGATATTTACAATGGGGTACTCATTATGGGAAGAGCAATAGGTATAGATCTCGGAACAACAAATTCTTGTGTTGCAATAATGCAGGGCAAAGACACAAAGGTAATAGAGAATAAAGAAGGAGCAAGAACTACTCCATCTATAGTTGCATTTACTTCATCAGGAGAAAAATTGATTGGTGCTCCAGCAAAAAGGCAAGCAACCACCAATGCAAGTAATACCTTTTTTGCTACTAAGAGATTAATAGGCCGTCAATACGGTGATTCTGAAATGAAAAATCTAAACGTGCCGTATAAAGTGTTTGCAGCAAAAAATGGTGATGCATGGGTTAAAACCACTGATAATAAAGAATACTCTCCTAGCCAAATTGGTGCATTTATACTACAAAACATGAAAGAAGCAGCAGAAGCTTATCTTGGAGAGGAAGTAAAAGATGCTGTGATAACAGTGCCAGCATACTTCAACGACTCTCAACGTCAAGCAACAAAAGATGCAGGAAAAATCGCCGGATTAAATGTACTCAGAATAGTAAATGAACCGACTGCCGCAGCGCTTGCTTATGGTCTTGATAAGAAACATGGGCACACAATAGTGGTGTATGACCTTGGTGGTGGTACATTTGATGTCTCAATACTTGAAATAGGTGAAGGGGTTTTTGAAGTAAAGGCTACAAATGGTGACACTCATCTTGGAGGTGAAGACTTTGATAACGCAATAGTGAGTTATTTACTAGATGAATTCAAGAAAAGTAATGGCATTGATTTGAAAAATGATCCAATGGCTATGCAAAGAATCAAAGAAGCTGCTGAAAAAGCGAAAATTGAATTATCAAGTGCAATGGAAACGGAAATAAATCTACCGTTTATTACAGCTGATGCAAGTGGTCCAAAACACTTAAATATGAAATTAACGAGAGCAAAACTTGAAAGCTTAGTGAATGATTTAATCGAAAGAACTATGGCTCCTTGTAAAAAAGCTCTTGAGGATGCTGGTTTGTCTGCTAGTCAAATTGGCGAAGTGGTTCTCGTTGGTGGCATGACTCGTATGCCAAAAGTCATAGAGAAAGTTAAAGAATTCTTTGGCAAAGATCCACATAGAGGAGTGAATCCTGATGAAGTTGTAGCAATTGGAGCTGCAATACAGGCGGGAATCATTCAAGGTGATGTAAGAGATGTGTTACTACTTGATGTGACTCCACTTTCTCTTGGTATTGAAACTCTAGGAGGAGTGTTTACTCCACTTATTGAGCGTAATACTACCATTCCTACAAAAAAATCTCAGGTATTTTCAACTGCGGAAGACAATCAAACAGCTGTTACAATTAAAGTGCATCAAGGTGAAAGAAAACTGGCAGTTGATAACAAGCTACTTGGTCAGTTTAGTTTGGAAGGGATACCTCCTGCTCCTCGTGGAGTTCCACAGATTGAAGTAACATTTGACATAGATGCAAATGGAATAGCACACGTTTCTGCAAAAGATAAAGCTACTGGAAAAGAGCAAAAAATACGCATTCAATCTTCAGGTGGTCTATCTGATGATGAAATAAATCGCATGGTAAAAGAAGCTGAAGAAAAAGCACAAGAAGATGAAAAGCGTAAGAAATTTATTGAAGTGAAGAATCAGGCGGATAGTTTAGTTCATTCTACAGAAAAGTCTCTGACAGAGTATGGTGATAAAGTGTCATCTGAAGATAAATCTGCTATTGGAAATGCATTGAATGAGCTAAAAGAAGCGAGTAAATCTGATAACATTGATGACGCTGATTCAATCCAGCAGAAAGTTACCAACCTTTCTCAAATCTCTATGAAGCTTGGGGAAGCTATGTATAATGCCTCACAACAAAATAGTGCTGGAAATGGCTTTTCATCAGAAGGGAATCCAAATGATAAAGAAGAAAAAGTAGTAGATTCTGATTATCAAGACATAGATAATAAAGAAGAGAATAAGTAATTGTGATCACTTTTCCTGTCATCCCAGTGCGTGACACTGGGATGACAAGAGGAGCGTATTGTTGCTTAAAGGAGCCATTATGGATATTATTAAAACGATAGAAGAAAAGATACGCGATTCGATAGATGTAATTGATATCAACATTATCGATGAATCAGCAAAGCATGCTGATCATTATTTTGCTTCATCTTCAACACTACCTTCACATATCAAGCTAATATTAATATCTGACAGCTTTATCGGAATGAACACTCTCAAAAGGCATAAATTGATCTATGAATTATTAAAGAGTAAGATAGAGCTAATACATGCAATTTCTCTTCACTTGTATACGCAAAACGAGTACAATTTAAAAAATAAAGAATAAAAATGTGAAGGAAGAGTCTTTATTAGTTAAAGCAGGAAGAAAATTTAATGACTATAAAGGTTCTATGAACCCGCCAGTTTATCATTCTTCTACCATATTATTTCCTACTTACAAAGACTACTTAAATGCTGCAAATGGAGAAAGTATATACGATGTAATCAACGATGGTGTTGCAAGAGATTACAGCTATAGTAATGTTGGTACTCCCACTGTTCATTATCTTTCAAATGCGCTTGCTGAAGTTGAGGGTAGGGGACAAGCATTAATCTATCCTTCCGGATTGTTTGCACTTACTTTTGCTATTTTGACTTTCACTAAAGCGGGTTCGCATGTCTTGATACAAGATAATAGTTATTACCGACTTAAGAGATTTGCCGAAAATGAGCTACCAAAAAGAGGAATAGAAGTAACTTTTTATGATCCAATACAGGATATAACTGATTTAATTCAGAGTAATACTTCATTGATAATGATCGAGACTCCTGGTTCTGTAACGTTTGAGATTTCGAATGTAGAGCATATAGTAAAAATTGCTAAGGAACACAGAATCGTAACCGTTTGCGACAATTCATGGGCCACTCCTTTGTTATTTAAGCCGCTTAATTATGGAATTGATGTTGCACTATATGCGGTGACAAAGTATCTAGCCGGTCACTCAGATTTAGTGATGGGAGCTATTATTGCTGAAGGTGAAATTTTTAAATTGCTTTATGAGAGCTATAAAAATTATGGAGTAACCATTCAATCGCACGACTGCTACCTTGCACATAGGGGACTTAGAACATTGTACACACGTATGAAAAGGCACCAAAATACAGCAATGGAAGTGGCAAAGTGGCTAGAAAAACATTCAAAAATCAAAAAAGTTTTGTATCCAGCACTTCCCTCCCATCCTCAACACGAATTATGGAAAAGTTACTTCAAAGGAGCAAGCGGCACATTCAGTATAGCACTGGATAGAGAATATTCATGTGAAGAACTAAGCTGCATGGTTGATCACATGAAAATTTTTGGTATCGGTGCTTCTTGGGGAGGGTGCGACAGTTTGATATTACCAATAGATCGTAGATCTATGTCAAGATCCGTAATGAGTTCAGACTATGGTGGAAGTTTTATACGGATATTTTGTGGACTGGAAGATCCTGAAGATTTAATCTCTGATTTAAATGCTGCACTAGCAAGGTTGCCATGTTCGAATATCAAAGCTGGCAGAGTAAAGCATGAAACTGAGAGAATTACTGCATAACATTATTGATGTTAACTTTGATGTTGAAATCAAGGGCGTTACATGTAATCCCAAGAGAGTCAAGGAAGGTTATCTTTTTGTTTGTGTGTCAGAAAGGGATAGGATTTACATAGATCAGATATTATCTTGTGGAGCTAAAGCGATAATTGCAAGTGATTGCATAACAAATGGTGTCATTCCAGTGCGTGACACTGGAATCCAGGAAAAAAAAAGATGGATCCCAGTGTCAGCTACTTGGATGACAGAAGCTTCAAGCCTTGGTATCATTCCAGCGCGTGATGCTGGAATCTGTATCTTCCACCCAAACCCTCAAGAAATATACAGCGAAATAGTCAGCAGGTTTTATCAATTTAAACAGCCCAAATATGTTGCTGCTGTAACGGGTACGAATGGTAAAACTTCAGTGGTAGAATTTTGCCGCCAGATCTGGCAAAACTCTGGCTATAATGCTGCGTCTATTGGAACACTTGGAACATGCATCAATAATGGCAGAAAAGATAATAGCAACAGTCTTACCACTCCAGGTGCAGATGACCTTTACGCAACATTGCGTGGTATAAATGTAGAACACTTAGTGTTGGAATCATCAAGTCATGGAATTGATCAATACAGAATCCATGGATTAAAGTTGAGTGCTGCAGCTTTTACTAATTTCTCGCAAGATCATTTAGATTACCATAAAAATCTTGGTGAATACTTAGAAACTAAAAAAAGGTTATTTTACGAGGTATTACCAAAAGGAAAAACAGCGATTTTAAATGCGGATATAGATGAATACGGCGCATTGCTTAAAATAGCTGAAAAACGCAGCAACAAAATTATCACCTATGGAAAAACAGGCTCTGATATTACTTTATTAGAGCAAACACCAACCCCTAATGGTCAATATCTTACAGTAAAAATTGATAACCAAATTTACAATACATTTTTCCCAGTTTTAGGAAAATTTCAAGCATATAATCTGCTATGTGCAATTGGTATATCTGGATTAAATTACAGAGAAATATGCGTAGAAAAACTCGTTTCTCCACCAGGAAGAATGGAAAAAGTGAAACCTTTTGCATTCGTGGATTACGCTCATACTCCAAGTGCGCTTAAACAAGCCCTATTGTCTTTAAAATGGCACGTTAACAAAAAAATAGTCCTAGTTTTTGGATGCGGTGGAAATCGTGATCAAATAAAACGTGCAGAAATGGGCAAAATAGCACAAATGTATGCAGACAAAGTAATAATTACAGATGATAATCCGCGTGATGAAGATCCGGCAAAAATTCGTCATGACATTTTGCTACATTGCCCTGATGCGCTAGAGATAGAAGATAGAAGAGAAGCTATAGAGAAAGGTATAGATATTGCCCATAACGAAGGTATGATTCTGCTGGTTGCAGGAAAAGGACATGAGAAATTCCAAATTGTAGGAAGCCAAACTTTTGAGTTCAGTGATGTTGAGGTTATTAAAAGTAAAGTTTTATCTTGATCTATATACTCTGACCAATTTCCTGTACAGAGCTCTCTGTTCCTTCCATTTTAGTGTTAGGTTTTGACATTACGTACGCAATGCAAACAGATACTAATGCAATGGATACAGATATACCAATAGTTACTAGTATGGGAGTGTTAAATAAACTGTGTCAAACCGCATTTTTAGTTCAACTCAATTTTCAATCTGCCAGGAAAGAAAACATCAAGTTGAGAGATAGTTAATGCCCAATCATGTACAGGCATCGTCCACTTTTCCTCTGCCTTCTTTATAGCACAATATACCTGCTTATACAAGGCATTTATGCTGGTAAATGAGCCTTTGGTCTTAGTGAATTTCCTAATTTGCCTATGTAGCCCCTCTATGGGATTGGTGGTGTAGATTATCCTCCTAACTGGACCAGAATACTTAAAATAACCAGACAAGTTTTCCCAATTATTCTGCCAAGATTTTATAACCATAGGGTACTTTGTGCCCCATTTTTCATCCAATTCCAACAGATAATTCTCGGCAATTTCCTTGCTTGAAGCTTGATATACCTTCTTTAAATCGCTCAAAAAACTCTTCGCATCTTTACTGGCCACATACTTCAGTGAGTTGCGTATCTGATGCACTATACACATCTGCACTTCCGCATTAGGAAAGACACTGTTTATAGCTGCAGGAAAGCTTTTTAGCCCATCAACGCAGGCAATAAGGATATCTTCTACTCCTCTTTCTTTGAGGTCATTTAACACTCCCAACCAGAAGTTAGCTCCTTCACTTTCAGCCAAATAAAAACCTAATACTTCTTTTTTGCCATTTTGATCTATGCCTAATATGTTATACATGCATTTACTTACGCAATGCCCGTCCTCTTTGACTTTAAAAAACATGCCATCCATGAAAACTATCGGATATACAGACTGCAGCGGGCGACTACGCCATTCGTTGATTACTGGTAGCAATTTGTCAGTAATACTTGATATCTCTGCCGCCGATATTTTGTGATCATAAATTTCCTCAACATGTGACACTATATCTCTATAGCCCATACCACTGGCAAATGTGCTCAAAATCTTCGTTTCAAGCTCTGGATGTAAGTTTGTTTGCCTTTTTTTGACTATTTGTGGTTCGAAACTTCCTTCTCTATCTCTTGGTGTTAATAGCTCTGCACTTGTACGTAAAGTTTTTGCATTTCTCCCATTTCTTCGATTATTCTCTTCGCTTTTAGCCGACAAGTGGTTTTCTATTTCACCTTCCAGGCTTACCTCCAGCAACTTTTTTATAAACGGTGTTAATGCTCCATCTCTTCCTGTCAACGGTCTTCCTTCTCGTATAGACGACAGGATATTTGTTTCTAATTCTTTATAATCTACCAAACCGGTAGTTCTGTTTACTACTTTCTGACTCATTGTCAAACCTCCATTTTTTTATATCAATTTATTACTTTTTTTTCGGTTTGACACAGTTTATTTAACACTCCCTGTTCAAGATCGTGATGGTGCTCTAAATCTTTTTACTCAAGCTAAATGCAAAGCTCCAACTTTACGTAAGTTTTTTGCTGATCAAGGATACACAGGTAAATTACAAAACCGCTGTTTATTGGAAATGGGATACGATTACCAAGAAGGTAGTTGATACAGGATTTCAGGTTATTCCTAAACGTTGAAAGAACGTTTGCTTGGCTCTCCAATTTTAGGCGCATGAGCAAAGATTATGAGCATTCTCCTCTTACTTCAAAAAACAATATCTTCTTTAATATGATCACTATTATGTTTCACAAATTAGCTCATTTTTGAGTTTGAAGACAGGCTCTTAGAAAGTGGGATTACGCTATTCCTTTCTATCCGCTTTCTTGGGCAATCCACCTCCACATCTAACACACATCTCAGTGATTATAATATCCAATTTTTGATCATGTTTTTCTACAGGTAAATCTTTACAATATTGTTTCTCATAGGCTACACCTATAAATATTTTTCCAAGCGGCCGCAGTTTTTCTATCATTGTATCATACCAACCACCGCCAAAACCTAATCTATTAAAATGATCATCAAAAGCAACAACAGGAGTAATGATTGTGTCGGGAATTACATCTTCATTTGTTTCGTTCCATCCCTCAAATCTTAGTAACTGATTTTTATTAGGAATTGTTACTTTATAACCTAAATAAAGCAAACGACACATCAAAGGGACAACATTTATTTCCCCATCCATTGGAATGTAAGCCGCAACTGTTTTTCCTTTAACGTAACTTAAGTTCTGATTAAAGAGATTAATAAGGGAATTTGCCGCATAACTGGAATAACTTTCATCAATATCTTTTCTTATAGTTCTATATTGCTCTCTTATTTCCTTTTTGTGCTGTTTAATATCTTTGAACATGATCTATCCATTTCGCAGTAAGTTTTTCTTGTAAACTATTTTGCTTCAAGCGCTCACTTAAAAAATCAAAGTCAATAAATTCCATATCCTGGTCTTGATTACTGCAGCTATAAACAAAACTCCTTTCTCCTGTTTTCGCATTTATATGTTGCTGCACACACTGAGCGCAGATTTCTTTCATCATACACTGCATAGGAGAATTAACTGATGATATTGCTATGTGGCCTGATTTCAGATATGGCTTTAAAATTGTTTTTCTAGCTTCATTCACAGCTTTCATCATTTTATCAGAACCAATAGTGATAATTTTATCTATAGCGTTCAAATTAATACCTAATCTTCCTTGTTGATAAGAGACTATTGCATCAACTATATTACCATGAAAGGATTTATCTTGATCTCTGCTTGTTTCTATCAATCCTTCTTCACATGCCCAAACTACTGCATTTGATGCACGTTCTATCAGTGCTCGTTTAAATACATCACTTAACTTCTTATAGCCAGCGAAGTACAAAACCTTGTTATTATTTTCAAGACATGCTTTCCCTATCGAAAACAACACTGCATTTCCAACTCCACCACCAACTAGCATTATATTCTTCATGTGCTATTTTAACTATATTTGTTCAAATTTTTTGAAATTTTATAGAACAAAGTAATTTTCGCACACAAAGACAGAGACAAGGACACTCTCTGACTTCAACTATACTGATAACTGACAGCTGCATTTTTACGCATACTATCCAATAGCAGGTTGCTTTGTATCATAATCTTTTGTTGGTACATCTGCTGTTTAATTGCTTCTATATCCGCTGCATTACTCTTGATATCACACAACATCATCAACTTTGCAGTGCTATTTTCTCTCAATTCTACTATTTCATTCACACTTATTTTACTAAATAAAATCTGTAAATCAGGATTTAAATCTCGCATTTTTATTTCAAATTCTTTTGCATTCGGCAACTTAAAATTATCTGCTAATTTATCAAAACTTAAACAATTGACTTTTTGCTCCTTGAAATTATCCAATAAACTTTCTGAACCTTCAACCACAATCTGTTTTAATTTTAAAGTGCTTTCCAGCAGTGCATGATTAAGTTGTACCTTATCTATGACTTTTATAATAGAGCAACCTTCACTAAAACTAACTGGACCTGCTATATCGCTGATTTCTAATCCTTCTAAAACGCCCTTGAGTTTGCCTTTCAGCTGACTTAAATTAACTGTTGCTTTACGTATCTTTATTGGAGATTCTGGAATAAAGTCATCATTACTATTACGTAATTTTTTTACTAAATCTTCAGCTATACCATAAACGTCCTTGTCTTTTTGATCAGGAATTATAAACTCTTGGAACGTGATAAGACAATCCGGCTTTTCTGTTTGCCTTTTTACATCATCTACTTCTTTATCGCTTATATTAATAAATGGCACAATTCTTACTTCAATAATTTTGCTCCATAGTAACTGACATTTTATTTGTTTTCTTAAAATACTAAGATCTATATTATGCTTCTCTATGTATTGATCAACTTCATTAGCCTTAAGTTTAAAACTTTGGGTTAAAAATAACATGACAGCATTATCTAACTCCTCGTTGCTCAATTTTATATTCAGCCTCTGCGCTTCATTGATAATGATAATTTCGTCTATTAGTTCCCTAAGAATTTGAGGCTTTGCTTCTTTTTGATTAACACTTTGAGTGCCAAACAATGAATTTATAAAGTTGATGCGTTTTTCGATATCTAAATTTGAAATTGGCTCGCCATTTACATCTGCAATAATTTCAATCTCGGTTGCAAGCAACCTAAGTGGCAACACTATCAACAGTAAAATTAGTATTTTATGCATATAAGTAAGGTTAATAACCAATTCTATAATAAATACTGAGTCAATGCTAGCCAACTTTTTAATAGTGATCTCAGTGACAATGGAAATAAAAACCATTGCAACAAAATCAGGTACGCTGGTAAATAGGCTAAAAACATGCTAATATAGCGAATTTAGACCGTGCTCAAAACAGTATACGGAAGGAGAGGGATTCGAACCCTCGATACGACTTTTCAATCGTATAACGGTTTAGCAAACCGCCGCCTTCAGCCGCTCGGCCACCCTTCCAAATTTAGAACCTAAAGATTATATAATACCAAGACCTCTACCGCCTGTCTAATGCTTTTAATTGCAATATTTGTATCTGTTCAGATGCATGGCTAATGTACAAATACTGAAACAAAAATTCCAGTGCTCCCTTTCTTGTCATCCCAGTGCGTGACACTGGGATGGCTTTGTTGCATAGCACCTTAAGCAGTGATGATTTACGACAAATTTATGTAATGATTTCAAATTTAGCCATACCAATATCAGTGAATTTGTTGAGCAAATAGCACTTAATTAGTAATTCTTTTTCACGATTTACTTCAGATTTATTCCTAAAGCTAAATCCAAATACTTGCTTCAACCTTGAGAAAAATCCTTCTATGTAAGATCTCTTTCCATAAATCGCTTCCTTTTTCCACTCTTTTACACCATCTTGTCCATATAATTTTATTAACCTAATAGCAGCATTTCTGTCAGACATATAATCTATTTTTGAATGTTCTGCTGCATCCTTTTTTGGTAGAACTTTTGTCTTTATATCGTATTTCTTACACAATTTATAAAGTTTGTGCCTATCGTATGCCCTATCTGCATATAATGCTTTTATTTTGTGCTGAAAATTAACTTCTTCAAGCAAATCGCAAGCTCCATAGTGGTCAGAGTAGACGCCATTACTGTATCTTGCAGCTATAGCTTTTTTACTATTCACACTTAACATAACATGTAACTTTCTTACTTGCTCGTAGCTTCGGTACTTTCTATCTGCACTGTTTTCCTTACTGTGGCCAGGAGTGTTACTGTAAATGCTGATACTTGTGCTATCTATGATAATTTCAATATTTTCCATGTTGCTTTTATCAACCCTGCAATCATTTATCTTAATATTAAGTTTTTTAAACCTTCTTGATGCTTGTGAATAGCTGATAACTGCCAAATTTTTTCCTATTTGTTGCAGATATCCTTTTATAAACCCCACCGTTTGTCTTAAACCAATTCTAAAAAGATTGACAATTATATGCACCAAAATTACGACTTTATCACTGTAAATATAGTTGCCGCCCTGCATTTTTGGACTATTTTCATACCAATTTTCGATAGCTTCATCGATGTAATGAAAAATATTTCCCCTTTTTTCAAGGAATTTGTTATATTCGTTTTGGTTACTGACTTTCATTTTCTGTGGCATATTTTTTCTTCAACAGTTAAATGGTTATTTATAATGAATTTTGTCAGTAGCTACCAGATTTTTTCGGTTGCTATGCAACAAAGCCCACTGGGATCCAGGTTACTATATATGAAAAGTTATTATGTTTATATACTTGCAAGTGAACGAAATGGAACCCTGTATATAGGTATAACATCAAATTTAATTAAACGAATTTGGGAGCATAAAAGCAAAGCCATTTCCGGTTTCACGTCAAAGTACAATGTTAGTAAATTAGTCTACTTTGAGGAGTTTCAAGACATAAATTTAGCAATTAGTAAAGAAAAGCTTCTAAAAAGCTGGCAGAGAAAATGGAAAATAAACTTAATTGAAAAAACAAATCAAGAATGGAAAGATTTATATGATGAAATCGTATCTGGATTCCAGCGTCACGCGCTGGAATGACAGGAGGTAACGCAAGAAGTCTATTGATTGTGAAAACAATAACTTTGCAAAATATTAATTATTAGATAACATAATCAAAGTTTTTATCTTACATTCATCATGGTTAGAGCTATACAAATTAAAAAAACTGGGGGGCCAGAAGTATTAGAATTTGTAGATAAGAATATAAGTGAGCCAAAAGGCGAGGAAGTTTTAGTACGTCACACAACTATCGGCTTAAATCGTTATGATTTAGAGCACAGAAAAGGTATGCGCAAAATTAAAGATCTACCATCAGTGCTTGGGGTAGAAGCAGTGGGAGTTATTGAAAAGTTTGGTAAAAAAATCAGTGATGGATTGAAGGTTGGAGATAGAGTTGGATATTGCACAGCTCCTCCAGGGGCATATTGTGAAAAGCGCATTATACACCAGAAATATCTGATAAAAATTCCAGATGACATATCTGATGAAGTTGCCGCTGCAGTGCTGTTTAAAGGTATGACAGCTCACTATTTAGTTAATCAATCTTATAAAATTAGGCCTGGTGCTTTCGTGCTAGTTCATGGGGCTAATGGTGGTTTAGGACAAATAATATGCCAATGGGCAAAGGATAAAAAAGGTGTAGTGATAGGCTCTGTAAGCTCTGATGAAAAAATGAAGATAGCTTTACAAAGTGGCTGCACATACGCAATAAACTACAATGATAAAGACTTCGTTTCTAAAATTATGGAGATTACGCAAAACAGAGGAGTAGGTGCAGTGTATGACCCCATAGGTTACGCTACAAGCAAGCTCTCTTTTGAATCTTTAGGCAGGTTCGGCATATACGTTTCCTATGGGCAGATATCAGGTAACGCTCCTATTAGTTTTTCTTTACTTAGTTCACGTTCGTTATTTGCAACTGGAACTTCGATATACCATTATAAGCATGATAGATTCACATTAGTGCTTACCACAATGGAAATCTTCGAGATGATAAGAAAAAAACTTTTAACTGTACGGATCAATAAAAAATATAAATTTGATGAAATAATTCAAGCCCATCGTGATATGGAAAATAGAAAAGTAAGTGGGTTAAATATTATTAAAATCTCTTAAATAAATTAGTAATTTAAACTAACCATTCATTAAATCATATCAACTAGAATTTCACATATTTAATTCTCCTTTTGGGGAAATTAAAAGCATATAGCTAAACTGACTTAGGCTTACCGACGATTTGAAAAACCATCATTCCGCTACTCGTTAGCGGAATCTATGCTGAGATACCGCGAATAGACTTCTTGCATAACCCAAATTAAGTAGAAAAAGGTATCATCCGAGTAGCTGACACTGGTTCCTTTATGACGGCAGTAGCCCCTTCTTGTATCTTGTCAAAAGCATCTAATGTTTTAAGCTTAAGCATTAGGTGGAGAAGGGAGGAACTCTGTGCTTCTTCTTAGATATAAAATCTGTAGAGGAGATAAGAATTCCCTTCTCAAAAGTATAGGCTGGACGGTATCGTAGAAAAACCTAAATGGTTCTAATTCTGTATTCACAAGGTTAGCCTTACTTTTCATTTTAAATAGTAACGTATGGGGTTATATATGATCAACAACTTTCTGGGAATAGATGTATCAAAAGATCGCTTTGATGTTTTTCTCTCATTTATAAGTAAAAAAGGAAAACGTGAAACTAGGAAAAGAAGCTTTAAGAACGATGATAATGGGTTTCAAGGTCTGCAGAGCTTTCTACAAAAACATAACGTAGAGCAAGTGAAAGCTTGTATGGAAGCTACCGGTTGTTATAGTGAAGCTTTGGCTGAATTTCTACACAATGCTGGACATTTTGTAAGTGTTGTAAATCCTTATTGTATTAAATCTTATGCGAGGAGTAAGCTTGTAAGACAAAAGAATGATCAGACCGATGCAGAAATTATTGCTGATTATTGCCAAAGACAGGAACCTACTCGTTGGACACCACCTTCTCCTGAAATGAAAAAATTAAAACATCTTTATCGTTGCTCGGTTGCGTTAAAAGATGGATTAACATTCGTAAATAATCATTTAGAAAAGAAGGAGAGACTGCCTGAAGAAGTTGCAAATGCTTGGGAAAACCTTGCAGTGAACATAGAACAATCAATAGAAACAATAAAAAACTCCATACGTGAACTATTAAAACAGCACAAAGAGTTGTTGGAAAACTTTCAACTCTTATTGACTATTCCAGGAATAGGAGAGGAATCAGCAATAGCTATTTTAGCTGAAATTCCTGACACAAAGGCTTTTATAAATGCCAGACAATTGGCAGCATACGCTGGAACTATACCACGAAATATAACATCAGGTTCATCTGTATATGCCAAGCCCAGATTAAGTAAATCAGGTTCACGAACACTACGTAAGGCCATGTATTTTCCTGCTATAGTAGCTAAAAATCACAATCCTATTATTATGACTTTTTGCAAGAGATTAAAAGAAAAAGGCAAGCATAATATGGCCATTGTTGGTGCTGCAATGCGTAAGTTGCTTCATATTGTTTTTGGTATTTTAAAATCAAAAAAGGCTTTTAATCCTGACCATATCAAAAGCTACAGGACTAGGAGATTGACTGAAGCTTTAGTAATTTAAAATCGAAAAATGCTTCCATTCTATCTTATGTAAAATGGTATCTTACACAAATTTATTGAATGTAGTTGGTTAGTGTATATGTTGATAAGTGTAAAAGACAAGATTTAATCTGACAGACAAGAATTAACTGACAGAAGAATTGAGGTAGTCAAAACTAATATCAGGCTCTTGTTTAATACAACTACAATCTGTATACCGCTACACAGGACGGGAATTGGCAGTATTTTTTGATTTCACAATATAACTTAGGCAATTTAGATTCAATTTTTGTAATTTTCTTGTTGACTGGCGAGACGGTATCTCCTGTCATCCCAGCACCTTCTTCCTGTTATCTAAGTAGCTGACTACTTGGATCCAGAAAACTTAACTTTAAATAAGTGGCTGCATCTAGATTCCAGACTGGAATGACAAGGCTATAAGTGTCAACACTGGGTTAGCCCAAGCGAGACGTCATGCCGCCGCGGATAGATCCCGCTAACAAGTAGCGGGATGACGAGGTTATCGTCATGCCACCGCGAACCGTCATACCGCCGCGGTATCTCTTAGCCGCTAACACGTAGCGGGATGACGGTTGTCGTTTAGCCATAAATGTTTAAGAAATTTACCAAACGAAAAAAAAGGCAAAAGAAGCCTTAGTCATTGTCTATTTTCAGTATTGGCGTTTTTTAAGTCTTAAACACTGCAATTTAGCTGCTTTTAAATGCAACTCACCTTTGTTTAAATGTTTAAGAAATTTACTAAGCAGAAAAAAAGGCAAAAGAAACCCCGTGTTAGCTAGTTGTCACTTTCTAATCCTGCAAATTGGCGTTCTCTACTGTCTTAAACGCTTTGTAAGCGCGTTTCGGCTTATATAGCTAGAAATGTTGTGAAGACATAAGGTGCACATAGTGCGAAAAATTAAAAATAAGACGCCAAGTACGTTGTTTTTTTGCTGTTTAATCTGCACAGATGAAGATAACTGAATACCTTCAGTACCATGATATGGGCGCTGGCGAAGGGTGTCAAGTAAGTTTTTTCGTTTCTGAGGGCTACTGAATAACGGCTACAATGTTTGTACAGCTATGTACATAGTGCTGGAACCAAAAAAAGAACCAAGTAGCTTGGCTACTTGGATGACAAAAGGTAATACAAGAAATCTATTGGCTCTCGTATACCTTAGTGAAACTTAACAAGTTTATCTATAGTTTTAGTGATGATTCTTGGAGTATCCGGAGAAACTGCTGAGCTCAGCCTATTTAACCGTTCTATAGCAAACTCGCTGTTCTCATTTGCTATGAAATCACATAAAATATTTTCTATATCCTTAGTAACACTTTCATGCTTCCTCAGAGGATGATTATGTGGATACCTATTGATGGTTCTGATGCTAGAATACTCAACAAAAGCTTGATCCTTAAAAGCAAGTTGTCTCAATTTCTCTTTGAATTTTCCTTCTTCCTCTTTTGCTAAAAGGCGGGACTTTATCAGTGATTTTATAATCAAATTTATAGCTTGATGTATTTCAGAATGCACTATAACTTTAATAGTATTTTCCTCTACTATACAATCATAAATACTTTTTTCGCTCTTTAATGACTCTATAAGCGTTCTGCTATTTTGTGAATTCAATTCCAAATTCTCTTCACTCATAGGAGTTATTATAAAGGTATTCTTATTTACTCTGATGTTAAATTGTGAAAATCCTTCAGAAAAGGAAAATGCTACATCCTTAGATTCAAGTGCGTGATTGCATGCAGAAAAAAGGGTATGTGCTATAACATTGCTGGGCACCTTCATTCCATGTTTACTCAGGTGGTTCAATACATTTTCAACCTCATGATATGTAAAGTCTGTATCTTTTAGCAATTCAACAACTTCTTTGCCGTTGTGCTGCTTGTACTCTATTCTCACTTCTTCTGTAAAAAGTGTTTTAGCTGCTATATGTTTATCAAGCACTGTGAAAATTTTGATAAAATTCTCTAAATCTTGTTTGTTAACTAATTCGATACTAATTAAGTTTCTGCTAATATATGAAATATTTTTTGTCATTTTTTCCCACTAAAAAAACTCACTAAATGAATTGTATTTTTAATTCATTAAGAATTGTTTAAAGTGAGCATACTAGCTTTTCACTCGTGCATTACATGACAATGAAAGTGAGATAAAAATTATATAAAATCATCGCGTAGTACAACGCCTTCTTCATATTCGTCATTGCTACTTGTGTAGGTTGTGACATCAATGTGATTGTCATTATTATTTAGCATATCATCCAACTTTCCTTCTTTTTCAAGATCCATCAATTTGTCACACCCCCCAATGTGCTTATCGTTGATAAAAATCTGTGGAACTGTTCTAACGTTATACTTTGATTTTATGTCGTTAAATAGATCTGAGTTTTTGAGCACATCGATTTCTTCATATTTCACACCTTTTTTATCCAGCAACTCTTTTGCTTTTTTGCAGAATGGGCAGTGCTGCTTTACATATATTATAACTTTTCCTTTAGTATTTTTCACAATTTATCTCCGTAGCTTACTAAAATATAGTTATTATATATAAGAAACATGTAAAAACATCAAATTGTATGAAAATTATTTATAATTGTGAGCAAGAGATAGAAAATAATATAGCACTGACCTTCGGAAATTTCGATGGCATTCATTTAGGACATGAATTTGCAATTTCCACTCTAAAGAAGGTAGCACAAGAAAGAGGATTACCCTCCGCAGTTTTAACTTTTGAGCCTCACCCATCAACTGTTTTATTTGGTAGAAACAATTTTAGGTTAATAGACCAAGAACAAAAAAAGGAACTGATCAGCAGCTATGGTATAGATTACTTGTATATTATTAATTTTAATAGAGGTTTTTCTGAGGTTAGCTGCGATGACTTTATCAGTAAGATTTTAATAGATAAATATGGCGCTAAACACATAATTGTCGGAGAAAATTGCACTTTTGGTCATAAACGATTGGGTGATATATTAACTCTAGAGAAATATTCTGAAACATATGGATACTCTTTGACTAAATTAGAGCCATTAATAATTGACGGCAAAATTTGCTCTTCTTCTTCAATAAGGGAGTATGTACAGAGGGGCGAAATAGAAATTGCTAATAAATTGCTCGGCAGACCTTATCAAGTTTCTGGTGTTGTGACAAAAGGTGCATGTAGAGGTAGAGAAATAGGATTTCCAACCATAAATATTCCTATAGAAGATTGCATGATAAAACCAAAATTTGGTACATATTACGCTAAAGTGATGTTTTCTGATAATAACCCCAATTGGTTATATGGAGTAGTCAATATTGGTATGAGACCTACATTTAAGGATCTGAAAAAGCCCATAATAGAAATGCACATATTCGATTTTGATGAAGACGTATATAATCATAAAGTCAACATACAACTTTTAAAATTCATAAGGTCAGAAAAAAAATTCCATAGTATTGAGGAGTTAACAAAACAGATAAATTATGATATACTTAAAGTTTGTAGGTTAAAGGCAAATTTATGAAAAAGTTATGCTTAATTGTTATATTAATTATAGTATTGATTGACCAAACGAGCAAATCGTACATAAACTCATTGATTGATGAAGGAGAATCAATTGAGATCACTAGCTTTATAAAGCTAGTTGAAGTTTGGAATTCAGGTATTAGTTTTGGAATGTGTAGCGCTTTACCACATGGCGGTTTCTTTTTTTTAGCAGTTTCAATACTAATAATTGGTATACTTGCATACTTGATATACAAGTCTGATGATCGGTCAATTTACCTTGGTTTTTCTCTGATGATTGGTGGAGCAATCGGAAACGTAGTTGATAGGATCTATTGGGGAGCTGTATATGATTTCATATATTTTCACATTGATGATTGGTATTGGCCAGCCTTTAATTTAGCGGATTTATCTATAGTTTGTGGAGTGTTTACATTGTCATATAAGTGGTATATATATGATATGTTTATTTCCAAACAAAATGAGAAATAAAATAATTGTTTTTATATTAGGTCGAAATAATGCTTCATAAGCTTTTTAGTTTTCTTATACTACCTGCGCTCTTTTTTACTTACCCAATTTCTTTGAAGGCTTTAAGCATAGAGCACGACATAAAACATGCTAAACTCAGTAACGGACTAGATGTCTATGTTGTTCCTAATCATCGGATTCCAGCCGTTTTACATGCAGTAATATACAAAGTTGGGGGAATGGATGATCCAATCGGCAAAGCAGGATTGGCTCACTACTTTGAACATTTAATGTTTGAAACTACAGGAAAGTTTAAAGACATAGAGGCCACTATGAGTAGCATTGGGGCTCAATTTAACGCATTTACCACTAAAGAATATACCTGTTATTATGAATTGGTTCCCAAAAAAGATTTACCACTTGCAATGGAAGTTGAAGTAGATAGAATGGGCACCTTTAATGTTACTCAAGACAAAATAGATAGAGAAAAAAACATTGTACTGGAAGAAAGAAAGATGAGATTTGATAATCATCCTAACAACTTGTTATGGGAAGAAATGAATAGTGCATTTTACCGTACTGGCTATGGTAGATCTGTTATCGGCTGGGAGAGCGATATCAAAACTTACAATCAAGATGACATAACGAGGTTTCATGATAACTATTATCACCCCGGCAATGCAATATTACTGATTGTTGGTGATGTGGAATTTGATGAAGTAGTGAAGCTAGCAGAAGAAAAATATGGTGACATTAAGTCTAAGGCAGTAATTAGGCATTACCCAAATCAGGATCCAGTGCATAATGCAGGTTTATCGGTGATTTTAGAGAGCACTGAAGTAAAAGAACCAGTTTTATATTTTCGTTATCGTGTTCCCTTATTTGAGCACATAAATGAAGCCTCTGCTGCTCATTTAGCGGTTGACATTTTAGGTGGCGGCAAATCCAGCAAACTGTATAAAGATTTGGTTTTAGATAAAGATGTGGCAGTATCAGTATCTGCTTATTACAATAGTTTAACTTTTAGTGATGGCTACATTGATATTGAAATAATTCCAAAAAGCGGAGTTAATTTAGATATTGTTGAAAGAGAGTTAGATAATGCTATTAATAACTTCATGTCTAAAGGAATAACGGATGAGGAGTTGCAAAGCTCGAAATATAGATACAAAGTAGCACAATTTGATAATCTATCTGACTTAACTCATATAGCAATGTTTTATGTGCCACGCCTCGCACTTGGTATTCCACTTGATGAAATAGATATTTCATATAGCAAAATCAATGATGTTAATTTAGAGGATGTAAATAACAAAATTCGTACTATCTTTTCTGCTAATAAGTTAATTGGCCGTTTATTACCAAAAGGAGATGATAATGAGAATAAGTAAATTTGTACTTCTATTTTTTTTCTGTCTAGGCTTTAATTTACAAGCAAGTGGTAACCTAAATATAGAGGAGGTCACCACCCGTAAAGGATTTAAGTTTTTATTTGTTGAAAACTGTGATTTACCAAAAGTTTCACTAAATATATCGTTCAAAGATGCAGGTTATGTGTATGAGAGTGCAGAAAAACAGGGACTTACCTGGTTTACTTCTCTTGTAATTCAAGAAGGGGCAGGAAAAAATGATGCCAAAGGTTTTGTGAAAAAGCTTGAAGATAAAGGGATTAGTTTAAATTTTATTGCTGGTTTAGAAGCATTTAGGGTTTCATTAAATACTTTGTCTGAGAATCTAGAGGATGCAATTTCGTTACTAAGCGACGCTATAATACGTCCTAAAGTTGACTTTGAAGGGTTGAATAGAGTTTTCGAGAAAGCCAAAGTTGATTTTAATAATCTTGAAAAAAATCCTTTTTTTGTTGCTGGAGAAGAATTGAATACGTTATTGTTTAAAAAACACCCTTACTCAAAAAGTGTGTACGGTACTCTTGACACTATAATGAGCATTACTAGGGACGATGTTTTAACATATATAAAGCGTAATTTTGCTAAAGATAACATAGTTATCAGTGTTGCTGGTTGTGCAAAAAAAGAAGAAATTATTACGTTGTTAGATAAATATTTATCTAAATTGCCATCAAAAAGATCGAAAGTTAGAAAAATACCTGTGAAAAATGATTTTGGTTCTACAGAAAGTAAGAATATTTTTATGGATATACCACAGAGTGTGATACTTTTTGCTCAAAAAGGTATAGCTTATGAAGATCCTAATTATTATAACGCTAGTGTCTTAATTGATGCACTTGGTGGCATGAGGCTGAATTCAATATTAATGACAGAATTGAGGCAAAACTTGGGTATTACTTATGGTGTTTATGCAATGATTATTCCCAATAAACATGGGAACTTTATAATTGGAAGTCTTAGTACTGATAGTTCTACTGCTGGCAAAGCTATATCAGCAGTAAAAGACACATTTAGCAGAATAAAAAAGGAGGGAATTGACGAACAATTGTTCAAGGATGCAAAAATTGGCTTGGTAAATAATCTTGTCCTTTTCCTGTCCAATAACACAAATACAGCAATGCTGCTCGATGATATGCAGATAAATGATCGTGATGTTAACCGTATAAATAATTATGCGAATGTCATTAATGACGTTAAATTAGAGAAAGTAAACGAACTGGCAAGTTCTTTACTGGAATCAGAAAATTTATTTTTTGTTGAAGTTGGAAGAAACACTCAAGGTCAATAATTAATACTTTCTGCTATTGACCTTACTGCTTCTACATAACACTTATGCTCCTCAGCTAGAATGCGTTCTGAAAGGCTTTGAACATCATCATTTGGTAGCACTGGCACAGCAACTTGAGCAATTACGGCTCCAGCATCAACTTCAGGAGTGACATAATGTACAGTACAACCTGTAATTTTTACACCTGCTTTTAGAGCTTGCTCTTGAGCGTTTAGACCTTTAAAAGACGGAAGTAACGAGGGATGAATATTTATAACCTTGTTATGCCATTTACTCAGAAGATCAGCTTTGAGAATTCTCATAAATCCTGCAAGGCAAATTAAATCAACCTTCTGTTGAACAAGTATTTTGTGAATTTTATCAGCATCAAGTGGTTTATCTTTAACAATAAACGCTGGGATTCCTGCTTGCTCTGCTGTTTTCAGACCAGCAGCTTCGCTATTATTTGTGATAACACATGCAACTTCTGCGGGAAAATTCTGATCTTGACATGCTTCTATCAAGGCCTGCATATTTGATCCCCTGCCTGAAATTAGTATTCCAAGTTTTATCTTTTTCATTATAGCACAGTTAGTTTAGAATTTAGTTAATACTAACAAAACAGCTCAAAAGGAAAACTTATTTTATAGCAAAGAAGGCAGACTAAACTCTTTATATAAGTGGACCTCTAATTTTGGACCTCACTGGACAACACAAAATAACGAATAGCCCCATGTACCCAGCTAAAACTAGCTTTAATGCTTAGATATTGTGCTATTTTTGTATAATATACCACTATAAGTATATATTTTTGTAATCGCGTTATTATTTATTTAACAAAGTATTAGTATAATTTATTACACTGGATTAAATGGAGAAAGTTCAATGAGTAAATTACCGAACAATGCAAAAATAGGTAAATCTCAGGTTACTCAGTGGGAGGTAATAAAAAATTGTGAATATGCTGATAATTGCTTGTCAAAAATAGTAACTTTGTACGTTATTAGAATAACTCAGCTATCAGATTTTTATACGAGTGACGAACCTGAAATTAACACTGTTTTAGCAAGAATAAGCGTGACAAGTGAAAATGTATTTTTAAACAAGGCTACTACTATTGAAGTTATGGAAGGTATTTTTCCGTATAAATTTAACAGCAAGAAGAGAAATAACATATTAAGGTTAGAAGATTTATATAATTATTTATGTTCTATTGTTAACAATAGCCTTCCAAAAGAAATGCTTGAAAGTCTTGTAAGGGAATATAAGGATGCTGTTAACTTATTTAAAGCAATTACTTAACTGAACGTAGTATTTTTAAGATTTTACTTTCTATTTCAGAAATGCCACTTTCAAGATCTTTATCTATCAAACACATGGTAGACAAATACGTTTTTTGCTTACTTTCAACATTGATAGTTAAAGTTCCGGGAGTGATTGTAACTGAACTAGCAAATAATGCAATGCTTTCATCATTATGCCCTTTGCATTTTCTTAGGATAATGATCGGTTCAAGCTTAGATTTGAGTTGTAGCACCTTTTTTGTTACATAAACACTTGATAAAATGATTTGGTACATTAACCATGGTATATAACTCACGAGCTTATAAAACGACAGTCTACTCGTACCATTTAAAATCTGACTCAGAGCGCTTTCAGCGTTTATCAACCGTCTAAAGATAAACAATGTGAATATAGAGGAAAACACTCCACAAAAAATAAAGAACGGCTCAAAATAACCAGACAGTATAATCCATAGAACAAATAAAGTTATAAACGACAGAGAAAAAAATTTGATTTCCTTCCTAAAGTTGAGGTTTTTCATAGTCTGTAATATAACTTAAATGACTCTTTAAGGAAAGATAATAACGAATATTTAGGTTCTTGACTTCTATGTTAAAAGATATAACAACTAAGTTATGCATTTTAAGTGAGGAAGTTATGAAATATGACAAATTTATGGGAATATTAAAAGAAATAGATAGCCTTTTAGATTTGAGCAAGGACAATATAGTTGAAAAAATAAAAGCTGAGTTACAAAAAAAAGATTCAGATTTATGTCAAGAGTGGGAAAAGAGTAAACCTGACAACGATAGTGGACCTAACATAGATCACGAATTCACTATATCTCGTGATCAAAATTCTGGGAAAGTCACATTGTTACATCTTGCTTCTTATGGGAACTGTGCAAAGGTAGCAAAAGCTCTGATTGAAAACGGGGCAGATGTTAATGCAGAATATGATAATAAAATTACTCCTTTACATCTTGCTGCTCACCATGGCCACAAAGATATAGTAGACATTCTAATCGCAGAAGGAGCAAATGTTAATGCAGAAGATAATAAAGGATGGACTCCTTTACATATTGCTGCTGCAAAGGGCCACGAAGATGTAGTAAACATTCTAATTGAAAACAAAGCAGATGTTAATGTACAAGGTAGTAGTGAGTATACTCCTTTGCATTATGCTGCTAAAAATGGCCACGAAGATGTAGTAAAAACTCTAATTGCAAACAAAGCAAATGTTAATGCAGAAGATGATAAAGGATGGGCCCCTTTACATATTGCTGCTGCAAAGGGCCACGAAAAGATAGTACAAGCTCTATTAAAAGCAGAAGGAATCAACGTTGATGCAAAAAATAGTGATGGATGGACTCCTTTACATATTGCTGCTACATATGGCCACGAAAAGATAGTACAAGCTCTATCAAAAGCAAAAGGAATCAACGTTGATGCAAAAAATAGTGATGGATGGGCTCCTTTACATATTGCTGCTACAAATGGCTACGAAGGTGTAGTAAAAATTCTAATTGAAAACAAAGCAAATGTTAATGCAGAAGATAATTATGAACGTACTCCTTTGCATATTGCTGCTTACTATGGCTATGCGAATGTAGTAAGCATTCTAATCGCAAAAGGAGCAGAGGTTAAGGCAAAAAGTAATAATGGATGTACTTCTTTACATTATGCTGCTGAAAAGAACCACATAAAGGTAGTAAAAATTCTAGTTGAGAAAGCAGATGTTAATGCAGAAGATATTGAGGACAAGACTCCTTTACATATTGCTGCTGCAAAGGGCTGCAAAGATGTAGTAGAAATTCTAATTGCAAAAGGAGCAAAGGTTAATGCAGAAGATAATGATAGATGTACTCCTTTACATCATGCTGCTGAAAAGAACCACATAGAGGTAGTAAAAATTCTAGTTGAGAAAGCAGATGTTAATGTAAAGGATGCTGATAGATGGACTCCTTTGCATGCTGCTGCTGAAAAGGGCCACGAAGATGTAGTAAAAACTCTAATCGCAAAAGGAGCAGAGGTTAATGCAAACAATGGTGATAGACGTACTCCTTTACATCTTGCTGCTAAAAATGGCAAGATAAAAGTGGTGGAAGCTCTGCTAGAAGCTGGAGCAGACTCTTCATTAAAAGATGTTGATGAAAAAACGCCAAGAGACCTTACTAAAGATCAAGGTATAATTCAGCTTGTAGAGGAAGCGGAAAAAAAACAAACGTTAAAAAATGAGAATAAAAAAACGCCAAAGGATCTTACTGAAAATAAAGATGCAATACAGCTCCCAGAGAAAAAGGAAGAAAAACAGGTTGGAAAAAATGCAATTGTAAAAGGTGTTATTGTGTGTTTTGTAACTGCGGTGATAGTTGGTGCTACACTTGCACTTACTACCGCCCTATCTGTGCTAGCAATAATTGGGCTAGTTGCAGGATCTGCACTCATAGTTGGTGCTGGTCAATATATAATGTCAAAGCCTAAAACTGAAATGAAAGGAGTAAAGCAGGAACTTGTACCTGGAAAGGCAAAAAAAGCACTTACTTGATTTTTGTTATCCTGTTGCTATCAGACTAGCCTGGCACCTTATATTTATTGGAATAATTGTTTTGTTATGAATTAAGTCAAAAATTCTGTAATATATTGAAGCTTAAAGATATCTTTAGATATGGAAGTTATTGCAGAAAATAGGAAAGCAAGGTTTGAATATTTCATCTTAGAAGAATTTGAAGCAGGTATGGTCTTATTAAGCAGTGAAGTTAAATCGCTAAGAGAAAGAAAAGTAAATATTTCCGACGCCTACGTTGTCGAAAAGAATAGCGAAATATGGCTGCACAATATGCATATTGCAGAATATAAAGCTGCGAACAAAAAAAATCATAAGCCAAAAAGGGAACGTAAATTACTCTTGCATAAAAAGGAGATAAATAAACTAATTGGTCAAATCAAGACTGCTGGGATAACTGTTGTGCCGCTTTCGATCTATTTTAATGATAAAGGATTTGCAAAAACTAAAATTGCCATTGTAAAAGGAAAAAAACTCTACGATAAGAGAGCAACCATAAAACAGAGAGAGTGGGATCGTGAAAAAAGTAGATTGTCTAAGAATAATTTGTAGCAAAATATGTCTTTAAATCCAGTAATTTTCAGCATCGGTCCTGTTTCTATATATTGGTATTCCTTAGCCTACGTTTTGGGTATAGTGTTTGCATATTGGTATTTACATAAGCTAGACAACCAAAAAATATTTACTAAGAATTTTTACGATTCGTTATTAATAGCCACTATTGTAGGTATTATCCTTGGAGGCAGACTTGGCTACGTATTGATATATGATCCAGTTCTTTATATAAGCAACCCTATCGAGATATTGAAAACCTGGGAAGGAGGGATGTCATTTCATGGTGGTGCTATAGGAGTTTTGCTTGCAGTAATAATTTCGTGTAAAAGACATAATATCCCTACATTTTATGCACTGGACCTAATTTCTTGCGGAGTTCCCATAGGTTTATTTTTAGGTCGCATAGGCAATTTTATAAACGGAGAGTTATTTGGCAGAGTTACAACTATGCCATGGGGTATGGTATTTCCAGAGAGTGGTGATAATTTGCTGCGTCATCCAAGCCAGCTTTATGAGGCATTTTTTGAAGGACCGCTACTTTTCGCAGTTGTAAATTCACTGTTTTTCTTGACTAGAATAAGACTGTATCACGGTGCGTTAACTGGTATTGCAGTTATGTGGTATGGAATAGCACGTTTTTTCGTTGAGTTTTTTCGCGAACCAGACTATCAAATTGGCTATTTGTGGCTTGATTTAACTATGGGGCAGTTGCTTTCTATACCTATGGTTTTGCTGGGAATGCTTGTATATCTAGGCGCATTAAATTTAAAATTTAATACGAAATCTGTTACATAGAGGAAAGGTGAGTTTAATAGAAAAATGTAGCCAGAAACCCTACATCATGCACAATTGTACGAATTTTCTGCGTTGTAGTAGAATGAATGTGAGATCCGGTGGGCTTTGTTGCATAGCAACCGAAAAAATCTGGTAGCTACTGACAAAATTCATTATAAATAACCATTTAACTGTTGAAGAAAAAATATGCCACAGAAAATGAAAGTCAGTAACCAAAACGAATATAACAAATTCCTTGAAAAAAGGGGAAATATTTTTCATTACATCGATGAAGCTATCGAAAATTGGTATGAAAATAGTCCAAAAATGCAGGGCGGCAACTATATTTACAGTGATAAAGTCGTAATTTTGGTGCATATAATTGTCAATCTTTTTAGAATTGGTTTAAGACAAACGGTGGGGTTTATAAAAGGATATCTGCAACAAATAGGAAAAAATTTGGCAGTTATCAGCTATTCACAAGCATCAAGAAGGTTTAAAAAACTTAATATTAAGATAAATGATTGCAGGGTTGATAAAAGCAACATGGAAAATATTGAAATTATCATAGATAGCACAAGTATCAGCATTTACAGTAACACTCCTGGCCACAGTAAGGAAAACAGTGCAGATAGAAAGTACCGAAGCTACGAGCAAGTAAGAAAGTTACATGTTATGTTAAGTGTGAATAGTAAAAAAGCTATAGCTGCAAGATACAGTAATGGCGTCTACTCTGACCACTATGGAGCTTGCGATTTGCTTGAAGAAGTTAATTTTCAGCACAAAATAAAAGCATTATATGCAGATAGGGCATACGATAGGCACAAACTTTATAAATTGTGTAAGAAATACGATATAAAGACAAAAGTTCTACCAAAAAAGGATGCAGCAGAACATTCAAAAATAGATTATATGTCTGACAGAAATGCTGCTATTAGGTTAATAAAATTATATGGACAAGATGGTGTAAAAGAGTGGAAAAAGGAAGCGATTTATGGAAAGAGATCTTACATAGAAGGATTTTTCTCAAGGTTGAAGCAAGTATTTGGATTTAGCTTTAGGAATAAATCTGAAGTAAATCGTGAAAAAGAATTACTAATTAAGTGCTATTTGCTCAACAAATTCACTGATATTGGTATGGCTAAATTTGAAATCATTACATAAATTTGTCGTAAACCATCACTGCTTAAGGTGCTATGCAACAAAGCCATCCCAGTGTCACGCACTGGGATGACACCCTCCTGATGGGCCAAAATCACAATGTTCGTACAGTTATGGAATGAATCGCGGTATGACGGTTCGCGGTGGCATGACGATAACCTCGTCATCCCGCTGCTTGTTAGCGGGATCTAATACCAATTCCCGCTACACAAGTAACGGATAGACAATAATAGAAAAAAAGCCATACTGAAGTAAGTAAAATAGCGAGGTTTAAATGGCATTAAGATCAAAATTATTGGATGAAAAAGTGGTGGAATCAGCAAAAGAAATGCTGAAGAAAGTAAGAAATAACGCATATGTTGCAAAAAAACTAAATGCTGTAATTGCAGCAAAAAAGCACAGTATAACAGCCGTAGCAAAGATATGCTGCATTTCAAGAAAGGCACTTACTGCATGGATAAAGCACCTAAAATTTGGCAGAGAAGAAAAATTATTTGCTCCGCCTCAACGCCGTAGAAAAACTATATTGAATCAAAGTCAACGTGAACAAGTTGAGGTGTGGATAGAGGAAAACCCCAATATTACTATAAAAGAAATGAAAATAAGAATTCAAGAAAAGTTTGGTTTGAATATCAGCAAATCTACAGTACACCGTAATATGCAAAGAATGAAATTCTCATGTATCACACCAAGACCAGTGCATAACGGACAAGATAAAAGTAAACAAGAGGGATTTAAAAAAAAATCTTAATGAAACTATTGTCATGTATCCTGAAAAAGAGCTATTTTTCTTCGATGAATCGCGGTTTGGCACACATTCAAAGATTGGACACGGGTGGTTTAAAAAAGGCATTAGGACACAGGTTAAGGTAAAACTAGGTAGGAAAATTTTTATCTCTATAGTGCAGTTAATCCCAGAAATGGAGAGAGTTCTAGCTCAAACGTCAATACTGATTGTATGAATATATTCCTTGAGCAGATGTCACAATATTTAGGAACAAGGGAGGCATTTCTTATCATGGATTGTGCTAGTTGGCATAAGTCAAAAAATTTAAAAGTACCTAAAAATATCGACATTATATACCTACCACCATACTCACCTGCTTACTTTTACCCACAATTTTGAGAGGTTATGATGTGAAGCATAACAATGCTCTCCTTAAGGTTTTCATAGCCCCGCCATAGAGTCATAGACCCTGGTAAATTATCACTTTTTCTATTCATAAATCCACCCAATTTTCCTAACCAAATAATAGCTTGTTTTATGTTTGGAGGTTCTTCGGGTAATGTTGCTACCCGATACTCACGCATGTAAAGGACCTTCCACTCTTCGTTGCTTAAAATTTTAGTACAAGTTTCCATGGGATTTGATAAAGCCACTTTTGTCAAATATAAAATTTTAAACGCGATTATACTTTTTATAGCAATTAACTTCTGTAATCTTTCTTTTGTAGCTAAGCGAGAGCTTTCTATCTTACATCCTGATTTTAAAATCCTAAAATACTCTTCAATTTTCCATCTTAGCTTATACCAATTTATCTTTTCTATGGCATCTAAAGTATGGTACATTAGTTAGTAGAGTCCAGTCGACAGCTTCCAATCCATCAGGAGCTTTTGCACTTACCACATATACAGGGACTTATTTTATGTATTGTATCTTTTGACCCATAAATGGAAGAAGATCTGATAGGCTTTCATATACTTAACTTCAATATTAGCTTTCCTTGATCTCTGGTTTTCACCTTTAGTAACTTCTAGAGAAATTTTCTTTTTTACTGGCAGTTGAGTGATGCGTGTTTGCAAATCTGTTTTTCCGACTTCAGTACAGATAAATCTTCTATTAGCTCGATTGCGGATTACATAAAAACTACCTAACGTCTCAGCCACCCATAAAAATTTGAAGATGTCTGCTTCCCTATCACCAAAAGTTGTACATTTGGAGGAAGGTTGTTTATAGTTTCTTTGAGAGCTGTTATCCACTTATAACTTTCTTTTTCTTCTATGGAGGTACGGTATTTTCTGTTTGCTTTTTCTTGTACCGTTTCTTCTTCCCTAATAGAACGCGCCCAACATTGTTGGGAAGATAGACCTAAAGGTAATCCGTCTTTGCTAGGCACTATGCAACAGTAAACCCATTTTATGCTTTGTATAAGCTTTAGAAATACTGCCTAGGCTCTGTGGACAAAATTTTAGAGAAGCCATACAAGAGCCCCGACAAAATTTAGAAAACCCATAAAAACCTCAGCCGTTTTATCGAATCTGGAAAAAATACGCCTAAAGTTCTTAATTTTACCGAAAAACACTCAATTAAATGACGCTCTTTATAAATGTGTTTATCGTAACCCCTCTGCACTTTTCGATTACGCTTCGGAGGAATAACTGCTGTACATCCCTTGCTTTCAAGACTCGTAACAAAAGCATTGCTGTCATAGCCTTTATCAGCCACTACAGTGGTATTATAGACACTTTCAGTTAATGTTGCTGCTTGTGTAATCTCATTTCTTTGACCAGGGGTCAGAGTAAATTTAAGTGGATTTCCAAGTGCATCGACAAGCGCATGTATTTTAGTTGTAAAGCCACCTTTGCTCCTCCCTAAAGCTTCTTGATCCTTGGAGTTTTTTGTATATCCAGATGAACATGGATGGGCTCGGATGATCGTACCGTCGATTATAGCAACTTCTAAATCAGGCTCTTGTTTAGTATATTCAAGCAATTTTTCCCAGACATCTCTTCCACACCATCTTTTAAATCGCTTATGTATACTCCTGTAATTACCATAAGTTTTTGGTAAAAGTCTCCATTGGCAACCACTTCGGACTATGTACCACACTGCCTCTATGAATATTCTTAAACGTTTTTCATCTTTGCTATGCATTCCTTTTACGCTTTTTATGAACTCTAAAATTTGTTTCCAATTTTCCTCTTTGATGTAATATTGCATATGGTAGTTTCTCCATTTTTTACCTATTAAGCTAAACTACCATCTTTTTCTCTCTTTTCATATTTTTTGTCCACAGAGCCTAGGCACTATGCAACAGTAAACCCATTTTATGCTTTGTATAAGCTTTAGAAATACTGCCTAGTCTCTTGGTCTTTATATGAGAGTCAAAATCCAAATAACTTGTATCTTGAACTGAAAATACCAACTGGTTTCCTTTTATTCTTTCCTTAGTTTCTTTATAATGGGAAGAATAAATTTCCTTATCTTCAAGCTTTTCATTGCTTATATGCACCCTTACCACCCACTACAGCTTTGATTCAGATGCCTTACCCTCTATGCAATAACTTGTTTTTATAAGTCTTTTATTAAGCCTTATATCTCCCAAATTAATGTGTTTTAACTCTCTTTTTAGCCATTTATCCCCTAAGCCATCTGTATATTGCACGCTTGTACTTGTTTCTATCATTTTGATCCTAAATTATTTAGCTTACTCACTTTTTATATTTGTGGGTAAAAGTAAGCAGGTGAATATGTTGGAAGATAAAGCAAATGACAGCCAAAAGACTCTATTAATGACTTTGTTTTGGGAGTTTTATGAAATGTAGCATTATCCATAACTATGGTTGTATCACGCTGTAATTGTGGTTCGCTCTAACCATACATTAAATACATCTTTATTACACCCTCCTGTGAAGGTCATTGGTGCAATGAACTTCTCATCCACCTATTATACTCACTCTTTCCCGCTTTTTTCCTGGAACATCAGCATATATTTTTTCTCCTCTTGGAGCTCGTGCATATTCTCGGTATAGTCTATCCTGCTTCATCTATATATAAAATGCTACAGTGGTCTATTTTTGAGACTTTATCGATAAATTGCTGCCTATCTTTTTGATTGCGCTCTTGATAGAATGTGACTTTTTTTAAAGGTTATTTTTAGCTGTCTTAATCTATACCAAATTGCACTTATTCCAAAGCCAAGGTTTTGTTTCATTTCTGCTAGCTGGGTGTTTTTTAACATAGTCTGCAAGTATTTTTGGGTCTATTTTCCGAATAAAACCAACACTTTTTGTCGCTCTGAGATCTTGACCAGCAGACTTCTTTTTCAGCCATCTATATAGTGTTGCTATTCCTATCTCAAAAAGCTCTGCAACCTCAGTCTTTGACTTTCCTTTTTCTACCAAAGACACTGCTTTTTTCCTTAAATCTACACTATATACCATCACTTTTCCTATACACTAAAAAGTATATTATACCTTTATCATTCGCTTTTGAAAGTACTATAGTTAGCGGAATCTATACCGCGAATGAATCGCGGTATGACGGTTCGTGGCGGTATGACGTAGAGTGTATTAGTCCTTAGAAGCTGTTATTTTGCTATAAATGGCTGTAATGGCATCATCTATTTTATTGCTATCACAGCCTGTTTGTGCAAGTTCAGCATTCCCACTACAATTCTTTTCAACTGCTATTGATATTAGTTCTTTTGCGCTAATCTTATTGATTAAGTCTTTACTTACTTTAATAATCAAAACTGTTTTATCTTTTTCTGTTGCCGTGAAAGCTATTACCGTTCTTGGTTTTTGTTGCTGCAAAACAAACTCTCTTATTACATTTGCTGGAATATCAGTGAAAGTGTGGCTTATAAAATTTATTCCATTTATTTCAGTGCTTTTTATATTCTCTGCACTCACAAGCTTTTTATATAGGTTTTTTATTTTGGTTTCGGATTTTTTGTGTTCTTGACTTAAAATACTTAATCTGCTTGTTATTTCACTCACTGGCGCTTTTACGAATTCTGCAACTTTTTTTAAGTTAATTTCATTATCACGTACATAATTGATTGCTTCCTGACCAGTTAAAGCTTCAATTCTCCTCACTCCAAAAGCAACAGAACTCTCTGTTACTATCTTAAACAAACCAATTTCTCCAGTATGTTCAACGTGTGTGCCACCACACAGTTCCCTTGAATCCCCAATCTTCACTACTCTTACTTGGTTGCCATATTTTTCACCGAATAACGCCATAGCTCCTTCGTCTATTGCCTGATTCATGCTCTGAATTTTTGTAGATGTAGAAAGGTTTTCTCTGATTAGAGAGTTTACCATATCTTCTACTAAGAATAGCTGATCCTGAGTAACTTGAGTGTTATGACTAAAGTCAAATCGTAACTTATCCGGTGCAACTAAAGAACCTCTTTGCGTGACATAATCACCTAGAATTTTTCTGAGTGTAAAGTGCAGAAGATGTGTAGCTGAATGATTTCTTCTTAAGGTTTGCCTTCTTTCCTTATCTATGCTTGCTGTAACTGTGTCACCTTTACAAATTGAACCGAATTTAACTATGCATCTGTGCAAATATAGGTCATTAACCTTATTGGTATTTTCCACTATAACCATACTTCCAGCAATGCGATCTGTCGTCATTCCAGCGCGTGACCACGTGTTTTCTTCTTTCTGGATCCCAGTGTCCGCTACTTGGATGACAGAAGGGACAATGAAACTTCCAGTATCCCCCACCTGTCCACCTGATTCGCCATAAAAAGGTGTTTTATCAAGTATAATGGTTATCTTTTCTCCCTCCTTTGCAGAATCAATTACTTCATTTCTAGGGGAAACTATAGCTAGTATTTTCGCATCACTTACTTCATTGAACTCATAACCAACAAATTTTGTTTTGCCAAATTTATCGATCAAATCAAACCATACTTGCTCAACAGATTTTTCACCAGATCCAGTCCATTTAGCACGTGCTTTCTCTTTTTGCTCTTCCATTGCATCATCAAAACCTTTCTGGTCAAAATTTATTTTTCTCTCTTTTAAAATATCAAGTGTAATATCCAAAGGAAATCCATAAGTATCATATAGCTTAAACGCTAATTCTCCAGGCAGAGTGTCACCTGGTTTTAAATCTGCAGTGAATTTTTCCAATAGATTAATGCCTTTCATCAAAGTGTTTTTAAAGTTTTCTTCCTCTGATTTTAACGTCGTTTCTATTAAGCTTTTAGCTCTGACTAATTCAGCTCCCATATAAGCCGAACTCGTGCTATCTATCAGCACCGGAAAAACGCGATGGAGTAGGGAATCATTATATCCAAGCAGGTGGATATAACGCGCGGCTCTCCTAATTAATCTGCGTAATACGTAATTCCTGCCTTCATTTCCGGGGAGCACTCCTTCTGCGATGAGAAATGCAGCTGCGCGAAGATGATCTGCTACGATCTTATGCGCTATTTTATTTTCCGTTCTTCCACAGTACTCTTGTGATTTACTTATCAAAGCAGAAAATAGATCAATATCATAGTTATCATGGACATTTTGCATTACAGCCGCTATTCTTTCAAGGCCCATTCCAGTATCGATGCATTTTTTTGGCAATTTGTGTAAATTACCTTCTTCATCTTTATTAAACTCCATGAATACCAGATTCCAGATTTCAACAATTCTATCGCCCTCTTGTAAATTAGGACTCCCATGGTCATAAAAAATTTCAGAACATGGACCGCATGGACCAGTGCTTCCCATACTCCAAAAGTTGTCATCCGTTGCAATTCTTATGATTTTATCACTTGAAAAGCCACTTACCTTACGCCAAATCTCGTATGCCTCATCATCAGTATGATAGACGGTTATGGATAGTCTGTTTTTATCAAGAGACAACTCCTTAGTGATAAATTTCCACGCGAATTCTATCGCAGTTTCCTTAAAGTAATCACCGAAGCTAAAATTTCCGAGCATTTCAAAAAATGTGTGATGCCGAGTTGTATAGCCAACATTTTCAAGATCGTTGTGTTTACCGCCTGCTCTTAGGCACTTTTGACTTGAGACAGCACGTTTCATTTCAGTTTTTTGAGCACCAGTAAAAATATTTTTAAACTGCACCATACCAGCATTTGTGAACATGAGCGTTGGGTCATGTTCTGGAATCAAAGGAGAAGAAGGAACCTGCTCGTGATTGTTACTTACAAAAAATTTTATAAATCTTTCTCTGATTTCGTTTAGCTTCATCGTTTTTATTGAGATTATTCATGAATAATAAGCTGCAATGGAAATAAAATCAATTCATCAATCTAAATATTGATATATACTATTTAGTATAAAATATATAACTTTTATATAAAAATATTAATAAAGATTATAGACTAAAATAATTTATTCATCATATATGTAGTAATATTTTATTAATTAATTTAAGGAGTATGAAATGCCAAAAGAATTCCAGAACACCAAGAATAGCATGCGAAAGAAAGAAACAACAAATAAGCAGGAGATGGATAGTGACCTTACCCAGAAAAAATGGAGAGAAAGAAAGGAGTTTTTTTGTGGTAATCCAATCAATCCAATTAACAGCTTGCTCATTATAGTCTTGCAACTTTGATTTAATATACAATCCAAGTGTCATTTGAACACTCCCAAACTTACCACTTTATGCCACTGGTCTTCATCTAAAATTTCTACACCTAATTCCACTGCCTTTTTATATTTGGATCCTGGTTTTTCTCCTGCAATTAGGTAGTCAGTTTTAGCAGAAAGATGTGAGCTGACCTTTGCTCCCAGAGTTTTAGCTCTTACTTTTGCCTCTCCTCTACTCATAGCAAGTAGCTTACCAGTAAACACTATAATTTTATTATTTAAAACAGAGTCACTAGAGTTGGAGCTCACAGGAAGAATTTGAAGACAAGCAGTAAGATCATTTAACATTTTGATGTTATGTTCCTTAGAAAAAAATGATTCCAAAGATTCAGCCACTTTTTTTCCTATGCTGTCTATACCTACTAGCTCAGTATTATCTGATGACAGTTCAATCATCGAATTATACCAGTTATTATAAGAAACATAATAATCTGCAAGCAATTCTGCTGCAACTTGACCAATAAATCTAATACCTAAAGAAAATATAAACCTATCTAGAGTTATTACCCCTCTGCTTTGTATAGCATTTAATAAATGAGCTATTGATTTCTTGCCCCAACCAGGCTGTTCTTCCAGATTAAATTCATCCAATCTTTCTTCTAAAGTAAAAATATCATGGATTTGTTTTATCAGACCAAGGTCGTAAAAAAACTCTATCTGCTTATCACCAAGGCCAACAATGTCAAATGCATCTTTCGATACAAAATGCTTTAGTTTTTCTATTATTTGAGCTTTACAGGCAAATTCCTCAGGACATCTTACTGCCGCCTCTCCCTCAACCTGACGTACTTTACTACCACATTCAGGGCATACTTCAGGAAACACAAATTCAGGTGCATTTGGAAGACGAGAATCTCTGTTCACTTCAATGATCTGGGGAATTACATCCCCTGCTCTTTTGATTGTTACAATATCTCCCTCTCTTATGTCTTTACGTTTTATCTCATCTTGGTTATGCAGGCTTGCTCTACTAACTAGCACCCCACCAATATTGACTGGCACTAAATCTGCAACTGGAGTTAAAACCCCTGTTCTGCCCACCTGTATAAATATCTTATTTAACTTTGTTTTTGCATAAACCGCAGAAAACTTGTATGCAAGTGCTGAGCGCGGTGCTTTGTGAGTATTCCCTAGACGATTTTGTAGTATCAAATCATTTACTTTGTAGACTATTCCATCAATATCATAATCCAAGTTATAGCGACAATTATAGACCTCGTTATAGAACTTCAGCATTCCATCCAAACTACTCGTTAAGGACTGATGCTCATTTACGCAAAAACCAAGTGCCTCAAGCTTATTTAGTATTTCACTTTGACTTTTCTCTGCTCCACTAATCAAAGAATAAGCAAAATATCTAAGTGGTCTACTTGCTGTAATGTTTGCATCCAATTGCTTTAGAGAACCAGCAGCTGCATTTCGAGGATTGGCAAATTCATCGTTTTCATTTAACTTTAAAAAGTCGCTGTTACTGATGTATATTTCACCTCTTACTTCCAGTCTACCTTGCACACCTTGCAAAAACTTAGGAAAGCCTTTTATTGTTGCAACATTGTGAGTGACATCTTCCCCTACAAAACCGTCACCTCGAGTTGCAGCTTTAACAAATCTTCCATCCTCATAAATTGCAGAAAACGACAACCCATCAATTTTGGGCTCACATAATATCTCTATTTTGTCTTCAATTAAAAATCTCTTTATTTTAGACAAAAATTTCTCTACACCTTGTTCATCATAAGCATTCTCAAGAGAAAGCATAGGTTCTTGATGTTCCACCTTAGAAAACCTCTCATCAGGTGGAGCACCAACACTATCTTGTGTTGCATAAATTTCTGGAAATTGTGCCTCTATTTCAGCTAACTTTTTCTTCAGTTCATCATATTCAGCATCACTTATTTCTGGCTTATTTTTTTGGTGATACAAAACATTATGATAATTTATTTGATCTTGTAGTTTTTCTCTTATCTTTTCTAAGTTAGTCATGTGTAAATTGAAATTTACATATTAATATAATAGGGTCACACTAGCTTTATCGTCAAGTTGTGAAATTTCTTAATTCAACACATGGTCTTAATTCACCAAACATCAAAGGTGCTACAAACCATACCTATTCCTTCTTCTACGCCAATAAGCCGTAGCAACGAGCTTCTTTAACGCTAACTATGAATCAGCCAAGAAAGAAGAGTAGGAAACAGATCTCGCTTGCTTTAGCCGTATATTTATATAAAATTAAAATAAATTAGAGTAAATAAGTTATTATTTTATAATATTGCTATTTGAATGCTAACAAGATTCGCTCCAAGCCCAACTGGCTACCTCCACGTAGGAAACGTACGGACTGCTTTGGTTTGTTGGATGTACACACGTAATCAAAATGGAAAATTTTTACTCCGTTTTGATGATACTGACCTTCAGCGTTCAGATGTCAAATATATAAATGATATCATACAAGACTTGAAATGGATTGGCATAGATTGGGATGCAAGTTTTAAGCAATCAGAGCGCTTTGAGCGTTACAATGAGGTGTTTTTGCAGTTAATAAAAGAAGGGCATGTTTATGCATGCTATGAAACAAGAGAAGAGTTAGACATTAAACGAAAATTGCAGTTAAAACAAGGACTTCCCCCGGTATATGATAGAAGCGCGTTACTTCTAACTGAGCAAGAGAAAATTCATTATGAGCAAGAAGGAAGAAGACCACATTTTAGATTTAAGTTGGATAGAAATGAAGTTGTTAAATGGAATGATGAAGTTAAAGGTGAAATAAATATTGCAACCAGTAGCATAAGTGACCCCGTGGTAAAGAGAGAAGATGGAATTTACACATACATGTTACCTTCTGTTATTGATGATGTTGACTTTAATGTAACCCATATTGTACGCGGGGAAGATCATGTAACTAATACTGCAGTGCAAATCCAAATGATTAAAGCATTAAAAGCGAAAATTCCTATGTTTGCTCACCTTTCTCTGCTACATTTTGATGATAGCAAGATATCCAAGCGAGTCGGTGGGCTGGATATCAAATCTATAAAAGAAGATGAAATTGAACCGATGGCGCTAGTTAGTTATTTAGTGAAGCTCGGAACATCCAATCCAATTGAAGCTTGTGTTAGCATGCAATCTTTGATTGACTCATTTGATATTAAAAAATTTAGCTCAGCATCTGCACAATTTAGCTTGAGTGAAATATATAAGCTAAATAGCAAAGTGCTGCAACAAATGCCATTTGAAATGGTGCAAGACCGTTTAAATCAAATTGGAGTGGACTCCTCAGAGTTTTGGTATTTTATAAGGAACAATATAGAAAGGTTTTCTGAGGTGGCCAAGTGGTGGAAAATATGCAAACCCGATATAGAGCCTGTGATTCTTGATAAGGAGCTTATAAAAATTGCGTTCAATGCATTGCCTCAAGGTGATTGTAATGAAAACACGTTGTCAGAATGGGTCAAAACTATTCAACAAACAGTGGATATAAAGGCAAAAAACCTATTTATGCAGTTGCGTTCAGCTTTAACAGGAACAGAAACAGGCCCAGAACTTGCTAAATTATTAATTTTTATCGGCAAAGAAAACATCATTGCAAGGTTAAAAGAAAAGTGAAAACCAAAGAATTATAGCTAATACAATCCCTACGTCATACCGCCGCGGTATCTCTAGATCCCGCTAACAAGCAGCGGGATGACGAATTTGTCGTTTATCAAATCGTCGGTAAATCTAAGTCAGTTTAGCTATAGGCAGCAATTTTCTGTATTTATTTTAAATTGAAGAAAGCTCAAATGAAAGATCGTGTTTTGCTAAAAATTACAGAATGCAGTCTGGTTACATTAGTGCGATCCGATAGTCATGAAATCGTGATGGTTAAATTCCATCCGCTCTAACATCGGGTTGAAATCGCGATCCACATTTTAGGAAAGTGGCGACTTATACCAATTCTCATTACTAGTGAATCAAATAAGCGGCATTGCAGAGTTTTTTAATTGTAGAGTGAGAAAGAGAGGTAATAAATTTGCATAAAGCGCTCTCAAGCAAAGCAATAGTATCGTAGATTTTGTTACGCAAAATGTTCTGTTTTATATATAACCAAAACCTCTCAACAGGATTGAGGTCTTACTTTTACCCACAAATATAAAAAGTGAGTAAGCTAAATAATTTAGGATCAAAATGATAGAAACAAGTACAAGCGTGCAATATACAGATGGCTTAGGGGATAAATGGCTAAAAAGAGAGTTAAAACACATTAATTTGGGAGATATAAGGCTTAATAAAAGACTTATAAAAACAAGTTATTGCATAGAGGGTAAGGCATCTGAATCAAAGCTGTAGTGGGTGGTAAGGGTGCATATAAGCAATGAAAAGCTTGAAGATAAGGAAATTTATTCTTCCCATTATAAAGAAACTAAGGAAAGAATAAAAGGAAACCAGTTGGTATTTTCAGTTCAAGATACAAGTTATTTGGATTTTGACTCTCATATAAAGACCAAGAGACTAGGCAGTATTTCTAAAGCTTATACAAAGCATAAAATGGGTTTACTGTTGCATAGTGCCTAGCAAAGACGGATTACCTTTAGGTCTATCTTCCCAACAATGTTGGGCGCGTTCTATTAGGGAAGAAGAAACGGTACAAGAAAAAGCAAACAGAAAATACCGTACCTCCATAGAAGAAAAAGAAAGTTATAAGTGGATAACAGCTCTCAAAGAAACTATAAACAACCTTCCTCCAAATGTACAACTTTTGGTGATAGGGAAGCAGACATCTTCAAATTTTTATGGGTGGCTGAGACGTTAGGTAGTTTTTATGTAATCCGCAATCGAGCTAATAGAAGATTTATCTGTACTGAAGTCGGAAAAACAGATTTGCAAACACGCATCACTCAACTGCCAGTAAAAAAGAAAATTTCTCTAGAAGTTACTAAAGGTGAAAACCAGAGATCAAGGAAAGCTAATATTGAAGTTAAGTATATGAAAGCCTATCAGATCTTCTTCCATTTATGGGTCAAAAGATACAATACATAAAATAAGTCCCTGTATATGTGGTAAGTGCAAAAGCTCCTGATGGATTGGAAGCTGTCGACTGGACTCTACTAACTAATGTACCATACTTTAGATGCCATAGAAAAGATAAATTGGTATAAGCTAAGATGGAAAATTGAAGAGTATTTTAGGATTTTAAAATCAGGATGTAAGATAGAAAGCTCTCGCTTAGCTACAAAAGAAAGATTACAGAAGTTAATTGCTATAAAAAGTATAATCGCGTTTAAAATTTTATATTTGACAAAAGTGGCTTTATCAAATCCCATGGAAACTTGTACTAAAATTTTAAGCAACGAAGAGTGGAAGGTCCTTTACATGCGTGAGTATCGGGTAGCAACATTACCCGAAGAACCTCCAAACATAAAACAAGCTATTATTTGGTTAGGAAAATTGGGTGGATTTATGAATAGAAAAAGTGATAATTTACCAGGGTCTATGACTCTATGGCGGGGCTATGAAAACCTTAAGGAGAGCATTGTTATGCTTCACATCATAACCTCTCAAAATTGTGGGTAAAAGTAAGACCTCAATCCTGTTGAGAGGTTTTGGTTATATATAAAACAGAACATTTTGCGTAACAAAATCTACGATACTATTGCTTTGCTTGAGAGCGCTTTATGCAAATTTATTACCTCTCTTTCTCACTCTACAATTAAAAAACTCTGCAATGCCGCTTATTTGATTCACTAGTAATGAGAATTGGTATAAGTAGTCAAGGTACTGGGATGACAGTGCGCCGTAGAAACACGGGAAGTGTTGAAGCTGTGCAATAGATGAGGGAGGGCTCCTCGGAGCCGGTTTACAAGAGCAGGCTTCAAACAGCCATAAGCTGCTTTGGTAAAGAGCTAAGGTAGTGAGCGTTATGGAAAAGGCACAATTATGTGTCATGTGTGAAATAGAAAGACGAACGCAAGTGAATCACTGATGAAGTGTCGAAAGCGTAGAGACGACGTCAAAACCAGGGGGTAGTCGTTAATCTGGGATAAATCTACCGGGAGCTTGTTTACTGGGTAGGTGGCGTCCGGCATAAAAGTGGCGTGAATCTATTTTAGGCTATTGCATGGAACTACGGGAACCTGTCGTTTCGATGATAAGGAAGAAGTCCAAAGAGCAGATCTCTGAGGATGAGAGTACCGATGCGGAAAACAGGGGCGGATCAGTTTGTAGTAGTGAAGAAGTTTCTGTAATGGAAATGGAGCGAAGGGACTGAGTTATTTAGTTTTAATTATTTTGTCAACCGTAATGGGAGGAATTAATGAATAAAACAAAGTCTTTTGATATACCGAAGCAACTTATTTGGAGAGCTTATAAACAAGTATCGAAAAATAAAGGTGCTGCAGGTGTAGATGAGGTCTCGATAACAAAGTTTGAGGAAAATCTAAAAGATAATTTGTACAAACTATGGAATCGGATGTCATCCGGAAGTTATTTTCCTGAGCCAGTAAAAGCTGTTGCAATACCGAAAGATACGGGAGGACAAAGAACTTTATGCGTTCCTTCAGTGTCCGATAGGATAGCACAAACAGCCGCTACTATGTATCTTGAACTGATAGTAGAGCCGAAATTTCACGGGGATTCATATGGTTATAGACCAAATAAGTCTGCATTGGATGCGGTATATACAGCACGGAAGAGATGTTGGAAAAATGATTGGACAGTAGATCTTGATATATCTGGATTTTTCGACAATCTGGACCACGATTTAGCACTGCAGGCTATCAAGAAACACACTGACTGCAAATGGATCATACTGTATGTTGAGAGGTGGATGAAAGCCCCCATTCAGCAAGCAGATGGCAGTAAGGTAGTTAGGGATAAAGGAGTTCCGCAAGGAGGTTCAGTTAGCCCAATCATCTCTAATATATTCATGCATCATGTGTTTGATATATGGATGAAAAAGAACTACCCGACAGTACCATTTGAGAGGTATGTGGATGGTGCGCCAAGAAGTGCTTGGAGAACAGTTGGTGAAAATCCAACACAAACAAAGTCTAGCCAACAGTTTGGAACAGACCACTATGTTGCATGAGGTAACGAGTGTAATAGAGCTAGTGGGATGGACAATGCAGGGTACAACGAAAGTGAAGGGATTGAGTTCCGAAATACCTGAAGACATAGAGGTCGACATTTTCATGGCCATGGAAGACAGCATGAAGGATAACGTAAAGGCAAGTTATCACTCACTCTATCGGGATCTGAGACCGTGCCATGTATTGAAATGGACTTCAAGTGAACTTGGGAGATCCTATGCATTCCTACAAAGGTACGCTGGAACAAGTCAACAAAGGCAAGAACTAGCGGAAGATGCAGGGGAAGTCGGACTGATTGATAGTACTCAGAATGTGGGAAAGCCACGTACAAGGGGAAGCGATCAGCAATATAGTAACTGGAATAGGGATTGCTAGGCCAATACAACGGAGGTTGGAATAACATGCAAAATAAACTAAACCAGATAGCAGTAAGAGCAAAGCAAGATAAGCGACTAAAATTCACATCGTTAGTCCATCTGATAAATACAGAGAATCTTGCGAGATGTTATAAAGAACTGAAGCGTAACAAGGCTTGTGGAGTAGACCAGATAACAGTGGAATCATACGGAGAAAATCTGAATGAGAAACTCGAAGTGCTAGTAGAAAGTATGAAGAGGAAGCAATATCAACCACAACCAGTAAAGAGGGTATATATACCGAAAGCTGGAAGTAAAGAGAAACGCGGACTCGGAATACCATCGACCGAGGATAAATTAGTACAGATTATGCTGAAGAAGATATTAGAAAATATTTACGAGGCAAACTTTCTGGACAGCTCATATGGATTTCGACCTGGAAGAAACTGTCATCAAGCGGTAAATGCACTAGATAAAGCAGTTATGTACAAGCCAATAAACTACATTGTAGAAGTGGATATCAAGAAGTTCTACGATAATATACAGCATAAATGGCTAATGAGATGTCTAAGGGAACGAATAACTGACCCAAATTTGCTGTGGTTAGTAAAGCGGTTTCTCAAGGCAGGGATAGTCGAAGCTGGAAATTATGAAGCAACAAAACAAGGTACACCCCAAGGTGGTATAGTAAGTCCTGTATTAGCAAATATATACTTACATTATGTGTTGGATTTATGGATAGAAAAGAAATTTAAACCAAGATCCAGAGGATATATACAACTAATAAGGTTTTGCGACGATTTTGTGGTTTGTTGCGAAAGTAAGGTAGACGCGGAAGAATTTCTGGAATTACTGAAACAAAGGCTAAATAAATTTGGGTTGGAAGTATCTGAAAACAAGACCAGAGTAGTAAAGTTTGGCAAGAGGGAGTGGCAACAAGCGATAAGAGAGAAACGAAGGACGGAAAGTTTCAATTTTCTGGGGTTTACGCACTATGGTGCAAAAAGTCGTCGTGGTAGATTAATAATGGGACATAAAACCTCAAAGTTAAATCTAGCCAGAAAACTAAAAGAAATCAAGGAGTGGTTGAAAATAGTCCGCGGAAGTATTCGACTTAAAGATTGGTGGCAAGTACTGAAGGCTAAATTAACAGGACACTATAACTACTTTGGTATTAGCGGAAATTATTGGTGTTTGAAACAATTTTACACATCAGTAAGAAAGCTAGCATTTAAATGGATAAATCGGCGTAGTCAGAAAAAGAGTATGACCTGGGAACAGTTTGTACACTACGTAGAAGTAAATCCATTACCAAAGCCAAAAATACATTTTTCTTTATATGCATAAGAGGGACGACTGTGAAAACTAATATTGATGAGCCGTGTGCGGGAAATCTGCAAGCACGGTTCTTTAGGGGGAGTTGTAGTAATATAACTCAAACGAGAGGAGTAAAGCTACAGCTTCTACCGAACAAGTTTACTCTTAATAAAAACCTGATGATGAATCATTATTACCAAATTTCGGCCTGTTTCTGTTGCTGAAACCAGAACGAGGACGAGGAGGCCTCTTATGGTGACTTCCTCCAGGTTTTCTATTAAATGAATTATTGTAATAATTATCCCTGTCATTTGGACCATCTTTCCTTTCCTCGTTGTAAAGCTCACCTTCAAAAAACTCTCCCGTCTCTTGATCAACCCGACGTCTTGACAACTTTGGACATCCACCTTTTTCGAAGTCAATTACTAGTGCTTTGAAAGTATCATCTTGTTTAAGTATGCTCTCTATAGAATCTATGTGTTCATTAGCTACTTCACTTATGTGCATTTTTCCTTTTCTGCCATTAAGAAATTCAAGCTCTACAATAGACTTCTCTATTCTTACAACCTTGACATCAACTATAGAACCTTGTTCTAGTTCTGTTATTGAATCAATCATCATACTCTTTGCAATTTCAGCTTCAGTGCCACTCGTGGCAAAAACAGAAACTTTACCATCATCTCCTATTTCAATTTTTGCATTACTTCTTTCACACACACTGCGTATATTTTTTCCTTTAGCACCAATAGCTGCAGAAATTTTATCTTTATCTATGTAAAATGATAACATTCTTGGTGCATGGTCTTTGACATCATCACTGTGTTCTGAAATTACTGCATTCATTTTTTCTAAAATATGTAATCTTCCAGCTTTTGCCTGTTCTAAAGATTTTTCAACAATTTCAAAGCTTATACCAGAAATTTTCATATCCATTTGTAGTGCCGTAACCCCTTCACTAGTTCCTGCTACTTTAAAGTCCATATCACCAAGATAATCTTCATCACCCAATATATCGGAAAGTATCACATACTCGTCTTTATCTTTAATAAGGCCCATAGCAACTCCAGCAACAGGGGCCTTTATTGGCACACCCGTATTCATTAAAGCAAGAGAAGTCCCACAAACTGTTGCCATAGAAGAAGAACCATCAGACTCCAAAATCTCGGACACTACTCTTATTGTATAAGGAAATTCAGATTTATCGGGTAAAACAGAATGAATTGCTTTCCAAGCAAGTTTACCGTGACCAATTTCTCTTCTTCCAGGTGGACGTCCAGTAGAAATTTCTCCAACAGAAAAAGGAGGAAAATTATAATGTAACATAAAGTGCTCACGTCTATCCCCTTCAATATCATCCACGATTTGCTCATCTTGCGTAGTGCCAAGAGCAGTAACAACCAGCGCCTGAGTGTTACCTCTGGTAAACAACGCAGAACCGTGAGTCTTGGATAGAACATCAACTTCAATTTCTATCTGACGTATTTCATCATGCTTACGACCGTCTATCCTTACACCTTTCTTTCTAATTATTTCACGTACTAAAGATCTTTCAAAGTTTTTTACTGCATACGTAATTAACTTTTCGTCTTTTCCAGCTTCCTTAAGAGCATTCAATATATTATCTCTGATCGCTTCTAGAGCTTGAACTCGCTCTTGTTTTACTGTTTGTGAATATGCTTTCTCAAAATCTTTACCGTGTTTTTCAAGCTCTTGTGTTATATCTGATATATCAACAGGAGCAAAGCTTTCAGGTTTATTGCCAACTGTATCAGCAAACTCTTTTATGAGCTCAATGACAGGCTTAAGGTGTTCATGGCCAAATTTTATTGCATTAAAAACATTTTCTTCAGAGAGCTCTTTCACTTCTGATTCAACCATTAAAATTGAATTTTCATCACCAGACAAAAATAGATCCAAGCTGCTTGCTTTCATCTCTTGAACAGAAGGGTTGAGTATATAGTTATTATTTTCATCACAACCAACCATCACTCCAGCTATAGTAAAGTAAAAAGGAACACCAGAAATTGCAAGAGCTGCAACAGTACCAATCAATGCTGGCACTTCAGGAGGATTGACTGTATCATAAGTTAATAGATTGCACACCACACTAACTTCATCATTAAATCCTTCTGGAAATAGTGGTCTTATACTTCTATCTATTACTCTTGAGATTAAAGTTTCTCTATCAGATGGTTTGCCTTCTCTTTTAAAAAAGCCACCAGGGATCTTACCCATGGCATAGCTTTTTGCGATAAACTGTACATTTAAAGGTAGGAAATCAACATTTTCTTCCTTCTTTTTACTTACAACAGTTACTAAAACAGAAGTATCACCGTAATTTACAACTACTGAACCATGAGCTTGGCGTGCTATTTTTCCTGTTTCTAAAGATAAGGTACGACCACCCCACTCTATAGATTTTTTTATAATTTTAAACATACTAAATTCCTCGATTATTTTCTAATGCCTAACTTCTCTATTAATTCCTGATAGGCTTCATTACCAAATTTACGCTTTATATAATTTAAGTGCTTGCGTCTTCTACCTATCAATATAAGTAAACCACGCTTAGAGTGATGGTCATGCTTGTGCACTTTAAAATGCTCAGTTAAATTACTGATCCTCTCGGTCAAAATTGCACATTGTACAAAAGATGAACCTGTATCATCTTCTTTAATTGCATATATATTTATCAAACTCTTTTTCTTTTCGGATGTTATCGACATCTAAACCTCATTTAAAATATTAAAAACACGAATAGGTTCCACACAACCATAAATAAAACTGCAGATTGCAATAGGTACACTAACCATTGTCGTACAACAAGTATCATAATTCTTTAAATTACGCAAGTTATTTAATACAATTTCCTGGCCTTTTCTGATTTTCCCCGCATCTTCTAGGGAAATTTCAACTTTGAACATCGATTTTAAAGCCGATTCAAGGGGGATAACGAAACTTTTTGCACTACTCCCTGTCACTCTATTACCTTCTATTACTCCAGTATCACCTTTTGTCATCGGAGTAGCTTGAATACTTGGATCCAGCTAAGTTGGTGAGCATAAAAGTATAGCTAATGCGAGCTCTACGTCATCCCGTCACGGTATCTCTAGATCCCGCTAGCAAGCAGCGGGATGACGAAGTTATCGTCATGCCACCGCAGACCGTCATACCGCCGCGGTGCTAACAAGCAGCGGGATGATGATTGTCAACTTCCCCTGTCATCCCAGTAGCTCCTTCGGTGTCATTCCAGTGCTTGACACTGGAATCTAGTTTTCTTTACAAATTCATCAAAAGTGCTTCATTCTATAACGCAAAACCCATACTCACCAAACCCAATGCATTACTTGCAATTAAGTTTCCTGGATCCCAGTGTCTGGGCACTGGGATGACACCCTTCCTGGCGGAGATTGTTCTCAAATCACAATGTTCGTACAGTTGTGGATTCATTCGCGGTATCTTTAGATCCCGCTAACAAGCAGCGGGATGACGAGGTTATCGTCATGTTGCCACGAACCATCATACCGCCGCGAATCTTCATACTGCTGCAGTATCTCATCAGCTAACAAGCAGCGGGATGACGGTTGTCGTTTAGCTATAAATATTAAGAAATTTACCAAGCGAAAAAAAAGGCAAAAGAAGCCCTGGTCATTGTCTATTTTCAGTATTGGCGTTTTTTTATGTTTTAAACGTTTAATAACCGCGACTCAGCTGCTTTTTAATGCAACTAACCTTTAGTCATAAATGTTTAAGAAATTTACTAAGCAGAAAAAAAGGCAAAGAAATCCCGTGGTAATTAGTGTTCACTCTCTAATCCTTCAAATTGGCGTACTATACTGTCTTAAACGCTTTATAAGCGCGTTTCGGCTTGTATAGGTAGAAACCTAAAAGTTTTATAAAGACATAAGGTGCACATAGTGCGAAAAATTAAAAATAAGACGCCAAGTACGTTGTTTTTTTTGCTGTTTAATCTGCACAGATGAAGATAACTGAATACCTTCAGTACCATGATAAGGGCGCTGGCGGAGTTTGTCAAGGGATTTTTGACGAAATGATTTTGAAAGTAAAGAGCGGGAGAAGGGGTTCGAACCCTCGACCTCAACCTTGGCAAGGTTGCGCTCTACCAACTGAGCTACTCCCGCAATTAAATTAACCTAAATTTACTTAATTATAGGCATATACAGCGATTTGTAAACCCCGTGTACACGAAAAATGTGAGAGCCCATAAATTTGTGTGGTTCCTTCTATGATCTTTTCGTATACTTAAGGCTCATTTTTGATTATCATAGGTTTTCAATTGTGCCAAAAAATGTATTAATTTTATGGGAATATTTTTATATAAAGACGACTTGCCAGCTAGTTCAATACCAGATGATGTAAGGTCTATAGCTGTTGATACCGAGGCAATGGGGCTACTTCATAGCAGAGATAGATTATGTCTTGTGCAGCTCTCTTTTAATGATGGCAACGCTCACTTAGTTCAACTCAAGAACGATTATACAGCGCCAAATTTGAGAAAAATATTAGAGGATAAAAATATAACTAAAATATTTCACTTCGCGCGATTTGATGTAAGCATAATACGTCATTACTTGGAAACTTGGGCACTTCCATGCTATTGCACGAAAATAGCTTCACGTTTAGTTCGCACTTACACAGATAATCATAGCTTAAAAGAATTATGTTTAGAGCTGCTTGATACCAAACTAAATAAGCAGCAGCAATCTTCTGATTGGGGAAATGAAAATTTGACAGACAAACAAAAAAGTTATGCTGCATCTGATGTTTTGTATCTCCATAGGATAAAGGAAAAGCTAGACTTAATGCTGGAACGTGAAAATAGAAAAGAATTGGCCCAAAAGTGTTTTGAATTTCTTCCTACTCGTATTGAGTTAGACTTAATGGGTTGGGAAAACGTGGATATCTTTAACCACCAGATGTAATAGTTTATGAGAAGTGTTTTGCTTGTGCAAAACACTTTAGGGCAATTTTTCAGGCTCTGCGGTAAGAATTTAGTTGATTAGTTGCTAATTGATGCGCTATATTTTACAAAAATTTAGGTATTTTATGAGTGATGATATTACATCGGTAAATGATCAAAATTTCAAATCTGAAGTCACTGACTATAAAGGGTTCGTGCTGGTAGATTTTTGGGCAGAATGGTGCGGGCCATGCAAAAGTCTAATGCCACGTATCGAACAATTGGCTAAGGATAGAAAAGGCAAGATCAAGATCTGCAAATTCGATATAGATGGAGAAACTGAAGTGCCAAGTAAGTATGGAGTGCAATCTATACCCACTTTAATCATATTTCAAGATGGTAAGGAAATTGCACGCAAAATTGGTGCAACAAATGATTTGCTAAGTTGGGTTGATAGTGAAATAAGCTAATAGACAAATTTGCTTTTGTGTGTATTATAAATATTGATAAAAGGGATTGTAGCTCAGTCGGTTAGAGCAGTTCGCTCATAACGAATTGGTCGTAGGTTCGAGTCCTACCAATCCCACCATTGTGTTGATCTTAGCATGATCGTAACAATGAGAAAACTATAATATATGAACTATATGTTGATATAATAGAGGAAATAATGGAATTTACTAAATCTTTGAATAATAAGTTAGATGAGTTGCACTTACTAAATCATCCATTCTACCAATCATGGAATACAGGAAGCTTGAGCTTGCAAGCTTTACAAACCTATGCTAAAGAATATTATCACCATGTTGCTGCGTTTCCTCGTTATATCAGTGGTATACATTTTTTGTGCCCAGATCTAAAAATGCGACAGGTTTTGCTTGGTAATTTGATAGAAGAAGAACAAGGCGATGAGAATCACCCAGAATTATGGCAGCGTTTTGCTGAAGGACTAGGAGTAGCACGATCTGAACTTCTTGAAGATGCACAGATTAAGGAGACGCAAGAATTAGTTAACGGTTACTTTGACATTGTAAGATCAGGTTTTGCGGCAGGTCTTGGAGCCTTGTACGCTTACGAACGTCAAACTCCAGAGGTTTCTAAGTCTAAAATTGAAGGTTAAAAAAAACACTATTCAATAAGTGATGAGCGTTCTCTTCAATTTTTTACGGTCCATATGCATGCTGATGAATGGCATTCTGAGGAATGTGCAAATCTTATTGAAGATCTAGATGAAAAAGAGCAAGATAAAGTTATGCAGGGTGCTCAAAAGGGAGCAAAGCTCTAGTGGGGTTTTCTTGGTGCGCCAAGAAGTGCTTGGAGAACAGTTGGTGAAAATCCAACACAAACAAAGTCTAGCCAACAGTTTGGAACAGACCACTATGTTGCATGAGGTAACGAGTGTAATAGAGCTAGTGGGATGGACAATGCAGGGTACAACGAAAGTGAAGGGATTGAGTTCCGAAATACCTGAAGACATAGAGGTCGACATTTTCATGGCCATGGAAGACAGCATGAAGGATAACGTAAAGGCAAGTTATCACTCACTCTATCGGGATCTGAGACCGTGCCATGTATTGAAATGGACTTCAAGTGAACTTGGGAGATCCTATGCATTCCTACAAAGGTACGCTGGAACAAGTCAACAAAGGCAAGAACTAGCGGAAGATGCAGGGGAAGTCGGACTGATTGATAGTACTCAGAATGTGGGAAAGCCACGTACAAGGGGAAGCGATCAGCAATATAGTAACTGGAATAGGGATTGCTAGGCCAATACAACGGAGGTTGGAATAACATGCAAAATAAACTAAACCAGATAGCAGTAAGAGCAAAGCAAGATAAGCGACTAAAATTCACATCGTTAGTCCATCTGATAAATACAGAGAATCTTGCGAGATGTTATAAAGAACTGAAGCGTAACAAGGCTTGTGGAGTAGACCAGATAACAGTGGAATCATACGGAGAAAATCTGAATGAGAAACTCGAAGTGCTAGTAGAAAGTATGAAGAGGAAGCAATATCAACCACAACCAGTAAAGAGGGTATATATACCGAAAGCTGGAAGTAAAGAGAAACGCGGACTCGGAATACCATCGACCGAGGATAAATTAGTACAGATTATGCTGAAGAAGATATTAGAAAATATTTACGAGGCAAACTTTCTGGACAGCTCATATGGATTTCGACCTGGAAGAAACTGTCATCAAGCGGTAAATGCACTAGATAAAGCAGTTATGTACAAGCCAATAAACTACATTGTAGAAGTGGATATCAAGAAGTTCTACGATAATATACAGCATAAATGGCTAATGAGATGTCTAAGGGAACGAATAACTGACCCAAATTTGCTGTGGTTAGTAAAGCGGTTTCTCAAGGCAGGGATAGTCGAAGCTGGAAATTATGAAGCAACAAAACAAGGTACACCCCAAGGTGGTATAGTAAGTCCTGTATTAGCAAATATATACTTACATTATGTGTTGGATTTATGGATAGAAAAGAAATTTAAACCAAGATCCAGAGGATATATACAACTAATAAGGTTTTGCGACGATTTTGTGGTTTGTTGCGAAAGTAAGGTAGACGCGGAAGAATTTCTGGAATTACTGAAACAAAGGCTAAATAAATTTGGGTTGGAAGTATCTGAAAACAAGACCAGAGTAGTAAAGTTTGGCAAGAGGGAGTGGCAACAAGCGATAAGAGAGAAACGAAGGACGGAAAGTTTCAATTTTCTGGGGTTTACGCACTATGGTGCAAAAAGTCGTCGTGGTAGATTAATAATGGGACATAAAACCTCAAAGTTAAATCTAGCCAGAAAACTAAAAGAAATCAAGGAGTGGTTGAAAATAGTCCGCGGAAGTATTCGACTTAAAGATTGGTGGCAAGTACTGAAGGCTAAATTAACAGGACACTATAACTACTTTGGTATTAGCGGAAATTATTGGTGTTTGAAACAATTTTACACATCAGTAAGAAAGCTAGCATTTAAATGGATAAATCGGCGTAGTCAGAAAAAGAGTATGACCTGGGAACAGTTTGTACACTACGTAGAAGTAAATCCATTACCAAAGCCAAAAATACATTTTTCTTTATATGCATAAGAGGGACGACTGTGAAAACTAATATTGATGAGCCGTGTGCGGGAAATCTGCAAGCACGGTTCTTTAGGGGGAGTTGTAGTAATAAAACTCAAACGAGAGGAGTAAAGCTACAGCTTCTACCGAACATTATTTCTATGATTACTCAAAGAGTGAACCTGAAAAAGTAAAGTATAACGACAGCAGGTATGCGTGGAAAAATATAGAGAAATGGTGGAGTGAAACTCACATAAATCTAGGTGGTAGCAAAACGAAATGGCAACCAAAAATGAAAAAAAATATGGTTTACTGAATATGGATTTCCCAGTATGAACGGCTGCACTAATGAGCCAAATGTGTTTGTTGATAAAGGCAGCATAGAGAGCAAATATCCACGATATTCAAACGGAGAGGTGAGCTTTCTTTCGCAAAAAATTGCAATTGAAGGAACGCTAAAGAAGTGGCAAAGCTCAGAAATGGTAGAAAAAATGTTTCTCTGGGCATGGGATGCAAGGCCATTTCCTTATTTCCCCAACTTGTGCGATATGTGGACTGACTGCCATAATTGGCAAACAGGACATTGGATTCAGGGAAAGCTTTCACAGCTTAATATTTCCGATGTTTTATCGGATCTATTACAAAAAGCAGGTTTAAAAAGCGATCAGTTTGATACAGGTGGCGTCAAAGGGTTATTGTCTGGATATGTGATAAACGACCAGCAACCCGTACGTTCTATTATTAAAATGCTGCAAAGTTGCTATTTTTTTGATGTGGTTGAACAGGACTCTAAACTGAAATTTATCCAAAAGGGCAGGGCAGTTACGACTGGAATACCAATTGGTGAAATGGTTTTCAATAACAGTTCAAAGTCGATGCAACTTGTTAATATTAGTCAACTGGATTTAAACAATAAAGTTAACGTCGTTTATTTTAATCGCAATTTTGGCTATCCAATTGATGTTAAATATGCTGAGTTGCCAAAGCAAGGCACTGCTATAACAGTTGAAATACCGCTCATTATGGAGGAGGGGGAGGCACAAAATATAGCTGAGGTTTTACTTTATTCTTCGTGGCAAGAGAGAAATATATACAATTTCAAGCTGCCGATAAAATATGCATGGCTTGTGCCAAGTGATGTAATAACGATTTTAGACGGTGAGAAAAAGCATACGGTGAGAATTATAAAAACAAAATTTGAAAGCATGGCCATTCAAGTAATTGGCGTTGGTTATGATCACTCTATATATAAGCTCTCTTTTCCTTCAACAAGGTCACTTATGCTGAAGGAATACCCTCCTTCTCACATCAGCAAAACCATCATAGAAATGATAGATTTACCGCATGTTAAAGGTAATAGCGCAAGCTTTATTTTAATTAGTGAGGAAAAGAATTGGAAAGGAGCAACACTCTTTATTTCGTATAACGATAAGGATTATAAGCCTATCGCAAGCACAAATAAACAGTCTACTTACGGATATGTAATGGAATCTACCGATGAGGGGCTTGTAATAGTATTACGTTTTGGTAAGCTGCCTAGGCTCTGTGGACAAAATTTTAGAGAAGCCATACAAGAGCCCCGACAAAATTTAGAAAACCCATAAAAACCTCAGCCGTTTTATCGAATCTGGAAAAAATACGCCTAAAGTTCTTAATTTTACCGAAAAAACACTCAATTAAATGACGCTCTTTATAAATGTGTTTATCGTAACCCCTCTGCACTTTTCGATTACGCTTCGGAGGAATAACTGCTGTACATCCCTTGCTTTCAAGACTCGTAACAAAAGCATTGCTGTCATAGCCTTTATCAGCCACTACAGTGGTATTATAGACACTTTCAGTTAATGTTGCTGCTTGTGTAATCTCATTTCTTTGACCAGGGGTCAGAGTAAATTTAAGTGGATTTCCAAGTGCATCGACAAGCGCATGTATTTTAGTTGTAAAGCCACCTTTGCTCCTCCCTAAAGCTTCTTGATCCTTGGAGTTTTTTGTATATCCAGATGAACATGGATGGGCTCGGATGATCGTACCGTCGATTATAGCAACTTCTAAATCAGGCTCTTGTTTAGTATATTCAAGCAATTTTTCCCAGACATCTCTTTCACACCATCTTTTAAATCGCTTATGTATACTCCTGTAATTACCATAAGTTTTTGGTAAAAGTCTCCATTGGCAACCACTTCGGACTATGTACCACACTGCCTCTATGAATATTCTTAAACGTTTTTCATCTTTGCTATGCATTCCTTTTACGCTTTTTATGAACTCTAAAATTTGTTTCCAATTTTCCTCTTTGATGTAATATTGCATATGGTAGTTTCTCCATTTTTTACCTATTAAGCTAAACTACCATCTTTTTCTCTCTTTTCATATTTTTTGTCCACAGAGCCTAGGAATTATCGATTCAAATTCAGCATTAATCGGAAAAGAGATAGTGAAATTCCAGAGTACTGAACTCATAGATAAAAATAAATATAAGCTTAGCAACCTAATTAGAGGGCAAGAAGGTACTAAAGACACCGCAGGTGAAAAATTTGTTCTACTTGATGATTCAATAATATCTTTCGAAGTGCAAAGGGGAAAAAAGTTTTACCTAAAAGCAGTGACTTATGGTGACTCGCTGGAAAATACGGAAGCGAAGGTCCTAAACAATTGATGCTCAGTATTTAAACTTAAACTTGAATAATCAAAGATAAAATATTGAAATTCGCGCTTTTTATGATTTTAGCTTAAGATCCCAGTGTCAGCTACTTGCATGACACCCTACTGGATAGAGCCTTCACAGGCTTTTTCTCGAATAGCTACCCTTAATTTCAGTAGTTAAATTAATGTACTAATGAAAAAAATATACTATAATCAAGCATATTTACCAATAAATCATTAAGTGAAAACAGCTCTTTCGCAAAATATCATCTCTCTTATTATGATATTGTCTGTAGCAATTGTCGATATGGCAACTGATTTGTACTCAGTTGCACTACCAAGCATTGCCAATTATTTTAAAGTAGAAGGCAGTGTAGTGCAGCTTACAATTAGCTTGAATCTAGTTGGATTTGCAGTATCTGGATTAATTTATGGTCCATTATCGGACCATTATGGTAGGCGTCCAATGATGCTGATTGGTATGACAATTTTTACTTTGGCAAGTGTCATGTGTTATATAGCCGACAGTATTGCGCTCTTGATACTAATTCGCTTCATACAAGGAACAGGGGCTGGTGTTGCAGGTGTTGTTGGGTATGCAGCAATAAGGGATATGTATTCGGGTAGTGAATACTCGAGAGTAATTTCAAAGTTAAATATGGTAGTGGCACTCTCACCTGGAATAGCTCCAGTGGTGGGCAGTTATATAATTTCGCATGGGTATAGTTGGAAATTTTTGTTTTTTATTATATCACTTGCGGCAATTGCTATGCTTATTTTTATTTACTTTAAATTACAAGAAACACTCACTGTAAATAAAAATGAAACCAGTATAACTAACATAACTACTAATATCTTCAAGCAATATATATCAATATTTAGAAATTATCGTTTCCTTGGGTTTTCAATTATTCATGGATTAACTTTCATGTGGCTTTGGGCATACGTTGCTAACTACCCGTTCATATTTGAATCGATGGGCATTGAAGTACAGTGTTTTGGCTACCTCATATCGATCATAGTCATATTCTACATAATTGGAACTTTAATTAATAGAAGGTATGTACCAAAAATAGGGGTTAGCAAAATGCTAATAATAGGTTTGGTGTTACCGATAATATCCGATAGTTTATTGGTATATTTTTATTTCGCGGACAAGTTGAATATATTAATTCTTCAAGTCGCCTGGATTCCAGCCAATATCGGACTTGCATTAATAATAAGCAATAACGTAACTTCTGCTTTAGAAACGATCAAAGGTATAGGGCTTGGTAGTGCAGTCCTCTCATTCTGCAATATGATGTTTGGGGCTATTGGAATATATATAGTAGGAAAATTTTTTTGCTATGGTATTTTACCAAATTTACTATTAACAATAGCATGTTCTACAATTGCGGTTCTTATGTACAGCCAGCTCAAATGTACTGAAAAACACGGGGAATAGCCATTATTTACGTGATCCAGGAACATAGAGCTCATGGGTTATTAATGACTTTATCATGATAATATAATTTTACAGGGGGTGAGAGCTCATAGATTATTAACGGCTTTATCATAACAATATAGTTTTACAAAGAGGTGTAGGATGAGTAGTTCACAAAGTATAGATGATTTGTTTCAGGCTGCTAAAAGAGGTGATGTTGATGCAGTAAACCGTCTAATAAGTGAAGGAGCAGATGTTAATGCAGTAGGTGCACATAACAACACTCCTTTACATTGGGCTACTGAAGAGGGCCATAAAGGGGTAGTAGAAGTTTTACTAAATAATGGGGCAAATGTTAATGCAACAAATGAGTTAAAAGAGACTCCTCTACATCGGGCTGCTAAAGAGGACCATAAAGGGGTAGTAGAAGTTTTACTAAATAATGGGGCAAATGTTAATGCAATAGAGGACCATAACAACACTCCTTTACATTATGTTGCTGGATATGGCTATAAAGAAGTGGTGCAAGCTCTATTGGATAATAGGGCAAATGTTAATGCAGTAAATAAAGATGGAAAGACTCCTTTACATTTTGCTGCTGCACATGGCCGTAAAGAAGTAGTAGAAGCCCTACTGCAAGTAGAAGGGATCGATGTTAATGCACAAAATAAATATGACAGCACTCCTCTACATTTTGCTGCTGAAATGGGCCATGCAGAGATAGTAAAAGATCTATTGGACAAAGGGGCAAGTGTTAATATAACAGATCAAAATGGAAAGACTCCTTTACATTGGGCTGCTCAAAGAAACCATGCAGAGATAGTAAAAGATCTATTGGATAAAGGGGCAAATGTTAATGCACAAAATGATAAAGAAGAGACTCCTCTCGATTTAGCCACTGATGAAGGAATACAAACTCTATTACAAAACACAACTAAATTACTTGAGGCTGCTAAAAATAGTGATAGTGATAGTGATGAAGTAAGACGTCTAATAAGTGAAGGAGCAAGTGTTAATGCAACAGATGAAGATAGAAGGACCCCTTTACATTGGGCTGCTGAAAAAGGTTATAAGCAAGTGGTGCAAGCTCTATTGGATAATGGGGCAAATGTTAATGCAGGAGCATTTGGTCTGAATATTACTCCTTTACATCTTGCTGTTGCAAGTCGCCATGAAAAGATAGTAGAAATTCTATTAAATAAAGGAGCAAATGTTAATTTAGTAGAAAGTTCTAGAGGAATGACTTCTTTATGGCTGGCTGCTGAAAAGGGCTATGGAAATGTAGCAACAGTGCTATTAACAGCAAAAGAAATTGATGTTAATACATATCCTCGAGCATTACGTTTTGCTGCTGAAAAGGGCTATGAAGATGTAGTAAAAGTGTTATTAACAAAAGAAAAAGAAATAGGTGTTAAAATACTTTCTGAGGAATTACGTTTGGCTGCTGTAAATGGCCGTGAAGGTGTAGTAAAAGTGCTATTAACAGCAGAAAAATCGATGTTAATGAATATTTTCTGGCATTATATTGGGCTGCTCAAAATGGCCATGAAGGTGTAGTAAAAGTGCTGTTAACAATAGAAAAAGTCGATGTTGCAGCAAAAGGTATTCACGAAAAGACCCTTTTACATTTGGCTGCTGAAAAGGGCTATACGGATATAGTAAACACTCTATTAAGAAAAGGAGCAGATGTTAATGCAAAAGATTATTTTGGAAATACTCCTTTACATTGTGCTGCTGCAAATGGTCATACAGAGATAGTAAGTGCTCTAATAAGAAGCGAAGGAATTAATGTTTATGCAAAAGATAACAAAAACAATGCTCCTTTAGATCTTGCTAAAAAAATAATCACAACGAGGTAGTAGAAGTTCTAAAACAAGCACAAGAAAACATCGAAGCTTTGTGCTCAGCTGTTAAAAATGGTAATGCGCAGGAGGTAGACACACTGGTAGAAGCTCTATTACAAGGGCGATTTGGTGATAATCTATCTATAGGAACAAATATTGATAATATAGTAGATGAGGATGGAAATACTCCTTTACATTTGGCTGTTTTACTTAATAAAACAGAGATGGTAAAAATTCTAATAGGCTACTCAAAAAATGTTAATATAGTAGATGAGGATGGAAAGACTCCTTTAGATTTAGCTAAGACAGAAGAAATAAGAACTCTATTATTAAAAGCCGCAGAAAACCCTGTTGATGGTTCAGTGGATGAATCATCGACAGATAGTGAAGAGGTTCTAACAACCGGAAGTGCACAGCCTATTGCTCCCACAGAACCTGCACAAACAGAAGAACAGCCGAGCTCTTTTTTTTGTAGTTTGTTTAGTATACTTATGAAGCCTTTTTCATTAATTGCATCATTTTTTGGTGGGTTTTTTCCATGGTTGTTTGGGTCTGATGAGCCAATACAATCATCATCTGAATCTGACCAACCAGTTGTGTTAGAATCATCGAATAATTCAGGAGACCATGACATAATATAGCTAAAGGTTTACTAGATTCCAGCGTCACGTGCTGGAATGACATCCTCTCTAAGTAGCCTCCTTCTTGTATCTTGTCAAAAGCATCTAATGTTTTAAGCTTAAGCATTAGGTGGAGAAGGGAGGAACTCTGTGCTTCTTCTTAGATATAAAATCTGTAGAGGAGATAAGAATTCCCTTCTCAAAAGTATAGGCTGGACGGTATCGTAGAAAAACCTAAATGGTTCTAATTCTGTATTCACAAGGTTAGCCTTACTTTTCATTTTAAATAGTAACGTATGGGGTTATATATGATCAACAACTTTCTGGGAATAGATGTATCAAAAGATCGCTTTGATGTTTTTCTCTCATTTATAAGTAAAAAAGGAAAACGTGAAACTAGGAAAAGAAGCTTTAAGAACGATGATAATGGGTTTCAAGGTCTGCAGAGCTTTCTACAAAAACATAACGTAGAGCAAGTGAAAGCTTGTATGGAAGCTACCGGTTGTTATAGTGAAGCTTTGGCTGAATTTCTACACAATGCTGGACATTTTGTAAGTGTTGTAAATCCTTATTGTATTAAATCTTATGCGAGGAGTAAGCTTGTAAGACAAAAGAATGATCAGACCGATGCAGAAATTATTGCTGATTATTGCCAAAGACAGGAACCTACTCGTTGGACACCACCTTCTCCTGAAATGAAAAAATTAAAACATCTTTATCGTTGCTCGGTTGCGTTAAAAGATGGATTAACATTCGTAAATAATCATTTAGAAAAGAAGGAGAGACTGCCTGAAGAAGTTGCAAATGCTTGGGAAAACCTTGCAGTGAACATAGAACAATCAATAGAAACAATAAAAAACTCCATACGTGAACTATTAAAACAGCACAAAGAGTTGTTGGAAAACTTTCAACTCTTATTGACTATTCCAGGAATAGGAGAGGAATCAGCAATAGCTATTTTAGCTGAAATTCCTGACACAAAGGCTTTTATAAATGCCAGACAATTGGCAGCATACGCTGGAACTATACCACGAAATATAACATCAGGTTCATCTGTATATGCCAAGCCCAGATTAAGTAAATCAGGTTCACGAACACTACGTAAGGCCATGTATTTTCCTGCTATAGTAGCTAAAAATCACAATCCTATTATTATGACTTTTTGCAAGAGATTAAAAGAAAAAGGCAAGCATAATATGGCCATTGTTGGTGCTGCAATGCGTAAGTTGCTTCATATTGTTTTTGGTATTTTAAAATCAAAAAAGGCTTTTAATCCTGACCATATCAAAAGCTACAGGACTAGGAGATTGACTGAAGCTTTAGTAATTTAAAATCGAAAAATGCTTCCATTCTATCTTATGTAAAATGGTATCTTACACAAATTTATTGAATGTAGTTGGTTAGTGTATATGTTGATAAGTGTAAAAGACAAGATTTAATCTGACAGACAAGAATTAACTGACAGAAGAATTGAGGTAGTCAAAACTAATATCAGGCTCTTGTTTAATACAACTACAATCTGTATACCGCTACACAGGACGGGAATTGGCAGTATTTTTTGATTTCACAATATAACTTAGGCAATTTAGATTCAATTTTTGTAATTTTCTTGTTGACTGGCGAGACGGTATCTCCTGTCATCCGAGTAGCTGACACTGGGATCTCATTTTACTTTATGATGATGTCATGAAAGTAGCTGACACTGGAATGGCTTTGTTGCATAGCAACCGAAAAAATCTGGTAGCTACTGACAAAATTCATTATAAATAACCATTTAACTGTTGAAGAAAAAATATGCCACAGAAAATGAAAGTCAGTAACCAAAACGAATATAACAAATTCCTTGAAAAAAGGGGAAATATTTTTCATTACATCGATGAAGCTATCGAAAATTGGTATGAAAATAGTCCAAAAATGCAGGGCGGCAACTATATTTACAGTGATAAAGTCGTAATTTTGGTGCATATAATTGTCAATCTTTTTAGAATTGGTTTAAGACAAACGGTGGGGTTTATAAAAGGATATCTGCAACAAATAGGAAAAAATTTGGCAGTTATCAGCTATTCACAAGCATCAAGAAGGTTTAAAAAACTTAATATTAAGATAAATGATTGCAGGGTTGATAAAAGCAACATGGAAAATATTGAAATTATCATAGATAGCACAAGTATCAGCATTTACAGTAACACTCCTGGCCACAGTAAGGAAAACAGTGCAGATAGAAAGTACCGAAGCTACGAGCAAGTAAGAAAGTTACATGTTATGTTAAGTGTGAATAGTAAAAAAGCTATAGCTGCAAGATACAGTAATGGCGTCTACTCTGACCACTATGGAGCTTGCGATTTGCTTGAAGAAGTTAATTTTCAGCACAAAATAAAAGCATTATATGCAGATAGGGCATACGATAGGCACAAACTTTATAAATTGTGTAAGAAATACGATATAAAGACAAAAGTTCTACCAAAAAAGGATGCAGCAGAACATTCAAAAATAGATTATATGTCTGACAGAAATGCTGCTATTAGGTTAATAAAATTATATGGACAAGATGGTGTAAAAGAGTGGAAAAAGGAAGCGATTTATGGAAAGAGATCTTACATAGAAGGATTTTTCTCAAGGTTGAAGCAAGTATTTGGATTTAGCTTTAGGAATAAATCTGAAGTAAATCGTGAAAAAGAATTACTAATTAAGTGCTATTTGCTCAACAAATTCACTGATATTGGTATGGCTAAATTTGAAATCATTACATAAATTTGTCGTAAACCATCACTGCTTAAGGTGCTATGCAACAAAGCCATCCCAGTGTCACGCACTGGGATGACAAAAAAAGGAGTACTGGAATGACAGCAGTCCTACGTCATACCGCGATTCATTCGCGGTATCTCAGCCGCTAACTGTTCTCCCTCGTCATACCGTCACGGTATCTCTAGATCCCGCTAACAAGCAGCGGGATGACGATTGTCGTTTAGCTATAAATATTTAAGAAATTTACCAAACGAAAAAAAGGCAAAAGAAGCCCCGGTTAATATCTATTTTCAGTATTGGCGTTTTTTAAGTCTTAAACACTGCAATTTGGCTGCTTTTAAATGCAACTCACCTTATCTCAAATGTTTAAGAAATTTACTAAGCAGAAAAAAAGGCAAAAGAAATCCCGTGGTAATTAGTGTTCACTCTCTAATCCTTCAAATTGGCGTACTATACTGTCTTAAACGACTTATAAGCGCGTTTCAGCTTATATAGGTAAAAACCCAGAATATTGTGAAGACATAAGGCGCACATAGTGCAAAAAATTAAAAATAAGACGCCAACTACGTTGTTTTTTTGCTGTTTAATCTGCACAGATGAAGATAACTGAATACCTTCAGTTTCATGATAAGGGGGCTGGCGGAGTTTGTCAAGTAAGTTTTTCGTTTCTATTCCCAATAAAAGTTTGTTATAAGCTTATGCAAGAAGTCTAACGAATCGCGGTATGACGTCTTAGCTATAGATGCTGATTTGTGTGATTTCAAGAGAAGCTTAGTAGATAAGTTGTGTTTTAAACCAAATTCGGTATTTTAAACTGAACATTTTCAATAATACCACCTGGCATCACTGAAATTTTTACACTCAGGTTTACTTTTAGGTAGTCCATTAATTCATCAACCAATATGTCAGGAGCGGAAGCACCTGCAGTGATTCCTATCTTTTCTACGCCCTGAAACCAGCTTTTATTCACACATCTGTAATTATCAATCAAGTAGGCTCTTTTTCCTCTGGCAGTGCACAGATCTAATAAGCGGTTTGAATTTGAGCTATTTTTACTTCCTACAACTAACACCATGTCTACAATTTCAGCTAGCTTTTTAACAGCATTTTGTCTGTTTTGCGTTGCATAGCATATGTCCTTTAAATCTGGACCTGTTATGCTTGGAAACCTGAGCTTCAGAGCAACAATAATTTCACGGGTATCGTCAATGCTTAACGTGGTTTGTGTAACATAAGATAAATTATCTGGATCTTTAACTTTTAAATTGCGTACGTCCTGCACAGTTTGCACTAAAATGATAGGATTATTTACTCTTCCTCTAATTCCCTTAACTTCTGGATGGTTTTCATGCCCAATGAGAATTAGTTCTTTACCACCGTTTTCATACCTTTTTGCCTCTTTATGCACTTTGCTGACTAAAGGACATGTTGCATCAATCACTTGAATACCCTTTCTTTTTGCTTCATCTTCTATATTTTTTGATACTCCGTGCGCGCTGAAGATCAGTATTCCTCCATTATCTTCAATTTCCTCGATACTGTTCACAAAAACCACTCCTTGTCTCTTAAAGTCCTCTACTATATATTTATTGTGAACAATTTCGTGTAGCACATAAACTTGGCACTTGTTTTTGTATTTTTCTAAAGTAATAGCTAATATGTCCACAGCTCTTTTTACCCCGGCACAAAAACCTCGTGGTTCAGCTAAGATGATTTCCATTTTTGTCAAATCAAGTAAATATGCAAGCATTACTTAAAAACAAGCTCCGCTCACTGTGTTTTATAGTACCATTATTTATATTTTATATAATAATTATTTTTCGCATATTCTCTTTAACATTTGATCAACCTACTACTTCAGAAAATTTTAGAAAAGATAATATAGTACATAAACAACCTGATATTTTGGATAGAAATGGAGTGGTAATAGCAACAAATGTGCCCACAACATCACTATATACAGATGCAACCAAAGTAAAGAATCCGGAAAGTATAGCAGCACAACTGTGTTCTACTTTGCATGACCTCGAATACGAGAACTTATATAGAATACTTACTTCAGAAAAGAAATTTGCTTGGATAAAGCGGCACTTGACTCCAAAAGAACTGTTAGCAATAAAAAATGCCGGCGTGCCAGGAATAAACTTCTATAACGATGTAAAACGTATATATCCTCACAGTAATTTATTTTCACACGTGCTTGGTTACACTGACATAGATGGCAATGGTATTGCAGGAATTGAGGCATATATAAGTAAAAACAATGAGCAAGAAAAGCCCATAATACTATCCTTAGATACACGAGTGCAAAGCATAGTGCATGAAGAGCTAACTAAAGCTGTAAGCAGATATCAGGCACTCGGCGGAGTAGGAATTGTTTTAAATGGGAGAAATAGTGAAGTCATCTCGATGATCAGTCTACCTGATTTTAACCCCAACCTACAGAATAAGGCAGAAGATGTACAAAAGTTTAATCGCGCCAGTCTTGGGGTGTATGAGATGGGGTCGGTATTAAAATACTTTACAATAGCCGCAGCACTTGATGCAAATGTTACAAAAACTAGCGATTTATATGACGTATCAACACCAATCACCATTGGAAAGTATAAAATTCAGGATTTTCACAAGTCTAAAATTCCAAAAATTACTGTGCAAGATATATTTGTAAAATCATCCAACATTGGTGCAGCAAAAATTGCAGTCAAATTAGGTATTGAAAAACAAGTAGAATACTTTAAAGCTATGAAGCTATTTTCTCCTTTGAAAATAGAAATACCAGAAAAATCTACACCGATAATCCCGGATAAATGGAGTGAAAGCACTTTAATAACAGCATCTTATGGTTATGGCATAGCTGTAACTCCTATACATCTTGCACAAACTGCAGCAGCATTAATCAACAATGGGATATTTCATAACGCAACCTTGATGTTGAATAAAAGAAGTATAGGAGAGCAAATTATCTCAAGAAGAACTTCCAGGGAAATGAGAAAATTATTACGCGCAGCAGTAACGGATGGCACTGGCAGCAGAGCAAAAATAAAGGCATATTCAATAGGGGGAAAGACTGGATCGGCGGAAAAAGTTGTAGATGGTAAATATAGCAAAGATGCAAACATAGCGTCATTTATAGGAGTGCTAACCATGCTTGACCCAAGGTATATAGTGCTAATTGCTATTGATGAACCTCAAGGGATACACCATACCGGGGGAATAATTGCTGCGCCTATAGTAAAGAACATTATAAATAGAATAGCACCTATACTAAATGTTACACCTGAGATGTAAAATTATGATTGCTTTACTATAACTTCAAATCTATCATTACCAAAATTCTTATTAATATACCAAGAACCATCATCTTTAGTTACAAATTCAAGACCTTTAAGGTCTCTTTCTATTGTCTTTCCATTTTGACCATCAATAGCGATATTAATATCGAATGTAATAACATCTAGATTTATCATAGCTTCTTTCCCGCTGCACGAATTTAGACTGAACTTGCCTAACATAACATCATTAAAACTTACTTCCCCTGTATAGACATCACACTGACCGTCCATACAACACGTAGTTTCAATATAGAAAAGGTCTGACATATAAAATACCTTACGTTTATAAAAAAAGAGCTAAATATATATAGCTAGTGCAGCCCTACGCCATACCACTAACAAGTAATAGTCAGTAAACCTAGGTCTCTTAGCTATATAACCATAATACAGCTAGGAATGTAAAGTTCAACAGTTAATTGTGTAAGGAAGTCTAAATTACTACATCTTAGAGGAATGGTTGTTTAGTTTTTTTGTTAATCTTTTTTACCATACTGTCAATCATATGCTTTATCCCTTGATATACAGAGTATGTACTTTCGTCGCTACGCATATAAGCAGAACAGGAAAATACATTATACTCTTCGTCTTCGATTGATAACCCTGTATCGCACTTTATGTGTTTGCCGCCAAGCTTCTCTATCAACTGTTCTTTGTCATCTCCTATAGTTACCTTAATCTCACTTTCTTCTTTACCTATCTTGCTACTTAAAATTGAAACAATTACGGCTGGAGATATGCATATTGCTCCTATTGGCTTTTTTGTGACAAAAAATTCTGAAACTAATCTTTCAAATTCAGGCATTACTGTCACCATGTCTTTATTTTTAGCTAAGTCAGATAAATTTTTCGCAACCCCGTATCCACCAGGTACGACTAGCATGTCAAAATTTTCAGCTTTGGCTTCTTTTAAGTCATATATTTCGCCTCTTGCGATTCTTGCTGCTTCTACAAGTACATTCCTTTTTTCTTTCACTGCCTCCTTTGTTTTATGATTCATAACTTGTGTGATATTGATGTCAGGTGCAAAGCATTTAACATCCACTTCCTGCTGATCAAGCACAAGCAGACTTAAAACCGCTTCTCTTACCTCTGCACCGTCAAGGTGACCACACCCTGATAAAATCACAGCAGCTTTTAATTTTTTTTCACCCATAAAGTACCTTGATTTCATATAATCTAGATATTTTAATACAAATTCTATATTTGGAAAGGGGTATGTTATATCAATTATGATATAATTAATAATTAGTATGTATAATTAGGCATATTTACAGTCAATGGAGTAAAATGTGGCTGAGTTCTTTGATAATGAAACTGACTACCAAGAACTAAGAAAAGCTATTTCAGATATAATAGAAAGCATCGCACAATTCCCACAGGAAGAAAAAGGGAAGTTGTTTGAAGCCCTATCAGAACAAGTTAAAGGGATGAATCTCAAAGATTTAGGTTTAGCGATTAATGACCAAGGCTTGCAAAAGGAGGTAAACAAAGAATTATTTATAAAATTCATTGAAGAAGCACTTAAAAGTCCAACTTTTGAAAAAACCAACTTAGAAGTAATAGAAGATGCGCTAAAGCATGTCAATGATCAAGCAATAGGTAATGTTATAAATAATAATAAAGGTCCGCTGGATGATCTAGTCAATTATTTTGAATCAGCATCTGCAAACAAAAAAATTGGAATAGCTTCTACTGGAATAGTATTAGGAGTAGCATTTTCTCCGCTTATTGTGCTTGCTACATTAATAGCACTTGTAGCTATTGGAGCACGTTATGTAGGAATAGGTATAGGAAAGGCAGGGGAAAAAATAAAAGAAGGCGCGATTGAAGCAGGAAAAGCAGTGAAAAGTTCATATAAGGATTTAATAGATAAATTACCTACAGTTCAAGCAAGAGAGAATAATTTTGATAGATTATATAGGGACTTGCTTGTAGGTATTGCAGACAATAGTAAGTTAAAAGCAGAGCAAAGCGTGGAAGACGCTCAGAATGAGAAAAAGATAGTAGAAATGCTTCAAAATAAAGAGCAACTAGCAGCCATAGGACAGTTAATAGGGGAAGATAATGCCGATCTTTTGAACAATCTTATGAGCAAGGGTACTAGTACTCATGAGGAAGACATGGAGAAACTTGTAGATTTTATGAGCGAATTTCAACCTGCAATTATGGCAATTGGTAGTAACATAACAGAGGTAGAACAAAAAGTTAATGAGAAAGCTCAGGAAATGAAGCCAGATTCTCAAGTAGATAGTCCAAGTCCTGAACGAGTTAGTGGAGAAGGAATCACAGGACCGAGTTGATGCATTTGAGGAGCGTTTTGACGCAAAAATTACTATTAGAAAGGGGAGTGTTAAATAAACCATACGCGTCAAGTTAAGAAACAAGGGTAAGAAAATTCAATGAACTTAAGGTGGATACTCTTGTTTTTCTATATCTGTCTTTCACAGAAAATGGGAGTGTTAAATAAACCATACGCGTCAAGTTAAGGCCCAATATAGCACCATTTAAGGGAGTGTTAAATAAACTGTGTCAAACCGAAAAAAAAGTAATAAATTGATATAAAAAAATGGAGGTTTGACAATGAGTCAGAAAGTAGTAAACAGAACTACCGGTTTGGTAGATTATAAAGAATTAGAAACAAATATCCTGTCGTCTATACGAGAAGGAAGACCGTTGACAGGAAGAGATGGAGCATTAACACCGTTTATAAAAAAGTTGCTGGAGGTAAGCCTGGAAGGTGAAATAGAAAACCACTTGTCGGCTGAAAGCGAAGAGAATAATCGAAGAAATGGGAGAAATGCAAAAACTTTACGTACAAGTGCAGAGCTATTAACACCAAGAGATAGAGAAGGAAGTTTCGAACCACAAATAGTCAAAAAAAGGCAAACAAACTTACATCCAGAGCTTGAAACGAAGATTTTGAGCACATTTGCCAGTGGTATGGGCTATAGAGATATAGTGTCACATGTTGAGGAAATTTATGATCACAAAATATCGGCGGCAGAGATATCAAGTATTACTGACAAATTGCTACCAGTAATCAACGAATGGCGTAGTCGCCCGCTGCAGTCTGTATATCCGATAGTTTTCATGGATGGCATGTTTTTTAAAGTCAAAGAGGACGGGCATTGCGTAAGTAAATGCATGTATAACATATTAGGCATAGATCAAAATGGCAAAAAAGAAGTATTAGGTTTTTATTTGGCTGAAAGTGAAGGAGCTAACTTCTGGTTGGGAGTGTTAAATGACCTCAAAGAAAGAGGAGTAGAAGATATCCTTATTGCCTGCGTTGATGGGCTAAAAAGCTTTCCTGCAGCTATAAACAGTGTCTTTCCTAATGCGGAAGTGCAGATGTGTATAGTGCATCAGATACGCAACTCACTGAAGTATGTGGCCAGTAAAGATGCGAAGAGTTTTTTGAGCGATTTAAAGAAGGTATATCAAGCTTCAAGCAAGGAAATTGCCGAGAATTATCTGTTGGAATTGGATGAAAAATGGGGCACAAAGTACCCTATGGTTATAAAATCTTGGCAGAATAATTGGGAAAACTTGTCTGGTTATTTTAAGTATTCTGGTCCAGTTAGGAGGATAATCTACACCACCAATCCCATAGAGGGGCTACATAGGCAAATTAGGAAATTCACTAAGACCAAAGGCTCATTTACCAGCATAAATGCCTTGTATAAGCAGGTATATTGTGCTATAAAGAAGGCAGAGGAAAAGTGGACGATGCCTGTACATGATTGGGCATTAACTATCTCTCAACTTGATGTTTTCTTTCCTGGCAGATTGAAAATTGAGTCGAACTAAAAATGCGGTTTGACACAGTTTATTTAACACTCCCCGGATTTCTGATGAAAGCCTATCTCTTTCTTCCCTTACTTGTTTCAAATCTCTTTCTAATTGTGAAATTTCGACAGTTTTATTCGTTAGCTCTTGCTCTTTCTCTACAAGTTGAGCTTTTGTCTTTTCAAGTTCTTCTACAAACCCCTCAAAATCTTTTGGTATATTATTCGTATTTGCAGGAAATTTCTCATTTAAATAATTTGTAATAGATTCGATTGGATTATTAACATTCCTCAATGCAGCAGTAACAATCGCACGATTTATGAAACAATTATCCTCTACCAATTCTTTTACATCACCTAGATCTTTTCTATTAATAGCATCAGCTAATCGCTCTGTAATAGCTTGTTCAATTGGTTGCTTTAATTGTATGTTCTTCTCTATTGCAGGTATTGATCTTATTTGGCTAAAATCTAAGTCTTTATGTTTTTAAAGTTTTGTCAATACTTCTTTGTTATCTTGTGTTATTCCTTGTAAACATGATCTGATAATTAAGCTCAGGGGTGTTTCTATTTCTCCATTTTGGTTTCTTTTCCAGCAATTAGGGTTAAGTTCTTGATTTAATAGTCCTTTCGCTTGGTAAATATTTCCGCTAGAAAGAACATTTAACAACTGTTTTCCTTTTTGTGCTCTTTCTAATTCTAGTTTTATTGTATCCTCAAATCCTCTTGCAATACAATCTTTAGGATCTTTATCTTCACAATTTCTAACATCAGTTTTTATATCTGGGTGCGTGAGCAATATTTTTACTATATCTTTAGCTCCAACTTGGCAAGCAATATGTAAGGCAGTATTTCTTTGTATCTCGGATGTTCTTATCTGCTCCTTCACTCCATCATAGTACTCTTTCAAAATCTTGAAACCAGCATTTTCATCATGACGTCCTACCACATCATCAGTAGTAAACCATATAGGTTCATTATCATCATCTTTCGTTACTATCTTATTACTGTCAATGTACTTGAATTTATTAGCATTTATTGATCCCCATCCATCTCTTAGTATAAAGTGCTTGGAACCCGAAGAATCATCACGTCCTATTTCTTTTCCAAGGTATCGAAAAACCACACGATCTTGGCTGTCTTTCTTTTGCCTTTCCTTATAAACAGGTTGCTTACCTTGAACGTTAATTTTGATATTATTGTTCTGTATGAGTAATTTAGCCATTTTCTCTAGCACAGGTTGTTTATCATAGCTGGCATCACAGGCCCTAGCAATAGACATCAAAGGTGTCATGCCCTCCTCATCAAACGCATTAACATCCGCACCTTCTGCTATAGCTTGTTTAAAAGCTTCTAGATTTTCATTATCAATAGCTTTAAATAACTGTTTTGTAAGCGGTTTTGGAGTTCTCTGATTATATCCGTAACCAGCAGTACTTGTTCTATTCCTTCCATAAAGCATATTAAACCTACCTAATAATTTACTAATATAATTATGAAAAAGAAAAGGAAAATTGCAAGCGATTTATTCAAAATCCTAGAATTAACTACAACTCTAAAAACTTCTCTGCATCAAGTGCAGCCATGCACCCTGTTCCTGCTGCAACTACTGCCTGACGATATACCTTATCTTGAACATCACCTGCAGCAAATACTCCTGCTTTACTAGTTAAAGTTGTTCCAGGTTTTGTAATTATATAACCCTGCTCATCCATTTCAACAAAGCCTTTAAAAATACCTGTATTTGGTGCATGCCCAATTGCAATGAACACTCCATCCACTTCTAACTCTTGAGCTTCCGTTGATTTAACTATAATACCAGTAACTTTTTTTGGATTTTCTTCTCCAAGAATCTGCTCTACGGTGTGGTTCCACATTACTTTTATTTTATCATTTTTAAAGAGTCTATCCTGCATTACTTTTTCCGCTCTCAATTTATCACGTCTGTGTATTAATATCACTTCTTTGGCAAATCGAGTTAAAAATATCGCCTCTTCAACAGCGGTATTTCCACCACCAATCACAGCTACAACTTTATTCCTAAAAAACGCACCATCACAAGTTGCACAAGCTGAAACTCCGTAACCTTGAAATTCCTTTTCACCCCCCAGACCAAGCCATTTTGCTTGCGCACCAGATGCAATTATAATTGCATCTGAATAGTAGTCATTGATATTACCAGAAGATCTAAACCTATACTCATTAGAATCCTCAAGTTGTTCAACGCTTTTTATCTCATCATCTATTATTTTTGCTCCAACCTTTTCTGCATGCAATCTCATCTGCTCCATTAGTTCTGGACCCTGTATTGAAACAAAACCAGGATAGTTTTCAACATCTGTAGTAATTGTAAGCTGACCACCAGGCTGCATTCCCGTTACTACAATTGGCTCTAAGTGTGCACGTGCTGCATATATAGCGGCAGCATAACCCGCTGCTCCGGATCCAATAATAAGAACTTTTGTACTAAATTTATAATTCTTCACTGTATGAGTTTAGATAATCAGCTACTCCTTCATCGCTTGCCTGCATTGCTGGCTTACCTTTCTTCCACCCTGCTGGACATACTTCACCATGCTCCTCATTATGTTTAATTGCATCAACGATTCTAACGAATTCATCGATATTACGCCCTAAAGGCAAATCATTTATCGATTGATGACGTACAATAAATTTATCATCAATAACGAAAGTTGCTCTCAGCGCAATTGAGTCATCATATAAGACCCCATAGTCTCTTGATATAGACTTTTTGATATCAGACACTAGAGTGTAGCTAACCTCTCCAATACCACCATTATTAACTGGAGTATTTCGCCATTTATAATGTGAGAACTTTGAATCTACACTTACCCCTATAACTTCAACACCACGTTTTGAAAAATCCTCTATTTTATTACTAAATGATATCAACTCAGTTGGACAGACAAAGGTAAAATCAAGTGGATAGAAAAAAAGGACAGCATACTTATTTTTTATGCACTCACTCAGACAGAAATCATCAACAATTTCTCCGCCGGAGAGAACAGCTGAAGCAGTAAAATCGATAGCAGATTTTGTTACAAGATTCATAATTGACCTATTCTTTTAAAATAACTTCAATTTTACATCTTGATGAACTTATATGCAAGTTTTCTTTAGTTTTAGCCCTATAAAAACTTCCTAAAATAGCTCTTCTTTTTTACCGATAAGATACAATCTAGTTTCACTTTATGATGGTGTCATCCTGCTGCTCCTTTCTTGTCATCCCGCTAACAAGCAGCGGGATCCAGGATTTTGATTGGGTTGGTAAGCATAAAAGTATAGCTTCTACGTCATACCGTGATTTATTCACGGTATCTCACATAGATCCCGCTAACAAGCAGCGGGATGACGATTGTCAGGCTAGCTGTCATCCCAGTTTGGAATCCAGGAAAAAGAATGGTGTCATCCCAGTGCCCAGACACTGGGATCCAGGAAAGTTTGCTTGTAAACAAGCAAACTAGCATTGAAAGTGGTTACAACGTTTTCGATGAGATTATATGGAAAACTGGATTCCAGTGTCAAGCACTGGAATGACACCTCTCTTGGGCTCTTTTAGCTATAAACATTAAGAAATTTACCAAGTAAAAAAAAGGCAAAAGAAACCCTGGTCATTGTCTATTTTCAGTATTGGCGTTTTTTAAGCCTTAAACGTTGCAATTTAGCTGCTTTTAAGTGCAACTAACTTTAGCTAAAATGTTTAAGAAATTTACTAAGCAGAAAAAAAGGCAAAAGAAACCCCGTGGTAATTAGTGTTCACTCCCTAATCCTGCAAATTGGCGTACTATACTGTCTTAAACGACTTATAAGCGCGTTTCAGCTTATATAGGTAAAAACCCAGAAATGTTGTGAAGACATAAGGTGCACATAGTGCAAAAAATTAAAAATAAGACGCCAACTACGTTGTTTTCTTGCTGTTTAATCTGCACAGATGAAGATAACTGAATACCTTCAGTTTCATGATAAGGGGGGTGGCGAGGTTTGTCAAGGAAGTTTCTATATAACATTTTCTAAAATAAATAGACTTCTCGCATCCAATTTCGGCAGCGCGTGACACACAATTGCAATGACAAGGTGTTGCAAGATAAACATCATATTCACACGAAATACTTGACTTCACTTGTACTAAGAAGCATTTTATATATGTTGTGTGCCCGTAGCTCAGCTGGATAGAGCAACAGCCTTCTAAGCTGTGGGTCGTAGGTTCGAATCCCACCGGGCACACTCTTCTATCAATACTTTCTATAAATCTTCAAGTATTCTGGCACCACATTTTCAATTGCTAATGGTCGAACCTTCATTGTTTCAAGGTCAGCTGACTTTTCGATTGAGCTATTCATCATAACTTTCACCTGATCTTGAGTAAGCACAGGGTTCGTATCTCCGGTTATTGGTTTTAGCAGCATAGAAATAATTTTATTTTCTAAAAAGAAAGCTATTAACTTTGCCATTGGAAAAGATACATTGATCAACAAGCACTTTCTGTTAGTAACATTCAGAATAAACTTCAATAAGCTTTTGAAAGAGTAAACCTTTGGTCCACCCATGTTATAAATTTTCTTGTCTTGCTTATTAAAACTGATAATACGATATACCACTTCAGCTAAGTCTGTTACACATATTGGTTGAAATTTAGTTGTTCCATTGCCAATTAGCGGCAAAAAAGGAAGAATAGTTGCTAGTCTTGCAAATTTATTAAAGAAGTTATCTTCCTTACCAAATACAAGGCTTGGCCTAATTATTATTGCTTCTTGAAATGCTGAAGTTACAGCTTTTTCACCTTCCAATTTACTTTGAGCATATTTTGACAACTTGCTATTTTCTATTCCCATAGCAGAAAAATGTATCATCATAGGTACATTTTTCATTTTTGCAGCTTTTGCTATCCTTTCAGCTATTTTAACGTGAACAGCGTAAAAATCGTGCTTTTTTGCTTCATATAATATTCCCACTAAGTTTATAGCTACATCACATTCTTCCATACCCTCTAGAACTGATTTTTCATCAAAAAAATCGCCTTTAAATATCGATATTTGTCCTAAATTGCCACACAATTTTAAATAAGCAGCTTTTTCCTGATTACGAGTGAATATCTTTATTAAATATCCTTCTTCTGCCAAGCGTCTTACGATGTGTTTCCCTATAAACCCCGTTCCACCAAAAATAATTACACGTTTTGTCACGATTAAAGTTCCTAATAATTTGTTACTGTAAATTAATACAATGATTTTGCTTAATATTCTATTATGAATTCCCGTACAATAAGATCCATTTTCATTCCTTGTGAACCTTTAACTAGAATTGCGTCATTATTCTGAACAATGTTAGCTAAATCACTTTTCAATTGATTAGAATCATTAAAATGTGCGCCTCTTATATTATCTGGCAAAAGCTCATGTAATTCTAACATAGATTTACCAACTGTATAAACTTTATCTATATTATTTTCTGTGATAATCTTAACCAAATCTGTATGGAATTCTATGCTCTTATCACCAAGTTCCAACATATCACCAAGCAAAGCTACTTTTCTCTGATTAGAATATGTACTCAAAGTTTTTATTGCAGTTTTCATCGAAGTAGGGCTGGCGTTATAGGAGTCATCAATTAAATGTATATATTTTTTATTGTATTTGACCTTATGAATATTGCCTCTACCTTTCGTTACACTAAAATTCTTAAGTGCAAGTGGTAATTTTGATAAATCAAGTCCGAGGCTCTGCACAACTACTGCTGCAACAAGTAGCGAATAAGCAAAATGCTCACCTTGCACACGTAAATTACAGTTTATAGTTTGATTATCACTCAGCCTGATTTTTAAATTTAGCCCGTCATCATTTCTTATTAGGTCCAACAAACAAACTTCAGCATTTTTATCTTTACCGAAGCTTATTACATTTCTATTGGCATGTGATGAGAGATAATCATAATATTTATTATCTCTGTTCAAAATCAAAGTACCGTTATTTTTCATACCATACAGAATCTCTAACTTCGCTTGTGCAACGTCAAATAGTGATGAAAAATTTTCAGTATGTGCAGGTTCGATGTTGGTAATAACTGCAATATTCGGATTACTAATCTTTGATAATTCTTTTATTTCACCAGCTTTATTCATTCCCATTTCAAGGATTAAGTACTGGCAGTTTTTTGGAGCTTTTAGAATTGTCAAAGGCAATCCTATATTATTATTTAAGTTACCTTCGTTTGCATGGGACACTCCATATTGCGATAAAACAGTGTGCAGCATATCCCTTGTAGTAGTTTTCCCGACACTGCCTGTAATTGCAATAACTTTAGCGTCAACAAGAACATTTCTAATATAGTATGATGCCATATCGTGCAAAGCTTTCAGGGTATCTTGTACAATAACGAGAGGAAAATTTTTATATTTACCCTCACTTACTATTGCAGCTACTGCCCCTTTTAAAAACGCTTCATGCAAAAAATTATGGCCATCAAAATTCTTTCCCTTGAGTGCAATAAATAAATCACCTTTTTTTATGCTTCTTGTATCCGTTGAAATATTTGAGCTATGTATCCAATTACAACCATTTACGTCTCTTCCGCCAGTTGCATCAATGATATTATTTGTGCTCCATTTAAACATAATTTAGAGAGTATTCTTTATAATAAATTGAACAATAAAAGTAGCGAAAATACTACATGTTTTAGACAATGTACAAATAATGGTTGCAATCCCTATAATTCTATCTTACAATGGATATAGAAGTTTAAATTTTTTCGTCTATAATTAAAATGTATTTAGTTGTAGAAAGTACCTTGGAGGTATGTATGTTCACAGGAAAAAATGAAGAATCTACTTCTATACTAGCTAAAGTTGGTAATGCAGCTTCGGGAGTAGGAAGTTTTCTGGGTAGAGGTGTAAAAGTTCTAGTCAAGGGTGCAGTGTACCCTATATGGCCAAAGAATTGGTTTAAGTCCTGGGATGAAATGCGGCACGACATAAAAAATGGCGGACGTTCTATTATTGGCAACCCACTTGAAGAATATGATCCACCTATAGAAACCACACAAGCTAGTGAGGATCTTGGTGTCCAAATAATGGAGCAAAAGAAAGGAACAGGAAAGGTAACTTTTTTAGCATCAAGGACTCTGACAGGGGATATACCCTATTTGACGCCAGAACGATTAGGTAAAATAAAGCAAAACCTGCCAAATGTAACTATCTTTAAAGAAGAAAACAAAGTTGTAATTGAAGTTGATGTTAAAAAAATAATTGAAGACATCAAAAAGAACAATCCAGGAATTGATGAGAAAAGAATAAAAGAGCTTGCTCTTGAAAAAATTGCTGAAGGAGCTGAAGGAGTTGGTGGCAACCTTAAAAAGCTAGCAAAAATTACTGGCGGAGAATTTAAAGTTCACACAGACTTAAAATTGCTGTATGGTATTGCAGAAAAATTGTATAAGGAATATGATGATCAAAAGCAGTTATCAGAAGCTGCGAAACCTGCAAGTAGCGAAGGGTTACTAAAGGCTGGTCAGTCTTCAGAAACTCTGGCTTTATCTGCTAGTGATAGGGGTAAGGCATTGGAAGCTGCTGAAACATTTGTAGATAGTAGTAGAGGAGAGTTATTAAAGGAAACTGCAAATTGGCAGAATAAAGTTGAGCAGGGTTCTGAAAATATAAGGAGTAGGGGGTAAAGTTATGAGTTATAAGGGGAGTATTATGAATGAAGTTAAAATAGAGGAAAGACATCATAGTTTAACTGTTCCTGGGGATATGTATTACTTACAACCAGGAGTTATTACTGGAAAAAGGGTAAATGGAATAGAAACCTCTTTGAAAGAACAGCAGAACATGGTAAAAGCAAGGGAACTTGTAAGCTCTTTAAATCTTGAAAATGCTTCTGGTGAAACGATAAAACCACTATCTACACCTAATGTAGAGAAAAACGAAGGAAGAGGGAAAGGTCGCTCTTAAAATATGAGCAATGAAGTTTATGATAGCAATAACATCTTTGCTCAAATATTAAGAGATGGGTTACCTTGTGAGAAGGTACATGAAAATGAAAATGTACTAGCTTTTCGCGATAAGTACCCTGATGCACCAGTTCACATTTTAGCTATACCCAAAAATCAATATATTTCATACGATGATTTTATTCTAAAAGCTTCTGAAGAGGAGATAATAAGTTTTTTCAAAACTGTTAGAGAAATAGCACACAAATATAATCTAGAAAAAACAGGATATAGATTAGTTACTAACTACGGTGAAAATGGAGAGCAGGTTGTACCACACTTTCACGTGCATATTTTAGGTGGTAAAAAGTTAGGAAAGCATGTAAATTCATAGTGTTATATGTTTTGTTAAATGAGCGAATACTTAACCATAGTAATTTTTATCTGCGTATCAATTGTAGTATCTTTTGCTTTAGGTATATTGCCTATGTTTCTTGCAGTGAGTAAGCCAGATGGTGAAAAGCTTTCCACATATGAGTGTGGCTTCAATCCACTATCCAGTGCAAGAAAAAAATTTGACATTAAATTTTACCTAGTTTCAATATTATTTATAATATTTGACTTAGAAATTGCTTTTCTTTTTCCTTGGGCTGTTTCTTTATCTAAGATAAGCTATGGTGGATTTTGGTCTATGATGGTATTTCTTGCAATACTCACTATAGGTTTTATCTATGAATGGTGTAAAGGTGCATTAGAGTGGGAGTAGTTTATGACAAATCAAATTCTATCTAATGATGACTGGGGTCGTTATAAAAAAGAAGGGTTTCTTGTTACTAAATTTGGTGATTTAATAGATTATGTAATGAATTGGGCAAGGTCTGGTTCATTGTGGCCAATGACATTTGGTCTTGCATGTTGCGCAGTTGAGATGATGCATACTGCATCCAGCCGTTATGATCTTGATAGATATGGCATAATGTTCCGTGCAAGCCCACGTCAATCAGATGTGATGATTGTTGCTGGCACACTAACTAATAAAATGGCAGCAGCATTGCGCAAGGTTTATGATCAAATGGCAGACCCGAAGTATGTTATTTCTATGGGAAGTTGTGCAAATGGTGGTGGTTATTACCATTACTCTTATTCAGTAGTCCGAGGCTGTGATAGAATTGTGCCAGTTGACGTGTATGTCCCTGGATGTCCACCAACTGCTGAGGCGTTGCTATATGGAATGCTATGCCTACAAAACAAAATAAAACGAACTCAGAATATAAAGCATGGATAAAACTGCAAGGCATATACAAAAAAAGACCAAGTGTGAGTGCATTCAAAAAGATGATGGCATTATTGTAATATATTCAACTTTAGATGAAATTGAAAAGCACTTACTCTTTCTACGTGATGATGAAAAGTGTAGGTTTGAACTATTAGTTGATATTTTTGGAGTTGACTATCCAAATAGAGAGAAGCGTTTCGAGCTAATATACAATCTGCTCAGCATTGTGCATAACATTAGAGTACACATAAAGCTTCAGTTATGTGAAAGCGACATACTTCCAAGTGTAGCGAAGATATTTAGTACGGCTTTGTGGTTTGAGCGTGAAGTATTTGATATGTATGGAATAGAGTTTTTTGATCACCCCGATTTGCGTAGGATTCTAACAGACTATGGATTCAAAGGTCATCCAATGTTAAAAGATTTCCCTCTCACTGGTTATGAGGAAGTAAGATATGATATAGAGGCAAAAAAGGTTGTATATAATCCTATAGATTTACCGCAAGATTTTCGTATGTTTGATAGCCTATCGCCTTGGGAAGGTAAAACCATAAAAGTAAATACAAAGGAGTAGAAAATGATAGTACAAAGAAAAAAAATATCTTTAATCGGTGCAGGAAATATCGGTGGAACTCTCGCCCATATGATTGCACTAAGGGAACTCGGTGATGTTGTTTTACTTGATATTAGTGATGGAATACCACAAGGTAAAGCACTCGACATAGCAGAGTCATCTTCCATTGATGGGTTTGATGTTAACTTAGTTGGTATAAATAAGTATGAAGACATAAAAGACTCTGATGCAATTATAATAACCGCTGGCATTGCCAGAAAACCAGGAATGAGCAGGGATGACCTCCTGCAAACCAATGCTAAAGTAATGAAGGAGGTTGGCGAAAATATTAAAAAATATTCTCCAAACGCGTTTGTAATAGTGGTTACCAACCCTCTGGATGCCATGGTTTCAGTGGTGCATAAATTTTCAAACCTTCCAGCTAATATGGTTGTTGGAATGGCAGGAGTGCTTGATTCTTCCCGTTTTCGTTATTTTCTTGCAAGAGAGCTAAATATTTCCGTTGAAGATGTGTCTGCCTTTGTGCTTGGAGGACATGGCGACACTATGGTACCACTAATCAATTGTGCTTCAGTTGCTGGCATTCCACTTACCCAAATTATCGATATGGGTCTCATTACGCAGAAAAAAGTTGATGAAATAGTGAAGCGCACTCGCAATGGCGGTAAAGAAATAGTTGATTTGCTTAAGTCTGGATCTGCATACTACGCTCCTGCATCTTCAGCTATATGTATGCTAGAGTCATATTTAAAAGATAAAAGGCGTATATTACCATGTGCTGCTTACCTTAATGGTGACTATGGCGTGAAAGATTTGTTTATTGGTGTTCCTGTAATTATTGGAAAAAATGGAGTTGAAAAGATCCTAGAAGTTAAAATGAATGATAGTGAACGAGAAATGTTCGATAAATCTGTGAATGCAGTGAAAGAACTAGTGAAATCTTTAGGTTCACAAACAAATTAATGGTTTTATAGAGTTTCTTTATAGCTCAGCTTTGTAAATAGCCTAAAAAAGTTGCTTGTGGTTATCTCTGCCACTTTATCGGGTGACTGATTCCACAACTCTGCCAAACAATCAACAACGTATTTCACCATTGCTGGTTCATTCTTTTTTCCCCTATAGGGCTCGGGTGATAGATACGGTGCATCAGTTTCGACTAAAACACGCTCGCGCGGTACATTTTTTGCAATTCCTCTGAGTAAGCTCGCATTTTTAAAGGTAATGATCCCAGAAAATGAAATGTATAATCCTAAATCTATAGATTGATAAGCAAGCTCTTTAGAAGAAGCAAAACAGTGCATCACTCCACCAAAAGTACCGGTTTTCATTTCTGACTTTAACATATCAATCATCTCATTATCAGCATTTCTAGTGTGAATAACTAAGGGTAACCCAGTAATTCTTGCTGCCTCTATGTGCGATGCAAAACTTTTTTTCTGATTGTCTTTGTTGCCAGATTTATAAAAATCTAACCCGGTTTCGCCGATACTAATTACCTTTTGATTTTTGGTAAATTCAACTAATTCATCAACATGTATACACTCACCGTTTTCTATGGCAGCATCAAGTGGATGCACACCAACAGAGGAGTAAACTTGATCATAGGATGAAGAAATTTTTAGTAATTTAGGAATATCATTAACGCTTATGCATATGTTATGCAAAATCTTTACACCATTTTGCTCTGCCCTTGAAATTACTTTTGGTATTTCATCATCGGAAAAATAAATCAAGTGGCAATGAGAATCTACTATCATGAGCTTATTGTTGAGGCTTTTATTGTAGAAGAAAACTCTTCTATCACTGTTTTATAAACTTCTTTTTTAAATGATATAGCACTGGCTACTAAACTATCTACACTTTGCCAACGCCACTCTTTGAACTCTGGATGATCAGTATAATTAATATCAATATTCTTATCCTCTCCACAAAACTTCATTAAGAACCACCTTTGCTTTTGACCAGAATATTTTCCATTCCAGCATATTGGTATAACTTCTTCAGGCAAGTCGTAGTATATCCAATCTTTGTTTTTAGCTATAATTTCTGCTTTATCTGTACCAACTTCCTCTAGCAGCTCACGTAACGCTGCTTGTTCCAGTTCCTCACCATCATCAACCCCTCCCTGTGGCATCTGCCAGTAAGAGTCGCTATCAAAGCGTTTTCCAATAAAGACATGTCCTTGTTTGTTAAATAGCATTATGCCAACACAAGGACGATATTCACTTTTCTGCTTAATCACAAGCATCCCCTGTTGTTAAATTATTTGTTATAGAAGTTTTAATTAATTTTCCATTTTTTTCTTCCTTCATCTCTTCAACAATTTTCTTTGCAACTTCCTTTGCACTTAAGTTTGAGTTATCAATTTCAAGTGTACCTCCAGGTATAAATAGCTTTTTTCCTTTAATTTTCTTCGTGGCATAGTTCGAATCAGTAATTTTATTTTCCTGGTGCCTTTCTTCTGATTGAACACGCCTTACTAGTTCCTCATTATTACAATGTAGTACCACAGGAAGAATTTCCGCACCCATTTTTTTACTTAAATTTACCACTGAGTTGTATATCTTCTGATCATAGGGATCACCCTCTACCAATTCATTTGTAAATATATAATGTTTTGATTTTACGTAATATTTTTCCAGTATTGCTAATATATTTTCTCTGACTGCAAAAATTTTTTCCCATAGGTCATCTGGAACTTCAGCATTCTGTAATTTAACAATATCAAATATAATATTATTGAATAGATTATTGCTTACTATCACCGCATCAATGATTTTACACAGTTCCTTTGCAGTAGTAGACTTACCACTACCTGGAAAGCCGATCAAGTAGATGAGAGTCTTGCCCATAATGAATATTAGTAAAAAGCTATTCTCAATTATATAAAAAGTATATACATTGTACATGCTAAAAACATGATGATAAAATAGATGCAGGTAATACCTTTAACGAACAGTCGCGTTGAAAATAGATACTGTCTTTACTGTCAACAAATTATTTGACTAAAAAGATAAAAAATAACAAAACAATTTAAGATTACATCTTCTATAAATTAGTGTAACTGTGCTTTTAGTTTATATAGGCGCACAGTTACACTAGCTTATCATCGTGTCTTCTTATACAATAAGGCTTATTTTGTAAGATAACCGAGTATCTCTATCAAAATGAAATGGTAGGGTACAACCTATATAGCACTAGAACTCTAAGCACGGTCTTTTATGTTAAATAGTATATATTTCAAAACCGTTGAGCATAAGCTCATGTTACTCCTTACTGTTAAAATTATTTTACTAAATCACTATTGAATGGTTGATTGTTTTTAAGAATACCAAAAAATACATGCATTATTAGAGAGAAGCCGGATGATGGGAAACTATCAAGTTCGGTTTTGAAGTCGAGTGGGGAGAGGTGACTTTTTCCACTTAGATAACAATACTCCAACTACTGATATTCTAAAGACGAAGAGATTTGTTTCATTTCCTGCAAGACAATATTTGAGTGACAAATCACCAATGCCGGAGGATACAATTGCCCCAAGAATCTTAACTCCAAGAGGGCTTTTAGTCTTTGCTGGTGCACCTAAGGTAGGAAAAAGTGACTTTCTTATTTCTTGGCTATTTCATATGGCAGCAGGAGTTTCATTCCTTGATATGGTGCCTAAGATGTACAGTCCTAGAGTGTGATGGTATGATAAAATATGAGAAAAAAATACCATCAAAGGAGGAGTTATGGGACAAATATTACATGGGTGCGCCAAAACAACACAGACGATTCGTAGAGCAATACAAAATAGAAAAGAGAGCATAGCAAAACTCTCCAAGCATTATAACCTTAATCCAAAAACTATTATTAAGTGGAGAAAACGTTCATTTACGAAAGATGCTGATATGGGTCCAAAGCATCCAAGATCGACTGTTTTAACGCTAGAAGAGGAAGCTATAATAGTTACATTTCGCAAGTATACACTACTGCCACTAGATGATTGCCTTTACGCTCTGCAGTCTACAATTCCGCATTTGACTCGCTCTAGCTTGCATCGTTGTTTACAAAGACACAACATTAGCAGATTACCAACTGTTGATGGAGAAGTTAAGTCAAAAAAGAAATTCAAACAATATCCTATCGGTTACTTTCATATTGATATTGCTGAAGTTAGAACTGAGGAGGGCAAATTACATTTGTTTGTTGCTATTGATAGGACATCCAAATTTACCTATGTTGAGTTGCGTAACAGTGCTACAAAACCCATAGCTGCTGAGTTCTTACGTAATTTGATTAGAATTTTACCGTATAAAATCCATACTATTTTGACAGATAACGGTATACAATTTACAAACCAGAAGCGTCATAAGTATGCTTTCCAACACATATTTAATAGAGTTTGCGAAGAGAATGTTATTGAACATCGTTTGACAAAAGTTAGCCATCCTTGGACAAATGGGCAAGTTGAGCGTATGAATAAAACTTTAAAGGATGCTACAGTTAAGAAGTATTACTATCAATCGCACCAGCAACTTAAAGAACACCTTTATAACTTTGTTATGGCTTATAATTATGCAAAGAGACTCAAAACTCTTAAGGGTCTTACTCCTTATGAATTTATATGTTATCAGTGGACACAGTCTCCAGAATTATTTATACTAAATCCACACCATCACACTCTGGGACCATACATCTAAGACCTCTTTAAAAGCTTTAACACATGGCTTAAACGTTGGCTATGATCTACTTTTTATAGCTAAAGTGGCTTAGGTTTACCTACAATTTGAAAAACAACAAATTCGTCATTCCGCTACTCGTTAGCGCCGCGGCGGTATGACGTAGGGAAACCTTTCTTGGGTTAGGTGTGCCGTAGAGACACAAAGAATGTTCAAGTAATACCAATTCTCATTGTTGACCAGTCAAATAGGAGACATTGCAGAGTTGTTTAATTGTGGAGCTGGCAAGAGAAGTAATAAATTTGCACAAAGCGCCCTCAAGCAAAGCAATTGTATCGTATATTTTATTGCGCAAAATGTTCTGTTTTATATACAACCAAAGCCTCTCAACAGTCAGGTGAGTATGGAGGTAGGTATATAATGTCGATATTTTTAGGTACCTTTAAATTTTTTGACCTATGCCAACTAGCACAGTCCATAACGAGAAAAGCCTCTCGTGTTTCTAGATATTGCGACATCTGCTCAAGAAATATGTTCATGCAATCAGTGTTGACATTTGAGCTAGAACTCTCTCCATTTCTAGGATTAACCGCACTATAGAGATAGAAATTTTGCCTACCTAATTTTGTTTTAACCTGTGCCCTTTTTAAACCACCCATGTCCAACCTTTGAATGTGTGCCAAACCGTGATTCATCAAAGAAAAATAGCTCTTTTTCTGGATACTTGCTAATAGCTCCATTGAGATTTTTTTTTGAATTCCTCTTGTTTGCTTTTATCTTGTTCATTATGAACTGGTCTTGGTGTAATATATGAGAATTTCATCTTTTGCATATGGCGGTGTACTGTAGATTTACTGATATTTAATCCGAACTTTTCCTGGATTCTTATTCTCATTTCTTTAATGGTAATATTAGGATTTTCTTCTATCCATGCTTCAATTTGTTGTAGTTGAGCCTGATTTAATTTAGTTTTTCTACGGCGTTGTGGAGGAGCAAACAGTTTTTCTTCTCTGCCAAATTTCAAGAGTTTTACCCACGAAGTTAGTGCGCTTCTTGAAATGCAATATATTTTTGCTACAGCCGTTATACTGTACTTTTTTGCTGCAATTACAGCATTTAGTTTTTTTGAAACATATGCATTATTCCTTACTTTCTTCAGCATTTCTTTTGCTGATTCTACTACTTTTTCATCCAATAATTTTGATCTTAATGCCATTTATACCTCAACTATTTTACTTACTTCATTATGGCTTTTCTTCCATTATTGTCCATCTATTTGCCGTGTAATGGGAATTGGTATAAGAACTATAACGGTATTTATGAACGAAATCATTTGTGGTATAACTTCAAAGCGCTATATCCGCTACCACAGACCGGCAATTAAGTTTGCTAAAGCGCAATAGTATTATCGGACAGTTGGAGTTTAGAACGCATGTTTTCCGGTTACAAGTGCAGAAGAAGAAGGGAGCAAGTTTTTACTAGGAAGTATCTGAACAACTGTGGAATTTAAAATACAAGCCAATTTTAGAAAGGTTTAGCGTTACTCACCACTACAAGGTAGAAGATTTTACCAACCAAAAAGTTATAGGATTTGGTGTGGCAGAGCACTATGTTCATTTTGAAAACAATTTAGATTTAAGGCAAAAGGACGCAATACACGAGTTAGAAAGTTACATTTTAGTGTTTTACCCAGGGTGGCACGAACATCGTCATTTAAACAGAAGTTGGGAAGAGAAACGGGTGATATGTTTAATAACCTAATCATATATTTTTATATCTTCATATATTATATTAGTATTTAGTTAAAAAAGGTGTACTACGCGAAAAAAGACTTGCCTTTTTATGCTAAAACGCGCATAACTTAAATAGTAGCAAGTAAATAAAAAAAATTGATCTTGCACTAAAGTGAGCCAAATTAGGCGACTTTATGTATGTTTTTATAGTGAGGTATGTATGGTGCGCCAAGAAGTGCTTGGAGAACAGTTGGTGAAAATCCAACACAAACAAAGTCTAGCCAACAGTTTGGAACAGACCACTATGTTGCATGAGGTAACGAGTGTAATAGAGCTAGTGGGATGGACAATGCAGGGTACAACGAAAGTGAAGGGATTGAGTTCCGAAATACCTGAAGACATAGAGGTCGACATTTTCATGGCCATGGAAGACAGCATGAAGGATAACGTAAAGGCAAGTTATCACTCACTCTATCGGGATCTGAGACCGTGCCATGTATTGAAATGGACTTCAAGTGAACTTGGGAGATCCTATGCATTCCTACAAAGGTACGCTGGAACAAGTCAACAAAGGCAAGAACTAGCGGAAGATGCAGGGGAAGTCGGACTGATTGATAGTACTCAGAATGTGGGAAAGCCACGTACAAGGGGAAGCGATCAGCAATATAGTAACTGGAATAGGGATTGCTAGGCCAATACAACGGAGGTTGGAATAACATGCAAAATAAACTAAACCAGATAGCAGTAAGAGCAAAGCAAGATAAGCGACTAAAATTCACATCGTTAGTCCATCTGATAAATACAGAGAATCTTGCGAGATGTTATAAAGAACTGAAGCGTAACAAGGCTTGTGGAGTAGACCAGATAACAGTGGAATCATACGGAGAAAATCTGAATGAGAAACTCGAAGTGCTAGTAGAAAGTATGAAGAGGAAGCAATATCAACCACAACCAGTAAAGAGGGTATATATACCGAAAGCTGGAAGTAAAGAGAAACGCGGACTCGGAATACCATCGACCGAGGATAAATTAGTACAGATTATGCTGAAGAAGATATTAGAAAATATTTACGAGGCAAACTTTCTGGACAGCTCATATGGATTTCGACCTGGAAGAAACTGTCATCAAGCGGTAAATGCACTAGATAAAGCAGTTATGTACAAGCCAATAAACTACATTGTAGAAGTGGATATCAAGAAGTTCTACGATAATATACAGCATAAATGGCTAATGAGATGTCTAAGGGAACGAATAACTGACCCAAATTTGCTGTGGTTAGTAAAGCGGTTTCTCAAGGCAGGGATAGTCGAAGCTGGAAATTATGAAGCAACAAAACAAGGTACACCCCAAGGTGGTATAGTAAGTCCTGTATTAGCAAATATATACTTACATTATGTGTTGGATTTATGGATAGAAAAGAAATTTAAACCAAGATCCAGAGGATATATACAACTAATAAGGTTTTGCGACGATTTTGTGGTTTGTTGCGAAAGTAAGGTAGACGCGGAAGAATTTCTGGAATTACTGAAACAAAGGCTAAATAAATTTGGGTTGGAAGTATCTGAAAACAAGACCAGAGTAGTAAAGTTTGGCAAGAGGGAGTGGCAACAAGCGATAAGAGAGAAACGAAGGACGGAAAGTTTCAATTTTCTGGGGTTTACGCACTATGGTGCAAAAAGTCGTCGTGGTAGATTAATAATGGGACATAAAACCTCAAAGTTAAATCTAGCCAGAAAACTAAAAGAAATCAAGGAGTGGTTGAAAATAGTCCGCGGAAGTATTCGACTTAAAGATTGGTGGCAAGTACTGAAGGCTAAATTAACAGGACACTATAACTACTTTGGTATTAGCGGAAATTATTGGTGTTTGAAACAATTTTACACATCAGTAAGAAAGCTAGCATTTAAATGGATAAATCGGCGTAGTCAGAAAAAGAGTATGACCTGGGAACAGTTTGTACACTACGTAGAAGTAAATCCATTACCAAAGCCAAAAATACATTTTTCTTTATATGCATAAGAGGGACGACTGTGAAAACTAATATTGATGAGCCGTGTGCGGGAAATCTGCAAGCACGGTTCTTTAGGGGGAGTTGTAGTAATATAACTCAAACGAGAGGAGTAAAGCTACAGCTTCTACCGAACAAGTTCAGTGAGGAAAAGAGAGAAGCTTTTAATAAGTCATTTTATGAATTATTAGAGAACTCGTTTAAGAATATTAATGAAAAAGACGAAAAAGGTGAAACAATACTGGTGCGCCAAGAAGTGCTTAGAGAACAGTTGGTGAAAATCCAACACAAACAAAGTCTAGCCAACAGTTTGGAACAGACCACTATGCTATGGGAGGTAACGAACGTAGTAAAGCTAGTGGAATGGATAACACAGGATGCAACGAAAGTGAAGGTATTGAGTTCCGAAATTTTCAACAGCATAGAGGTCGACATCTTCAGTACGATGGAAGACAGCATGAGGAATAACGCAAAGGCAAGATATAACTCACTCTATCGGGATCGAAGGCCGTGTCATGTGTTAAAATGGAATCTAAGTGAACTTGGGAGATCCTCTGCATTCCTACAAAGGTACGCTGGAACAAGTCAACAAAGGCAAGAACTGGTGGAAGATGTGGAGGAAGTCGGACTGATTGATAGTACTCAGCGTCAAACAGACGAAGTCTGTAAAATCGGGAAAAGAGAATCCAGTCCTTTTACGCAATCCCATTAAAAACGTTGTGTTTTAACATAGGATTAGCTACTTTTATACTCACCAATTTAATCTCTAATCAAAATTCCTGGATTCCAGTGGGCTTTGTTGCATCGCTAGCTATGATGGATTAAAGATAAAAAAGATAGAGAATATCAGTAGCTTATTATTCTGGTATTTATAACAAGAACGGTCAGTGAATACCTAAATTTGAGTAAAAGAAATTTCACTACCACTCACTAATCCGGCTAAAATTCAAGAATTTCAATGCTTTAGCTATTTTCAATAGAATTAAATTTATTAATATAAATAATAAATTACTATTCTTAAATTTGATCAGATTGATTGCAAAAAAACAAGATTTTCAATAGGTTGCTTATAATCCTAACTATAGTTAGCCTTTCATAAATAGCGATGCAACAAAGCCATTCCAGTGTCAAGCACTGGAATGACACCCTCTTGGATAGCGTCACGCGCTGCCCAGTTCATTTAGCTATAAATATTTAAGAAATTTACCAAATAAAAAAAAAGGCAAAAGAAGCCCTAGTCATTGTCTATTTTCAGTATTGGCGTTTTTTAAGTCTTAAACACTGCAATTTAGCTGCTTTTAAATGCAACTCACCTTAGTTTAAATGTTTAAGAAATTTACTAAGCAGAAAAAAAGGCAAAAAAAATCCCGTGTTAGCTAGTTGTCACTCTCTAATCCTGCAAATTGGCGTTCTATACTGTCTTAAACGCTTTAATAAGCGCGTTTCAGCTTATATAGGTAAAAACCTAGAAATGTTGTGAAGACACAAGGTGCACATAGTGCAAAAAATTAAAAATAAGACGCCAACTACGTTGTTTTCTTGCTGTTTAATCTGCACAGATGAAGATAACTGAATACCTTCGACTTCATGGTAAGGGGACTGGCGAAGGGTGTCAAGTAAGTTTTTTCGTTTCTATTCCCAATGTTATATGGTTATGCAAGAAGTCTAATACTCATAGGGATCATCTTTCAAGCATATATCGCAATATCTCATTAGCAATTGCAACATCTTGACGTGGGGCTTTGCCGTGTTCTATAAACACAGAGATTGCGTAGCACGGGTTATGATAAGGGCCATAAGCGATAAATAACTTATGACTTTCGCCCTTAGAGTTTATTTCTGGTGTGCCGGTTTTGCCGGCAATTTGTATGCCGCTTAGCCCTTTTTTATAGGTTCCAGTTTTAGAATTCACCACGTCAAACATAGCTTTTCGAACTATGCTAAGATGCTCACGATTCACATCAATATCGGGAAAATCTTGTATCGTTTTACTCATTTCAATGTGGGGAATTACCTTTTTTCCTGTTGCAATCCTTGCTGCAAGAACTGCAAGCTGCAGTGGTGTTGTAAGCAAATACCCTTGTCCTATAACTAAGTTGATAGTGTCACCTAAATACCATTGCGAATATAGCTTTCGTGCGCGCCAATCTCTATCGGGCAACAATCCTGGAGCTTCTTCTTTAAACGTTCCAATCAGTGGCCCACTTCCAATACCAAATTTTCTGGCCATTTCTACTAGAGAGTCTACACTTATTTTTTTTCCTATGTTATAAAAGTAAGTGTTGCATGATAATGCCATTGCCTCATTTAAAGATACATATCCATGGACTTTGCTTTTCAGGCAACGAAATTTCCGCTCACCTATTTTCATATAGCCCTTACACGAGAATTTTTCTCCTGGTGTTATTATCCCGTCTTTTAAACTCGCAAGCGCAACTATTACTTTAAATATTGAACCAGGTGGAATTTGATACGACAATGCACGATTCACAAGTGGTAATGAAGGAGTATTCAAGCTTTCCCAAGTCTCATTTGATAATCTGCTAGCAAAAAGATTATTATCGTAAGAAGGTGAATTATATAATGCTAAAATTTCTCCATTATTTACATCAATTACCACTGCGGAGCCCTGGTGATCTTTAAATACCTCTGCGATTTTCTCTTGCAGATTAACATCAATTGTCAGCTGTACATCTTGTCCGTCTTGTTGTGGTATACTTGATAATTCTTTTATGACGCGTTTTTTAGAATTTATTTCCTGCTCAGATTTTCCTGGCTTGCCTTTCAATATATGATCATATGTATATTCAATACCGCTGATTCCTACTTCGTTTATACCTTGCTGTCTTTTTGTATATCCAATTACATGAGAACATATTGAACCAAACGGGTAATAACGTTTATAAAGAGCAGTTACTTTTGTTTCTGACGATTTTGCTATTTTAGACTCGACTTCTGATAATGTTTGCAAATCAACTTCCTTACCAGAACCATCAAACAAAACAACATACGAAATTTTGTTTATCGCAAGTTCAATGCTATTCCTATCTAAAATTTTGCCTCGCTGAGGCATAATAGTGGTGATTCGTACCCTATTGTTATTAGACAGCGTTTCGTATTTTTGTCTGTTTCGTACTTGTAAATTATATAACCTATAGCTAAAAACAGCGGAAATGGTAAGCTGAATACCGCCTAATATAAATGCTCTGCGGTTAAAGACTTTGTTTTTTGTCCACATAACATTCCTTCAAAACGCACTTTTCCCCCCTCTTTTATTGTTACACTTCTGGCTTTTACCGTATTACAAACCCTTTTTTCCCACTCACTTAAGGTAACAAATTTGTAACCTGATTTTTTTAGTATTTTAATAATATGAGGTAAAGCTTCAATTGTGTTTGATCTGTTATTGTGATCATGAAACAGTATAACTGCTCCATTATGTACATTACTTAAAACTCTTTCAACTAAAGCTTCTGGTTTATCACCTTGCCAATCTAGCGAATCAACTGTCCATAATATTGAATACATATTTAATTGATCAGTATTTTCAATCAGATTATCGTCATGACATCCATATGGCGGACGAAACCATTTTACATCTTGTTTTATTACATTTTTAATTGCTGTATTTGTCTTTTCCAATTCTTGCAATTGTTCCTCACTTGAAAGTGATGTCAACTTCCTATGCGACCAAGAGTGATTGCCTAACTCATGACCTGATTCATGAATTTTCTTTACTATTTTAGACGTTTTTTCATTTATACGTTCACCAAGCACAAAAAATGTTGCTTTTGCTTCATAGCTTTCCAGAACATTAATAATATCGTTTACTCTATTGTTAGACGGTCCATCATCAAACGTAAGTGCAACAAACTTATCGTCATTATTCAATAATTTTTTTATATTACTTAAATTCCTATATGATAGATCCAGATTACAACTGAGCCCACAGTATGGTAAATTAAAATTACAATCACTACAGAAAACTGCGCTTGAGTATAGCAAAAGAAAAGTTATTATCCTTATAAACATTTTGTAATCAGCAAAGCGATAGGATACTATGCACTTTTTTGCTAAGTTAAGCCATCTTTAATTGCTGTAGCCTTTACTTCATCACTTCTTTAATATATTATATTAACAATTTTATATAATATATTATGATTGCAAATATAAATACCGTTGCGCTTCAGGGAATTAGCACAGTAAATGTCAATGCACAAATTCATATGGCAAATGGTATTCCAGCTTTTAAAGCAACAAGGACAACATTGCAAATTTAGAGTTCAAGAGGGTTATTCCTCGAGAACTATTGCGTCAGAAAGCTGGCGCTGAATTTGTATATAATGTTGACCTTGGAGGTTTTTATGAATAATAGTGAGAGAAAAGAAAAATTGGAAACTCGTATTCTATCAAGCAGAGGCAGGTCTTTATTGGATCACGAGCTACTAGAACGTACTCTGTCTGGATATGCAGAAGGAAGAGAAGTTTCCAAAAGGCTAATGGAGCTCTTTAGTAGTTTAGGGAGGGTAATTAATGCTGATTTTCATGAACTAAAAAATGTTACAGGAATGAACGATGGAGCAATAGCAAGTATCTTTTGCCTGAAAGAGATTTTCGATAGGATATTGAAAGGTAAGTTAAAAAAGCTGTCGATTCTTGATAATAGAGAAGAGCTATTAAAATACTTTAAAGCAGCAATAGGGCAGTCACGAAAGGAAAGCTTACGAGTGGTATACTTAGATCGAAGTGGTCATTTAATATATGAGTATATTCAAGATTGTGGAACTATAGACAGAGTACCTCTATATGTGAGGGAAATAATAAAGCAGGGGTTACTGATTGACGCAGCATCTGTTGCAATTTCACATAATCATCCAAGTGGAGATATAGAACCGTCAAAGGAGGATGAGGATAACACACTTACATTAGCTGCAACCTGTGAAAATGTAGGAATGAAATTGATAGATCATATAATCGTAACACAGAAGAGCCATTTTAGTTTTTATGACAGTGGTTTATTGTAATCTGTAGACTGGAAGGAAAGTTCTCTAGCTTTCCTTCTTTTTTTCCACTTCATAAATTAAAAAATTCAATATAAGCTTGAACAGCTAAAATTAGTAATGAAAGGTGGAATTAGGCAAAAAAATAAAGGAACTTAGGTTATACTGTGGCTTGACACAAACTGAATTAGGAAAAAGAATAGGTGTTTCATATAGACAGATACAAAGGTACGAAAATGGTTCAAATTGTATTTTAGCCAGTAGACTGTATGACTTAGCAAAAGCCCTATCGATTAATGTTGCTGATTTTTTTACTGATATGCACGCCGACTCACATGAAAGTTACGATGAAGAAATACTAAAACTAGTCAAAGGATATAACGAAATTAAGAGCAAAAGGTTACGTAGTGTAGTTTATATATTGGTAAAATCTTTTTCTCAAAGTGATAATACATAGCTAATATTACCTGATATGTAAAATGACCATACAACATCCTATCGATAAGCAAATAGCTGAAAGAATAAGAAAAAGAAGGTTAATGTGTGGTCTCAGCCAAAGAGACTTAGGAAAAAAGCTTGAAATTTCATTTCAGCATATACAAGGATATGAAACTGGAGAGGTAAGGCTTATAGTTGATAGGCTGTATAATTTGGCAGAAGCTTTGTCCGTTGATATGTCATATTTTTTTACCAAAGCCTCTGAAGACTTGCATGATAATGCCTTCCGTAGCGATGTGGGCAGCGAAGAAATATCAAGATTAGTAAGAGAATACAGGAAAATTAAGGATGAGGCATTGCGTGATATTGTTCATTCAGTAATAGAAGCGCTTGCCAATAAGTAATAATGCCTAAATGTATTTCCAACTCACCTTTACAAGAAAATTATTGGTTAAAGTAAATTATTTATGGTAAACTTGATTGAATTTTAAAAACTACTTTACTTCGCAATAGCTAAGGCTATGTAAAAACATAGCCTCCGATCAAGAACGTCCTACGGATGTTGTTTTGTTGTCTTTTAATTTATTTACCCAAGAAAAAGTCTCACTACTTTTAGAATTTTGGTCACCCCACCTTCCACACCTAGTAAAACTGCCTCTTTCTACTGCTTCTTTAACAGACATTCCACCAAATAAACACCCCTGTCCTATGATTTTTCCTATTTTTTGCAACTCATTCCACATTTCTTCATCTTCCACCTCAACTTGTACTTGATGATAGTCTTCTGTATCGTGATATACCATTAAATTTAGCTCTCCTAGGCTAGTGCAAAGTGTTACTGTAAAAGCGCTGTTATCGGATATATCTACATAATTTCTTTTACCGTCTTTCCCGGTTTTGACCTCAACTTCACCATCACCTATTTTTATGATATTACCGCCAAGGTTTAAGTCTCCTTTACTTAAGCCCAAATTTTTTGCACCTTCTACAACTTTGGCAACATCAACTATGCAGCTATGTGAAAATTCAATATAGAAGGTCTTATTATCAATTTCTACATCTTCAACAGTTCCTTCTATAGTAGCGTCTTCTCCAACTTCCCTAAGTTTCTTGAGCCTACTATATATTTGTGGCTCAATTTCTTTTTGCACTTTTTCAGCTATTTTCTTATCAACTTGTACATTAAAATCTGCTCCATGTAAGGCTAACTTTCTGATTATATCTTCTTGTTTATTTTCTTTGAATTCATCACGATACATCTTAAACATTGTAACGTTAGCGAAGCTAAAGCCATCTTCGTTGCGAGCGTTTACTCTTATTCCTAAATCCAAAGCTTCATCGACGATTTTACTTAATTTGTCTAGATTTTCAGCTGCAATAGCTTTTTCCAAGAATTCATTTAATTTCACATTTTCATATTCACTTAGCCTTATCTTGCATAAAGCTGATCGAAATGGATTGAGCTCCTCAGGATATGTTAAGACAGGCAATTTACTAATCTTTTTATTTGCTGTTGGAGCAGCTTTTATAAAATTAGGTAATAACCCTTCTTTTGCTATTCGCTCTACCGCTTTTAACATTTTACTAGACAATTTTTTACCATTTATTTTTTTGTTCGGTAGAAGCTGTAGCTTTACTCCTCTCGTTTGAGTTATATTACTACAACTCCCCCTAAAGAACCGTGCTTGCAGATTTCCCGCACACGGCTCATCAATATTAGTTTTCACAGTCGTCCCTCTTATGCATATAAAGAAAAATGTATTTTTGGCTTTGGTAATGGATTTACTTCTACGTAGTGTACAAACTGTTCCCAGGTCATACTCTTTTTCTGACTACGCCGATTTATCCATTTAAATGCTAGCTTTCTTACTGATGTGTAAAATTGTTTCAAACACCAATAATTTCCGCTAATACCAAAGTAGTTATAGTGTCCTGTTAATTTAGCCTTCAGTACTTGCCACCAATCTTTAAGTCGAATACTTCCGCGGACTATTTTCAACCACTCCTTGATTTCTTTTAGTTTTCTGGCTAGATTTAACTTTGAGGTTTTATGTCCCATTATTAATCTACCACGACGACTTTTTGCACCATAGTGCGTAAACCCCAGAAAATTGAAACTTTCCGTCCTTCGTTTCTCTCTTATCGCTTGTTGCCACTCCCTCTTGCCAAACTTTACTACTCTGGTCTTGTTTTCAGATACTTCCAACCCAAATTTATTTAGCCTTTGTTTCAGTAATTCCAGAAATTCTTCCGCGTCTACCTTACTTTCGCAACAAACCACAAAATCGTCGCAAAACCTTATTAGTTGTATATATCCTCTGGATCTTGGTTTAAATTTCTTTTCTATCCATAAATCCAACACATAATGTAAGTATATATTTGCTAATACAGGACTTACTATACCACCTTGGGGTGTACCTTGTTTTGTTGCTTCATAATTTCCAGCTTCGACTATCCCTGCCTTGAGAAACCGCTTTACTAACCACAGCAAATTTGGGTCAGTTATTCGTTCCCTTAGACATCTCATTAGCCATTTATGCTGTATATTATCGTAGAACTTCTTGATATCCACTTCTACAATGTAGTTTATTGGCTTGTACATAACTGCTTTATCTAGTGCATTTACCGCTTGATGACAGTTTCTTCCAGGTCGAAATCCATATGAGCTGTCCAGAAAGTTTGCCTCGTAAATATTTTCTAATATCTTCTTCAGCATAATCTGTACTAATTTATCCTCGGTCGATGGTATTCCGAGTCCGCGTTTCTCTTTACTTCCAGCTTTCGGTATATATACCCTCTTTACTGGTTGTGGTTGATATTGCTTCCTCTTCATACTTTCTACTAGCACTTCGAGTTTCTCATTCAGATTTTCTCCGTATGATTCCACTGTTATCTGGTCTACTCCACAAGCCTTGTTACGCTTCAGTTCTTTATAACATCTCGCAAGATTCTCTGTATTTATCAGATGGACTAACGATGTGAATTTTAGTCGCTTATCTTGCTTTGCTCTTACTGCTATCTGGTTTAGTTTATTTTGCATGTTATTCCAACCTCCGTTGTATTGGCCTAGCAATCCCTATTCCAGTTACTATATTGCTGATCGCTTCCCCTTGTACGTGGCTTTCCCACATTCTGAGTACTATCAATCAGTCCGACTTCCCCTGCATCTTCCGCTAGTTCTTGCCTTTGTTGACTTGTTCCAGCGTACCTTTGTAGGAATGCATAGGATCTCCCAAGTTCACTTGAAGTCCATTTCAATACATGGCACGGTCTCAGATCCCGATAGAGTGAGTGATAACTTGCCTTTACGTTATCCTTCATGCTGTCTTCCATGGCCATGAAAATGTCGACCTCTATGTCTTCAGGTATTTCGGAACTCAATCCCTTCACTTTCGTTGTACCCTGCATTGTCCATCCCACTAGCTCTATTACACTCGTTACCTCATGCAACATAGTGGTCTGTTCCAAACTGTTGGCTAGACTTTGTTTGTGTTGGATTTTCACCAACTGTTCTCCAAGCACTTCTTGGCGCACCTTGGCGCACCTTGGCGCACCTTGGCCACTTGTCACGTAATCTTCTTGCTATAGATTTAAGTAATCAACCTGAAATAGCAACAAGCAATGCGGCAAGACCATCTTCATGGATAAATAATTGTATTTCTTGGGTGAAAAAATTAGCAGCTAGCACTTTTTCTACAATTCCTGGGCTACCACCCAATACAACATTGCGGGTAAGAATGATGTCATTAATGTAAAAGGTGAGAATAATAATGCACCAAAAAGTATATCAGCTGTTGGTTGGAATAATTTCCTAAACAGTGAAAATGTTGCCCTTGCAAGTTGTGTTGCTGATGCATTAGATAATACTCCAAGTAGACGCTATCAAAATTTAATAAGTAAAGGAGTAGAAGTTGTACCAAGCAGCAAAGTTGCAGTTGAGTTTGCTCTTAGGAATTTTGATTCATTTGTAGAAGGTAAAATAAGAAACCTAGACTCAAAAGAACAAGCTAGAATGCGTGTTGAACTTAAAGACGCATATCCAGAAATAACAGCAAGTCTTGAAAGAGGAGTTGAATTTAGTGGTAATATTGGGTTAGATAATGTTTTAGAAAAGTGCAAGAAGTGCTTTTGTACAAATGTCCTACCAAAGGATAAAGTATCAACTTGTCTTTCTGATGTAGGAGTAACCAAGCTTGGAAATAATCTCAATAGGTAGATTAGAATATAAGAGGTGGAGCTATAATATGCCAAATAGTAGAAATTTACAGTAGAATTTAAAGTAAAGGCTGTAGAATTAGCCAAAAAATTAGGGAGATCAGTAGCAAATTTGAGGGTTATAGATAGATAAAGTAGAAATTATAGGCAATAAGACTGGAATTGGGAAATAAGTGGTAATGTACTCTCCATATTAAACTTACAGTATGTATTTTTGATATGGAAGGTGAATAGGAGGGTTTCGTTATGATAGTAATCTATGTAATTCTATGTGTAATCTTTATAGCTATTTTAGATAGTTCACTAGTAACCGTTCACGGAGTATTCCCAATTAAGAAGGAATAGCGACTAAATTCTGTAATTTCTGGACAGGGTTCTGATTATTCAAACGTGAAGTAAAAAATATCGAGAGCATTCTTTCAACGAACTTTTCTCGGGAGTGTTAAATAAACTGTGTCAAACCGCATTTTTAGTTCGACTCAATTTTCAATCTGCCAGGAAAGAAAACATCAAGTTGAGAGATAGTTAATGCCCAATCATGTACAGGCATCGTCCACTTTTCCTCTGCCTTCTTTATAGCACAATATACCTGCTTATACAAGGCATTTATGCTGGTAAATGAGCCTTTGGTCTTAGTGAATTTCCTAATTTGCCTATGTAGCCCCTCTATGGGATTGGTGGTGTAGATTATCCTCCTAACTGGACCAGAATACTTAAAATAACCAGACAAGTTTTCCCAATTATTCTGCCAAGATTTTATAACCATAGGGTACTTTGTGCCCCATTTTTCATCCAATTCCAACAGATAATTCTCGGCAATTTCCTTGCTTGAAGCTTGATATACCTTCTTTAAATCGCTCAAAAAACTCTTCGCATCTTTACTGGCCACATACTTCAGTGAGTTGCGTATCTGATGCACTATACACATCTGCACTTCCGCATTAGGAAAGACACTGTTTATAGCTGCAGGAAAGCTTTTTAGCCCATCAACGCAGGCAATAAGGATATCTTCTACTCCTCTTTCTTTGAGGTCATTTAACACTCCCAACCAGAAGTTAGCTCCTTCACTTTCAGCCAAATAAAAACCTAATACTTCTTTTTTGCCATTTTGATCTATGCCTAATATGTTATACATGCATTTACTTACGCAATGCCCGTCCTCTTTGACTTTAAAAAACATGCCATCCATGAAAACTATCGGATATACAGACTGCAGCGGGCGACTACGCCATTCGTTGATTACTGGTAGCAATTTGTCAGTAATACTTGATATCTCTGCCGCCGATATTTTGTGATCATAAATTTCCTCAACATGTGACACTATATCTCTATAGCCCATACCACTGGCAAATGTGCTCAAAATCTTCGTTTCAAGCTCTGGATGTAAGTTTGTTTGCCTTTTTTTGACTATTTGTGGTTCGAAACTTCCTTCTCTATCTCTTGGTGTTAATAGCTCTGCACTTGTACGTAAAGTTTTTGCATTTCTCCCATTTCTTCGATTATTCTCTTCGCTTTTAGCCGACAAGTGGTTTTCTATTTCACCTTCCAGGCTTACCTCCAGCAACTTTTTTATAAACGGTGTTAATGCTCCATCTCTTCCTGTCAACGGTCTTCCTTCTCGTATAGACGACAGGATATTTGTTTCTAATTCTTTATAATCTACCAAACCGGTAGTTCTGTTTACTACTTTCTGACTCATTGTCAAACCTCCATTTTTTTATATCAATTTATTACTTTTTTTCGGTTTGACACAGTTTATTTAACACTCCCATAAATTATGATGTTTAATGTTGAAAGCTCAAATACTCCTTTGCTTGGTCGGTTAGAACGCGTCCTCTTGGTGTGCGCTTTACAAAACTAATTTTGATTAAATAAGGTTCTACTGTTTCTTCAATATTGCCAACATCCTCAGATAGTGCAATAGATATAGTGTCAATTCCAACAGGTCCTGAGGTGTTGAATAAAAATCTTAGATAATGCATATCAAGTTTATTAAGTCCCATTTTATCTACACCCAATTTTAGCAATACAGAATCAGCGACTTCACAAGTGATTTTTTTATCATCTTTCACTTCAACAAAATCCCTTATTCTTCTGAGTAACCTCAAAGCAATTCTTGGAGTGCCACGTGCACGGCAGGCAATTTCCCGTGCTGCATTCTCTTCAATTTCAGTAGAAAGAACTCTTGCGCCTCTTTTTATAATATCGACTAGCTCTTCAAAAGAATAAAACTCAAGATGCAAAGGAATGCCAAAGCGATCTCTGAGTGGCGCAGAAAGTAATCCAAGCCGTGTAGTTGCTCCGATTAACGTAAATGGTGGTAGATCTATCCTTAAAGTGCGAGTAGATGGACCTTCACCTACTAATATGTCCAAGCAAAAATCTTCCATAGCAGTATATAAAACTTCTTCGATGCTGCGATTTAATCTATGGATTTCGTCGATAAATAGAACATCTTTTGCATTTAAAGTGGTAAGCACTGCGGCCAAGTCTCCAGCTTTGCTAAGTAAAGGACCAGAAGTTGCGCGAAAGCTTACCCTTAATTCTTTAGAGATAATTTGTGCTAAAGTTGTTTTGCCAAGCCCTGGAGGACCATATAATAAAACGTGATCTAAAGCTTCAGTTCTCGTCTTTGCAGCGTTTATAAACACTTTTAAATTTTGTATTAAGTCTTTTTGCCCGACAAAATCATCAAGTTGTTCAGGTCTGATGTTGATATTGCGTACATCTTCAGTATATTCTTTATCGCACGATATTGATTTCATAGTGTTTTAAGCGCCATGCGAATAATATCCTTAGTGTCCAGATTTGACGATTCGTCTTGTATTTTTTTTATCGTATCATAAGCTTTTGTTTTTTCATATCCGAGATTGATCAATGCTGAAAGGGCATCTTCATTGATTGGATGAAAATTATTGTTATTTATTTCTAATTTACTCACTTTGCCACTTAATTCAGTGATGATTCGATTTATGAGTTTTAGGCCAAGACCACTCATCTTGAGTGCTACTTTATCTTCATTCATAATTGCCAAAAATAGCTGTTCTGGAGTTAATTTACTCAAAATTGACATTGCAGTTTTATAGCTAACGCCGCTTACTTTAACTAGCAATCTCAAGCACTGTTGTTCTTCTTTGCTTATAAAACCATATAGCTGAGTAGTGTTTTCTCTGTTATTTGCATGGGTTTCGATAAGTAATTTGATTCTACTTCCAATTGCACAAGCACTTAAAGTTTTGGCTGAAAGATACACCATATAGCCAACATCATTCACATTCAGGATTATGTGATCGCTGCGCACTTCATCAACTATTCCGCTTAGATTTCCTATCATTTTTAGCACTGTATAGAGTTCAGTTTAAATACTCCTGGATCTTAGGTCAAGCAAACGAACATTATAACAGAGAGCCAAGTAGCCCCTTTTTTGTCATCCGAGCCCCTATGATGTCATCCCAGTGCGTGACACTGGGATGGCTTTGTTGCATAGCACCTTAAGCAGTGATGGTTTACGACAAATTTATGTAATGTTCTGCTGCATCCTTTTTTGGTAGAACTTTTGTCTTTATATCGTATTTCTTACACAATTTATAAAGTTTGTGCCTATCGTATGCCCTATCTGCATATAATGCTTTTATTTTGTGCTGAAAATTAACTTCTTCAAGCAAATCGCAAGCTCCATAGTGGTCAGAGTAGACGCCATTACTGTATCTTGCAGCTATAGCTTTTTTACTATTCACACTTAACATAACATGTAACTTTCTTACTTGCTCGTAGCTTCGGTACTTTCTATCTGCACTGTTTTCCTTACTGTGGCCAGGAGTGTTACTGTAAATGCTGATACTTGTGCTATCTATGATAATTTCAATATTTTCCATGTTGCTTTTATCAACCCTGCAATCATTTATCTTAATATTAAGTTTTTTAAACCTTCTTGATGCTTGTGAATAGCTGATAACTGCCAAATTTTTTCCTATTTGTTGCAGATATCCTTTTATAAACCCCACCGTTTGTCTTAAACCAATTCTAAAAAGATTGACAATTATATGCACCAAAATTACGACTTTATCACTGTAAATATAGTTGCCGCCCTGCATTTTTGGACTATTTTCATACCAATTTTCGATAGCTTCATCGATGTAATGAAAAATATTTCCCCTTTTTTCAAGGAATTTGTTATATTCGTTTTGGTTACTGACTTTCATTTTCTGTGGCATATTTTTTCTTCAACAGTTAAATGGTTATTTATAATGAATTTTGTCAGTAGCTACCAGATTTTTTCGGTTGCTATGCAACAAAGCCCACTGGGATCCAGATTGGGCACTAAGTTGGTAAGCATAAAAGTGGCTGATCTTATGTTAAAACACAACGTTCTTGATGAGATTACGGCAAGGCTGGATTCCAGTGTCAAGCACTGGAATCTACCGTCTTAGGAGTCAAGATAAAAATTGTTATTTTTTATCATGGCATTCAAACAAACGATAATTTTTCTCATGACAGCAACTAAAGCAACTTTGCCAGAGTTAACTAAACGCTGATAAAGTACTTTCATTCTCCTGTTATGACGCATAGCAACAAGAGCTGACATGTATAGTGCTTTTCTTGCATGAAACCTACCTCCTTTGAGGGAGTGTTAAATAAACTGTGTCAAACCGCATTTTTAGTTCGACTCAATTTTCAATCTGCCAGGAAAGAAAACATCAAGTTGAGAGATAGTTAATGCCCAATCATGTACAGGCATCGTCCACTTTTCCTCTGCCTTCTTTATAGCACAATATACCTGCTTATACAAGGCATTTATGCTGGTAAATGAGCCTTTGGTCTTAGTGAATTTCCTAATTTGCCTATGTAGCCCCTCTATGGGATTGGTGGTGTAGATTATCCTCCTAACTGGACCAGAATACTTAAAATAACCAGACAAGTTTTCCCAATTATTCTGCCAAGATTTTATAACCATAGGGTACTTTGTGCCCCATTTTTCATCCAATTCCAACAGATAATTCTCGGCAATTTCCTTGCTTGAAGCTTGATATACCTTCTTTAAATCGCTCAAAAAACTCTTCGCATCTTTACTGGCCACATACTTCAGTGAGTTGCGTATCTGATGCACTATACACATCTGCACTTCCGCATTAGGAAAGACACTGTTTATAGCTGCAGGAAAGCTTTTTAGCCCATCAACGCAGGCAATAAGGATATCTTCTACTCCTCTTTCTTTGAGGTCATTTAACACTCCCAACCAGAAGTTAGCTCCTTCACTTTCAGCCAAATAAAAACCTAATACTTCTTTTTTGCCATTTTGATCTATGCCTAATATGTTATACATGCATTTACTTACGCAATGCCCGTCCTCTTTGACTTTAAAAAACATGCCATCCATGAAAACTATCGGATATACAGACTGCAGCGGGCGACTACGCCATTCGTTGATTACTGGTAGCAATTTGTCAGTAATACTTGATATCTCTGCCGCCGATATTTTGTGATCATAAATTTCCTCAACATGTGACACTATATCTCTATAGCCCATACCACTGGCAAATGTGCTCAAAATCTTCGTTTCAAGCTCTGGATGTAAGTTTGTTTGCCTTTTTTTGACTATTTGTGGTTCGAAACTTCCTTCTCTATCTCTTGGTGTTAATAGCTCTGCACTTGTACGTAAAGTTTTTGCATTTCTCCCATTTCTTCGATTATTCTCTTCGCTTTTAGCCGACAAGTGGTTTTCTATTTCACCTTCCAGGCTTACCTCCAGCAACTTTTTTATAAACGGTGTTAATGCTCCATCTCTTCCTGTCAACGGTCTTCCTTCTCGTATAGACGACAGGATATTTGTTTCTAATTCTTTATAATCTACCAAACCGGTAGTTCTGTTTACTACTTTCTGACTCATTGTCAAACCTCCATTTTTTTATATCAATTTATTACTTTTTTTTCGGTTTGACACAGTTTATTTAACACTCCCATGAGTCCCCTAATATTGCAAGCATACATTCATTGAGCAGCCGGAAAGCAGTTAGAGTATGCTCTTAGCATAAAGCACCAGCTCCTCTTTTGTTAAAATATAGGAGCTATCTTCCCAATGTTGTTTTAGCAACTCCAAGCTCCTACCCAAACTTTTTCCTGGCTGGTGACCTATACTTATTAAATCATCGCCAGATAAAGGAAATTTTGGAATATTGAATGTATTAGCAAACGAAATGTATTTATCAACATTTTCTCCAGACTCAACACCACAAATTTTTACTAAATCACAATATAATTCTCTACCAAATAAAGATATGTATTTTTTTTGCTCTTTTTCTGAGAGTTCTGTTTTGATATTGTTGGATAGTAAAAACGACAGCTTTTTCTTTTGCTTGTTCGAAAGACGTAGAAACTTGCTTACATATTCTCCAAGACTTAGCCTGTCATTTTTGGTAGTCCTAAGGAGTAACGCTAATTTTACTAGTGCATCAGTGCCCAAAAGAAGTGACGAAGACAGAATTTCGCATTTTACTTCTTTTGGGATAATCTTTTGCAAAACATCAGATTCTTGCATGCTCTTAAGTGTTGGAAAAGGATCATTGCACTCCAGCAATTTAAGTATTTCATCTCTTATTCTCTCTCCAGAGAGGTTTTGGATCATATGCGAACGCTTTTTGCATACGCTTAGTATTTCATCACTAAAATCTCCGACACATATTTTTGCATGAAAACGAAATGCTCTTAAAATACGTAGATAGTCTTCTTTAATTCTATCTTCAGCGTTGCCTATAAAGTTTAACCTTCGCGCCTTTAAGTCCTCTATACCACCAAAGTAGTCATATATATGGCCATGCTTATCTGCATATAGAGCGTTAAATGTAAAGTCACGCCTTGAAGCATCAGCTTGCCAATTATTAGTAAATTCTACTTTTGCATGCCTGCCATCACATTTCACATCATGCCTTAGTGTTGTGATCTCAAAAGATCTTTGATTTAGAACCGCAGTTATAGTCCCATGTTTTAAGCCAGTTGGAATAGTTTTTATATTACGGAGTTTTAGCGCTTTAATCGTTTGATTGGGAAGCAAATTAGTAGCTAAATCGATGTCGTGGACATCACGCTGCAAAATTGAGTCTCTCACACACCCGCCGACAAGCCTAGCCTCACCACCAAATTCCTCTATGGCATCAATAATTAAACTAGTTTCATGGTCAACTTGCATTTAGGTTAGTACGTACTGCAAGTTCATATTATATGAAATGCTTGCAAAAGCCCTATATAAAAATATACAGGGCTATTAAAATTTTACAAGTTGTGGTTGTTGATGAAATGTTTTTTCTATTCTTGTTTCCTCGATACCACATCTTGGTAAACTTGAAGGGTTTTGCTCTTCAGAGCGCTCTATGTGCTGCTTTATATCACTAACGCACTGCTCCACAACATCACCAATTTTTCCATCAGCATTTTTTGCCAATAACTCATCAAATCTCTTCCCAACCTCTGCTCTCTCAGAGATATCCTTTGAAAGGTTACAATACTCTAAGATCTCATCTAGCTGCAGTTTTTTTGCTAATAGGAAATCTTCTTGTTCTTGCTCTTGTTTAAGTTTGGTTTCCTCTTGCAGTTGTTTTGCTAAACTTTTGTTTATATCAAGCAATGGTTCGAAATGAGAATAGCCTTTGTTTATTATATGCACAATACTACTATCATTATAATCAACTTTATTGTATTCACCTGCACTTTTTGAACCTGAATTGTCTATTAATTCATGCAAAAACCGATCTTGTTGGGTGTCAATAGCATGCAATGGGTTACTCTCTATAACATGTAATTTTACACCATACTTTTCACAAAGTATCCTAGCTTCAACATAAGAGCTACCCCACCCACCGTTACGCATAATGTCTGCTGTATAATCATCTACAGTTTCACTACGGTGCTGGCCATCATTATCGTAACTGTTAGCAATAGAATGTACAAACCATTCTGGCGGATTGTTTTGTGCAAATTCCTTGCAGTCCACCCGTAGCTGTTCAACAGTAACTTTTATCTCTTTCTGCTGCTCTAACCCCTGTCTAAACGAGTCAAAAAACAGCTTCCATTATCAATTGCTTGCCCGACATAGAAATCATCAGGGCAAGAGTTACTATTTAAAAGAGGTATTTCTTGCTCGGAGCTCCTGGACCTTTTCACACTTTCAATACCGTGAAAACCACTTGATGATTTCCGTTTCCTAAGTACATTCATTTGCCCTGAGATCTTGGGCCTTTTTATTTCAACCTCAACATCATGAAAATCACTTGATAGTTTCCGTTTCCTAGATTCAGCCATAATTTTTACCTTAATTTAAGCAATATATTACTATACCAACAAAACTGTCAATAAGTAACTAATTAAGTATAGCAGAAATTTTTAAATTATGCAATAATTATAGCTTTAAGTAGCAAATATGAGCTTTAACTGCGGTATAGTTGGGTTACCAAACATAGGAAAATCAACCTTATTTAATGCGCTTACAGAGTCAAGTGCAGCCGAAGCTGCAAATTATCCTTTCTGCACAATCGAGCCAAATATAGGCAAGATTTCGATAAAAGATCAGCGTTTGAAACAAATCGCAGCAATTGCAGGCTCAGAGAAGGTAATCTACAACCAATTAGAAGTTGTAGATATTGCAGGCCTCGTAAAAGGCGCAAGCAAAGGTGAAGGGCTCGGCAATAAATTTTTAAGCCATATCAGAGAAGTTGATGCCATCGTTCATCTGCTCAGGTGCTTTACGGATGACGATATCAGCCATGTACACAGTAAAATAGATCCAATATCAGATGCTGAAGTGGTAGAAATGGAATTAATCCTAGCTGATATTGATAGCATAGAAAAAAGGCTTCCTCAATTGGAAAAGAAAGCAAAGCAAGGTGATAAAGAGCTAAAGAGACAACTTGAATTAATGCAAGAGGTATTAGCTACTTTAAAATTAGGTAAACCTGCAAGAAGCTTGGAGAATATCGATGGAGATGAGATGAAGTCGCTTCAATTGCTCACAACAAAGCCCGTTATGTACGTTTGCAATGTTGAAGATACAAATGTTATAACTGGCAATGAATTATCTAAAAAGGTAGAGAAAGTGGCGGAGGAAAATAAAAGCAAATTTTATTGCATTTCAGCAAAACTTGAAGCAGATATTGCAAATCTTGATAGTGAAGAGGAAAAACAGAGTTTTTTATCAGAATTTGGCTTACAAGAATCAGGCCTTGATGGAGTAGCGCGTATTATGTATGAAGTGCTGAGTATGATAACTTTCTTTACTGTGGGCCCCAAAGAAGCACGTGCATGGCCAGTAAAAATAGGATCAACAGCTGATAAGGCAGCAGGTGTAATCCACACTGATTTTGAGAAAGGCTTCATAAAAGCAGAAACTATAAGCTTTGCAGACTACATAAAGTATGGAAGTGAACCGGCTTGTAAAGACGCAGGAAAAATTCGCTTTGAAGGCAGAGATTATATCGTACAAGATGGCGATATAATGCACTTTAGGTTTAATGTGTAGCTTTCTGGGGAGAAGAAACTCTCCTTCTACAGTGTATCCGTTTAGGGGAGATATCTGTTCAGATGCATGGCTAATGTACAAATATTGAAACAAAAATTCCAGTGCTCCCTTTCTTGTCATCCAAGTAGCTGACATTGGGATCCAGAAAACTTAACTTTAAATAAGTGGCTGCATAATAAAGACTAGATTCCAGACTGGAATGACAGCAGTCCTACGTCATACCGCGATTCATTCCATAGCTGTACGAACATTCATTTTTGAAGGTAAATTGCACAGCAAATGGTCAGTGCTTGGCACTGGAATAACGTCCTCCTTTGTCATCCCAGTGCCCAGACACTGGGATCCAGTTTTCCATATAATCTCATCGAAAATGTTGTAACCACTTTCTATGCTAGTTTGCTTGCTTACAAGCAAACTTTTCTGGATCCCAGTGTCTGGGCACTGGGATGACAGGAGAAGGAGGCTACTTGCATGACACCATTCTTTTTTCTGGATCCCAGTGTCTGAGCACTGGGATGACGAGAAAGGAGCACTGGGATGACATCCTCCCTAGCGGAGATTGCTCTCAAATCACAATGTTCGTACAGTTATATGTCAAGCACTGACCACTTTGCTTCAATATTTGCGATATCCCTGAACAGATACAAAAAATCTATTGTTTTTTTATAAATTAAATCCTAAGGCATTTTTTACTGTAGATTAATCATTTGATTATAGTATCATCTTAATTAAGCTTATGCTTGGAATATTTATGAAGAGTATTTTATACTTTGTATTATTAGTTGTTGTATTTGGATCACTGAGCCTATTTGCTGTAGAGCAATTTGAAGAAAAGAAAATCGAATCAGTTCATAAAAACGAAAATGTAGGTGTAAGGAAGCAAGATAGCACAAATCAAAAAGATGAGTTGAAAAGCAACGTCGATGCTAAACAAACACAAGAAGCTGAGAGCAAAAGATTAGACGGCACTACCGATAAAGAGAAGCTGCAACACAACGAGAACAAGGCTTCCGTAGTCGAAAAAACTATAAGTGAGGGTGAAAAGATTGATAAAGATTTGCCAAATGACCCGCTAGAAGAAAGCACAGACAAATTTACTCGAAATTTACCAAATGTGGCCAATAAAGAAGTGAATAAAGATTTAAAACCAGAGCCTTTGCCTTTAAGTGCTGATTTAAATGAGAATATAGCTGATCTGCAAAAAAATCTACAAGCTGATCAGAAGATTGATATAAAAGATAATGAACTTTCAAAAAGTGATGCGAGTCAATTATTAGAGGAAAAAAAAGAAAAAGTAGAGAGTCAGTTTGAAGAAAAAAAAGTAAAAAGAAGAAGTAATAATTCTAAGGACCGCAATAGAGTAAAACCTATAACTAAAAAAGATGAAGAAGAGCAAAGTGAAAAGAAAAATTTACAAAAATGGACAAAGCTAAACAGAGAGCCAATAAAAGAATGGGGTCATAAAGATATACAAAGCAAGTCAATATATAAACGACAATATGATAGCCTTAATGAGCATCTTCCTACGACTATATTTATTGACGATTACAGTAAACAAATTTTTTACTGCATTAAGAAGAACAACTTAACTTGCTTAAGAGGAATAATAAGTAAGCTAGAAAAAATTGGATTAACAACTCAAGAGATACTAAGGTTTAGAAATAAATTGGGTGACACTTCTCTAATTTATGCAGTGAAGCAAGGTGAAATAGACACAGTTCGTTTTCTCTTATTACAAGGTGCTGATCTTAGAGTAGTTAATAATAATTTTCAATCCCCAATTGATATAGCAATCGAAAGAAAGCAGGTCAATATAATAAACGTGATTGCCGAAATGATGCCACACCTTTTGGAGGATAGAAAAATAGACAATAAAGAAAGCTCAGCAATGTACGATTGGGCTGTGAAAACGAAAGAAATACAGTGCGATAAGCAAGATGATTAGATTCTTGATATTAATTTTAGTTGGTCATTTATGTTATGGAAACGAAACAAATGATGAAAAAAATCAGATTAGTGATTTTTTAAACGCTCTGCATGATGCAAAATACGTATCTTACAGTAAAAAAGACTTTGCTGAATTTTTGGTGCAGTGCTACAAAGAGGGCGTGCCAGAAGATTTTAAGAAAGGTTTTGGTTCTAACTTAAATGGAGCTAATTTTAGCCAACTGTACCTAAGTAAATCTGTTTTTGATGGAGTCAGTCTGATTGGTGCTGATTTTTCTAACACCGATTTATCCGACGTGTCTTTCATTAATGTTGATTTACGTGGTGCTAATTTCTCCAATGCTAATTTACATGGCATTAAAATAAAAGGTACAAATTTGAGTTTTACAAAATTTGTTTCTGCAAATTTAACAGATATCGTATTTGACCAGTCTAATGTTAGTTATGCTGATTTTATCAGTTCCGATCTCAAAAAAGTGAGTATGCACAACGTAATTGGTTTGCATACTAATTTCTCGAATGTGAAAATGAATTTCTCCAACTTATCAAACTTGAATGTTAGCCACATAAATTTTAGTGATAGTGAAATAAACGATACTGTTATGCAGAAAAACAACCTTGATAATGCAAGTTTCTTTGGAGTGGATGCATATAAATTAAAGATACAATTTTCTTCATTAAAAAATGCTAACATATATGGTGCAGAGTTAAAAGAATCAGACTTTACAGGTAGCAATCTTTCCGATGCCTGCCTTAATTCTTCTATCATAATTAACAGTAACTTCGACGAAGCTAATTTAAGCAACACACAAATTTCCTATGTGAATGACGATAATTCAAGTTTTGTTCAATCTATACTAAATGGTTCCAAGATAAAACATGTATATGTTTCTGGAGCAAGTCTTCAGGATGCTGATTTATCCAATATTGATTTTAGTTTTAGTGAACTGCATCAAGTTAATGTCTCTAATGCTGACATTCGTCACGGAAAGTTTCATAATACTAAAGTTGCGAATTCTAACATGAATGGCTCATTTTTTGACCATTCGCTATTCACCTCTGCGAAGATAGAAGATTCAGACCTTTCTACAACTTCAATGTATAAGATAAAAATCCAAGACTCTCAAGTTTATAACAGTACACTTTCTCGCCATAATATTGATTCCAGTGAAATAGAAAATTCAACATTCTTTAATTTATTAGCTGATAATTCAAGCTGGTCTAATTTAAAAGTAACTAATTCAAATTTTATTGAAAGCGATTTCAGATCTTCTTTGCTTCACGCTAATGCCTTTAGGAAAACTAGCTTTTTTCTTAGCAATTTGAGCAATTCAACAATTAGTGATATGTCTTTTCTCTCTTCAAGCATATATAAAAGTTCAGTTGTTGATGCTCACTTAACAGGTTGCAAATTTGATAATTCAATTTTGATTGACAATAAAGGACAGAAAAAACTTGCAGGTTCAGAAAATGCTATAACTTCTATTAAAGATTTGCAAGAGAAAATATCACAGGGTGAAAAATTTAATGTAAATTATTCTTACTTTGAATTTAAGAATATGAATTTAGAAAATGCCGATTTTTCTAATTCAACATTGAGTAGAGCAAAGTTTGTAAACGTTAATTTGAATAAGGCAAATTTTGAAAAAGCCGATTTGCGCTATACTGTCTTTGATAATTCTTCTCTTATTGGCACCAACTTATCAAATTCTAATTTAGAAGGTTCTAGCTTTTTAAACTCTGATCCAAAAAGTGCCATGTTAAAAAATGCAAAGAAAAATGACCGTAAAAAGTGAGGGCGTATTATTGGTTCTATCCTCCCCTTCTGGAGCTGGAAAAACTACCATATCAGCAAAATTACTTGAGCGATCAACTAATTTAGTTAGGTCTGTTTCTACGACTACGCGCAAGCCTCGCCCCGGCGAAATAAATGGAAAAGACTATTTTTTCGTTACCGAAGAAAAATTTCACGAGTTATGCAAAGCTGGCCAAATGCTTGAATACGCCAAAGTTTTTGAGAATTTTTATGGTATACCAAGAGATTTTATAGAGCAAAACCTGAGCAGTGGAATAAGCGTTTTACTAAGCATAGACTGGCAAGGAGCATTTCACTTATTCAAGCTCATGAGAAAAAAAGTTGTGAGTGTTTTTATACTTCCCCCTTCAATGGAAGAGCTTAGGTTGCGTTTGCAAAAGCGTAATAGTGATGATGCAAGCGAAATAGAGCGCAGATTAGCCGAAGCTCAAAAAGAGATAAGCAAACGTGATAAATATGATTATGTAATAATCAATGATGATATTGATAAAAGTGTAGAAGAGATAAGCTCCATACTAAATAAAGAAAGACTTAAAAAACTAAAAGAAAAACCAAGTCTGGAAGACTGATAAAAACATCAATTTGGATATTTGCAGCTATAGTTTCTTATCCTATTTTAGCCAATAGCACGTTTCACAGTTACTCACTTTAGCTATATTTATTATTTTTTAAGATTAAACGGTTAAAATAGTAGCAACTGTTCAAGTGAGGTTTAACTATGACGGCAAACTTTCTTACAGAAATTAATTTTCTGCCTTTCCACCTATATTTTGATCACATATACAACGTTTAGCTCAATTTAAAAGTCAAACTTCTTGGTTGTTAGTTTAGTGCTGACAACTTAAATAGCTTTTAATATTGAGGTTTTAGTATGGGTATAGATATAACTGCACTAACTACTAATGCAGATAAATTAGGTGAATGCATAGATAAAAATAAAAAGCAAGAGCGAGAGCAGGATAGAAAAGACGAGCAATTGCACTGCACTATAGAGAGAAAGGTAAAAAAAGAAGAACACAAGCGTGAAAAACCAAGAGGTCAAGATGGAACCCTCAAGAAGTGTAAAAGGTTATTTGAGAAAGATGCTAGTCCTGAAGTATTAACTAAATTAGAAGAATCACTTAGAGAACAAGAAAAATATTATAGGTATTATGTCCAATGCTTCCTTCCAGTGCTAGATAAAGCAATAGAACGATCGAAAAAAATATCAAATGAAACAAAAGAGCGAGTAAAGCAAGCAATTTCAGAAATTACTTATAATAGCAAATATTGTAACCAAAATGATCGTAGGAATAGTGAAGACAGTGGAATTGAAAGTGACTACAGTAGCGATGCTGGTGATGATTATGAGAAACATTCAATCAGTAACCCTAATACAGCAAATGAAGATCAAGAAGTAGAGAAAAGCAACGAAATAACAAATAGCAATGCTCTGTTATTAAAAGCGATCAAAAACGGAAATAACAGGAAATTAAAAAAATATCTAAAAGATTGTACGGATATTAATAGTGTGAAAGGTGAAAAAGACAACAATATTTTACACCTTATCGCGTCGTTGGAAAAGAAACAGAAATGCAAATTTCTAGGTACCTTAATAAAAACGGTCACCGAGGAAGATTTAGCACAACTTGTTGATAGTGAAAATCAGGACGAAAAAACTCCTCTTCAGGTGGCACTAATCAACAAGATAACAAAAGAAAAACATGAGTCTCATACAATCCAAGATAACGATAACACACTTAAGTTTCTTACAAAATTGTTAGAGCATGGAGCTAGCCCTGATAATTTAGGATTATCTACAAAAGAATTACAAGGTTTAGATGAAAGACAAAAAACATACTACCGTAATCTCTTAGGAAAATTAGCAGAGCAAGGAAAGAAATCTAAATTAAAGCCAGAAATAAAAATCAATACAGAAGCAAAAATTAAAGAAATTATACCACGTACCATAAATACTCCAGATAGTAATGATAATTATCAATTACATTTAGCAATTAAAGATAATGATAAAGAACGTTTTGAAGAGTTATTGCAAAAAGGGGCAGATATTAGCCTTAAAGACACAGATGGTAATAATGCTTTACACTTGATTGTTAAACCTGAAACAAAACAAAAACTTGAACTTCTCAATATATTGCTAGAAGCAGGTCAAAAAGAGCAATTTATAAAAGCTGTAAATGATAAAAACAAAGAAGGGCAAACACCGCTCTATCAACTACTCCAGCGCATACAAGAAAAGAGTAAAGAACCTTCATTGAAAAATAAAATAAAAAATGTAGTAAAAAAAGAATTTAAGGATACTGGCAGGTATAAAACCTTAGAGTTATTTCTACAAAACGGTGCAGATATTACTGTGCAAGATAAAGATGAAAAAAATGCTCTGCACTATATTGCTTCATTCAAAGGAAGACAAAAAGTTGCATGTTTGGAATTGATTTCAGATAAAGATGGATTTAGTAATGCTGTAAATACTACTAACAAGGAAGAACAAACACCTCTTCATCAGCTGCTTCAGCATATAAAAGAAAAGAATGAGGATCGATCATGTACAGATAGAAAATTTGAAAAAACAAAGAGGTATAAAGCCTTAGAGTTATTTCTACAAAATGGTGCAGATATTACTGTGCAAGATAAAGATGAAAAAAATGCTCTGCACTATATTGCTTCATTCAAAGGAGAACAAAAAGTTGCATGTTTGAAGTTGATTTTAAATTCGGTGGAAAAAGAGAAATTTAGTAAAGCTGCAAACGCCACTAACGAAAAAGAACGAACACCACTACAAGTAGCGTTAATTACTAAGACGACAAAAGATAAACATAATTTGGTCAATCCTAAGAGCCGTGATAACACGATCAAGTTCTGTGTAAAATTATTGCAAAATGGTGTTGATCCAAAGCAGTTAATACTACCCAAAAGATTATGGAGCAAAGAGTATTATAAAACTATAAAAGGAATAGAGAAACCAACGGGTAGAGCGCTTATTCCAGATGATATGAGAACTGAACTGAAGTGCAATTTTGGCAAGAAGTTAAAAGCACGCGATATTGTGAAGTATGTCAATAATGTTGTTTGTAAAGTAGTGACAACGCTTGTATTTGCTGCTTTAGCCTGTGCAGTAATATTCAGTACTTCTCAAGGAATTATTACAATTGCAACTGCCTCATCTATTATAGCAGTTATTGGAGTTTGTTATCTTATTTACTTGAATTTAGAAAATATTTATGAAGGATTTGGAAAAATTAAAGGAAAGTTTACTGAAGAAAAGCAACTTACACTTCAAGATAACGCACCAAAAAATGATACACAATGCAATAACTCTGTTAAAGATATAGAAAATAAGTCCAACGATTTAGAAGAGCAAGAGGTGCAAAAATCATCAAATCAATCAGAATATACAGAAAATCCGGCTACTAAAATGAGCGATGTATCAATACTACGTCAATTCATGAATAAGCTAGGGAGTGTTAAATAAACTGTGTCAAACCGCATTTTTAGTTCGACTCAATTTTCAATCTGCCAGGAAAGAAAACATCAAGTTGAGAGATAGTTAATGCCCAATCATGTACAGGCATCGTCCACTTTTCCTCTGCCTTCTTTATAGCACAATATACCTGCTTATACAAGGCATTTATGCTGGTAAATGAGCCTTTGGTCTTAGTGAATTTCCTAATTTGCCTATGTAGCCCCTCTATGGGATTGGTGGTGTAGATTATCCTCCTAACTGGACCAGAATACTTAAAATAACCAGACAAGTTTTCCCAATTATTCTGCCAAGATTTTATAACCATAGGGTACTTTGTGCCCCATTTTTCATCCAATTCCAACAGATAATTCTCGGCAATTTCCTTGCTTGAAGCTTGATATACCTTCTTTAAATCGCTCAAAAAACTCTTCGCATCTTTACTGGCCACATACTTCAGTGAGTTGCGTATCTGATGCACTATACACATCTGCACTTCCGCATTAGGAAAGACACTGTTTATAGCTGCAGGAAAGCTTTTTAGCCCATCAACGCAGGCAATAAGGATATCTTCTACTCCTCTTTCTTTGAGGTCATTTAACACTCCCAACCAGAAGTTAGCTCCTTCACTTTCAGCCAAATAAAAACCTAATACTTCTTTTTTGCCATTTTGATCTATGCCTAATATGTTATACATGCATTTACTTACGCAATGCCCGTCCTCTTTGACTTTAAAAAACATGCCATCCATGAAAACTATCGGATATACAGACTGCAGCGGGCGACTACGCCATTCGTTGATTACTGGTAGCAATTTGTCAGTAATACTTGATATCTCTGCCGCCGATATTTTGTGATCATAAATTTCCTCAACATGTGACACTATATCTCTATAGCCCATACCACTGGCAAATGTGCTCAAAATCTTCGTTTCAAGCTCTGGATGTAAGTTTGTTTGCCTTTTTTTGACTATTTGTGGTTCGAAACTTCCTTCTCTATCTCTTGGTGTTAATAGCTCTGCACTTGTACGTAAAGTTTTTGCATTTCTCCCATTTCTTCGATTATTCTCTTCGCTTTTAGCCGACAAGTGGTTTTCTATTTCACCTTCCAGGCTTACCTCCAGCAACTTTTTTATAAACGGTGTTAATGCTCCATCTCTTCCTGTCAACGGTCTTCCTTCTCGTATAGACGACAGGATATTTGTTTCTAATTCTTTATAATCTACCAAACCGGTAGTTCTGTTTACTACTTTCTGACTCATTGTCAAACCTCCATTTTTTTATATCAATTTATTACTTTTTTTTCGGTTTGACACAGTTTATTTAACACTCCCATAAGCTAGATGGGCTGACTAATAAACCCTCTTCTCTGGCGCTATGAAATCAATCTCATCGCTCAGAGTTTTTTCAGCAACTTTTTTGTAGTCAATTTTTACGTTAATTTGCCCTTTCTTTTCTTCAAGCCACGCTATAGTGTGCTTCATCCAGTTTTTGTCATCACGTTCAGGAAAGTCTTCACGAGCATGTGCACCTCTGCTTTCCTTTCGATTGGCTGCGCATTCCATGGTAATAACCGCTTGTGGGATCATGTTAGCAAGCTCCAGCGCTTCAACTAAATCACTGTTCCACATCATACTGCGATCCTCAAGTGAAACATCAGGCATCATTTTTGCTACCTTTTTTATAGCTTTTTTACCTTCTTCTAAAACTTCAGCAACACGGAACACTGATGCGTACTTTTGCATAGTGTGCTGCATTTCGCTGCGTATTTTTGCTACTTTGAGCTTCCCAGAAGCAAATCGCATTTTATTAAACCTATCTATTATCCAATCTGTACAATCTGAGCTCAACTTTTTATGTGGTGTACAGGATTTTAGTTTCTCTTTTGCTCTGAGCGCTGCAGCTCTGCCAAAAACCACAAGATCAAGAAGCGAGTTAGAACCAAGTCGATTTGCACCGTGCACAGAGACACACGCAGCTTCTCCAATTGCAAATAGTCCATCTACCACTTCTTCCTTACCTTGCTTCAGCGTGATCACTTCTCCATAATAATTGGTTGGAATGCCACCCATGTTATAGTGAACAGTCGGAATGACCGGTATTGGATCTTTAGTGACATCAACTCCAGCAAAAGTTCTTGCGGTTTCGCTAATGCCCGGCAATCTGAGTTTTATTACTTCCGGATCAAGATGTGCTATAGTTAAATACATGTAATCTTTTTTCGGTCCAACTCCCCTTCCCTCTCTAATTTCAATTGTTATTGCGCGACTTACCACATCACGAGAAGCTAAATCTTTTGCTTTTGGTGCGTAACGTCCCATAAACTTTTCGCCCTGAGAATTAACGAGATATCCCCCTTCGCCACGGCACCCTTCTGTCATCAAGCACCCTGAGCCATATATTCCTGTTGGATGAAATTGTACAAATTCCATATCTTCAAGTGGTAATCCAGCCCTTACTACCATGCCATTACCATCACCTGTGCAGGTATGCGCACTTGTTGCAGAGAAATAAACACGTCCATATCCACCTGTTGCTAGCACCACTCTATGCGCACGAAATCTATGTAATGTGCCGTCGCATAGCGACCAAGCAAGAACTCCGCAGCATGCTCCGGTTTCGCTATCCATAATTAAATCAATCACAAAGTATTCAACAAAAAATTCAGCGTTGAATTTAAGACACTGCTGATATAGAGTGTGAAGGATTGCGTGCCCAGTTTTATCTGCCGCTGCACAAGTGCGTTGAGCTGATTTTCCTTTACCAAAGTGAGTTGTCATTCCACCAAAAGAGCGCTGGTATATTTTGCCATCTTCTGTACGAGAAAAAGGTACGCCAAAATTTTCAAGTTCAATAACAGATTTAGCAGCGTTTTTACACATATATTCTATTGCATCTTGATCGCCAAGCCAGTCTGAACCTTTTATTGTGTCATACGCATGCCAGCGCCAATTGTCTTCACCGATATTACCTAAAGCTGCACTAATTCCGCCTTGTGCTGCAACTGTATGACTTCGTGTAGGGAAAATTTTAGAAATGCAGGCAACTGAAAAATTAGTTGCAGCCATCCCAAGCGTTGCTCTGAGCCCTGCTCCACCTGCACCTACTACTACCACATCATACTCATGTTCTATGATCTCATACGCTGACTTATCCATATTTACTTATTTTATCATTACGGGCTTATGATATCACAGAAGTAGAAAAAATCTATACAAGTTTTCTATAGCTATACCACCGCGAACCGTCATACCGCCGCGGTATCTCTTAACATAGATCCCTTACTTAACCGTCATACCTTAACATAGATCCCGCTAACAAGCAGCGGGATGACGGTTGTCGTTTAGCTGTAAATATTAAGAAATTTACCAAACGAAAAAAAAGGCAAAAGAAACCCCGTGGTTATTATCCGCTTTAAAATATTGGCGTTTTTTATGTTTTAAACGCTTGACAAGCGAAATTCAGCTGCTTTTAATTGCAACTAACCTACGCTGCAAATGTTTAAGAAATTTACCAAGCAGAAAAAAAGACAAAGAACCCCCGAGTTAGCTAGTCTTTTACTATCAACTATGTTTTTTTTAAAATTTTTTATTTGTGTAATTCTGTAACTTTGTTCAATCATGTAGGCAATAAAAACCCGTGTGTCATAGAAATAAAATTTTATATCAAACACTGCCACAACAATTTCTGCTTAGCTAATGAATATGTGCTTTAAGTCTGTGTGGACGCACATATTCATTAGCCAATTTCAGTTACCGTTGTGAGGATTTTTAAGTATGCAAATTAATTGCTTCTTTAAGTTTTGCATTAGCAATTACTATAATTTTTCGCATTAGAGCTGTTATAGCTACCATTTTCTTCTTACCACTTTCAACAAGCTTGGAATAAAAGGCACCAAGTACAGATTTGGACCTTGCAGCAGACATGGCAGCTATAAAAAGCTTTTTACGGACATTACTTCTACCACCTATAATCCTTCGATAACCAACAGCTTTACCACTTTCCCTAGGATGAGGTGCAACTCCGGCAAGACTTGCTACTTCTCTTCTGTTTAAGTAACCAAGCTCTGGTATTAAACACAGAAAATCTTGTGATAACTTTTTACCTATTCCAGGAACTGTTTTAAGGATTTTTTGATGTTCTTGTAACTCATGGCTTTCATCAATGATTTTTTGTATAGTATTACTGAGTTCATCTATTTGGCTATTAAAGAATTCAATAGTTTTTTGACAACTTTCCCTTATATGGTCGTTTTCAGGTGCTTCCAGTCTACATTTTTCCTGAGTTCTCATTTGCGTGATGCCATCACGACGTTGACAAAGTGCAACCAAGGTTGATTGTTTTTCAGAAGTAGGTACAAATAGAGAGAGAGTTCTATGGCGTTCAAATCCATATTGAGCAAGAGCCCTTGCATCTGATTTATCGGATTTTGCTAAAGTTCCGTGAGATAAAATAAAACTTTTTACTTTGCGGGTATTAGCTCGATGTACGGTGATATTCTTGTCAATAAGAAAATGCGACAAACCAAGCTCATATTTTCCTGTGTTTTCTAAAGTCACTAAAGAATTAGGTAAGATATCTGAGAATTTTTGAAACAATTGTTGCCAACCAGAAGTATTATTGTCAAATTCGACAGCATTTTTCTGTTTGTGAACCGCAACAACATTCTTGAATTTTCCGATGTCAATGCCAATAAAATTTTGATAAGATGTAACCATGATAACCTCGATAGTTTTATTAATTTAAGATTGTAAACGGGTGCATATATATGTCCCATACAACTATTCAAACGTATCGAGAGATGGGCTAGTGTACCTTGATAGGAACGGTTGTAATACCAATCTTTGTTCGGTCGCACACGCCCGTGATAGCCCTATTCCTATAGTGAGTAGGGTTATCTTCCCTCTTGTTTCTTTTATAACATGTTTTTAACTTACAATCTTCTGTTGTAATTGCAAACGTTGTATGCATCATAGGTTTTAAAATTAGTTGTTTTAGATGTTAATCTTGCTGCTATAATCCCTAATCCTTCGGTCTTTTTATGATTTTTATATGAAATATAACTCGTGTCTTGGATAGCTAAGATAGTTTTTAACTCTTTCAACAGTTTTAATTATATGACTGTCTAATATCTTTCTTTCAGAAATGGCATCGTTTTGGAAAAATCTATAAGCTGCTTTACTTTGATGCCAATCTTCACAAGCTTGATTTATTGAACGCTCAGGCGATTCAGCAAAACTATTAACTATTTTTAAAAGCCTCTCATACCAATTCCCATTACACGGCAAACAGATGGACAATGATGGAAAAAAAGCCATAATGAAGTAAGTAAAATAGTTGAGGTATAAATGGCATTAAGATCAAAATTATTGGATGAAAAAGTAGTAGAATCAGCAAAAGAAATGCTGAAGAAAGTAAGGAATAATGCATATGTTTCAAAAAAACTAAATGCTGTAATTGCAGCAAAAAAGTACAGTATAACGGCTGTAGCAAAAATATATTGCATTTCAAGAAGCACACTAACTTCGTGGGTAAAACTCTTGAAATTTGGCAGAGAAGAAAAACTGTTTGCTCCTCCACAACGCCGTAGAAAAACTAAATTAAATCAGGCTCAACTACAACAAATTGAAGCATGGATAGAAGAAAATCCTAATATTACCATTAAAGAAATGAGAATAAGAATCCAGGAAAAGTTCGGATTAAATATCAGTAAATCTACAGTACACCGCCATATGCAAAAGATGAAATTCTCATATATTACACCAAGACCAGTTCATAATGAACAAGATAAAAGCAAACAAGAGGAATTCAAAAAAAAATCTCAATGGAGCTATTAGCAAGTATCCAGAAAAAGAGCTATTTTTCTTTGATGAATCACGGTTTGGCACACATTCAAAGGTTGGACATGGGTGGTTTAAAAAGGGCACAGGTTAAAACAAAATTAGGTAGGCAAAATTTCTATCTCTATAGTGCGGTTAATCCTAGAAATGGAGAGAGTTCTAGCTCAAATGTCAACACTGATTGTATGAATATATTTCTTGAGCAGATGTCGCAATATTTAGGAATACGAGAGGCTTTTCTTGAGAGCGCTTTGTGCAAATTTATTACTTCTCTTGCCAGCTCCACAATTAAACAACTCTGTAATGTTTCCTATTTGACTGGTCAACAATGAGAATTGGTATTACTTAATCTTATATCACCAAAATTAACAATTCCAAATTCACTTTCTGCCCATTCACCAGTTGAGGTGCTTATATTTCCTTTCATCATATATCTCCATTTTTAGACCATAGATCTATTTATAGTAAAAAGTTGAATTAGTAAAATAGCAGCTTTTTCTCCATTTTTAGATTTATGGGTAATAGTAAGGTTCTGAAGTCGAGGGGAGAAGGCATAAGTGTTGAAAGTACCAAAAATGGCGTTATATAAGGTGATTGACGGCATCCTCCTGATATTAGGATAATTGAGCGTATAAAAAGAATCATTAAGGTCTAACGTAAACTGTAATAGCGCTATTTTAAATCCGCGTAAGTTGTTTCTGATTTTATAAACGAGAAATAACAAAGCTGTAATAATGATCATATAAATATACACTTTTATCCCATTCATGGCATGACTTAAAAAGTGCTTATATCCAAGGTTTTGCTTTATAAACTTAAAAAATACCTCTATGTCCCACCTGCGCCTATATAGTTCTGTTACTTCATAAGCTGGCATTTCAAACAAGTTGGTTAAAAACCGTATTTCATTTCCAGTCTTGTTTCGTATTTTTATTAAACGTAGGTCATTGCCACTTTACTTTTTGCTTGATAGAGATTGACTGTTATATCCTCCAAAATTTCTTGGTTGTTGTTTTTGAGCAATTTTATTCTTTTCCATAATGTCATACCTTCTTTTTAAGTGAATTCTTGTAATAAATTTATATTCCTTTTTATCAAACTCAATGAAAGTTCCGGTTTTTGCAATTCCCCTATCAAATATCCTCTTTTTCAACTTTAGCTTCATTAATTGCTCTTACCAATGCTATATCTTCGCTACCTTCTTCTTGCCCTTTACAAAATCTTATGCTTGTCGGCTTTAATCCAACACTGACTTTCACTTATTACTCTTACCACCTACTTTTAACCCATCTTTTATAAGGTAACCTGATAAATTTATGATTGTTGAATCAAATCTATGTAAGTTATTAGATGTTTTTTTAGGTAATAATGTTTCAACTTTATTTATTAAATCGATATATATCCCTTTAAAATAATTAGAACTTTTAACCTTTTCGACAAACCGCTGTATGTTTTCATCATCATTTTTATCTATTACACATCTGTTTATTACCACTTCTAGCGCTCTTAGGCTTGTTTTCTGCCCCATTAATATTAGCTTCATTAGACCCTTAAATATAACTTTGCCCAATAGTTTACTTATCTACCTCACTCCAATCTTTCTAGGTCCTCATCTTTAATTAATTTTAGTATTCCTTCTATTTGATCCATTATTACCTCCATTTTTTTGTAATAATAGCTCTTTACATCCTTTCAGCACCACTTTCAACACTTATGGGGGAGAAGGGTGACTTTCTCTCCTTAGATAACCTCTAGCTATACGCAACAACTTTACTTTCAACAATTTTATTAGCAATAATACGACTTTCACAATCAATATTTATTATATCAGATAGTGAATTAATATCAGTATAACTATCAAAACTTTCCATTGTTGATTCCACTACCTCTACTATTTTTAAAAAGCCGATTCGTGACTTCAAAAATTCATTAACAGCTATTTCATTTGCAGCATTGAGCACAATACTGTTTGTTTGTGGAGCAGAAGAGTTTAACACTGCCATGCTAAGCTTTAGCGCAGGGAAATGCTTATGGTCTGGCTCTTGAAAGGTCAATTTTCCTTGCTTTGTTAGGTCTAGTTTATAATTTAAAGCTGATCTTTCTGGCCAAGATAGAGCATATGAAATGGGAATTGCCATGTCAGTCTCTGCAAGCACAGCAAAGTTGAAACCATCCTTATAAACTACGATTCCATGTACTATTGACTCAGGATGCACTATTGCTTCAATTTTATCCGGGCTGATGTTAAACAAGTTATGTGCTTCTATTATCTCTAGTGCCTTATTCATCATTGTTGCACTATCAACCGAGATTTTCTTTCCCATATTCCAAGTGGGGTGACTAAGCGCCTTATCTACCATAACATTTCTTAATTGCCCAAGGCTATAATTTAAGAATGGTCCACCAGAAGCAGTAAGTATGATCTTTTCTACACATTTATCGTCATTTTGCAAAATTTGAAAAATTGCGTTGTGCTCAGAGTCAATAGGGATTATTTGTACGTTTTTTTCTTTAGCTTTTTTGAGTAATAACTTTCCACCGCAAACAATGCTTTCTTTGTTTGCTAATGCAATGACTTTGGTACCACTTTCTATAACCTCCATAACTGGCCCAAGGCCTGCAATGCCAACTATTGCAACAACTGAGAGATCAACAGGTATGGTAGCAATATTTGTAGCGCCAATTGCTATTTTTACATCTGTACCAAGTAGACTTTCTTTTAAATCTTTGTAAAACCTTTCATCGGAGATAGCAACATATTTTGCATTCAGCAGTTTTGCTTGGTGTGCCAGTAGAGCAAAGTCTGAATGGGCACTTAGTGCTTCCACTTGGTATTCTTCTTTTCTCTTTGAAAGCAAATCTACAGTCTTTTTTCCAATGCTTCCTGTTGATCCTAAAACTGAAACCTTTTTCACTAAGACAAACTCATAACAATAGCAACTTTTCTTATTAGGCCTTCTCCCAACTATTCAATAGCTTTTAAGCGTTTAACCAAGTTCATGCCCGTGGTCATCGCCAACAGACGGTGAAGGACCAGGTGAAAAAGATTGACCATGATGATCACCTGCATCATGCATGTCTTGCAAACCATCAGCATTATGAGCCATTTCATTATTGGCATGAGGGTAATCATCTGAGTGAGGTCCATCATCACCATGAGCCATATCCATTCCTTCTGATGGCATATCTTCTCCACCTCCACCTCCACCTGAAAAATATTCTGCAAGGCCTTCAAGAAATTTTATGCCAAACATATTACCTGATTTTCCAAACAGTGTTACTAAACTACTGCCACTTACCAAACCTTCAAACACATTATTATAAGCAGCAATCGCCCCTTCATGAAAGTTGAACAACCATTTCATTCCATCCACGACTGTTGAAACAGAGTCACTATGACCAAGACCAAAACCACTTTTCCCACCAGCGGCTTCTTGGTGTTGCTGCTGCGCTTGCCATTCTGCAATATTTGGACCTTGAGCTTCACTCATAAATTTTTACTCTCAACCTTAAGCTATTATTTTATCACAAATATTGCAAAATATCAATAGAGCTTTTGAATATAGCTAATACAAACAATTTCTGTCATCCTATATATAGCTAAACTGACTTAGATTTACCGACAATTTGAAAAACCGTCATTCCGCTACTAGTTAGCGGAATCTATCCTTGGCGGTATGACGAGAAAGGAGCAGCAGGATAACGGTTAAGTATCCCGCTACGTGTTAGCGCCGCGGTGGTATAGCTATAGGATCCAGTTTGAAAAAAATCTGAATTCCAATGTCTGCTACCTTTTACAAAGTTAAAACTCAAAAATATGATTGTTAGCAATAGTGTATATATCTTTAGCTATATATAACGAATGAATTTTTTTATATATTCGTTATTAGCATTTTGTATTTCCTGAACAGTTCCATGGGAAATGATCTCCCCTTCATATAATACTGCTATTTTGTCAGCTATTTTAAATGCGCTATGAATATCATGTGTAATCGTGATAATTGTAGTGTTAAGATCTTTAGATAATTTTATTATTATCTCGTTTACTATATCTGACATAATTGGGTCCAATCCTGAAGTTGGCTCATCTAATATGATGATTTCTGGATTGTGTGCAATTGCCCTTGCAAGTGCTACTCTTTTTTTCATTCCGCCTGACAGCTCTATTGGAAACATATCTGCTATGCTTTCCTCCAGTCCAACATCATTTAACTTCTCGATTGCTAGCTGTTTTGCCTCCTTTTTGCTGATATTAAAGCGCTTTTTATAATTAAAAGATATATTTTCCCACACTGTAACGTAGTCAAATAAAGCGGAATTTTGAAATAAAGCCCCAAATTTATTTTTGCTTTTACTATTTATTTTAACAGACCCTGAGTCTGGAGCAAGCAAGCCGATAATTGTTTTTGTTAGTACAGATTTGCCGCTTCCTGAGCCGCCAAGTATGACTAATGATTCCCCTTTTAATATATCGAAACTTAGATCTTTTAGTACTGTCCTATCATCAAAAGATAAGCTTAAGTTCAATATTGATATTATGGGATTACGCATGTATCAAAGTAATCATGTAGTTTGCTAAAATGATCAGTATGGACGATAAAACAACAGTTGATGTTGTAGCAACACCTACTCCTCGTGCACCTTCTTTGCAATGGTAACCGTAATAGCAGCTTGAGACAGAAATTATGGCACCAAATGCAGTTGCTTTAGCTAGCCCAGTTATAAAATCGTACGTATTAAAGAACTGAGCTGTGTATTTAATGTATATATTTAAATTGTGGTTAAATTCGAAGACTGCAGTGATACATCCTCCAAATATTCCTATTAGATCTGCACATACTGTAAGTATGGGAAATACTATGATTGACGCTAAAATCCTTGGTGCAATTAAATATTTGAAAGGGTTGATGTTCAAAGTTGTAAGGGCATCTATTTGCTCGGTGATGCGCATTGTACCAATTTCTGCTGCAATTGATGATCCAACCTTCCCTACCATTATTAAGCTGATCAAAACTGGTCCTAACTCTTTAATGATAGTGATCGTAACAAGTTTGGGTATTATCTGCTCTTGGTTAATTAATGAGTCACTCAAGCTGCTTTGTAAAACTATCGCCGCTCCTATAAAAACTCCAGTGAGCCCAACAATTGGCAGAGAGAAAAAGCCTATCTCTATAATTTGTTTTGCTACGTTGCTAAAATAATATGGTGGCACAAAGCAGTGGTATAGAGATTGAATAAAAAATATGAATGCACTACCAAGCCTTAACAAAAAATTGATAAAGTACCTACCAATTATTCTAACACTATTTATATCAAAAAAGCTCACTTTGTATTCATTTTAGCTAGAGGTTAGTCTTACTGATTTTATTAAAATTTTTATTAACTTTATCGCAAAGTATAGCTGAGATATGTTTTAAGTTCAATATACTTGATGTTTTAATTTAAAGCTCATATAGCTAACCCAAGAAAGGTTTCCCTACGTCATACCGCCAAGGATAGATTCCGCTAATGAGTAGCGGAATGACGGTTTTTCAAATTGTAGGTAAATCTAAGCCACTTTAGCTATAGAACTCAATTACATAAGCAAACCTTACTTATTTTACTATCCCTGTTTACTTCCTGTAAAAAACATGTTACTAATAAATTGTAGAATTTTCAATAGACAACGGAGGAAGTTTTGGCAGTTCCAAAAAGAAAAAAGTCAAAGTCAAGGCGTAATATGCATCGTTCTCATCATGCTATTGAGCCTAAGAATGTTGTGGTATGTTCAACAACTGGGGAATTCATGTTGCCTCATAATGTGGCAGTTGATGGCAGTTACAAAGGAAAACGAGTTTTCATTAGGCAACAGGCAGAATGACTATTATGATATGTTATCTACGGTCAATAATAATATAGTTATTGCACTTGACGCTATGGGGGGCGATTTTGCGCCTCTTTCCGTAATTCAGGGTGCTGGTTTTTTTTTGGATAATCTTGTTGACCCGGGCATTAAAGTTTTTTTTCATATTTATGGAGATAAGGAAGAAGTATCTCCTTTGCTTTTGAAATATAAAAAAGTAAGTAACAATTCTGAGTTTACTCATTGTTCTGACAATGTCCTTGCAAATGATAAGCCATCTTTTGCGCTGAGACATCGTAAAGACTCAAGTATGAAAGCTGCAATTGTTGCAGTGAAAGAAGGTAAAGCTTTCGGAGTGGTATCTTCAGGCAACACCGGGGCGTTGATGGCAATTTCCAGATTTATTTTAGGAACATTACCAAATATTTATCGTCCTGCTATTGTATCCATCTGTCCAACTAAGACAAAAAGCTTCACCTTGCTTGACCTTGGTGCAAATGTTGATTGTAATGCCGACTCATTATTTCAATTTGCGTTAATGGGTAGTATATTTGCAAAAGTAGCGCTAAAAATTGACAATCCTGAAGTTGCTTTGCTAAATATCGGTACAGAAGAAGTTAAAGGTAATGACTCAGTGCGCGGCGCTTTTGAGTTGCTTAAAAACGCTCCAGGCATTAATTTCAAAGGGTATATAGAGGCAAGTGAGTTCTTAGAGGGTAATATAGATGTGATTGTTGCTGATGGTTTTGTTGGCAATGTAATGCTCAAAACAGCTGAGGCAACCGCTAGTACCTTTATCAATCTAATAAAGCAGGAAGTATTCAACTCGTGGATAGCGAAAATGCTTGTTGGTATATTATTAAAATCCAAACTAAATAAAGCATTAACGCGTTTTAATCCCAAAATTAGAAGTGGAGCTATGTTTTTAGGGCTGAATGGTATCATCATTAAAAGTCATGGAAATTCTGATGCTGTTTCTTTTGCCCATGCTATAAAATTTGCAGTAAATGCAATTAGTGAAAATTTAAATCAAAAGATAATCAACGGGGTAAGTCATATTGAATAAAAGTTTCATATTAAGCACTGGATCTTACCTACCAAGAAAAACGTTAAGTAACAACGAAATTGCATCGATAGTTGAGACAAGCGACGAATGGATAAGGCAGAGAACAGGAATAGCTCAAAGGCATATAGCAGATGAAGGAGAACTAACGTCGGATCTAGCTGTAAATGCAGCAAAAAGTGCTATAGAAAAAGCTAAAATTTCAGTAGATGAAATTGACTTGATTATAGTTGCAACAACAACGCCTGATAAAACTTTGCCTAGCTGTGCAACGATTGTACAAAGTAAGTTAAAATGTAAAAACGCATTTTCTTTTGATGTACAAGCAGCATGCTCTGGTTTTATATATGCAGTTACAGTTGCTGATTCGCTCATAAAATCTAACAATAGAATTAAATATGCGCTCGTTATTGGTGCTGAAATAATGTCTAGGATTGTTGACTGGGAAGATAGGTCAACTTGTGTACTCTTTGGTGATGGTGCTGGTGCGGTGATAATGAAATCAGAAATGGGTAGCAGCGGCATCATATCAACAAACTTACACTCTGATGGCAATGTGGACATATTATGTACGAACGGAGGGGTATCCTCCACCGGTGATTCTGGAAAAATATGCATGAATGGAAGAGAAGTGTTTAAACATGCAGTAGATAAGTTAACAGCTTCAGTAGAGGAAACACTAAGATGCAATAATTTGAAAATCACTGATATTGACTGGTTAATTCCCCATCAAGCAAACATTCGTATTATTGAAGCAGTAGTAAAGAAATTAGATTTTCCTATAGAGAAAGTGATTAATACCGTTGATAAGCATGCAAACACCTCAGCAGCATCAATTCCACTGGCCTTAGACTATGCAATACAAGAATCAAAAATAAAATCAGGAAATCTGGTACTGCTGATTTCAATAGGTGCAGGCCTGACCTGGGGTTCCGTGTTGCTGCACTATTAGACTTCCTGCATTACCTCCTGTCACCCAAGTAGCTATACTTGTAGAACATCACAGATTGCACCCATAGGGCACAGCCCTTACTATTACCCACAAATCTATAAATAATAAAGATGAAGGCTTTTATTTTATTAATTCGACTTTTTACTATAAAAAAAACTATAGTCTAAAAATGGAAATACATGGTAAAAAGAAATTTAAGCACCTCAGCTAGGCTCTGTGGACAAAATTTTAGAGAAGCCATACAAGAGCCCCGACAAAATTTAGAAAACCCATAAAAACCTCAGCCGTTTTATCGAATCTGGAAAAAATACGCCTAAAGTTCTTAATTTTACCGAAAAAACACTCAATTAAATGACGCTCTTTATAAATGTGTTTATCGTAACCCCTCTGCACTTTTCGATTACGCTTCGGAGGAATAACTGCTGTACATCCCTTGCTTTCAAGACTCGTAACAAAAGCATTGCTGTCATAGCCTTTATCAGCCACTACAGTGGTATTATAGACACTTTCAGTTAATGTTGCTGCTTGTGTAATCTCATTTCTTTGACCAGGGGTCAGAGTAAATTTAAGTGGATTTCCAAGTGCATCGACAAGCGCATGTATTTTAGTTGTAAAGCCACCTTTGCTCCTCCCTAAAGCTTCTTGATCCTTGGAGTTTTTTGTATATCCAGATGAACATGGATGGGCTCGGATGATCGTACCGTCGATTATAGCAACTTCTAAATCAGGCTCTTGTTTAGTATATTCAAGCAATTTTTCCCAGACATCTCTTTCACACCATCTTTTAAATCGCTTATGTATACTCCTGTAATTACCATAAGTTTTTGGTAAAAGTCTCCATTGGCAACCACTTCGGACTATGTACCACACTGCCTCTATGAATATTCTTAAACGTTTTTCATCTTTGCTATGCATTCCTTTTACGCTTTTTATGAACTCTAAAATTTGTTTCCAATTTTCCTCTTTGATGTAATATTGCATATGGTAGTTTCTCCATTTTTTACCTATTAAGCTAAACTACCATCTTTTTCTCTCTTTTCATATTTTTTGTCCACAGAGCCTAGTGAGTGGGCAGAAAGTGAATTTGGAATTGTTAATTTTGGTGATATAAGATTAAGTAAGAGGCTTTTAAAAATAGTTAATAGTTTTGCTGAATCGCCTGAGCGTTCAATAAATCAAGCTTGTGAAGATTGGCATCAAAGTAAAGCAGCTTATAGATTTTTCCAAAACGATGCCATTTCTGAAAGAAAGATATTAGACAGTCATATAATTAAAACTGTTGAAAGAGTTAAAAACTATCTTAGCTATCCAAGACACGAGTTATATTTCATATAAAAATCATAAAAAGACCGAAGGATTAGGGATTATAGCAGCAAGATTAACATCTAAAACAACTAATTTTAAAACCTATGATGCATACAACGTTTGCAATTACAACAGAAGATTGTAAGTTAAAAACATGTTATAAAAGAAACAAGAGGGAAGATAACCCTACTCACTATAGGAATAGGGCTATCACGGGCGTGTGCGACCGAACAAAGATTGGTATTACAACCGTTCCTATCAAGGTACACTAGCCCATCTCTCGATACGTTTGAATAGTTGTATGGGACATATATATGCACCCGTTTACAATCTTAAATTAATAAAACTATCGAGGTTATCATGGTTACATCTTATCAAAATTTTATTGGCATTGACATCGGAAAATTCAAGAATGTTGTTGCGGTTCACAAACAGAAAAATGCTGTCGAATTTGACAATAATACTTCTGGTTGGCAACAATTGTTTCAAAAATTCTCAGATATCTTACCTAATTCTTTAGTGACTTTAGAAAACACAGGAAAATATGAGCTTGGTTTGTCGCATTTTCTTATTGACAAGAATATCACCGTACATCGAGCTAATACCCGCAAAGTAAAAAGTTTTATTTTATCTCACGGAACTTTAGCAAAATCCGATAAATCAGATGCAAGGGCTCTTGCTCAATATGGATTTGAACGCCATAGAACTCTCTCTCTATTTGTACCTACTTCTGAAAAACAATCAACCTTGGTTGCACTTTGTCAACGTCGTGATGGCATCACGCAAATGAGAACTCAGGAAAAATGTAGACTGGAAGCACCTGAAAACGACCATATAAGGGAAAGTTGTCAAAAAACTATTGAATTCTTTAATAGCCAAATAGATGAACTCAGTAATACTATACAAAAAATCATTGATGAAAGCCATGAGTTACAAGAACATCAAAAAATCCTTAAAACAGTTCCTGGAATAGGTAAAAAGTTATCACAAGATTTTCTGTGTTTAATACCAGAGCTTGGTTACTTAAACAGAAGAGAAGTAGCAAGTCTTGCCGGAGTTGCACCTCATCCTAGGGAAAGTGGTAAAGCTGTTGGTTATCGAAGGATTATAGGTGGTAGAAGTAATGTCCGTAAAAAGCTTTTTATAGCTGCCATGTCTGCTGCAAGGTCCAAATCTGTACTTGGTGCCTTTTATTCCAAGCTTGTTGAAAGTGGTAAGAAGAAAATGGTAGCTATAACAGCTCTAATGCGAAAAATTATAGTAATTGCTAATGCAAAACTTAAAGAAGCAATTAATTTGCATACTTAAAAATCCTCACAACGGTAACTGAAATTGGCTAATGAATATGTGCGTCCACACAGACTTAAAGCACATATTCATTAGCTAAGCAGAAATTGTTGTGGCAGTGTTTGATATAAAATTTTATTTCTATGACACACGGGTTTTTATTGCCTACATGATTGAACAAAGTTACAGAATTACACAAATAAAAAATTTTAAAAAAAAACATAGTTGATAGGATTATTGGATCAAAAAATTAGTACTAGACCTTCCTTAGCTGAAGACCTAAAAGAGTTGAAAAGAAGAAGCCATAATACTGCTCTTCCCATAGAAGAGAAAGAAAGCATAAGGTATCGCTTAAAGACTCTACTAATACCAATTCCCATTACACGGCAAACAGATGGACAATGATGGAAAAAAAGCCATAATGAAGTAAGTAAAATAGTTGAGGTATAAATGGCATTAAGATCAAAATTATTGGATGAAAAAGTAGTAGAATCAGCAAAAGAAATGCTGAAGAAAGTAAGGAATAATGCATATGTTTCAAAAAAACTAAATGCTGTAATTGCAGCAAAAAAGTACAGTATAACGGCTGTAGCAAAAATATATTGCATTTCAAGAAGCGCACTAACTTCGTGGGTAAAACTCTTGAAATTTGGCAGAGAAGAAAAACTGTTTGCTCCTCCACAACGCCGTAGAAAAACTAAATTAAATCAGGCTCAACTACAACAAATTGAAGCATGGATAGAAGAAAATCCTAATATTACCATTAAAGAAATGAGAATAAGAATCCAGGAAAAGTTCGGATTAAATATCAGTAAATCTACAGTACACCGCCATATGCAAAAGATGAAATTCTCATATATTACACCAAGACCAGTTCATAATGAACAAGATAAAAGCAAACAAGAGGAATTCAAAAAAAAATCTCAATGGAGCTATTAGCAAGTATCCAGAAAAAGAGCTATTTTTCTTTGATGAATCACGGTTTGGCACACATTCAAAGGTTGGACATGGGTGGTTTAAAAAGGGCACAGGTTAAAACAAAATTAGGTAGGCAAAATTTCTATCTCTATAGTGCGGTTAATCCTAGAAATGGAGAGAGTTCTAGCTCAAATGTCAACACTGATTGCATGAACATATTTCTTGAGCAGATGTCGCAATATCTAGGCTCTGTGGACAAAAAATATGAAAAGAGAGAAAAAGATGGTAGTTTAGCTTAATAGGTAAAAAATGGAGAAACTACCATATGCAATATTACATCAAAGAGGAAAATTGGAAACAAATTTTAGAGTTCATAAAAAGCGTAAAAGGAATGCATAGCAAAGATGAAAAACGTTTAAGAATATTCATAGAGGCAGTGTGGTACATAGTCCGAAGTGGTTGCCAATGGAGACTTTTACCAAAAACTTATGGTAATTACAGGAGTATACATAAGCGATTTAAAAGATGGTGTGAAAGAGATGTCTGGGAAAAATTGCTTGAATATACTAAACAAGAGCCTGATTTAGAAGTTGCTATAATCGACGGTACGATCATCCGAGCCCATCCATGTTCATCTGGATATACAAAAAACTCCAAGGATCAAGAAGCTTTAGGGAGGAGCAAAGGTGGCTTTACAACTAAAATACATGCGCTTGTCGATGCACTTGGAAATCCACTTAAATTTACTCTGACCCCTGGTCAAAGAAATGAGATTACACAAGCAGCAACATTAACTGAAAGTGTCTATAATACCACTGTAGTGGCTGATAAAGGCTATGACAGCAATGCTTTTGTTACGAGTCTTGAAAGCAAGGGATGTACAGCAGTTATTCCTCCGAAGCGTAATCGAAAAGTGCAGAGGGGTTACGATAAACACATTTATAAAGAGCGTCATTTAATTGAGTGTTTTTTCGGTAAAATTAAGAACTTTAGGCGTATTTTTTCCAGATTCGATAAAACGGCTGAGGTTTTTATGGGTTTTCTAAATTTTGTCGGGGCTCTTGTATGGCTTCTCTAAAATTTTGTCCACAGAGCCTAGAAACACGAGAGGCTTTTCTCGTTATGGACTGTGCTAGTTGGCATAGGTCAAAAAATTTAAAGGTACCTAAAAATATCGACATTATATACCTACCTCCATACTCACCTGACTGTTGAGAGGCTTTGGTTGTATATAAAACAGAACATTTTGCGCAATAAAATATACGATACAATTGCTTTGCTTGAGGGTGCTTTGTGCAAATTTATTACTTCTCTTGCCAGCTCCACAATTAAACAACTCTGCAATGTCTCCTATTTGACTGGTCAACAATGAGAATTGGTATAAGACGGTAGATTCCAGCGTCAGCTACTTGCATGACACCATTTGTTGTAAACTCACTTTTTCTTGATTTTTTGGTTTATCTTGTCTACCTATTTTGCCATGCTGCTGAACGGACAATGGCGTCAACTTAAGAACTTTCATTAGCAAACTCTCCTAAAGACATGATGGCGTTTGGGCTTATCTACCTTATTGCGGCTGTCCTGGTCGGATTTTAACTTTAGCGCGTATACTTGCTCTATCAAAAAGGGCTTGAAAGTTTTTTGGCGCAATAAGTACCTGATAGAGTTTCTGCCTCATTACACCAAATAAAACTGAAAAATTTATCAGCAATTTTATCTGGATTCCAAGGCCCTTGTGATATGAAGCAACAATATATTACACATGACTAAGTTTGCCCAAAATTCTTGTAATACAGCCTCTAAATTTACGCCAGAAAAATTCTCTAACTCTGCACCTATTTTGAATCGTTTATAGCGCTCTTCTATATGCCACCTTAACACATAAGCTTTGCTCCAAAGTCTCGGTCAAAAACTCTGTTTCCCCATTGGCTAATGTAAGCACTATTACTCTTACTTTTTGGCTTTTCGTTTTATTTTCTAGCACAAAATCTAATTCACCAGATGAACCATAGCTTGCTATAATTTCTTTTTTGCGAGCGAAAAATAAAGTCTACTTTCAATTCATAATGCTGCTGAATAAATTTTAATGAAGACGGTCGTAGATAAATAATTTGATTTAATGAACGCATTTGAGTAACGACTTCAGGTTTCTGCTAACGTTTGCTCAATAGGCTGTTTGGATGCTTAAATTCTTTAAGACCTGTATTTATATCTTGCTTTAGAAAAAGCTTGCTTTGAGGGTGGAACTTAATGAGCTCACATTCTATTTCCTAAACTTTTCTTAATTAACTTTAAAATCATAGAAAATACTGTCGTAAAAGGAAGTTTTCTTGTTCGTGTAAAACTCAACACAATGGATTCTCTGAAAAGCTTTCGAGTATATTATATTTTTAATTTGTAGAATAAGTTTTTTTCCTTTTTGCATGTTTCACCTAAAAAGGACATATTTTAGACTTCTTTGTTGAAATAAAACAGAAACAAAAGTGCTGTTTATTGCAGCTTTTGGGTAATTTAATGGTAAAAAATTTAGAGAGAAGTTTTATACACAATCACTGATATTTTCCCTTAAGTTGACGCCATTGGCTGAACGGATACCTTTAAATTGGCGCTGTAATAATTTGCTGACGCTTAGTTTAAGCGCGGTTTGGCTGAATGTAGAAAAAATTTAAAAGACATGCAGCCGCTATAATTTTATGTAATCCGCAAAAAAAATACCCTAAGTTTTTTACTGAATTTTGTCATTGAACCTGCGCAGATCAAAAATAAGTTTTGAGTCAGAAATACCCTTAACACCATGATAAGGGGGCTGGCAAAATGTGTCAAGTAACTTTTTGTAGCTTTCATGGTTTTTGGATTCTAACTAACGTCATGTGCTGGAATGACACCCTTGGAGGCAGACAGCTAAAGGAAAATATCAACTAGGTTTATAATCTATCACTACCGTGTTTGCAATTTTGTCATAAAAAGTCTGCTTGTGTTGATCAAATATTGCAAACATTAAAACTAAAGTTAGTATAATAAAAAGGCATCCAGAAACATAGCCAGGCAGAAGATAAGACAGAAAATTATAAATAACCCAAATGCCTTCCCTAAAAATGTATCTTATTGTTGCTTGCATTAGAGTAACGTTTTTAAATGTATTTGCATCTTTTATACGTACGCCGCACAGTAGTCTTCCTGGAGTGCAACCGTACTTCGTTATTGTTAATATATTAAATACTATATATATTATAAGCAATGTTGCCATAAGGATTATCCTATGGGTAGATATATCATCTACATCGTAATTTAGAAAAAGGAGTGAAACAAGTGCTATTATCATCCAAAAACACCGTCGATCGCACATGCTGAAACTCGCCTCAGAATCCCTGCATAACTTACTTTAGTATCCATACTCTGCCCATGTTCTACTGTGACATAACTAGTATGAAAATATGTTATTAAATAACCGTAAATATACTAATTTGGATAATACTAGCTGCTTGTGCCACTCTATTATTTGAATTAACATTAAATCATTTATAACTAGGGAAGTTATGTCAACACCAATCACAGTTGCATATGGTGATGGTATCGGACCAGAAATCATGGAAGCGGTGCTGTCGATATTGCGCAAAGCGGAAGCAAAAATCTCAATGGGTATTATTGAAATAGGGGAGCGTGTTTATAATAAAGAATGGTCTCACGGAATTTCTCCAAGTGGTTGGGAATCAATTGAAAGGACAAAAATATTATTAAAATCTCCGACAACAACTCCTCAAGGTAAAGGCCACAAAAGCTTAAATGTAGCACTCAGAAAGAACCTAGGGTTATATGCAAATATCAGACCATGCGTTTCATATCATCCTGTTATAGAAAATAAATTCGATAAGTTTGATATCGTAGTAATACGTGAAAATGAAGAGGATGTTTACACTGGAATAGAGCATAGGCTCACTGGTGACTTTTACCAATGCACTAAAATTATTACTAGATCTGGCTCAGAGAAGATATGCAGGTACGCTTTTGAATACGCGAAAAAACACAACAGAAAAAAAGTAACTTGCCTGACTAAAGATAACATAATGAAAATGACTGACGGAACTTTCCATGCAGCGTTTGATTGCATTGCAAAGGAATACCAGGACATAAAGGCAGAACATTATATAGTTGATATTGGAATGGCACGTGTTGCCACAGAACCGGAGAATTTCGATGTTATAGTAACTGAAAATCTATATGGCGATATATTATCGGACATTGTGGCACAAACTTCAGGGTCTGTAGGGCTTGCCGGAAGTAGTAACATTGGCAACGAATATGCGATGTTCGAAGCAGTGCATGGTTCTGCTCCTGATATTGCAGGAAAAAACATAGCCAATCCTTCTGGCCTTTTAAATGCTGCAGTGCATATGCTAATTTACATAGGTCAAGTGAGTACTGCAAAACTGGTTTACGATGCATGGCTCAAGACTTTGGAGGATGGAATACACACTGCCGATTTATATAAGGAGAGAAGGAGTAAACAGAAAGTTGGTACAAAAGAATTTGCAGAAGCTGTTATAGATAATCTAGGAAAGAAACCTGGAATATTACCTGAGCTTATAATTGGCAGTGGTTCGGATAGTAAAATAAATAAAGTACAAGACAATTACGAACAAGATTACAAAGTTAAAAAGCTAGTGGGTAGTGATATAACTCTCGCTTGGGACAAATCCAGTAATGTTGATCAAATAGTAGGATTATTTGAATCGAGTAATCCGCAAATTATAGCAATATACTCAAAAGGACTTGCGATTTGGCCAGGAAACTCAAAATCTTCAAGTGACCAAATAACCTGTAGGTTTATCGCAAATAATGAAAAGCAAGCTATTACAAATAGTGATGTAAATAACTTGCTAATCAAACTCGAAGAAAATAGCTTTGATGTGGTGAGAATGGACAAATTGTATTTGTATGATGGGAAAGAGGGGTTCTTCGTTTAAATATTTAAAAGAGGTGTGGTAAATGAAATGGACTCAAAAAAAGTAGAATTGATATTTGAAAAATTTCAGCAATCAAATCCTACGCCAAAAATAGAGCTAAATTATACCAATCATTTTACGTTACTGATTGCGATAGTTTTATCAGCACGGACAACCGATGTAAGTGTTAATAAAATTACAAGAGAACTATTTAATATCGCTAATACGCCAGAAAAAATGCTGAGCTTGGGACAAAATGAGCTGAAAAAATGCATAAGCAGTATTGGTTTATATAATTCTAAAGCAAAAAACATAATCGGGCTCAGCAAAATATTGATTGAGCGGTACAATAGCAAAGTGCCTACTGATTTCGATGATTTGGTGTCTTTACCAGGGGTTGGGAGAAAGAGCGCTAATGTGTTCTTAAATTCGGGACTTGGCATTCCAACATTGGCGGTTGATACTCATGTTTTTAGGGTGAGCAATAGAGTTGGACTTGTGAAAGAAAAAGATGTGTTTAAAACAGAGCAATCTCTTTTAAATGTAGTTCCAAGAGAATACTTGCTTTATGCTCATCACTGGCTAGTTTTGCATGGTAGATATGTTTGCAAAGCACAGAAACCTTCGTGTGAAACGTGTATAATTCATGATTTATGTGAATTTGAGTGCAAAAGGTATAAGGTCTAGTATTTCTTCTTTTGTCATCTAAGTAGCTCATAGAAATGCAAAAATTCCTTGACACCCTTTTGGATGGAAATCAGTGTCAGCTATTTTCATGACACCATCTGCTGTGCGGATTGCTTTCTAAAACAAACGTTTGTATAGTTATACATAGTGTACTACATATTGATTTTTATTATTAGCACAGATACGATAAAGCTTTAAGCACTGGATAATGAAGCAATTCGAGAACTTTTACATCACCACGCCAATATATTACGTAAACGATAAGCCGCATATCGGTCATGCATACACTTCTCTTTTGTGTGATGTTGTGGCAAGGTTCATGAAACTAGCTGGAAAAAATGTCAAATTTACCACCGGTACAGATGAACATGGACAAAAAATAGAAAAAGCAGCTAAAGCAAAGGAAATGCAGCCAAAAGAATTTACAGATGAAGTGAGCGTTTCATTTAAAGAATTGGCTATGTTTATGAATTTTGAGTATGACGATTTTATTCGCACTACGGAGGAGCGTCACAAAAAAGCAGTTATAGCTTTATGGAATAGACTTGAAGAGAGAGGACAAATATATTTGGATTCCTATTCGGGTTGGTATTCAGTTCGTGATGAAGCATTTTATCAGGAATCAGAACTGACAGATGGCAAAGCACCAACAGGTGCTGAGGTTGAGTGGGTAAAAGAAGAGAGCTACTTTTTCCGCTTGTCAAACTGGCAAAATAAATTACTGGAACTCTATAAAAATCAGCCAAATTTTATCTTTCCTGAGAGCAGAAAAAATGAAGTGGTATCGTTTGTAAGATCAGGACTCACTGATCTTTCAATCTCTCGTACTAGTTTTAACTGGGGAATAAAAGTACCAGGTAATGACAAACACGTAATCTATGTCTGGATAGATGCATTAACCAATTATCTTACATCAATAGGTTTCCCTAGCACAGAAGATGAAGGATATAAGAAGTTTTGGGCAAGTGACAGCTCTTCCAACGTTCATGTAATCGGCAAAGACATATTACGCTTTCACGCTGTATATTGGCCAGCAATTCTCCTTGCAGCAGGCCTGCCACTGCCAAAACAAATTGCAGTTCATGGTTGGTGGTTGAACGAGGGAGAAAAAATATCCAAGTCCCTTGGTAATGTCATAGATCCAATCGGCTTGGCTGAAGAGTTTGGTGTTGATCAACTACGCTATTTTCTCCTCAGGGAAGCAAGTTTTGGCCAGGATGGCAACTTTAGTAAGAAAAACATGATCAGCCGAATAAACTCAGAACTGGCAAACAACATAGGCAATTTAGTACAAAGAACAATTTCATTTTTACACAAGCAATGTTCTGGAATTGTACCGACAATCGATCAAAGCCTACTTAAAGGTGAAGAAAGTCTTCCAGGTTGCAAAGCTATACTCGATCAGGTGATGAATCACCTATCAAAGTATGAGTTTAACCAGATTATACTTCTAATTATCAACATCTCTTCTGAAGCCAATGCTTATATAGACAAAAGTGCACCCTGGATATTAAGCAAAACCGATAGAGTGCGTATGAACTTAGTAATCTACAAACTACTGGAATATATCAGGATAATTGGCATTTTATTGCAGCCAATCGTTCCCAAGTCAGCGGAAATGATACTCGATCAATTGCAAATCCCGAAAGAGCAACGTGATTTAAAATCTTTGTGCGACGCGTGCGTAAGTTCAGGCATAACATTGCCTAAACCTACGCCGTTCTTTTCGAAGTTTGATGTTAAAGTGGAGAAATAGTTTTTACACTATTTCTCCTGGATGAGATTATCTCTAGTTAACGACAGTGCACACCGCTGTCTACATATTCAAGTTAGGTGCAAGTGCCTTAGTTATTTTAGCAAAATATGGGTTTAGTAACATCAGCACCTAGGTGTATGGTCCCAGAGTGTAATGGTGTGGATTTAGTATAAATAATTCTGGAGACTGTGTCCACTGATAACATATAAATTCATAAGGAGTAAGACCCTTAAGAGTTTTGAGTCTCTTTGCATAATTATAAGCCATAACAAAGTTATAAAGGTGTTCTTTAAGTTGCTGGTGCGATTGATAGTAATACTTCTTAACTGTAGCATCCTTTAAAGTTTTATTCATACGCTCAACTTGCCCATTTGTCCAAGGATGGCTAACTTTTGTCAAACGATGTTCAATAACATTCTCTTCGCAAACTCTATTAAATATGTGTTGGAAAGCATACTTATGACGCTTCTGGTTTGTAAATTGTATACCGTTATCTGTCAAAATAGTATGGATTTTATACGGTAAAATTCTAATCAAATTACGTAAGAACTCAGCAGCTATGGGTTTTGTAGCACTGTTACGCAACTCAACATAGGTAAATTTGGATGTCCTATCAATAGCAACAAACAAATGTAATTTGCCCTCCTCAGTTCTAACTTCAGCAATATCAATATGAAAGTAACCGATAGGATATTGTTTGAATTTCTTTTTTGACTTAACTTCTCCATCAACAGTTGGTAATCTGCTAATGTTGTGTCTTTGTAAACAACGATGCAAGCTAGAGCGAGTCAAATGCGGAATTGTAGACTGCAGAGCGTAAAGGCAATCATCTAGTGGCAGTAGTGTATACTTGCGAAATGTAACTATTATAGCTTCCTCTTCTAGCGTTAAAACAGTCGATCTTGGATGCTTTGGACCCATATCAGCATCTTTCGTAAATGAACGTTTTCTCCACTTAATAATAGTTTTTGGATTAAGGTTATAATGCTTGGAGAGTTTTGCTATGCTCTCTTTTCTATTTTGTATTGCTCTACGAATCGTCTGTGTTGTTTTGGCGCACCCATGTAATATTTGTCCCATAACTCCTCCTTTGATGGTATTTTTTTCTCATATTTTATCATACCATCACACTCTAGGACTGTACACCCCACTACTACTTCAGTCATTACCGACTTAGCCTTTCCTAGGCTCCATGCAAACCAGCCTTGACCATTTTCTTCTTTTTTAGAGTTTTTGTCAGACAGATTACTAACAGCTACATCATCCAATTTAGCTGGCTCATTTGCTGGGCTAGGAGCCTCAGTATCTTTTGCATCACCAGATTCTGCATCATAAAATACATCCTGATCCTCAGAAAGACTCATTAAATACCTTTTAGCAGCATCAATACTTAAATGATCAGGTTGCTTAGGAACGTCGTTATCAATATTTAAATAATCCAAACTATTAGCTCGTTGCTTTTGCTCACTGGAAGAAACTGCAAGATCTAAGTAATCCGAACGAGTTAGTTCTTGCATGCTAAGTTCAGACCCATCTTCTGCATAACGCTTAAACCGTTCTGCCAGACTAGAAACCTTAGTACCATAAATCCTACTGTACAAGCTGCTTCCAACGCTGTTAAGTGCTCCTTTTGTATACTCAACTAATGTACCATAAACATTTTTTAATTTATTTCCAGCACTATTAAATTTCCCTTTTACATACTCAACTGATGTGCCATAAGCATTTTTCGTACTACCTACGACATTTTTTAAGTGTTCGGTAGAAGCTGTAGCTTTACTCCTCTCGTTTGAGTTTTATTACTACAACTCCCCCTAAAGAACCGTGCTTGCAGATTTCCCGCACACGGCTCATCAATATTAGTTTTCACAGTCGTCCCTCTTATGCATATAAAGAAAAATGTATTTTTGGCTTTGGTAATGGATTTACTTCTACGTAGTGTACAAACTGTTCCCAGGTCATACTCTTTTTCTGACTACGCCGATTTATCCATTTAAATGCTAGCTTTCTTACTGATGTGTAAAATTGTTTCAAACACCAATAATTTCCGCTAATACCAAAGTAGTTATAGTGTCCTGTTAATTTAGCCTTCAGTACTTGCCACCAATCTTTAAGTCGAATACTTCCGCGGACTATTTTCAACCACTCCTTGATTTCTTTTAGTTTTCTGGCTAGATTTAACTTTGAGGTTTTATGTCCCATTATTAATCTACCACGACGACTTTTTGCACCATAGTGCGTAAACCCCAGAAAATTGAAACTTTCCGTCCTTCGTTTCTCTCTTATCGCTTGTTGCCACTCCCTCTTGCCAAACTTTACTACTCTGGTCTTGTTTTCAGATACTTCCAACCCAAATTTATTTAGCCTTTGTTTCAGTAATTCCAGAAATTCTTCCGCGTCTACCTTACTTTCGCAACAAACCACAAAATCGTCGCAAAACCTTATTAGTTGTATATATCCTCTGGATCTTGGTTTAAATTTCTTTTCTATCCATAAATCCAACACATAATGTAAGTATATATTTGCTAATACAGGACTTACTATACCACCTTGGGGTGTACCTTGTTTTGTTGCTTCATAATTTCCAGCTTCGACTATCCCTGCCTTGAGAAACCGCTTTACTAACCACAGCAAATTTGGGTCAGTTATTCGTTCCCTTAGACATCTCATTAGCCATTTATGCTGTATATTATCGTAGAACTTCTTGATATCCACTTCTACAATGTAGTTTATTGGCTTGTACATAACTGCTTTATCTAGTGCATTTACCGCTTGATGACAGTTTCTTCCAGGTCGAAATCCATATGAGCTGTCCAGAAAGTTTGCCTCGTAAATATTTTCTAATATCTTCTTCAGCATAATCTGTACTAATTTATCCTCGGTCGATGGTATTCCGAGTCCGCGTTTCTCTTTACTTCCAGCTTTCGGTATATATACCCTCTTTACTGGTTGTGGTTGATATTGCTTCCTCTTCATACTTTCTACTAGCACTTCGAGTTTCTCATTCAGATTTTCTCCGTATGATTCCACTGTTATCTGGTCTACTCCACAAGCCTTGTTACGCTTCAGTTCTTTATAACATCTCGCAAGATTCTCTGTATTTATCAGATGGACTAACGATGTGAATTTTAGTCGCTTATCTTGCTTTGCTCTTACTGCTATCTGGTTTAGTTTATTTTGCATGTTATTCCAACCTCCGTTGTATTGGCCTAGCAATCCCTATTCCAGTTACTATATTGCTGATCGCTTCCCCTTGTACGTGGCTTTCCCACATTCTGAGTACTATCAATCAGTCCGACTTCCCCTGCATCTTCCGCTAGTTCTTGCCTTTGTTGACTTGTTCCAGCGTACCTTTGTAGGAATGCATAGGATCTCCCAAGTTCACTTGAAGTCCATTTCAATACATGGCACGGTCTCAGATCCCGATAGAGTGAGTGATAACTTGCCTTTACGTTATCCTTCATGCTGTCTTCCATGGCCATGAAAATGTCGACCTCTATGTCTTCAGGTATTTCGGAACTCAATCCCTTCACTTTCGTTGTACCCTGCATTGTCCATCCCACTAGCTCTATTACACTCGTTACCTCATGCAACATAGTGGTCTGTTCCAAACTGTTGGCTAGACTTTGTTTGTGTTGGATTTTCACCAACTGTTCTCCAAGCACTTCTTGGCGCACCATTAGCAAACCCTCCTATGGATTTTCTGAAAAATTTTTGAGTATATTGTATTTTTCATTTGTAGAATAAGATTTTTTCCTTTTTGCATGTTTCACCTAAAAAGGACACATTTTAAACTTTTTTGTTGAAATAAAATAGAAACAAAAGTGCTGTTTCTTGCACTCTTTGGATAATTTAATGATAAAAAATTTAGAGAGAAATTTTATACACAATCACTGATATTTTTCCTTAAGTTGACGCCATTGACTGTTCTCCCTCGTCATACCGTCACGGTATCTCTAGATCCCGCTAACACGTAGCGGGATACTTGACCTTTACAGGGATGACGGTTGTCGTTTAGCTATAAATATTTAAGAAATTTACTAAACGAAAAAAAAGGCAAAAGAAGCCCCGTGGTGGTTGGCTATTTACTATGTACTAAAATATCGGCGTTTTTTTTATTCTAAAACGCTTGATTAAGAGCGTTTTAGCTGCTTTTAACTTGCAACTAACCTACACCGCAAGTGTTTAAGAAATTTACCAAGCAGGAAAAAAGGCAAAGAAAACCCAGAGTAGCTAGTATTCAAATTCTCCCTTGTCAATTTGACGTTTTTTGCTGTCTTAAACGCTTTGTAAGCGCGTTTCGGCTTATATAGGTAAAAACCTAAAAATTTTTAAAGACATGCGATGCACGTAGTGCGAAAAATTAAACATGAGACGCCAAATACCCTAAGTTTTTTGTCATTAACCTGCACAGATTGCGAAGATAAATAAATAGCTTCACTATCATGATAAGGGGGCTGGCGAAGGGTGTCAAGTAAGTTTTCGTAGCTCTCATGGTTTAAAAAGCTGGATTCCAGCGTCACGCGCTGCCATGTGGTATACAAATTTCCTTCGAATTACAACGTACGTGCACTCTATATGCACTTGATTGACAAATGCTCTCTTATCAAAATCTCAAGAATCTGCACTATATTTAGTGCTGCACCTTTGCGCAGGTTATCAGCCACTATCCACATATTTAATCCGTGCTCAACAGTATTGTCTCGTCTAATACGCGATACATATACAGCATTCTCCTGTACGACATCAATTTGAGTTATGTATTCACTGTCTTCACGCCTGTTGTATACTAAAACTCCACTATCTTCGGCTTCACTTAGCACTTCACGAGCTTGTTCTTCAGTGATATGTTGACCAAATTCCACATTTACTGCCATAGCGTGGCCGATAAAGACGGGTACCCTTACACAAGTTGCAGTAACTTTTATATCTTCCTCTAAAATTTTTTTTGTCTCCTCTTGCATTTTCCATTCCTCTTCTGTAGAACCATTCTCCATGAATTCTCCTACATGGGGAATGCAATTAAACGCTATTTGCTTAGGGAATATCTCAGGCTTTTTAGTCTCATTCATGAAGATTTTTTTTGTCTGATTATAAAGTTCATCCATTGCTGCTTTACCTGCACCAGAAGTTGATTGATAAGTTGAAGCAACGATTCTCTTTATTTTTGCTTTCTGGTGTAATAGATGTAGTACTAGCAACATCTGTATTGTAGTACAGTTTGGGTTGGATATTATGTTGTGGTTTTTATATTCCATAATTTTTTCTTTATTAATCTCTGGAATAATGAGCGGCACACCTTCTTTCATTCTAAAATGGGAAGTGTTATCTATTACGATGCACCCAGCCTTAATTGCAGTCGGTACGTGTTTCTCAGAAACATGAGATCCGGCACAGAAAATGGCTACATTAGTTCCAACGAAGTCATAATCCTCAAGGCATAAAACTGTTAACTCTTTGTCACCAAAACTCACCTTCTTCCCTTCTGATTTTTTCGACGCAAGTGCAATAACAGAATCTATCGCCTCATCTTGAAACTCAGCAAGCGTGCTTAATACCTCACGCCCTACTCTTCCGGTTGCTCCAATAACAGCAATTTTGTATCCCATATAGATGAACCTCTAACTTTAAAATTATATTATATTTTTACTGACAAAAATTACAATTATTTTAATATTTTCACCTTGCAATTAATTGTAATTTAGCTATTATTATGCAATATTAGTAATATTACATAATAAAATGAAAGATGAGTAAAGAACACGATGAAACTAAGGTTAAACCTGCAATGTCTACACCTCAAGAGCCTGAAAGAACCAATGGATTAAAGGCTCAAAATGTTCTTTCGAAAAAAAGAAAGCCTGCAATAAATTTTGATGATAAAAAGTATGGTGTAAAAAAACTTAAAATAGACCAACAGTTCCTAAATAAAAGACAAGAACCTTCAAAGCTAAGAGATTTCTTAAGATCAATACCAATAATAGGGAGATTTTTAGCAAGGATTTTCACACCTGAAAAAATAGAAATCATCAGTAACCCTATATATGACAACATGGAAGCATATGAAAAATCGCAAGCAGGTCACTCCAGTAAGATAAAAGATGAGACTAGTATAGATGATGAACACGCAAAAGAAGTAGATAGTAAACTTGAGAAGGGTAATGTCGAACAAGTGGACAATAAGAAAAGTCGTTATTAAATAAAAGGCCTTAAACTCTATTTTATTGTGCAGGAGCTCTGCGATACCAAAATAAATAAAGAGGTACGCCACTTGCGGTGAATAAGCTTGCGATCAGCAAAGTATTCACAGAAGTTTCAAATATTACCCAGCAGCAAAAGGTTGTTGCTATACTGCCAATTAAAAATTTGTAACAACTCTTTTCTTGCACAATAACTTTGAGAAAAGCAAGGCTGCATGCAAGGTAAACAAATAAAAATGAAACTACAGAAAAGTCGATAATTGATGTGATCTGTTTAGCAAAATTGTTGCTTGAAGTGAGAATTAGTAGAACTGAAGTGCCAACAGAGCTGATTATTATGCCCCAGAAAGGAGAACCGTGCTTATTTCTTTTAGCAAAGAACTGTGGCATCAGTTTATCTTCTGCAAGGCCAAGAGCCACTTGTCCACTAGCTAGTACCCAAGCATTTAAACTGCCAACACAAACAATAAAAGCAACAATAGAAATGATCAAATGCCAATTACCTGGAAACATAATTTTTATTGCGTCAACATACGGCGCTTTTGAATTAACTAGATCATTGCCGTTTATCAATCCCATGATTGCAAGGCTATTAATGAAATATATAACTGCAACAGAGATTGTGCCAAGCACTATGGCTCTTGGTATAGTCTTGGCTGGATCGTTGACTGATCCTGCAGGTGCTGTTGCTGATTCAAGTCCAATAAAACACCATAGAGTGAGTAGTGTAGAGCGAGCAAGGACTTGAGACATCGTGAGGCTTGATATTTCCTCACTTATGATAAAATTATTCCTATCAAAGAAAAACAACGCTGTTACCGGTATAGCAAGCAGTGCGGTAATTTTGACAGTCATCAATAAAAGCTCAACACATCCAGCAGCAGTGACACCTCTTAAATTTATTAGTGTAATGATCGTAAATAATAGTATTTCTAAAAATAAGCGTATATTTTGAATATCTCCATGAAAAAGCGAAGTAAGATAGCCAATACTTGCAACGATTACTGCTGTCGTGCTAACCCATGAAATTACCCAATATGTCCAACCAACAAAGAAAGCTGCAGCAGGGCCAAAAGCATGCTTTACATAAACGTGAGGACCACCCGTTTCCGGAAATTTTGCACAGAGTAAGGCAAAAACCAAAGCAAGAGATATAGCACCAAGCCCTGATATCACCCAGCTTACAAGGCTGTACATGCCATATGGAGCAAGGCTAATTGGAAGCATAAAAATTCCAGAGCCAATTTGGCTACTAATCACTAAGGCAAAAATAGCCCAAAAACCTATTTTATTTGACACAATAATTTTTATCTAAATAGACTAACGATATAACTGAAGCTCAGAAATTTCAATCGATCTTTATAAAAACTTGCATTTTTTAAATTTATGCATATAATGAAATAGATTATTAGGAGAAGGCTATGAATCCGAGGTTAAAAACATTTTTGGTTGTTTGTGGGTATGTTTTATTAATTGGTGCTGCTATTGGAACATTATTTTATCATGATTCTCTGCTTAAGATCTTTATTAATGCGCTTTATGCATTCCTTCTTGCCAAAACTTCAAGTGAGGTATTAGCTGCTTTTGGAACACTTGCAATTTCTCTTGCTGCCTGTGTTGCATGCTATGGCATACATAAGCTCTGTTCTATCTTTACAGAAAAAATTACAAGCAACTATCAGTCTTTCAAAAATAAAAACAGTGATGATAGTATTTTTTCTGAAGTATATAACGACCCAACAATAGGGTTGAAAGATAAGATTCTATTTTTCTCTATATATTTAATATATTACATTCAATTACCATTTTTGTACTGTGCATCGAAAATATCTGCCCTTAATGGGTGGCTGCTACTGAGTACTAGAAGAGAAATACCAAGTAATCACATATTTCTTGTGCTTATAAATGCTGTATTATTAATTCCAGTAGCACTTCTTGAATTGATAAAGTATCCATTAGTGAGGCTTTTCTCACCTTTGGGTTTGAATGTAAAGCAGCTAAGCTTTTTGTTTAATGTAACTGATGTGGGCACTGGCAGTCAAAGTGTTCACACGAGTAGTTTTGAACATAGTATTTTCCAATGCGCTCAAGAGTTAAAACAGAAATTTGGAGCTCAACCAAATGTACTCAATAAAGAGTTTGAAGACTACATAAATAATTCAGATGAGCTTACAACTGAGCAAAAAGAGCAATTAAAACTTTATCTTAACTTTAATGGTTCCAATGGAGCAGCTTATAGAGAATCAAAAACTAGCCTTACTCTCACACAAGCTGCAAATCTAGTTTTGACTGCAGCTAAGGATCAAAAGTTAGATACAGATTTTCTAAAGTGCATGTTACTGATGCGTTTAAAAGAAGGAAATGGTGCATGTCATCTTGGAATGTTTAATCGTATTATTTATTCACTTAGTTGTCTTGAAGCTAAAAATAACTTTACAGTTGAGGTAAACGCTCAAGTGTACGAGAGAATGCCAAGCATTACAGAAAAATTCCTTAGAAGCTGTAACAATAAAAAAATTACAATTTTAAAGGACAATTTTGATAATTTTTATTCTGATGGTGATATGGATCCTCAAATAAAAAGCAACATCAGTAAACTGATAGAAGAAGCAAAACAATCTGTCTTTAATGAATTATATGTGGATTATTACAATAGGTATGGGCAAGATGTTGGAAGAGGCCCTATAAAACATAAATTAAAAGAGTTAATTACAAGCGACGATGTAAAAGAAGCAATAAGCGCTGTTATAGATGGTATAGAAATCCCTGCAGAACCACCTACTTATCTTGAAAGAATAAAAGTATTTTTTGGAGATCATGCAAGGTCTCCTGCTACTTAGTGGTTTAATTCGTGCTATATAGCTAAAGTGGCTTAGGTTTACCGACAATTTGAAAAACAACAAATTCGTCATTCCGCTACTTGTTAGCGGGATCTATGCTTTGAGATACTGCGGCGGTATGACGTAGGATTGCTGTCGTCCTGCTGCTTGTTAGCTGATGAGATACCGCGAATGAATCGCGGTATGACGGTTCGCGGCGGAATGACGATAAGCTCGTCATTCCGCTACTAGTTAGCGCCGCGGCGGTATAGCTATAGCTTTGTCCTCCCTTTTCTGAATGGCTTGCAAGCTGCTATCTCTACAAAAACTATATTTTCCTTCAGAAGAGAGCTATATTGTAACTATGGACAAAATAATCATAAAAAAATTTGGTGGGACTTCGCTAACTGATTTAAACCGAGTTGCAAATTTGATAAAAAACGATATTGAGAAAGGTTGTAATGTAATCGTTGTTGTATCCGCTGTTGCAGGATTTACTGACCAAATGGCTTTTCAGGCTAGGCAAATCTCAAATTTAAGTTGCAGACAAGAGTTATCAGAGTATGACGTTATGCTTTCAGCAGGAGAACAAATCTCTTGCAGTCTATTAGCTATCACTCTCCAATCGATCGGAGTTAATGCTAAATCGTGGCTTGCCTGGCAGTTACCAATTGTAACTGATGATTTTTATTCTGAGTCTAAAATAAAAACAATAAAGATTGACCGTGTGAAAAGATCTTTTGCTGAGGGTTATACTGCTGCGATCATCGCTGGTTTTCAGGGTATAAATGATGATAGAATCACTACTTTTGGAAGAGGAGGCTCTGATATATCAGCAGTTGCCTTTGCGATAGCCTTTGGTGTTAGAGCTTGCGAAATTTTTACTGATATTGATGGAATATATACAGCAGACCCGAAAATTGTTCCAAAGGCACGCAAGCTCAAATTTATCTCTTACGATGAAATGTTGGAAATTTCGTCATCTGGTGCTAAAATACTGCATAATCGTTCAGTACAACTTGCAATGAAACATAACATTAAAGTGCAAGTGCTATCCACTTTTAAGGAAGTAGAAGGCACCACAGTACTACACAAAAGGGATGTACTAGAGAGATACTTAATTACTGGAATAACTTATAGCACTAATGAAGCTCTTGTAACTTTCACTAACCTTGCAAATAACTTGCGTACTTTAAGAGATATAGTAGGGGCAAACGTTAAAATTGATATGATACATGGGTCAAGTTTTGTTATCTCCAAATTTGATATTGATTTAATGGAAAAGTTACTGAATAAGAATGAAAATTATGCTATAAACGATAATGTAGCTAAAATTTCAATAATTGGTATTGGTGTTATGTCTAACACTGAAGTGATGCACCGCACACTCAAGGTTTTAAGCGAAAAAAAGATAGAAATACTTGCTATCACAACATCTGAAATCAAAATCAGTATAATTGTTCAAAAAGAATGCGCTGTAGCTTTAGTCAAAGATTTACATACTGAGTATGAGCTTGATATGCAGCACTAGGATAGGCTTGACGTCTACAACTGGTATCCGTTCAGCCAATGGCGTCAACTTAAGAGTCTTGTTCGGTAGAAGCTGTAGCTTTACTCCTCTCGTTTGAGTTTTATTACTACAACTCCCCCTAAAGAACCGTGCTTGCAGATTTCCCGCACACGGCTCATCAATATTAGTTTTCACAGTCGTCCCTCTTATGCATATAAAGAAAAATGTATTTTTGGCTTTGGTAATGGATTTACTTCTACGTAGTGTACAAACTGTTCCCAGGTCATACTCTTTTTCTGACTACGCCGATTTATCCATTTAAATGCTAGCTTTCTTACTGATGTGTAAAATTGTTTCAAACACCAATAATTTCCGCTAATACCAAAGTAGTTATAGTGTCCTGTTAATTTAGCCTTCAGTACTTGCCACCAATCTTTAAGTCGAATACTTCCGCGGACTATTTTCAACCACTCCTTGATTTCTTTTAGTTTTCTGGCTAGATTTAACTTTGAGGTTTTATGTCCCATTATTAATCTACCACGACGACTTTTTGCACCATAGTGCGTAAACCCCAGAAAATTGAAACTTTCCGTCCTTCGTTTCTCTCTTATCGCTTGTTGCCACTCCCTCTTGCCAAACTTTACTACTCTGGTCTTGTTTTCAGATACTTCCAACCCAAATTTATTTAGCCTTTGTTTCAGTAATTCCAGAAATTCTTCCGCGTCTACCTTACTTTCGCAACAAACCACAAAATCGTCGCAAAACCTTATTAGTTGTATATATCCTCTGGATCTTGGTTTAAATTTCTTTTCTATCCATAAATCCAACACATAATGTAAGTATATATTTGCTAATACAGGACTTACTATACCACCTTGGGGTGTACCTTGTTTTGTTGCTTCATAATTTCCAGCTTCGACTATCCCTGCCTTGAGAAACCGCTTTACTAACCACAGCAAATTTGGGTCAGTTATTCGTTCCCTTAGACATCTCATTAGCCATTTATGCTGTATATTATCGTAGAACTTCTTGATATCCACTTCTACAATGTAGTTTATTGGCTTGTACATAACTGCTTTATCTAGTGCATTTACCGCTTGATGACAGTTTCTTCCAGGTCGAAATCCATATGAGCTGTCCAGAAAGTTTGCCTCGTAAATATTTTCTAATATCTTCTTCAGCATAATCTGTACTAATTTATCCTCGGTCGATGGTATTCCGAGTCCGCGTTTCTCTTTACTTCCAGCTTTCGGTATATATACCCTCTTTACTGGTTGTGGTTGATATTGCTTCCTCTTCATACTTTCTACTAGCACTTCGAGTTTCTCATTCAGATTTTCTCCGTATGATTCCACTGTTATCTGGTCTACTCCACAAGCCTTGTTACGCTTCAGTTCTTTATAACATCTCGCAAGATTCTCTGTATTTATCAGATGGACTAACGATGTGAATTTTAGTCGCTTATCTTGCTTTGCTCTTACTGCTATCTGGTTTAGTTTATTTTGCATGTTATTCCAACCTCCGTTGTATTGGCCTAGCAATCCCTATTCCAGTTACTATATTGCTGATCGCTTCCCCTTGTACGTGGCTTTCCCACATTCTGAGTACTATCAATCAGTCCGACTTCCCCTGCATCTTCCGCTAGTTCTTGCCTTTGTTGACTTGTTCCAGCGTACCTTTGTAGGAATGCATAGGATCTCCCAAGTTCACTTGAAGTCCATTTCAATACATGGCACGGTCTCAGATCCCGATAGAGTGAGTGATAACTTGCCTTTACGTTATCCTTCATGCTGTCTTCCATGGCCATGAAAATGTCGACCTCTATGTCTTCAGGTATTTCGGAACTCAATCCCTTCACTTTCGTTGTACCCTGCATTGTCCATCCCACTAGCTCTATTACACTCGTTACCTCATGCAACATAGTGGTCTGTTCCAAACTGTTGGCTAGACTTTGTTTGTGTTGGATTTTCACCAACTGTTCTCCAAGCACTTCTTGGCGCACCCAGGCTTACCTCCAGCAACTTTTTTATAAACGGTGTTAATGCTCCATCTCTTCCTGTCAACGGTCTTCCTTCTCGTATAGACGACAGGATATTTGTTTCTAATTCTTTATAATCTACCAAACCGGTAGTTCTGTTTACTACTTTCTGACTCATTGTCAAACCTCCATTTTTTTATATCAATTTATTACTTTTTTTTCGGTTTGACACAGTTTATTTAACACTCCCATGATGGGGAAACACTCCTTTAGATTTGGCAATACAGAAGAATGACATGACAACAGTGAAACTTCTGCTAGGTTACACAGATCCATCATGCATCCATAGACCTAAAGCTACAAAAGCAGGAATTACTGTGGGTATATTAGCTGCCATTGTTGCTCCATTAGCACTCATTTATGCTACTGCATTACCTGCACTAGCAATAGTTGGAATTACTGTGGCATCTGCACTGATCGTTGGTGGAATTTCCTATGGGGTTGCGTATAAGTCATCAGAGCATTCATTAAACAGTAAGCTAAGTGAGGTTAGCTGCAGTAATGTTGATGGAAATAAACAAACTGTACAACCATAGTTACTAATTTACCACAGTAACCGCGCCGTGGCAGTGCTTGTATTTCTTTCCGGAGTTGCAAGGACATTTGTCGTTTCTTGAGACTTTGGGAAGTCTGCTATTTCTAGCAAAATGTAACCTATTGCCTATTTCCTGGTTGTCTGCCAACTTAAAGTGTGCTAAGCGGTGAATGGTGAGTTCCTTCCATTTTTCAAGCATTGACTCAAACATCAAAAAAGCTTCGCGTTTAAATTCATTCAGTGGATCTTTCTGCCCCATGGCACGTAAGCTTATGCTTTGTCTTAGGCTCTCTAGAACTGAAAGGTGTTCCCTCCATAAATGATCAAGTGTCATTATCATCATTTGCTTCACGATCGTATTCCACAAATCTGTAGTGTGCTGACTGTTGAAATATTTTTCTTTCTCAGTAAAAAATTCTTGTATCTTATCATTTATACAATTCAAAGCTTCTTGTTTGTTTAAAAACTTTGCTAAATCTTCTTTATCAAGTGTTATTCCATACCTTGTATGAAATTCTTTGGCTATATCTTCAATATAATCCTCATAATAGCCACTTTGGATTATACCTTCTACTACGCTCTCATTTACTTCGCTATACACTTCAAACAAATCATTGATTTCATTGCCTAAGATATTGTTTCTCTGCTTAAAAATAACTTTACGTTGGTTATTGATTACGTCATCAAACTTAAGCAAAGACTTCCGCACATCATAATTTCTAGCTTCAACTTTCTTTTGCGCTTTCTCGAGTGCCTTATTGATCCATGGATGATGAATAGCTTCGTTATTCTTTAACCCTACTTTTTGTAAAAAGCTTCTCATTCTATCAGAACCAAATATTCTCATTAGGTCATCTTCGAGCGATAAAAAGAACTTAGAAAGCCCAGGATCACCCTGACGGCCAGAACGGCCGCGTAATTGATCATCTATTCTCCTGCTTTCATGTCTTTCGGTTCCAACCACACATAAACCACCAGCTTTTATAGCAATTTCCTTATCTTTTTTTACTCTTTCGACTATTTCTTGGTATTTTTTTTCTCTTTCATCAGCATTTTTTATCTTCTTTAGCTCTACCTTTGCAATCATTTCAGCATTTCCACCAAGTTGAATGTCAGTTCCACGTCCTGCCATGTTAGTTGCTATAGTGATACTACCTGGCACTCCAGCTTGTGCTATTATGTACGCCTCTTGTTCATGATAACGAGCATTCAATACTGAATGCTTAAGAGAATGGCTTTGCAAAAGCGCAGAAAGCTTCTCAGAGTTTTCAATGCTCACCGTGCCAACAAGGACTGGTTGAAGGCATTTGTGGCATTCTTCTATAAACTTCGACACAGCATTAAACTTTTCCTTTTCTGTACCGTAAATTTCATCATCAATGTCTATTCTTTTTACAGGTACATTGGTTGGAATTTTTACTACATTTAGTCTGTATATATCACGAAACTCTTCTGCCTCTGTTGCTGCTGTTCCAGTCATTCCGGAAAGTTTATTGTACATACGAAAGTAATTCTGAAATGTGACCGATGCTAAAGTTTGGTTTTCATGCTGAATTTCAAGATTCTCCTTCGCTTCAAGCGCTTGGTGAAGACCATCGGAATATCTCCTGCCCTCCATCATACGCCCAGTAAATTCATCAATAATCACTACCTTTCCATCTTTCACTATATAATCTTTATCAGCAGTGAACAGCTTATGTGCACGTAATGCTTGGTCTATATAATGAGTCATTATCATGCTGTCAGTATCATAGAGCGAGGAATTTTCAGGAATGAGATTGTATGACCTGAGTAGTTCCTCCACTCGTGAAATACCATCTTCAGTCAAGAATACCGTTCTACCTTTTTCATCTACTTCATAATCAGAGTCAACTAATTTGGTCACTATTTTATTGATGTGCTTATATATCTGATTGTTTTCCTCAACCGGGCCAGAAATAATAAGCGGAGTGCGAGCTTCATCAATGAGTATTGAGTCCACTTCATCAACTATTCCGTAGTGAAAGCCTCTCTGAACCATGTCTTCTTGAGAAAATTTCATATTGTCTCGCAGGTAATCAAAGGCAAGCTCGTTATTTGTGGAATACACGATATCTGCACTGTAAGCCTCTTTTCTCTCTTCATCTGTCAAATTATTCGTAATAAATGCAACAGAAACCCCGAGAGAATTATATAACTTGCTCATCCACTCTGTGTCTCGTTTTGCAAGATAATCATTAACAGTTACAACGTGTACGCCTTTCCCTTCTAAGGAATTTAGATATGCTGCTAAAGTTGCAACGAGTGTCTTTCCCTCTCCTGTTTTCATTTCTGATATCATGCCATTATGGAGCACCATTCCACCAATTAGCTGAACATCAAAATGTCTCATGTTAAGAAACCTTCGGGAGACTTCACGCACAACTGCAAATGCAGGTACGAGAAGATCATTTAACGTTTTCCCATTTTTCAATTCTCGTTTGAATTCTTCAGTTTTACCAGCAAGCTCCTCATCAGATAAGCTCCGCATTTCTGTTTCTAATGCATTTATTTGCTGAACAATTTTCCTAAAGGATTTTATTATCTTCTTATTCGTTGACCCAAATATCTTTCTTATAAAAAAGAATGACAACGTAAAAATGAAAAATATAAGAATGGCTGTCAAAATTAGCGGAGAATCTAGCATAAACTTAAGTAAAGTCTTATTTAATATGAGATTATATTACTAAATGCAGCCTACAGCAATTACATATTAGATTTGAAAAATCTTTGGAAAGTCTTTTTTAAATCAAGAATTAAGAGTTTGCTAAGCAATTCCTATTCTTAAAGACCTTCTATCAAAATATTGAAGATACCGTTGTATTATTTGAGGTATTTGGTAATCTTTAATTCTAGACTAAATAAATTTATTGCAGCCTGTATGGGGTAACTAGTTATGCACGGTAATATCTATCAGTTAAAGGTATTGATGCTGTTTTTGCATCGCGGAGTACTTTATCAGCATTCTTTTCGCTTAGGTACAGAAATAGAAGAAGCCAGAAAGTTTGATGACTTAGTGTTTGAATATACCCAGGGTAGTAAGAAAGCATACCGCTTTTTGCAGGCTAAACATAAACAAGATGAAGATAATAAGAAAATTGAAGTAAGGGACTTACTTACAAAAGATAAAAATAGAGATGAATTTAGGTTAGCAAAGTATTTCATCTCTTATCTAAAGATAAAAAATAATCAAGATTTTGCAGATGGTAACCTGAAAGATTTTATTATCTGCACTAATATCGATTTTGATCTTGATCAAAGCACAGCACAAAACACAGTGAAGAAGTTGAAGGTAAAAACTTCAGGACCAAACAATGAAATAGAAATTTTAGTTGAAGTAATCGACACTAGTGATGTCTTTTTTAAAGACGGCGGCACTAGATATAAGTTCTCTTGTATTCATAATAATATGATTTCGGTAGTGCAACCGGCATTTGAGAGTGCTGTGGAAGAGACGATAGCAGAATTAGAAAAGGAGATAGAAAAACTTCAAAGTAAATCAGATCAGGATTCAAAAAGGAAATTGGGAAGAAATCAAAAGTGGCAAAACGAATTTAAACAAATAATAAAGAGCAGGTTAGAAGAGAGTATAAAAGAATTTTTTGATAAATTAGTATTTGCAGTAAATCAGCCGAATGAGATGAAACTAGCGGAAATCATTAAGAATGAGCTGGGCGAGCAATTTAATGATATTGACAGAAAAAATGTTTACGCTCGCTTCCAAGAAAAAATGCTAGATTGGCTGAAAGAAAAAGGGAGACGTTTTCTTACACATGAAGACGGAAGAGAATTCTTTCGCAAGATGAAAGAAGAAATCTTAGGAGGCTTTCGATTTGAGGTAAGAAACCCAGTAGGATCGTTTACTGGAAGAAAAACAGAGCTAGAAAAACTGCATGAGTCAATACAAGAGAGTCAAGGTGTAGCCACAGTAATATCGCAACTGGTTTCTATTAGTGGGTTGAGAGGAATAGGTAAGACTGAGCTGGCCAAAAAATATATTGAAGAACACAGTAAAGATTATGACAACAATATTATATGGATAAAAGCTGAAACCCATGAAACCATGGTGCAGTCTTTTCTCAGGTTAGCTAGAGATCCTTTAGGCATTCCTACAGAAAATAGGGATATTGAATCTATTGTAAGAGATATATACGCTTTTTTTGCAAAGAGAAAAAGTCTCTTTGTTTTTGACAATGCAGAAGAATACAGAAGTGAAGGTCAAGATGCTGGTATTAGTCAATTCTTACTGCCCCACTTTTTATCATCTGATGATAATAAACCTAGTGTTTTGATTACCTCTCGTAATCAGAAATGGGGAGATATAAAATCATTAACATTGGGTACATTTACTGAACCAGAATCAATAGACTTTATTAGAAAAGCACTGGGTATAAAAGATGGATCACAAGAAAATGAAGTAAAGAATCTAGCAGAAACATTACAGCATTTTCCTTTAGCCCTGCAGCAGGTAGTTGCATACATAAAAGAAAGGGATGTAGCATTAAAGAATGTAGGTTTGAAGTTTGAAATTAGTGATTATTTAAAGAGGTATAAAGAGGAAGCAGAAAAATTACTTGATTTTAAGTTTCCTAAAGACAGCGACAATAACTACACCAAGACAACTTTTATAACCTGGAGAATTACTATTGATAAAATCAAAGATAACCCAGAGTATGGTCAGCAAGCCAAAGAAATCTTGGATATCATTGCCTATATTGCTTCCGACAGCATTCCTGTAGAAATGTTTTTAGGATTAGAACGCAATAGAGAAAAGTTAGGTGATGCTATCCAACTACTTAAGCAGTATTCAATGATCAACTCAGGAGAAGAACAAAGTTCAGTCAATATTCACAGGTTAGTACAGCAAGTAACAAGAATAGAGTTAGAAAAACAAGGTAAAGACAAAGTTGTGAAAAAGACTTTTGAATTACTGAAAGAAAGCTTCCCTGACGACAGTGATAAATTAGAAGATTATGCTAAGAAACGACAATTATTGCCTCATTTAGAAGCATTTCTGTCACATATAGATAATTGGCTAGCAAAAAATCCTCCAGAAAAACAAGCAATAGAAAAGGATTATCTTGTAGGTTTGTTAACGTGGATGGATAATGGGTACTATGACTTGGGTAACCCTAGAAGACAAAAGGAGTTACTCGAACGGGCTTTACCTATTCAAGAGAAACATCATGGCTCTGATTATTTTAAAGTTGCTATTACACTGATAAACCTAGGTACTGCTTATGGCGCTTTAGGTTATCCTCAAAAACAAAAAGAGTTGCTTGAACGGGCTTTATCGATCCTCAAGAAATATTATAGCTCTGATCATTTTATAGTTGCTACAGCACTAGTAAGTTTCGGTATCGCTTATAGGGCTTTGGGTAATCCTCGGAAAGCTAAAGAGTTGCTTGAACAGGCTTTAGCAATTCAAGAGAAACATTATGGGCCTGATCATCTCGAAGTTTCTAGAACACTGATAAACTTAGGTAACGCTTATGGGGATTTAGATAATCATCAGAAAAAAAAGGAGTTGCTTAAATTAACTTTAGCAATTCAAGAAAAACATTATGGACCTGACCATTTTGGAGTAGCTATTACACTGACAAACCTAGGTGCAGCTTATGGGGATTTAGGCAATCCTCAGAAAGCTAAAGAGTTGCTTGAGCAGGCTTTAGCAATTCAAGAGAAACATTATGGTTTTGACCATTTTGAAATTGCTATTATACTGACAAATCTAGGTAACGCTTATGGGGATTTAGGTAATCATCAGAAAAAAAAGGAGTTGCTTGAACGAGCTTTAACAATTAACAAGACACATTACGGTTCTGATCATTTCAAAGTTGCCAAATTGCTGACAAACCTAGGTAATACTCATGGGGATCTAGGTAATCTTCAGAAAGCAAAAGAGTTGCTTGAACAGGCTTTAGCAATTCAAGAAAAACATTATGGACCAGGTCATTTTGAAGTAGCTATTATACTAGAGAACCTCGGCACTGCTTATGGGGATTTAGATGATCACCAAAAAGCTAAAGAATTTTTTGAACGAGCTTTAGCAATTAAAGAGAAACTCTTTGGGCCTGATCATTTTCAAGTTGCTGTAACACTGACAAACCTTAGTATAGTTTATCGTGCTCTGGGTAATTTTCAAAAAGCAAAAGAGTTGCTTGAACGGGCTTTAGCAATTCAAGAGAAATATCACGGCTCTGATCATTTTGAAATGGCTAGGACACTAGCAAATCTAGGTAACGTTTACAGGGATTTAGGTAACTCTCGGAAAGCAAAAGAGTTGCTTGAACAAGCTTTACCCACCCTTAAGGGACATTATGGCTCTGATCATTTTATAGTTGCTAAAACACTGGCAAACTTAGGTAACGCTTATGGGGATTTAGATAATCATCAGAAAAAAAAGGAGTTGCTTAAATTAGCTTTAGCAATTCAAGAGAAACATTATGGACCTGAACATTTTGAAGTGGCTATTACACTGACAAACCTCGGCAACTCTTATGGGGGTCTAGGTGATCATAAGAAAAAAAAGGAGTTGCTTGAACGGGCTTTATTTATCCTTGAGAAACATTGTGACTCGGATCATTTTTGAAGTTATTATTAAACTACTGGTAGAACTAAGTATCGATTAAGGTGTCTTAGTACGACCATAAAAAGAAGCTGCTTGAACAGGCTTTTTTATCTATCGTCAAGAGAATATTGCAGCTATAATAATTTTCAAGTCGCTATAATTATAGTAAACTTTATTAACGTTTATTGTGAAACAGATCATTTATGAAGCTATTATAAAACTACTGGTAAAACTAAATATTAATGGTGCCTTAAGTAGTGATCGCAAAAAGAAGCTGCTTAAGCAGGCTTTTTTACCTATCGTTAAGAAGTGTTATAGCCATGATCATTTTCGAATTGCTACAATAATAGTAGATCTTATTGACGCTTGTGATACCTTAAGTGACCACAAGGAACAAGAGGAGTTGCTTAAACGGGTTTTATCCATATTGAACATTAAGTCCTAACCATTTCTGAAGTTGCTAAATTGCTGGCAAAGTTAGATGACGTTTAGGTTTTTAGCAATGCTAAATTAACAACAACTCATTGAGCTACACTTCCAAAACTAATCTATTTGGATCTTCTATATAATTTTTTATTTTAACGAGGAAAGTTACTGCTCCTTTGCCATCAACTATTCTGTGGTCGTAAGAGAGGGCAATGTACATCATAGGTCTGATCTCTATTGAATTGCCCACGGCAACTGGCCTATTTTGTATTGAATGCATTCCAAGTATTCCAGATTGAGGAGGGTTTATTATGGGAGTAGAAAGAAGCGAACCGTATACTCCGCCGTTTGAGATGGTAAATGTTGCACCTTCCATTTCTGATACTTGTAATTTACCCTCGCGAGCTTTTTTGCCAAGAGCAACTAAAGTCAACTCGATTTCTGCAAATGACATCTGATCGGCACTCCGAATAACTGGTACAACAAGGCCTTTGTCAGTGCCAACAGCAACACCTATGTCATAGTAATGTTTATATATGATTTCATCGCCTGAGATTTCAGCATTAATTTCAGGAATTTCTTTCAGTGCTTGCACCGCTGCCTTTATAAAAAACGACATAAAACCAAGTTTTATTCCATATTTTTTTTCAAAGGCGTCCTTATATTTTGCTCTTAGATCCATGACATTTTTCATGTCGATTTCATTGAACGTGGTCAGTATTGCGGCAGTATTTTGTGATGCTTTCAAACGAGCGGCAATTACTTGCCTTATTTTACTCATTTTTACTCGTTCCTCTCTTTGCTCTCCACTTGCTATACTTTTTGGCAATTCGTATTGTCTTGTTGAGGGTTGTGCAACGTTTACATCTTTGTTTATATGGCCTATCACATCTGCTTTGGTTATCCTGTCTCCCATGCCAGTTCCTTTGACACTTTCTGCATTAATTGCATTTTCTTCCATAATTTTACGAGCTGATGGAGCATCTTTTTTAGCAGAACTTTCGCTTTTATCTTCTTTTCTCGCTTCCTCTTTTACTTCTCCCACGGAAAGCTTCGCTAATAATTGATCAGGACTTATCACATCATCTTCCTTTACAAGAAATTCAGTTATTTGCCCCGAAGTTTCTGCAGTTAATTCGAGTGCTGTTTTGTCAGTTTCAATTTCAAAAATCAGATCATCTACTTTTACTGCCTCGCCAATATTTTTCTTTATTTTTACTATACCTTCCGTAACTGACTCACCACCAAGAGTTTTTGGCGCTCTGATTTCTATAATTTTGCTCATAAAACAACTTCCGTATAAAACTTTCTATAGATTTATACATGAAAAGAGACATGTAATAAACTAATAAATTCATTGAGGCTCTTATCATTTAGAAGTGACAAACGGATAACATACTCCCAAATGTCATTCCAGCGCGTGACGCTAGGCCATCTTGACAAATTTCGCCAGCCCCTTCTCTCGGCTATGGTATTGCTAATCAAACAATGACTATGCAAACGACCTAATAACATGTATAATCCATAAATAATTTTTGAGGTAGATTGTGAAACTAGGTGTTAATATTGATCACGTTGCAACCCTCCGCAACGCACGCGGAACTTCCTACCCAGATCCGTTGAAAGCAGCAGAAATAGCCATTGACGCTGGAGCAGACTTTATTACTGTACACTTACGAGAAGATAGAAGGCATATTAGAGATGAAGATGTATTTAACCTAAAAAAAAGCATTAGCACTGAGCTAAATCTTGAAATTGCAGCCACGGAAGAAATGCTTGAAATAGCAAAAAAGGTAAACCCCTATTCGATTAGTATAGTACCAGAAAAAAGAGAAGAATTAACAACCGAAGGTGGCCTGGATATCGTGAATATGCACAGTAAACTTTCTAATATAATAGAGAAAATGCATAGCTCTAGCATAAAAGTCTCACTGTTTATCGATCCAAATATTAATCAACTAAAATATCTTGAGAAGCTAGAGATAAAACCTGACATAATAGAAATTCACACAGGGAATTACTGTGATAATCCATCAGAGAAAAAGTTACAGTTAATTACTAATGCTGCAGAGTACGTCAATAAATTAGGAATAGAATGCCACGCAGGACATGGCATAACTTATAAATACGCTAAGAAGATGACAAGAATACCTCACATCTCAGCTCTTAACATAGGCCACTATTTAATTAGCGAAGCAGTATTTTATGGCTTACACAGCGTAGTAAAAACAATGAAAATGATAATGTCTAACTAACTGCTGCTTTTTCCTTCTCATTTAAAATACTTAAAAGAGTTTGGCTTGCTTTAAATTTTACCCTTGTCTTTTCAGGAACAGTCATGATCTCACCATTTTGGGGGTTACGACATTGTTTCTCCTGACTTATAGCAGTAGAAAATGTTCCTATTCCATGCAAACGTATTTCACCTTTCCCATGCAGCTCATCCTTTATTATTTTAATAAACGCATCATGAATCTTGCTCAAATCAGATTTTGTTATATCTATATTCTGACCAGAACAATCTTCCTTTAATTGTTTTATTATATCTTCTTTACTCATAAATTACCTTAATATTGAAAAAAATCACACAAATAGCATATTATGTTGACACCGATAGTCAACTAAATTCATCACAAAAATAGAGGATATCATACACTTTTGCAAATATTTGTACAATACTTACAAAAAAACACCACTATGAAATAACTATCTCTTAGAAAATTGACACTTTTTCCGAGCTTTATGTTGACCATATTTCTTACGTTCAACAACACGTGAATCTCTAGTTAAGAACTCACCATTACGTAATATAGAATGCAAATCTTGGCTTACGCTACTTAAAGCTCTGCTTATTCCATGAGCTAGAGCACCTGCTTGACCAGATAGCCCTCCACCTTTTACAGTTGCAAATATATCATATTTGTCTAACATAGAAGTTGCTATAAATGGCATTTTCACTATTTGGCACACCGACTCTCTTTTAAAATAAGAAATTAGATCGCCTTTTTTATTAACACTAAATTTTCCACTTCCTGGCTTTATCCATACTCTTGCTACAGATTCTTTTCTTCGGCCTGTAGCATATAAACGACCAAGCGAATCAACTGCTGATTTAATTGTCTCTTCTGACCAATCATTGTTATTTATTGTAGAACTCTTCATTTTTACTCCATTATTTTTTATTTTTACGATTCAAAGAGGCAAAATCTATCTTTTCAGGTTGCTGCCCTTGATGCTTATGCTCTGAACCAGAATAAACATACAAATTTTCAAAGCGTCTACGTGCCATAGGGCCATCATCAAGCATCCTTTTCACTGCCATTTCTATTACACGCTCAGGAAATTTGCCATTTAAAATGTTATCTGGAGTAGTTTCTTTCAAACCACCAGAATAACCTGTATGCTTATAGTAAATTTTATCTTTCAGTTTCTTCCCGGTAAAATGCACCTTTTCTGCGTTGATAATAATTACATTATCGCCACAATCCATATGAGGTGTATACTCAGGTTTATGCTTTCCACGTAATAGTGTCGCTACAAATGCTGCAAGCCTTCCTACCACTAATCCTTCTGCATCTATGACAAACCATTTTTTGTCGATTTGTTTCTCTTTTAAGAAAAAAGTTTTCATTGTAATTTAACTAAACAATAGTAAGCTATGATATACTTAATTTCTCAATAGTGTCAACAATATTAGTTATTGATTATTAAAGTAATTTATGTTAGTAATTGAGCTGCGCAACCAATATGCATAGGAAGTGGAATGTTTCGATTGATTATCACACTTGCGATCATTTTTAGTACTATAAGTTGCTATGCAACCGATGTGGGAGAAGTTATAAGCAAAGCCATCAAAAATAGCTCAAAAATAAAGTCTCAATTTTACCAATATAAAAGCGCAGAAAAACACTATAAATCCTCTGGGTTAGCCGGATTTTTACCTGACATTAGTTTGCAGTACAATTTTGATAGTAATTTTAATCTTTATAATCAACCTAATTTATCTGGAAAACGCCTGATATTAAGCCAAAAGATAATAGATGGCGGCGGCACCTTTGCCACATTTAGTCGATCAAGTCATCTTCTCAAAGCAGAAAAAATACGATTTCAGCAATCAAAACAAGAGCTTGCACTTAATGCTGTGAAAGCATATGTTAGTGTTTTACAAAAGACAGAAATATTAAAGCTCAGAGAACATAAAGAACGCGTTTCTTTGGAACATTTGTCAGCTATGAAAAAACGCTTTTCTCTTGGAGAGGTAACCAATGCTGAAGTTTTGTTAGCAAAAGCAAAATTTTCGTCTTCTGTATCCGAAAGAGTTGATGCTGAAGGTAAATTAAAGTTGGCAAATATTGCTTATTATCATTTGATTGGCGAAGATGCTGATGACCTTTCTGAAGCTAATGATAAACTACCTTCTGTCCCAGAGCTAAATGAATGTTTACAATTAGCAAAAACCAATAATTTATCTCTAAAAGCAGCAGTTTATCAAAAAAGAGCAGCCGGAATGGAAGTGATCGCTGAAAGCTCCAAGTGGCTTCCTTCTTTAAATCTAAGCGCAAGCAAAAATTTTGGGAATAATGGTACACAGTTAAACAATCTATTAGAAGATATTCATGTAGTTTTTACTCTTGATGTTCCAATCTTTAAAAGAGGAGTTAATGCTTTTGGTGTCAGTAAAGCTAAAATGGATGCAAAAAAATCTACCTATGATTATTATGAAACGGTAAAAAATATAGAACAAGCAGTTGTAAATGCTTGGAATAATGTGCTGACAGCAAAGGCCATTATCAAAGCAAGTCAAGAAGCGGAAAAAGCAGCATCTCTAGCATTGGAAGGAGTTGAGCAAGAGGTAAACTTAAATTTAAAGAGTACATCTGACCTTTTGGACACTGAAGATGCATTATTTAAAGCACGTTCAGACTTAGTTGAAGCAAAAAGCAATTATGTAACGAGTGTTTATCATTTGCTTTTTATGATAAATAGTATAAATCTCTAAATTTAACGGTATTAGCACTATGCATGATGAACAAGGCAATCAATCTGTAAAAGATATCCTAGAAGATATAAAAAAAGCTATATCGGGTAAAAACGCGAGTGAAGATAAAGCAAAAATAAAGGATGAAAATGATGATGTGCTATACCTTGAGGAAGAGTATCCAGAAGACATGGAAGAAGATGGCAAAAAAGAAAATAGTGAAAAAGAGGACATTGATAATGATGACCAAAGTGAGGAAATGGCTTGCAACAATAACCAATTTAATGGCCATAGCTACAATTCAGAAGAAAAAAAAGATATTTATTTGTACGATGATATCCAAATGAGTAATAACAAAGCGAGTAATAGCGGCTTACAAGCGCAAAATAACGATCATCTAATTTTAAAAGAGAATATGGAAGAGATCAAAGCGTTGCTTGGAAAAATGCAAAACGAATTGCAGCATAAACAACAAAAAAGGGCCAACCTTACTGTTGAAGAATTAGTTACATCTCTTTTAAAACCTCAGCTCTCAGAATGGCTAAATAAATATCTACATGCACTGGTAAAAGAAGTAGTTGAAAAAGAGCTCAAAGATATAATCAATAATAAGTAGGGTATTAGCAATAAAAATTAGAGTAAAGACGGCAAGGGGTAGAAAATTATCTTCAACAAGGTGGCTACATCGTCATTTGAATGATCAGTATGTGCGAAAAACTAGCAAGGATGGTTATAGGTCACGCTCAGCATATAAGCTGGTAGAAATGGATAATAAATTTAAATTATTCCAAGAAGGGCAAAAAATTATTGATCTTGGTGCTTCTCCTGGTGGATGGTCACAAGTTACATCTCAGAAAGGTGCAAATGTAGTTGCTCTTGACGTAAAACCAATGAATGCAATTAATGGAGTAGAGTTTATACAATGCGATATTATCAATGAGCTTGAAATTTTAAGAGAAAAATTCAAGGATCAAAAATTTGATGTAATTTTATCTGATATGGCCCCCGAATCTTGTGGTTTGAAATCGTTGGATCATATCAGAATTATGCTTTTATGCGAAGCAGCGCTCAATTTTGCAAAGCATTTCTTGAGCCATGGTGGCACGTTTGTAGTAAAAATTTTCCAAGGGGAATCTGATAAAGATTTTTGTAACGAGCTAAAAAAAATGTTTAAAACAGTAAAATACTTTAAACCAAAGTCAAGTAGATCTGAATCTACAGAAATGTATTTGGTAAGTTTAGGCTTTATTGGCAGGAGAGTAGACCGGCAGAACTTCCCCACCAGTCCCTTGCAAAACCTTACTATTACCCACAAATAAAGACATGGTATTGTATTTACTCAAATAATTTAATTTTATTAACCTGAAAGCTTATTGGATTAAAATTATTAAATTAAGAGTTATAATTTTAGCAACTAAAAGGGGAGTGTTAAATAAACTGTGTCAAACCGAAAAAAAAGTAATAAATTGATATAAAAAAATGGAGGTTTGACAATGAGTCAGAAAGTAGTAAACAGAACTACCGGTTTGGTAGATTATAAAGAATTAGAAACAAATATCCTGTCGTCTATACGAGAAGGAAGACCGTTGACAGGAAGAGATGGAGCATTAACACCGTTTATAAAAAAGTTGCTGGAGGTAAGCCTGGGTGCGCCAAGAAGTGCTTGGAGAACAGTTGGTGAAAATCCAACACAAACAAAGTCTAGCCAACAGTTTGGAACAGACCACTATGTTGCATGAGGTAACGAGTGTAATAGAGCTAGTGGGATGGACAATGCAGGGTACAACGAAAGTGAAGGGATTGAGTTCCGAAATACCTGAAGACATAGAGGTCGACATTTTCATGGCCATGGAAGACAGCATGAAGGATAACGTAAAGGCAAGTTATCACTCACTCTATCGGGATCTGAGACCGTGCCATGTATTGAAATGGACTTCAAGTGAACTTGGGAGATCCTATGCATTCCTACAAAGGTACGCTGGAACAAGTCAACAAAGGCAAGAACTAGCGGAAGATGCAGGGGAAGTCGGACTGATTGATAGTACTCAGAATGTGGGAAAGCCACGTACAAGGGGAAGCGATCAGCAATATAGTAACTGGAATAGGGATTGCTAGGCCAATACAACGGAGGTTGGAATAACATGCAAAATAAACTAAACCAGATAGCAGTAAGAGCAAAGCAAGATAAGCGACTAAAATTCACATCGTTAGTCCATCTGATAAATACAGAGAATCTTGCGAGATGTTATAAAGAACTGAAGCGTAACAAGGCTTGTGGAGTAGACCAGATAACAGTGGAATCATACGGAGAAAATCTGAATGAGAAACTCGAAGTGCTAGTAGAAAGTATGAAGAGGAAGCAATATCAACCACAACCAGTAAAGAGGGTATATATACCGAAAGCTGGAAGTAAAGAGAAACGCGGACTCGGAATACCATCGACCGAGGATAAATTAGTACAGATTATGCTGAAGAAGATATTAGAAAATATTTACGAGGCAAACTTTCTGGACAGCTCATATGGATTTCGACCTGGAAGAAACTGTCATCAAGCGGTAAATGCACTAGATAAAGCAGTTATGTACAAGCCAATAAACTACATTGTAGAAGTGGATATCAAGAAGTTCTACGATAATATACAGCATAAATGGCTAATGAGATGTCTAAGGGAACGAATAACTGACCCAAATTTGCTGTGGTTAGTAAAGCGGTTTCTCAAGGCAGGGATAGTCGAAGCTGGAAATTATGAAGCAACAAAACAAGGTACACCCCAAGGTGGTATAGTAAGTCCTGTATTAGCAAATATATACTTACATTATGTGTTGGATTTATGGATAGAAAAGAAATTTAAACCAAGATCCAGAGGATATATACAACTAATAAGGTTTTGCGACGATTTTGTGGTTTGTTGCGAAAGTAAGGTAGACGCGGAAGAATTTCTGGAATTACTGAAACAAAGGCTAAATAAATTTGGGTTGGAAGTATCTGAAAACAAGACCAGAGTAGTAAAGTTTGGCAAGAGGGAGTGGCAACAAGCGATAAGAGAGAAACGAAGGACGGAAAGTTTCAATTTTCTGGGGTTTACGCACTATGGTGCAAAAAGTCGTCGTGGTAGATTAATAATGGGACATAAAACCTCAAAGTTAAATCTAGCCAGAAAACTAAAAGAAATCAAGGAGTGGTTGAAAATAGTCCGCGGAAGTATTCGACTTAAAGATTGGTGGCAAGTACTGAAGGCTAAATTAACAGGACACTATAACTACTTTGGTATTAGCGGAAATTATTGGTGTTTGAAACAATTTTACACATCAGTAAGAAAGCTAGCATTTAAATGGATAAATCGGCGTAGTCAGAAAAAGAGTATGACCTGGGAACAGTTTGTACACTACGTAGAAGTAAATCCATTACCAAAGCCAAAAATACATTTTTCTTTATATGCATAAGAGGGACGACTGTGAAAACTAATATTGATGAGCCGTGTGCGGGAAATCTGCAAGCACGGTTCTTTAGGGGGAGTTGTAGTAATAAAACTCAAACGAGAGGAGTAAAGCTACAGCTTCTACCGAACAAGGTGAAATAGAAAACCACTTGTCGGCTAAAAGCGAAGAGAATAATCGAAGAAATGGGAGAAATGCAAAAACTTTACGTACAAGTGCAGAGCTATTAACACCAAGAGATAGAGAAGGAAGTTTCGAACCACAAATAGTCAAAAAAAGGCAAACAAACTTACATCCAGAGCTTGAAACGAAGATTTTGAGCACATTTGCCAGTGGTATGGGCTATAGAGATATAGTGTCACATGTTGAGGAAATTTATGATCACAAAATATCGGCGGCAGAGATATCAAGTATTACTGACAAATTGCTACCAGTAATCAACGAATGGCGTAGTCGCCCGCTGCAGTCTGTATATCCGATAGTTTTCATGGATGGCATGTTTTTTAAAGTCAAAGAGGACGGGCATTGCGTAAGTAAATGCATGTATAACATATTAGGCATAGATCAAAATGGCAAAAAAGAAGTATTAGGTTTTTATTTGGCTGAAAGTGAAGGAGCTAACTTCTGGTTGGGAGTGTTAAATGACCTCAAAGAAAGAGGAGTAGAAGATATCCTTATTGCCTGCGTTGATGGGCTAAAAAGCTTTCCTGCAGCTATAAACAGTGTCTTTCCTAATGCGGAAGTGCAGATGTGTATAGTGCATCAGATACGCAACTCACTGAAGTATGTGGCCAGTAAAGATGCGAAGAGTTTTTTGAGCGATTTAAAGAAGGTATATCAAGCTTCAAGCAAGGAAATTGCCGAGAATTATCTGTTGGAATTGGATGAAAAATGGGGCACAAAGTACCCTATGGTTATAAAATCTTGGCAGAATAATTGGGAAAACTTGTCTGGTTATTTTAAGTATTCTGGTCCAGTTAGGAGGATAATCTACACCACCAATCCCATAGAGGGGCTACATAGGCAAATTAGGAAATTCACTAAGACCAAAGGCTCATTTACCAGCATAAATGCCTTGTATAAGCAGGTATATTGTGCTATAAAGAAGGCAGAGGAAAAGTGGACGATGCCTGTACATGATTGGGCATTAACTATCTCTCAACTTGATGTTTTCTTTCCTGGCAGATTGAAAATTGAGTCGAACTAAAAATGCGGTTTGACACAGTTTATTTAACACTCCCGTTTGTTAAGGTAATTGTTCACAGGTTTAGTTGATGGCTGCTTGCTTTTTCTTCAAACACGTCCCAAAGATCTTTTTCTAGCGATATATTATACAATTTATTGATATGAACTACTCCCGTGGGTGAAGTTGTGTTAATTTCGAGCAGGAAGTCATCTATAATATCAATACCAACAAATATTAGCCCTCTTTTCTTTAATTCAGGACCAATTTTGTTACATATTTCATTGTCCCTATCGTTCATTTGAGCGGGCTCAAAACTTGCTCCTAGCCGCACATTTGTCCTAATCTCTCCACTAATCTTTGGAACTCGTTTCATTACACCAATTGGTTGACCATAAAGTAGCAATATTCTTTTATCTTTATCTATGTTTTTACAAAATGATTGCGCAATTACAGGACATTCATATTTTGCTATCATGAGATCCACTACTACTTGAATACTATTCTCGTCTTGTATTCTTATCACATCGTTTCCTCCATAACTATACAATGGCTTCAGAATAATATCTTTATAGTTGCGGTAAAAATCTCTAATCATTGATATATTTTCAGTAATCAAAGTCGGCGGAATTAACTCTGGAAATAATGAAGTTATCAATTTTTCAGGACAATTTCTTATTTCTGTTGGATTGTTAATTACCAATGCGCTAGTTTTTTCTAAGATATATGTTGTTGTAATATAACGCATATCAAAGGGTGGATCCTGTCTGATAAATACGATGTTCATTTCATTCAAGTTGATTGCCATATCTTCTTTAGAAATGAATCCACAATTATCAACTGTAACTTTCTGGGCTAAAGCAATTGGATGGTTTAGCTTTAGTGCTAAATTGTTAGGAGCATAGACAAAAACCTCATGCCCCCTCCTTTGTGCTTCCTTTATTAGCACGAATGTAGTGTCAGTTTCAAAATTTATATTTTCATCCATCTGAAAGGCAACTTTCATTTATGTTCTCTACCTATTATCACAATTGTACAAATGTTATAATTTGAAAGCGATTTTTGCCTAATGGCGTAACTTACTGTACCTATATCGTACATAACTCACAACTTGTTTTACTCCCTTTACTTTTCTTGCAATTGATATTACAGCTTTTAATTCCGCTTTATTTTGGGCTATGCCCATCAAATAAACAACTCTATCAACCGTATTAACGCTATAATTAATTGATTTAATATTTCTTTTCCCCAGAAGTCTTGTTCTTATTTCCGCTGTTATCATGCCATCTACAGTAGTGTCTAGCATGGAAGCCATTTGAATTGGTATTACTCTTATTTCATTTATCACTTCTTTAATTTCTTTTTGCTGCCAAGCTATTTTTTCTGCTGTAAGTTGTTTTTCAGGAGTGTCAACACTTCCAATGAGCAATACTCTTCCTTCACTTACTTTAACCTTTATGGATGAAAATAGTCCATGCTTTAAGAGTCCCTTATTAATTCTGATGACCATAGTCGTATCATCAATGATATTTCCCAAGGATTTATCCTGCATTGTTATTGCTGTTGCTGTCGCCACCACACCACCTATTATAAGGGTTGTGCAACCACTTTGTGTAATCAAAAAAATTGCGAGTAAGAAGCTTGTTATTAATCTCATTATTGATTTTCAGGGTTTAGAGCTTTCATTAAGAAATGTTAATAAGCTTTTTTGATTGTGTAAATACCATAAATTAAGTAAGACTTTAAACCTTGAATATTTTTAATGGAATATCTATAATAGGGTACTGAAAATTTCTTGCGGATATGGCGGAATTGGTAGACGTGCCAGGTTTAGGTCCTGGTGAGCTTGCTCGTGGGGGTTCAAGTCCCTCTATCCGCACTTTAAAGTCATGTAACTTAGGTTTTAAGGGAAAATTTATAATCACTAAATACACTTTTGTTTGTATAAAAACCTGTTCTTAAGGATTGTGTTTAACTTAAATTCTGGTAAAATGACTCTATTAAGATATGAATTAAAATATTAATAAATGAATTGTGATGTCTAATAATATACCTCAAAATACAGTCGAAGTAAGTAGCGTATATACCTACAAAGAGCTTAGTATAGATAAACTAAAGCATGAGTATGAAATCACAGTTAGTAGTGATTATATAAAACAAAAGGTAGATTCCAGGTTGCAGGAGATAGCAGAAAATGCAAAATTACCTGGATTTAGGGCTGGAAAGATGCCCTATGACCTTGTTGTTGCAAATTATAAAAACGAAGCTTTGGAATATGTGATAAATAATACAATTGATTATTGCTCAAGTGATTTGATGAAAAAAATTGAAGTCAAGTCTCACATTTATCCTAAGGTTGATGTTATATCATTACCAGATCTGGGCAAAGAAAATGAGGAGGGCAATTTTGTATACAAGCTATCTTTTGAGTCGATGCCTGAAGTACCGGCGATAGATCTTGACAAAATAAACTTAAAGAAAATTGAGGCAAAGATTGAAGAGGAAGATATAAAAGAATTTATTGATTCTATCAAAACAAAATTCCCCAATTTTGCCTCTGTTGATGATGCTTCTTATCAAGCGAAAGATGGGGATAAATTGATAATTGATTTTGAAGGGCGGATTAGGAATAAGCTCTTTCAAGGTGGAAGTAGCAAAAATTTTGCCGTTAATTTAGGGTCTGGCACATTTATTAATGGTTTTGAAGATCAATTAACTGGTATGAAAAAGGGAGAAACAAAGGACTTTAAGTTGAAATTTCCTGAAAATTACCAAGCCATTTCCCTTGCAGGACAGGAAGCTGATTTTTCTGTGCGAGTTAATGAGATTCAAATTGCCAAAGATTTTGAAAATGATGATGAAATAGCTAAGAGTATTGGTTTTAAAGATTATTCTTTGCTAATAAATCATGCAAAAAAAATGATTGGTGATCAGTGTACCGAAATGAGAAATCTCTTAATTAAAAAGGAGCTGTTTGATTATTTGGATGCTAATTATAGTTTTGATTTACCCACAGACATAGTAAAACAGGAGCAACAAAGAATGGAAGGAGAACTGGGTGCTCAAAATGATTCTCGTAAAGAAGCTGAAAAACGTGTAAAGCTTGCTATGTTATTTATGAAATTTAGTGCAGAACATAAAATATCATTAACTCAAAATGATGTTTTGAATGTTATTGTAAATCAATATGTCAGTAAGGATGTACCGTTTGACAGAGTACTTAAGCATTTTGAATCAAATAAACAATTTCAAGAATTAGTTAGAGGGCAAGCGCTTGAGTATAAAGTGACAGATTATATAATAGAAAAAGTTAGTAAAGAAGAGCAGATTATTTCTGTGAAAGAATTAAAGGAATTGTTTGGTAATATTTAATAGGAAAAGGTATGACTCTTATACCAATTGTAGTTGAACAAACTAGTCGCGGTGAGCGCGCTTATGACATATATTCAAGACTAGTGAAAGAAAGAATAATTTTCGTAACAGGTCCTATTGAGGACAACATGGCTAGCGTAATAGTAGCACAGCTTTTATTTTTAGAATCGGAAAATCCCGATAAAGACATTTGTATGTACATCAACTCACCAGGTGGTGTTGTAACTGCTGGTTTGTCGATCTACGATACAATGCAGTATATAAACCCAGACGTTTCAACTTTATGTATAGGTCAAGCTGCATCTATGGGTTCTTTATTGCTTGCAGCTGGTACAAAAGGTAAGCGCTACTCTCTACCTCATTCAAGAATTATGATACATCAGCCATCTGGTGGTTATCATGGTCAAGCAACTGATATAGAAATACATGCTAATGAGATTTTGCGGGTTAAGAAAAAACTAAATCAAATTTATGAAAAACATACTGGAAATTCACTGAAGAAAATTGAAGGAATGATGGAAAGAGATAAGTTCATGGATCCTGAAGAAGCAAGGAAAATTGGCTTAATTGACAAGGTGATAGCTGAGCGTACAGATATTGAAATTGAAAATACTAAAATTAAACAAAAGGTGGGTTAATGGATAACAATAATGATTTACACTACTGTTCTTTTTGCAACAAGGCGCAAGATGAAGTAGATAAATTGATTACTAACTCTTCGGATGGTTTAAAGGTGTTTATTTGTAATGAGTGCATAGAATTATCCCATAAAGCAATAAGTCAAAAGAAAGATAGATCTTTTAATTCAGATCGTATATCTGATATGAAGCTATTACTAAAGAAACCTGAGGATATAAAAAATTTTCTTAGCAAGCATGTTGTAGGTCAAGAACATGCGCAACATGTCTTATCTGTAGCTATGTATAACCATTGTCAATCCATGGCACAATTTCATGCTATAAGTGATATTGAAATCGAGAAGTCAAATATAATGCTTATTGGTCCCACTGGTTCTGGTAAGACTTTGCTGGCCAAAACACTTGCTAAAGTTTCAGATGTGCCATTTGCTATGGCTGATGCGACAACTTTAACTGAGGCAGGTTATGTGGGTGATGATGTAGAAAGCGTGTTGTCGCGTTTATTACAAGCTGCAAATTATGACGTTGCAAAAGCACAGCGTGGTATAGTGTTTATAGATGAAATAGACAAGATCACAAGAAAATCTGAAAGCACTTCAATAACCCGTGACGTTTCAGGTGAGGGGGTCCAGCAAGCTCTGCTTAAGATTATGGAGGGTACAGTTGCTTATGTTCCGCCACAAGGAGGGCGAAAACATCCACAACAAGAGTTTATACAAGTGGATACTAGTAACATACTGTTTATTTGTGGAGGAGCTTTTGAAGGCCTCGATAAAATTATTGAAGCGAGAAAAAAGGGAACATCAGTTGGCTTTGGAGCAGATATAAGTCAGTCTAAAGAGCAAAAGAAAAAAAATGCTTTACATGATGTTCAACCTGAAGATTTAATCAAATTCGGTTTAATACCCGAATTTGTAGGGCGGGTTCCAATAACTGCTGTTTTAGATGAGCTGGATCATGAAGATTTAATACATGTTTTGACAGAACCAAGAAATGCGCTAATAAAACAGTACAAAGCATTGCTTGCGTTTAGCAAAGTAAACCTTGAGTTTTCAGATGAAGCAATATCAGCTATTGCTAAAAAGGCTATAAGTTATAAAACAGGTGCAAGAATGTTACGTGCTATTTTAGAGTCACTTTTGCTTGACATTATGTATACATCTGGAAACGGAGGCTTTGAAGGTAGCACTATAGTAATCACTAAGAAAATGGTAGAGTTAGGAAAAGCAACGGTTAATCATAATAATAATGGCAATGTTATAACGGTTAATGATTAATTTGAGGCATATATTATGAACATTGAACGTGCTGTGAGCTCTGGTTTTGCTGCATTGTCAGTATTACCTTTAAGAGATGTAGTAATTTTTCCAAATATAATGGTGCCTTTATTCATAGGCAGAGAAAAATCTGTTAATGCACTAGAGTATGCAATAAGTAGTAGTAGTCACCAAAATGAGATTTTTCTTGTAGCACAGAAAGATGGCTCTGTTGATAATCCAGAGCCAGAAGATCTTTATGAAGTAGGTGTGTTAGCAAACATTATACAACCATTAATAAAATTGCCTGACAATGCAGTAAAAGTTATAATCCGGGGGATAAGAAGGGGAAGAGTTGTAGAATATATTAGCTCTCATACTTTATTACAAGCCAGGGTAGAGTTAGACAATCATTATAAAGAAGATGAAGACAATATTGACTTAGAAGCTTTAAGGCGATCTGTTATAGACGCGTTCGATAGCTGGTGTAAGCTAAACAAGAAAAATCAGCCTGAAGTTGCCATTAACCCCATTGATCAAATCAAAGAAGTTGATCAACTTGTAGACACGGTAGCTTCACATTTAAATATAAAAGTATCGGATAAACAAAGCATACTTGAGGCTTATGACCCAAAAGAGCGTTTAAAAAAAGCTTTTGCTTTTATTGAGAGAGAAATAAGTATTTTGAACACACAAAACCGTTTATATAAGACAATTAAATCGCAAGTTGAAAGCACTCAGAAAGTTTACTACCTTAACGAGCAATTGAAAGCTATACAGAAAGAATTAGGCGAATTTGAGAATGGTGATGAAGGGAATATACTCAATGAATTTGAAAAAAAGATAAATGAAACAAAGCTTTCTCAGGAAGCAAGAGAGAAAGCTATAACTGATTTGAAGAGATACAAGAAAATGAATCCCATTTCTCCTGAAGCTACAGTTATATCTAGTTACTTGCATTGGTTACTTGATTTGCCGTGGGGAAAGTACAAAGATGCAAAAATTAACTTAAATGCAGCTAAAAAAATCTTAGATGAAAATCATTATGGCATAGAGAAAGTAAAAGATAGAATAATAGAATTTTTAGCAGTATTAAAAAGAGTAAAAGAGATAAAAGGTCCTATACTTTGCTTAGTTGGACCGCCAGGTGTTGGTAAAACTTCTTTAGCTAAGTCTATGGCAAGAGCAGTAGGAAGAGATTTTGTTCGCATAGCTCTTGGTGGTGTGCGTGATGAGTCCGAGATACGAGGGCATAGGAAAACTTATATTGGCTCAATGCCTGGTAAAATCATTCAACACATGAAAAAAGCTAATTCATGCAACCCGCTTTTTCTGCTTGATGAAATAGATAAGATGGGTTCTGATTCGCGTGGCGATCCTGCATCTGCATTACTTGAGGTTTTAGATACTGAGCACAATAAACACTTTACGGATCATTACTTGGAAGTTGAGTTTGATCTTTCAAGTGTAATGTTTGTAGCTACGGCAAACAGCTTAAATTTGCCACATCCTTTGCGTGATAGGATGGAAATTATACAATTGTCCGGGTATACTGAAGATGAAAAAATCAGTATTGCTACACACCACCTTATTCCGAAGTTAAAGAAGGAGCATGGTTTGTATCAGAAGGAATGGGACATAACTAATGAGGCGTTATACGAGTTGATACGTTTATATACACGTGAAAGTGGTGTGCGGAGTATGGAAAGGGAGCTTGCAAAGCTCATGAGAAAGGCAGTTAAAGAAATATTGACTGATAAAAATAAGAAAATATCCGTAGGAGTTGACAATTTACAAGATTATTTAGGGGTACGTAAATATACCTTTGGTATTGCAGAAAATGAGAGTTTGGTGGGAATAGTAACTGGGCTTGCCTATACTGAAACAGGTGGTGATATTTTGATGATAGAATCAGTCCTAATTCCGGGCAAGGGAGAAATAAAATACACAGGAAAGCTTGGAGAGGTTATGCAAGAATCTATAAAAGCTGCGTATAGTTATATTCGATCAAATTGTTTATTTTTTGGTATAAAGCCCGAAAAATTCCAAAATAATGATATACATTTGCATGTACCTGAGGGTGCTGTACCAAAAGATGGCCCTTCTGCTGGCGGCGCGGTATGTACGTCTATTGTTTCTCTTATGACAAATATACCAGTTAACAAAAATGTTGCTATGACAGGCGAAGTGACATTGCGTGGTAGAGTTTTAGCTATTGGGGGCTTGAGAGAAAAATTGCTTGCAGCGCTCAGAGGATCAATAAAAACTGTGATTATACCAAGTGAAAATGAGAAAGATATGCAAGAGATTCCGGCAAGCATCAAAGAGGGGATCAACGTAGTTTTTGCTAAGAATATTGATGAAGTTATGAAAGTTGCTTTAATGCACCCTACTACTCCAATTGATGGTGATAATAATCAAAATAGTGTGCCTTCCTCTATAGAAAATAAAGATGATACTTTTCCTATGTCGGAAACATTAAAGCATTAGATTAAGAAGATATTATACAATCTCCATTTCTCTTTTATCCGGCAAAAATCCACCAACTTGCGCATTCCATAGGGTTTTATACATTCCGTTTTTATTAAGAAGTTCCTGATGCGTGCCATCTTCCACAATCTTGCCTTGATCAAGAACCAAAATACGATCCATATGCAAAAGTGTAGATAAACGATGGGCAATAACGATAGTTGTAGCATTGCTTGTTTCAAGTACTTCATTTAGTGATTCTTGTATTAACTGTTCTGTTGGAGTATCAAGTGCAGAAGTTGCTTCATCCAGAATTAATATAGGAGCATCTTTTAAAATAGCTCTGGCAATTGCAATACGTTGTCTCTGTCCGCCACTTACTTTAACACCCCTCTCGCCTACAATAGAATGATACCCGTTGGTCATTTGTATAATATTATCATGGACCCTCGCTTTTTTACATGCTTCAACAACTTCATCAAAGCTTGCATCATGTTTAGCAAGCTGTAAATTTTCCAAGATAGTTCTATGAAACATAGTAATATCTTGCGGAATTACTGATATATTTGCCCGCAAAGATTCTTGTGTAACATTGGTGATATTTTGGTCATCGATAAGGATTTGTCCACTTTGCACATCAAAATACCTGAGCAAACACTTAATGATAGTTGTTTTTCCTGCACCAGAAACGCCTACAATGCCGATTCTCTGACCGGATTGAACATGTAAATTGAAATTATGGAGCACATCGGTTTTACTCCCACTATACGGTTCGGTAGAAGCTGTAGCTTTACTCCTCTCGTTTGAGTTTTATTACTACAACTCCCCCTAAAGAACCGTGCTTGCAGATTTCCCGCACACGGCTCATCAATATTAGTTTTCACAGTCGTCCCTCTTATGCATATAAAGAAAAATGTATTTTTGGCTTTGGTAATGGATTTACTTCTACGTAGTGTACAAACTGTTCCCAGGTCATACTCTTTTTCTGACTACGCCGATTTATCCATTTAAATGCTAGCTTTCTTACTGATGTGTAAAATTGTTTCAAACACCAATAATTTCCGCTAATACCAAAGTAGTTATAGTGTCCTGTTAATTTAGCCTTCAGTACTTGCCACCAATCTTTAAGTCGAATACTTCCGCGGACTATTTTCAACCACTCCTTGATTTCTTTTAGTTTTCTGGCTAGATTTAACTTTGAGGTTTTATGTCCCATTATTAATCTACCACGACGACTTTTTGCACCATAGTGCGTAAACCCCAGAAAATTGAAACTTTCCGTCCTTCGTTTCTCTCTTATCGCTTGTTGCCACTCCCTCTTGCCAAACTTTACTACTCTGGTCTTGTTTTCAGATACTTCCAACCCAAATTTATTTAGCCTTTGTTTCAGTAATTCCAGAAATTCTTCCGCGTCTACCTTACTTTCGCAACAAACCACAAAATCGTCGCAAAACCTTATTAGTTGTATATATCCTCTGGATCTTGGTTTAAATTTCTTTTCTATCCATAAATCCAACACATAATGTAAGTATATATTTGCTAATACAGGACTTACTATACCACCTTGGGGTGTACCTTGTTTTGTTGCTTCATAATTTCCAGCTTCGACTATCCCTGCCTTGAGAAACCGCTTTACTAACCACAGCAAATTTGGGTCAGTTATTCGTTCCCTTAGACATCTCATTAGCCATTTATGCTGTATATTATCGTAGAACTTCTTGATATCCACTTCTACAATGTAGTTTATTGGCTTGTACATAACTGCTTTATCTAGTGCATTTACCGCTTGATGACAGTTTCTTCCAGGTCGAAATCCATATGAGCTGTCCAGAAAGTTTGCCTCGTAAATATTTTCTAATATCTTCTTCAGCATAATCTGTACTAATTTATCCTCGGTCGATGGTATTCCGAGTCCGCGTTTCTCTTTACTTCCAGCTTTCGGTATATATACCCTCTTTACTGGTTGTGGTTGATATTGCTTCCTCTTCATACTTTCTACTAGCACTTCGAGTTTCTCATTCAGATTTTCTCCGTATGATTCCACTGTTATCTGGTCTACTCCACAAGCCTTGTTACGCTTCAGTTCTTTATAACATCTCGCAAGATTCTCTGTATTTATCAGATGGACTAACGATGTGAATTTTAGTCGCTTATCTTGCTTTGCTCTTACTGCTATCTGGTTTAGTTTATTTTGCATGTTATTCCAACCTCCGTTGTATTGGCCTAGCAATCCCTATTCCAGTTACTATATTGCTGATCGCTTCCCCTTGTACGTGGCTTTCCCACATTCTGAGTACTATCAATCAGTCCGACTTCCCCTGCATCTTCCGCTAGTTCTTGCCTTTGTTGACTTGTTCCAGCGTACCTTTGTAGGAATGCATAGGATCTCCCAAGTTCACTTGAAGTCCATTTCAATACATGGCACGGTCTCAGATCCCGATAGAGTGAGTGATAACTTGCCTTTACGTTATCCTTCATGCTGTCTTCCATGGCCATGAAAATGTCGACCTCTATGTCTTCAGGTATTTCGGAACTCAATCCCTTCACTTTCGTTGTACCCTGCATTGTCCATCCCACTAGCTCTATTACACTCGTTACCTCATGCAACATAGTGGTCTGTTCCAAACTGTTGGCTAGACTTTGTTTGTGTTGGATTTTCACCAACTGTTCTCCAAGCACTTCTTGGCGCACCAAAGCATACGCTCTCAAATTTAACTTCACCACGCACATTTGTAAGAAGCCCTGCATTTGGCATATCCTCGATGTCATAATCACGATTAATAAATGAAAATGACGCTTTCATTGATGCGATTCCTGGGTTTATACTAAATAACAGATTTTTTAAAAAATCATCCAGCTCTCCATGTACATTAAACCCCAGTTGCGGATTAGCCAACGAAGTAAAGCTTAGAAATGCAGGGCTTTTTCGGCTGCATGGAATATGAAACAAGCGTAGAAAAAATGTGTACCAAAAAATTTATCGGTGATCTGTGGCGAGTATGCTCAATCTCAAATTTGTTTTTCAGAGAGCCAAAAACTGTCTCAATAATCGATCTTTTTCTTAACAAAATCTTCTCATTTAGCGCCATTAATGAGTTTTTCATACCCTTTTTTATACTGGTTACAAGCTTTAACCCTCTATCGAATAATTCGTGAAAAAGATCTTTTTTGATATATCCTTTATCTCCAAACAATAATCCAGTCAATTTCTGAGTTAATTTTGGCACAGGTTTTCTATCATCAACGTTGCCTTTTGTCACCGTAACCCCTTGAATTTCGCCAGTTTCGTTGATTACTAGATGTAGTTTAAAACCGAAAAACCACCCATAGGTAGTCTTTCCAATCTTTGCCAACCCTTTGAAAACTTTGTTTCTTGAGGTCCTTTTTGGATGGCAAACAGCGATAGATGTTGCATCTATGTACGAAATCCCTGTCACTTTTGACTGTTCGCAAAACCATTGCATTAAGAGCGCTAAATACCATAAAACCCGCGATTTTAGCCTAATAAACCTACTATAGGATGGCAATTTTGGAAACGCTGATTCGTATAATAATTTCAAATAATGCACATAGAAAATTTTAAAATTGTCGCACTTGATATAGCAATATTATGGTAAAAATCTCTGAATGCGTAATCTCTGGCGTCCTGGTTGGTTTTTTGCCACTTGGTAGAAGTTTTTCTGCAAAATTTTTGTCAACTGAATTGCAAAAATCGTCGATCAGGCAAAATAATTCTGTTATATTTTTATTGTTCGGTAGAAGCTGTAGCTTTACTCCTCTCGTTTGAGTTTTATTACTACAACTCCCCCTAAAGAACCGTGCTTGCAGATTTCCCGCACACGGCTCATCAATATTAGTTTTCACAGTCGTCCCTCTTATGCATATAAAGAAAAATGTATTTTTGGCTTTGGTAATGGATTTACTTCTACGTAGTGTACAAACTGTTCCCAGGTCATACTCTTTTTCTGACTACGCCGATTTATCCATTTAAATGCTAGCTTTCTTACTGATGTGTAAAATTGTTTCAAACACCAATAATTTCCGCTAATACCAAAGTATAGTATTTCCCAAAGTAAATGATAAAGGTATAATAAGGTATTTGGGTTATAATGGCGTATAGTGTGGATTTAAGAGAAAAGGCAATATCGATGATAGGAAAAGGGAAGAAGAAGGTTGAGGTGGCAGAGCTTCTGGAGATAGGAATAGCAACTTTGTACCGCTGGTTAAAAAAGAAAGCTGCTGGTGAAAGCCTCAAGCCATCTAAAAACGGCAGCTTTATTCGAAAAATAGACCCAAAAATACTCGAAGAATATGTTACAAAGAATCCAGATCATACTCTGGCAGAGATGAAACAAAATCTTGGATTTGGAATAAATTCAATTTGGTATAGACTAAAACAGCTAAAAATTACTTTAAAAAAAAGTCACACTATATCAAGAGCGCAATCAAGAAGATAGGCAGCAGTTTATTGATAAAATCTCAAAAATAGACCATTCCAGCATCTTATATATAGATGAAGCAGGAGTTGATAATAAATTATACCGAGAATATGGACGTGCTCCAAGAGGAAAGAAAATTTATGCAGATATTCCAGGGAGAACTCGAGAGAGAATCAGTATAGTAGCCGGGTGGATTGGAATGAGATTTATTGCACCAATGACTTTCAAAGGTGGGTGTGACAAAGAGGTATTCAATATATGGTTGGAGAAGATGTTATTACCTAAATTGCCACTTGGCACAACCATAGTTATGGATAATGCTACATTTCATAAGACCACTAAAACAAAATCATTAATAGAGTCTTTTGGCTGTCATGTGCTGTATCTTCCAACATATTCACCAGATTTGAATCCCATAGAACACTGTTGGCATACCATCAAAAGCCGCCTCAGACCTCTAATGTATAAATGTACAGACTTACAACTTTTGGTTGGTAATACCATAATGGAAATTTATCATTCATTTTAGAAAATACTATAGTTGTCACTCTCTAATCCTGCAAATTGGCGTACTATACTGTCTTAAACGACTTATAAGCGCGTTTCAGCTTATATAGGTAAAAACCCAGAAATGTTGTGAAGACATAAGGTGCACATAGTGCAAAAAATTAAAAATAAGACGCCAACTACGTTGTTTTCTTGCTGTTTAATCTGCACAGATGAAGATAACTGAATACCTTCAGTTTCATGATAAGGGGGCTGGTGAAGGGTGTCAAGGGATTTTTATGGCCTAGCGTCACGCACTAGAATGACATCATTTACGATGTAACATTTATTACTTTTGCAGATACAATTTACATGCTATAATTGAATCTTCATAGTTGGTAAATTGGAGTGCAAAGAAGTAAAATTAAAGTAGAAATAAAAAGATTATCACACGGAGAAGACTTGTCTCTTCCATGTTATGCAACTACGCAGAGTGCTGGTATGGATCTTTATGCTGCATTGAATGACTCTGCTGTTTTAAATCCACTTGAGAGATTACTTGTTCCAACTGGAATTGTGATTGCAATACCAAACGGTTTTGAGGGGCAAATCCGCCCACGTTCTGGTCTTGCTGCAAAACATGGAATCACTGTCTTAAATTCTCCGGGCACTATAGACTCTGATTATCGAGGTGAGGTTAAAATTTGCCTGATTAATCTAAGTAATCAGTCGTATGAGATAAAAAGAGGAGATAGAATTGCACAAATCCTTATTTCTCCTGTATCTCAGGTAATTTGGGATGACAGAGAAGAATTCTGCACAGAAGAAACCGGTCGCAATGCAGGGGGCTTTGGCTCAAGTGGCAGGTAACTTACGAGAAAGCTTGACTATGGTGTCATCCCAGTGCTTGACACTGGGATCCAGGAATTTTACTAAGTTGGTAAGCATAAAAGCAGCCGTTTTATGTTAAAATACAACGTTTTGATGATTATGAAAAGGCTGGATTCCAGACTGGAATGACACCACCTGCCACGCAAATTGCAATGTTCATACAGCTATGTGTCAGCTACTCGGATGACACCCTGTGTTTGCTGGCTATAATTGCTAAGGATTTTTATTTAATTTAACTGCATCTTTTGCCTTGTCCAATAACCCATTAATAAAACCAATTTCGCTTGGTTTATCAAGTAAATCAGATGCAATGTTAGTATATTCATTAATGACAACTGGAACTGGCGTATCACAATTAGCTAACTCACATATTGCAACACGCAAAATAGATAAGCTTATAAGATTTAACCGTGAAAGGGACCAGCTTGGGTGTAAGTAAGACTCTATTATTTTATCATATTCTTCACTGTTTTTTATAACCTTATATAACAAGTTTTCTAAGAACTGATGGTCAAATTCTTCACATTCAAATATATCTCTCAACTTACTTATGTAGTCCTTAAGCTCATAATTTTCCAAATTAAAAGTGCTTTTGTTGTAACCTACGAAAATATTTGAATAAGCAACTTGTACAGCAAGAAATCTTGCCGTGCTTCTTTTTATGCGCCACTTTTTATCTACTGGTTTTTCCTCCATTATTTTAATTTATTGTATAAATCTATCATACGCAAAACAGTTGAGGCTGCATGGCCACCAACGTTCTTTTTGTTTTTGTCAGCTCTAACTAGTGCTTTATCTTTGCTGTCAGCGGTAATTATGCCCATACCAAGGGGCATTGCATAATGCATAATAACTTCATTTAAACCTTCGATTACCCCTTTACAAACGTATTGATAATGATCAGTTTCACCGCGAATCACGCACCCAAGAGCTAAATAACCGTCATAATTAGCATTCTTGCTTTTGACTGCAAAAAGAATTGTAGCTGGTATCTCGAATGCACCAGGAACTTCAATTATGTCATAGCTTACATGACTTTCTTTTAATCTATCGACTGCACCTTCAAGCAAAAGGTTTGCTATTTCAGCATAATAAATTGAATTAACTATTAGTATTTTCGACATTCACTACCACTTTTTTCGTTAAAAACAACTTTATTAATGATTGTTGAATTAGAGTTATAATATTACTAAATATCCAATATATTACCAAGCCGGCAGGAAAAGAAGAAAAAATAAAGACAGAAATGTAAGGTAAAAACTTCATAACATTTACTTGAATGTCATCTTTGCTTTTCTCACTTAGCTTCTGCTGGATTATCATAGTAATACCAAAAATTATAGGCAAAATGCCTATAGAAATAGGGAAATTGTAGTTAAACAACCCAAATAATGTAAAAATGTTCGTTGGGTCAGGAGCTGAAAGATCCTTAATCCATAAAAAAAAAGGAGCATGCCTCATCTCTATAGTAACAAACAATACTTTATATAGAGCAAAAAATACCGGTATTTGTATTAGCATGGGAAAAATGCTCGACATTGGGTTTACATTGTTTCTCTTGAACAACGCAATTGTCTCTTTGTGCTGCTTTAAGCTGTCATTTTTATACAACTCTTTTATACGAGTTAATTCAGGCTGCAGGCTTTTCACCTTGAACATCGAAATATATGATCTATTAGATAAGGGAAGCATCAAAAGTTTGATTACTAAAGTCAGCAATAATATTGCTAAGCCAAAATTTTTTAAAACGAAGTTAAAATATTCAAGCAGTAAAAACACTGGCTTGGTTATAAAATAAAGAACACCAAAATCTACAGCTTTATCAAACAAAGGTATATTGAGAGTATCCTTATAAGAATCCAGTAAATTCAACTTTTTTGCTCCAGCAAAAAAATAATTCACATTAGAAACACTTGCGCCAGGAAGTATGCTCTTATAAGGTTTGACAAAATCTACTTGAAATTTATCAATATCATTAGCGTTAGTATGCTTAATGCTTACATTTATTTTATCGGATTTCTCAGGTATGATGGCTGTAAGCCAGTATTTATCAGCAAAACCAAACCAATTTTTTTCACTCGTGCTTGCTTTTATTAAATGTTTTTTGGAAATATCCTTATATGTCCACTCCTCTAGTTTATTATCAAATGCACCCAGTACTCCTTCATGGGATATCCAATAAGATTCGTTGATATTGTCACGTTTACGGTTAATTCTACCATAAGGAACCAAAACTACATTATCTTTTGTATTGTTTTCAATAATTTGCTCAACTTTAAACATGTAGTTATCGTCAAGGCTAATTTTCATTCTAAATAAAATGCCATTTTCATTATCCCAAAATAAATTGACCTCTTTTTGATTGAATTTATCTGCCTGCCAGACTGCCTTAGAATCTGGAACTTTAATCTTGTTATTCGGATCGAGCCACCCAAATTCTGCGAAATATACATCTTTTGATTCTGCAGGTGACAGTAACACCACCTGTGGAGAAGAAGAATTCGGTTCTAAGTGGTAATTAGTTAAAATTAAGTCATCAAACCTTGCACCTTTCAGAGAAATTGATCCTTTAATCATGTTATTGATTAAACTAACCCTCTGTTCTCGAGTAGAATTAATAATTTCAGAACGATTTTGGTGTATTATAGGATCAAGGTCGTTAAAAGATTCGATATGTTCAATCAATGGCTGATTTTGGTTTGCACTAAAAAAATTATCATAAATAATACGCCAAAATACCATGATTAACATGGAAAGGATAGCTGCCAAAATTAAACTTTTTGCTTCTGACATGAAATTAAATCAAACATATCTTCTTAAAGTGTATATTAAATATTGTACTAAAACAATGAAATTTACTTATTTTTAATAATAACTTTTAACGCTAATCTTAAAAATTTATTGTAATGGCTTCAAATTTTAACGATAAACTGCTCTTTTTAACCCAAGTAGCTAACACTGATTCTTTTTTTCTAGATTCCAGTGTCACGTGCACAATTGTACAAACGTTTGTTTTCGAAGACAGTGTGTTAGCCGGTTTTACCTCAAGTACAAAAGTGTCATCCCAGCGCTTGACACTGGGATCCAGCAAAATTGATTGTGCACTATACAACATTTTCGATGAAATTATCAGAAAACTGGATTCCAGTGTCAAGCACTGGAATGACATCAGGAAGTGCGTTATTAACTTTTTGCTCAAATAATGATTATGCAAGAGGTCTGATATGAACGCGGTGAAAAATCTAGTTATCTGGTTACTAATAATAGCCGCTACTGCAATGCTTATTGATTCACAAAGGGACAAATTAAGCGACAGATTTCTCAGTACTTTTTTACCATATAAAGGAAGAATTCAAAATAGTGGTCAGAATAGTGGAAGTATCGAATTTACGAAGTCATATGATGGACACTTTTATATTCAGGCTCAAGTCAATGATCGCAATATAACGTTTTTGCTTGATACCGGAGCAACCGATATTGTTCTATCACAAAAAGACGCATTACATGTTGGTATCAACTTACAAAATGTTCAGGATTTTAAAATATATGAAACTGCGAAAGGTCAAATAAAAGCTGGAGTGGTTCAAATACCTCAAGTTAAAATAGGAAACTTTTTGATTAATGATGTACAGGCAAGCGTTAACACTCATTCTATGTCTCATTCACTACTTGGAATGAGCTTTTTAAGGTATTTTCATTTCACTATAAGAGATAATAAGTTGATATTATACCGCGACTAAACACTTCTATAATCTACTTATCAAAGCTCTGTAGGTTAATATAGGAGCAGAAATAAATATTGCAGAACAAGTGCCAATCAAAATACCAAAAAAAATGATCAAGCTGAAGTCTTTCACTGCATCTGTGCAGATTAATGCCAAAGGAAGAGCAGCAAGAAGGGTTGTACCCGAGGTTAATATAGTGCGAAATAATGTAGCGTTGATACTTGCATCTACTATCTCACTCATCCGCCCACTTTTACCACTCTTGCAATACTCTCGAATCCGATCGTATATAATTACTGAGTTATTGATTGAATAACCAATGACAGTGAGGAGAGCTGCAACTGATGAAATATTAAACTCAATGCCAGTTAGGCTAATAAAACCAACAGTTAAAATCACGTCATGAATCAGTGCTGTTATTCCACTGAATCCACATTGCCAATTAAATCTAAACCAAACGTAAAAAAATATTCCAACAATCGCGATCAACATGGATAACATTCCTTCAAATATTTGTGTTGAGCTTATTTGTGGGCCAACATAGTCTATTTTACGATAGCTTATTGAGCTCCCCAGCTTTTCTTCTAGTATGCTTTTTATCTTTTTGATTTTATTTTCATCTCCTTCATCTTTAAAACGCATGACTAAATTGTCACCCGCTTTTGAACTCTGCACTGTAAAACCATTTCCTTTTAATGCATCGAGAATAGAGTGATTCTCATCTGAAGATTTTATCTCTATCAAAATTCCGCCTGCAAAGTCTATGCCTAAGTTCACTCCACGCAGCACAACAATGAGCATTGAAAAGATGATAAGAATAATGCTAATTAATGCAGTCAAATCCCTATATTTACTAAACTTGATATTGAGGTTATCTGGAATGAGTCTAACTGCCATGTTTTTTATCTGAAGTAATCACTTGGATTTTATATACTTTTTAAAAAATTCACTAGTTTATTCTGTGATTAGTCTCGTTCGTCCACTAAAAGAAAAAGCGGCAAGGAGCGAGCCAAAAGCGATGAGGAAGGATCCAAACCAGATTATAGACATTCCAGGTTTATAGTACACTTTGGCTGCGATTTTGCTCTTACTCTTATCAATCTCTCCAATTACAACATAAATATCAGAAAATAAATTGTGGTAGATACTGCTTTCAACATTTTTCTGACCTTCCACAAGGTAAAATCTACATTCAGGGGTTATCTCACCTAATATCTTGTTATTCAACAAATTCCTGATATCCATTGTTCCTCTCACTGCATGGAAATTTTCCTTTTTTATCAATTCAATATTTCGTAAAGTAACTTTAAATTTATTGACTGTTATGCTATCTCCAATTTTTAGGTAATCTTCTTTTTTCTCCTGCCAACCAACTGAATAAGCTATACCAAGCACTAGAATTGCCACTCCAGCATGAGCAAGCATCATTGCATAGTAGGATTTAGAAACTCTTCTTGCTAATAAAATTGATTCACCAAATGCTACCTTAAATAAACAAATTCTTTTACTATATGCTTCTAAAATAAAGACTAATAATGCTATGGAGATGGTAATTGATAGCACAATTATTAGCTCCGTGTGAAAGATAAACGGCAAAGTAGCTGCAGCACTACAAAATGAAAATCTATATTCACGGAATATTGGCAATAGACTATTTCCCTGCCAACTACAGTATTGCCCTATCATGGTGAGCACTAGAATAGTGAGTGCAATAGGATTAAATAAGGAATTGTAATATGGTGCTCCAACTGAAATTAATTCACCAGTTAAATACTCAAGCACTGTAGGGTATAAAGTGCCAATGAACACGATGAAAAAGGCAGTGATGAATAATAAATTGTTCATCAGCATCATCGTAAAGCGTGAAAAGAATCTTCTACCCTCTGTCACTTGAGTAGCAAGTTTCTTTCTGGATTTTAGTGTCAAGCATTGGAATGACATCGCAGATGTGTGATTCTTTCTCGTAAACACTACAAATATTACTAAGCTACTGACTGTCATTACACCAAGTAGAGCTAATATATACAGTCCATACCTTGGGTCATCTGCAAACGTGTGCACTGAGGTAAGTATTCCTGAGCGAACTAGAAATGTTCCAGTCACACTCAAGATAAAAGTTGTAAGCGTAAGTAAAATAGCAAAATTCCTTAAAATATTGAAATTTCGCACCACGAGCAACAAATGTGTCAGCGCTACTGCAATCAGCCACGGCATCAAAGAAACGTTTTCCACTGGATCCCAAAACCAAAATCCACCCCACCCAAGTTCGCGATATGCCCACCAGCTACCTAAGCTTATACCCAAAGTAAGTAGCGACCAAGAAATAAGTACCCAGGGCCTAACAATTTTAGCCCAAACATTTCCTTCAGTATTTGCAATTAATCCAGCTATAGAGAGCGAGAAAGGAACACTAAATCCAAGGTACCCCAAATATAATATTGGTGGGTGAATAGCAAGACCTATATCTTGCAATATCGGATTAAAACCCAATCCATCTGTTTCAATGCTTGGCATTTTAGTGAAGGGGCTGGATTCAAGTAAAGTGAACAGTAAAAAACAAAAGCAAATCAGCCCATGAGTGATTAGAGAGATTTTTTTAAAAGCTAGTTCTGCAGCGCGTGACGCTGGAATCTGTGTATTTTTTTCTGGATCCCAGTGTCTGGGCACTGGGATGACAGAAGGTATATAAATATCCATTAGTAATAAATACATGGTGAGCACTAAGGTCCAAAGCAACATAGAACCTTCTTTATTTCCCCAAACTCCACAAATCTTATAGATCAAAGGTTTTGTTGTGTGTGAGTGGTAATATACGTTTTCGAGTGAGAAATCATTTGTAATGTGGCAGTAAATCAAAATAGCCATTGATGTTGATACACAAAAAAATATGGCAGTGGTAATAAACCGACAAGAACTGAGCGGTAAAAACAAATATGTCAAAGACAATAAGCAGGCTACCAATAGCAATATATTCCCAAGTTCAGGCATAAATTATAGTTGTTTATATAAATAATATTACTAATAACGAGTTGGAAGTTAAAGTTTTAATACAGGAGTATAAATTATCAGGTTTAATTGAGATCTTCTATTGATGCTAGAATTTACATCTGATATAGCTAGTGCAAGTCAGTACGTCATACCGCCGCGGTATCTCTTAGCATAGATCCCTTACTTAACCGTCATACCGCGATTCATTCCACAGCTGTACGAACATTGCAACTTGAGAGCAACCTCCGCCAGGAGGGTGTCATTCCAGTGCTTGACACTGGAATGGCTTTGTTGCATAGCACCTTAAGCAGTGATGGTTTACGACAAATTTATGTAATGATTTCAAATTTAGCCATACCAATATCAGTGAATTTGTTGAGCAAATAGCACTTAATTAGTAATTCTTTTTCACGATTTACTTCAGATTTATTCCTAAAGCTAAATCCAAATACTTGCTTCAACCTTGAGAAAAATCCTTCTATGTAAGATCTCTTTCCATAAATCGCTTCCTTTTTCCACTCTTTTACACCATCTTGTCCATATAATTTTATTAACCTAATAGCAGCATTTCTGTCAGACATATAATCTATTTTTGAATGTTCTGCTGCATCCTTTTTTGGTAGAACTTTTGTCTTTATATCGTATTTCTTACACAATTTATAAAGTTTGTGCCTATCGTATGCCCTATCTGCATATAATGCTTTTATTTTGTGCTGAAAATTAACTTCTTCAAGCAAATCGCAAGCTCCATAGTGGTCAGAGTAGACGCCATTACTGTATCTTGCAGCTATAGCTTTTTTACTATTCACACTTAACATAACATGTAACTTTCTTACTTGCTCGTAGCTTCGGTACTTTCTATCTGCACTGTTTTCCTTACTGTGGCCAGGAGTGTTACTGTAAATGCTGATACTTGTGCTATCTATGATAATTTCAATATTTTCCATGTTGCTTTTATCAACCCTGCAATCATTTATCTTAATATTAAGTTTTTTAAACCTTCTTGATGCTTGTGAATAGCTGATAACTGCCAAATTTTTTCCTATTTGTTGCAGATATCCTTTTATAAACCCCACCGTTTGTCTTAAACCAATTCTAAAAAGATTGACAATTATATGCACCAAAATTACGACTTTATCACTGTAAATATAGTTGCCGCCCTGCATTTTTGGACTATTTTCATACCAATTTTCGATAGCTTCATCGATGTAACGAAAAATATTTCCCCTTTTTTCAAGGAATTTGTTATATTCGTTTTGGTTACTGACTTTCATTTTCTGTGGCATATTTTTTCTTCAACAGTTAAATGGTTATTTATAATGAATTTTGTCAGTAGCTACCAGATTTTTTCGGTTGCTGTGCAACAAAGCCCACTGGAATCCAGGTTGCTCACAAGCAAACTAGCATAGAAAGTGGTTACAACGTTTTCGATGAGATTGCAGGAAGGCTGGATCCCAGTGTCAAGCACTGGGATGACACCCTACTAGCGGAAGTTACTCTCAAATGTTTGTTCATGTTAGCTATAAATATTAGGAAATTTACCAAATGAAAAAAAAGGCAAAAGAAACCCCGTGGTTGGCTAGTTACTTACATTATACTTTCAAGTATGGCGTTTTTTTATTCTAAACGTTTAATAACCGCGATTCAGTTGCTTTTAAGCCGCAACTAATCTAAATTATAAACGTTAAGAAATTTACTAAACAGAAAAAAAGGCAAAAGAAACCCTAGGGTAGCTAATTACTCACTATCCATTTTTTAAGTTGGCGTTTTTTTATGTTTTAAACGCTTTATAAGCGCTTTTCAGCTTATGTAGGTAAAAACCCAGAAATTTGATAAAGACATAAGGTGCACATAGTGCAAAAAATTAAACATGAGACGCCAAACACGTTGAGTTTTTTTGTCATTTAATCTGTACAGAGAAGATAAATAAATAGCTTCAGTTTCATGATAAGGGGACTGGCGGAGTTTGTCAAGGAAGTTTTTGTAGCTCTCATGACTTATCTAACGAATTTTACACTTGCTAAGATTGCGTTATTTGAGTATCTTTAACTGAAAGAAGTTATTTTTTATCCAATATGAAAAAAGCCTTTATATTCACGTCCTTAATAGCAATTATATTGATAGTTATTACTTATTTATACAGAAACGACGGAACTAATGACTCACAAGTGGTAAATGTTTATTCATCACGTAAAGAGGAATTAGTACGTACTTTGTTTGATGAATTCACGAAAAATACAGGCATTAAAGTACGTTACATCATTGATGATTATTCTCAGCTACTTTCACGAATAGAAAACGGGGGTGAAGCTGACTTATTTTTAACTGCTGATGCAGTCAACTTAATTCTAGCAAAAAAAAGAGGGCTTTTATCTCAAGTGGATTCAGAGGTTTTAAAAAGTGTTATACCTGCAAGATTTAGAGACAGTGAAGATTATTGGTTTGGTCTTACAAAAAGAACTAGGATATTGGTTTACAATAAAGAGTCAGTAGACCCTAAGGACTTAAGTACTTATGAAGATTTAGCAAATGAAAAATGGAAAGGAAAAATATTAGTGCGTTCTTCTACAAGTCCATATAACAGATCGTTAATTGCTTTTATGATTGCAAATAATGGTTTTGAAAAGACGAAAGAATGGGTAAGCGGAATTGTGAGCAATATGGCAAGAAAACCAAGTGGTGGTGATACTGACCAAATTTACGCCGTAGCAGCTGGTGAGGGAGATGTTGCAATAGTAAACAGCTACTACTTTGCGAGAATTCTTTCATCAGAAAATAAAAAGAATGTTGCAGACAAGCTAGGGGCTTTTTTTTCTAATCGCAACGATCACGGTGTAATGGTAAACATCAGTGGTGCCGCAGTAGCAAAAAACGCAAAAAACAGGGAAAATGCTATAGTCTTATTGGAATTTTTAGTAAGCAAGCAGGCTCAAGAGTTATACGCTAAAAAAAACCAAGAATATCCTATTATTGAAGGCGTTGAAACTTCCGATATACTAAAATCTTGGGGAAATTATTCACAAAGTGATTTGCCTCTAAGTGAACTTGAGAAGCATCTTTTTGAGGCTGTTATGATAGCGGATGAGTGTAAGTGGAAGTAATCCCTAGTGCCACTAAACACTGGGATGAAAGATTTATGCTAATGTACCTTACTCTTGACTCGCTAAACTTTTTCTTCCTTCTAACTTAATTTTGACTTTACTATTTTTTTTCGTTCTTTCACCAAAACAATTGCTGCACAAGAGGTCTATTGAAAAACGATAGTAAGAAAGTAGAATAGGTTCAAGTAGTTGAAAAGGAAATTATGAACAAGAGAAGGAATTTGTTAAACATCTCAGACCTTACAGTCGATGATGTAGAAAATATAACTAAGTTGGCCAACCAGTACCTTAAAAAAGAAGCTGCAAATAGTCATATCTTGGAAAATAAGACAGTAATAAATTTATTTTTTGAAGATTCAACGCGTACACTTGCGTCTTTTGAAATAGCAGCAAAAAGCCTTGGAGCAAATGTTGTAACTTTGCCAATAAGATCTTCTTCTATTAACAAGGGAGAAGATCTAAAAGACATGATCAAAACATTAAATGCAATGAATCCTGATTACATGATAATCAGGCAAAAAAATAGCGGTACTGTTAATATGCTGGCTAAGAATGTTAGCTGCTCGCTAATCAACGCAGGCGATGGAAGCAGTGAACACCCAACTCAAGCTCTTGCAGATTATCTTGTAATCATCAATCATAAAAAGCAAATAAAGGACCTCAAAGTTGTGATATGTGGAGATATTCTGCACAGTAGAGTTGCAAGATCAAATATAAGATTGCTAAAAATGTTTGGAGCAAAAATATGCTTGGTCGCACCACCAACTTTGATTTGTAAGCATTTTCCTGAAGTAGATTCAGTCCATTATTCATTAATTGAAGGTATAAAGGATGCTGACGTAATTATGCTTTTGAGGCTGCAGAAAGAGCGCATGAATAATAGTTCTTCAGAGAAAGAATATTTTCATTTGTATGGACTTGATTCACAAAAGCTATCATACGCAAAACCAGATGCGATTGTTATGCACCCAGGGCCAATAAACAGAGGGATTGAGCTTAGCAGTGATGTAGCAGATTGTGTTATTTTACAGCAAGTAGAATTCGGATTGGCAATACGTAAGGCAGTGCTGCACTATTATAGGCCTTGTTAATATTAAAAGATGCTATATAACTAATGCAAAAAGGGGGGCATGAAATGACAAGGCTTGTAAATGGTTTGAGAATGGCTGCTAAGATGTTAAGGCCGAGGATATGGTGTGGAAGTTTTTACGAAAGCCCGAAGTCAATCAACAACCTTGCAGAACGGCAAATTAGACGGCTATCGTAAAAACAGCTTTTTCACCTGGTCAGAACGTGGGGAAAGGTTCGTGGAAAGAATGTTGTCAATATTTTTGAATCACGTCTCAATGGCCAAAATCCCTTCCAAAAGTTACGACTGCTTAGTTCTTTATTCATTTTCACAATCCGTGAACGGTTACTTGTTTTTAGCGTTAAGCAGCAAAATTAATAATTTGAGAATTTTCCTGAAAAAACTTACCACAGACTGGTCATAATTTTCTGTGAAAGACAGATATAGAAAAACTAGAATATCCACCTTAAGTTCATTGAATTTTCTTACCTTTGCTTCTTAACTTGATGCGTATGAACGCTCCCTAAGTTCGCCATTGCCTGAACGGATACAATTATTTTAACTATAAGAGCGTTTTACTTTTTACTCAGCATATCCATCATAACTGGCTTACTTTTAGTGATTCATGGAGTTAAAAAAGTCAGCGTTGCTCTTTGTTAAAAGTAGTTTATCACGTAAAAATTCCATTGCTTCAACAGATCCCATAGGATTAAGTATTCTACGCAACACCCATATTTTATTTAGTATAGCCTTATCAACTAATAGCTCTTCCTTCCTTGTTCCGGATTTTGTAATATCAATAGCTGGAAATATACGTTTATCAGAAAGTTTTCTATCAAGTATGATCTCAGCGTTTCCTGTACCTTTAAACTCTTCAAAAATCACTTCATCCATTTTTGAACCAGTTTCTATAAGGGCTGTAGCGATGATTGTCAAAGAACCACCATTTTCAATATTACGAGCCGCTCCAAAAAAACGCTTTGGTCTCTGCAGTGCGTTTGAATCCACACCACCAGTTAGAACTTTCCCAGACGAAGGAATAACAGCATTATAGGCACGTGCAAGTCTAGTAATATTGTCAAGTAGAATTACCACATCTTTTTTATGCTCAACCATTCTTTTAGCTTTTTCTATTACTATTTCAGCAAGCTGTACGTGACGGTAAGCAGGCTCATCGAACGTAGAACTTACTACCTCACCTTTTACAGAACGTATCATATCTGTTACTTCTTCAGGTCTTTCATCTATAAGTAACACTATTAATTCTACTTCAGGGTGATTTATAGCTATAGAGTTAGCCATTTGCTGAAGCAATACAGTTTTTCCTGTGCGAGGTGGAGCAACTACTAACGCTCTTTGCCCTTTTCCAAGAGGAGCTACTATATCTATAGCACGCATGCTTAAGCCTTTTTTATCATCACCATTATTACACTCAAGTACTATGCTTTCCTCAGGATAAAGAGGAAGCAAATTATCAAAATGGACGTACTTTCTTAATTCACTTACTTCAGTAGAGTTTATACTTTGAACCTTAGTTAAAGTAAAATATCTTTCTTTATCACCAGGTGGCCTTATTTCTCCATATGCCATATCTCCTGTACGTAAATTAAACTTCTTTATTTGCCCGTTAGAAATATAAACATCATCGGTACTTGGGGCATAATTTGCACTTGCTGAACGTAAGAAACCAAAACCATCAGGCAATATTTCCACTATTCCACTCCCTGTGGTTATGCCTCCTTCTTCACTCATTTTCTTCATTAAGCTGAATATTATTTCCTGCTTTAGCATTCTACCATTGTTTTTACCGTTAGTTAAAATTTTTCTTTCTTCAGCTAACTCCAACAATTCTTCTGCTGTTTTCTCTTTTAATTCGCTCAGATCTAATGTTTTTCTGTTTTTTTCAGTACCTTCATTAGCTATCTGGTTTACTGTATCGTTATTGTGAACTCGTTCACTTGTTTCAGGTTGAGCTGTAACTTTTCCTTTTGCTAAAACATCTTCATTGATTGTTGTCATAATCCTCCAAAAATTTTAATTGATGCTTACTAACCTAAAATGTGACTACAAGATAATAAATTAGGCTGAGCTAGTTTTAGTGCGTATTAAGCTTAATTATCATTAAACCCCGTACTTTACTTATATTATACTAATAAACACTAGCAAGTCAAGTTAATTTAATGTTAACAAAGCACAAAAATTTGAGGATTTTCAATAGCTATTCTTTATATTTTTTAACCTTTCTTGCTTCTCTTCTTCTACTTTTGCTTTTTCCACTTCTGCTTCTAAATTTTCTTGGCTACATAAGCCAAGTAGTAGAGGATCTTGGGGTTTTATATTTTGCATGTTATGATGAGATCCATCTCTTATCTGCTCAACTGTGTAATTTGTTGTACTAATTAATTTAGCTATAACGTTATTGTCCAAGATAGGAAATTTTTTTACTAGATAATAAATCGCATCAGGTTTATCTCTACGCCTTGCCGTAGAAGCAAAGCCAAGAATGTTACCAATCGCCTTACTCCTTTTTTTTATATTTTTTATAATCAAATTTGGTACACGATTTGGATTTTTTTTGCAATCATCGATTTCTTTTTCCATAATTATCCCAGAAATAATAGGGTTATATTTTTCAACTTCTATTTCCTCATCAGCTATGTCTTGTACTTCTTCAAGGGCCAACCTGCAGCATTGTGCTATTTGATTAAAAGTTAAACCAGTGTTGTCTACTAACCAAGCAGCTATTTGCATTAGAAACTGTTTATTTCTATCGTTATTGCCCTCAGAAGATTCCATTGACATCAAAAAAGCATCTCCCATTTAAAGTATCCCTTACTGTTATACAGAGCTAAAATATAAACTATTAAAACTAAAAAAGCATTAATTTTGTCATTCAATGACTTTTTGTTTGTCACTTCCCACCTCTTAAGTTAATTAAATGCGCTTACCTTTAAACATATTTCCCCTTCTTAAGGTATAGTATAACTCAGTTAAACATATGTTTCTATTTAAGATTAGAGAGTTAAATTTTAAGTTAATATATTGTAATATTATATATATTAGCTAGTAAAGCAACAGGTTTACAAGCATTAAATTATCACTATTCTATAATTAACCATTAATTAACTGAGTTTAAAATGAATGTTAAAAATTTTTTCACTAAAGTAACCGTTGTCCTTTTAGCTTGCTTGTTAATCTTCATGGGAATTGGCAACCTTTTATCAGGTGATGATGAAAAAGAAGAGGTAGCTAGGGTTGGAAAAGAAGTTATAACGTCAGATGAGTATAAATCACTATATCAAAATTATGAAAAGCAAATTTCTGGATCTGATGCGAGTAGAGAACAAGTAAAAAAGCTGAAATATGATTTACTTAACGCACTTATAGAGCAAAAACTATTGTTTAACCTAACTAGTGAACTGGGGTTGACAGTTGGAGAAGAGTCTATAAAAAACCATATTAAAAACACCAAGTACTTTCAAAATGATAAAGGCGAATTTGACAAAAATAAATTCCATGAAATGCTAAATGACCTGCATATGACAGAGAAAGAGTATATAGCAAAGCTAGAGAAAGTCCTGCCTGCAATGATGTTCATGACTTCGTTATTTAAAGATAATTATCCGGTAACTTTTGACGAGAGAGTTGATGAGCAGATATACAAAAGTCGCTACCAAACTAGAGTAGTGGATATTGTTAAAATAACTGAAGATGCAGTTACAAACATTCCTGAACCAGATGATCAAGCCTTACTTGATTTGTACGAAAGAAATAAATCCCATTTTTATTATCCTGAGTATCGAACTGCGCAATATATTTCCTTAGGCCAAAAGTATTTTGAAGATCAAATCAAGATCTCAGATGAAGAAGTTGATGGTATAATAGAACAACAGGAACTAAAAGATCAAAGAGATATATTCAATGTAATATTTTCTACCAAAGAAGAAGCTGAGACAGCAAGAAGAGCATTTGAGGAGGGTAAAACAAGCTTTGAACAGATAGTAGAAGAGTCTGGCAAAGCAGAGCTTGAGGAAACTAGAGTAAATAATATAACTAAGGATTTTTTACCAGAAGATGTGAGGGAAAAGGTATTTGCTCTCAAAGTAGGTGAAGTAAGTGAAGTTTTAGCAAGCAGTTTTGGTTGGCACATAATAAAAGTGGAAGGGGCGCATCAAATCTCTGATGAAGACTTAGTTGATTTAAAAAAAGATATAAAGTCAGTTTTAACTAACCAAAAGTCTTTTGAAAGAGTCAATGATTTCATAAACCAAGTGAACTATAAGATATACAATGGTTCAACAATTGAAGAAATATTGAGTGAATATGATTTACCTATACAAACTATTGGTCCAGTAGATGCGAATGGAAAAGATCAAAACGGTAATAACGTAGGAGATTCTAGTGATTTGATTTCTTTCATTTTTTCGCGAGAAAAGGATCAGAAAGGTTATTTTAAGGGCGTTGGGGACGCTGTTGTTAGTGTAAAAATCATCGATATCGTTCCACCCAAATTGCAAAGTTTTGAAGAAGGTAGGACATCAGCAGTAGAGCTTTGGCGTAGTGAGTTTATAAAAGAAAGAATGTTTAAATTCGGGCAAGAGGTTGCAGTTCAACTAAGAGAAAAAACAGATTTGGAAGAAATTCAAGGTGTGGAATTAGTTAAAGGTCAGCAGATGCACCGCAATGAAGTGGATCAACAAAACTACCCCTTTTCTTTTGTAGAAGAGATTTTCAATATGAAAACAACTGGTTCAGTGACAGACCCTATTCAATACAATAATGAAATTATAATAGGTGTTCTAAAAGAAATGCATTCATCAAATGGCAAATTAAACACGCTTGACACCGGAAAACGTGTGATGATATCGCTAAAAGAGCAATTAATTAGCTATCTGGAATCAAAGTATAAAGTCGAAGTTAATCACGCTATACTTGATGATATATAGCCAGATAAGATTAAATCCTTATAAGAATCTGTTTTACCTCAAACGCATCCAGTGCCCAGACACACAGCTGTACGAACATTGTCTACCAGATCCCAGTGCTTGACACTGGGATGACATCTTTTTTCTTGACTCTTATATCTTAATGTTCGTGCAGTTATGCGCCCGGCACACCCTACATTATTGGTAATTATATTATAAGGTGCAAAAGTTGTATAATTCATTTGACTTAAAACGGCTCATTGTATAAAATTGTGACTAATATATGAATAAAGGTTAGCATGGCAGTTAAAATAAGGTTGGCGAGGTTTGGCGCAAAGAAACGCCCTTTTTATAGGATAGTTGTAGCTGATTCGCGAGCACCAAGAGATGGGCGTTTTATTGAGAAAATAGGACAATATGATCCAATGTTACCAAAAGACAATAAAAATCGTGTTGTGGTGAAGGCTGATAGATTAAAGCATTGGCTAAGCGTAGGCGCGCAAGCAACTGAAAGAGTACTATGGTTCATTAAAAAAGGCATAGTAACTTTAGAAACAGAACCAAAGAAAACAGAAAAGAAGAAAGTAGAGAACGAGAAAGCACAGGGACAAGAAGCATAAGTCTCTTTAAAATGCTAAATACTGATTTAACAAATAATGGTAAATTAGACGATGTCGTATCTTCTGATTTATCAGCTATGAAGGACTTTATCTTCAAAAATGTCAATGATGAAGGTGCTAAGCTTGCTACTGATATTATATCTCATCTTGTTAGTTCAGGTGGAAAAAAAATAAGGCCTAAACTAGTTTTTATTATATGTAAAATGCTAAACTATTCTGGGGAGGATAGGATCAACGTTGCTGCATCGGTAGAGTTTATACACAATGCTACTTTACTTCATGATGATGTGCTCGATGAAAGTGAGGCACGCCATGGAGTTAAAACAGCGAATAAGATTTGGGGGAATAAATCAAGCATTTTAGTTGGTGATCTATTGTTGACTCTAGCATTTAGATGGCTTATAGAGTGTGGAAATTTAAATATTCTCTCTATTTTATCTAAAGCATCGCATTTACTTGTGAAGGGTGAAATAAAGCAGATGACAACACGTTTTGACCCCCACACAGTCAGGGGAAATTATTTTGATATCATTGGAGAAAAGACAGCATCTTTATTTTCTGCATGCTGTGAAGCTGCGTCTACAGTATCTGGTGCAACAAATGACGAAACAGAGAGGCTAAAGAATTTTGGTTTTAATTTTGGTATGGCATTTCAAATAGTTGATGATATGCTCGATTATACTGCTAGTCAAGGCACTTCTGGAAAGCAAGTCGGAAAAGACTTTTTCGAAGGTAAAGTCACCTTACCTGCTATTATAGCATACGAAAAGGGCAGTCCAGCAGAGCAAAAATTCTGGGAAAAATGCTTTTCTTCAGCTAGACACAATTTTGACCAAGCATTACACTATATTAATCACCATAATGCCATTCAGCTTTCTATGGAAAAAGCTAGACACTACATTAATATGGCGCAAAATAATATTAGTACTTTTTCTGATTCTTTTTATAAAACTACTTTAATTGACTTTTTAAATGCGAGCATAGAAAGACGAATGTAGCTGGCGCTTGATATTTTCAGATTAATTGCTATATATTTATTAGATTCTTAAGGGTAATAATATGTCAGACAGCAGTAAAGAGAAAAAGAAGAAGTTTACCAATATGGTAAGTGGGCAGAAAGGTGACGACCAACAAAGTGATAACCATAAGCAAATAGATGATTTAAATGAAGATCTCAATACATTAAAAGAACGTGCAGCTCAGCTTGAAGATCATTTACGCCGCGCTGTTGCAGATAATGAAAACGTCAAACGTATAATGCAAAAGCAAATTAGCGATGCAAGTGACTACGCAGTCACAAAGTTTGCACGTGATATGATCGACTCGTGCGACAATTTAAAAAAAGTAATAGAAATTTTGAAAGACGGTGATCCTGTTCATGAAGGAATCAAAGTAGCGCATCAAAAAATTATAAATGATCTAAAAAAACATGAAATAGAAGAAGTAGACCCACTTGGTGAGCTTTTTGACAGTAATTTACACCAAGCCGTTGTGGAAAGAGAGGACGATGAAAAAGAGCCTGGCACTATTATAGAAGTACTACAAACTGGTTATACTATCAAAAATAGGTTGCTCCGCCCTGCAATGGTTATTATTTCTTGCTGATTGTGGAAACGATTAGCAAAACGCATAAGGTACATGTGTAATGACAAGTATTGTCTTTTCAGGTATCCAGCCAAGTGGCGTACTACATTTAGGTAATTATCTTGGTGCAATCAAACAGTGGATAGACTTACAGGATAAATACAAATCTCTTTTTTGTATTGTCGACCTACATGCAATCACAGCAAATAAGCTTCCCGCAAGTGAATTAAAAAGTAATATTTTCAAAACAGCAGCAGCTTATATTGCATGTGGAATAGATCCAGAAAAGTCCATTATTTTTAATCAGTCCACAGTTAGTAGTCATGCAGAACTGGGCTGGCTGCTTGGGTGCTATACACCAATTGGTTGGCTTAATCGCATGACTCAATTTAAAGATAAAGCTGGCAGCGATAAACAAAAAGCCTCTCTTGGATTATATAGTTATCCAGTACTTATGGCTGCAGATATATTGTTGTATCAAACTAAATACGTTCCTGTTGGTGATGATCAAAAACAGCATTTGGAGCTTGCACGTGATATTGCATCAGCTTTTAACAATCATTATAAACTGGATTATTTCATCGTACCTGAAATCTTAACTTTGGATTGCACATCAAGGATAATGAGCTTAAGAGATGGTACAAGCAAGATGAGTAAATCTGACCCTTCAGAATATTCGTGCATTAACCTTGATGATACGGATGACTTAATTGTCAAAAAAATAGAAAAAGCAAAAACAGATTCAATTCTAGGCTTTGATTTTGCTACTTTAGAGTGCCGCCCGGAAATAAGCAATTTGATAAACATTTATTCAGTGCTTAGTAATTCAAATGTGGAAAAAGTGTGTGAAGAAGTGAACAAACATGACATGCAACACTTCAAAAAAGAGTTAGCTGATTTAATTATCAGTGTTATATCACCCATACGTGAGGGGATGAATGATCTTTTAAAAGACCAATTCCATTTACATGAAATATTAAAAAAAGGCACAAAGAAAGCAGCAGAAATTGCAACCCATAATATAAAAGAAATCAAGGATATTATTGGATTTGCTCAATATCTGTAAGGTTCCAAAGTGTAGGTATAAATAAATCAGGAAATTTTGTTCACTTTTTTTGTCATCTAAGTAGCTGACACTGGAATGGCTTTGTTGCATCGCTAGCTATGATGGATTAAAGATAAAAAAGATAGAGAATATCAGTAGCTTATTATTCTGGTATTTATAACAAGAACGGTCAGTGAATACCTAAATTTGAGTAAAAGAAATTTCACTACCACTCACTAATCCGGCTAAAATTCAAGAATTTCAATGCTTTAGCTATTTTCAATAGAATTAAATTTATTAATATAAATAATAAATTACTATTCTTAAATTTGATCAGATTGATTGCAAAAAAACAAGATTTTCAATAGGTTGCTTATAATCCTAACTATAGTTAGCCTTTCATAAGTAGCGATGCAACAAAGCCCACTGGAATCCAGCTTTTGATCGAAAATGTTGTATAGTGCACAATCAATTTTTCTGGATCCCAGTGTCTGGGCACTGGGATGACACCTTTGTGTTTGAGGCAAAACCGGCTATAACACTTAACATACTGCCTTTGCAAACAAATGTTCGTACAGTTATGTGTCAGCTACTTCTATGACATCATAGGGCTTGCATGATATCCTTCTTGGTAAAGTAAGAAATCTGTCTCTAGTTTTACTTTCTTGAGTGGACTTGCTAAACTGATAATACATTAGGTTCAATTAATTTGGTTAAGGGGGTGAGTATGATTCCAAAAACACGTAAAGAGGCATTTAAAGTTCTAGGATTATCAGAAGGCACAAGTATAAAAGAGATTAACAAGGCATATCGCAAACTTGCATTGGAATGGCATCCCGATAAATGGTCAGATAAAAGCCAAGAAGAGCAAAAGACAGCAACAGAAAAGTTTCAAGAAATATCAGTAACATATAAAATATCAATAGGCGAGATAACTGAAGAATTCATTAGCCAACAGCCTAATGATGATTGGGTTGATAAGTTAGATAGAATTGTGAAAGAACAGCGAAACAACCTTTACGGCTCACATTTAAGTGAAGAAGAGAAAGATTTATTTTCTGCCCTTACAAAGGGAAATCTAGCCCGAACAAAAATTTTGTTAACAAAAGTTCAGGACATCAACGTAAAAACGGGAGTGTTAAATAAACTGTGTCAAACCGCATTTTTAGTTCAACTCAATTTTCAATCTGTTAGGAAAGAAAATGTCGAGCTGAGACATAGTTAATGCCCAATTAGGCAAAGCCATAGTCCACTTTTGCTCTACCTTTTTTATAGCACAATATACCTGTTTGTACAATGCATTTGTACTGGTAAATGAGCCCTTGGTTTTAGTGAATTTTCTGATCTGTCTATGTAGCCCCTCAATTGGATTTGTGGTGTAAATTAGCCTCCTAACTGGGCTAGAATATTTGAAATAACCAGATAAATTTTCCCAATTGTTCTGCCACGATTTTATAACCAAAGGATACTTTGCTCCCCATTTTTCTTCCAACTCAAGCAGATAATTTTCAGCAATTTCTCTACTTGAAGCCTGATATACTTTTTTCAAATCACTCATGAAAATCTTCACATCTTTGCTAGATACATATTTTAGAGAATTGCGTATCTGATGTACCACACATAGCTGTACCTCTGCATTAGGAAATACACTATTTATGGCTGCAGGAAAGCTTTTTAGCCCATCAACACAAGCAATTAGAATATCTTCTACTCCTCTTTCTTTTAGATCATTTAGTACTCCCAACCAGAAGTTAGCTCCTTCACTTTCGGCTAAATAAAAGCCTAGTACTTCTTTTTTGCCATTTTGGTCTATGCCCAATATATTGTACATACATTTACTTACGCAATGTCCATCCTCTTTGACCTTAAAAAACATGCCATCCATGAACTGACCTTACCCAGAAAAAGTGGAGAGAAAGAAAGGAGTTTTTTCGGGTAAAATAAAATTTTGGAGGATTAGAAATGGCAAGAGAATATACGGCAGAATTCAAATTGGAAGCTGTTAAGCTGGCAAATGAACAAAGAAAGGTAGGTCAACCAGTTGCAAAAGTAGCAAGAGATCTAGGAATAAGGGATAGCGTATTAGGAAAATGGATGAAGAAATATAACGAAAAAAAGTCAGCGGCAAATGCATTTCCAGATGTAGCACCTTATGACAAAGAGAGATTTGATTTACAGAAAGAGTTAGCAAAAGTAACAAGAGAAAGAGACATTTAAAAAAAAGCCCTGGGCAGTCAAAAAGAGTAAAATATTTTTTTATAAAAGAGCATAGTAAACACCATAAAGTGCAGGAATTATGTAGGGTTTTGAATGTATCTGCTAGTGGCTACTATAAGTGGACTACAAGGAAAATAAGCAGTAGAGAATCAGCAAATAAGGAGTTATTAGCAGATATTCAAAAAATATATCAAGCTTCTAAATGTAGATATGGAGCTCCTAAAATTCATGCTGAATTAAAGGCTTCGGGTAAAAGTTGCAACTTGAAAACAGTGCAAAGTATTATGCAGAAAAATGGTATTCAGGCTATATTGAGAAGAAAATTTAAAATTAAGAAACAACAAACGGACAGTAGAGTCGTAATATTAGACCAAAACTTTATTGTCGATCAACCAAATAAAGTATGGGATTACTTATATAAAAACCAAAGAAGGATGGCTATATTTGGCAACAATAATCGATCTATATTCACGCATGGTAGTTGGCTGGTCAATGAGCAGTTCAATAAATAAACAATTGGTTATGGACTCTTTATTAATGGCCGTTAACAAGCGTAAACCTGCCAAAAATCTGGGAGTGTTAAATAAACTGTGTCAAACCGAAAAAAAAGTAATAAATTGATATAAAAAAATGGAGGTTTGACAATGAGTCAGAAAGTAGTAAACAGAACTACCGGTTTGGTAGATTATAAAGAATTAGAAACAAATATCCTGTCGTCTATACGAGAAGGAAGACCGTTGACAGGAAGAGATGGAGCATTAACACCGTTTATAAAAAAGTTGCTGGAGGTAAGCCTGGAAGGTGAAATAGAAAACCACTTGTCGGCTAAAAGCGAAGAGAATAATCGAAGAAATGGGAGAAATGCAAAAACTTTACGTACAAGTGCAGAGCTATTAACACCAAGAGATAGAGAAGGAAGTTTCGAACCACAAATAGTCAAAAAAAGGCAAACAAACTTACATCCAGAGCTTGAAACGAAGATTTTGAGCACATTTGCCAGTGGTATGGGCTATAGAGATATAGTGTCACATGTTGAGGAAATTTATGATCACAAAATATCGGCGGCAGAGATATCAAGTATTACTGACAAATTGCTACCAGTAATCAACGAATGGCGTAGTCGCCCGCTGCAGTCTGTATATCCGATAGTTTTCATGGATGGCATGTTTTTTAAAGTCAAAGAGGACGGGCATTGCGTAAGTAAATGCATGTATAACATATTAGGCATAGATCAAAATGGCAAAAAAGAAGTATTAGGTTTTTATTTGGCTGAAAGTGAAGGAGCTAACTTCTGGTTGGGAGTGTTAAATGACCTCAAAGAAAGAGGAGTAGAAGATATCCTTATTGCCTGCGTTGATGGGCTAAAAAGCTTTCCTGCAGCTATAAACAGTGTCTTTCCTAATGCGGAAGTGCAGATGTGTATAGTGCATCAGATACGCAACTCACTGAAGTATGTGGCCAGTAAAGATGCGAAGAGTTTTTTGAGCGATTTAAAGAAGGTATATCAAGCTTCAAGCAAGGAAATTGCCGAGAATTATCTGTTGGAATTGGATGAAAAATGGGGCACAAAGTACCCTATGGTTATAAAATCTTGGCAGAATAATTGGGAAAACTTGTCTGGTTATTTTAAGTATTCTGGTCCAGTTAGGAGGATAATCTACACCACCAATCCCATAGAGGGGCTACATAGGCAAATTAGGAAATTCACTAAGACCAAAGGCTCATTTACCAGCATAAATGCCTTGTATAAGCAGGTATATTGTGCTATAAAGAAGGCAGAGGAAAAGTGGACGATGCCTGTACATGATTGGGCATTAACTATCTCTCAACTTGATGTTTTCTTTCCTGGCAGATTGAAAATTGAGTCGAACTAAAAATGCGGTTTGACACAGTTTATTTAACACTCCCTAAAAAAAGTTAATATCGTGAGTTATTCTTTACTAAAGACTTTTTGCAGGGTTTCTTCATCGATCTTTATTCTTTCCTCACCCTCGCATTCCTTAATAATTTCAGATAATCCAACATTTTCTATTTCATCAATTATTAATCGCACTAACTTTTCTGTTAGCTCTAAGTGTAATAGAAACACGATGGCCATTTAAAGGTGTCCGTTCAGGGAAATGTTCTCTAGGTAAGATTGTGGAGTATTCGTTGCAGCATTTGGCTGTTCAATTACGCTAGTTGATTCTTTAGGTATACTATTTCCTTCAAAATTTCCATCTTTTTATTATGTTCTTTATCTTCTCTTTAGCATTTTGAGAGTGAACTATTCTAGTTTTGGCATTTAAACGTTTTGTATCTGCTGTAATGATTTCACTTCCAATTTGCTATTCTTTACATATTGAATTGCAAGCACTAACGCTTTACTTCCAGAAGCTGTGGTGCTGTAAGCTATATTTTGCAAAATAGCAGTTCTCCTGATATCTTTGCTATCTGAGACTGATTTCACACCTTTTGAGGTATTGATCACTAGATTTATTTTTCCATCTTTGAGCATATCAACTATGTGGGGTCTGCCTTCTCTCACTTTATTTACAGCTTGTGCAGCAATGCCGTTATTATTCAGATACGAAGCCGTACCTTTGGTGGCATATATTTCAAAACTCAGTTCTTTCAACATTCGTGCAACTGGCAATATATACTCTTTATCATCATCTTTTACTGAAACCAGAGCTGTTCCTTCTGTTGGTAACTTGTATCCTGCAGCCATGTGCGTTTTTGCAAGTGCAGCTTCAAATGATGAGTCAATTCCCATCACTTCTCCTGTTGATTTCATTTCAGGACCAAGTAAAGTATCAACTCCTGCAAAGCGGGTAAATGGAAAAACAGCAGCTTTAACTGCAAAATGATTGAAAGGCTTGTTTTCCTGATTCAATTTTTTACCCAAAACAACCTGAGTGGCAAGCTTTGCAACAGGAATGTTGATTACCTTGGAAATAAAAGGAACTGTGCGACTAGCCCTTAGATTCACTTCAAGTATGTATACATCACTAGACCTCTTGCATAATTCGATTTCTGAAGGCAATTTTGTCGTCAAAGCTTGTCTGCGCTCCTCAAATACATTCGAGTATTCTGTGGTGCTCATCTGCACTTTTCCTAAAAATTTCTCATCACAAACAGGTTCTGCAAGAGGTCTATTCTCTTGAACAGCAAACTGAATGTTTATCAGACCTTTCACTTTTAATGCTAATGCTATTCTCTCAGTTTGGAGCTCGATCTCTTTTATTACTTCGTCACTCAATGTATTTGTCGGTATTGAGCATGTTGAATCGCCAGAGTGGATACCAGCTTCTTCAATGTGCTCCATGACCGCTGCAATGAAAACTTTTTCCCCATCACATACAGCATCAACGTCAACCTCAACTGCATTGACTAAAAATTTATCAAGAAGCAGCGATCCGTGTTCAAAAATTTTGGTTTGATTCAAGACATACTCTTTAAAGCTCTGAGTATCGTGTCTAATCGACATAGACTGACCGCCGAGGACATATGATGGCCTGACTACTAGTGGAAACCCCACCTTTTCTGCATTGGTTAACGCTTCTTCTACTGAATGGCAGATAGAACTTTCAGGTTGTTTTAAATTAAGTTGCAAAGCAAGATTTTTAAACCTCATGCGATCTTCTGCAAGGTCAATAGAATCAAACGAAGTTCCCAAAATTTTGAAACCTCTCTCGTTAAGCACTTTGGCTAACTTTAAAGGTGTTTGACCACCTATTTGAACTATCACACCAACCAGTGTGCCATTTTCTTGCTCTTTACTTAGTATTTCAAGCACATCCTCTGCAATGAGTGGTGCAAAATATAAACGATCAGCGGTATCGTAGTCAGTTGAGACAGTTTCTGGATTACAGTTGATCATTATTGTTTCATACCCCATTTCTTTGGCGGCAGAAGCTGCATGTACGCATGCATAATCAAACTCAATACCTTGACCAATGCGATTTGGACCACTTCCTAAAATGACAACCTTTTCTCGGTCAGAAATATTCGCCTCACATTCCGTTTTATTTTCAACATCACCCTCATAGCAGCCATACATATAAGCAGTGCTCGATTCAAATTCAGCTGCACAGGTGTCTACACGTTTATAAACTTGTTTGATGCCAAATTTTTTTCTTATTTCTTCAATCTGTTCTATTTTTTTGTTACTTAATTTTGCCAATCTTGCATCTGAAAATCCCATTTTTTTCAGCTCTAACATTTCATATGCAGTCTCAGGAAGGCCGTTTTCCTTAATTTTTTGTTCAGCTAATATAATTTGCTGTATATTTTGCAGAAACCATAAGTCATATCCTGTAATCGAATTTATTTCTTCTATGCTAATTCCGTGACGCATTGCGTCAGCAGCAATCAGTAATCTGTTTGGCAGCAATTTTGCTAATTGAGATTTTACGTGATCAATATCAATGTTCTCAGGAAATACTTCATCAAGTCCTGTAAGATCAGTTTCAAGTGAACGGAAAGCTTTCTGTAGTGACTCATTAAAAGTGCGGCCGATTGACATTACTTCTCCCACTGATTTCATGGAAGTTGATAATTCACAATTCGTCCCCTTAAATTTTTCAAACTCAAATCGAGGGATTTTAGTGACGATATAATCAATCACTGGTTCGAATGCTGCTGGTATTATTGGAGCGCAGTCGTTACGTATTTCATCGAGCGAATAGCCAATAGCAAGTTTAGTTACAACTTTTGCAATAGGATAGCCTGTTGCTTTTGAGGCAAGTGCAGAAGAGCGAGAAACCCTTGGATTCATTTCAATTACAACGAGGCTTCCATCTTCTTTAGGATTCACTGCAAACTGCACATTTGCACCGCCGGCACTAACATCAATTTCTCTCAGCACTGCTATAGATGCATTTCTCATCTGTTGGTATTCTACGTCACGCAGAGTCAAAGCAGGAGCAACTGTGATACTATCCCCAGTGTGCACCCCCATTGGATCAACATTTTCTATTGAACACACTATTATACAGTTATCCTTGCAGTCACGGATAACTTCCATTTCATATTCTTTCCAGCCGATAATTGATTCATCTATCTGAACTTCATTTATTGGCGAAATTTTGAGAGCACTTTCTACGATATTGAAAAACTCCTCTTTATTATAAGCTATGCCGCTACCTGCACCGCCAAGAGTGAATGATGAACGGATGATTGCTGGTAATCCAATGTAATCCAAAGCCTTTTTTATTTGTTCTTGATTTTTTATAATGACACTTTTGGGGTATTTCAGCCCTATTCTATCCATGGATTGGCGGAATAACTCTCTATCCTCTGCTTTTTTTATTGCTTCTCTATTTACCCCTATTAATTCTACGTTGTATTTGTCTAACACTCCATCATCTGCAAGTTTTATTGCGCAATTGAGTGCTGTTTGCCCGCCCATTGTTGGCAATATTGCATCTGGCCTCTCCTTAATTATAATTTTCTCTATGATTTCAGGTAGTACCGGCTCAATATACGTCGCATCAGAAAACTCAGGATCTGTCATTATAGTTGCGGGGTTGGAGTTAACCAAAATGACTTTATAACCTTCACTTTTTAATACTTTACAGCTTTGCGTTCCAGAATAATCAAACTCACACGCCTGACCTATAACTATTGGGCCTGCTCCTATTACTAATATAGAGTCTATATCTGTGCGTTTTGGCATAATTACAATAACGGTCTTTATTCAAGTAATGTTACCAATCTTTCCTATAAATGTGAATTTTTATTAAACCTATTAGCTAACTACTTTTAGGCTTGACGCATAACTGTACGAACATTGCAATTTGCGTGGCAGATTCCAGTGCTTGACACACAGCTGTACAAACATTCATTTTTGAAGATAAATTGCACAGCAAATGATGTCATTCAAGTAGCTGACACTGGTTCCTTTATGACGGCAGTGCCCAGACACTGGGATGGCTTTGTTGCATAGCACCTTAAGCAGTGATGGTTTACGACAAATTTATGTAATGATTTCAAATTTAGCCATACCAATATCAGTGAATTTGTTGAGCAAATAGCACTTAATTAGTAATTCTTTTTCACGATTTACTTCAGATTTATTCCTAAAGCTAAATCCAAATACTTGCTTCAACCTTGAGAAAAATCCTTCTATGTAAGATCTCTTTCCATAAATCGCTTCCTTTTTCCACTCTTTTACACCATCTTGTCCATATAATTTTATTAACCTAATAGCAGCATTTCTGTCAGACATATAATCTATTTTTGAATGTTCTGCTGCATCCTTTTTTGGTAGAACTTTTGTCTTTATATCGTATTTCTTACACAATTTATAAAGTTTGTGCCTATCGTATGCCCTATCTGCATATAATGCTTTTATTTTGTGCTGAAAATTAACTTCTTCAAGCAAATCGCAAGCTCCATAGTGGTCAGAGTAGACGCCATTACTGTATCTTGCAGCTATAGCTTTTTTACTATTCACACTTAACATAACATGTAACTTTCTTACTTGCTCGTAGCTTCGGTACTTTCTATCTGCACTGTTTTCCTTACTGTGGCCAGGAGTGTTACTGTAAATGCTGATACTTGTGCTATCTATGATAATTTCAATATTTTCCATGTTGCTTTTATCAACCCTGCAATCATTTATCTTAATATTAAGTTTTTTAAACCTTCTTGATGCTTGTGAATAGCTGATAACTGCCAAATTTTTTCCTATTTGTTGCAGATATCCTTTTATAAACCCCACCGTTTGTCTTAAACCAATTCTAAAAAGATTGACAATTATATGCACCAAAATTACGACTTTATCACTGTAAATATAGTTGCCGCCCTGCATTTTTGGACTATTTTCATACCAATTTTCGATAGCTTCATCGATGTAACGAAAAATATTTCCCCTTTTTTCAAGGAATTTGTTATATTCGTTTTGGTTACTGACTTTCATTTTCTGTGGCATATTTTTTCTTCAACAGTTAAATGGTTATTTATAATGAATTTTGTCAGTAGCTACCAGATTTTTTCGGTTGCTATGCAACAAAGCCATTCCAGTGTCAAGCACTGGAATCTGCCACGCAAATTGCCTGCAAATTGCAATGTTCATACAGTTATGAGCTAGTGTACATAATTGCACATTGGTTTTACAAATTTGAAAATTAGTGTTAAATAAAAATATAAACGTAAAAGGAAAAGAAATGATTGAACTTAAAGGCCCAGAAATTTGTGCAGACGGAAATAAGAAAAATTTGATTATTTTTTTACATGGTTGGGGCTCAAGTGGCGATAATTTCATTCACCTTGCTAAAGTTATGAGCAAGTTTTTACAGGGTTCATATTTTGCAGTACCCAATGCTCCGTTTAAAAGAGAAATAGGTGATGGTTATCAGTGGTTCAGCTTGGAAGATCGTAGTGAGGAAGCGCTATATAATGGAGTAAAAAATGCTACATCAATTGTAAATCATTTCATTGATACAAAATTAAAGGAGCTTAATTTAAAAGATACGCAACTCTCTTTAGTGGGATTTTCTCAAGGAGCAATGCTTGCAATACATACAGCTCTCACCCGCTCTCAATCCTGTGCATCAGTTGTTGCATACTCTGGTAGGTTTCTTTCACCTTCAAAAACTGTACCAGAGATCAAATCAAAACCTAACATATGTGTTATCCATGGTGATGCTGACGACGTGGTACCTTTTTCGTCTCTCGACTTAGCGGTTAAAGCTCTGAAAGAAACTGGGGTAAATGTTGAGGGACACCCAATTCATGCATTAGGACATATTATTAATGAAGAGGGAATAAAATTGGGTATAGAGTTTATCAAGAAAAATTTCAGCAACTAACTTCTATGCACTTGTTTTGCTTTGGTTATGGATATGTAGCTAAATTTTTATCGAAAAAACTACTGAGCTTAGGTTGGAAAGTCAGTGGCACATCAAGAAGTAAAAATATACAAAATGTAATCCTCTTTAATTATGAGAAAGTTAGTCAAGATCTGCTTAAAAGCGCAACGCACGTTTTAATTTCTATTCCTCCAGATGGTGATGATGTTGTGGAGAGATACGGTGATTGTCTGCAAAATGTCAAATGGTTTGGTTATTTGTCTGCAACTAGCGTCTATGGAGATCACTCTAGTAATTGGGTGAATGAGGAATCTAAAACAAAACCTATAGAAATCAGAGGAGAAAAGCGCCTTAAATCTGAAAGGAAGTGGCTGAATAGCAGATTGCCTGTACATATTTTTCGTTTAGCTGGAATATACGGTCCTGGTAGGAATGTGTTAATTGACTTGCAGCTTGGCAAAGCAAGAAATGTGAAAAAAGAAGGGCATTTTTTTTCTCGTATTCACGTTGAAGATATATCGAATATTCTATTTTCTTCCATGCAAAACATAAAAACTGGTGAAATATACAATTGTGCAGACGATTTACCCACTACACAATCTGAAGTGGTAATGTATGCGACCAAACTTCTCAATGTTAGCCCTCCAGAGCCAATTGAGGTTTCTTCCTTACCAGATTATGCACAGAGTTTTTATTTAGGATCAAAAAAAGTAAGTAATGTTAAAATTAAAAAAGATCTTAATGTCTCTCTAATTTACCCTAACTACAAGGTGGGATTAGAGAGTTTGCACGTAAAAAAAACTGAAATCACATTAGAATGATAGATAGGCCTATTGCTTAGTTCTGTAATTGGTAACCGTTCACGGAGATAAGTGGATTTACAAAGGTGGCAAAAAAGTGTAAGAGACTGTACATGATCTCAAGAAAGGAATAAACTAAGAGATAGTGTATATAAATGAGGATATATGAGGAGTTTATACCCAAGTGACATAAGTCGAGAAAAGTTTGAGATTATTGTAGCAGATCTGGAATCTTGCAGAAAGAAGACAAAACCAAGAACACTTGATTTATATGATGTATTTTGTGGGGTGCTATACGTCTTAAAAAGCGGCTGCCAGTGGAGAATGTTACCAAAAGAGTTTCCAAAATGGCGCAATTGTTACGACTATTTTAAGAAGTGGAGTGAAAAATCAGATGTAAATAAAGAAAGTGTTCTGGAGCTGGTATTAAAAAAAAATAGTTGGCGTGGTCCGACAAAACAATGGTCGGAAAGAAAAAACCAGCTTCTGCATAATTGATGCACAAAGTGTAAAAAATGCAGATACTGCTGAAGAAAAAGGCTATGATGCAGGCAAAAAGATTTCAGGAATAAAACGCCATATTGCAGTAGATACGCAAGCATGCAATTTATATAACGACAGCAGAGATAACTGACCGTAGCAGTGCTGTGAGAATGGTCGAAAATGCAAAAGAAAACCTCTCGAGAGTAAAAAATGTACTGGTTGATGCAGTGGAGAGAATTTTGCAACTCAAATAAAAACGATTATTGGTGCAACCGTTGAAGTGGTAAAAAGAAATGAATTACATTCCTTTGTTGTGTTGCCCAAAAGATGGGTTGTGGAGCGATCTTTTGCTTGGTTAGAAAAATGTAGAAGATTGTGGAAAAATTGTGAGCGGAAACTCAACACTAGCCTGCAAATGGTCGTTCTTGCTTTCACTGCTTTACTCCTTAAAAGATTATGAACAGGCTCTTAGATTCACTTCAAGTATGTATACATCACTAGACCTCTTGCATAACTCGATTTCTGAAGGCAATTTTGTCGTCAAAGCTTGTCTGCGCTCCTCAAATACATTCGAGTATGGGAGTGTTAAATAAACTGTGTCAAACCGAAAAAAAAGTAATAAATTGATATAAAAAAATGGAGGTTTGACAATGAGTCAGAAAGTAGTAAACAGAACTACCGGTTTGGTAGATTATAAAGAATTAGAAACAAATATCCTGTCGTCTATACGAGAAGGAAGACCGTTGACAGGAAGAGATGGAGCATTAACACCGTTTATAAAAAAGTTGCTGGAGGTAAGCCTGGAAGGTGAAATAGAAAACCACTTGTCGGCTAAAAGCGAAGAGAATAATCGAAGAAATGGGAGAAATGCAAAAACTTTACGTACAAGTGCAGAGCTATTAACACCAAGAGATAGAGAAGGAAGTTTCGAACCACAAATAGTCAAAAAAAGGCAAACAAACTTACATCCAGAGCTTGAAACGAAGATTTTGAGCACATTTGCCAGTGGTATGGGCTATAGAGATATAGTGTCACATGTTGAGGAAATTTATGATCACAAAATATCGGCGGCAGAGATATCAAGTATTACTGACAAATTGCTACCAGTAATCAACGAATGGCGTAGTCGCCCGCTGCAGTCTGTATATCCGATAGTTTTCATGGATGGCATGTTTTTTAAAGTCAAAGAGGACGGGCATTGCGTAAGTAAATGCATGTATAACATATTAGGCATAGATCAAAATGGCAAAAAAGAAGTATTAGGTTTTTATTTGGCTGAAAGTGAAGGAGCTAACTTCTGGTTGGGAGTGTTAAATGACCTCAAAGAAAGAGGAGTAGAAGATATCCTTATTGCCTGCGTTGATGGGCTAAAAAGCTTTCCTGCAGCTATAAACAGTGTCTTTCCTAATGCGGAAGTGCAGATGTGTATAGTGCATCAGATACGCAACTCACTGAAGTATGTGGCCAGTAAAGATGCGAAGAGTTTTTTGAGCGATTTAAAGAAGGTATATCAAGCTTCAAGCAAGGAAATTGCCGAGAATTATCTGTTGGAATTGGATGAAAAATGGGGCACAAAGTACCCTATGGTTATAAAATCTTGGCAGAATAATTGGGAAAACTTGTCTGGTTATTTTAAGTATTCTGGTCCAGTTAGGAGGATAATCTACACCACCAATCCCATAGAGGGGCTACATAGGCAAATTAGGAAATTCACTAAGACCAAAGGCTCATTTACCAGCATAAATGCCTTGTATAAGCAGGTATATTGTGCTATAAAGAAGGCAGAGGAAAAGTGGACGATGCCTGTACATGATTGGGCATTAACTATCTCTCAACTTGATGTTTTCTTTCCTGGCAGATTGAAAATTGAGTCGAACTAAAAATGCGGTTTGACACAGTTTATTTAACACTCCCACAACCAGGGTTAATTCCTGTTTTAATTTCTTTTGATCAAATATCCTTTTTTTCTCCTCTTCAATTGTTTTTAAGTTTTGTTTCATTGCTTTAATTCGTGGTTCAAATTCTTCTTGATTAATATATTCTTGAGCATAACTATCAATAAGTCTAGCAATACCTCGTTTTAATTTACTTTCTTGTTTCTCTAGTAAATTGCTTTTTTGATCCCATGATAATTTTTTAAGCTCTGAAAGTCTACGCTTGTATTCTTCTAAAACCCTATTTGGATTTTTTAATAAATGCTTAACCTCTTCCCACACAGCTGTTTCTAATGCATCTGTACGAATGTGTTTATTATCACAAATCTTATTACCACCAAAACGGTAAGAATCTCTACCAATACAACGATAATATGCATAATGATCAACTTTTTCTCCTCGCTTATTTCTTACAGAACTTCCGTAATATGCATAACGACAATGCTTGCATACGATTAAACCTTGTAGTAAATACTTTGCTCCTCTTTCTCTTGTCCTTGCTATTTTTCTATTCTCAGCTAATTGTTCTTGAACTATATCAAACACATCTTCGTCCACTATATTTGGCACTTCAACATAAATCCAATTTGCTTTTTCAACAGAATAAGTAGAGTAATTATCTTTCGGTTGTTCACAAGAATGTTTTTGTGGTCTTATATGTTGTAACTTTACACCTACTTTTGTTTTACCAAAAGCTGCTTGTCCTTTGTAAGCAGGGTTTTTTAACATACCCCAAATTACACTCCTATCCCAGCACTTTTTTCCTGTTCGTGTTATAATAGACATAGTATTTAGCCGACGGCATACTTCCCCAATACTTGCTCTTTCCCTGCTTACCCACAAAAATACTTTGCGAACAATATCAGCTTCTTCTTCGTTAATCTCAAATAAAGCTTGTCCTCCTCCCATATGTTTATCTATATAACGATAGCCATAAGGAGCTCCTCCCATTACGCTTACACAACCTTTATTAGCTGCATAAATCTTTCCACGACGACTTCGTTCCATAATTTTCGCTCGTTCATATTCTGCTATCATACCTTGCATTTGTAACAGCAATTGAGATTCTGGGTTATCGTTAATCTCATAATTTAAAAAAACCGCTTCTGCTCCTGTTTTCTCAAATTCTTCAAGTAATACCATTTGATATGCATATTTTCTAGATAAACGATCAGGAGAGTGAATCTATCAATTTTACCTTCTGTTACTTTATCGCGTAATTTTTCTAGATCAGGACGAACCAAATTAGATCCACTGTAGCCGTTATCAATAAATTTATACTCACTCAATAATTTGTACCCATCCATACCAATTTGCTTCTCTAAAGCTGCAACTTGACTTGCTATTGTATTTTCTTGTGCTTGTTTCCCTGAAGAAACCCTTGCATATAAACTCACTGTTACCATTTGATCCTCCTTGAATCCCATTTTTACCCTTTAAGTTTTTTTGACTTTCTCCCTTTGATGCTGACTTTTCATAAGCATCTGATAAATACTTTTCTGCCAACCGGTTAGGCTCATGGCTACAACTAATCCGTATAGCTAATCTCTTATTTCCCATTATCTTTCCTTGAAATAATATGTTCATATCATTCATTGAAGCTGATGGTTAATTGATTATTAGCGCTATAAATAAATGGAACTCTTGTTTTTGGACACAGAAGTTTTCGAGAAATAGTTTTCTCTAGTTTTATGTTTTTTGCAACATTGTTGGCGGAGTAGTGATAAGGGGACTGGCAAAATGTGTCAAGGAATTCTTATTAAAACTAAAGAGCTCAAATGAAAGAAGGTAAACTCTAAAGTATACATTTAGTAGCGCTTTCTATGAGAGAAATCGTATTATCTATTCCATAAAGCTTTATGAAGGATCCCATTCTTGGGCCGGTTTTTTGGCCAAGTAACGTTTCATATAATAGCTGAAACCAATCACGTAAGTTGGTGTAATCATATTTTTTTCCAATAGAAAATACCTGAGATTGAATTTCTTCAGCAGTAGCAGTTATAGATAGAGAATGTAAAGTGTCCTTCAAATCTAGTAACGCTTCTTTCTCTTTTGCATTTAGAGTTTTATATGATTTTGTTGGTTTGATAAAATCGTGGTAATACTTTACTGCAAAGTCTGAAAGTCTATCAAGCATTTTATTATTTTCTGGTGTAACGTTTGGTGCATAAGAGGATATAAAACCCCATAGGATCTCTTTGTTTTCGGCGTTACAAGCTGCTGCTAGGTTTAAAAGTAGCGAGAAATTTATGCCTGAAGTATCTATATTTGGAACTTTGCCCTGGTGGATATGCCATGCAGGATTGTCTAATCGTTGTTCTAGTGAAAAATTAGCACCTCGGTCAGCAGTGCTTGACACTGGAATCCATATTTTTTCTTCCTGGATCCCAGTGTCCGCTACTCGGATGACAGTAGAGAGGTCTGGGATAACAGAAGCCTCTGAGGTAACAAATGATTCTGAAATTATAGGCGATTCTGCAGTAAGTCTACTGTCTGTATCCTTTTCTTTATTCTCATTATAACGCTTAACAAACTCTAGATACTCATCAGTTGATTTTGGTATCACATCAAAATATAAACGTTTAGCTTTTTTAGGACTCTGAAAAATGTACAATGCTAAGCTCTCTGTTGGTGCGTAAGTTAGCCACTCTTCAATCGAAATACCATTTCCTTTTGATTTTGATATCTTCTTTCCTTCTTTATCAAGGAAAAGTTCATAGCAAAACAGAAGTGGTGGTTTTTCTCCAAGTATTTCACATATTTGACTTGAAAGCACAGCAGATGGAGTTAAATCTTTTCCATGAGCTTCGTAATTTACTCCAAATGCAGCCCACCTCATGCCCCAATCAGGTTTCCATTGCAGTTTACATTTTCCTTTTGTCACTGGAACTTCTATTTTTTCCCCGTTTGGGTCTTCATATGTGATTGTTCCTTTATCTGTATTTGTTTCAATTACTGGAACTTGTAAAACTTGAGAAGTTTTTGGGCATATTGGCAAGAATGGACTATAAGTCTGCTGTCTTTCTTCCCGAAATGATGGAAGCATTACGTCCATCACTTTATCATAATTTTTCAGCAAGAGTAAAAGTTTTTCATCGTAAACGCCAGACTTATAACACTCTGTTGCACTCCTGAACTCGTATTCAAATTCAAATAAATCAAGGAATTTACATAGTAACGCATTCATGTGATGACCATAACTTTCATGAATCCCAAATGGATCAGGTATCATAGTCAATGGTTTATTTAAGTGCTCTCTTAGCATCTCTTGATTTGGCACATTATCTGGTATTTTTCGCAAACCATCCATATCATCTGAAACTGCAATGATTTTGGTTTTTATACCAGGAGCTATTTTTTTTAATGCATTTACAACAACTGTAGTGCGGAAAACCTCTCCAAAGGTTCCTATGTGGGGTAAACCAGAGGGTCCATAACCAGTTTCAAATATTATTTCTTTTTTATTAGGAAACTCTTGCAATATTTTTTCTGCTTCTTGAAATGGCCAACTTGTCATTATCTGGGTTAAATTATTAATCAATGTATCTTAACTTAAAGTGCTACTAGTTTCAATGGATTTTTAATATAATGGTATAGTATTAGTGTTAGAGCTATTATTAGAAGGTTAAAGATATGTCCACAGGTAGTATACAAACAGATCAATTATTTAAAGGTCTTACAAGACCTGCAATGCTCTTTGGTGTGAGTTATATGTTTGCAATATTAAACGTCCTGATTTGCATGCTAATTTTCATTAATTCAAATGATTTGCGAGTGATTCTCTTAATGTTACCAGGTATACATGGACTTGGCTATATAGCTTCTGCAAAAGAACCGTTGTTTATTGAATTATTTATGGTAAAATTAGGAAAGTGCTCGAAATGTTTAAATCGTTTTTATCATGGAGCCAATTCTTATGATATTGCTTAATGTTGTGTGATGCTGAGGTTTAGGGCTATTCAATCAAAGAATAAGTCTACTCTGAGCAGGGAAGTTCACGCTGCTGAATTTATTCCTTATTCTTGCTATTGGAATAGCACAACCTTGATGACAAAAGAAAATTGGTTGGTTAAGGTTATAAAATTAAGTGGCTTTGCATTTGAAACCGCCGATGACGAGGATTTAGTAATACAAAATAATATCAGGAATCAGATGCTCAGAAGCATTTCATCTCCGGCATTTAGTTTGTATTTTTATACCATCAGACGTAAAAAAAATATTTTTTCTGATGAATTTGCAAGTCAAGGTTTGCCGAATTTTTTCGCTAATCACGTAAATTTAAAATGGAGAGAAAAACACGCAACAAGGCAATCATTTATTAATGACCTATACATTACGATTATCCGTAGAGCGGACACAAAAGGAGTAGAATTTTTGTCATATCTACTAAAAAAATTCGGACATGTAACTTCAAAACATGCTTGGGAAAGTGATATGCGTGCCACGTATGAAGATTTAGAAGAAACGACAAATCGTGTAGTGACAAGCCTTAGAAATTATTCGCCTAAAATTCTTGGAGTAAAAGAAACTCCAGATGGTTTGTTCTGTGAAATAATGGAGTTTCTATCTAGAATTGTAAATTGTGGCTTTGTTACAAATACGCTTTTTCCGCTAAGAACTGAAATATCAAGATACTTACCAGTACATAGGTTATTCTTTGGCCGTAAGATGATACAGGTTGTGACTCATAATGAGAGTAAATATGCTGGAATAATTAGTATCAAAGAATATGGAAATCATACTTCTGCAGGAATGCTTGATTCATTTTTACAACTTCCTTACGAGTTTATAATTACACAATCTTTTCAATTTATAAACAGGCAAATGGCGATTGGAAAAATGCAGATACAGCAAAATCGAATGATACAGTCTGCAGATAAAGCTATTTCTCAAATAGCAGAAATTTCTCAAGCGCTTGATGACGCAATGAGTGGTAAGATTGCGTTTGGTCAACATCACCTGACTATTTTATGTATAGAAAAAAGTCCTAAATCATTGGATAACGCTCTGTCGTTGGTAGAGTCTGAGCTTTCTAATTGCGGTGTTTACCCTATCCGTGAGAGAGTTAATCTTGAACCAGCATTTTGGGCGCAAATTCCTGGTAATTTCGATTATATAGTGAGAAAAGCTACAATAAGTAGTCTTAATTTGGCTGGATTTGCATCTCAACATAATTATCCTACTGGCAATAAATTCAATAACCACTGGGGAGATGCCGTTACAGTTTTTGACACGACATCTGGTACTCCATTTTTTTTCAACTTTCATATAAGGGATGTTGGACACACTATGATAATTGGCCCAACCGGCGCTGGTAAAACTGTTTTAATGAATTTCTTGTGTGCCCAAGCGATGAAGTTTTCTCCAAGGATATTCTTTTTTGATAAAGATCGCGGTGCAGAGATTTTCTTAAGAGCACTTAGTGGTATCTATACTATAATAGAACCAAGAACTAAAACAAATTTTAACCCTTTGCAACTTGATGACACCTCTGATAATAGAACATTTTTAATGGAGTGGATAAAGTCTTTAATTTCGGTATATAATGATAAATTTACTTCAGAAGATATTGCACGAATTAATGATGCAATTGAAGGGAATTTTAAATTAAGAAAAGAAGACAGGTTCTTGAGAAACCTCGTACCGTTTTTAGGGCTTGCAGGTCCTGATACTCTAGCTGGGGCAATATCTATGTGGCATGATAATGGTTCTCATGCTGCAATATTTGATAATAAAGAAGATTTGCTAGATTTTTCACGAGCAAGAATATTTGGTTTTGAGATGGCTAGCTTGCTCAAAGATCCCGTTGCTCTTGGACCGGTCTTGATTTATTTATTTCATAAGATTAGTATATCTCTTGATGGCACTCCATCTATTATCGTTCTTGATGAGGCATGGGCATTAATAGATAATCCAGTTTTTGCACCCAAGATAAAAGACTGGTTGAAGGTACTGAGAAAACTAAATGCTTTTGTGATTTTTGCTACTCAGAGTGTTGAGGATGCAAGCAAAAGTGCTATTAGCGATACGCTTGTACAACAAACAGCGACACAGATTTTTTTACCAAATCTGAAAGCTACTAGTGTCTATCGGGATGTTTTTATGTTAACTGAACGTGAATATATATTAATTAAGCACACAGATCCAAGTACTAGATTCTTTTTGGTGAAACAAGGAGTTAATGCTGTAGTAGCTAGAATAGACTTAAAAGACTTAGATGATATAATCAACGTATTATCCGGACGTGCAGAAAGTGTTCTATTGTTACACGATATATTAAATGAAGTTGGGGACAACCCAAAAATATGGTTACCTATATTTTATCAGAAGGTAAAAAATGTTTAAAACTAAGCTGTCATTATTGCTAATCGCAATATTCTTATTAAATATAGATTTTTTACTCTCATATCCAGTACTTGCAGATGAAGTAAGTGGTAATGACAGGACGAAATTTGTTAGTAGATTTAACTCTACTGGCAGCTTTAGCCGTGCCTCTAATCCTGATTGTGGAGCTTTTAAAACAGCTGCAGCACTTGCTGGAATAGCGATTGCTGTTGGTGCAATATTTACTGGCATTGTTTTGATCGTTTCTTCTGCTGGTTTGTTTACTGCTTTTGTTATTGTTGGAATGATAGCTGCAATCGTTGGAGTCTGGAAAGCCATAGGTGGGCTTGTTGTTTGTGAACATAGTTTTGTTAAACACCCAGTTGCACGTGATCATGATGGAAAATACAAAAATTTTAAATTAGAAGACACAGGTTATAGTGGCTGCACCAATGAAAATTACCAAACAGAAGATGAATATTTTTCTTGTTTGCAAGATAAAGCTCGGGAAGACGTGAACAAAAAAGATTATGACGGGAAAAGAGCAGAAAAAGAAGCCTTAAATTCTAACGTTCAGGAGAGTACAGAGAGTTATTACTGGCCAAAAAACGGTGTGCAATACAGTGAATATATAGAAGTATGTCATCGAAACCCCTTAACGTTTGGTAATCTTTTTGGTGATATAGACTTTAATGTTAGAGAGAAGGACACTGGATATGAAGGTGGGTCATGGTCCCCGAGGGTTGATGGCGAGCTGAAATGTGAAGTGCTTAAAGCTGGACAGAGCAAAACTATACATGGATCAACATTCAAAGCAGTAAAAAAAATGGGCAGATTGTGTGTGGAGTTAGCAAGTGTGAGAATGCTTGGTATCGAAATGACTCCTTGGCCGCAAGGGGTTGATATGGGGTGCACGGAATTGCCACCTGACCCACTTGCTCCTATGTGTGAAAAATCTGTGATGATATTCAAAAATAAAGATGGTACAGGAAAGGAAGAAGTTCCTATTGGTAATAATGATGATTATAAAACTACTATAAGAAATAAGGAAAAAGAAGGAAAAATTTTTGCAGGTTATGATAATGCCAGTTGTTTTAGCTCGTATGTTTCTGAAGCTTGTTATAACCAGGCTGGAAGTAAATCATTAGCTCCTATTCCCGTAACTTCTATGATAGTGCAATGCATTAAGGAATCGTTAGATAATTTAGTTGCAGGTATTGATTCAAGTGGCAGCCCACTTAAGGATCAAAATGGACATAACAAGGGCAGTTTCTTGTCTGTAGCACAAAAGAGGTTGAAAAACACTGTCACTGCTGTTTTGGTTTTAGCTTTAATACTGTTCTCTATAAAAGCCATGTCTGGTGGAGTGCGCAGCCCACAAGAAATGTACATGTTGATTATTAAATTCGCTTTAGTGATTTACTTCACAACAGGCAGTACCATGTCTCATTATTATGGAGAATTAACTCGTCTCTCAAATGGTTTGTCAGAAATAGTGCTCAAAGCTTCATCTGAAAGTAAAGGTATATGTAACTACAAAGCAGAGGATTATAAATACGACCGTGCAGGAAAGAAGGTATCTTACAGTTATCTTGCACCTTGGGATAGGCTTGATTGTAGAATTTTATTTTATTTAGGTGCCCCTTTAGATGGAATTGGTGGCAAAATTGGTACTGGAGGTGTTGCAACGTTAGCGGTCTTGCTTGGTGCTGCTCCTGTTTTGTTAGCTGCAGGTTCGGTGATTGGTATTATTTTCGCTGGTGGACAAATTTTAGTAGCTCTTGTCTGTATATTTATGGCCGTTCTGATGATGATGGTTATTTTGTGGCTGTGCTATGTATTTATTTTATCTCTAGTTGCTTTAAGTGTAATCATCATTTTATCACCTTTGTTTATTCCTATGGTTTTATTCCAACACACCAAAGGATATTTTGATGGCTGGGTAAGAGAATTAATCACCTATAGCTTATACCCGGTTATCCTTTTTGCGTTTTTGTCCTTTATGTTCATAGCATGTGATAAAATCTATTATAAAAATTTGAACTTTGAGCCGGACAAGGAATATGAGGAGAAAATAAAAGCCTCGGGTGGTAGTAAAAAACAATGGTTTAAGTTAAGAGATGGAGAATGTAATAACAATAAAACTACTCTAGCGTGTATGATGCAAAACTACAGCTTTAAAAAGAGCACTATACTTGGTCTATTTGATTTTACATACATGGAATTTGGCAGCTCTCTCATCGGAGAATTATTAAAATTGTGTTTAGTATTATTCCTCTTTTACCATTTTTTAAACATTCTTCCTAACATGGCTGCCGAACTTGCTGGTAACCATAGAGCAGCACTTGGCTCAGGTCATACACCTGGACAAATGGTGGGCAAAGCTTTATCCGCTGCCAAAGCTGCTGCTGGGGGAGTTGCTGGAGTTGCTGGTGCTGCTGCTAAGAAGTTGAGTAGTGGAGACAAGAGTCAATCTCGAGGTTCTGGTCCTAGTAGCTCCGAGAGTGTTAACAAAAGCACTGAATAAGTTGGATTTATGCTAAAGTTTTTGCTGATAATACCGTTTTTTTTTCTGTCAGGCTGCGGGGAGGATCACTGTATTAAGCCAGAAAATTTATCAGGTTTGCGTGAAAAACTAGATATAGTGTCAACAGAGCAGAAGTGGGTTGATTCCGGTGTTAATATTTCAGGTGGAATAGGAGTAACAGAGATTAATATAGTGCCTAGCAAGATTAATTTTTGTCCTATGCAGTATGCAGATTTTGCAATTCGACCTGGGAGAAATGACGTAACATTACCATTTGCACTTAAAAAAGGCGATACGATAAGCTTTAGTGTGATTGGAAGTAAAGTGTGTAAAGATAAAGAGAGTGAGACAAAAATCAGGTATGTAAAAATTGATGAAAAGTGCAGCGAGCAAGAAACGGAACATTTTGCACATGTTTTAAATCAAGAGAAATGCCAAGGTGGCAAGGATGGGATATGTCCTAATAAATATATAATAGGCGATGCGCAATGGTTGAGTGGAAGAGAGTACTGGGATTCAGATTTTTCGAAGTTAGATCAAGATGAAAGAAAAAAGGAAATTGAAAATATTATTAACTCTATAAAACGACAAGGAAAAGATATAGACTGCAGCTCGCTTTCAAGTAGTCAGAAAAGCAAAATAGATACACACATTTTGAATCTTGTCTGTGGGCGTATATGTAAGTTTTATAGTCCTAACACAGGAGGAGGGAATTGCGTTCATGTTGAATATAATACTACAGAATATGAATTGTTTAATTCTATTACTAGCGCTTTAAATAGTTCTGGTGGTAAGTTTGTAGATGCTGAGATTATTGGTAATATTTTAAAGGATGCACAGGTCAAAACTGATGTTCCATACTTAAGAGTTGATATGGATGATAAGAGTTTTGAATATTCGCAATATGGTGGTACATATACTAATTATGATCACAAGGTAAGAAAAGAGCATCCAGTACCAAGGTTAACTTTTAAGTTAGGTAATAAAAATGACAAAGGTGGTTTCAACATAAGAGTAGGGAAGAACCACAGTCTGGAGAATAGTTTGTATATAAGCGTCTCTGACAAACTTCCTGACCATAAGCCTGACGAAACCAAGGGAGATATACCCGTAGATATTAGCAAAGTTCATGACGTTCAATACATGGAAAGCTTAAAAGAAAAGTTAAAAGACAAAACAGGTACCATATATTACGGAATAAGAGACCATGGCTGCGATTACAAAAATGAAGGTCAGTTTAGCATTAACCTCACAACTAAAGAGCCACCTACAAGAACTTTTAGTGCAATATATAATTTCTTTGATGAAAAAGTGAAAACTGCATTTTTTGGTTCTAGTTATAAAGACTCTAACGCAATTCATTCTGATACTAGTCCTGTAAAGTCTCTTTACGAAAGTTTTATAAAATCAAGCAGAACAAATACCATTAGATCCACGATAATATCGCTGTTAGTATTATACATAACCTTATATACCCTTTACTACTTTTTTGGATTAACTCATATTTCTATATATGAATTTTTAATTGTATGCGTAAAGATAGGAATCATCGCCCAGCTGTTGCAGGATAATAGCTGGAACTTTTTTTATAACAATGCATTCTCTATGCTTATTAACACTCCAAAACAACTAATAGAAATAGCAAATTTTAGAGGCACTACTTCAAATGTTTTTGAGTTTCTTGATTTGCCGCTCAATAGGTTCTTGTCATCGCATTCAGTATTGTTAATAGTGTCTCTTATATTTTCTGGCCCTTTGGGCATTGTATCTTTTTGCTTGGTGATTTGGGGTTTAATCACAGTGAGCTTATCTATTTTCAACGCCTTATTTTCTTTTATTACATCTATAGCAATAGTTGCGTTATTACTTTCTTTAGCACCTATTTTTATTATTTGTCTTTTATTTGCATATACTAGGCAGATGTTTCAAAACTGGGTTAAAAATTTAGCAAGATTTGCGATTCATCCAGTAGTGCTTTTAATTTTTATATCACTGATAAGTCAAGTTATGGATTATATCATATATTCAGTATTTGATTTTGAAGTCTGCTCTACGTGTATACTTAGTATTAACCTAAAGATTTTTAACCCTTGTATCTTCTATGGTTATGCTTCCAAGTATACACCTAATATTACCGCTATGATGGCTTTTGTTATTTTGGGACACGCTATGAAAGCTTTAGTTGAAGCTTCTTCGACAATATCTGACTCGTTGTTTAATGTTTATGTAGCAAGCGAACCTGGAAGACAGTATCAACAAAGCTTAATGGGAACAGTAGGGTTAGACGAACAAAGCGTTCAAAGAAGAGGAGGAGGTGCTTCTCAACAGTCAGGTGCGTCAAGACCTCAAATACCACAAGGGACTCAAAGGTCAACGCCTCTGATACCACAACCAGGAAGACAGCAATGATAAGTAAAAGATCACTATTATTGATACTGTGTCTTGCAATCACTGGTTGTACTATGGATTGTGTTGAGCCTGGGTTGCAGAGCAGAAACACTAGCGTTAATGTGGACGTTCCAGTTCATAAAGCCGATAAAATTCATTGGGTTGATTCTGGTCAAGTAATTAGCAAGGGTGAGGAAATCAAATTCACCCTCGATGGATCAGTAAATTTTTGCCCTTTTAAAGAAGGTAAAAATCCAAGGAAAGTACTTGTGCCAGCTAGCTTTTGTGCTGATGGCTCAGAACCAAATTATAGTAAAGCTGCAAATATTAACGATGTGCCTAATAATTATGGCGTTGATGAAAAAGGCGTAAATGAAAACGAATTGTGCGGCGGTAAAGGATTTGGCAGCAATAGACGTTATGTAGACACTGGAATAAAAGTAAGTCCTGGTGATAAGTTAAGCTTTAGCTTAGTTCCCAGAAAAATAACAATTGATTATGACAATCCAGGAGGGAAAGGCATCAGTTTTGATGACAATTGTTATAGAGCTGAAGAAGGAGGTGAAAAAGTGCCAGCAAGGGAAATATTGAATGTTAGCGAGAAAAAAGAATTTTTTTGTGAGGGCAAGGATGGAAAGAGAAATAAAATAAAATTTTTACCTCTTGATAAAACAAAAGCAAAGGAAAGCAAAGTGCTAGTTGGCAATGGGTATACCCCATATGATAATAAGGTACATTTTAATAAAGGTTATATTCAAGACAACGAACCATGGATATATGGCTCGCTACTCGATTTACGCCGCGCTAAAATAGGATTGAACGAATTATGTGATGGAAAAAACTGCGATTCTAACGAGGTGAAAAAGTACAGCTCTTATGAGCTTAATTGTTACTATCAGAACGTGTGCTATACCGAGAAGGGTATATGGAATTATACATATAAAGACAAAGAACGGAACTGTGTCTCTTCTATAAGGTATAGCAAATATGATAAAGGAAATAAATGTGACATGTATTCTCACCTTAAAGAAGTTGAAGATAAGCTTAAGAGGATAGAAGAAAATAAAAGGGGTCCCATGCAGATTAACGTTGATTTTACATCAAACACTGAAGAAGATATCTCATGGGCTGAGGCTCTTGTTGCAAAAATTGGTGATCTTGATAATCATGATGCTGCTAAAGGTATTCAATGTCTTCCAGAGGAAAAGGGTGCAAAAGGGGATAATGTGTGTTCACAAATTAAAGATGAATTTGGAGATTTTTCTCTGAGGTTAAATCATGACTATCCAATAGGAAGTGTAACACTTGGTAGTAGTGTGATGCTTGCTATAGCAGATTATGGTCACTATGAAGCTAATAGGGGTGGGTACCATGTTAAAGTGACTAGATCATGTGAATATATTAATGGCGAAAAACTGTATGTGTATTTGGGTGATAACCCACCTAAAGATTTGCATGGTGTAGGAACTAATGATTTCAAAGTGGTAAGAGAAAGAGTGGACGGAAAAGATGAGTACACCATATTAGATGTAATAAGCGGAAAACACTTTCAGAACAAAGAATCTAAGAAGATATATTTTGGTATTGATGTAAGCAACGTAGAGAAAGATGACATTACGGACAAAAATGGCAAATATTACGAAAACAATAAGTATAGTGTAACTTTATTTGTCAAAAGAAAAATTAATGATTTTATTTCATCAAATATAAACGAGATATTTGGTTTTATGAAAAAAGAAGTAATTGGTGACAGCGTTGAAGATTCATACAAAGGATATGCAAGAGGTTTTCTTCAAGGAGTAAGAGCTTTGCTTACTCTATACGTTATATTTACTGTCGTTGGCTATATGCTTGGAACAATACAGCTAAGTAAATTTGATTTCATTGTAAGAATGTTCAAGATAGCATTTATAGCTTTTGCCTTTAGCGATAGAAGCTGGGAACTTTTTGGTACAACTTTATCCAGACTTTTTGTAAATGGTAGCACTTATTTAGTTAATAGCTTTTCTGGCTATATAGGGGAAGGGGAGGAGAAATTTGCATTCTTAGACTTAACAGCAGGAGTATTATTCACAGCAGAAACTTGGTTAAAGTTTTTATCGTTGATGCTCTCTGGTCCTTTTGGCTTTATTGCATTTTTGGCAATACTCTACGCTACTTTTGCGTTTTTAAAATGCATTATTAGCGCTACGTTTAAATATGTAATATCTACTGTTCTAGTAGCGTTTTTACTGTCATTAACACCTTTGTTTATCGTGTTTATTTTATTTCAACAGACTAAACCCTTATTTGATAACTGGATAAAAACGCTGGCTCACGTTGCAGTACAACCAGTTATTTTATTTTCATCTTTATCTCTTTTAAATCAGTTGATGTATTCAGTTCTATACAATCTCACAAATTTTTCTGCATGCTATCAATGTTTAATTAGCGTAAATTTCTTATCGTATGATCTATGCTTGATGAAATCAATACTGCCTCTTGGATACAGTCCTGGCACTAATGTTGATGTTGCATTAAGTACCGGAGAAAGGGCTGATGGGCACTTTGCAGCGTTGCCCATAGATCTGATCCAAGCATTTATGTACTTAATTATTGCTAATGCAATGGAAGCTTTTGTTTCTATATCAGAAACTATGGCGCAAGCACTATTCGGCTCTGGTTTTGGGGTTGCTCAAAGTGTTAGCAAAGTTGCCGGTAGCGCATCACAAGCTATACTGTCAACCGTTGGCCTTGATGATAAGACCCAAAGTATGATACAGAGTATCAAGCAGAAAATGAGTAAAGATCGGGGAAAAATTGAGGCTAGATTGCCTGATACACCAAATCAATCAAACAAAAAAGAAGATTCTAAAGGAAGTTCTGATAGAACAACGGGTGATGATTCTGATAGGCCTAAAAAACAATCAGGCAAGCAAGAAATTCCTGATGAAATAATAAGAAGTAATTCTAGTGATCATGAAGCTAAAAACAAGAATGGAGAGGAGTAAGATATGAATGATGTTATGGAGTAACTAATTAAAAAGATATTTTAAGTAAAGTTTTAGAAATTTATTTCTGTATTTGGAAAAAGTTTAGATATGCAATCACGCTTAGGCAAATGTTGGTTTAGGGTATTACTTCTTGCAGCTTATGTGCTGATCACAGGTTGTAGTAAGAGCGATATGCCTTTTCCAAGGTGCATATCTGCTGACTATTTTGGTCCTGAACCTATTGCAGTAAGCGCCCATTTTTCAAGCGACCACAATGAGTTTATTCCAGAAGATGGAGAAGTCATTGACCCTGAAACTGGCGAAATTAATTATGGTTTTCACCATAACCAAGTGGTGAAGTGGAAGGATACCGGACTCGAAACCAATGGAGATAGTTTAGAAGTGCGAGTTAATGGCGCATGGACGTCTTGGAGTAATAATAACAAGAAGGAATCTAAAAAAGGCAGTTATAACTTACAAAGCTTGGAGCAGTTAAAATATGCAACTAAATTTGAAGGCAAGTCAGGCGATAATAGTCTACCTAACTTTCACTTAGTTTGTAATGATTATAAACCTAGCATAGAAAAATTTTCAAGTAATCCTAATGCAAGTTGCACTGTAAATTGCAAGTGCATTAATGAAGATGATAGCGCAAATACAGTATCACGTGGTGCTCCATGTTGGTTTACCAATGGTCATGGTGCTTATCTTTTGTTTAAAACGGGGAAAGATGATCCTAACGAAAATCTAAAGTTAATGCGCGATCCTCAATATCCTACTGTACATCTAGGTTACAACTCCGTGGCAGAAAATGGGAGCGGTCTTTTTACTTTAGACAGAGATAGCACTAAATTAAAAGACAGAAATTGTAACCCGGTGAAATTAAAAAAGGGATGGAAAATATATGTAAAAATATTAGATAGATATTACTTAGATAATGCAGGTGGCTACTCTTTTGAGTTCTTAAGTGGAGTGCAGCAGCCAAGTAGTTTTGGGTTTTTTGATTACATTTATAACTATCTAAAATGTGTATTATTGATTAACGAAAATTGCAAAGAACATTTTAATAGCAATGATCCTGCAGTTGCACAAGCTATGTTCGAAAATATAGCTGAAAAAAGTACGAGCTTTCACAATTTTGTTCTTTCCTTGCTTGTTCTATTTGTAATGATTTCATCGCTTCTTTATCTTTTTGGCATGATACGAGAAACTAAGCATGATATGCTCATCAGAATGATGAAAATCACTCTAGTAATAGTGCTTATATCTCCTGGAAGTTTTAGATTTTTCTATGATCATTTTCTTGTTTTATTCGTTAAAGGTCTTGAACAATTGATAAGTGTAATTACTAACTTTGCTCCCAACATGAACACCGGAAGTATTGCTCAAGGAGATGAAGCTAAGTTGTTTAGCTTCATGGAGGACATGTTCAATAAGTTTTTTGCTTATTCTGTTTGGAAAAAGTTTGCAGCGTTTTTACATTACCAAATGTGGGCAAGCCTCCTTATGATACCAGCAATTTTCATAGGGATTGTGCTATACTTCTTGTTGTGCTTGTATGCTTACATAATATTTCTTTCTGGCTTTATGGGTATAGCTTTTCTTATAGCTATCATGCCACTGTTTCTAATTTCTATTTTATTTTCACCGCTGAAAAGTCTATTTGAAGGTTGGATAAAATTTTGCATCAGTTTTTGTTTACAGTCGATTATGATATTTACCCTGCTGTCATTGCTGGCTTCAATTATAATGAACACCTTTTATAGACAACTAGGTTTTACTGTATGCTACAATAAATGGTTTGAGGTAAAGTTATGTGCTCCAAAATGGGTGTTTGGCGGTTTTTGTATCGTTGATAAGCAGTACTTTGGTTGGACTCCAGGGCAAATTTTTGTACCTTACACTCTTGGAGAAGCTTCTCCGCTGAACGTAGATAAAAACATAGAAGGTATAGAAAAGATAAGCAGAGAAGGTGGTACAATAAAATTTACTGGTGGCGCTGGATATATCCCGCTTCCACCGGATTACCCTAAAGATAAAAATGGTGAACGTATAAAAGGGTTTCGTTATATAGATTATCCTTTCTTTAATCCAATTCCTGGTACTAAAAAGAATCCAGCAGACCACTATATTGCAGAAAGTGATATGGTAGTTAGTAATGGCTGTAGTGCAAAAGATCTAGTACGCTTAACAAATAGTTTATCTCATGCATCAGAAAAGGCTGATATCTTATTGCTGATTAATAGTATAAATAGAGAAATAGATATAGACAGTAAAATAAGAGAATTTTACTGCAGGTCAGTAGATGAGAAATGCAGCAATTATCGGGAGATGATGAATGATTATAGAAATGGTATCATAAGACCAGATCTCAAAAGAGAGATGAAGTCTTTAGTGCAGAGAGTAGTAGAAAAACAAGGTTGTAGAATACTGAAACTTCATGATTTATATAAGGATCCCAACAGTGAATACTGTCAGAAATGTAAAGATTGTGAGGATTGCAAAAATTATCAAGAAAATAGCGATTACCAAAGGGTGCAAGACATACAGAGAGGTTATTTAATCAATGCAGGGGAAATCTTTGTGTTATTCTTGCTTTCATTTTTAATGTTCTCCTTACGCGAGTTCGTACAACAAATGGGCTCAAGTATAGCTAGTGGTGGATTCAGCGTTTACAATATATCCAGCATGTACGCAGCATCACCTGTAACTGGTTTAATGCAGGGATTAAAACAACAGGTACAAGATAAAATTGGTGGAGGGTTAGAGTCTTTAGGCAGTTGGGCTACTCATTTACCGGATAGATTAGCCGGAGGTACAGCTAATCTACTGGGCAGGATACCAAGAGTTGGAGGAGTGCTGAAATACGCTATTGATGTGCCACGTAAATTTGTAGATGCTACTATTGAAGCAACAAAATTTGTGACATCACCTGAAAATGATGTTGATAAGCTCGAGGAAAAAATCTACAGGGCGTTTGGAGTTGATAAAGAAGATATTACGCACAGAAGGATCGGTAAATATTTAGATTATTATAAAGGATATGTAGGATCACATTTGGGCTACACAATAGAAGATGCTATGAAATTTACTTGGGAGCATGGCCTTGACTCTATAGGAAAGCATGGCTATGATCATACCCTACTCTATAGAGCAAAAGAATATAGGCGAGATTTCTTAGAGAAGCTTCATGATTACACTATCGGCCGTAAGAGAGAACCAGAAAAAGATAAGCTTGATCAACCGGTCAAAAGGAAATTACCGGAACCAATGAGGAAACCAGATGCAAAAGGAGAAGAGGATTGAAGATGAAGACTAATAAAAATTTCAAAGGCCTTGATTATTATAAATTGCAGCAAGACGATGATGGCAACATAAAGTTAAATGACTACGACGACATTTTAAATGCGCGTAGGGCGAGAGTAGATCTACTATTAGATAACACACCGGACAACAATATCGACCTCACTAGGTTAAATAAAGCTTTGAGTGAGAAATTTGTAGATAATCATAGTTTATTGTCTGAATTTGATAAGGAAGACAAAGAGATTGCACAAGAAAGGCTTAAGGTGTTTAGTATTTTAGAAAGCCTTGAAGACCTTAAAAGCGTGAAAAGTGAAGATCTGTTGGAGGTTAGCTTACTGCTGTCGGATCTTAGCTTCATAGAGAGAAATGTTGTACTAAATACCGATCAGAATTCTGATCTAGCAGAGTTTAAAAGTCTATTTATCGAAAAAAAGGCATCTGGTGAAGAGTATAGTGAAGAAGAATGTAAAGGCTTTCTTGATAATATAGATAAAATCAATACTATAATTAAGTTAGAGTTAGAAAGCAGAATTGAAGGGCTAAATCATGATGAAGAAAACGATCATGATGATTTACAAGATGAGATTGGTCAAGCAATTAATGCAGCAGACAAATCAGAAAAAGATAACGGATGAGTCTTGTGTTTGTGTTTTTCTTACAAGCGGCTCGATAGCTTCTCTCTATTAAACTGCTAAAGCCATATTGACATTAATCATATAGTATAAATAATTAATTATTTTGGAGCTTATTTAATATGCTACGCATCATTGCAGGCAAATATCGCGGAAGAAAAATAACTACAGGTAAGCATTTAGCTGCACGGCCAACTATGAGTATTGTCCGAGAAGCAATATTTAACATGCTTTCCTCAAGGAAACCTATTTATAACTTGAATGTACTTGATTTATTTTGCGGAAGTGGCTCTTTTTCATTTGAAGCGCTTTCTCGCGGTGCTAAACATGCATTCATGGTAGATTCAGACTATTACAATTTGCAACTGCCTAAAAAAACAGCAGAAGATTTTGGAATTACGGACAATGTCACGCTAATTTGTTGCAGTGCTAACAAATTGCCACAACCTATTTCAAAGTGCGATGTAGTTTTTATAGACCCACCTTACAATAGCAATCTAGTTGAATCAACGTTGAATGGACTAGCTCACTCAGGCTGGTTAAGTGATGATGCATTGATAATTCTAGAGATTAGGAAAAACGAAGGTTTTGAGTGCAATAAAAACTTCAGTATAATCTTGGAACGCACCTACGGTATAGCAAGAATAATTTTTCTTTCTTTACTCACTTAAACTTCTGCCTGAATACTTATGACACAGTTGCTATTTTTTATACGGACTGGTTCTATGTGTATTAATTCTATTTCTGTCAATTTTCCAGAGAAACCACTTTCTCTGTACTTCTCTAGATCAAAATTTTTATTAAATTCAGAGTCTATTAAATATTTATGTGCGTCATTAATAAATTGATTTTCTTTTTCTTCATACTTTTTTATACTACCGTTATCTTCATGATAAACTAAATGTTCTTTATGATCAGCATGAATATTTTTGCTCTTACACTCCTTGTTTTGAGGATCATGTTCAAGTACTATATTTTGTCTGAACGTTTTGCTAGTGGATTGATCATCGTCAAGTTTACCAACGAGTTGTGCTTCCTGTGGAATTACAGTATCGCCTTTCCTGCCAGCAATTAATACAGGACATTTTGTATTCTCTATAATCTCTCGTGAATTAAATTCCAATCTGCAACGACTAAACCAAAAATTCAAGAATTTTGCAGGAAGCCGTCTTATGAAAAAATTCCCTACCCCATGAGGAAAGTTATTAGTTGCATCCTTAAGCGAGCTATAAGAATTACTATGAATTAGCGTTAAATAAATCCCTTGCTTTTCAAACCTTTTTAAAACTTCTGCTGCAATTCCTCCTCCAAGAGAGTTAGTATCCAAAATTATATCGTTTGGACGCACACCTTTTACAAGTAACATGTTTACCATTGCCATTCCAGCTTGAACTAACTTTTCACCGTTTGTTAGAAATTTACATAGTGCTACAACCTTCTTTCTCTCCAAAAGAAACTCTATAATATCCTCTATATCTTTTTCCAACTCTTGATCACAAGCTTCTGCATCTCTTTTCGAATCTTTATCTATAAATTCTTTTTTATAACGCTTTATCCACTCAGGGCTGACTTCATTTTCCAAAAAGCCTTTTATTCTATGTACAACAAACCTTTCCTTAACAAAGTGAAAAAATACCCATAAGAAAGCTACAACAAAAAGTATGGTAGCCAAAGTCGATAGTACTGAAGACGTAAAAAATAGTCCTGTAAGTACCTTTTTTGATTTTTGATTCTGGTATGCCAAGTATAACGATACAATAGAAGCAGTGGACAATATAGCAGAACATAACCATAGTGATACTATTCTCCTATTGAATTTTTTTTCTTCGGCATTTAATTCTTTTTGAAAGAATTCTGGATTAACAATTCTAGAGAAATAGGGATAGTCAAAATAATGCTTAACTAACTTACTTTCTTGCTCCTTAGGTGCATCTTTACCAAGAGCATTAACCTTAATACACTGAAGTACTCCAAAAAAGTTTATCACGTGTTTTGCAGTTTCTTCTGGCTTGATATTACCAATGGTATGATAAATAACTTTCATTTTTTTGTTAATAAATATTAACCTGTTTTAACATAAAGATCAAAAAAAACAAGAGAATATAAATATGAATAACCAGTATGATGAAAAGCTTATAAGAAATTTCCTATGATTCCTTTTAAGCGAGTTTTGAATTCTTGAAATGTCATGACATTGTTGATACGTTTATCAAGAAACGATAAAGTATCCGCAAAATCTTCTGAATAATCATTGATAAAAAAAAGTATCGTACTTAAGTACACTCCAGCTAATATTGCTCTTTTTGTATAGTAGTTAAAATCTGTTGATTGGTCATGAATGCCATACCAAATCGCGCTAATAGTTCTGTATAAAAGTTTACTAGAAAAATATGTATTTTTTGGTGATACGGAGAATGATAAAACATTTTTTAAAAGTTCTCTATAATTCGGTAGCTTAGCGTAGTTTGAAAGGCGTATTTGAATAGCTAACTTTACTCGCTCTCGCACTTTCATATCTTCTAAATTAGAATTTCTTAGTTCAGCTTCCATTGAGCTATTTAAGTCCTCTGCTATGTGCTCCAAAGCGCTATATATTCCATTCTGAAATTTGCAAAAGCTACTAGCTAGATTAAGGTCAGTGCACACCTTTAATAGGGTTTCATCGCTTATCCCTTCAAATGGAATAACCCTAATTAGCTTATCTATTATTAACTTTATTTCATCTTGTTCCACGCAACATTATACTAAACAGCACGTGTGATTGTACCTGAGATTTTCAAACATTCTACAAAATGCTTCGCCGCGTTCCTCGAAATTTTTCCATTGATCAAAAGAAGCACACGCGGGAGAAAGTAATATTGTTACTTCTTTTGCACTATTTAAGGCCTCTTCAAAAGCTAGTTTAAGTGCGTTTTTCAAATTGCAACATTTCACGAAATCTACTTTATTCTCCATAGTGTTTGCAAAGGCTTCGGTTGATTCCCCAATAAGAAAAGCTTTTCCAATCCTTGTGAAATGCTTGCTTAATGATTCTATTCCACCTTTTTTGCTTCTTCCACCAACGATCCAATTTATGTTTTCATAAGATAAGATCGCCTTTTCGCTCGACTTTGCATTAGTTGCTTTGCTATCATTCACGAAAAACACATTTCTTATTTTGCCAAGCAGTTCATTCCTATGCCTCAGTCCTGAAAAGGACTTGATTCCATTGATAATAGTGTTGCTATCTACTCCAAGTAGCTTACATACGGCATATGCGGCTGCTATGTTTTCTGCGTTGGATATTAGGTTTATTTTCACGTCGCTTACTGATAAGCTATGACTCTCTAGTTTTAACGAGATCTTCTGGATCCGAGTAGTCAAGCACTGGGATGACAAAGAGGGTGGCTGGAATGACACCGGGGAATATGTTACTGAGATTGGAATTTTGTTTCCAGTGAATTTGTTGAATATATCAGCGGTAATCTCATTGTCACATCCTATCACGGCAACCTCACTACCATTTATCAGTTTTAATTTAGCTGCTATGTAATTCTCCATACTTCCATGCCTATCTATGTGGTCTGGTGTAATATTAAGCAGTACTGAAATGTCCACGTTAATTTCATTCATCAACTCCAATTGAAAAGAGGAGAGTTCAATTACATAAATTTCTGCATCTCTTTCTAGATCCAAAACAGGAACGCCTAAATTTCCACCAATAGCTACTTTTTTCCCTGCAGATTTTAATATGTGCCCTATTAGTGATGTAGTGGTTGATTTACCATTTGTTCCTGTGACGCCTATTACCTTCTGGTTTGTAGTTTTAGCTTCAAGAAATAGCTCAATGTCTGATTTTATTTTGCAATCAAAACTTCTTGCAAGTTTTACTATCCAATGTGGCTCTATTGGCACTCCAGGGCTTAAAACCAATGCACTGATCTCCTGCCAATTATATTCTTTGGGATGAATAAAATTACATTTTTTATACATCATTTTTGCATTTGCTATTTGCTCTTCATGATCATCCCATGCATATATTCTTGCACCACTCTTTATTAGAGCGTTAATGACAGATAAACCAGTTTTACCAAGACCAAAAACCGCAACGTTTTGATTTTTGTATTTGTTTAGTTGCACTGCTAGATACCTTATGCGAACCATTTTATAAAGATATCGTACAAACTACAACAGACTTCTTGCATAGGTCACAACTGTCATTCAATAGAAACAAAAACTTGCTTGACACCCCCCGCCAGCCCCCTTATCATGAAACTGAAGCTATTGTATTTGCTTTCGCCAATCTGCAGATTAAAAGGTAAGGATTACTTAATGTATCGGCGTCTTATGTTCAATTTTTTGCAGTATATAGATACTGTATGTCTTTACAAAACTTCATCTACATCTAGATTTTTATCTAAATAAGCTGAACGCGCTTATAAAGCGTTACAAGACATCAAAAAATGCCAATACTCGACAGAGATAGTAAAAGACTAGCTAACTCGGGGATTCTTTGTCTTTTTTTCTGCTTAGTAAATTTCTTAAACATTTATGACTAAAGGTTAGTTGCATTAAAAAGCAGCTGAGTCGCGGTTATTAAACGTTTAAAACATAAAAAAACGCCAATACTGAAAATAGACAATGACCAGGGCTTCTTTTGCCTTTTTTTTCGTTTGGTAAATTTCTTAATATTTATAGCTAAACGACAACCGTCATCCCGCTGCGTGTTAGCGGCTGAGATACCGCGAATGAATCCACAACTGTACGAACATTGTGATTTGAGAACAATCTCCGCCAGGAAGGGTGTCATCCCAGTGCCCAGACACTGGGATCCAGGAAACTTAATTGCAAGTAATGCATTGGGTTTGGTGAGTATGGGTTTTGCGTTATAGAATGAAGCACTTTTGATGAATTTGTAAAGAAAACTAGATTCCAGTGTCAAGCACTGGAATGACACCGAAGGAGCTACTGGGATGACAGGGGAAGTTGACAATCATCATCCCGCTGCTTGTTAGCGCCGCGGCGGTATGACGGTTTGCGGTGACATGACGATAACCTCGTCATCCCGCTTTGTTAGCGGCTGAGATACCGCGAATGAATCGCGGTATGACGTAGGACTGCTGTGATACCATTATAGAGTGAACCAGTGTCAGCTACTTGAATGACACCATTCTTTTTTCTGGATCCAAGTAGTCAAGGCACTGGGATGACATCATATAGGCTACTTGAATGACATCATCCTTTTTTCTGGATCCCAAGTAGTCAAGCTACTCAGATGGCAACAAAGGGCTACTTGAATGACAAGAAAGGGGTACTTGGATAACAAGAAATAGGTACTGGAATTGTAAAGAGTTTGCAAATATTAGTTATTACCTGTAGGATATAGAGAAATTAGTAAGGATTTTAATAGGAATAATATGCCATCTGTTACTTTTATTTTACCTGATGGGAGTAAGAAAAGCTATGAAGCTGCAGAGGGAGAAACTTTGCTTAATTTAGCCCACAGAAGTGATCCAGATCTGCTTGAAGGTGCATGTGAAGGCTCTCTTGCTTGTTCTACATGCCATGTAATTGTTGACCCAAAATTCTATGATGCTGTAGAAACACATAACCCCATATCTGATGAGGAAAACGATATGTTAGATCTGGCTTTTGGCTTAACAGAGACATCAAGACTAGGGTGCCAAATTAAAATAACAAAAGATATTGATGGTTTGTGTGTTAATATACCAAGAGGTACAAGAAATATATCGCTGGATAAACAAGGGAGTGATTAGCTATGCGTAAGGTTTTTATCTATATTATCGTCTCTTTACTTTTGTTTATTCCTGTAGCGTATAGTGGTTTTTGGTATTTTTCTGCATGTAAGGTAAAAAATCTTTTAGCTGAAACAATACTATACATTAACGACGAAAAATTTGATATTTCACATGATTTTAGTGGATTTCCTTCTAACCTAATTTTCCGTGTGACAAACCCAAAATTTTCCAATGAGCAATTAACCATCTCATCTGATGCTTTATTGATAAAAAATAGATTGTTTGATAAATCAGTATATATCTACATACTAAGCAATGAAGTCAACATTGCTGTTCATGATGATGAGAAAAAGAATATAAAATGCCACACAAACGATAGCAGCCACTTTGTTGTTAGACTAAACGATTTACCATCTTCATTGCGATTCAACAGAAATAGTACCGTGATAGACTATATAGATACACTTCGTTACGAAGATTATGGATTAAAATGTGATGTTTCAGAAAATCAGCAAAGTGTTATAACTGAAGTGAATGATAAAAGTAATTACATTCAATTTCACCTCGATAAAGAACCAAGTGGAAATGCTAAGCTAGGATTTGATTTGTATACTTATCGGTATAAAAATACTGCAAGTCCTGAAAGTTACCTTAGTATCGACACTAAATTTGATTATGAATTTGTAAACGACATCTCAGCTTCCAGAATTAATTTCAATATAGAGAAATTTTTGATTCAAAGTAATAATTTTTCTTTTGCTGCAGATGGTGGGGTAAACAATTACAACTTAGTTACATATTCATTTAAAGACAAAATCAACGTGGCTATATCAAATTATAAAGAATTAATCTCGTTTATGATTGGTGACTCAAAAACTTCAGATGCGTTCGAAAAATTAGTACCTTCCTTATCAGAAAAAACAACTGATAATGGCATTCAATTTTCAATAAAGTACGATGATGATGTAGGGTCAAGCTTTATTGGAAAGTTATCCATCACTGATTTTATGAACCAACTCAGTAAAATAATCCAATTAACCAAGAATGAGAATAGTAATTAGCTTACTTTTCATATTGATATTCCACTCAGGCGTAAACGCTTTTACTCTGGATAATAAACTCAGAGATAAAAGCATGGAAAAACGAGCAACCAGTTTATTTGAAATAATAAGGTGTCCAATATGTTCTGGCGAATCATTGTCTGAATCTGGATCTCAGATTGCGTATGATATGCGAGAAGCAATTCGTAAAAAAATCAATGATGGATACACTGATGAAGAGATAATCTCAGAGTTAAAAAATTCTTACGGCAATTCAATTATAATCGTACCACCTAGCACTTACATTTTGTGGTTTATCCCACTTACAACTCTGCTTATTGGGTGTTTTCTAATACAAAGATACATCAATACAACCACTTAAACCTTTTATATATAGCTAAAGTAACTTAGGTTCACCAACAATCGTCATCCCGCTACGTGTTAGCGGCTAAGAGATACCGCGGCGGTATGACGTAGGACTGCTGTCATTCCAGCGCGTAACGCTGGAATCCAGGAATTTTATTAAGTTGGTGAGCATAAAAATAGCTGTTTTACGTTAAAATACAACGTTTTTGATGATTATGGAAAGGCTGGATTCCAGACTGGAATGACACCAAATGGGATGACATCGTCATAAAGGAACCAGTGTTAGCTACTTTCATGACACCATTCTTTTTTCTGGATCCAAGTAGTCAAGCTACTCGGATGACATTAGAACCTTCTCAAACTACAATGTTTCCACAAAGTATATAATTAACATCCACGCCTTTAGTTAGATTCCACTCACGCTTTATTACGTTATACTCCATGCCAGCCATGTTTTGCAGCGTTACATTATTTTCTCTTAAGTGATCTGCAATTTCTGACGGCTTGAGAAATTTATTCCAGTTATGTGTACCTTTTGGCAGCCAATTTAATATGTACTCTGCACCAATTATTGCAAGGCAGAAGGATTTGATAGTTCTATTTATTGTGGATATAAAGATTAACCCCTCCGGTTTTAGCAGCTCTATTGCTTTCTTCATGAAAAGCTCTAAATTATCCACATGCTCAACTACTTCCATCAACAGAACCACGTCGTACTTCTTGTCATTGCTTAGCTCTTCAATGCTGGTGTGCGTGTATTCTATATTTAACCCTACTTTTTTCGCATGTGAATGCGCTACTTTGATGTTTTCTTCACATACATCTATTCCCACAACGTTAATGCCAACGCGTGCCATTGACTCTGACAAAATGCCACCACCGCATCCAACATCAAGCAATGATAATTCTTTTAAATCGCATTTTTTTAACTCTTTTATTTTCTCAATAATGTAAGATACTCTAACAGGATTCATCATGTGCAATGGTTTGAATTTGCCGTTCTCATCCCACCACTGGCCTGCTATTTTAGCGAATTTTGATATTTCATCTTCGTTATAAGTTTTTGTTTTCTTAGAGGTTATATTGCTGAGTTTATCAAGGCGTTTTTTATGTCTGCTTTCTTTTGAAAATTCTGTTTCGAGGAATTGTTTGACTATGTCTTTTGCTAATCCACTCGCAGTAAATCCTGCACCAAGACACAGTACATTTGCGTTGCCATGCTCGCGAGCTAATTTTGCGATCTCAACACTGTTACATAAAGCAGCGTAGATTCCTTCAAAACGATTTGCCACAGTACTCATGCCCAAACCTGTACCACAAATTAATATCCCATAATTTGCTTTTTTGTTTGTTATATCTTCTACAACTTTAACAGCATAGTCTGGGTAATCTACACACTTTTGCTTAGCAGTACAGCCTTGATCTACCACTCTATAACCTAGGGTTTCCAGATAGGATTTTATTTCTGATTTTAATTCATAACCAGCATGATCTGAAGCAATTGATACCACATCTAACATATAAAAAATTATGACTCAAGGACATTTTATATGGGTAATTTATTTTGAACTTTCTGTCAAGTCATTCAATGTTCCTGACCTTTTGGGAGTTCTAAAACTATAGCTAAGGTTTTCCTACATCATACCGCCGCGGCGCTAACACGTAGCGGAATGACTACTCCGCCAACAATGTCGCAAATTTTTCTTTTCTTCTCCATTATGTCCAGAAGAGTTTGGTAGCTCTTTTACGCGAAATACCACATTTACATCCTCAAGATTGATTTCAATTCTCTTGACTAACGTTCTGATAGTATCACGTTTGGTTAGCCAGTCTGCGTTATCAAGGTTCAATGCAATATTAGAAGAAAAGTCTTCTAAATTGGTTACAACCAGGGTTAATTCCTGTTTTAATTTCTTTTGATCAAATATCCTTTTTTTCTCCTCTTCAATTGTTTTTAAGTTTTGTTTCATTGCTTTAATTCGTGGTTCAAATTCTTCTTGATTAATATATTCTTGAGCATAACTATCAATAAGTCTAGCAATACCTCGTTTTAATTTACTTTCTTGTTTCTCTAGTAAATTGCTTTTTTGATCCCATGATAATTTTTTAAGCTCTGAAAGTCTACGCTTGTATTCTTCTAAAACCCTATTTGGATTTTTTAATAAATGCTTAACCTCTTCCCACACAGCTGTTTCTAATGCATCTGTACGAATGTGTTTATTATCACAAATCTTATTACCACCAAAACGGTAAGAATCTCTACCAATACAACGATAATATGCATAATGATCAACTTTTTCTCCTCGCTTATTTCTTACAGAACTTCCGTAATATGCATAACGACAATGCTTGCATACGATTAAACCTTGTAGTAAATACTTTGCTCCTCTTTCTCTTGTCCTTGCTATTTTTCTATTCTCAGCTAATTGTTCTTGAACTATATCAAACACATCTTCGTCCACTATATTTGGCACTTCAACATAAATCCAATTTGCTTTTTCAACAGAATAAGTAGAGTAATTATCTTTCGGTTGTTCACAAGAATGTTTTTGTGGTCTTATATGTTGTAACTTTACACCTACTTTTGTTTTACCAAAAGCTGCTTGTCCTTTGTAAGCAGGGTTTTTTAACATACCCCAAATTACACTCCTATCCCAGCACTTTTTTCCTGTTCGTGTTATAATAGACATAGTATTTAGCCGACGGCATACTTCCCCAATACTTGCTCTTTCCCTGCTTACCCACAAAAATACTTTGCGAACAATATCAGCTTCTTCTTCGTTAATCTCAAATAAAGCTTGTCCTCCTCCCATATGTTTATCTATATAACGATAGCCATAAGGAGCTCCTCCCATTACGCTTACACAACCTTTATTAGCTGCATAAATCTTTCCACGACGACTTCGTTCCATAATTTTCGCTCGTTCATATTCTGCTATCATACCTTGCATTTGTAACAGCAATTGAGATTCTGGGTTATCGTTAATCTCATAATTTAAAAAAACCGCTTCTGCTCCTGTTTTCTCAAATTCTTCAAGTAATACCATTTGATATGCATATTTTCTAGGCTCTGTGGACAAAAAATATGAAAAGAGAGAAAAAGATGGTAGTTTAGCTTAATAGGTAAAAAATGGAGAAACTACCATATGCAATATTACATCAAAGAGGAAAATTGGAAACAAATTTTAGAGTTCATAAAAAGCGTAAAAGGAATGCATAGCAAAGATGAAAAACGTTTAAGAATATTCATAGAGGCAGTGTGGTACATAGTCCGAAGTGGTTGCCAATGGAGACTTTTACCAAAAACTTATGGTAATTACAGGAGTATACATAAGCGATTTAAAAGATGGTGTGAAAGAGATGTCTGGGAAAAATTGCTTGAATATACTAAACAAGAGCCTGATTTAGAAGTTGCTATAATCGACGGTACGATCATCCGAGCCCATCCATGTTCATCTGGATATACAAAAAACTCCAAGGATCAAGAAGCTTTAGGGAGGAGCAAAGGTGGCTTTACAACTAAAATACATGCGCTTGTCGATGCACTTGGAAATCCACTTAAATTTACTCTGACCCCTGGTCAAAGAAATGAGATTACACAAGCAGCAACATTAACTGAAAGTGTCTATAATACCACTGTAGTGGCTGATAAAGGCTATGACAGCAATGCTTTTGTTACGAGTCTTGAAAGCAAGGGATGTACAGCAGTTATTCCTCCGAAGCGTAATCGAAAAGTGCAGAGGGGTTACGATAAACACATTTATAAAGAGCGTCATTTAATTGAGTGTTTTTTCGGTAAAATTAAGAACTTTAGGCGTATTTTTTCCAGATTCGATAAAACGGCTGAGGTTTTTATGGGTTTTCTAAATTTTGTCGGGGCTCTTGTATGGCTTCTCTAAAATTTTGTCCACAGAGCCTAGAATCGCTTATTGAAACCGCAGTGTCCCAACTTTGTGTTACATGCGAGAGATTATCAAGAACATTTTTATAGCGCTTTAGCCACTCTCGTTTGACTATACCACTTGAAAGCGGCAGAGGGTTTTGTTGATATTGGGCAGCAAAAGCGTAACTACCAAGCTCAGCCTTTATCATCTCAATTTCTTCTTTTCCTCCATCTAGAGGATATAGCAACTGATCTTCTTCTCTTGAGTATAATATTACGGGTGGTGTCATTCTAGCACTTGATGCTGTAATCCAGCTTTTGTACTCATTTGTAGTTACTCGGGTGACAGGAACAAGAAAAGGAGGCGCTGGCTTTTTGATTGAATAGATAATCTCCTTATTTTCAGATATCATCGGTAAACAAGTGTGGTTCCATATGTTTTTCGGTTTGGAGAGAAGGTGTCCGGTCAAATCTTCCTGATGTAGCCTATGCATCACAAGAACAATTACTCCTTTTTTTCTGTCGTTGAGCCTGGTTACTAAAGTCTGGTCAAACCAGTTTGTGGCACGTTTTCTAAACGTTTCGCTCAAAGCTTGAGCGGGACTCAGTGGATCATCCACGATGATGAAATCACCACCTTCACCGGTTAGTGTTCCTCCAACTGATGTTGCGATTCTGTATCCTCTCTGCACTGTTTGGAATTTGTATTTTGTATTCTGATCTTTGGATAGTTCTACTTCTGGAAATAGCTTTCTATACCAACTAGACTGCATTACGCACCTGGTATCGAGCGAGTGTTTTTCGCTGAGCAGCCGAGAGTAACTTGCAACTATTATTCTTGCCGTTGGCTGATTCCCAAGTATCCATGCAGGCCACGCAACACTCACACATATGGACTTCATTGAACGCGGAGGCATATTGAATATTATTCGCCTCATTTTGCCAACATTTGCCGCTTCAAGTCTGTCTGCTATGACTTTTATATACTGATAATTATTATACTCACACCCCGGCACTACCGTTTGAAAGCATAACTCGATGAATTCTAAAAAGTTGATTTTGTCCATGATATAATGTTGAAACCAGCGCCTCCTTCTCCTGTCATCTCAGTGCCCTGACTACTTGGATCCAGTTTAGCTATAAACATTAAGAAATTTACCAAACGAAAAAAAAGGCAAAAGAAGCCCCGTGGTTGGCTAATTACTTACATTATACTTTCAAGTATGGCGTTTTTTTATTCTAAACACTTAATAACCGCGATTCAGCTACTTTTAAATGCAACTAACCTAAATTATAAACGTTAAGAAATTTACTAAACAGGAAAAAAGGCAAAAGAAACCCTAGGGTAGCTATAGTATTTCCCAAAGTAAATGATAAAGGTATAATAAGGTATTTGGGTTATAATGGCGTATAGTGTGGATTTAAGAGAAAAGGCAATATCGATGATAGGAAAAGGGAAGAAGAAGGTTGAGGTGGCAGAGCTTCTGGAGATAGGAATAGCAACTTTGTACCGCTGGTTAAAAAAGAAAGCTGCTGGTGAAAGCCTCAAGCCATCTAAAAACGGCAGCTTTATTCGAAAAATAGACCCAAAAATACTCGAAGAATATGTTACAAAGAATCCAGATCATACTCTGGCAGAGATGAAACAAAATCTTGGATTTGGAATAAATTCAATTTGGTATAGACTAAAACAGCTAAAAATTACTTTAAAAAAAAGTCACACTATATCAAGAGCGCAATCAAGAAGATAGGCAGCAGTTTATTGATAAAATCTCAAAAATAGACCATTCCAGCATCTTATATATAGATGAAGCAGGAGTTGATAATAAATTATACCGAGAATATGGACGTGCTCCAAGAGGAAAGAAAATTTATGCAGATATTCCAGGGAGAACTCGAGAGAGAATCAGTATAGTAGCCGGGTGGATTGGAATGAGATTTATTGCACCAATGACTTTCAAAGGTGGGTGTGACAAAGAGGTATTCAATATATGGTTGGAGAAGATGTTATTACCTAAATTGCCACTTGGCACAACCATAGTTATGGATAATGCTACATTTCATAAGACCACTAAAACAAAATCATTAATAGAGTCTTTTGGCTGTCATGTGCTGTATCTTCCAACATATTCACCAGATTTGAATCCCATAGAACACTGTTGGCATACCATCAAAAGCCGCCTCAGACCTCTAATGTATAAATGTACAGACTTACAACTTTTGGTTGGTAATACCATAATGGAAATTTATCATTCATTTTAGAAAATACTATAGTTATTCACTATCCATTTTTTAAGTTGGCGTTTTTTTATGTTTTAAATGCTTTATAAGCGTATTTCAGCTTGTGTAGGTAAAAACCTAGAAATTTGATAAAGACATAAGGTGCACATAGTGCAAAAAATTAAACATGAGACGCCAAATACGTTGAGTTTTTTTGTCATTTAATCTGTACAGAGAAGATAAATAAATAGCTTCAGTTTCATGATAAGGGGGCTGGCGAATGGTGTTAAGCAAGTTTTTATAGCTCTCATGGTTTTTGGATTCTAACCTGGAATGATACTAGTTGTTACTCAAACAACAGTTATGCAAGAGATCTAAGCTAACAATGGACCACTAGATATATTACTAACTACGTTGACCTGATTCAATATTTTATTAGTGGGATTGAAATAATTTTCTATAAATTCCTTATATATAGCTGTTAACTTGTGTATATCGTCTACTAATACGCATTCATTTGTCTGATGTGCGGTTTTGTTGATTATACCAAATTCAATCACTGGACAAACATCTTTGATAAACGCAGCATCAGATGTGCCACCACTTGTGCTCAGCACAGCATCAATACTGGTAACTTTATTTATCGCATCAAGCATAATATCAGTATTCCTATCGGGAGTAGAGAGGAAAACGTCCCTGCTGCTATGCATAGAAAGCTTATAATCGTTAGTTACACTGGAGCATATTTCATCAATCAGCTTATATAAGCCACCCGGTGTTTGTTCATTGTTATATCGAATGTTAAAACGTGTAGTTGCTGAACCAGGTATTAGATTGCTAGTATTATTTCCAACATCGATAGTAGTAACTTCGCAATGTGAAGGCTGAAAATATTTATTACCATGATCAAAAGTAGTATTTTTTATCTTACTCAATATCGATATTACCTTGTATATCGGGTTATCTGCCAAGTCTGGATAGGCAACGTGCCCTTGTTTTCCATGGCAAATTAATTCAAATGTTACAGAACCTCTTCTGCCTATTTTTATGGTATCACCTAATTTCTCACTACTGGTTGGTTCGGCAACTACACAAAAATCTATCTTTTTTTGCTTACTTTTCATCCATTCCAAAACTGCCTTTGTTCCATATTCTTCTGTGCTTTCTTCAGCACTGGTAATCAATGCACTTATCGAACCATTAAATTGAAACTTCTCTGCAATCAAATTTACCATAGCGGCAATAAATGCAGCTACTCCGCTTTTCATATCAGCGGCCCCTCTTCCATATAGCATTCCATCCCTCACTTCTGGATTAAATGGACCAAATGCCCAATCTTTTAACTGACCTGGTGGTACAACATCAACGTGCCCAGCAAAACATAAATTCGGCATTCCATTTATATATTTCGCATAGAGGTTTTTAACTTTAGTTCCATTATCACCAAATTCTAAAATCTCACAGTCAAAGCCACTTTTCTTGAAGATTGTTGCTATACACTCTATTGCCCCGCTGTCCCTTGGTGTTATACTCTCAAAAGAGATCAATTTCTTAGTTAGCTCTACAGGGTCAATTTTCATGTCAATCTTAAAATACTTATATTGCTATATTGTAAACACTCTATGCATTATTTAAAACAAATATTACATCAAGCTGAACAAACTTTTCTAAGGGAAGTAATAACAGATTACCACCTTGCTGATGATATCTATGAAATATGCACACGACACGGAAATGACATCTTTCTAGTTGCAGATGAAAATACAGCAAAACTTTTAAACAAAAACGTATTTAATAAAATTTCTCATTTAATTATTCCAGCCCCACCTGTCATTCCAGCGCGTGACACTGGAATCCATAAGTTGTTTTCCTGGATCCCAGTGTCAGCTACTTGGATGACACCAAGTAGAGAAATGACACTGAACGGAGCTGCCTCTCTTGAAACCGTAAATCTAGTTAGAAACAAAGTAAAAGATAATGACTTAATAGTTGCATTTGGTAGCGGCACCGTTAACGATATCTGCAAATATGCAAGCTACCTCGAGAGAAAAGATTATATATCGTTCCCAACAGCCGCTTCCATGAATGGATATACATCCGCAAATGCTTCAATATTAGTAAATGGATATAAAAAATCGTTCAAAGCACATCTTCCAAGAGCGATATATATAGATATAGACATACTTACTAATGCACCACTGCGCCTCACATTAAGCGGATTTGCAGATTTCATTTGTCGTTCAACAGTTCAGGCTGACTGGCTACTATCTCATTTGTTGCTTGGCACAGAATACAATGAATTACCTTTTACACTTGTTCGCGATTTGGAGCAAATTTTGCTAAGAGAGTATACAGCGCTTACTAAAAGAAGTAGAAAAGTGGTCCTATTACTTATGGAAGTTCTACTAATTTCAGGACTTGGAATGGTAATATCAAAAGGCAGCTATTCTGCAAGCCAAGGAGAGCATATGATAGCTCACGCAATGGAAATGGTAATAAAAGATCATTCCTCACTACATGGCGAAAAAATTGCTGTCACAACGATTACTATGGCTAATTTGCAGGAAAAGATATTATCAATACAAAACCCGATTATCAAACCGACCACTTTAGATGTAAAACATATAACTCAGTGCTTTGATAATATCGAATTTGTAAGAACTTTTGAACAGAAGCAAATTCTGCAGCAAAAAATCCAAGAGATTATTCGCAAAGAATGGCATAATATTTCCAGCTTAATTAAGCAAAATTTACTACCTGCAAAACACCTACAGAAAATATTTGAAGATCTATCGATTCCATACTTACCAGAGCACCTCAGTTGGAATAAAGAACAATATTGTAAAGTGGTAGATCTTGCGTTTGCAACAAGAGATAGATTCACCTTTCTTGACTTGGCTAACTGCATAGAAGAAAGTTAAGTTTTGTAGTGAAATTCTGTCATTTAAAGAGATCATAGGCCAAAAGCTAAACCCTTTCACAATCTCTTATCCATTGTCCTCTAAACTGTACACCTGAGTGGATACACAACTGAACGTAACCATTCCAAGTAGTTGACACTGGGTCGCACTACTTCACCAATAGTACTATCTTGCTAAACATAGTTTAGTTCGAGTGGCTGAGGAGGGACTTGAACCCACGACCAAGAGATTATGATCCTCCTGCTCTACCAACTGAGCTACTCAGCCTAATTGAAAACCTTGCTATATATGTGACCTACATGCTTTGTATAATATTTCAAATCAAACAAAGATTCAAGTTTTTCAGAGTTAATAACTTCAAGTAAGGATTTATCTTGTTTCAATTCGGCCAGAAAATCACTGTTGTTTTGTTTCACTTTCATTGCATTGCTCTGAACAATTTTATACGCCTCTTCCCTCGCCAAACCACTATTTACTAACTCAAGCAATACACGCTGTGAGAAAACTAAACCTTTTGAAGAATTTAAGTTCTTCTCAATGTTTTCCTTATTGATCACCAATTTATCTATCAAATCTGTTAATCGCACTAAAGCAAAATCCATTGTTATACAAGCATCAGGAGCAATGCATCTTTCCACAGACGAGTGTGATATATCACGTTCGTGCCACAATGCAACATTTTCTAACGCAGGAAAAACATAACTGCGTATTAAACGTGAGAGTCCAGTCAGATTTTCACTTAAAATAGGATTACATTTGTGTGGCATAGCAGAGCTTCCCTTCTGCCCAATGGAAAAATGCTCAGAAATTTCGCCGATTTCAGTTCTTTGCAAATGACGAATTTCAATTGCAATATTTTCTATTGAGCTTGCAATCACTCCCAAAACTGAAAAGAACATGGCATGTCTATCACGAGGAATGACTTGAGACGATATGGTTTCAGGTATGAGTCCCATTTCTTTCGCTACATACTCTTCGACAAACGGATCAACATTTGCAAAATTACCTACTGCACCTGATATTTTACAAATTGAGATCTCTTTTTGCGCGCTAATTAATCTCTGATAATTGCGTTTAAATTCAGCATAAAATCTAGCAAATTTTAATCCAAGAGTTGTTGGTTCTGCATGCATTCCATGACTACGCCCAACACAAACAATATCTTTATAGTCCTCAGCTTTTTTTTTCAATACTGCAAGTATATTTTTTAGATTCTCGAGTAAAATATCACATGACTCTTTCAACTGCACCGCAAGGCATGTATCTAAAACATCAGAACTTGTCATTCCATAATGAAGATAACGAACATCAATTCCCGCTTTTTCAGCAACATACGTCAGAAAAGCTATAACATCGTGTTTTACAATGGATTCAATTTCGTTGATACATTCAATATCAAATTCAATAGCATCAGAGAGCTTCTGAGCAATATCCTTAGGGACAATTCCTAGCTTTGCTTGAGCTTCGCACGCTAATTTTTCTATTTTGAGCCATATATTAAATTTGTTATTTTCTTCCCAAATGGAAGACATTTCTTTTCGGCTATAGCGCAGAATCATTAAATGACCCCATCTTATCTTTGAACATGCTAGATCCCAGTGTCACGCACTGGGATGACACCAGCTTAGCGTTCGGTAGAAGCTGTAGCTTTACTCCTCTCGTTTGAGTTATATTACTACAACTCCCCCTAAAGAACCGTGCTTGCAGATTTCCCGCACACGGCTCATCAATATTAGTTTTCACAGTCGTCCCTCTTATGCATATAAAGAAAAATGTATTTTTGGCTTTGGTAATGGATTTACTTCTACGTAGTGTACAAACTGTTCCCAGGTCATACTCTTTTTCTGACTACGCCGATTTATCCATTTAAATGCTAGCTTTCTTACTGATGTGTAAAATTGTTTCAAACACCAATAATTTCCGCTAATACCAAAGTAGTTATAGTGTCCTGTTAATTTAGCCTTCAGTACTTGCCACCAATCTTTAAGTCGAATACTTCCGCGGACTATTTTCAACCACTCCTTGATTTCTTTTAGTTTTCTGGCTAGATTTAACTTTGAGGTTTTATGTCCCATTATTAATCTACCACGACGACTTTTTGCACCATAGTGCGTAAACCCCAGAAAATTGAAACTTTCCGTCCTTCGTTTCTCTCTTATCGCTTGTTGCCACTCCCTCTTGCCAAACTTTACTACTCTGGTCTTGTTTTCAGATACTTCCAACCCAAATTTATTTAGCCTTTGTTTCAGTAATTCCAGAAATTCTTCCGCGTCTACCTTACTTTCGCAACAAACCACAAAATCGTCGCAAAACCTTATTAGTTGTATATATCCTCTGGATCTTGGTTTAAATTTCTTTTCTATCCATAAATCCAACACATAATGTAAGTATATATTTGCTAATACAGGACTTACTATACCACCTTGGGGTGTACCTTGTTTTGTTGCTTCATAATTTCCAGCTTCGACTATCCCTGCCTTGAGAAACCGCTTTACTAACCACAGCAAATTTGGGTCAGTTATTCGTTCCCTTAGACATCTCATTAGCCATTTATGCTGTATATTATCGTAGAACTTCTTGATATCCACTTCTACAATGTAGTTTATTGGCTTGTACATAACTGCTTTATCTAGTGCATTTACCGCTTGATGACAGTTTCTTCCAGGTCGAAATCCATATGAGCTGTCCAGAAAGTTTGCCTCGTAAATATTTTCTAATATCTTCTTCAGCATAATCTGTACTAATTTATCCTCGGTCGATGGTATTCCGAGTCCGCGTTTCTCTTTACTTCCAGCTTTCGGTATATATACCCTCTTTACTGGTTGTGGTTGATATTGCTTCCTCTTCATACTTTCTACTAGCACTTCGAGTTTCTCATTCAGATTTTCTCCGTATGATTCCACTGTTATCTGGTCTACTCCACAAGCCTTGTTACGCTTCAGTTCTTTATAACATCTCGCAAGATTCTCTGTATTTATCAGATGGACTAACGATGTGAATTTTAGTCGCTTATCTTGCTTTGCTCTTACTGCTATCTGGTTTAGTTTATTTTGCATGTTATTCCAACCTCCGTTGTATTGGCCTAGCAATCCCTATTCCAGTTACTATATTGCTGATCGCTTCCCCTTGTACGTGGCTTTCCCACATTCTGAGTACTATCAATCAGTCCGACTTCCCCTGCATCTTCCGCTAGTTCTTGCCTTTGTTGACTTGTTCCAGCGTACCTTTGTAGGAATGCATAGGATCTCCCAAGTTCACTTGAAGTCCATTTCAATACATGGCACGGTCTCAGATCCCGATAGAGTGAGTGATAACTTGCCTTTACGTTATCCTTCATGCTGTCTTCCATGGCCATGAAAATGTCGACCTCTATGTCTTCAGGTATTTCGGAACTCAATCCCTTCACTTTCGTTGTACCCTGCATTGTCCATCCCACTAGCTCTATTACACTCGTTACCTCATGCAACATAGTGGTCTGTTCCAAACTGTTGGCTAGACTTTGTTTGTGTTGGATTTTCACCAACTGTTCTCCAAGCACTTCTTGGCGCACCTTGGCAGACATTTCTTTACGGCTATAACGAGGGATCATCTTTAATCAGCTTCACCACCATCAGTAGCTTCTTTATTCGCACCTTGCCCTGCCTCTTGTTGCTGCGACTTCTGATTTTGCAATTTTACTTGCCTTAGCTCATTTGCATCTGTTTCGGATTTCACGACGTATATAGTAATTGGTACTACTACTTCACTATGTAATTCTACGTTTACTTGGTATTCACCCAAGTTTTTGATGCTTATTCCACCAAAAGATAAACTACGATGATCTATCGCACGTCCTTCTTGTAGTAAAACTTTCGCAATTTCACGTGTTGTTACAGAACCAAAAATTTTACCATCCTCTGAAGCTTGCTTTGTCAATACCACAAACTTATCATGTAGTGACAATGCAAGCTCTTTTGCTACATTTAATCTTTTTATATTCTCTTCTTCCAGTAATAAACGTTGCTCCTCTAGCTTTGTTAAATTTTCCTTGGTAGCTTTCACCGCTTTTCTTTGTGGAAAAAGAAAATTACGTGCATAACCTGGTTTAACTTTTACAACTTCACCAAGCTTACCTAAAGTCCTTATATTTTCCTTTAAAATTATCAACATAAATTACCTAAACTTTTTTAGTACAGTAAGGAACAAGAGCCAAAAAACGTGCCCTTATGACCGCTAAGCGTAACTTCCTTTGTTTTTTTGCACATACGCCTGTTAATCTTCTAGGTAATATCCTACCATAGTCAGAGGTAAACTTGGATAATAAATCTGTATTCTTATAATCTATGTCTTCATCTTTAGACGCAGCAAGAGGGCAAACTTTAGAACGCCTAAAGCCAGTCCTATTATTTACAGATACGTAAGAATTATTAAAACTATTTCGTCTTTTCATCATTATGCGTTTTGCTCCTCAATTTGTTTATTCATCATATAAGATTTACCTTCAAAAAATTTATCAACCTGCACAGACAAGTGGCGAATAACGTTCTCATTAAGTTTCATTCTACGCACAAATTCATCCAGAATGCTTGCAGTAGAACTTATACACATTATACAATAATGACCGCTCTTCATCTTATTTATTGGATATGCAAAATCCAAAAGACCCCAATGTTCATACTTGATTAATCCTGATGCTTCAATGTTTTCCAAAAGCATTTCCAATGCTTTGCTCGATTGAGTTGGACCGTTTATTCTAAAATCTTTCAAAATATCTTGAAAAATCTTTATTAGATGTTCTGAAATATTTCTCTTCAAAGCATTTACTGCATTATGGATAAACGCACTTTTAGTAATTTGCTCACTGCCTCCTAGAAATTTTATAAAATCTTGCGTTATTCCTAAATCTTTTAGGTCATCTTTCAACTCTTTATCGATTTTTGACTTCACTTCTTTCAAATTTGAAAGATCTTTTTCCAATTCAACCCATAAAATTTTTGTAAGATCTTCCAAGAAATCAGAGTAAGCAACTAGACCTTCTTTAATGTTTTCAGCACGCGTTTCTAACTCTTGTTTTGTAAGCGTGCTATTTTGCCTTTCCATAAGACTCTTAATCTTCTGGAAAATAACATCTGCTTTAATATTCTTCAATGAAACAGCTAGCTCTTGGACCATCTCCTCTACTTCTTGCTGTAATAATCCTTGTTGTGCTATAAAAATAAATTCATAAAGATTCACTATATCTTCCTTTAATACCGATTAAATATTTCATTATATAAAGCTTTTTTATATAAGCAAGTTATTTGTATTAATTTCTACGCCTTTAATCCAGCTTAAGTTAGATATTTCATAAACAACTTGAGGAGCAATTGAGTATGCACCTGGTAATAAGATGCTCACTTTATGTTTTTCGAGAAGAAGTTTTAGCATTATTTTGGTTCTGCCTTCATCTTTCAATATTGTGTTTAATTCCATAGCGGCTTTTTGCGAATCCGTGCACTCAGTGGTGAGAACTAATTCTTTTATTGTAGAAGTGATTCTTTTTGTAAACTCAGATATATCCTTGCCTGCTAATCTTGTCGTATTTTCCGAAGCTTCAAGATCAATTATCACAAATGTTCCTGGTGAAAATAAATCTCTTTTTTCTTCTATTATTTCATTATTATAGAATGCTATTTCAGAAACGTTATGGGGATCAGAAAGTGTGAGTATAACAAACCTTCCACGCTCTGAGGTTCTCATACGTGCATTTAATATTACCCCAGCAGTTTTTGCTGTTCTATTTTCTCCGATAAACCCAATATTTAACTTTTCCAGAAGAGTTCTAAATTTTTCAAGTGGATGATTAGTTAAATAAAATCCTAGTGAAAATAACTCATGCTCTAATTTTTCCTCTTCATCAAAATCTTCCACATTCTCAAATTTCGGTTTGAGGACATCAAGACTACCAAACAAAGCAGCTTGACTTGATTCTCTATCCTGTTTGTTTTTATTTGCAAAGTAAATCAGTGTGTCCATTGACTCATATAGCTGCTTTCTGTTCTTATGCACGCTATCGAATGCTCCGGATTTAATCAGGCTTTCTAGCGCTCTCTTATTTATTATATGACCTGAATTTTGAATGAATTCCCATATGTCCTTACAAGCGCTTGAACGTACGTTCACTATTCCCTCCGCTATAGAAAAACCAACATTCCTCAAGGCAGCAATACCATAACGTATGCGTTCGTTCTCTATTGAGAATTCAGCTTTAGATTTGTTTATATCAGGTGGAAGAACGGTAACGCCACTAAACTTTGCTGCATGATAAAATAAATTCAGTTTATCTCTATCATCAATATTCAGATTCATTAGTGCTGTAAAAAATTCTAATGGATAATTAGCTTTAAGGTAAGCCGTTTGATAAGATATAACCGCATATGCTGCAGCATGAGATTTATTGAACCCATAACCAGCAAATTTTGCAACAAGGTCAAAGATATAACTTGCCCTGTCATAATCAACGCCATTCTTCGTTGCCCCTTGGACGAAAAGTGTACGTTGTTTATCCATCTCTTCCTTAATTTTCTTACCCATGGCACGTCTTAGCAAATCTGCTTCTGTGAGACTATATCCAGAGAGAATACGCGCTATTTCCATCACCTGTTCTTGGTAGATTATTACCCCAAACGTTTCTTTTAATATTCCCTCAAGTAATGGATGAATATAATCTGGCTTTTCAAGTCCATGTTTTCTTGCAACATAAGTTGGAATGTTATCCATAGGTCCTGGACGATAAAGAGAGATTAAAGCGATGATGTCCTCGATGCAGTCTGGTTTTAACTTGATTAAAGCTTCTCTCATTCCCGAACTTTCAAGCTGGAACACTCCAATTGAATCACCGCTAGAGAGCATCTCATAGGTTTTTTGATCATTCAAAGAAACTGAAGAAATATCGATCTTTTTTTCATCACGATTAATTAAACGACACACATGATCTATTAGCGTTAGCGTACCAAGTCCAAGAAAATCAAATTTTATTAGCCCAGCTTTCTCCACATATTTCATGCTGTATTGAGTGATTGGCAGAGCCGAATTTGGATCATAATACACAGGAACAAAATTTTCCAACTTTTGATCACATATTACAATTCCAGCAGCATGAGTTGAAACGTGACGATATATTCCTTCAAGCTTAAGAGATATATCAAGAAGCTTTGCAATTACCTCATCACTATCCCGTTCTTTCTGCAGGTTTTGATCGAACTCTATCGCTTGTGATAAAGTTACAGGATTTACTGGATTAAATGGAACCATTTTAGATATTTTATCCACTTGAGAGTAAGGCATTTGTAATACCCTCCCAACATCACGCAATACTGCCCTTGCCTGCAATTTTCCAAAAGTGATTATTTGAGCGACATAACCGTACTTTTTCTGAACATAATCAATAACCAGGTCTCTTTTTTCCTGGCAAAAATCAATATCAAAGTCAGGCATCGATACACGATCAGGATTCAAAAATCTTTCAAATATTAGGCCAAACTTTATTGGATCAAGGTCTGTAATCTGTAAGCCCCAAGCAACAATTGATCCAGCACCAGAGCCTCTTCCTGGACCAACTGGAATGCCATTTACTTTGCTCCAACGAATGAAATCAGAAACTATCAAAAAGTAGCCAGCGTAGTTCATCGAAGTTATTACGCTTAGTTCGTAATTCAGCCGATCGTAGTATTGTTTAAGGTCTATGTCTGTCTCATTCGCAATGCGGAATTCTAATCCTGCAACTGCCTGCTCCCTCAGTTCTTCATTCTCAGTTTTATTTTCTCTACAAGGAAATTTAGGCAAAATAGGCTGCCTGCTTCTTGGCATGTAAGAGCACCGCTTAGCTATCACTAAAGTGTTATGAATTGCTTCGGGAATGTCGCTAAACAGCTCCTCCATTTCTGCCACAGATTTGAAGTAATGCTCGGTAGTTAACTTCTTTCTGTTATTCTCCAGGGCATAACTCCCCTCCGATATGCACGTTAATATGTCACAAGCTTCATAGTCAGACCTATTTGGAAAAAACACATCGTTCGTTGCAACCAGTGGTATATTGCGCTGATAAGCAAAGTCTATCAAAGCTTCTTCAAGCTCTAGCTCTTTATTCAATCCATGACGCTGCAATTCAACATATAAATGACCATTGAATGCTAAAAGCAGTTTTTCAACCGTTTCTTTATCTTGCCCCAACAATAATTGAGCCAAACATCCACCGGTTAAAGCGATCAGACCCGTACTTAAATTCAATAGCTCATCAAAATCAACGTAAGGAATATCGCTGTTATTCTTGCGCTTTCTAAAAGACTCACTCACCAAAGTGACTAAATTAGTGTACCCTTGCTCATTTTTTGCAAGCAATAATATAGGTAAATTTTGTTCTGAATGTTTAACTATAATATTGCATCCTATTATTAGCTGTATTCCCCTACTTGCTGCATATTCTGAAAACTCGAGCGAGCCAAACAAGTTGCCTGAATCAGTAATTGCAACCGCTGGCATTTTATTTCGCAAACAAAGGCCGATCAGCTCCTCAATTTTAACCGAGCTTTCAAGCAGCGAATAAACACTATGAACACGTAAGTGTATGAACATAAAAAACTTTAGATCAACAAAAAAGGATAACATTAATTTACTCATGAGAACATAATTTTCATGAGAACAAAAGCCTATAAGATTTCTCAAATCTAAGGTTAAAATACAAAAAACTTACTTGACGAACTCCGCCAGCTCCCTTATCATAAAACTGAAGGTATTCAGTTATCTTCATCTGTGCAGATTAAACAGTAAAAAAACAACGTGGTTGGCGTCTTATTTTTAATTTTTTGCACTATGTGCACCTTATGTCTTCACAATATTTCTGGGTTTTTACCCATATAAGCTGAAACGCGCTTATAAGTCGTTTAAGACAGTATAGTACGCCAATTTGAAGGATTAGAGAGTGAACACTAATTACCACGGGGTTTCTTTTGCCTTTTTTTTCGTTTGGTAAATTTCTTAAATATTTATGGCTAAACGACAACCGTCATCCCGCTGCTTGTTAGCGCCGCGGCGGTATGACGTCTGGCCTGCACTAGCTATACTAAGCTAATCATCATCTCCAAATATAGAGCTAATTTTTTTGCCTCCAGGAGAAAATTTGTTAGTCCAACTGCTTTGCACTTTGGTTACGTCTTTAGTGGCAGTTTTATTGCTGTATTCCTTGATTTCCTTATCTATTCTCTCCATTATTTGTGGATCCAGGTAGCTCTTTTTCCATTGGTCAGTAGCAAGGAACACTTTGTTTAGGTCTTGAGTGCGGATTAAGTATTCTTTGTCTTTAGGGTAAACCTCCTGCGCCCAAGCAAATAGCTCAAAATAGCGTGCAAATAATTCAGATGCACGTGATTTTGCAGTTTGATAAGCCTGTATCTCCTTAAATATAACTTGGCCGATAATTTTCTGCACAAGAATATTTGCTTGCTTTAGGTTCTGCTCGACATCTTGATAAACTTTATGGAGAAATTCCTGTTCCAAACTTAAGTTCAGTTCATTTTCAACCATATGTGAAAGTTCGTGCACTATAATGTATGGATTTGACTTCCTCAGTACAATAACATATTTATTTACACTGGAAGACCTGATTGTCTTACACACCCCTTCTTCCATATCCACTAATCCCTCTTGGTATATTTCAAATGAGAGCCTATTTTGCTTTATTAGCGATAAAGTGAGGTTTAATGTGTTTCTAAACTTCTCAAATTGATAGAGATACTCAATATATCGTATTACATTTTCACTGCTTCCTACTTTAGTCGCTTGTTTTATTAAATTCCTGATTAGCATATCTATTATTTAAAGGAATTTTTTTTATACTCAAGAGCTATAAAGTGTTTTTAGGGAGCCTGATTGCATGGCTAAAGTAATTCATGTTTACTGATAACCGTCATACCGCCGCGGTATCTCATCCGCTAACAAACAGCGGGATGACGGTTATCAGGCTAGCTGTCATCCCAGTGCTTGACACAAAGCTGTACGAACATTGTAATTAGCAGGTGGCAAATTCAAGTAGCTGACACCGGTTCACTCTGTGGTGGTGTCATCCCAGTGCTTGACACTGGGATCCAGCCTTTCTGCAATCTCATCGAAAACGTTGTAACCACTTTCTATGCTAGTTTGCTTGCTCACAAGCAAACTTTCCTGGATCCCAGTGTCTGGGCACTGGGATGACACCATTTGTTGTGTTTAACAAAGTTCGTACTTAGCTTCATGTTAGCTATAAATATTTAAGAAATTTACCAAATGAAAAAAAAAGGCAAAAGAAGCCCTAGTCATTGTCTATTTTCAGTCTTGGCGTTTTTTAAGTCTTAAACACTGCAATTTAGCTGCTTTTAAATGCAACTAACCTTAGCTATAAATGTTTAAGAAATTTACTAGGCAGAAAAAAAAGGCAAAGAAAACCCGTGGTAGCTAGTTATTACACTCTCTATTTTAAAATTTGACGTTGGGTGATGTCTTGAACGCTTTATAAGCGCGTTTCAGCTTATGTAGGTAAAAACCTAGAAATTTGATAAAGACATACGGTGCACATAGTGCAAAAAATTAAACAATAGTACGCCAAATACAAGTTTTCTTGTCATTTTAATCTGCTGCAGAGATTGCGAAGTTAAATAAAATAGCTTCAGTTTCATGATAAGGGGACTGGCGAAGGGTGTCAAGCAAGTTTTTGTATTTAATCCGTTTCTATGGCTTATATAATAATCATCATTGTAGTATAATTTAGAATAATGCAATAGATACCTAAGTGTTTTAGCTATTAATTATATGTTGCACAAAAGCATATATTGCTCTAACATCGCAGTAGGTTAGAAATTGAGGAGGTTGAATGAATTTTACTTTACCTGAATTACCATACGGTAAAACAGCTTTGGAGCCTTACATATCTGCAAAAACCTTAGATTTTCATTATGATAAGCACCATAAAGGATATTTAAATAAACTCAACGAGCTAGTTGAAAATACAGATTATCAACATGTGAAAATTGAGGAATTAATAACAAAAGTGCATGGTAATAGTGACAACTTGCCTATATTTAATAACGCAGCACAAGTTTGGAACCACACTTTTTATTGGAACTCAATGAAAAAAAATGGTGGTGGTAAGCCTAAAGATAGTAGTCTTTTAGCAAAAAAAATTCAGGACGATATCGGTGGCTTTGATAAATTTTATGAAGAATTCTCCAATTATGGAGTAAGCCAGTTTGGTAGTGGATGGGTGTGGTTAGTGCTTGAAAAAGGAAAGCTCAAAATCACCAAAACTCCAAATGCAGATTTGCCATTAACTTATGGTCAAGTGCCATTACTCACTATGGATGTGTGGGAGCACGCATACTATTTAGATTGTCAAAATCGTAGAATTGACTACATAAAAGTTTTCCTTGACCATTTGATTAATTGGGATTTTGCAGAAGAAAATTTAAAAAAGAATACATAAGATGAATACACCTCAGGTAACGAAATTAGATAATGGTCTGCGCATAATAACTGAGCAGGTGCGTGATGTTGACTCTGTAGCTTTAAGTATACGAGTTGGTGTTGGCAGTAGAGCGGAAAGTGCAAATCAAAATGGAATATCCCATTTTCTAGAACACATGGCTTTCAAAGGAACGAAGACAAGAACTGCGTTTGAAATTGCAAAAGCTTTTGACGACATAGGTGGGGTTTTCAACGCCAGCACTGGTAGGGAAAGCACCACCTATTATGCAAAAGTTCTCAAGAAGGACATCAAAACTGGTATTGATATATTAATAGATATATTGATGAATTCAACATTTCCAGAAGATGAATTGGAACGTGAGAAGGGCGTTGTAATACAAGAGATTTTTCAAACTAATGATTCACCAAGTGACATTGTTTTCGATAAATATTTTGAGGCAGCTTATGAAGATCAACCTTTCGGCAGGTCAATCTTAGGCACGCAAGATACTGTAAAATCTTTTACTCGAGAAGATCTAAATAACTACATAAATGAGCATTACTTTGGCGAGAATATGCTATTTGCCGTTGCAGGAAATGTTGAACATGAAGAAGTTGTTGCATTAACCAAAGATTTTCTCTCAAAGATTCATTCTAAAAAGCTAAAAAAAAGCCAAAATGCGACGAGCTACACTGGTGGTGAGTATTTAGAACATCGTAAATTAGATCAGGTGCACTTGCTAATTGGTCTACCTAGCGTTTCTCGTTATGACGATAAATATCACACGTTTCAAGTGCTTGATTCTATATTAGGGAGCGGAATGTCATCACGTCTGTTCCAGGAAGTAAGGGAAAAGCAGGGATTAGCTTACTCTGTTTATTCATTTAATTCCAGCTACACTGATACAGGGATGTTTTCCATTTTTGCTGGTACAGACAGTAGTAACTTAGATAAGCTTTTAAAATCTATAATGACAGAGTTGAAGAAGTTGTCTACAGATGATCTGAAGGAAGAAGAAGTAAATAGAGTGAAAGAGCGGGTAAAATCCCAAATTTTAATGTCACGCGAAAGTGTGAGCTCACGTGCTGAAACATTGGGGCACTACTACGGTAACTATAATAGGTACATCAGTAAAAATGAATTAATAGAAAAAATTAGTGCAGTTACCACTGCTAACGTAAAAAAAGCAGCAGAAGAATTATTATCTCAGCATGAAAAAGCCACTCTAGCTGCAATTGGAGAAATTAAGTCACTGCCAAGTTACGATAAAGTGGTTTCTATGCTTAAAGCTTAGCGCATTCTATTATATTGATTTGGCTGCTTTACAATATAATTTAGCACAGTGATTAAAGAAGTGTAAGTTGAAACAATGTGCCATGAACCGGATATGCAAGAAATTATACGAATCTTCAACCTCCTCTTTCAATAATATTATTATTTCTATTTTGCGTAACTTTTTCCGTATAATTTTTAGGAGGTACTGGTGGTGCAAGTGGTTTTTTGCTTACAGGGTTTGAGTCTATACCTTTCTTTTGCCGATGATAGTTCCGTGCTTCTTGAACGGTCTGAAATATAGACTCTCCACCATTATAGTTTCCTCTCACAGAGTTTGAGTTTATGTCTTTCTTTTGCGGAGGATAGTTCGATGCCTCTTCACGAGTCTGAAATATAGGCTTCCCATCATTATAGTTTCCTCTCACAGAGTTTGAGTTTATGTCTTTCTTTTGCGGAGGATAGTTCCGTGCTTCTTGAGCGGTTTGATGTGTAGGCTCTCCATCATTATAGTTTGAGTTTATATTTTCCTTTTGCGAACCAGCGTTCAATAATTTCGATATCTCTCGCCCTAGCTGATCACCTTTATAATTATTGTTAAGATCTTTGATTTTCTCCTCACCCAATTCCATTATTCGAATTAGAGAGGTATCAATAAAATCCGTTTTTATTTTGTCAATATCTACCAATTTATTACCATAAATCGTAATTTCACTTTTACCTTTTTCACTATTCACATCATAGCCTTGCTCTTTAACTCCTGTTATTACTTCCTTCTTTAGTAATCTATGAATAGTATTTATTATTTTTTGACCACAATCTTGAAAAAAATCTCTGATTGTATCAAATGCCTTTGATAAGGAGATGGTTTCAGTATGTGCGTATTTTTTACCTATAGTATTTCCCAAAGTAAATGATAAAGGTATAATAAGGTATTTGGGTTATAATGGCGTATAGTGTGGATTTAAGAGAAAAGGCAATATCGATGATAGGAAAAGGGAAGAAGAAGGTTGAGGTGGCAGAGCTTCTGGAGATAGGAATAGCAACTTTGTACCGCTGGTTAAAAAAGAAAGCTGCTGGTGAAAGCCTCAAGCCATCTAAAAACGGCAGCTTTATTCGAAAAATAGACCCAAAAATACTCGAAGAATATGTTACAAAGAATCCAGATCATACTCTGGCAGAGATGAAACAAAATCTTGGATTTGGAATAAATTCAATTTGGTATAGACTAAAACAGCTAAAAATTACTTTAAAAAAAAGTCACACTATATCAAGAGCGCAATCAAGAAGATAGGCAGCAGTTTATTGATAAAATCTCAAAAATAGACCATTCCAGCATCTTATATATAGATGAAGCAGGAGTTGATAATAAATTATACCGAGAATATGGACGTGCTCCAAGAGGAAAGAAAATTTATGCAGATATTCCAGGGAGAACTCGAGAGAGAATCAGTATAGTAGCCGGGTGGATTGGAATGAGATTTATTGCACCAATGACTTTCAAAGGTGGGTGTGACAAAGAGGTATTCAATATATGGTTGGAGAAGATGTTATTACCTAAATTGCCACTTGGCACAACCATAGTTATGGATAATGCTACATTTCATAAGACCACTAAAACAAAATCATTAATAGAGTCTTTTGGCTGTCATGTGCTGTATCTTCCAACATATTCACCAGATTTGAATCCCATAGAACACTGTTGGCATACCATCAAAAGCCGCCTCAGACCTCTAATGTATAAATGTACAGACTTACAACTTTTGGTTGGTAATACCATAATGGAAATTTATCATTCATTTTAGAAAATACTATAGTTATAGTGTCCTGTTAATTTAGCCTTCAGTACTTGCCACCAATCTTTAAGTCGAATACTTCCGCGGACTATTTTCAACCACTCCTTGATTTCTTTTAGTTTTCTGGCTAGATTTAACTTTGAGGTTTTATGTCCCATTATTAATCTACCACGACGACTTTTTGCACCATAGTGCGTAAACCCCAGAAAATTGAAACTTTCCGTCCTTCGTTTCTCTCTTATCGCTTGTTGCCACTCCCTCTTGCCAAACTTTACTACTCTGGTCTTGTTTTCAGATACTTCCAACCCAAATTTATTTAGCCTTTGTTTCAGTAATTCCAGAAATTCTTCCGCGTCTACCTTACTTTCGCAACAAACCACAAAATCGTCGCAAAACCTTATTAGTTGTATATATCCTCTGGATCTTGGTTTAAATTTCTTTTCTATCCATAAATCCAACACATAATGTAAGTATATATTTGCTAATACAGGACTTACTATACCACCTTGGGGTGTACCTTGTTTTGTTGCTTCATAATTTCCAGCTTCGACTATCCCTGCCTTGAGAAACCGCTTTACTAACCACAGCAAATTTGGGTCAGTTATTCGTTCCCTTAGACATCTCATTAGCCATTTATGCTGTATATTATCGTAGAACTTCTTGATATCCACTTCTACAATGTAGTTTATTGGCTTGTACATAACTGCTTTATCTAGTGCATTTACCGCTTGATGACAGTTTCTTCCAGGTCGAAATCCATATGAGCTGTCCAGAAAGTTTGCCTCGTAAATATTTTCTAATATCTTCTTCAGCATAATCTGTACTAATTTATCCTCGGTCGATGGTATTCCGAGTCCGCGTTTCTCTTTACTTCCAGCTTTCGGTATATATACCCTCTTTACTGGTTGTGGTTGATATTGCTTCCTCTTCATACTTTCTACTAGCACTTCGAGTTTCTCATTCAGATTTTCTCCGTATGATTCCACTGTTATCTGGTCTACTCCACAAGCCTTGTTACGCTTCAGTTCTTTATAACATCTCGCAAGATTCTCTGTATTTATCAGATGGACTAACGATGTGAATTTTAGTCGCTTATCTTGCTTTGCTCTTACTGCTATCTGGTTTAGTTTATTTTGCATGTTATTCCAACCTCCGTTGTATTGGCCTAGCAATCCCTATTCCAGTTACTATATTGCTGATCGCTTCCCCTTGTACGTGGCTTTCCCACATTCTGAGTACTATCAATCAGTCCGACTTCCCCTGCATCTTCCGCTAGTTCTTGCCTTTGTTGACTTGTTCCAGCGTACCTTTGTAGGAATGCATAGGATCTCCCAAGTTCACTTGAAGTCCATTTCAATACATGGCACGGTCTCAGATCCCGATAGAGTGAGTGATAACTTGCCTTTACGTTATCCTTCATGCTGTCTTCCATGGCCATGAAAATGTCGACCTCTATGTCTTCAGGTATTTCGGAACTCAATCCCTTCACTTTCGTTGTACCCTGCATTGTCCATCCCACTAGCTCTATTACACTCGTTACCTCATGCAACATAGTGGTCTGTTCCAAACTGTTGGCTAGACTTTGTTTGTGTTGGATTTTCACCAACTGTTCTCCAAGCACTTCTTGGCGCACCATTAGCAAACCCTCCTATGGATCTTCTGAAAAGTTTTTGAGTATATTGTATTTTTAATTTGTAAAATAAGATTTTTTCCTTTCTGCATGTCTCCTTATAGAAAGGACACATTTTAAACTTTTTTATAGAAACAACAGCGTTTTTTTTTACTCTTTGGATAATTTTATGATAAAAAATTTAGAGAGAAATTTTACACACTATCGCTTATATTTTTCCTTAAGTTGACGCCATTGAGTGTACGGACATTGTGATTTGAGTCCACCAGGGAAGGGTGTCATCTGAGTAGCTGACACTGGTTCTTTTTTTCTGGATTCCAGCGTCACGCGCTGGGATGACACCAAAAAGCGAGTTTTTTCAATAAGTTGCTCAATTGTCACTGATTCATTTTCTCTAAAGTCACCTACCATAGTTCTTCTTAATTTTGTAATGTGTCCAAAACAATTTAATGCAATTCCAAGATCACGAGCAATTGATCTCACATGTACACCACTACCGCACATCATAGAAAAATTTGCACTATTATTTATGGTATCCACAGATATCAATTTCAGTTCATGTATTTTGACTTGTCGGGCTTTATATTCACCTTTTGCCCACTTCTTGCCAATTTATACGCCCTTGCTCCCTTGATTTTTATTGCTGAAAATTGAGGAGGAGTCTGCTTGATCTCACCAATAAAATTTTTAATTGCACAATTTATTTGACTATATTGAGGTTCTATAGTGCTAGTTCTAATAATATCACCACCCAAATCATCCGTTGTTCTTTGTTCACCCCATTTTATTGTAAAATCGTATGCCTTTAAGTCACAAGATAAATACGGTACAGTTTTTGTTGCTTCGCCAAGAGCAATTGGCAACACACCTGAAGCTAAAGGATCAAGTGTTCCCAGATGACCAGCTTTCTTAATTCCAAAAATCTTTTTAACTTGGGTTACAGCTTGTGCAGAACTAATTCCTATTGGTTTATCGAGATTCAGCCAACCATGTTTCATAGTTAATTATATACAATTGGTAACAGTTTAGAAAGCAGCTTGAAATATATACTTTAAATAATAATGTAAAAAATAGCTTGACCAACGTGCATCTATTAACACATACTTAATCCTCTTATTAACCTTACTTTAAGAGGACTATTATGACTATAAAAACATATTGAAGTGGGAAAATACTGCACATATAACAAAAACAACCATGCAAGCAGGATTTGCAATTGCATTCGTAGCATTAGCAGCGACAGCTATTTATGCTGCTGCGAAAGGTGCAACGCTTCCTTTAGCGTTTCTTGCTAAACCTTGGATAATAGCAGCAATAGTTTCTTGTGTTGCTGTATATTTTGCTGCACAAGCTTATTCTTCATATCAGCAAATGAATGCAATGGAGGGAGCTAAGGGTAAAGACGGCGTGGACGGTAAAGATGGTACTCCAGGTAAAGTACTTTCTGACGATGATTTGAAAGGAAAAGTTAAAGAAATTTTACCTACTCTCTTAGTAGATCCTAATGTTGTTACTGCGGATGTTAAAGCAGCATTTAAAGAATAACAGCTTAATAAATTAACATGACTAGAGGTGGAGCCATTTCTACCTCTTTTTTTCGTATCCGTTCAGCGGAGTGGCAGAATAAGGTAGACAAGGTGATCTAAAAAGATAATCATAGAGCAAAAGTGAGGTAATGTGGTAAACCTTTTAGAACTTTGCAAAAATTTACAGCAAAAAATAGAAAAGTTAGAAGCAAAAATAGAAAGGCTGGAAAGAGAGAATGAAAGTTTAAAAGCAGAGAACAAGGCTTTAGGGATAGAGAACGCTGAGTTAAAGGAAAGGCTCGGTTTAAATTCAAAAAACTCATCCCTGCCCAGCTCAAAAGAGCTATACAAAATAAAAAAGGACAAGCCAAAAAGCGAAAGAAATATTGGTGGTCAGATCGGACACAAAGGTAATTATCGCGCTAAAGTGGATGCAGATGAGGTGATAAAGATAGAGTTGCCTAATACTTGCGAATGCGGAGGGAAGATTGCAGTATGTGAAAAACCATATATTCATCAGAAAGTTGATCTGCAGGAAATTAAGCCGTATGTAGTAGAGTATCAGCTAGAGCATGGCCGTTGTCGGAAGTGCGAAAAAAGAAGAAGCAGCAAATTACCAGAAAGTGTTACATCAGATACATTTGGTCCAAAAGTTAAATCGATAATTGCAGCACTCAGCGGATTTTACAAAAACTCAAAACGTGAAGTAGCAAGCATTATAAATGACATTTTTAATTTGAACATAAGTGTTGGTAGCATATCAAACAGTGAAAATAGAGTTGCATCAAAATGCGAAAAAACATATGAGCAAATCGAACAAGAGATAAGTAGAAGTAAAGTTTTACATATTGATGAAACGAGCCATTATAATAAAGGTAAACTCGCTTGGTGTTGGATGTTTGCAAGCAATACGGCAAGTTTTGTAAAGTTGACAGAGTCAAGGGGAATGAAAGTTTTAAAAAATAGTGTATGCTGCAATCGTAATAGTTTGGTAGTAACTGACAGGTATGCGGCATACAACTACTTTGCTGATGAAAAAAGGCAAATTTGTTGGGCACACTTATCAAGGGATTTTGAAAGATTAGCACATAGTTGGAATATTGAAGTCAAAGTTCTCGGCTGTTACTTAAGAAATGTAGCTACTGAATTATTTGCACTAAAAAAGGCTTTGCTAAAAAATGAGATAGATGTTTTTAGATTTACCAGACGTGCCAGAAAGTTGCGAAAACGTACAAGGTATTACTTGAAGGAAATATCCCGTTTACCTGAAGCAATTGGAGCTTCTCGAGTTGCAAAAAATATTTTGAAATCTGAAAGAATGATGTGGAATTTTTTAGATGATCTAGAAAATATTCCGCTGACAAATAACTACGCTGAACGGCAAATTCGGCATTATGTCGTTTATCGCAAAAATTCATATTTTACCCAATCGAAGCGGGGAAATGCATTCCTTGAACGGATAATTTCGTTATACTTAACATGGAAACAAATGGGTCTCAATCCTTTCCAAAACCTTCTATCTATTGTTTCTTAAACCACTCTCCTGAACGGATACTTTTTTTCTTCTTTTATTTGAATATGTAAAGGTTACAATAATCTATCCCATATCTCAACTATATCCTCATCAAAGTCTATTATCTCTGTTTTTTTGAACTGGTAACATTTGTTAATAGATTGAATTCCTAAATTTCCTACAAAAGAAATGGCATCGTTGCCTAGAATTTTACCACTGCGGCAGATTATTAACCTGTCGATTAAATTACACTTTAATAGTTCTGTGATTAACACTCCTCCACCTTCAACTAATAATCTTGTTATACCAATTTCTGAAACAAGTTTTGATGCCATGTTTTTTAGGCAGACTTTGCCGATAACATCAGGTTCTGATGTCATTCCAGCGCGTGACGCTGGAATCCAGTTTTCATTATGCAATTGCTTGAAGTTTTCTGGATCCCAGTGTCTGGGCACTGGGATGACACCCTTCTTGGTAAAAATCGCTCTTATATTACAGCATTCGTACAGTTGAGCACTTGACGTTGGAATCCATGTTTTTTCTAGATTCCAGTGTCCGGGCACATAATTATACGAACATTGCAATTTGCCGGTGGTGTCATTCCAGTGCTTGACACTGGAATCCAGTTTTTTGATCGAAAATGTTGTATAGTGCACAATCAATTTTCCTGGATCCAAGTAGTCAAGGCACTGGAATGACACCTTTGTGTTTGAGGCAAAACCGGCTAACACACTGCCTCCGCGAACAACAGCTATGTGTCTGGGCACTGGGATGACAGGAGGTGTATTAACTATCAAATAATTAATGTTTTTTATTTTTCTCTCTATTTCTCTGTTTGTAATCACCCAAGTTGTTACTTTATCTGCAGTCTTTGCAATATTGTGCTCTTCCTTCAATTTTGCTTGGCTATCTATAATTAGCCTTATTGGCGATCTACTTCCGAGTTCTGGTAATCTGCAAGTTAAGAGTGGATCGTCATTAATAAGAGTATTGCTGCCGATCATAATTGCGTCATATTTTGCTCTGAGCTCATGCACCCAATTTCTTGTATCCTCACTTGTTATCCATTTGCTATCGCCTGTAAATGTTGCAATTTTTCCGTCAAGAGTTGTTGCGATTTTGCAAGCTATAAATGGTCTATGTAATTCTTTAGTGGTGAAAAAACCAACATTCAGTTCTTCTGCCTCTTTTTGCATAATACCTTGCTCAATCTCAATTCCTGCTTCTTTTAGAGCTTTAATGCCTCCACCTAAAACTCTACTATCTGGGTCAATAGTTGCAATTACTACCCTTTTTATTCCAGCTCTTATAATTCCTGCGGTGCAAGGTTCTGTAACTCCAAAGTGGCAACATGGCTCGAGCGTGATATACATAGTTGCATCTTGAGTTGAACCTTTCGCGTTTTGCAAAGCGACTACCTCCGCATGCGGACGCCCACCGATCCCTGTATATCCCTCACTAATAATTGTACCATCCTTTACAATAACACACCCGACAGCAGGATTTGGTGCAACATTTCCAAGATTTTTTTCTGCAAGTCTTAATGCAATTGACATGAAATGATCATCAGTCATTAGAAAGAAGTCATTTCGTATGAGGTATCAAAAATTCTTCTGTGCTCGTGTATGGCAAATCTATCTGTCATACCTGAGATATAGTCACATATTATTACTGAACGCTGAGATTCACAAGCGAGTTTGCTCCACTCTGTGGGAAGTAATCCTGGGTTTTCATAAAAACATTGAAAAAGTTCCTGTATTATGCGTTTTGCTTTGTTCATCGTTCTACTCAGTTTATAGCTTCTGTATATTTTCTCCATGTTGAATCTTTTCATTTCTTTTGTAGCATTCGCAACTTCTGGTGAAAATGTGACTAGCATTTTATTTAGACTTCTTACGTCTTCTACGCTTTTTATTTTGTGATCTTCAATATTTCTTTCAGTCTGAGAAACAACATCGCTTATCATAGTTCCTATAGTTCCACTCAGTGATTCATGTATGAGTTTGCTCTGAGGCAATTCTGAATATCCGCTCCTTACGTCTTTAAACACCTTTCCAATTAAAGGGACATTCAGCAAATCTTCGATGGTTACTAAATTTGCCCTGAGTGCATCATCAAGATCGTGAACACTGTAAGCAATATCATCGGCAATTGAGGCAACTTGCGCCTCAATGCTTGAAAATTCTCCAAGTTTTAGATCATATTTTTCATTATATTCTAATAACAGCTGATTATTTGTAGAAGACTCCGCGTTTTGACCAAGCAAGGGACCGTTATGTTTTGCAACCCCTTCAACCACCTCCCAACTTAGATTCATACCATCAAAGTCAGCGTGTTTTTGTTCGAGGTAAGTTAAAATCCTTATAGCTTGAACATTATGATCAAACTCATACTTCTCATTATTAACTTGAACTGATTTCTTTAGAGCATCCTCACCTGTGTGACCAAATGGGGGATGACCAAGGTCATGTGCAAGCGCTATGCATTCAGTGATGTCCTCATCTAAGCTGAGCCTGCGTGCGATGGATCTTGCAATTTGTGCAACTTCAAGGCTATGAGTCAGCCGAGTACGATAGTAATCGTGCTCGTAATTGATAAAAACTTGTGTTTTGTATCCCAATTTCCTAAACGCATTAGAGTGAACAATGCGATCCCTATCACGCTGAAAGCAGCTGCGATTTTCATCTTCTGGCTCTTTGAAGTATCTCCCTTTTGTTTTGCTTGGAAAGCATGCATAATTTAATAGAAAATTATTGTTTGACATGTAAAATTTCTACTATAATAAGTTATCAATAATAAACGGTGGTTACTATGTCAACAAATTACAACATCAACTTAACTGATAATGCACTAAAAAAAATCCACTCTCTTGCAGAGGAGGAAGGGGATAAGAGTTCCGTTTTGCGGGTTGCAGTTTCAGGTGGTGGATGTTCTGGTTTCAAATACAATTTTCTTATGGATCAAATGAATAAAAATCTATCTTTGGATGATGAAGATGATGATTACGATGATGAGTTTGATGACGAAGACGAAGATGATGATTATGAAGAAAGCGAGGACTATAGAAGCCACTCCAGTTTCAGCAAAAAAGGTAAAGATATAGTAATTAATGATGAAAATGGCAATCCTGTATTAATGGTTGATAATTGTTCAGCAAAATTTTTAAATAACTCAGTTATAGATTATACTGAGGATCTCAGTGGTTCTGGTTTTCAAATAAAGAATGCGTTTGCTAAGTCTCAATGTGGTTGTGGTAACAGCTTCTCAGTTTAGTCAAAAATTTGATGTCATTCCAGTGCTTGATATATAACTGTACGGATGTTGTAATGTGACACGATGTTACATAGTAAATGATGTCATTCCAGTGCGTAACACTGGAATCCAGCCTTTTACGCAATCCCATCACAAACGTTGTGTTTTAACATAGGATTAGCTACTTTTATGCTCACCAACTTAGTGTCCAATCAAAATTCCTGGATCCCAGTGTCGGAGTACTGGGATGACACCCTTCTCTGGTGGAGGGTGCTCTCAAGTCACAACGTTCATATAGTTGTATACTTGACACTGAGGTTTATTCTTCTATTTCTTTTTTACTGGTCATGCACTGGAATAACATCATTTGCTATGCAAGCACAACATTTGTATGGTTATAGGTCTTTTAAACATGGGTGGTAATGTAGCACTAGAACTAACTTCTGTAGATAAAAGCTTCAAGGACAATTCTGCTGTTGTAAAGGATATCAACTTAAGTGTCACAAGAGGGCAAGTAGTAGCGCTGATTGGCGATTCAGGTGCAGGGAAAACAACTATATTGCAAATTGCAGGCTTGTTGGACAAGCCAACTTCAGGTATAGTTACGATAGATGGAATAAATTGCACACAAGCCAGTAATAAGCATAAAACCCATGTAAGAAGAAATTTTCTTAGTTTTGTTTATCAATTTCACTATTTGTTACAAGAGTTATCGGTGTTGGAAAATATTATGCTTCCTCAACTCATTGCAGGAAAAAGCAAAGCTGAAGCAAAAAAAAATTCGCAAGCAATGTTGGAAAAATTTGGTCTGGAAAACAAAGCAAGTAGTATGGTATCTGAAGTTTCGGGTGGGGAAAGGCAGAGAGTTGCAATTGCAAGAAGCATTGTAAATTCCCCAAAGCTTTTACTTGCAGATGAGCCAACAGGAAATTTAGATCCAACAAATTCTTTTAACGTGTTTTTACTGCTACATTCATACGTAAAGGAAAATAACAGCTCTATGCTTATAGTAACACACAATCATCTCCTTGCAGAAAAGGCAGACTGCATTTTCCAATTGAGAGATCGATCATTAGTGAAGTTGTGAATAGGAAAAATAGCACAATTTAAAACTACCTATGCCTTATACTTATCTAACCAATGATCATTAACAGAGTACAACTCGCATGAAATGCTTTCATTGCTTTTTATACACGGACTTTTTAACTTACGCTGTTTACTTAGGGAACACCCCGATAACATAAACACAGCTAAAACAAAAAATAATAGCTTTTTAAACATAACAAAACCTTTTCATTTATATTACTACACTCATTTCTCTTGTTTGTAAAGATTAGGCATATTCTTTTACCCTTACCTCTTTTTTGACCTTTTGAGAAGAAATAGTTGCACTATTCAAGCGCAGTTTTATATAATCGTCTACGATTTGAGTCACTTCCTCTTCTTTATCCCTTAGAAAGTGATTAGTCTCATCTATTATATGGTATTTCATGTGATCACTTTTTACTGAATTTATCAACCTTTTTGCTAATTCTGTTACATCGCTTTCTTCTGAGATTGTATCATTACTGCTTTGTATTATAAGCCCAGAAACTGGACAGGGAGAAAGAAAAGAAAAATCGTACTTAGTTACCGGAAGAGAAAGAGCAATAAAACCCACTATCTCAGGGCGGCGCATTGTTAGCTGCATAGCCACCCATGCTCCAAAAGAAAAACCAGCGATCCAAATTGGAACGTTGCTAGAATTATGTTCCTGAAGCCAATCAATAGCTACCGCAGCGTCAGTTAACTCTCCTATACCCTTATCAAAAGTTCCAGTAGATTTTCCCACACCCCGAAAGTTAATTTTCAATGCAGAAAAATTGTTATCGATAAAAGACGTATATGTACTATGTACAATTTTACTATCCATATTACCACCATATTGAGGGTGATGATGTAAAACCAGCACAACCGGCGCGTTGGCATCTTTGCTTTGGTGGTATTCACCTTCTATCTTTCTTGTTGCATTATTCAAAAAAACTTCTACCACGGTAACTCCTAATAAAAACCTGCTTGACAGGTATTGATGACATGAATTATTAATTATGTATTAATTTCGCTGTTTTTGCAATAAATTTTTTATCGTGTTAAAGCTAACGTACATAGTTATGGCTATAGTTGATGGTAAACTTATTTAAGTGACAGATGAGTCCATTCTCTTTAGAAAATAGTGGTTGCGTATATGCTGATTACAATGCAACTGCTCCAATTAGTGAAAATGTAAAAAAAAGTATATTTGAGGTCTTGTTAAAACAAACGCTCAATCCATCATCACTACATAAAAGAGGACAAGAAGCGAGGAAGATTCTTCAGGAGGCAAGAGATAACGTACGTGGTGCTATTGGCGTCTCAAGTGATAAAGAAATAGTTTTTACGTCTGGTGCAACCGAAGCGAATAACCTTGTTATGAGAGGAATAGCAGGCTATCTGCATGTAATTTCAGCTATAGAGCATCCTTCAATTCTTAATTCTGCATGTAATCCATATATAATACCCGTTAATCTGGAGGGCATTGTTGACTTTTTAGAGCTAGAAAAAATTCTAAGCAAACTTAAAGGAAATAAAGCAATAGTTTCAGTTATGATGGCAAATAACGAAACCGGAGTTATTCAGCCTGTTAAGGAAATAGCTGAAATAGCACACAAATTTGGAGCAATTTGCCACACTGACACTGCTCAAAGTGTTGGAAAAATTAAAGTTAATATGGAAGATTTAGGAGTGGATTTACTCACTTTATCCGCCCATAAATTTGGCGGTGTAGCAGGCAGTGGAGTTTTAATATTCAATAAAGAACTTGCGATAGAACCTATTATAATAGGTGGTGGACAAGAGAAGGGATTTCGTGGTGGTACGGAAAATATTGTTGCGATTGCAGGCCTTTCTGCTGCACTGCAAAATATTCCAGATCTTCTATCCAAAATGGATGAAGTAAAGGAGCTACGTGATCAATTAGAGTGTGAATTATTAAATCTTGCCAGTGACATAAGAATCTTCGGTAAAAACTCTAAGAGGCTGCCAAACACAAGTTTTATTTATATGCCAGGAGTAAAGAGTGATGTGCAGCTCATGCATTTTGACTTGAATCATATTGCAGTTAGTAATGGTTCTGCATGTTCTTCTGGAAAAGTTGAGCCTTCCCATGTTTTGCTTGCAATGGGGGCAACAAAAGAGCAAGCAGAGTGTTCAATTAGAATCAGCATAGGTCCAGAAACTAAACCACAAGACATAAAAAAAATAGTGGATTGTTGGTATAATATCTACAAGCAGAACACCTTGGTATAGATAATACGTGGTATCATGCAGGGAGCTATAAATTAAATGTAAAAAATTACTTTACAAACTCCGCCAGCCCCCTTATCATGAAACTGAAGGTATTCAGTTATCTTCATCTGTGCAGATTAAACAGCAAGAAAACAACGTAGTTGGCGTCTTGTTTTTAATTTTTTGCACTATGTGCACCTTATGTCTTCACAGTATTTCTAGGTTTTTACCTACACAAGCTGAAACGCGCTTATAAGTCGTTTAAGACAGTATAGTACGCCAATTTGCAGGATTAGAGAGTGACAACTAGCTAACAAGGGATTTCTTTTGCCTTTTTTCTGCTTAGTAAATTTCTTAAACATTTAAACTAAGGTGAGTTGCAATTAAAAGCAGCTAAATTGCAGTGTTTAAGACTAAAAAAACGCCAATACTGAAAATAGACAATGACCAGGGTTTCTTTTGCCTTTTTTTTCGTTTGGTAAATTTCTTAATATTTATAGCTAACATGAACAAACATTTGAGAGTAACTTCCGCTAGTAGGGTGTCATCCCAGTGCCTTGACTACTTGGATCCAGGAAAGTTTGCTTGCTCACAAGCAAACTAGCATAGAAAGTGGTTACAACGTTTTCGATGAGATTGCAGAAAGGCTGGATTCCAGTGTCAAGCACTGCCGTCATAAAGGAACCAGTGTCAGCTATTTGAATAACATTATCCTTTTTTCTGGATCCCAGTGCCCCTATGATGTCATTCCAGCACTTGATGCTGGAATTCAGTTTTCTTTACAAATTCACCAAAAGTGCTTCATTCTATAACGCAAAACCCATACTCACCAAACCCAATGCATTACTTGCAATTAAGTTTCCTGGATCCCAGTGGGCTTTGTTGCATAGCAACTGAAAAAATCTTGCAGTTACTGACAGAATTCATTATAAAACAGCTATTTAACCGACAAAGGAAAAATATGCCACAAAAAATGAAAGTCAGTAACCAAAATGAATATAACAAATTTCTCCAGGAAAGAGGAAATATTTTTCATTACATCGATAAAGCTATCGAAAATTGGTATGAAATTGGGCCAAAAATGCAGGGTGGCAACTATATTTATAGTGATAAAGTTGTAATTTTGGTGCACATAATCGTCAGTCTCTTTAGAATTAGTTTAAGACAAACAGTCGGGTTTATAAAAGGATATTTGCAACAAATAGGAAGAGATTTGGCAGTTATCAGCTATTCACAAGCATCAAAAGAAACTTGATATTAAGATCAATGATTGCAGAGTTGATAAAAATAACATGGAAGATATCGAAATTGCTATAGACAGTATAGGAATTAGTATATACAACAACACACAGCAAAGAAAATAGCAAAGATAGAGAGTACCGCGGCTATAAACAAGTAAGAAAATTGCACATAATGTTGAGCAAACAAGTCATAGCTACAAAATACAGTAATGGCGTTTACTCTGATCACTATGGAGCATTGGGGAAATTTGATGTTAAATATGCTATAAAAGCACTATATGCAGATAGGGCATATGATAGAAAAAAGCTCTATAAGCTGTGTAATCAATATGGCATAAAAACGAAAATTCCTCCGAAAAACAACGCAGCAGAGCATCCAAAATTGGATTATATGCTTGATAGAAATGCCGCTATTCAGTTAATGAAATTACATGGTGAGAATGGTATAAAAAGATGGAAAGAAGAAGTAAATTACGGAAAAAGATCGTATATTGAAGAATTTTTCTCAAGGTTGAAGCGAATATTTGGGTTTAGTTTTAAGAATAAATCTGAGACAAATAGAGAGAAGGAACTACTTATTAAATGCTACTTAATGAACAAATTTACTGCAATTGGTATGCCTAAATTTGAAATAGTCGCATAAAATTATTTACTCTGGAAAAAACTTACGTTGCTATGCAACAAAGCCATCCCAGTGTCGGCTACTTTGTTCGGTAGAAGCTGTAGCTTTACTCCTCTCGTTTGAGTTATATTACTACAACTCCCCCTAAAGAACCGTGCTTGCAGATTTCCCGCACACGGCTCATCAATATTAGTTTTCACAGTCGTCCCTCTTATGCATATAAAGAAAAATGTATTTTTGGCTTTGGTAATGGATTTACTTCTACGTAGTGTACAAACTGTTCCCAGGTCATACTCTTTTTCTGACTACGCCGATTTATCCATTTAAATGCTAGCTTTCTTACTGATGTGTAAAATTGTTTCAAACACCAATAATTTCCGCTAATACCAAAGTAGTTATAGTGTCCTGTTAATTTAGCCTTCAGTACTTGCCACCAATCTTTAAGTCGAATACTTCCGCGGACTATTTTCAACCACTCCTTGATTTCTTTTAGTTTTCTGGCTAGATTTAACTTTGAGGTTTTATGTCCCATTATTAATCTACCACGACGACTTTTTGCACCATAGTGCGTAAACCCCAGAAAATTGAAACTTTCCGTCCTTCGTTTCTCTCTTATCGCTTGTTGCCACTCCCTCTTGCCAAACTTTACTACTCTGGTCTTGTTTTCAGATACTTCCAACCCAAATTTATTTAGCCTTTGTTTCAGTAATTCCAGAAATTCTTCCGCGTCTACCTTACTTTCGCAACAAACCACAAAATCGTCGCAAAACCTTATTAGTTGTATATATCCTCTGGATCTTGGTTTAAATTTCTTTTCTATCCATAAATCCAACACATAATGTAAGTATATATTTGCTAATACAGGACTTACTATACCACCTTGGGGTGTACCTTGTTTTGTTGCTTCATAATTTCCAGCTTCGACTATCCCTGCCTTGAGAAACCGCTTTACTAACCACAGCAAATTTGGGTCAGTTATTCGTTCCCTTAGACATCTCATTAGCCATTTATGCTGTATATTATCGTAGAACTTCTTGATATCCACTTCTACAATGTAGTTTATTGGCTTGTACATAACTGCTTTATCTAGTGCATTTACCGCTTGATGACAGTTTCTTCCAGGTCGAAATCCATATGAGCTGTCCAGAAAGTTTGCCTCGTAAATATTTTCTAATATCTTCTTCAGCATAATCTGTACTAATTTATCCTCGGTCGATGGTATTCCGAGTCCGCGTTTCTCTTTACTTCCAGCTTTCGGTATATATACCCTCTTTACTGGTTGTGGTTGATATTGCTTCCTCTTCATACTTTCTACTAGCACTTCGAGTTTCTCATTCAGATTTTCTCCGTATGATTCCACTGTTATCTGGTCTACTCCACAAGCCTTGTTACGCTTCAGTTCTTTATAACATCTCGCAAGATTCTCTGTATTTATCAGATGGACTAACGATGTGAATTTTAGTCGCTTATCTTGCTTTGCTCTTACTGCTATCTGGTTTAGTTTATTTTGCATGTTATTCCAACCTCCGTTGTATTGGCCTAGCAATCCCTATTCCAGTTACTATATTGCTGATCGCTTCCCCTTGTACGTGGCTTTCCCACATTCTGAGTACTATCAATCAGTCCGACTTCCCCTGCATCTTCCGCTAGTTCTTGCCTTTGTTGACTTGTTCCAGCGTACCTTTGTAGGAATGCATAGGATCTCCCAAGTTCACTTGAAGTCCATTTCAATACATGGCACGGTCTCAGATCCCGATAGAGTGAGTGATAACTTGCCTTTACGTTATCCTTCATGCTGTCTTCCATGGCCATGAAAATGTCGACCTCTATGTCTTCAGGTATTTCGGAACTCAATCCCTTCACTTTCGTTGTACCCTGCATTGTCCATCCCACTAGCTCTATTACACTCGTTACCTCATGCAACATAGTGGTCTGTTCCAAACTGTTGGCTAGACTTTGTTTGTGTTGGATTTTCACCAACTGTTCTCCAAGCACTTCTTGGCGCACCATGACACCACTTACTCGCAAATTACCTGCAAATTGCAATGTTCGTACAGCTGTGTGTCAAGCACTGGGGTGACATCTTACTGGTGGAGATCGTCCTCAAATTGCAATCTTTGTACAGTTGTGGGTTTAGGCTACCTATAAATTCTAAACTGTTGTTACGTATTAGGACCACCAACCCAGGACCCAAAGTCAGTTTAGCTATATCAGAAAACAGGTTATGTGGAAATCTTAAAATACTTCTTGTTCGCCAAGCAAAATAAATACATTCCTACAAACAAGCAGATGCTCAATACTGACACATAAGAAAACTTAAAAATTAAATCTCTAATATATATTGATAAGCATTTACCTGCAGAAAATTTGTATAGTAATCCAACACATACAACGGCACTATCAACAACTGATGCTATAATTAAAGTAATGAAATTTGCCATATGAAAATTCAACTTGGACTTCAATTTTTCAAAAATAATTATGCTTGAGAGAAGAGAGACTAAAATTGCAGTATATGAAATCAATATCATCAAATTAAAACTTTGCCATTTAAAAACACAACATAGCGCTGTACACACTATTAATCTGTACGTAGCTTTGCTTTTGCCATAAAATTCAACCATTGAATTTACAACTAAAGCAGCTCCCACAAATAAGGCAGCACATATCATCAATTTATTTGAAGTGTTGAGTAAAGAAAGACTGATAAACAGGAGTATCGATAAAATAGACATAATCAAATTTAATAACATACATTTATTTTAAGTAAATATTGCACATAGTGAAAGAGTTATTTAGCATAATCAAAAAAAATATTTTAAACTGACATGCTATAGCTAACCCAAGAAAGGTTTTCCTACGTCATACCGCCGCGGTATCTCTAGATCCCGCTAACAACTTACTATTACCCATAAATCTAAAAATGGAGAAAAAGCTGCTATTTTACTAATTCAACTTTCTATTATAAATAGATCTATGGTCTAAAAATGGAATATATGATGAAAAGAAATATAAATACCTCAACTGGCGAATGGGCAGAAAGTGAATTTGGAATTGTTAATTTTGGTGATATAAGATTAAGTAAGAGGCTTTTAAAAATAGTTAATAGTTTTGCTGAATCGCCTGAGCGTTCAATAAATCAAGCTTGTGAAGATTGGCATCAAAGTAAAGCAGCTTATAGATTTTTCCAAAACGATGCCATTTCTGAAAGAAAGATATTAGACAGTCATATAATTAAAACTGTTGAAAGAGCTAAAAACTATCTTAGCTATCCAAGACACGAGTTATATTTCATATAAAAATCATAAAAAGACCGAAGGATTAGGGATTATAGCAGCAAGATTAACATCTAAAACAACTAACTTTAAAACCCATGATGCATACAACGTTTGCAGTTACAACAGAAGGGCTACCTATAGGATTATTAGATCAAAAAATTAGTACTAGACCTCCTTTGGCTGAAGACCTAAAAGAGTTGAAAAGAAGAAGCCATAATACTGCTATTCCGATAGAAGAGAAAGAAAGCATACGGTGGATAGCATCACTTAAAGATTCTACTCACCATCCTGGATTAAAGAACGTTAAGGTAGTTACCGTTTGCGATAGAGAAGCAGATATTTATGATTTATTTGAAGTCGCTTCCACTAATCAATCTCTTTTTGTAGTAAGAGGAAATCAAAACAGAACAGTAAATAAGAAGTCGACTTATTCTGAAAAAGGTGGTGAAAGGTTGTGGGATTTAATGAATCGCATGTCTTGTCAAGGAGAAATTCAAGTCTGCTCGCAATGATAAACCTCAAAGAACAACAGTTTTAGAAGTAAAGTTTAGTAACTTTGTGATGAATGCATCAAAAAATAATGCTAGACGTAAAACCCAAAAACTTCCTAATTTAAGTTTAAATGCTGTCTATGCTATAGAAAAACACCCCCCATTTGGCGAAGAACCTATGAACTGGATTTTGTTGACAAATATAAATATTAATAATTTTGAAGAAGCAGTAGAAAAAATACAATGGTATTGCTTAAGATGGAGAATAGAGGTTTTTCATAAAATTTTAAAATCCGGTCTTAAAGTTGAAGAATGTAGGCTCCAAACAGCAGATAGATTAATCCGCTTTCTTACAATTATGAGTATAATTGCATGGAGAATATTTTTTATCACACTAGTAGCTAGAACAAATCCAAATCTTTCTTGCACTGTCATACTGACTGATGACGAATGGAAGGTTTTGTATACCAAAATGCTTAAGACAAAAGACTATCCTGAAATCCCACCACCTATAAGAGAAATCGTGAGGTGGATAGCCAAATTAGGAGGGTTTTTAGCTCGCAAAAATGACTTAGCTATAGCTTTGTGGAAGGGATGGAAACGTCTCTTTGATTTAGCAGAAGGATGGAGACTCGCTCATGAATTTTATACTTGTGGGTAATAGTAAGCGCTAACAAGCAGCGGGATGACGAATTTGTCATTTATCAAATCGTCTGTAAACCTAAGTCACTTTAGCTATATAATAACTATTTCCCAAATCTTTCAGATTTACTTTTAAAACATCCTTTATATTTAGCACCTTTTTCTCTGTTACTTTGCCAATACATGAATAAACCGCACCTTCAAACAATGCTTCAAACCTCTTCCGATTTTGTGATGCAATAGTAACCAAAATTCTACTTTGCGATTCAGAAAACATTATTATCTTGTTTATTATACCTGTATTTTGTATTTTTCCTATTGGCACTAGTGAAAGATCGATTTCAGCACCAAGGTCTCCTGCAATTAGCGATTTTGCCAGAGCAATAATTAATCCGCCCAAGTTTGGTGCGATTGCAGAGGCAATTATGCCATCTCTTATTGCCTGGTTGTAACGCTCATACAACTTCCTAGCGCTCTTTGCATCAACTTTTGGTACGTTGTTATTACCTATTCCACTATATAACTGATATTCAGATCTACCAAGCTCATCGTGGGTTGTACCAAGCACATATATCAAGTCCCCCGGCATTTTCACATCAAGCGATACCGCACTTTCAATATTCTCTATAACTCCAATTGCTGAGATGAGTAATGAAGGTGGTGCAGATATCATCACTTTCTCGCCATTTTCGTCATATCCCTTAAAGTCGTTAAACATACTATCTTTTCCGGATATGAATGGTGTTTTAAATGCAGTTGCAAAGTCGTAACAAGCCTCTGCAGCTCTCTTTAGTTGCCACAGCCTTTCTGGATTATAAGCATCACACCAGCAAAAATTGTCGAGCAACGCTAGATGATTTATATTTCCTCCTGCGGCTACATAGTTGCATATCGCGGTGTCAATTGCACATGCTGCCATGTGGTAGGTGTCAATTTCTCCATAACTCGAGCCAAACCCCTGTGATTTCACAACACCTTTGTTTGAAGAAAAGATTGGCCTTGAAACAATAGCTTCACTGCACACTCTTCCCTTGCCCTGCAATGGTTTTAGCACTGACGATCCTTGAACTTCATGGTCATATTGCACCACTATAAACTCTTTGCTGCATATGTTTGGTCTGCTCAGCATTTCTTTTAGCTCGACTTCTAAAGATGCTGGATTTGTTGTCATTCCAGTGCATGGCGCTAGAAGCCCCTTAGACCACGGCTTTGTCTGTAAATGCACTTTGGGATTACCATCATGCAGAAATTCAGTTTCGATGTCCATTATTGGTGGAGCAGAAGAGAGTTGAACCTTAGCCCTCTTGCTATCACTGAACTCTCCAATCACACAAACCTCCACATCATGTTTTTTCATGATTTGCTTAAACACAGGAAGATTTTCTTCTGGAACTGCTAAGGTCATTCTCTCTTGTGATTCTGATATCCATATTTCCCACGGAGCCATACCATCGTTTTTAAGGAGAACCTTGCTCAAATCAACTTCAAATCCGTCTTTTCCCATTTCACCAATAGACGATGATAGACCGCCTGCTCCATTATCCGTTATTGCATTATAAAGATCAAGATCTCTTGCTTCCAAGGCGGCATTGGATAATTTTTTTTGTGTTATAGGGTCACCAATTTGTACGATTGTTGAAGGGCTGTTTCCCGACAAAGCCTCTGAAGAAAATGTCGCACCGTGAATTCCATCTCTTCCAACTCTTCCACCAATAATTACAATCTTATCGCCGTTTTTAGGTCCTTTTATGTGTGAAGGTGCATTATTTATACTGCGCGGAATAATTCCGACACTTCCAACAAAGACCAGCGGCTTCCCACAAAATCTATCGTCAAAATATACCGACCCAAGTTGTGTTGGAATACCAGAGCAATTACCAGCAACATTAACGCCATGAATCACTTCTTTCATTATATATTTCGGCGGTAAGATCTCATCAGTGCGCTCTTTATCCCTATAAAATTTGCCTTTTGCTTCTTTGGCAAAGCAAAAGTAATAGGTATTCATTATAGGTTCCGCGCCTTTCCCGAAACCCACTATATCACGATTAACTCCAAGCACTCCGGTCATTGCTCCACCAAATGGATCAAGAGCTGAAGGGCTATTGTGAGTTTCAACTTTATCTACGATTAAGTAATCGTCATCAAAAATTATTCCCCCTGCGTTGTCGGAGAAAACTGACACGCATATGTCAGAATTTATCTCACGCGTTGCACGCTTAATATAATGAGCATATAGACCGTCTTTTATTTCATCAATAGGAGAGCAAAAAATATTGTGTTTACAATGTTCGGACCAAGTTTGTGCTAGGGACTCAAGTTCAATATCATATGGATTTCTATTAAGTTTTTTAAAGTAATCCTTTATAGCTTTCATTGCTGCCAGAGAGAGCCCTAAAGTACCATTGCCATCGATTCCATCTTTGCTGATCTTTTCAAGCTCTTGGTCACTTACATTGAGGTCAACAGACTTAGCCCCATTACTACTTGATGTTATCCCAGTACTCTCTTTTGTCATCCCAGCCCCTTCTTTTGTCATTCCAGTGCTTGACACTGGAATCCAGTTTTCATTATACAATTGCTTGAAGTTTCCTGGATCCAAGTACTGGATGACACCAGGTGAGGCATTCGATTTACCATAATACTTCCAACGGCGATTGCTGTTTTCTTTATAAACAAGAATGCAATACTCAGTGATAGGGTTGAATTCTTGTTTTATATCATCTTCAGTTGGCAAATTCCCTTGCCCTAGAATCAATTTTGAACTTCTTGCTTTTATACAAACATTTTCATCAATGTAGTTCTTGTTTATTAAATATTCTCTAACAATTTGTTTCGCTGTGTTGCCTACATTGTCGGTCATGCCAGGTAAAAAGCTTATCTCCAAGCCCCACTTTGCTTGTGGTTCTATGAAGTTATATTGAACTTCTTCAAGGTTTTCATTATAGGAATAATAATGGCAATCTTGTATGATTCCATTATAAAATAGCTCACAAATTTCTTCATATAATTTTGGTGGTAATTCTTTGTGTATATAAATCGAGTAAACGTTGACTAACCATCTGCGGCCAACTTGCTCACATTTATTTAAAACTTCTATTCTAATGTTTGTCATATAAAAGATTTTAATATATAATAGCATACAAGCACATTTATATTTTAAATAATTTCTATACAATAAAATATTGTATTAATTGTTACTGTTAGTGGGAAGAGTTTTTACTGTTAATGTGGATGAATCCCTTTTTGATGTGCTGGTTCAGCATATATTTTCTGAATATGAAAGAGAAAAAATTCCCGAGATAAAGATCATACTTCCCTGCAAAAGGGATGTAATAGCGCTGCTGAGTGCGTTCAAGAATTACAACGCTAAAAAATGCATAATTTTGCCAGAGATAGTTTCGCTAGAGAACATCGATGAGGAGGATTTAATATTAAATCTTGATAGAGTTAAAGTTATCAATCCAACAAAGAGGACGCTGCTACTCATTCAATTCATATTGGAGTGGAATAGAAAAAATAATGATAATTTCCCCATTGATTTAGCTTATAGCCTGCCATCATTGCTTGATAAAATTCGATCTATCCAAACAACGGATTGTTATCAATTCGATGAACATTCAAAAAAAATAGAGAATTTCATAAGCTTACTCATTGAGAGTTGGAATAAAATTTTAAAAGATTTAGGAGTAGTAGATATATTAGAACATAAGAGTGATTACATAAACAATATGATAATCTCTTTACAAAAAGACCAACATATAATCTTTGTTGGAATTGGAAAGGATAAGTCGTTAATTAAGGCTATATATGACCTGCCGTTTGGAAAAATAATTTTGCCTAACCTGAATTTGAAAATTAAAGAGAAAGACTGGAAATTGCTTGATAAAAAACACTATCAATATTGTTTGAAAGATTTGTTGGATTATTTAAATGTAGATAGAAGGGATGTGAGTTTTCTGCCAGAAGCGTGTTCTGGTGTCATCCCAGTGCTCCGACACTGGGATCCAGAAAACTTAACTTTAAATGAGCGCACCAGGTGGCTGTATAATGAAAACTGGATCCCAGTGTCAAGCACTGGGATGACAGAAGAAAGGGCTGGGATAACAGGAAGTCCTGAGGAATATCTAGATTACGTCTTTGATACAACTGCCGATCTAAGCAAAGTTAGTAATGGACATATTGGCAATATTGAAGTCATCACTTGTGATTCCAGAGAGGAAGAAGCACAAGTGACATCATTAATTATAGAGAATGAAGGTTATGAAAACGTTTCTTTGGTTGTCTTTGATAAATTACTTGCAGCTCGTATAGCATGTTTATCAAGGCAACACAGTGCCATACCGGAAAATTACCCTTATATAATGCTTCTGCTTTATAGTATCGAAGTTTTGACCTCAAATTGGAGCAGTGTGTCATTACTTTTGCTCCTTAAACATAGGCTAGTGACTTTTGGTTACACTCAAGAAGAGTACTCTCGGATTTTATCTGAATTTGAAATAGAGATATTACGCAACTTTAGTACAAATGGCCTGAGCGATATTATAAATGCTATCAATGCCCATAAAAAGCTAAAATATAAAGAGAATATATTGCTTATTATCAATAGGTTAGAGGTTATATTTAATCTTTTATTTGATTCTATAAATTGCCCTATTTCTGATGTGGTGGCAACTCATTTGCAGTGTATTAATATGCTATCTGGTATAAATTTTTCAGAGCTAAATAGTGAAATAGGTAATTTTACCTGTAATTTCTTAAATGCATGTGAGGGTATAGAAATTAAGTGCTCCTTAGAGTTATATAGCCAAATTCTGACTTTATTTTTAGAGAAAGAGTTTTTCTCTGTAGCAAGTGACTTGAATAAATTCAGCTTATATCACAACAAAGTTGTAATACTTGCTGGATTTAATGAAGCGCCAAGCTTTCAAAGTCCGCTTTTGAATGCACTTACGAGAGAAAAATTTAATCTTCCTTCTGCGCAAGAAGAGCAGGGGTATTTTTTTTATACTTTACACAATTTGTTTTGCGCAAGTAAGGTTTATATTACAAGATCGCTAAGCCATAGAAAACCAATTCTATTGCAGCGTTTGGAAATTCTGCTCAAGGAGGGGAAACAGCCGTATCGTGATTGGCTGAGGGTATTAAATACGCCTGAATGTACTGTTCCATGTACTCAACCTATGCCAAAACCTCAAACCGAAGTTAGAAAAGAAAAAATGCAGGTGATGTCTTGCAGTGCAATAGAAAAGCTAATTCGTAATCCTTATTCATTTTACGTTGAATATATACTGGGCCTTAAACAATTAAGAGACTTGAATTTTAAGCCATCGATATTGGAATTTGGCACTATGGTACACAACATTCTTGCAAGATATTTACGCAACAAAAAATCGCTGATGAGCATTGCACGAGAAGCATTCTCGACTAGTCAGTTTAATTTTTCAAATATGTGGTGGGTAAGACTGCAAAGGATTTTTGTCGAATTTGATGAGACTCGAAGCAATTATGTTGAGTTGGAAAAGAGTTTTACCTGTCCGATATTTCATATTGGTGTCATTCCAGCGCGTGACGCTGGTTCTTGTGATCAGTATGAAACTGCTGGAATGACAAATAGGCCACAAGAAGTTTCACTGACAGCAAGATGTGATAGAGTTGAGTATCTACCAAGTGGGCAAGTAGCAATTGTAGACTATAAGCTTGGTTCACCACCTTCCAATGAAGAAGTGATGTCGGGGTTTTTTCCGCAATTAATTTTACAAGCCTTAGCGGTAGAGTATGTGACCGGAAGGGAAGTCTCAGAACTTGCTTATTGGAAACTTGATTATGATAAAATAAAAGTTATTTCTTTACGAGATTATAGACAAAAAATGCAAGAATTTCAGAATGATCTGCCAGATTTTTTATCTAATTATTTAAGAGATACTATTCCCTTTGTTGCCTCTCCATATTTTGATAAATTCCTGAGATTTAACAGCTATAAACAGCTAGAAAGGGTAGGGGAGTGGTTGTAAATGGTGTCATGTAAGTAGCTGACACTGGTTCACTCTATAATGGTGTCATCCCAGTGCCCAGAGGTGTCATCTCAGTGCTCCTTTTTTTGTCATCCCAGTGCCCAGACACTGGGATCCAGAAGACTTGATTCTAACCAAGTGGCTGCATAATAAAGACTGGATGCCAGTGTCAGCTACTTGCATGACAGCAGTCCTACGTCATGCCGCCGCGAACCGTCATACCGTCACGGTATCTCAGCCGCTAACATGTAGCGGGATGACGGTTGTCGTTTAACTATAAATATTAAGAAATTTACCAAATAAAAAAAAAGGCAAAAGAAGCCCTAGTCATTGTCTACTTTCAGTATTGGCGTTTTTTAAGTCTTAAACACTGCAATTTAGCTGCTTTTAAATGCAACTCACCTTTGTTTAAATGTTTAAGAAATTTACTAAGCAGAAAAAAAAGGCAAAAGAAACCCCGTGTTAGCTAGTTGTCACTCTCTAATCCTGCAAATTGGCGTACTATACTGTCTTAAACGACTTATAAGCGCGTTTCAGCTTATATAGGTAAAAACCTAGAAATATTGTGAAGACATAAGGTGCACATAGTGCAAAAAATTAAAAATAAGACGCCAACTACGTTGTTTCCTTGCTGTTTAATCTGCACAGATGAAGATAACTGAATACCTTCAGTTTCATGATAAGGGGGCTGGCGGAGGGTGTCAAGCAAGTTTTTGTTTCTATTCTCTTCTATTTGCCATATTTTGAAAAAAACGTTTTATTTTACTCCAAAAACGTCTTAACTTTCTCTCTACTTTTTCTGAATAAGGTCACTATTGGCATGACAAACATTCATCGTAGTCAATATCTGTTTTTTGTTGCAATATTTCACTTTTTTTGAATATGTCATGCGAGACCTTATCGGCTCTCTGCATTGATTGTGATCTGCAGTAATATAAGCTCTTCAATCCTTTTTTCCAAGCAAGCATGTGTATTTTGTGCAAGTAACGTTTATGTACGTTGGCAGGTAAGAACAGATTTACTGATTGAGATTGACAAATATACGAAGTTCTATCACTTGCATGTTCTATAATCCATCTTTGGTCAAGCTCGTACGCTGTTTTAAATGTCAATTTTTCATGCTCACTAAGAAAATCTAAATGCTGAATGGAACCCTCATTTGTTGAAATTGAAGACCATACTTTATCATTGTCTTGATTTTTTTCTGCTAATAGTTTTTGCAAGAATTTATTTCGCACTACAAATGAGCCTGTAAGTGTCTTTTGTATGAATACGTTTGCTGCATATGGTTCTATTCCAGGAGAGGTATTGCCTGCAATAATGGAGATCGAGGCAGTAGGAGCAATAGCGAGCTTGTGTGTAAACCTTTCCATTAGATCAACTTCTTTGGCATCAGGACATGCCCCCTTTTCTTCTGCCAATTTTTTAGAAACTATATCTGCTTGCTCGCGTAAATACTTAAATATTTTTTTATTCCATTGTTGTGCTGTTACTGATTCAAAAGGAACCATTTTGCTTTGTAAAAATGAATGAAAACCCATCACACCAAGACCAATACTGCGTTCTCTGGCTGCAGAATATTTTGCTCGCTGCATTTCATTCGGTGCTTTATTTATAAAATCTTCCAATACATTATCAAGGAAACGCATTATATCTTCTATGAAGAGTTTATTGTCTTTCCATTCTTCGTAGTACTCAAGATTTACGGATGATAGACAACACACAGCAGTGCGTGACTTATTCAGGTGATCATAACCTGTGGTTAAAGTTATTTCACTGCATAGATTTGACATCTTGATGTCTAAGTTGAGCTTTTTGTAAGATTCTGGCTTATTGTTATTTGTTGCATCAAGGAAAATAATGTAAGGTTCTCCAGTTTCAACTCTTGCTGTTAGTATTTTGATCCATATATCCCGCGCTTTTACAGTTGAAATAACCTTATTGTTGTGAGGGCTTATTAAATTCCATTCTTGATCATTCTCAACAGCCTGCATAAATTTATCTGTTACTATTACAGCATGATGTATATTTAACGCTTTGCGATTTGGGTCACCGCCTGTTGGCTTACGTAAATCCAGAAACTCTTCTATCTCCGGATGAGATACAGGAAGATAAACTGCTGAACTTCCTCGCCTTAAGGATCCCTGACTAATTGCAAGCGTTAGAGCATTTTGCACTACAATAAATGGAACAATTCCTGATGTTTTACCACTGCCTTTTACACTCTCACCAATTGAACGTAAATTTCCCCAATAACTACCTATGCCTCCTCCACGTGCAGCAAGCCAAACATTTTCATTCCATAAGTCAACTATTCCCTGCAAGCTGTCTTCGGTTTCATTAAGAAAGCAAGAGATAGGTAACCCTCTCTTAGTGCCACCATTGCTGAGTATTGGTGTTGAAGGCATGAACCACAAGTTGCTCATGTAGTCATAAAGACGCTGCGCATGTTCTTTATTATCAGAGTAGTAATTGGCAATACGTATGAAGAGGTCTTGATAACTTTCATTTTCTATTAAATACCTGTCTGATAGAACTGCTTTTCCAAAATCGGTTAATTTGCTATCCTTTGCGTAATTAATAGTAATGTTATTCATAAAATTCCTTTTATTCTTTTATTATATATAGATACTTAAAAGCCACTTTGAGCGATTTTTAAGTTAGGTTTTTCGGATTTTCTTGTTGATGCTGTAATGCAAACAAGATACCGTCAACCTGACTGCCATATATTTTACAGTAACTCATATAACTTATTTGCATATTTATTTCTTTTGCAACATGTTGAACATAACTTTCTGAGTGACGAAAATAGTCTCCTTTGTTTACAAAGTCAATACCTTCACCTTCCTTTCTTCTTATTAAACATACAATAACTCCTTTTTTGCTCGTAGATCTTTTTGCTAATTCCAACTCTTCTTGAAAATCATGTAGATAATGTAGCACTTCAGCAAAGATAATTACATCATACTGCTGGTTTTTCTCTTGTTTAAGAAACTCTTTCATTTCCATATGTATTAATTCATTGTAAACAGGCTTACCTTTTATAAAGCATCCTCTTACAATATTTAGCATTCTACTTGAAATGTCAATTCCTGTTATGTGGTTTCCAATACTATTTATTTTCAAGAAATGACCACATATTCCAGTTCCACAACCAAGGTCAAGTATATTGAGCTCAGAAGTGGAGTTGTTGAAGATTTTTGTAATTATCATGTGTACAAGTTCATGCCCTTTATACTGTTTAGCAATCAACCAATGCTCAACAAAATATTCACCTGTGTAATCAAAATATTGTCTTATGAGGTTTTTTGGCAATTCTGTAATAGGCGCTGAGTTTGTCATTTTTTTTATATAGTAAGACGCCTCCTCGTGATCACTATCTAATTTTAGTGTCTTTGTTAAATAATTATAAGCTTTGTTAGTATTTCCTACCGCAAAATGACACCTTCCGATATTATACCAGACTATAGGTAGATGGGGGTAAAATATGCTAATTAACCAAAATCGTAACTTTGCATCTGATATGCTGCCTTTATAAAAGTGATATAAACCGATTTCAATATTGGTATTTAACAGGTTTTTAGATTTTTCAAGAAGCACTGTCATTTCTTTATGAAGAGTATTATATTTATTCACAATGAAGTGTTTTACTTTCTTAATATTTAATACGCCAATGAGCTTAGACATACAATTTAAAGCAACGTTTTTTATAAAAGAGAGATTACTTTTCATACATTAGAAATACTCCGAATGTTCATTATCATTTTTAGGCAATTGATTTTAACACATTTTATCTTACAAAATATCTTTTTCATTAATTTTTACTGTATATATAAGTTTACCGCATATTTCTCAGATTATACTGTTTAGGATTGCTAGTATATTGTTGTTGATAATATAAGTAAATGTTTTGTGCAAAAAGGCGTTGACATATTATTTGTTAGGTTATAATATATAAAAGATTAATTTAGTTTTTAGATGTTTGACAAGTTTTATGGTAGAGATTAATTTAATCTCAATTCAATTTTAATAATATTTAACTCTGCATATTCTGCATATAGTCGGATAAATAAATTATTAAGAGCACTTGATGGATGCCTTGGCGTTAAGAGGCGATGAAGGACGTGGCAGGCTGCGATAAGCTGTGGGGAATTGTCAACAAATTTTGATCCGCAGATTTCCGAATGGGGAAACCCAACTAGCTTAGCTAGTTATTACATACTAAGTATGTAAAGCAAACTTGGTGAACTGAAATATCTAAGTAGCCAAAGGAAAAGAAATCAACCGAGATTCTGTTAGTAGTGACGAGCGAAAGCGGAAAAGGCTAGTGATTTAAGGATAAGAATTAGAATACTCTGGAAATAGTAACCATAGAAGGTGATAGTCCTGTATAAGTAGAAAGTTTTTAAATCCTTGAGTAGAGCGGGGCACGTGAAATCCTGTTTGAATATGGGGGGACCATCCTCCAAGCCTAAATACTCCTTAACGACCGATAGTGAACAAGTACCGTGAGGGAAAGGTGAAAAGAACCCCGGGAGGGGAGTGAAATAGAATCTGAAATCAAGTGCTTACAAACAGTTGGAGCTCTATATCAATTTATTGATATTTAGAGTGACAGCGTACCTTTTGCATAATGGGTCAGCGAGTTAATCTATGAAGCAAGCTTAAGCCGTTAGGTGTAGGCATAGCGAAAGCAAGTCTGAATAGGGCGTTTTAGTTTTATGGATTAGACCCGAAACCAAGTGATCTAGTCATGACCAGATTGAAGGTGTGGTAAAACACACTGGAGGATCGAACCAGTTAATGTTGCAACATTATTGGATGAGTTGTGATTAGGGGTGAAAGGCCAATCAAACTTGGAAATAGCTGGTTCTCCGCGAAATCTATTTAGGTAGGGCGTTGTATGTATGTTGTTGGGGGTAGAGCACTGGATAGACTAGGGGGATTCACCGTCTTACCAAATCTAACTAAACTCCGAATACCAACAATTAATTATACAGCAGGCACACTACGGGTGCTAAGTCCGTGGTGGAAAGGGAAACAACCCAGATCACTATCTAAGGTCCCAAAATTACAGCTAAGTGGGGAAGGAAGTAGAAAAACCATTACAGCTAGGAGGTTGGCTTGGAAGCAGCCATCCTTTAAAGAAAGCGTAACAGCTCACTTGTCTAAATAAGTTTTTCTGCGCCGAAAATGTACCGGGGCTAAAGCTGTATACCGAAGATGTGAGTGCTTATTGATTCCGATCAATAGGCGCGGTAGCGGAGCGTTCCGTAAGTCTGTGAAGGTGGTTTGTGAAAACTGCTGGAGATATCGGAAGTGAGAATGCTGACATAAGTAGCGTAAAAGAGTGTGAAAAACACTCTCACCAAAAATCTAAGGGTTCCTACGTTAAGTTAATCTGCGTAGGGTTAGTCGGTTCCTAAGGCGAGTCCGTAAAGGAGTAGTCGATGGCAATTAGGTTAATATTCCTAAACCTCTTAAGTGTGACGGGTTTCGTATTTGTATAGATCTTATTGGATTGATCTATGCTTAAAAGAAGCTCCAGGAAATAGCACTTATATTTATGAGGCCGTACCGCAAACCGACACTGGTGGATGAGTAGAGTATACTAAGGTGTTGAAAGAATGATGTTGAAGGAACTCGGCAAATTATACCTGTAACTTCGGAAGAAGGGTAACCTGCTTTTAGGCAACTATGAGTAGGTGGCACAAAATAGGGAGTAGCGACTGTTTACTAAAAACACAGGACTCTGCAAACACGTAAGTGGAAGTATAGGGTCTGACGCCTGCCCGGTGCTGGAAGGTTAATAGGAAGGGTGCAAGCTCCGAATTGAAGCCCCAGTAAACGGCGGCCGTAACACTGACGGTCCTAAGGTAGCGAAATTCCTTGTCGGGTAAGTTCCGACCCGCACGAATGGCGTAACGATTTCTCCACTGTCTCCAACATCACTTCAGCGAAATTGAATTCCCCGTGCAGATGCGGGGTACCCGCGGTTAGACGAAGAGACCCCGTGCACCTTTACTATAGCTTTACATTGCTATTAAAAGTGTGATGTGCAGGATAGGTGGGAGACTTTGAAGTTATGGCGCTAGCTATAATGGAGTCAACCTTGAGATACCACCCTTTACACTTTTGATATCTAACTATGTTTCATTATCTGGAACTAGGACATTGTATGGTGGGTAGTTTGACTGGGGCGGTCGCCTCCTAAAAAGTAACGGAGGCGTGCGAAGGTAAGCTAGAGCTGGTCGGAAATCAGCTTGATAGTATAATGGCATAAGCTTGCCTGACTGCGAGGCTGACAAGCCAAGCAGAGACGAAAGTCGGTCATAGTGATCCGGTGGTTCTGTATGGAAGGGTCATCGCTCAACGGATAAAAGGTACGCCGGGGATAACAGGCTGATGGTGTTCGAGCGTTCATAGCGACGACACCGTTTGGCACCTCGATGTCGACTCATCACATCCTGGGGCTGAAGAAGGTCCCAAGGGTTCGGCTGTTCGCCGATTAAAGTGATACGTGAGTTGGGTTTAGAACGTCGTGAGACAGTTCGGTTTCTATCTGCCGTGGGTGAAGGAAATTTGAGAAGGTCTGACTCTAGTACGAGAGGACCGAGATGGATATACCTCTGGTGTACCAGCTGTTATGCCAATAGCATCGCTGGGTGGCTATGTATAGATGGGATAATTGCTGAAAGCATATAAGCAAGAAACCCTCTTCAAAAAGATTTCCCAATTAAGGCCGTGGAAGACTACCACGTTGATAGGCTAGGTGTGGAAGCATGGTAACATGTGAAGCTAACTAGTACTAATAGCCTGATTGATTTATTTGCTTTCTATATGTGTGTATGCAGTGTTAAATATTAAGTTAAAATTGTTAAGTTAGAAATTTTTATTGACTTGGTGGCTATAGCAAAAATGAACCACCCGATCTCATCCCGAACTCGGAAGTGAAACTTTTTAGCGCTGATGGTACTTGAAAAGGGAGAGTAGGTCGCCGCCAAGTTTATAAAAATTTCTTTTTATCGCCTTTTAATAATTCTTTTATTACGAGAAGTCGCTTCTATGTTCAAATCTAATAATTGCGGTCTAGGCTTATTCTTATTCTGCTCTAAGTATTGACTTTGCTCAAATGCTGATTCCCATTGTGTACGATAACTAGATTCTTTATATTCATAAAAATCTTCTTTAACATTATTTGTATTTATATTGAGATTTTTATCTTGTTCTTTTCTACTTTCTACCATTAAACACCCACACCCATTAATTTATTTTAAAAATTTTACTTATGTTATCATAAAAAATATAGTTGTAAATACCTTAATTGATTTTTTTTTTATTTTATCTTTTTTAAGCAAATAGTTAGATCTTTTTGTAAGTTTTTATAACTTGCTTGCATAATGTTTCTATGAGTTAGTATTATGTAGTAGTGCCCTATATTGCTTATATTTAAAATGCTAATTTTAGCAAGTATTCGTAGTTGCCTTTTTATTTTATTTCTTTTTGCTGCTTTTCCGGCTTTTTTACTGATAGCCAGACCTACTCTAATAGTATGAATGTACTTTTCAGGTTCTCTTTCTTTTATAGCATACAGTGATATATAAAGCCCACGATAAAAAAGACTGCTGAGTGCTAACTTATTTTTGAAAGCAAAGGAAAAATCTTTTTTTTTATACTTACTATGCGCATAATTTGTTACACCCTAATGAACGGCGCCTATTAAGGATTTTTCTTCCAGCTCTTGTTGCCATACGTGAACGAAATCCATGTCTGCGCTTTCTTATCAAATTTTTTGGTTGAAATGTTCTCTTCATTGTTTTTATATTAATATAATTATTTATTTTAAATTGTTTTACTTTATTGTCAAATGATGGTGAACTTGTATGACATTTTTGTAGAATAAAATTTGATGCATGGGAAAATGAATTCGGTGATAGTCATACCTGTCCTACTAATCCTTTTATTTTGTCTTAGTAGGTTTCAAGAAGTAAATAAGGTTAAATCTTATCTATATCTTAGTTGTGTATGGATGCTAACTTGGTTGTTAGTACTCTATAATAATTGTTTTGTAACTTTTATTTCTATAGCGTTACTTTTTTTCATGCTTGCTTTTATCTTTAAAAATAAAAGAAATAAGATAATAAAACTTTCGTTATTTGTGGCTTTGGCCATATCATTTTTTATCACTTTATTTATAATGCTATCTATTTTTATTCAATCCATTAATTTTTTTAATAAAGTAGCTATTTCAGAATTCTTGTTTTGCTTGAAATGGGGCCACAATGTAGTCACTATCAATGAAGAGAAGGTAGGATGTTTTGGTATAGCGCCGCTTTTAGTGGGTACATTACTTATAACTATTATAGCAATGTTAGTTGTCGTTCCGCTTGGTTTATTTTCTGCAATATATATTAGTGAATATGCGAGTGAGAAAGTGCGTTATATTGTTAATACAACTTTGCAAGTTTTGTCTGCTATTCCTACGGTTGTATATGGATATTTCGCGGTTGTGTTTTTGTCTTTCTTTATAAAGCAGGTAGCAAATTTTTTTGGTTTAAGTATACACTCAGAAAGTGCATTAGTTGCCGGTTTATCGATTGGGATAATGATTCTTCCTTTTATTATTTCTTTACTCGAAGATGCCATAAGATCTGTTCCCAAAAGCTTGCGTTATGGCTTCACGGCACTTGGTGCAACTCCAGCGGAAACTATATGGCATATAACAATACCTTATGCAATGCCTACAATTTTAAGTGCAATTTTATTGTCAATTTCAAGAGTGATAGGTGAAACAATGATTGTGCTAATGGCTGTGGGAATCAACGCAAATTTGACTTTTAACCCTCTTAATTCAGTTACTACCATTACCGTGCAGATCGCTACATTACTTACCGGAGATCAGGATTTCAATAGTGTACAAACTCTTGCTGCTTATGCGCTTAGCTTAGTATTGTTTATTATTACTTGGCTATTAAATGCATTTGCATTGTTTGTAATGAAGCGTAACTAGTAAGCGTTTTAATGTTGCAAAATTTCTATTAATAATATAAGATTTATTTTCTTTAGAAGTTCTTTTATGGAATTATAGTGTTAGGTGATAAAAGTAAAGAGATGAATATAGGTAGAGCGATTAAGGTAACTCAAGCAGTTGTTGATATAAAATTTGAAGGTGAATTGCCTAAAATATTTAATGCTTTAAAAAGCAAACTAAAATATAAGGATAAGGAGCTGGTTTTAGAAGTTTCGCAGCATATAGGTGACAATATAGTTCGTTGTATTGCTATGGATAGCACAGATGGTATGTCAAGGGGGGATGAATTTTTTGATACAGGTGCACCAATATCTGTGCCAATTGGGCGTTCAACTTTAGGAAGGATTTTTAATGTTGTTGGAGAGCTTATAGATGAGTGTGGTCCACTGAAGGGAAAATATAACTTAGAGCCTATACACAGAGCACCTCCAAGTTTTACTGAACAGAGAATACAGGAAGAAGTTTTAGTTACGGGAATAAAAGTTATAGATCTTCTTGCACCTTATCTTAAAGGAGGAAAAATTGGCTTATTTGGTGGAGCCGGTGTTGGTAAAACAGTCCTGATAATGGAATTAATTAATAATATAGCAAAAGCTCATAAAGGATTTTCTGTGTTTGCCGGGGTAGGGGAGAGAACACGTGAAGGTAACGATCTTTATCACGAGATGATCACTTCAAATGTAATAAATATAAATGAGCATGAAAAATCTCAAGCTGTTTTGGTTTATGGTCAGATGAATGAGCCTCCTGGAGCAAGGGCTAGAGTTGCTTTAACAGCACTTACTATGGCAGAGTATTTTCGTGACCGTGAAAACCAAGATGTTCTGTTTTTTGTGGATAATATCTTCCGTTTTACACAAGCTGGTTCTGAAATTTCTGCTTTACTTGGAAGAATACCGTCAGCTGTTGGTTATCAGCCAACCCTTGCAACTGATATGGGTGCAATGCAAGAAAGAATAGCTTCAACAACTTCTGGCTCTATTACTTCTGTGCAAGCTATATATGTTCCTGCGGACGATTTAACTGATCCAGCCCCAGCAACTACATTCTCTCATCTTGATGCCACCACAGTGTTGTCAAGGCAAATAGCTGAAATGGGAATATACCCTGCTGTTGATCCACTTGATTCAACTTCTCAGTCTTTATCTGCTGAAATCATTGGTGAAGAACATTATAAGGTAGCTTCTGAGGTGAAACGTATATTGCAAACTTATAAATCACTGCAAGATATTATCGCAATACTTGGTATGGATGAGCTATCTGATGAAGATAAAATTATTGTTGATAGGGCTCGTAAGATTCAAAAATTTCTTTCTCAACCTTTTCACGTTGCAGAAATATTTACTGGTATGCCTGGTAAATTTGTTTCACTTTCTGATACTGTTTCCAGTTTTAAAGAGATTGTTGAAGGTAAATATGATCACTTACCAGAGGCTGCTTTTTATATGGTGGGGAATATAGATGAAGCAATAAAAAAGGCTGAATTAATACAAGCTGAAGCTAAATAAAAGTTAAAGATTATGAATACTTTTAAAGTGCAATTTTTCTCTCCTGATGATCAAATTTCATTCAGTGGAGTGGTTTCTCTTTCAGTAACTGGGCTCGAAGGGGAGCTTATGATTTTAGCTCACCATGCTCCTTACTTAATTTATTTATTGCCTGGTATGATTACTGTTAAAATGAGTAACCAAACAGAAAAGAAGGTTGTAATTGATAGTGGCGTATTAGAAGTTGCAAATAATAATTGTAGCATTATAACAAGTCAAATTCAGGTTTTTGATCGTGCAATTCATGATGAGAAATCGTTTAAAAATAAGAGAATTAGTATATATCTAAGTTATCTTGATGAGAAATTTCTTTCTTAGTTATTTTAGGCAAAAAGTCGGTTATCACTTTCTTGTCATCCAAGTGCTTTTTTTTCTTTTATCCAGTATTCTCTTCCCTGTCATCCTAGTGCGTGACACTGGGATCTAGGTGTAAAAATATTTGTAAATTATGCAATGGGTAATAGATTCTAGGAGCATATAATGTTCATAATAAAAAAAAGATGGATCCCAGTGTCAGCTACTTGGATGACAAAGGAGGGCGTTTGGATGACAAGATTTTGCAAGGGTATTTTTTTTATGGGAGATTAATATGGAAATTTTTCTTGATAGCGTTGATTTAAATGAAATTAAAGAACTAAAGGAGTTCATTGACGGCATAACAACTAATCCTTCTTTAATAGCAAAGTCCGGGCGTAAAGATAAATACGAGGATTTAGTGCGTGAAATATGCTCTATTATCAAGGGGCCTGTTAGTGTTGAAGTTGTTGCAAATAACCATGCAGATATGGTTAAAGAAGGCCTTAAGTTAGCGAAAATCGCTGATAATATTGTGGTAAAATTGCCCCTTACATATGAAGGATTAATTTCTTGTAAAAAGTTGTGGACAGAGCATAAAATACCTGTTAACATCACATTATGTTTTTCTCCTGGACAAGCACTGCTTGCCGCTAAGGCCGGTGCTTGTTTTGTTTCTCCCTTTGTTGGTCGCCTTGATGATATAAGCTATGATGGCTTATCGCTAATAGAAGATATATGTACTATATATTCTAATTACGGTTTTGATACTAAAGTTCTTGTTGCATCAGTGAGAAGCCCAGCACATGTAATAGAAGCTGCAAGGCTTGGTGCTGATTCAATTACTGTGCCAGCAAAAGTACTTAGACAATTAATTAATCACCCACTTACTGACCAAGGGCTAGCAATATTTGAAAAAGACTGGGGTGCAAAATAATAGTATCCGTTCAGCAGAGTGGTTTAAGAAACGGTAGATAGGAGATTGTGGAAAGGCCCTTTGTTTCCATGTTAAGTATAACGAAATTATCCGTTCAAGTTCCCCGCTTCGATTGGGTAAAATATGAATTTTTGCGATAAATGACATAATGCCGAATTTGCCGTTCAGCGTGGTTATTTGTCAGTGGAATGTTTTCTGGGTCATCTAAAAATTTCCACATCATTCTTTCAGATTTTATAATATTTTTCGCAACTCGAGAGGCTCCAATTGTTTCAGGTAAGTGGCTTCAAGTAATACCGTGTACGTTTTCGCAATTTTCTGGCACGTCTGGCAAATCTAAAAACATCTATCTCATTTTTTAGTAAAGCTTTTTTTAGTGCAAACAACTCAGCAGCAACATCTCTCAAATAACAGCCGAGAATTTTGACCTCAATATTCCAACTATGTTTCAAAATCCCTTGATAAGTGTGCCCAACAAATTTGCCTTTTTTCATCAGCAAAGTAGTTGTATGCCGCATACCTGTCAGTTACTACCAAACTATTGCGATTGCAGCATACACTATTTTTTAAAACTTTCATTCCCCTTGAACTTTACAAAACTTGCCGTATTGCTTGCAAACATCCAGCACCAACCAAGCTTACCCTTATTGTAATGGCTGGTTTCGTCGATATGAAGAACTTTGCTTGTACTTACTTCTTGTTCGATCTGCTCATACATTTTTTTGCATTTTGAAGCAACTCTATGTTCACTATTTGATATGCTACCGACGCTTATGTTCAAATTGAAGATATCATTTACGACACTCGCTATTTCGCGTTTTGAATTTTTGTAAAACCCGCTGAACGCTGCAATTATTGACTTAACTCTTGGTCCAAATGTATCTGACGTAACACCTTCTGGTAACTTACTGCTTCTTCTTTTCCCGCATCTCCGGCAACGGCCATTGATATTCTACTACATAAGGCTTGATTTCCGGAAGATCAACTTTTTGATGAATGTACGGTTCCTTGCATATTGCAATCTCTCCTCCGCATTCACAAGTAGATGATAACTCTACTTTTATCACCTCATCTGCATCCATTTTGGCGCGAAAACTTCCTTTATGACCAACCTGACCGCCAATATTCCTTTCGCTTTTCGGCTTATTCTTTTTTATTTTATACAACTCTTTGGAACTTGGTATTGATGAATTTTTTGAGCTTAAACCGAGTCTTTCTCTTAACTCAGCGTTTTCTATCTTCAATGCCTTACTTTCTGCTTTTAAACTTTCATTCTCTTTTTCCAATCTTTCTATTTTTGCTTCTAACCTTTCTATTTTTTGCTGTAAATTTTTGCAAAGTTCTAAAACATGTTACCTCACTTTCGCTCTATGATTGTCTTTTTAGACTACCTTGTCTACCTTATTTTGCCACTCCGCTGAACGGATACAAATAATAAACGGTCACTACTCTGAATCGGTTGACAAATTGGACGTTTGATAAGCGTAATTTGGAGCTTCTTGTGTAATGACTACATCATGAGCATGACTCTCTCTTAATCCTGATGCAGTAATAGTAACAAATTTACAGTTTTTCTTCATTTCTTCTATATTCCTGTTACCGGTATATCCCATTGCAGCTTGCAATCCGCCAATCAACTGATGGATTACTCCTGAAGCCGGACCTTTGAATGGAACTCTTCCTTCCACTCCTTGTGGAACTAATTTGAGTTTTGAATCTTTATCTTGAAAATAACGGCTAGCTGAACCTCGTTTCATTGCACTAATAGATCCCATTCCTCGATAGCCTTTATATGCTCTGCCCTTATACATGATAATCTCACCTGGGCTTTCGTCAGTGCCAGCAAAAATCGAACCAATCATCACAGAGTCAGCACCAACTGCAATAGCTTTTGCAACATCTCCTGAGTATTTTACCCCACCATCAGCAATTAGTCTGACGTTTCTTGCTCTACACGCCTCTGCAACATTCTTGATTGCAGAGAATTGTGGCACACCAACACCTGTAACTATTCTGGTTGTACAGATTGATCCTGGTCCTATTCCAACCTTCACTGCATCAACACCCGCATCAATCAACACTTCAGCAGCCTCCTTTGTTGCAATGTTTCCGCCAATTAATTGCGTATTAGGATACATCTTTTTTATTTCCCTAATGGTATTGATAACGTTTTCGGAATGACCGTGAGCAGTATCCACAACAACTACATCAACTTCTTCTCCGATCAAAGCTTCACATCTTTCTATACCATCTTTTTTACCAGTGCCAATTGCAGCGGCAACTCTGAGCCGCCTTTTACTGTCTTTACATGAATTTGGGTATCTATTGTATTTTTCAATGTCTTTAACCGTAATTAAACCTATACAACAAGAATTTTCATCTACAACCAAAAGCTTTTCTATTCTATTTTCATGCAACAATTTCATTGCTGAGGCACTATTCACTCCCTGCTCCCGCACTGTCACTAACTTATCTTTTGTCATCACTTCGGAAACTTTTACATTCATGTTCTGGTCTTCAATAAACCTCACATCTCGGTTAGTTAAAATTCCAACTAACTTGCGTTGATCGACTACAGGAATGCCAGAATAATTGTGCTCTCTCATTAATGAAATTGCTTCCGCAACTGTTTTATCCGGTGAAATCGTAATTGGGTTATACACGATCCAACTTTCATATTTTTTCACCTTTCTCACTTCTAAAACTTGTTCATCTATTGATAAATTCTTATGTATGCAACCTATCCCTCCATGTTGGGCAATAGCTATTGCAAAGCCCGATTCAGTAACAGTATCCATTGCAGAGGATATGAGAGGGATATTTAGTTCTATACTATTTGTTAAATAAGTTTTTGTATCTGCATCGTAAGGTAATATATCAGAATAGGCTGGCAAAAGAAGTATATCGTCAAACGAATAACAAGCTTCCATTTTTTTCATAGGCTTTATTTAAAGCTTATACGCCAATTAATTAAATTGCAATAGGGCTTTTGCAAAATTAGCTACAGCTTTAGATTAGTAATTGTAGGTGATACCTTAAGTTGTCATTCCAGCGTATGACGCTGGAATCCAGGTTTTATAAACTGGATCCTATGGTCAAGCCCACAACTGTACGAATATTGTCTAGCAGGAGGGTGTCATCCCAGTGCTTGACACTGGGATGGCTTTGTTGCATCGCTACTTATGAAAGGCTAACTATAGTTAGGATTATAAGCAACCTATTGAAAATCTTGTTTTTTTGCAATCAATCTGATCAAATTTAAGAATAGTAATTTATTATTTATATTAATAAATTTAATTCTATTGAAAATAGCTAAAGCATTGAAATTCTTGAATTTTAGCCGGATTAGTGAGTGGTAGTGAAATTTCTTTTACTCAAATTTAGGTATTCACTGACCGTTCTTGTTATAAATACCAGAATAATAAGCTACTGATATTCTCCATCTTTTTTATCTTTAATCCATCATAGCTAGCGATGCAACAAAGCCCACTGGGATCCAGTTGAGCTATTTCAACAAAAATACTGCATTTTGAGATGAACGTTTATTCTCACCAGACTTATTTACAAGCATAACAATTAAAGTCTGGATTCCAGTGTCAAGCACTGGAATGACACCGTCATAAAGGAACCAGTGTCAGCTACTTTCATGACACCATTCTTTTTTCTGGATCCAAGTATAGTCTGGGCACTGGGATGACAGGAGAAAGAGGCTACTGGAATGACAGGAAAAGGGGCTACTTGGATGACAGCAGATCACCTCTTCACAAAAATTTTATCAGTAATACGCATATCAATAATACTCCAATTGCTGAAAGTAAAATCAGTTGTATTTTGCAAGTGGTTTAAATAGTCCCATGCACTATAAGGGTTATCTTCAGGCAGTTTCACTGTGGAATCGTTATCAAGTATGATATTCCATCTTCTATTCCCTATATAAGCAAAAGAAGAAATGTGGTCACTTAATTGAGTTTTACTCTCTAACACATCTTTAACAAATTCTAGGTTTGATAACGAGTTTTGTCCTGTAATTACAACAAGATCATCTACTGGATAGTCATCTACGATCACTTTGCCTTCGAAATCAATTACCGAGGTTTTGTTATTATCTTTCCAGAGAGCAAACGGTTTATGCTCATCTATATTAATATGTAGGGTATTGGGCAAAATTCTGTGAACTCTTACGTATTTTATCCATCTGCTTACGGATTGTATGTTACCGGCAAGTTTTGAAAGTGATATATACAGGATAGGTTGCGTTCTATCTGTCAAACTTAGAATATCCTTTTTGTTTGTAAATTTATTGCCGCTCACGACTACTTCGTTGATTGAAAATCCACTACTGAGTAATAAACTGGATAGGCAGTCATTATACCAAGTAAAGTAGTAATTAAATCGATTTATTATTTTATCAAGTGAGCTGTAGAGTATTAGCGTAAGAAAAAGTACTGTGATAATAACCAAGGCACACTTACGCAAAAAACTCCTTTGGCTTCTAGTAATACTGCTCAACATGACTTAAATCCCTAATATTTTTGTGCTGCAAACTATCTTCAATAATAATTTTAACTAATTCATTAAAATTGATTCCTTTTGCCAATTTTGCAATTTCTGGCACTAACGATAACTCAGTAAAGCCAGGATGTGTATTAATCTCAAGCATTTTTAAAGTGTTATTTTTGGGATTATAACGGAAATCTGAGCGGGAAATAGTTTTGCATCCTAAAAATTGATGAATTTTCAGTGCGTGTTCCAAGGTCATTTTATATATATTGTCAGGAATTTCAGCAGGAAATATATGTTCTGCAAATCCATCTGTATACTTTGCTTCATAATCATAGAATTTATTTTTTGGTCGTATTTCCATAGTGCCAATTGCTTCATCTAGCAATACAGCAGTATGTAACTCTATGCCCGGTATGTATTCTTCTACGATCATCAAATCTCTTGTCATCCAAGTAGCTCCTTCCTTGTTATCCAAGTAGCTAGACACTGGTCCTTTTCCCTGGTCACGCGCTGGAAGCATGTTTTTTAGTTTCTCATGCGAGAAAATTATGTGCACTCCGATGCTAGAACCTTCGTTAATTGGTTTTAAGACGTACGGATAATCGATTTTAATATTATTTTTTAGTAGATCTTCTTGGCTAATTACATAACCTTTTGGAGTGTCGGTACTAAGGGATCGAAATATATGCTTTGACATCACTTTATTCATAGCAACAGCAGAAGCCATAACTCCTGAGTGTGTATATTTTATACCTAAAATCTCCAGTAAACCTTGAATGCAGCCATCTTCACCATAAGGTCCATGCAGAGCGATAAAAGCAAGGCCCGGATTAATTTTTTTAAGCTTTTCAGTAATGTTGCTGTCAACATCTATTTCTATTGCATTATATGAAAGGCTATCAAGCGCCTTCTTTACTGCTTTTCCGCTCATAAGCGACACTTCTCTCTCACAAGAAAATCCACCACTTAAAATTGCTATACTTGGAACCATGGGCACTCTTAGAAGAACCTTATTAATTATAACTACATATATGAACCTTGTAAACAGAAGGGAAAGTTAGCTTGGAGGTTTATAATCTACTGCCACTGTCTTTGCAATTTTATCATGAAAAAACTGCTTGCGTTGGTCAAATATTGCACATATGAAAATTAGTATTGTGGTCATAAAGATTAAGCCTAATAAAGGATCAAACCACCATTCAGAGGTATACTTATCAAAAAATTTCCTTCTCGTGATGAATATGGGGAAGCAAATAACTTCAAATGAAATATGCCTAACTATTGCTTGCACTAGAGTAACATTTTCAAGTGTATTTGCATCTTTGATATTAATACCGCATAACAATTGTCCTGGAGTACCACCAAATCTTCTTATCATGAATACTCCGAATACTATCGATAGCAAAAAAGATAAGCAAATACGTATAATTAATAATTTAGGTCTAGCAATGTGAAAAACCACTCTTACAAGAATCAAACAGAATAAAGGAATTCCCTTAATAATAAGACTGTCAATAATATGCGCTAACACACGCCTAGTTATTCCCACATATACATAGTTTAATTTTGGGTAGCATGCTTCAGACCTATAATCCATTACTACTGTTTTTGTAATTTTGTCGTAGAAAAGCTGCTTGCGCTTATCAAATATTGCAAACATTAGAACCAATATTGGTAAAATAAAAAACCACTCAGAAATGTAGGTGGGTACCCACAAAAGTGCCTTGAGAGTGCTTCTCATCACTACTTGCATTAAAGCAGCGTTTTTAAGTGTGTTTGCATCTTTTATGTATATACCAAGTAGCAACTTTCCTGGAGTCCAACCAAGTCTTGTTATCATTAATACTTCCAATGCTATATATACTAAATCTTTCAATAATATATCTAAGTCTTCTAATATTTCATATCGCTCTGATATAAGGTCACTATTAGTGTCAATATCAGGAAAGACATAATTAAAAACACCGGCAAGGGGCTCTCCTGATAATATGAATAAAATTAACAAATAAAATAATGAATAACAGACTAGGAATATAATTTGGTCAACTATATAAGCTGCAGCACGCTTAGTTATTCCCGCATATTTTACTTTAATATCCATTTTATACCCCATATGATCCGTCTAATGTACCTATTAACAGTTAAATAGCAGTAAAATTGCTGTATTACTATTTGTATTCTCAAGTAAACTAGTTATGCTATCAAGGACATAAACAATACAGCCACTTTCAGCAATGCAAAACAATAATTGTGAGATACAAGAGAAATTTTCTTTTTCCTTCAGTAGCATTATTCTAAATTTTCGTCAAAATAAGCTGTTTTATCCTTTTTTTCCTTATACTCTTCTGCAGTATAGAGAGGTTGTTTTTTAGCTGTGATATTTGGCCACTTTTGTGAGTATTCTACATTTATATCGTAAAATAACTTGAAAGTTTTTTGTTCGCTGCTCAGCAACTCTTCATCTAGTTCTAAAATATCTTTTATGGAATCATCAGTTACAATTGCATCTACTGGACACTCAGGTATGCACACTCCGCAATCAATACATTCATCTGGGTTAATCACGAGCATGTTTTTACCTTCATAGAAGCAGTCGACGGGACATACTTCCACACAGTCCGTATATTTACATTTTATGCATTTATCTGTAACAAAATGCGTCATAAAACACTGTATATTTGCATTATCTTGGGTACACTAAATTGATAAGAAATTCAAGCCTTTTATGAAGATAAATAAATTGAACAACAAAGAATTAGAAGTATGGTTAAGCTTGGCTAGAACTATAGGACCAATAAAGTTTTTTAGTATACTAAGAACACACGGATCGCTAGATGAGGTGCTAAAATATCTCAATAGGGTGGCTAATAATAAGGTGTATGACATTCAAGATGCACGAGAAGAAATCAATAATGCAGAAAAAATTGGAGCTAAAATTATACCCGCATGCGATCCAAATTACCCTGGTCTTTTAAGAAATATCTCTAGTTGTCCTCCTGTAATAACTGCGCTTGGTGATATATCATTATTAAGCCGTGAGATAATTGCAATAATCGGTGGGCGTAACTCTTCAATGAATGGAAGAAATTTTGCCAATAAGTTGGCACTTGATTTAAGCGAAGCTGGTTTTGTTATCGTTTCTGGACTTGCAAAAGGAATCGATACTGCAGCAAATAGTGTGATATACAAAAACCACCCCACTATTGCTGTTACAGCAAGCGGAATTGATGTAGTGTACCCAAAAGAAAATTTTGATCTATACAAAAAAATCACTGGGAACGGTGGTTTAGTAATTACTGAGCTTCCATTTGCTACTAAACCAAAGCCTCAGTATTTTCCTCAAAGGAATCGAATTATATCTGGTCTATCGCTGGGTGTTGTAGTGATTGAAGCATCGAAACGTTCTGGCTCTCTAATAACAGCAGATTTTGCTTTAAATCAAGGGAGAGAGGTATTTGCAGTTTCTGGTTTCCCTTTAGATTCACGCTGTAGTGGTAGTAATTATTTAATTAAAAACGGTGCTAAGCTTATCGAGTCCGCTGATGACATAATAGAAAGTGTTAGGTTTAGTTTACCTCCGCAGCAAAAAAACCTATTTGATGTTGAGCACCATTCTGTTAACCAAAAACAAGAAAAATTACAACAGGCAAAATCTGTTATAGTTGATCATATTAACTCTGTACCTGTTGATATAGATGAACTTATATTAGCAAGCGGACTTTCTGCCAACATAGCTCTAATGGCTCTTTTAGAACTAGAGTTGGAAAACAAAATAGAGCGTTCACCGGGGAATAAAATATCGTTAATTTTCTAGATTACTTTAGCTATAAGCCCACAACCGTACGAACATTGTGATTTGAGTCCACCAAGAAAGATGTCATTCCAGCGCGTGACGCTGGAATCCAGCCTTTATTATTTGGTTGAAATTAAGTCTTCTGGATCCAAGTAGTCTGGGCACTGGGATGACACCGTTTTGGATGGAAATCAGTGTCAGCTACTTAGATGACACCACCTTTGTATGGAAACCAGTGTCACTCTGACAACCGTCATCTCGCTACGTGTTAGCGGATACCGTGACGTTATGACGACGAGGGAGTACGCGTTAGCTGAATCTGCTGAGACGCCCGTGATAGCCCTATTCCTATAGTGAGTAATTCCCTTTTATCTACTTTTAGAATTGATAAGAGAAAACTTTTTTTCAACTTGTTGTATGATTTTATAAAAGTGATCGAAATCTAAGCTTGCACTGCCAATTAAAACTCCTGATAAATTTGAAATATTTAACAAATTTTCTATATTTTCTGAACTGACTGAACCACCATATGTAATGTGTTTTTTACCAGTACACAATTTTATTACCTCTATCACCTCAGCAATTGCATCATTATTTGGCACATGACCTGTGCCTATTGCCCATATTGGCTCATATGCTACGGTATATTCACCGTGTGTTGGCAAACGGTTTTTGCATTGATATTCTATTACTTCTTTTGTTTTTTCATTCTTATAATCTTCTGAATTTTCACCTACACAGATAATTGGGTGTAAGCCTGATTCTATTGCTACTTCCGACTTAAGTTTTATTTCACTATCTTTTTCATTGGCCCTTTCAGAATGCCCAAGTATTACGTAAGTACACCCTAGTTCTTTTAACATTTCTGCGCTAATTTCACCTGTGTAAGAACCGAACTTTTTATGATGGCAATTCTGTGCTCCTATATTAATATTATTGTTCAACTCTATACTGCTTGGAAATGATGTAAAAGGAGGGCAAATTACTAATTTAGAGGTAATTTCGTTGCTCTTGTTGTTAAGTTTGCCTATAAAGTCAACAAATGAAGAACGCATTCCATTCATTTTCCAATTTGCTACTATTAAAAAGGACATCAACTTTACTTATATGGGCGAGAGTGCCGGCTGTCGGACTTGAACTGACAACCTACTGATTACAAGTCAGTTGCTCTACCAATTGAGCTAAGCCGGCGTTAAACACATTAATAATATACAATTATCAATGGATTTTAGTCAACTGATTTTTAAAATACTGTATAATGAAAATAATATGAGAAAATTTTTACTGAAGCCAAAAAAGAGTCTAGGGCAAAATTTTATTTTATCGAGTGAGATAACAAAAAAAATCGTCGCTTTAGCTGATAGTCTGGAAAATTTTAATGTCATTGAAATTGGTCCTGGATATGGTGCATTAACAAGAGAAATATTGGTACATAATCCAAAGTCTCTACTTTCTATAGAAAAAGATAGAGATTTAGTAAAACACCATGACCAACTGCTAAATGAGCATCAAGGAAAGTATAGAATTATAGAAGCGGATGCACTGCATGTTATAGAAGAAGAGCTGATAGAGCGCCCAGTCAAAGTTATTGCTAACTTGCCTTACAATATCTCGGTAGTGTTATTTTTAAAGTGGTTAAATAATATAAAATTTTTTACGAGTTTGACATTAATGTTTCAAAAAGAGGTAGCAGATCGCATTACGGCAAGACCCAATTCTAAAGATTATGGTTCCTTATCAGTGCTAAGCCAGTTACTATGTGATATAAAAAAGGAATTTGATATTGAACCTAAAGAGTTTTTTCCAAGACCAAAAATACATTCTTCAGTAATTACAGTAAATCCTTTGCCTACCCCAAAGTTTGCAGTAAATTTGGAAACCTTAACAAGATTAACACGTGCCGTTTTTTCTCAAAGAAGAAAGATGCTGAGAAATAGCTTGCAAAATATAACGAACCACGCTGAAACTGTCCTTGAAAACGCTAAATTGAGTGGAAACGAACGTCCAGAAAACCTAACTATTGAGCAGTTTTGTTTGCTGGCAAATAATGTAGAATGCTTATTTTGCAATAAAATGTGTTAGCAACCATATAGCCTTTCTATCCCCTAAAAACAGTTAGAGTTATACGACAGAACCACACCGGCTTCTATAGCTCCGCTTCTGTCATCCTATGGCTTACTGTACGAACATTGCAATATGGCACATAGTAAACGATGTCATTCCAGTCTAAAATCCAGCTTTTTCATAATCATCAAAACGTTGTATTTTAACATAAAACGGCTACTTTTATGCTTACCAACTTAATAAAATTCCTGAATCCAAGTAGTCAGGGCACTGGGATGACACCACTTTTGCTTAAAAACCTCAATATTTGCACAATTGTGCTAGATTCCCTGCACAACTTGCTTCAAAATTTCCTCCTGTTGCTGAGCATGGACACTAGCATAGCCACATGCAGGAGATGCAGCAGCAGGTCTTGCGATACACTTAGGTCTTCTTGCTTGAATATCGAGATTGGACAACACTTCTTCTATCAATGGGTTGACAAAAAACCATCCTCCCATATTTTTTGGTTCTTCTTGACACCATATAATTTCAGCGTTTTTGTACTTTTCAAGTTCACTGCTTAGTTTATCGGCAGGAAATGGATAGAATTGTTCTAAACGTATTATTGCTATATCGTTTATTTTTTGTGCTTCACATACTTCAATTATGTCGTAATAAACTTTACCACTGCATATTACAACTTTACGTATTTTATCATTTGAAACTAAATCTGTTCTATATTCTGGAATTACCGTGAGGAATTTTCCTTCAAAGTCAGATAGGTTAGAAACTGCTCTTCTATGACGCAGTGGCGATTTAGGTGTAAACACTACCAGAGGCTTACGAAAGTCTCTATGCATTTGTCTGCGTAAGACATGGAAGTAATTTGCCGGAGTGGAACAATTAACTACCTGCATATTATCTTCTGCACAGAGTTGCAAAAATCTCTCTATACGCGCGGAGCTATGCTCAGGTCCTTGCCCTTCATAACCATGAGGCAACAATAAAACTAGACCGCTTGATCGCAACCACTTTGTTTCTGCAGATGCGATAAACTGGTCGATCATAATTTGCGCACCATTTGCAAAATCACCAAATTGTCCTTCCCAGAGCACCAGTGAATACGGGGAATCAAGACTATATCCATATTCAAAGCCCATTACAGCATACTCTGATAAAGCGCTATCTATGACCTCAAAGTGAGCTTGCTTTTCATTTATATTGTTTAGCGGAATAAACGCTTCTTCTGTTACCTGATCAACAAGCCTTGAATGACGGTGCGAAAAAGTGCCACGGCCAGAGTCTTGTCCTGATAAACGCACTTCTATTCCTTCTGTGAGCAGTGATGCAAACGCAAGACTTTCGGCAGTTGCCCAGTCTATATTACTACCGGAATTTATACTGTCTATTCTGCCATCAAGTATTTTTCTAACCTTATTGTTAATGTTAAAGCTACTTGGGATGTTGCTATTTATATGCACACCTAATTTTTTCAACTCATCTGGCGGAACACCAGAGTCCGTATAGTATTCACTCAAATCGTTCAACCTTGCCCTTCTTAATTTTGACCACACTCCACCGAACCAGTCAGCTTTTTTTGGAGTATAAGCCACTGATTCAGCAAGACTTTTATCTAATTTTGCCCTGAATTCACTGCGTAATTTATTTACTTCATCGCCATCTAATACTTTCTCTGCAGTCAATTTTTCTTCATACAATGTTCCAGGAGTTTTATGTTTTGATATCAGCTTATACATGAGTGGCTGAGTGAAATTCGGTTCATCGCCTTCATTATGGCCATATTTGCGGTAGCATATTATGTCAATCACTACGTCCTTTTTAAATTTCTGCCTATATTCCATCGCCAGACTTGCAGCAAAACTCACAGCTTGCGGGTTATCTCCATTAACGTGAAACACTGGGGCTTCTATTGATTTTGCTATGTCAGTGCAATAAAAAGAGGATCGTGCGCAGCATGGGTTAGCAGTAAAACCAACTTGGTTATTAATGACAATGTGCACAATGCCATCCACCTTATAACCTTCAATATTGCTTAAGGTTAAAGTTTCAGCAACCACTCCTTGACCAATGAAAGCCGCATCACCATGAATTGATATTCCAAGCACAGACCTTATATTCTGTTTTGCTCTTATTCTTCCAGCCAAAACCGGATTTACCGCTTCAAGATGAGATGGATTAGGGCATAAACTTAAGTGTATTTTTTTACCACCGGCAAGTGTTCGATCAGAAGAGTAACCAAGGTGATATTTAACATCACCGGACACCTCAAGACCACTTGGGTGTGCGAGATTGCCTTGAAATTCAGATAGCATTGCCGCATATTCTTTTCCCATAACTTTGGTTAGAACATTGAGTCGTCCGCGATGAGCCATGCCAAGGACTATTTCTTCAGTACTAAAAGCTGCAGAATCACTAATGATTCTCTCAATTGCAACGATAGCTGATTCCCCACCTTCGATAGAAAAACGTTTATATCCAGGAAATTTCATATGGAGAAATTGCTCGAACATTTCGGATTCGACCAAGTGCCTCAGTATTTCTTTTTTGTCTCGTGAATCCAGTTTGTAGCTCTGACTTTCTATTTTTTCCTGCAGCCACATTCTCTCTTCATAAGAGGAGATATGCATAAATTCAAAGCCAATATTCTTGCAGTAAATATCTCTATAGATTCTAGTATCATCCGTAGGAGAAAGATTCGAGTATTTTTGATAATCTATTTCTTGACTTTCATTCGGTGATAACGGATTAAGGTCTGCAAAAAAGTGACCATAAGACCTGAAAAAATTTACCAAATCGAAAGCCGAATCATCCGCCTTAGTTGCATATTGTGCACCGCAAGTCTCCGTTTTATTAACTTCTAAATTGCTTGAAAAAATTCTGTGCCAATCTTCCCCGATTGATTTATCACCCTGCAGATAACGGCTATACATTTCTTCTACAAATTCTGCATTATCACCATAAAGGCAGCTTAAATTCGACATAATTACTATATAAGATATCAAACACTTATAAGTATAACTTAAGTTTTTTAAAAAAGAACTTTTTTAGTTTCTATACGTCATACCGCGATTCATTCGCGGTATCTCGGCATAGATCCCGCTGACAAGCAGCGGGATGACGGTTGTCAGGCTACCCTGTCATCCCAGTAGCTGACGCTGATTTCCATCCAAGAGGGTGTCATTCCAGTGCTTGACACTGGAATCCAGCTTTTTCATAATCATCAAAACGTTGTACTTTAGCATAAAACGGCTACTTTTATGCTTACCAACTTAATAAAATTCCTGGATCCCAGTGGGCTTTGTTGCATAGCACCTTAAGCAGTGATGGTTTACGACAAATTTATGTAATGATTTCAAATTTAGCCATACCAATATCAGTGAATTTGTTGAGCAAATAGCACTTAATTAGTAATTCTTTTTCACGATTTACTTCAGATTTATTCCTAAAGCTAAATCCAAATACTTGCTTCAACCTTGAGAAAAATCCTTCTATGTAAGATCTCTTTCCATAAATCGCTTCCTTTTTCCACTCTTTTACACCATCTTGTCCATATAATTTTATTAACCTAATAGCAGCATTTCTGTCAGACATATAATCTATTTTTGAATGTTCTGCTGCATCCTTTTTTGGTAGAACTTTTGTCTTTATATCGTATTTCTTACACAATTTATAAAGTTTGTGCCTATCGTATGCCCTATCTGCATATAATGCTTTTATTTTGTGCTGAAAATTAACTTCTTCAAGCAAATCGCAAGCTCCATAGTGGTCAGAGTAGACGCCATTACTGTATCTTGCAGCTATAGCTTTTTTACTATTCACACTTAACATAACATGTAACTTTCTTACTTGCTCGTAGCTTCGGTACTTTCTATCTGCACTGTTTTCCTTACTGTGGCCAGGAGTGTTACTGTAAATGCTGATACTTGTGCTATCTATGATAATTTCAATATTTTCCATGTTGCTTTTATCAACCCTGCAATCATTTATCTTAATATTAAGTTTTTTAAACCTTCTTGATGCTTGTGAATAGCTGATAACTGCCAAATTTTTTCCTATTTGTTGCAGATATCCTTTTATAAACCCCACCGTTTGTCTTAAACCAATTCTAAAAAGATTGACAATTATATGCACCAAAATTACGACTTTATCACTGTAAATATAGTTGCCGCCCTGCATTTTTGGACTATTTTCATACCAATTTTCGATAGCTTCATCGATGTAACGAAAAATATTTCCCCTTTTTTCAAGGAATTTGTTATATTCGTTTTGGTTACTGACTTTCATTTTCTGTGGCATATTTTTTCTTCAACAGTTAAATGGTTATTTATAATGAATTTTGTCAGTAGCTACCAGATTTTTTCGGTTGCTATGCAACAAAGCCATCCCAGAGTCTGGGCACTGGGATGACAAGGGAAGGTACTGGGATGACGGTTGTCGTTTAGCCATAAATATTTAAGAAATTTACCAAATGGAAAAAAAGGCAAAAGAAGCCCTAGTCATTGTCTACTTTCAGTATTGGCGTTTTTTAAAGTCTTAAACACTGCAATTTAGCTACTTTTAAATGCAACTCACCTTAGTTTAAATGTTTAAGAAATTTACTAAGCAGAAAAAAAGGCAAAAGAAACCCCGTGGTAATTAGTGTTCACTCTCTAATCCTGCAAATTGGCGTACTATACTGTCTTAAACGACTTATAAGCGCGTTTCAGCTTATATAGGTAAAAACCTAGAAGTATTGTGAAGACATAAGGTGCACATAGTGCAAAAAATTAAAAATAAGACGCCAACTACGTTGTTTTCTTGCTGTTTAATCTGCACAGATGAAGATAACTGAATACCTTCAGCATCATGATAAAGGGGCTGGCAGAGTTTGTCAAGTAGGTTTTTCGTTTCTAACGATTGTTAACATGCTGCAAAAAACTATGCAAGAGGTCTACCACTTTATTAGGTGTTTGTGCAGTTATTGGTGTTATCAAGATACTCCCTAATCTTCTTCAAATCCTCCCAGGCTAAACGTTTTTGTGCCGGTTGGCGAAGTAGGTAAGCTGGATGAAATATAGCGGCTGTGGTGATTGAATTGGACAAATATTGGTTAGTGTACGTATGAAATCTACCACGCAAATTCGATATAGTTTTTGTGCTGTCAAGAAGGCTATAACACGCAATTCCCCCGACCAAAATTAGAATTTGCGGTGAAACCAGTGCAACATGCTTCTCAACAAATGGTCTGCACATATCAAGCTCTAGGTCGGTTGGCTTTCTATTGCCAGGTGGGCGCCAAAATACAGTATTGCTTATGTATACCTTAGTGCGATCAAGATTGATTGCATTTAACATTTTATCGAGCAACATTCCACTTGCACCACAAAATGGTATGCCTTGAAGGTCTTCATTTGCTCCTGGAGCTTCACCAACGAGCATAATTTTTGCGTTTGGATTACCATCGGAAAAGACAGTATTAGTTGCAGTTTTTTTTATTTCACAACCTTCAAATGATTCAACTGCACTTCTTAATTCATCCACACTACTACATTTACCTGCAAGTTTCCTTGCTTCAATTATCCAGTCACTTGGAAACATGTCTTTCCCATCTTTAGTGTCATTCCAGCGCGTATCTGCATCTTTCTTCTGGGTCCCAGTTTGGATAACAGAGGGTTGCACACCCTCTTTGCTCTCCAACTTTTTTTCCTTTTCACCCTCTGTTAGTGTGCAATCAACGCCCACTTCATGGCAAAACTTTAATAATTCTAGGTCTTCATTGCTCATAATGCTTTTTAACCTTTTGTGCTTTTGTCATCGCCATATCATACTTTAATTTAGACAAATGTCTAATATATAATATGCCATTTAAGTGATCTAGCTCATGCTGAATACACCTTGCAAGCCAACCACTAGCTTTTAGCGTCTGTTCTTCGTTATTTAAGTCTCTGTATTTCACAGTTAAATACTTTGGACGCTTAATTTCATAGCTTTGCTCTGGAATAGAAAGACATCCTTCCTTGAGAATTACTTGTTCATCAGATAATTCCGTAATTTCTGGATTAATCATGCAAAATTTGCCAATTGATTCATATCCTGCTGGCTCATTTTCAATTGTTTCTAGCTGAATGTCCATAACAAAAATTCTCTTTAACACTCCAACTTGCACTGCAGCAAGGCCAAGACCTTCTGCATCGTACACAGTTTCGAACATGTCATTTACTAATTCTTTAATTTTATCGTTTATATCTGTTACTTCACTGGCACGTGTGATTAGTCTTTCATCAGGAGCAATTACAATTGGTAATATGGACATAAAAATTATAATTCTATGTTTTGTTTTTCCTTTTGTCCAGAATTTAGGGTATATTAAAATGTTGCTATATCTATAATAGAAATATAAATTAAAAGAAAGCTACAATTTAAATGAAATTGCGTAATAAGGTTAACTAATGTACTCTGCAGTAATAGCAAAACCAAAGAGAAACGTTTTTGCTGTTTTAGACATAGGTACAACAAAGATTATTTGTCTAATCGTTAAGATAAATGGCAACTTCAGCTATAAAGTAACAGGAACGGGTTATAAGATTGCAGAAGGTGTAAACGGTGGATCAATAACCAATGTAAAACACGCAAATTACTCCATCTCATCAACTATAGGTTTAGCTGAACAAGTATCAGAAGAAACTATAGACCAGATATATGTGAACATTGCTGGATGTGGCATCTCATCTTTCAATGTACATAATGAAATTATTGCAGCTAATCATGAAATTTCTGACCGGGATATAAAACGTGTAGTTTTTCAGACGTTTGAGAAATATATTGAAGACAATGTTATCATTCACAATATACCACTGAAATATCACTTGGATGACATGACTGATATAAAAGAGGTTGGTGGATTGTACGGAAAAAGACTATCTGCTGATGTTAATGTTGTCACTGCTTCGCGTCCAGCGCTTACCAATATTGAAAACTGTATTACCAATAATGGTGGATTAAATATGGCAGGTTGTATTGCTTCTGCATATTCTGCAGGTCTTGCCTGTCTGAGTGGAGATGAAAAAGAGCTCGGGACTGCTATTGTTGATATAGGAGGCGGATGCACTGCAATTGGAATTTTCAAAAGAGGGAAACTTGTGTATGCAAGCAGCATTCCAATTGGTGGTGTTCATATCACTCGAGATATTGCTTACGGGCTATGCACAAGCATAGAACGTGCAGAGTATATAAAAATACTGTATGGTAGCACTATCGTAACTTCAATAGATGAGAATGAGTACATTACAGTGCAAAACAACGAAAATGATGAACCTACTCAAGTATTCAAATCTGAGCTTATTAACATCATAAGACCAAGAGTTGAAGAAATACTTGAAATGGTAAGAGAGCAATTTCAAGAGCAGAAAGATCCAATTAATAAAGTAGTGATCACAGGTGGAACTAGTCAACTCACAAGCATGAAGGAAATTGCAGGCTATATATTCAATAAACAAGTTCGAATTGGGTGCCCTGAATCTCTTAGTGGCCTTGATGGCGAGTATGATAAAAATCCCGTATTTTCTGCTGCTATAGGTTCTATAAAGCTAATAGTTGACACTTTTTATAAAAATAATTCTGGTATTTTAGGTCAGGATGGTAAAATGAGTAAATTGTATAATTGGGTTAAATCAAAAGTTACAGTCTAGATTTCTGTTTTACCACTTGTCATACAAATGACTTGACACTAGGATCCATAGGACTTATTTTTATAATATGTAAAGTTATTATGTTTATGTGCTTGCGAGTAAGCGTAAAAGATCACCAATTACAATAAGACATGGAAAATATGAACATAACTATACACTCACAAGAAGATTTTGAATTCATGCGCAAGGCTGGCAGGCTTGCTGCTGAAACTCTTGATTTCATTGCACCATACGTAAAGGTAGGGGTGACAACTAGTGAGTTAAATGATCTATGTCATGACTTTATAATTAATGCAGGTGCAATTCCAGCACCACTAAACTATAGGGGGTATCCAAAATCAATTTGCACTTCAAAAAATGCAGTTGTGTGCCATGGTGTTCCCGATGATAAACCGCTTAAAGATGGAGATATTTTGAATATTGACGTTACGGTGATTTTAAATGGCTGGCATGGTGATACAAGTCGCATGTTTTGGGTTGGCAAGCCATCAATAAAAGCAAAACGTTTGTGTGACGCTACTTATCATGCGTTGATGGAAGCAATTAAACAAGTTAAGCCTGGCAATAAGTTGAATGAAATAGGGCTTGCTATAGAGAAATATATTAGAGATTTTGGATATTCTATCGTATGCAGCTACTGCGGACATGGTATAGGAAAGGTCTTTCATGCTCCACCGAATGTAGTGCATTTCTATGATCAAGATGAAAATCTCGTCTTGAAGGAAGGTATGTTTTTTACAATAGAGCCAATGATTAATGCTGGAAAACACGAGACTCTGCTCAGTAAACTTGATGACTGGACAGTAATAACACGTGACCTTTCACTTTCTGCTCAATTTGAACATACACTCGGAGTAACAAAAGATGGTGCTGAAATATTTACATTATCACCTAAAAATTGGCACTTCCCACCATATAATTAGATTTTTTTAAACTCTGCTTACTGCAACTATACTTGGTTTACTTTGGGTGATTTTGAAGAAAGCTCACCCTTAATTTGCGATATAGCAACTAGCCCAATTAATGCACAGAAAATCATGTAAAAACTAGCTGAAGTCTCTTGTCCTGTAACCTTGATAATTGTTGTGCATATAAATGGTGCAAGGCCACCAAAAAATCCAGCAGCTATATTTCTTGATAAACCAAATCCGCTGTACCGAACCTTTGTTGGAAATAATTCGCACATAAGTGCACTGACAGGACCAAGCGATGCAGCTATTGGAATTATAAAAAGAATGTGTGCGATTATGGTTAGTAAATTATCACCACTTAGTATCATTGAAAAAACTGGATAACTCACTATCACAAAAGTTATAAATGCAAACTTCATAACTTTTTCTCTTCCTATCTTATCAGAAAGTATTGCAAATAATATTGTCAACCCTCCGAGTACAATTTGACTCAGTATTTCTACCATATGGTTAAAATGAGTATTTATTGTTGATGTAAGCACATTGAAAAACATTAGATATATATAGAGAGACGCATTTTCAACCAAGTCAATACCTATTGATATTAGAACAGGCTTTTTGTAATTGTTTAATAACTCTTTTAATGGCAATTTAGATGGATTTTTCTGTCTTTTATACTCTGGACTCTCATCAAGTATACATCTCATATATATGCTGATTAATCCCATTGCTAAACTTAAAACAAAAGGTAACCTCCATCCCCAAGATTCAAAATCAGATACTTTCTTGCATATGAGTACCGCTATAAGACTTAATATTGAACCAAGAATTGCACTTAATACTTCAATGCTGCCAAAAAATCCTTTTTTGTTTTTAGGAGCGTGTTCTATTAAGAACGGTGCATTTCCTGCTTCCCCTCCAAGAGATATACCCTGCAATAACCTTAAACAAACTACCAGTATTGACGCTAGTATTCCAATGCTTTGATAACCTGGAACAAAAGCAATTAATACGGTTGATAGAGTCATTAATATAATCGAGAGCAATAAGGCAATTCTTCTGCCATGTTTATCACCAATGTGACCAAATATAGCAGCGCCGATTGGTCTCATTAAGAAACCCACTGCAAACACTCCAAAAGCCTTCAATACGCTGGTTAGTTGATCATCCGATGGAAAAAACACACCACCTATTATGTTTATTAAGTGGCCAAAAAGCATGTGGTCATACCACAATAAAGTGTTACAAATCAAACTCGAGAATATTACTTTTGTTATTTGCTGCATAATTTCCCTATAGCCTGTTTGATCTTATATATAAAAAAAATGTGAACATTATGTGAATATTATATTAACAATATTAAACCTTAATTTTAATATTATTGCTCATATATTCCGAGAAGATACCATATTTTGGTAAGAAAATCTATGTACATAAATAAAATTGATGCGAAGAGAAGAGTAGAGTAGGATATCTACACCAGATGTACTTAAATTTTTTGATATGACACACACTCCAGTTTTGTTAAAAGAGATGCTATCACAACTTTCACCGCAGGATAGTGGTATATATGTAGACGCCACATTTGGAGCTGGAAGGTATAGCAAAGCAATATTGGAGTCAGCTGATTGCAAAGTATATGCAATTGATAGAGATGAAACGGTAACTAAGTTTTATGATGATTTAGGCGTTAGATATCCCGATAGAATAAAACTATTCATTGAGAAGTTTAGTAATATTAAAAATTTATTAGATAGCAACAATATTGAAGGTATTGATGGAATAGTTTTTGACATCGGAGTTTCATCTATGCAGCTTGATAACGGAGATAGAGGGTTCTCATTTTTACATGATGGTCCACTCGATATGAGCATGGATAACTCTTCTTATATAAACGCTTCAACGTTTGTTAACGCTTTACGCGAAGAAGAAATCGCAAATACTATATATAACTACGGAGGCGAACGTCATTCTCGCAAAATTGCAAGAGCAATAGTAAATGCACGGAAGAAGAAAAATATCAAAACTACATTTGAGCTTGCGAATATTGTACGTTCCGTGGTATTTCGTGGAAAAAGCAAAATTGATCCTGCAACCAGAACATTTCAAGCAATCAGAATATGGGTAAACGATGAGCTGGGAGAACTTGAAAAGGGCATTAAAGCTGCATCTGAAATTTTAAATGAGAATGGCAAATTAATTGTCGTCACCTTTCATTCCTTAGAAGATCGTATAGTCAAAACTTTTTTTAAAGATTTATGTGAATCAAAATCTGCTGATTGCAAGACATTCTCTCTTCTAAATAAAAAAGTGATCAAAGCAAGTATAGAAGAAGTAAGTGCAAATCCGCGTTCACGCTCAGCAAAACTAAGAGCTATACAGAGGTTGTCATGAGAACTTTCTGCATCATCTCAATAGTTATGTTTTTTCTTAGCATTGTAGGACTATTTAAGGTAAAATTATATGTTCAGTCATTAAATAGAGAGCTAATAAAAATAAAAAGTGAAATTAATTTAGTGCAAAGTGATATAAAAGTTTTACAAGCAGAGTGGAGCTATTTGAATAATCCAAAAAGACTTGCAAGCCTTGTAAAGAAATACCTGAAAAATAACTCGTTAATACTGGCTAGCCAGGTTAAAAATCTTGACTCTTTAAATGGCCGCAGTGTGTTAGCACAACTTAAAACCCAGAGTTAAACTAAGCCTTATCTTTTACAGACAAGCACGCCACAATAAACCTTACTTTAGTATGAAATTGCTTGCGTAAGATTTTGGCAATCTCTTAACATTTTTTGGCATTTCAATTATATATTTAACGTTGCGTTTTTTTGCGTAGAATACTGCTTTTTTAAGAGAATCAAACTTTAATACAATCTGTTTTTTTTGATCTTTTGAGCCAACCCACCCCATCAAAGGTTCAATATAGTAAGAGCCAGATTCGATTTTTAGGTGCCAGAAATTTGTATTACCTAAACCAGATTGTGTTGCAGTTCTTGTTGGTTTATAAATCCTAAAAACTACTTTATCATCAATGCCCATAGTTCTTGTTAAATAAGCTTAAATATATATCTAAATAAATCCTTTCACAAACAATTAGTATGAAAGAATGAAGTTTGAAATAAATATTTTTATGTTATATTATTATTAAATTATATTAAAAGGATTAGCTGAATAGGAGTAACCGATGACGCAACAAGAAATAGTAACAATTAATGCAGAGTTACGTGGTATAACAAAAACAAAAGCGATGCATTCTCTAAGGAAGAAAGGAAACATTCCTGGAATCATATATGGAAAGGGCCATGATAATGTAAATTTGACATTGTCTGCAAAGGAATTCACGAAGCAATATAAATCAGGCTCTCTTTTTGCACATTTGATAGAGCTGAATATTTCAGGCAAAAAGGAATATGCTCTTGTTCGCGATATCCAATTGCATGTAGTGAAGGATACTGTGCAACATGTTGATTTTCAGTTTGTTGATAAAGGCAGTGAAATTAAAATAGACATACCTTTATCATTTGTGAATGAAAGTAAAGCTCCAGGAATCAAGTTAGGTGGAGTGCTTAATGTTTTGTGTCGTTCTATTGCTGTTAAGTGCTCTCCTGATAAAATACCTCAGGTTATTGAAGTTGATTTATCCGGTAAAATGATTGGCCAATCTATACATATCAATGATGTAAAATTACCAGAAGGTGTTAAGTTTGTAGCTCATGAGGAAGAAAATTTTACCATTGTTACAATTTCTGCTGCCGATAGTGACGTTGAAAAACCTCAAGCAGAAACAGAGGAATAGTGCACCTGATAGTTGGGCTTGGTAACCCTGGCAGTCAATATGAGCTAACTCATCATAATATCGGCTTCATCACCGTTGATGCAATCTGCAAATATTGGAATTTCCAGTTGTTCTCTAAAAAAGCCGATTATCTAATAACCTCTGGTATAATTAATGATAATAAAATCATGTTAATAAAGCCTTATTCATTTATGAATAATTCAGGCATCCCTGTTGCAAAAATACGAAACTTTTACAAATTATCGCTAGATAATATCATTGTCATACACGATGACGCTGATTTGGAACTTGGAAGAATAAAAATAAAGAAAGGTGGTAGCTCTGCTGGACATAATGGACTTAAATCCATAGATAGTTTTATTGGCAACGATTATTGGCGCTTGAGATTTGGAGTAGGCAGACCTGAAGATCAAAAAAGCTTAGCAGATTATGTATTATCAAAATTTTCAAATTTTGATAACGTTACTCCCTTAGTGGAAAAAATAGCAAAAAATATACACTTAATGCTGCAAGGAGATAATACAGCTTTTATCAATTTGATTGCATAATATTACGAAACACAAAAGTAAGTTTTGTTTCTATGGGTTAGTTGGTACGCGCTTTGCCTTTTAACAGATGTAAAAGCACAATTATTACGAACAACATTCCACCAATAACTGATATAGCTCCACCCGCAATAAAACAAGCACGTGCCAACATTGATGAAATACTTGGCAGATCTGCAACTTTTCTTAAGGCGCCATACCCACCAAGCCAAACAAGGCCAGTAATATGGAGAAAATGCCCTATACTGTAGGCATAAATCTGTAATCTTACCATGGAACTTTTTACCTCTTTAAAGTTTAATTTAGGTAACAGCCAATAAATGAAATTCATAAAAGCTATAGTGATCCCAACTACAGAACCATGATAATGAGCGGGAATGGTGACATTTCCCTCAATAGTCAGCACTCCAAGCACATCTCCATAAATGAACAATAAAAATGAATGTAATAAATAGTTGCTTTTATCATTAGTAAAAGTCCTGATGTTGCAGCACACTAATATTATCAAAAAGCACGGCAAAACTGCTCCAGCAATTCTCATATGCCAAGTAAAAAACTGTATTAACTCGGCGCTATCAATTGGATAAACAAAATATACAAACGGTGCACCTATAGCCAAAATCGTGTTTATAAACAGCGGTAAAATAGTAATTTTATTGCTTGAAGCTAAACTAACATCACTGATTATTAAATACACTAAAAACATTCCTTGAGTAAAAGCAAACTGCAATAAATGTCCGCCTCCCCAAAAGAGATATTCGTAAAATAAATTCTTATCCGAGTGATATAGACCTGGAGGCATATTTTGATATGCTAAAACAAAGCAAAGAAATGACGATACAAGTATAATAACCAGCCCAATTTGCCCCACAGAGAGAAATGAAACCTCTTTTTTTGACATATATGCAAGAACTGCATTTATTAATATGCTGGCAATAAATAAGCTGAGTCCAAGTAAGAATAATTTGTTTTGTAACACGGGAATATAGTTACTTTTGATAACTTCAGTGTTTGGAACAAATGCAGATACAAACATGAGCAGCACAGAAAGGGTTGATAGAACCCATGAAAAGTTAAACCAACTATTGGTATTTTGTAGATTTATGATAAAGAGCAGAGATATTATAGAGCACATCCACACCAAAATTGACAAGTTCACGTGTATTACCAGCGCATTATCAAAAATATATTGTGCAGAAGAAACAAGAGAGGAGATAAAAGGCAATCGTAGAAAAATAACAATTATTGACAGCAATCCAGAGCAAGCAAGAGCACATACTGCTAGGAATATCCATCTTTTACAAAGTAGAGCATTGTCTTGTATATTAAGCACAGTCTTTTTTCTCAATTTTGTTTAATACGATATATAACACTGCAATAATACCTAAAACATAGCAATAGTATACGTGTGGCATGACTGCCAAAGGTGAAACTCCAGCAATAGTGCTAGCCAAAAGCAATTGAGCGCCATACGGTATTAATCCTTGAAATACACAAGAAAATATGCCTAGCCATGCTGCACTATAGTGAGGCGGTATTTCATATTTCTTAGCAATATCTCTAGCAATTTCACCGCTAAAAATTATAGCGATGGTATTATTTGCAAGTAAAATGTCAGATATACTGACTATTTTTGCAATAAATAACTGCGCAGTTTTTTGTCCACCACGTTGTATCATAACCCAAGATGAAAGTTTATCTGCAAACTCCTTAGAAATTTTACCTACCAGTCCTGAAAGTCCGCCAACCATCAATGACAGTAGCATAATTTCATGCATACTCATAAACCCTTTGGTGATGTTTTGGCTTAAAAACAATAACCCATAATTGTTGTTATTTATAAATCCAATAATTCCAGCAAAAGTTATGCTTAAAACCAATGCCGTAAATACATTGATTCCAAAGTTTGCAAGCAATATAAGTATGATGTAAGGAGCTACAAGTAATAAAGAATACTCCTTAACTGAAATAGCAGCACTATTGCTTGAGCTATAAAATAATATAATTATTGTGAATATAGAAGCAATTAGTGCCACTTTTGCATTCAGTTTTAATTTTTTCTTTATATCAGCCTTTTGAGACATCACAGATGCAATTGTAGTATCAGAGATATAGATAAATTGTCACCAAACATTGCTCCTCCTACAACGGTTGCAACTCCTAAGGAAGGAGAAATCCCAGCTTGTGTCAGTTCAACTGCAATAGGAGCAATTGTTGCAATGGTGCCCATTGATGTACCAATAGCAGTGGAGATGAAAGCTGCTACAAAAAATAATCCTGTGAGTAAAAATTGTGTTGGTATAAATGAAAGAGCCAAATTAACTGTGGCATCAGCACTACCGATTGCTTTAGTTACTTCACTAAATGCACCTGCAAGTAAAAAAATGATGCACATAGTGATAATATTACGATCTCTTACCCCATCTAGAAAGGCATACATTTTTTCTTCAGTATTGCCCTTGTATAAAACCCAACCCAGAGCTATGGCAGGAACAATGGCTACCAGTGGAGATAACTGATAAAAAGCATTTGACACGCCAAGAACAGTAAAATATATGCCACTTCCTACAAAAAGAAATAGGAACAGTAAAATAGGCAAAAAATTTGTAAAATAAAACATACCTCTACTCCAGCTCTGATAAATGCAAATCAACTATGATATAATTTATATTATTATAAACCACAGTTAGCACCTTGACCAATGTTTTTCTAGAAAGCAATCTACCAGAAAAGGTTTCCAAGGTGCGCCAAGAAGTGCTTGGAGAACAGTTGGTGAAAATCCAACACAAACAAAGTCTAGCCAACAGTTTGGAACAGACCACTATGTTGCATGAGGTAACGAGTGTAATAGAGCTAGTGGGATGGACAATGCAGGGTACAACGAAAGTGAAGGGATTGAGTTCCGAAATACCTGAAGACATAGAGGTCGACATTTTCATGGCCATGGAAGACAGCATGAAGGATAACGTAAAGGCAAGTTATCACTCACTCTATCGGGATCTGAGACCGTGCCATGTATTGAAATGGACTTCAAGTGAACTTGGGAGATCCTATGCATTCCTACAAAGGTACGCTGGAACAAGTCAACAAAGGCAAGAACTAGCGGAAGATGCAGGGGAAGTCGGACTGATTGATAGTACTCAGAATGTGGGAAAGCCACGTACAAGGGGAAGCGATCAGCAATATAGTAACTGGAATAGGGATTGCTAGGCCAATACAACGGAGGTTGGAATAACATGCAAAATAAACTAAACCAGATAGCAGTAAGAGCAAAGCAAGATAAGCGACTAAAATTCACATCGTTAGTCCATCTGATAAATACAGAGAATCTTGCGAGATGTTATAAAGAACTGAAGCGTAACAAGGCTTGTGGAGTAGACCAGATAACAGTGGAATCATACGGAGAAAATCTGAATGAGAAACTCGAAGTGCTAGTAGAAAGTATGAAGAGGAAGCAATATCAACCACAACCAGTAAAGAGGGTATATATACCGAAAGCTGGAAGTAAAGAGAAACGCGGACTCGGAATACCATCGACCGAGGATAAATTAGTACAGATTATGCTGAAGAAGATATTAGAAAATATTTACGAGGCAAACTTTCTGGACAGCTCATATGGATTTCGACCTGGAAGAAACTGTCATCAAGCGGTAAATGCACTAGATAAAGCAGTTATGTACAAGCCAATAAACTACATTGTAGAAGTGGATATCAAGAAGTTCTACGATAATATACAGCATAAATGGCTAATGAGATGTCTAAGGGAACGAATAACTGACCCAAATTTGCTGTGGTTAGTAAAGCGGTTTCTCAAGGCAGGGATAGTCGAAGCTGGAAATTATGAAGCAACAAAACAAGGTACACCCCAAGGTGGTATAGTAAGTCCTGTATTAGCAAATATATACTTACATTATGTGTTGGATTTATGGATAGAAAAGAAATTTAAACCAAGATCCAGAGGATATATACAACTAATAAGGTTTTGCGACGATTTTGTGGTTTGTTGCGAAAGTAAGGTAGACGCGGAAGAATTTCTGGAATTACTGAAACAAAGGCTAAATAAATTTGGGTTGGAAGTATCTGAAAACAAGACCAGAGTAGTAAAGTTTGGCAAGAGGGAGTGGCAACAAGCGATAAGAGAGAAACGAAGGACGGAAAGTTTCAATATATGCATAAGAGGGACGACTGTGAAAACTAATATTGATGAGCCGTGTGCGGGAAATCTGCAAGCACGGTTCTTTAGGGGGAGTTGTAGTAATAAAACTCAAACGAGAGGAGTAAAGCTACAGCTTCTACCGAACGCAAAATTAGCAGGAGGATATATATTGTTTATTCCAAAAGGTGCAGCAAAATCAGCAACAGGAAAAGCTTTAGGAACAACGACTATTAGACCTCAAGATACAATCAATTGGAAAGTGCATTTTACTGTACGTGATAAATATAATTCAGTGATAGCAAAATGGTATAGCTATGAGAAGGGAGAACCAATATCAGAAACAGTAGGTAGCAGTGAACCAAGTTACCCTATACAAACAATTTACCCAAATGCAGAATCAGCAATTAGTGCAGCAAGTGCCAAATTTAAGCAACTACAGCGTAACAATGAGACTTTAGAAATGACAATACCAGGTGATCCAGAGTTATTTGCAGAGGCAAAACTTAACCTTGTAGGGTTCAATCAGGATATAGATGGTGAATGGGTAATTGATAGAGTGGAGCATATCTTAAATAGTGCAGGTTATCTTACTACATTATCAGCATCTTTGAGTAATTATGTTTAAGAGAAAATAAGTAAATTGCTGATTTAATGTGGAAAAAAAATGCTGAACATGAGCAAAAAATCCAAGAAACAAGCTACATTGTGGTTTATAGTGGTAATAGTATGTGTTGTTATTACGTATTATTATCAAAAATCCAAGGCTGCTGAGGAGTATCAGAAAATGTTGGAAGTGGCAGCTAAGAACTGTAACTTAGACACTCTGAAATTATTAATAAAAAAAAGTAGAGGTGATTCAAGTATTAGTAAAAAAGCATTATATTACGCTGCAGAGAAAGGGTGCTTAGAAATTGTTACATTTTTGTTAGACGAGGGGATGGATATAAATACTATTAGTTTAGCATTACTTGATGCTGCTGAAGGTGGTCAGTTAGAGATCGTAAAACTTTTGCTAAAGAGAGGGGCTAATCCTCATGTTGGAGACTGGAAAGGAAGAACTGCAAAAACTATAGCAATGAAGAGGTCATCTTATAGTGGAAATAAGAAGTCTTATAGAGAAATCGTAGACTTACTTGATGAAGCAGAAAAGCAGTACAAGCCAGAGCAATAAACTGTACATACAACACACAGTAGAAATTTTCAACAATTATCTACAATAAATTAATATCTCATTACATTATGCAAAACCAAAAAATTCCAATCGCAGTAATTGTAACGATGTTAATACAGACGGTAGCGGCGATATGGTGGCTTGCCAAGCTAGGCTCTGTGGACAAAATTTTAGAGAAGCCATACAAGAGCCCCGACAAAATTTAGAAAACCCATAAAAACCTCAGCCGTTTTATCGAATCTGGAAAAAATACGCCTAAAGTTCTTAATTTTACCGAAAAACACTCAATTAAATGACGCTCTTTATAAATGTGTTTATCGTAACCCCTCTGCACTTTTCGATTACGCTTCGGAGGAATAACTGCTGTACATCCCTTGCTTTCAAGACTCGTAACAAAAGCATTGCTGTCATAGCCTTTATCAGCCACTACAGTGGTATTATAGACACTTTCAGTTAATGTTGCTGCTTGTGTAATCTCATTTCTTTGACCAGGGGTCAGAGTAAATTTAAGTGGATTTCCAAGTGCATCGACAAGCGCATGTATTTTAGTTGTAAAGCCACCTTTGCTCCTCCCTAAAGCTTCTTGATCCTTGGAGTTTTTTGTATATCCAGATGAACATGGATGGGCTCGGATGATCGTACCGTCGATTATAGCAACTTCTAAATCAGGCTCTTGTTTAGTATATTCAAGCAATTTTTCCCAGACATCTCTTCCACACCATCTTTTAAATCGCTTATGTATACTCCTGTAATTACCATAAGTTTTTGGTAAAAGTCTCCATTGGCAACCACTTCGGACTATGTACCACACTGCCTCTATGAATATTCTTAAACGTTTTTCATCTTTGCTATGCATTCCTTTTACGCTTTTTATGAACTCTAAAATTTGTTTCCAATTTTCCTCTTTGATGTAATATTGCATATGGTAGTTTCTCCATTTTTTACCTATTAAGCTAAACTACCATCTTTTTCTCTCTTTTCATATTTTTTGTCCACAGAGCCTAAGTTATATTGTGAAATCAAAAAATACTGCCAATTCCCGTCCTGTGTAGCGGTATACAGATTGTAGTTGTATTAAACAAGAGCCTGATATTAGTTTTGACTACCTCAATTCTTCTGTCAGTTAATTCTTGTCTGTCAGATTAAATCTTGTCTTTTACACTTATCAACATATACACTAACCAACTACATTCAATAAATTTGTGTAAGATACCATTTTACATAAGATAGAATGGAAGCATTTTTCGATTTTAAATTACTAAAGCTTCAGTCAATCTCCTAGTCCTGTAGCTTTTGATATGGTCAGGATTAAAAGCCTTTTTTGATTTTAAAATACCAAAAACAATATGAAGCAACTTACGCATTGCAGCACCAACAATGGCCATATTATGCTTGCCTTTTTCTTTTAATCTCTTGCAAAAAGTCATAATAATAGGATTGTGATTTTTAGCTACTATAGCAGGAAAATACATGGCCTTACGTAGTGTTCGTGAACCTGATTTACTTAATCTGGGCTTGGCATATACAGATGAACCTGATGTTATATTTCGTGGTATAGTTCCAGCGTATGCTGCCAATTGTCTGGCATTTATAAAAGCCTTTGTGTCAGGAATTTCAGCTAAAATAGCTATTGCTGATTCCTCTCCTATTCCTGGAATAGTCAATAAGAGTTGAAAGTTTTCCAACAACTCTTTGTGCTGTTTTAATAGTTCACGTATGGAGTTTTTTATTGTTTCTATTGATTGTTCTATGTTCACTGCAAGGTTTTCCCAAGCATTTGCAACTTCTTCAGGCAGTCTCTCCTTCTTTTCTAAATGATTATTTACGAATGTTAATCCATCTTTTAACGCAACCGAGCAACGATAAAGATGTTTTAATTTTTTCATTTCAGGAGAAGGTGGTGTCCAACGAGTAGGTTCCTGTCTTTGGCAATAATCAGCAATAATTTCTGCATCGGTCTGATCATTCTTTTGTCTTACAAGCTTACTCCTCGCATAAGATTTAATACAATAAGGATTTACAACACTTACAAAATGTCCAGCATTGTGTAGAAATTCAGCCAAAGCTTCACTATAACAACCGGTAGCTTCCATACAAGCTTTCACTTGCTCTACGTTATGTTTTTGTAGAAAGCTCTGCAGACCTTGAAACCCATTATCATCGTTCTTAAAGCTTCTTTTCCTAGTTTCACGTTTTCCTTTTTTACTTATAAATGAGAGAAAAACATCAAAGCGATCTTTTGATACATCTATTCCCAGAAAGTTGTTGATCATATATAACCCCATACGTTACTATTTAAAATGAAAAGTAAGGCTAACCTTGTGAATACAGAATTAGAACCATTTAGGTTTTTCTACGATACCGTCCAGCCTATACTTTTGAGAAGGGAATTCTTATCTCCTCTACAGATTTTATATCTAAGAAGAAGCACAGAGTTCCTCCCTTCTCCACCTAATGCTTAAGCTTAAAACATTAGATGCTTTTGACAAGATACAAGAAGGAGGCTACTTAGAGAGGATGTCATTCCAGCACGTGACGCTGGAATCTAGTAAACCTTTAGCTATATTATGTCATGGTCTCCTGAATTATTCGATGATTCTAACACAACTGGTTGGTCAGATTCAGATGATGATTGTATTGGCTCATCAGACCCAAACAACCATGGAAAAAACCCACCAAAAAATGATGCAATTAATGAAAAAGGCTTCATAAGTATACTAAACAAACTACAAAAAAAAGAGCTCGGCTGTTCTTCTGTTTGTGCAGGTTCTGTGGGAGCAATAGGCTGTGCACTTCCGGTTGTTAGAACCTCTTCACTATCTGTCGATGATTCATCCACTGAACCATCAACAGGGTTTTCTGCGGCTTTTAATAATAGAGTTCTTATTTCTTCTGTCTTAGCTAAATCTAAAGGAGTCTTTCCATCCTCATCTACTATATTAACATTTTTTGAGTAGCCTATTAGAATTTTTACCATCTCTGTTTTATTAAGTAAAACAGCCAAATGTAAAGGAGTATTTCCATCCTCATCTACTATATTATCAATATTTGTTCCTATAGATAGATTATCACCAAATCGCCCTTGTAATAGAGCTTCTACCAGTGTGTCTACCTCCTGCGCATTACCATTTTTAACAGCTGAGCACAAAGCTTCGATGTTTTCTTGTGCTTGTTTTAGAACTTCTACTACCTCGTTGTGATTATTTTTTTAGCAAGATCTAAAGGAGCATTGTTTTTGTTATCTTTTGCATAAACATTAATTCCTTCGCTTCTTATTAGAGCACTTACTATCTCTGTATGACCATTTGCAGCAGCACAATGTAAAGGAGTATTTCCAAAATAATCTTTTGCATTAACATCTGCTCCTTTTCTTAATAGAGTGTTTACTATATCCGTATAGCCCTTTTCAGCAGCCAAATGTAAAAGGGTCTTTTCGTGAATACCTTTTGCTGCAACATCGACTTTTTCTATTGTTAACAGCACTTTTACTACACCTTCATGGCCATTTTGAGCAGCCCAATATAATGCCAGAAAATATTCATTAACATCGATTTTTCTGCTGTTAATAGCACTTTTACTACACCTTCACGGCCATTTACAGCAGCCAAACGTAATTCCTCAGAAAGTATTTTAACACCTATTTCTTTTTCTTTTGTTAATAACACTTTTACTACATCTTCATAGCCCTTTTCAGCAGCAAAACGTAATGCTCGAGGATATGTATTAACATCAATTTCTTTTGCTGTTAATAGCACTGTTGCTACATTTCCATAGCCCTTTTCAGCAGCCAGCCATAAAGAAGTCATTCCTCTAGAACTTTCTACTAAATTAACATTTGCTCCTTTATTTAATAGAATTTCTACTATCTTTTCATGGCGACTTGCAACAGCAAGATGTAAAGGAGTAATATTCAGACCAAATGCTCCTGCATTAACATTTGCCCCATTATCCAATAGAGCTTGCACCACTTGCTTATAACCTTTTTCAGCAGCCCAATGTAAAGGGGTCCTTCTATCTTCATCTGTTGCATTAACACTTGCTCCTTCACTTATTAGACGTCTTACTTCATCACTATCACTATCACTATTTTTAGCAGCCTCAAGTAATTTAGTTGTGTTTTGTAATAGAGTTTGTATTCCTTCATCAGTGGCTAAATCGAGAGGAGTCTCTTCTTTATCATTTTGTGCATTAACATTTGCCCCTTTATCCAATAGATCTTTTACTATCTCTGCATGGTTTCTTTGAGCAGCCCAATGTAAAGGAGTCTTTCCATTTTGATCTGTTATATTAACACTTGCCCCTTTGTCCAATAGATCTTTTACTATCTCTGCATGGCCCATTTCAGCAGCAAAATGTAGAGGAGTGCTGTCATATTTATTTTGTGCATTAACATCGATCCCTTCTACTTGCAGTAGGGCTTCTACTACTTCTTTACGGCCATGTGCAGCAGCAAAATGTAAAGGAGTCTTTCCATCTTTATTTACTGCATTAACATTTGCCCTATTATCCAATAGAGCTTGCACCACTTCTTTATAGCCATATCCAGCAACATAATGTAAAGGAGTGTTGTTATGGTCCTCTATTGCATTAACATTTGCCCCATTATTTAGTAAAACTTCTACTACCCCTTTATGGTCCTCTTTAGCAGCCCGATGTAGAGGAGTCTCTTTTAACTCATTTGTTGCATTAACATTTGCCCCATTATTTAGTAAAACTTCTACTACCCCTTTATGGCCCTCTTCAGTAGCCCAATGTAAAGGAGTGTTGTTATGTGCACCTACTGCATTAACATCTGCTCCTTCACTTATTAGACGGTTTACTGCATCAACATCACCTCTTTTAGCAGCCTGAAACAAATCATCTATACTTTGTGAACTACTCATCCTACACCTCTTTGTAAAACTATATTGTTATGATAAAGCCGTTAATAATCTATGAGCTCTCACCCCCTGTAAAATTATATTATCATGATAAAGTCATTAATAACCCATGAGCTCTATGTTCCTGGATCACGTAAATAATGGCTATTCCCCGTGTTTTTCAGTACATTTGAGCTGGCTGTACATAAGAACCGCAATTGTAGAACATGCTATTGTTAATAGTAAATTTGGTAAAATACCATAGCAAAAAAATTTTCCTACTATATATATTCCAATAGCCCCAAACATCATATTGCAGAATGAGAGGACTGCACTACCAAGCCCTATACCTTTGATCGTTTCTAAAGCAGAAGTTACGTTATTGCTTATTATTAATGCAAGTCCGATATTGGCTGGAATCCAGGCGACTTGAAGAATTAATATATTCAACTTGTCCGCGAAATAAAAATATACCAATAAACTATCGGATATTATCGGTAACACCAAACCTATTATTAGCATTTTGCTAACCCCTATTTTTGGTACATACCTTCTATTAATTAAAGTTCCAATTATGTAGAATATGACTATGATCGATATGAGGTAGCCAAAACACTGTACTTCAATGCCCATCGATTCAAATATGAACGGGTAGTTAGCAACGTATGCCCAAAGCCACATGAAAGTTAATCCATGAATAATTGAAAACCCAAGGAAACGATAATTTCTAAATATTGATATATATTGCTTGAAGATATTAGTAGTTATGTTAGTTATACTGGTTTCATTTTTATTTACAGTGAGTGTTTCTTGTAATTTAAAGTAAATAAAAATAAGCATAGCAATTGCCGCAAGTGATATAATAAAAAACAAAAATTTCCAACTATACCCATGCGAAATTATATAACTGCCCACCACTGGAGCTATTCCAGGTGAGAGTGCCACTACCATATTTAACTTTGAAATTACTCTCGAGTATTCACTACCCGAATACATATCCCTTATTGCTGCATACCCAACAACACCTGCAACACCAGCCCCTGTTCCTTGTATGAAGCGAATTAGTATCAAGAGCGCAATACTGTCGGCTATATAACACATGACACTTGCCAAAGTAAAAATTGTCATACCAATCAGCATCATTGGACGCCTACCATAATGGTCCGATAATGGACCATAAATTAATCCAGATACTGCAAATCCAACTAGATTCAAGCTAATTGTAAGCTGCACTACACTGCCTTCTACTTTAAAATAATTGGCAATGCTTGGTAGTGCAACTGAGTACAAATCAGTTGCCATATCGACAATTGCTACAGACAATATCATAATAAGAGAGATGATATTTTGCGAAAGAGCTGTTTTCACTTAATGATTTATTGGTAAATATGCTTGATTATAGTATATTTTTTTCATTAGTACATTAATTTAACTACTGAAATTAAGGGTAGCTATTCGAGAAAAAGCCTGTGAAGGCTCTATCCAGTAGGGTGTCATGCAAGTAGCTGACACTGGGATCTTAAGCTAAAATCATAAAAAGCGCGAATTTCAATATTTTATCTTTGATTATTCAAGTTTAAGTTTAAATACTGAGCATCAATTGTTTAGGACCTTCGCTTCCGTATTTTCCAGCGAGTCACCATAAGTCACTGCTTTTAGGTAAAACTTTTTTCCCCTTTGCACTTCGAAAGATATTATTGAATCATCAAGTAGAACAAATTTTTCACCTGCGGTGTCTTTAGTACCTTCTTGCCCTCTAATTAGGTTGCTAAGCTTATATTTATTTTTATCTATGAGTTCAGTACTCTGGAATTTCACTATCTCTTTTCCGATTAATGCTGAATTTGAATCGATAATTCCTAGGCTCTGTGGACAAAAAATATGAAAAGAGAGAAAAAGATGGTAGTTTAGCTTAATAGGTAAAAAATGGAGAAACTATAGTATTTCCCAAAGTAAATGATAAAGGTATAATAAGGTATTTGGGTTATAATGGCGTATAGTGTGGATTTAAGAGAAAAGGCAATATCGATGATAGGAAAAGGGAAGAAGAAGGTTGAGGTGGCAGAGCTTCTGGAGATAGGAATAGCAACTTTGTACCGCTGGTTAAAAAAGAAAGCTGCTGGTGAAAGCCTCAAGCCATCTAAAAACGGCAGCTTTATTCGAAAAATAGACCCAAAAATACTCGAAGAATATGTTACAAAGAATCCAGATCATACTCTGGCAGAGATGAAACAAAATCTTGGATTTGGAATAAATTCAATTTGGTATAGACTAAAACAGCTAAAAATTACTTTAAAAAAAAGTCACACTATATCAAGAGCGCAATCAAGAAGATAGGCAGCAGTTTATTGATAAAATCTCAAAAATAGACCATTCCAGCATCTTATATATAGATGAAGCAGGAGTTGATAATAAATTATACCGAGAATATGGACGTGCTCCAAGAGGAAAGAAAATTTATGCAGATATTCCAGGGAGAACTCGAGAGAGAATCAGTATAGTAGCCGGGTGGATTGGAATGAGATTTATTGCACCAATGACTTTCAAAGGTGGGTGTGACAAAGAGGTATTCAATATATGGTTGGAGAAGATGTTATTACCTAAATTGCCACTTGGCACAACCATAGTTATGGATAATGCTACATTTCATAAGACCACTAAAACAAAATCATTAATAGAGTCTTTTGGCTGTCATGTGCTGTATCTTCCAACATATTCACCAGATTTGAATCCCATAGAACACTGTTGGCATACCATCAAAAGCCGCCTCAGACCTCTAATGTATAAATGTACAGACTTACAACTTTTGGTTGGTAATACCATAATGGAAATTTATCATTCATTTTAGAAAATACTATACCATATGCAATATTACATCAAAGAGGAAAATTGGAAACAAATTTTAGAGTTCATAAAAAGCGTAAAAGGAATGCATAGCAAAGATGAAAAACGTTTAAGAATATTCATAGAGGCAGTGTGGTACATAGTCCGAAGTGGTTGCCAATGGAGACTTTTACCAAAAACTTATGGTAATTACAGGAGTATACATAAGCGATTTAAAAGATGGTGTGAAAGAGATGTCTGGGAAAAATTGCTTGAATATACTAAACAAGAGCCTGATTTAGAAGTTGCTATAATCGACGGTACGATCATCCGAGCCCATCCATGTTCATCTGGATATACAAAAAACTCCAAGGATCAAGAAGCTTTAGGGAGGAGCAAAGGTGGCTTTACAACTAAAATACATGCGCTTGTCGATGCACTTGGAAATCCACTTAAATTTACTCTGACCCCTGGTCAAAGAAATGAGATTACACAAGCAGCAACATTAACTGAAAGTGTCTATAATACCACTGTAGTGGCTGATAAAGGCTATGACAGCAATGCTTTTGTTACGAGTCTTGAAAGCAAGGGATGTACAGCAGTTATTCCTCCGAAGCGTAATCGAAAAGTGCAGAGGGGTTACGATAAACACATTTATAAAGAGCGTCATTTAATTGAGTGTTTTTCGGTAAAATTAAGAACTTTAGGCGTATTTTTTCCAGATTCGATAAAACGGCTGAGGTTTTTATGGGTTTTCTAAATTTTGTCGGGGCTCTTGTATGGCTTCTCTAAAATTTTGTCCACAGAGCCTAGGTGTATGGTCCCAGAGTGTGATGGTGTGGATTTAGTATAAATAATTCTGGAGACTGTGTCCACTGATAACATATAAATTCATAAGGAGTAAGACCCTTAAGAGTTTTGAGTCTCTTTGCATAATTATAAGCCATAACAAAGTTATAAAGGTGTTCTTTAAGTTGCTGGTGCGATTGATAGTAATACTTCTTAACTGTAGCATCCTTTAAAGTTTTATTCATACGCTCAACTTGCCCATTTGTCCAAGGATGGCTAACTTTTGTCAAACGATGTTCAATAACATTCTCTTCGCAAACTCTATTAAATATGTGTTGGAAAGCATACTTATGACGCTTCTGGTTTGTAAATTGTATACCGTTATCTGTCAAAATAGTATGGATTTTATACGGTAAAATTCTAATCAAATTACGTAAGAACTCAGCAGCTATGGGTTTTGTAGCACTGTTACGCAACTCAACATAGGTAAATTTGGATGTCCTATCAATAGCAACAAACAAATGTAATTTGCCCTCCTCAGTTCTAACTTCAGCAATATCAATATGAAAGTAACCGATAGGATATTGTTTGAATTTCTTTTTTGACTTAACTTCTCCATCAACAGTTGGTAATCTGCTAATGTTGTGTCTTTGTAAACAACGATGCAAGCTAGAGCGAGTCAAATGCGGAATTGTAGACTGCAGAGCGTAAAGGCAATCATCTAGTGGCAGTAGTGTATACTTGCGAAATGTAACTATTATAGCTTCCTCTTCTAGCGTTAAAACAGTCGATCTTGGATGCTTTGGACCCATATCAGCATCTTTCGTAAATGAACGTTTTCTCCACTTAATAATAGTTTTTGGATTAAGGTTATAATGCTTGGAGAGTTTTGCTATGCTCTCTTTTCTATTTTGTATTGCTCTACGAATCGTCTGTGTTGTTTTGGCGCACCCATGTAATATTTGTCCCATAACTCCTCCTTTGATGGTATTTTTTTCTCATATTTTATCATACCATCACACTCTAGGACTGTACACCTAGGGATATAGTTGTTCTATTTTCCAATCGCTTCCCTCAACAAGAGTATATCTAAACCTAGTGTGTCTCCTATATTCACCTTCTTGCCAAAATTCAATTACTTTTGGGATTACGCAAAATCCCACCCAAAAGTCAGGACGAGAAACTTGTATATTGTAAAATTCTTTTTCCTTCAATTTTATAGCTTGCTCAAAATCTTGCCAATCTTTCAGAATGCTCGATTGTTTTGAGCACCATGCGCTAATTTGACTATCGCGCGCTCGAGAAGAGAAGTATTTGTCAGTTCTTTCATCGTTTAGAAGTTTAACCTCTCCTTCAATTCGTACTTGCCTAGCAAATTCTATCCAATGAAACACTAACGCAGCTTTGGGGTTCTCAGTCAATTCTTTCCCTTTTTTACTGTTTACGTTAGTGAAAAACACAAAACCTTCTTTGCTATATTCCTTTAGTAATACCACTCTTGCAGATGGAATGCAGTCTTTGCTACAAGTTGCTAGCGTCATTGCAGTTGGTTGTTTACACGGAGAATTAAGTACTGCTTCATACCACTTTGAAAACAAGTTAATAGGATCTTTTTCAGGTAAAAATGTCATATTCAAAAATAAAATCTTAATTCTGACATACGTTGCAGAAATAAGTGCTACGGCCATTTTGTCGTATAAGTGTTATGATATTGTTGCAGATTTTGCAAGGTTTTTGAACTTTACCATATACGTAAAAGTTATTTTGAAAGTATCCAGCAGATCCAGATGGCTGTGCATAATCTTTCAGTGTTGAACCGCCTGCAGCAATTGCATCACTCAGAGTATTTTTTATTTCAGCAGCAAGTTTTTCGCACTCTCTATAGGTCAAGTCTTTTGCTGACCTGAGTGGTGATATGCGGGCTCTAAACAAACTTTCAGAAGCATATATATTGCCTACGCCAACTATTAATTTATTGTCCATTAATGCTGATTTGATATTCACTTTTTTGTTTTTCAGCAACTCCTGTAAATAGTCTCCACTGAATTCATCCGTGAGGGGCTCTATTCCAAAACCATCAAAAAAATTTATTTCTTGTTCTTTGCTTAAAATAATAACTAATCCAAATCTTCTTGGATCATTAAAGATTATTGAAGTATTATCAGAAAAGAAAAATACCACATGATCATGTTTATTCTTCACTTGATCGTGGTCAGCATATATAAGCTTTCCACTCATGCCAAGATGTATGATTACAGCCATACTGCCATCTGTATTCCAGATCGTATACTTACCTCTACGCTTGATGTTGCGTATGACTTTGCCCTTTAGCATATCATCAATATTTTTTGTTATTGGGGCACGTAAATTCCAATTATTAACTATAACATTACTAATTTGCTTGTTTTTAATTTTATCAAGCAAGAAGTTAGAGATTACTTCCACTTCCGGTAGTTCTGGCATCTTGTCTACTCTGTTGCTGCTTTTTTCTTTTCAAAATATTTTGCTTTAAAGCTTTCGCTAATCTTTTTTTCTCCTCTTCTTTTTCCTTATTCTTTTTTATATTATTCATTATCATTATATATAAATCCTGCCGTTATAGCTCAGGTGGTAGAGTACGTCATTGGTAATGACGAGGTCCCAAGTTCGAGTCTTGGTAACGGCACACTGATTACACTTATAATATTGCATAACTTGTAAGCAAGGCTTAGAAGAAAGTTACAGAGGTAAGTTGTCATGCTTTTTCCATATCCTTTCTACTTTCTTGTTTTTGAGTAGCTCTAATGCTTTACAAAAGTGATGCCTTGTTTTACTTGGCACTATAATGTCATCAATGTATCCATATGATGCAGCAAAAAATGGATTAGCAAATTTTTCTTTATACTCTTTAATCAGTGTTTGCTGATCTTTTTCGTATCGAAATATAATCTCAACTGCACTTTCAGGGCCCATCACAGCTATTTCAGCAGTTGGCCAGGCATAATTTATATCACCTTTTAGATGTTTTGAATTCATAACAATGTATGCACCACCATACGCTTTTCTAGTGATAAGGCTAATTTTCGGCACGGTCGCTTCAGCGTAAGCGTAAAGCAGTTTCGCTCCGTGTTGTATTATATTATTGTATTCTTGATTTGTACCCGGCAGAAATCCTGGAACATCAATAAGTGTGATGATCGGAATGTTAAATGCGTCACAAAACCTTACAAACCTTGCAGCTTTTCTTGAAGAATCAATATCCAAACATCCTGCAAGGTGCATAGGTTGATTTGCAACAATACCAACAGTATTTCCTCCAATTCTACCAAAACCAATTATGATATTACGAGCAAAGTCAGGTTTTAACTCAAAAAATTTCCTTCCATCACAAACTTTTTCAATGAGTTCATACATATCATAAGGAGTATTAGGATTGGTAGGAATTAGAGTGTTTAAGGATTCATCGATGTCATTGCAGATTGGTGCAGATTTTGGTGATTCTTGATTATTTGCTGGTAAGAAAGTAAAGAATTCACGCATTTTTAGCAGCATTTCAACATCATTATTGAATGCAAAATCCGCTACTCCTGTTTTGCTTGTATGAATTTTTGCTCCACCAAGGTCTTCGAAACTTACATCTTCGTAGGTAACCTTTTTTACTACATCTGGTCCGGTTATAAACATATATGAACTGTTTTTCACCATGAAAGTAAAGTCAGTTAATGCTGGGGAATAAACTGCACCACCAGCACATGGCCCCATGATTAAAGAGATTTGTGGTATAACACCCGATGCATTTACGTTTCTTTGAAAAATTTCTCCATAACCAGCAAGAGAATTTACTCCCTCCTGAATTCTGGCTCCACCAGAGTCATTTAGCCCAATTACAGGAACTCTAGCATTAATTGCCATATCCATAATTTTGCATATTTTTTTTGCATGTGACGCACCAAGTGACCCACCAAAGACAGTAAAATCTTGCGAGTAAACAAAAACTTTTCTGCCATAAATAGTACCATGACCAATCACTACTCCATCACCTAAAAAATTAGCATTTTGCATGCCAAAATCAGCTACGTGATGCTTCACGAATTTATCGTATTCCTCAAACGAATTTTCATCGAGTAATACACTGAGCCTTTCTCTAGTAGTTAATTTCCCTTTTTCGTGTTGTTTATTGATTCTGTTAGAACCGCCTCCTTTTTCAGCTTCTAGTGTTTTGGTTTTTAGATTTTCTAGTATTTTAAAGTCTTGCATACGATAAAGTAGTTTTTAAATTGGTTGTAACTTTATTAAGTTTACAAACTCTACTACTATATACATACACTATTGCATGTGGCAACAGTGTATGTATTATGATTGTTAGAACTTTAGCCTAAGAGGGATGATGACCGCAGTTAGTGCACTTGAATGCACTGACTTCTTCCAGAACACTAAATGGCTCACTTTGTTTTCCGTTTTTCTCTTCGACAAAACTTTTAGCCCTATCAACAATTCTTTCTATACGTGGTTGCCCTTTTAGTATTTCATAGTGCTTTAAGAAAATTTCACAATTTTTATCATCCATATACACCATTATTGTACCAAAATCTAATGCGTTGTTTTCAGGTTCATGAGCTTTTTTAGAGAACAAAACCATCTCAAGCTTCTCATTACCAACTTTAAAAGTCATTTTTACTCTGCCTTTCATATCATGATATTGCCCATTTCGTAGCCGAATTATATTATCTCCTTCTCCCATTTGCAATGCACCATATTCTAAGTCCTTAAATCCCGGAGAATTCATAAACTTCGCAGGAGTTATAACACTTTCTTCTGGGCATTTTACGCAATAAAATCTATTATCTCTTTCTACTACAACTCCTTCTTTTTTGTCATTTTCAATACTGTCACACACAACTTTCTCTAGGCTCAATAAGTAGCTGTTACGCTTTTCTTTTAGAGCCGAATCTATTGGTGTATTGTTGCACGAATCCAAGATTTCTTTACTCACATACGTGCCTGTTGAAATTAAATTAGTTATCTCTGAGCAAAGAGAATCCAATTTTTCTTTTTCACTATTTTCAAGGCTTAAATTTTGTCTTTTGATTAGGTCTACATTTTTTATCAAGTGCCCTATCAGTGATATTTCTTTTGCTGTTCGTTCTTTTTCTTCATTAGATAGTATACCATGCACCAAACCATACGGCATACCAAACATAATTTGGTCCTGATATGCAAGCTTTACAATTTCTAGTAATTCGTCAACCATTTTTCCCACAGCCTGACTATCAGAAAACACTTTATATTTTTCTTCTATATCTTCTACTCGCTTTAGGATCTTTTTCCGCTTCTCTCTCTCAATTTGTTTATATAATGTCCTACTTAATAGGAATTCATCTGTCTTTTCTGGACGTTCTATACTTCTATATGAACGCTTTTGTGACCCTTGTTGTCCTAATTCTTTATTATCTAAACTCTGTACTTGCTCTAGCCCTAACATAACTCCCCCTTTCACATAATGAAATAAAAATTTCTTATTGTAGTGTACTTACGTGATCTACAAAGTCAATAGTTAAATTGAAAAGTTTCGGTTATAATTTACTTCATATAGAACATGCCCTTGAATTATGCTAAAAATCGCTATAGTAGGCCTACCAAATGCCGGAAAATCAACTCTTTTTAATAGGTTGGTGGGAAGAAAAGCGGCAGTAGTTAGTAATATTCCAGGAGTGACAAGGGATAGGCGAGAGGGAATAGGCAGAATTAGCGATTTGGAGTTTAAAGTTATAGATACAGGAGGATGGAACGACCAAACTAATTTTTCACTGCAAGTTATTGAGCAAATAGAATTTTCTTTATTGAGTGCAGATGTCATTTTCTTTCTTGTTGATGCAAAAGTGCAGAATGAGCAGAATAAAGAATTTGCAAAGTGGCTGAAGAGAAAAATGAATAAACCTGTAATCCTCATAGCAAATAAATGTGAGAGTCATAAATCCGAAAATGTTGATTATTTGCAGTTTTTTGATTTTCTTGGCCCGGTATACATCTCTGCCGAACATAATCTTGGTATGGTTGATCTTTATGATGTACTAGCTGGTGTTATTGAAGATTTAAATGAGGACACTGAACTACTTGAAAATGAATCCAGCAGACTTAGAATTGCAATCATCGGTCGTCCAAATGTCGGAAAATCAACTTTTTTAAACAGCTTGCTTACAGAAAACAGAGTAATAGTGAATTCAGAGCCAGGCACAACACGTGATTCTTTAGATATTGTATACGATCATAATGGAAAGCTAATTACTCTCATCGATACCGCAGGAATCCGCAGAAAGGCTAATGTTACAGATAAATTAGAATCAAGATTTGTTGAGAAAAGCATGGAATCAATCAAGCGCTCTCATGTGGTAGTTTTAATGCTAGACTCCCTACTTGGTATTGAGCAGCAGGATTTATCAATTGGTGAAGCTGCAATCAAAGGAGGAAAGGGGATTATCGTTGTTTTAAATAAGTGGGATTTAATAAATAAAGATGACAGAAGTAAGTTAATAAAATTTGTCAAACAACAGGAAGTGACTCGGTTATTCTTGGGAGTGTCAACTATAACAATTTCTGCGTTAAAAGGCATGCGCTGCGGTGATGTGATAGATAAGTGTCTTGAAGTGAGTGAATCTTTGAACAAGAAGATCAGCACTGCAAAACTGAATAAGTGGCTAATTGATGCTTTAGATAGGCACTCTCACCCGCTTGTAAAAGGCAAAGCAGTTAAAATGAAGTATATCGCTCAAATTGGTACTAAACCTCCAGCTTTTTCTTTGATATGTAACATACCTGAAAGTGTTGATGAAAGTTACAAACGCTATTTAATTAATGACCTTAGAAAAAATTTCTTTGCTGAAGGCGTGCCAGTCAGATTACTTTTGAAAAAAAATAAAAACCCCTATGCAAAATGAATACTCTACTTTATACTTTCAGGGGTCTTCTATAATAATTTACTTAAAGTCGTGTGTAATAACTCCAGAATTCCTACAATCTTTCTGCTATCAAGTGCTTTTGCTCTAATTTTTGCATATGTGCTAGAATATTTTTTCAATATGCTGCCATGCAAGTTATGTATATACGAGCGGGTAGTTTACTATGTCGCAGGGTTACTTGCAGTAGTATGCATGCTTAAAGACAACAAAATTCTAATCTATGCAATGTTTTGCAGCTACCTCATAGGTGCAGTAATATCTTTTTATCATGTAGGTCTTGAACTCCACTTATTTCATGATGTTTTAGGTTGTACAGAGCAAGCAAGTGGTAACGTTAGTATAGAAGAGCTCAGAAATAATCTACTAAATCCTAATTACTCTCCATCTTGTGACAGACCTCATTACGTTCTAGGTGTTTCCTTAGCAACATGGAATTTAATTTATCTCATAGCGACTCTATTTGTACTGGGTAAAATATATTGTGGAGAAAGAAAGAAATCTAAATAATTTAAGGTGCAGCAACAATCAGTTCTTGCAACAGGCAATTAGAGTAAATCATGCTGGAGAATATGGAGCTATTTGCATTTATTCTGGTCAAAAATTTATTCTTAAAAAATCTTCTATAATCAATGAAATAATTGAAATGGAAGAGCAGGAAAAAAAGCATTTTCACTATTTTAATGAGAAAATTAAAGAGCAAAAAGTTCGTCCTACTGTTTTGTTGCCAGTTTGGCGTGTTTTAGGAGTGTCACTTGGCGTTGCAACTGCCATTATGGGCAAAAAAGCTGCTATGGCTTGCACTGCTGCAGTTGAAGAAGTTATAGGGGAGCACTACAAAGAGCAAGTTTCACATTTAGAAGATGGGGAATTAAGAGAAACTATAAGTAAATTTCGCGACGAGGAGTTAGAGCACAGAGATATTGCAATTCAGCACAATGCTGAAAGTGCATTTGGCTACAACATTTTATCTTCATTCATAAAAACAGGCTGCAAAGCTGCTATTTGCTTGTCCAAGTTAATTTAACTAAGCAGCTTTCTTAAAGTGTTTTAAATGTTCTGATGACAGCAGAAATCAGGAAGAAATTCAAGTGTAACAATTATTTTATAACTATATTTTCATATCACCATTATTAATAAATAATTAGTGTTTGTAAACTAACTACATTAAAGTATAGACCGCAAAGGAGGCAAAAGTGCGTTTTAATTTAGAACCAGGAGATACTGCTTGTGATGGTAGAAGTAAGCTCGTAGCTGTCAAAATAAATAACGAAGAAAGAATTAACTTACCTTTCACATCTTACGTTTTCGATAAGGATCATTTTGTCATATCTAACTTTAGACACAATCCGATGAACGGCGTACTAACCAATTTATCTCAAGGACTACAATTAAAGCTAGAAAAAGCAGGAGATGATTATTGACCTTACCCAGATGGTATGATACTTAGTCAATTAAATAAGCAGATGATCTTAGCTACAAAAATATTTTTTACCTCATTTGTTTTTGGATTTATTCTTTTTCCCTATTTTATAAAGCTTCTAAAAAAAATAAGTAAAGATGGGCAACCAATTAGATCACGTGGACCAGAAAGTCATTTAATAACAAAAAAGAATGTACCACCTATGGGCGGAATAATAATACTGATTTCTTCTTTATTACCAATTTTACTCTGGGCTCAGTTAACACCAGAAATCTTGCTGCTGATATTGACAACTCTATTTTTTGCTCTACTTGGATTTATTGATGATTATTTAAAATTGAAGACAAATCACCATCGAGGTTTAAGTGCAAAAACCAAAATACTTATTCAGTTTATTGTTGCTCTGGTTGGTGTGTTTATACTTAAGCTATACTCTGCTGAAGGTTTTACAAAAACGTCCCTATTTAAAGGAGTAATAATTGATTTTGGCTATCTATATGTCCCATTCGCTGCGTTTGTAATTGTCGGCTCTTCTAATGCTGTGAATCTCACAGATGGTTTGGATGGCCTTGCTGCAACTCAAGTCATCACTTCCTTTGCTTTTTTGGGGCTAATTGCATACATAACTCAAGCAGATATGAATATTACTTTATTCTGCATTGCATTTATAGGAGCTATTCTAAGTTTTTTGTGGTTTAACACACATCCAGCAAAAATATTTATGGGTGATGTTGGTAGCTTGTCGGTAGGCGCAGCTTTAGGGTTAACTAGTGTCCTAATTAAAAGAGAAATGCTTTTTGCCGTTATTGGAATAATCTTTGTAATAGAGACTCTATCTGTAATTATTCAGATATCATATTTTAAATATACAAAGTTTAAATATGGAGAAGGAAAAAGAGTTTTTCTTATGGCACCAATACATCATCACTTTGAGAAGAAGGGATGGTCAGAAAATGTAATCGTTATGAAATTTTGGATAATTTCTATTATCTGTTCAGTTTTTACTATAACTTTCTTATTATAAAAACCTATGAAATACCCAGACTTTACATTAGAAAATAAATTATCAGGAGTGATAGCAGGAGTGGATGAAGTTGGAAGAGGTCCGCTAGCTGGTCCAGTAATATCCGCAGCCGTAGTGTTTATTGATAGAAATACAATTATTGATGGAATCAACGACTCGAAAAAGTTGACTCCTCAATGTAGGCAAGTCCTATATGAAAAAATAACATCCGTTGCAAAATTTGGTATAGGAATGGCAAGCGTAGAAGAAATAAATTCATACAATATCTTGCAAGCAACAAAACTTTCAATGAAACGTGCGTTGATAGACCTGGACCTAGAATTAGATTATGTGCTAGTTGATGGTAATCAACCACCTGAAGTGAAATGGCAAGTGAAATCCATAGTAAATGGTGATAATTTGAGTACATCAATTGCAGCAGCTTCAATCGTTGCAAAAGTTACGAGAGATCGGCTTATGCAAGAATTGCACAATAAGCATCCTGAATATAATTGGTATAAAAATAAAGGATATGGGACAAAAGAGCACCTTAACGCTATTGGCCTTTATGGAATTACAGAACATCATAGAAAAAACTTTGCACCCATATCTCGGGCATTATAGCCTTTAGATAGTAATCACTTACCTTTTTTGAAAGGCATGTTTTCATTAAATAGGCAAACTGTACTTGATCCATTCCTTAAGGTAAACACTGAACTCACCCTTTCGATTATCAGGTAGTTGTCAGCTGTACGGAAGTTTACTAAAGACTCATACCCTGCAGAATCAACCATAAAAACTGCCGGGAAATCAGAGTTTGTTTTATTGAATTGTAAATATGTAAATTTTCCGTCATCAAAAACTTTAATTGGTATTATTGACTGACTGCCTTTAACGTGCGAGATGGAATAATTAAAATTTAAGCCCTTCTTTACAACTTCAATGTCGTTTATATCAGGAATAATGGTATGACTAGCTTGTTCGAAGATATCGCCGTTATTTGTTGTGTAAATCTCATCACTGCTAAATAATGGATAAAGAAACCTTACTTCATATGCTAATTTTGGATCATCTAGTCCAGTTGCTTCTTCAGCATGAAGTTCAAAGTAATAAACTCTTTTATTGGTAATTATAGTTGCGTTAGTATCGGCAATATCATCTATAGGCTTAATAAACAATCTGTTACCTTGAGGAAGGAGTTGCCAACCAGTTGAATCACCCATTGAAAGGTTTTGTATTACCTCCCCTGGTTCAAACAATATGCTGGATTGATAACCATAAAAACCCGTATACTTATGTATAGCTTGTGGGTTATAATTTATTACCTTTATGTGATTATCTCCAGCTATTGAACGTGGCTCCTGTTTTGCAAGTGCATCACTACCACAAAAAAACAACAGTACGGCAAACAGTAAACCAACCATAATATCAAAATAAATTAATCTTCATTTTATCATTGATAGACATGCACTGCAACTGTTAAGCTGTACTATAAACCCCAATTATAGGTTAGCAAGGGGTAGAAAAGGCAAGAAATAAGGCAAATTCCTTAAATACTTTAGAACTACAGGAGGCTTCACCTGAACGGATATACTTGGAATCCTGCCATTTTCACTTCGTAAACATACCAAGAATTCTGTCCATTATTCCACCCATATTTGCTTCAGCTTGAGTATACTCTATTTTACCACCGTGCAAGATTAGTTTAATATCTGATCCAGGTGATATATTAACAAATTTACTACCAACAACTCCACTGCTAGTGATCAGAGCTGAGCTATCAACTGGCAACTTTATATCTCGGCTTACGCACATATCGATTCGTGCTATGTAGGTAGCTTTGTCAAGTGATACACCAGTTATGCTTCCAACGTCCACACCAGAGATCTTGACACTATCACCAACTCCTATACCGTTAGCGTTAGCAAAAAGACCATATATTTTATAGCAATCCTTATAGTTTTTCTTTATGTAAGATAGCTTATCAATAGCAAAGAAAATCAGAAAAATAGTGAAAACTAATACAAATAATCCAGCGGTTATTTCAAGTATATTTGACCTTCGCATCTTTAGTTATCAGGACTCCAGCTTTTATAGTAATTTTTCACTTTTTGGTTTGGATAGTATGCATCTTTTGTACCCGTTAAATTAGGAGTATGTTTTACTTTTCTTTTTTTATTATTAACTGGTACTACATTATCAGTATAGTGAAGCCATATATGCCATTCCGGAGGCACTGTTGTAGGCTCAGAAACACTGCTATACATAATCCACCTTTTCCCTTTACTTGATTCATAGTAAGAATTTCCATTTTCATCTCTTCCTACAAATTTATCTTCTCTTCGTAATAGGCGTTTTATTGCGTTACAAATTTTAGATAACATAAGAGTATTAAAACAAAAAGTATTATATATACTAATACTTTAACGATATATTAACAACAATTTAATGCAATTACCAATTTTACAAGTTATTATACCAATAATTGCATCAATGTTTTGCTTTCTTGCCAAGAAACACAAGGTGTCTTGGTTTATTTCTTTTATTGCAACAACAATCACTCTTATCATTTCATCGATACTACTCATTAAAACATATAAAGGCGAGATTATAACTTATCACCTTGGAAATTGGGCTCCTCCGTACGGCATAGAGTTAAGAATCGACGTGTTAAACTCCTTGATTCTAACTTTGGTGAATTTTATAGCGCTGATTAGTGTGCTTTATAGCTTTTATATTAACGAAAAAGAAATTAGCAAAAACAAAATCACTGGTTTTTACTCTCTATTTCTGTTGTGCTTAAGCGGACTATTCGGAATTTTAGTAACAAACGACATATTCAATCTTTATGTTTTTTTGGAAATTTCATCTCTTTCTTCTTATGTATTAGTTTCAATGGGAAGGGATAAAAAAGCTCTAGTTGCAGCATTTGAATATCTAATTAGTGGAACAATAGGCGCAACATTTTATTTATTTGGCATCGGGCTTTTGTACTCCATGACAGGAACGCTCAATATGTCTGACATGGCTGAGAGAATAGTGCCATTATACGATAATAACATCATAAAACTTGGCACATTGTTCATTTTTGTTGGTCTCTCAATCAAAATGGCACTATTTCCATTAAGCAGGTGGCTGGTTAATGCATATAGTGAGGCACCAAGTTTCATTAGCATATTCTTTTCAGGCACAGTAACTAAAGTGATGATATATGTTTTCATCAGAATCTTTTATACCATTTTCCAACAAAATTTTTTCTTGTTTAAGCCGCTGTTGGACAATGTGATAATTATCCTCGCACTTTGCGCTATTGTATTTGGGTCGATATTTGCAATAACCGCAAAAGACATAAAAAGACTGTTTGCTCACTCTAGTATTAGCCAAATTGGTTATATAATTTTAGCACTGAGTTTTAACTCAAAAACAGGTGTATTTGCAGCAATTCTTCACATAGTAAACCACAGCATAATAAAAACATCTTTATTCATGGCTGCAGGATGTATTTCTTACAAATTTGATACAACAAAAATAGAGAATTTATCGGGACTCAAGAAATCAATGCCTTATACAGCACTTGCGTTCACTCTACTCAGTTTAGCATTAATCGGTGTGCCTTTAACAAATGGCTTTGTAAGCAAGTGGTATATAATGAAAGCAATTATCGAATCTCATGCGTGGATTTCCCTTGTAACATTTGCTGCTGGCTCTTTCCTTGCATTGATATATATGTGGAAGATGGTAGAGAAAATGTATTTTGAAGATGATGCAACGTCACGCACTGGAATGACAACGGACAAAATTAATGATGTGCCATTTCCTATGCTTTTCTGTCTATTATTTATGGCAGCTTTAACAGTAGTAACTGGAATATATAGCACTTCAATTCGGTTAGTAGTTGAGAAGTTGGTTTTTTGATTTTTATCTTTGTTTCATATTTTACTATACTTTAAGGTTATAAGGTCTTTATTGTGGATAGGCTGAAGAAGATTCATTGGTTGTTAGTCATTAACGTGATAGCTCTGTTTTGCGTTGGCATTGTTGTTCAATACTCTTCTGCTGGAGGAAAGTGGGTGCCATTTGCGATTCACCAACTGGTCATATTCTCCTTCTTTTTCCTACTCGCTATAGCTATGTCATTCATAGAACTAGATTTTTATTTGAAGCACGCCTACTTTTTTTATATAGCAGCAACGATTTCGCTATTAGCAGTAAATTTTTTTGGCTCACACATAATGGGTGCAACAAGGTGGATAAGAATTGGGTCGATTAGTTTGCAACCATCAGAATTTGCAAAAGTGGGCTTAATACTTGCGCTTGCTCGCTATTTTGATAAGCAGAGTGTGTATAAAATGATGGAATTTAAAAGATTGCTTAAGGCACTTATAATTATTTTCTTACCCGTGTTCTTGGTGTTAAAGCAACCTAATTTAGGCACAGCTGTAATAATGTTACTTATAGGGATGTCAATTATATTCACAGCAATAATAAAAAGATCTCATTCAGTAATATGTGGAACTCTTGGCATTTTTGCAGTACCGGCTATTTGGCCTTTCTTACGTCCTTATCACAAGCAAAGGATATTGTCGTTTTTGGATTCATCAGTGGATCCACTTGGGATAGGTTATAATGCGCAGCAATCTCAGATAGCTATTGGTTCAGGAGGTTTACTTGGTAAGGGCTTTGTTAACGGAAGTCAAACTCAACTTGGATTTTTGCCGGAAAAGCGTACAGATTTTGCTTTTGCAGTGCTGAGTGAGGAGTGGGGCTTTTTAGGTAGCATGGCTTTAATTTTGCTTTATACCTCATTACTTGGAATAATTTTCTCTATCGCTTATAGGTCGAAAAATTATTTTTCTAAGTTAGTATCTATCGGAATTTTCGCCTTTTTTAGTGCTCATTTCTTTATAAACATCGGAATGTCAATAGGCCTCTTGCCTGTGATAGGCGACCCATTGCCATTTCTGTCCTATGGAGGAAGTACAACTGCTGCAAGTTTGATATGTATAGGATTATTGCTGGCAATAAAAGCAGATGAACAACAAAATGCTTGTATTTTACCTATGCTAAAGTAGAATTAAACTTTACTTAATAGTTTTTATGCTAGATGAAATGCGTGAGGAGTGTGGGGTATTTGGCATAAGTTGCAACCAAAGTGCTGCTTTTAACTCTATACTTGCTCTCCACGCTTTGCAGCATAGAGGTCAAGAGTCTTTTGGCGTAGCAACCAGTAACAACGATAAGCTGCACTCTTATCACTTTCAAGGTCAAGTGAGCAGCGTATTTGATGATATAGATGAAATAAAGAAATCCTTACCTGGAGATTGTGCAATAGGTCATGTTCGATACTCAACAAGTGGTAGTAAATTTGGAGTGCAGCCCATGTTTGGCAAAAGTGGCAAATTTGGGGGTTTTGCCATAGCACATAATGGTAATTTAATTAATATTTCTCCGATACGCGAACAATTAATTAAACAAGAGTGCGTTTTTCAGTCAGATATTGATACAGAAGTAGTAGTGCATCTAACAGCAAGCGGTGAAAAAGATAGCTTCTTAGAGAGTTTTATATATGCATTAAAGCGAATACAAGGTGCTTATTCTTTTGTGGCAATCAATCAAGAAGTAGTTATTGGAGTACGTGATCCATCTGGAATCAGGCCTCTTGTTTTAGGAAAGTTAAACGGTTCTTACGTTCTTGCATCTGAAACTTGTGCTCTTGATATAGTAAATGCAGAATTTGTTAGAGAAATAGAACCAGGCGAATTAGTTACCATCAGTTCGGATAGTAAGCTAGCCTCAATGTTTCCTTTCCCACAGCAAAAATCAAGTTTTTGTATTTTTGAATACGTTTATTTTTCAAGACCAGACAGCATAATGGAGAATAGGTCTATATACGATACAAGAAAAGAAATAGGAAGAATACTTGCGAAGGAAAGTCCACCAAAAAACAATGTGGATATGATTGTACCAATACCTGATTCTGGAATACCTGCAGCTATTGGATACGCAGAACATTCAGGATTACCTATGGAACTGGGGATAATTCGTAATCATTACATAGGAAGAACTTTTATACAACCAACCGCTGAAGTACGTAAAGTTAGAATAAAATTGAAATTCAACGCTAATAAGCACATTTTAAAGGGTAAAAACATAATTTTAATAGATGATAGTATAGTGCGTGGTAGTACGTTAACAAATATAATAGTTATGTTAAAGGATGCAGGAGTAAAAGAAATTCACCTCAAAATTTCAAGCCCACCAATTAAGCATTCTTGTTTTTATGGAATAGATACGCCAGAGTGCAAAGATTTAATTGCTGCAAATAAATCTGTAGAGGAAATTAAGGAAGTTATAGGAGTAGATAGCCTAGCCTTCTTGAGTATTGATGGACTATATCAGGCTGTTAAAGCAGAAAAGCGTAACAATGCTACACCACAATATTGTGATGCTTGTTTCACTGGTGATTATCCGATTGGCAAATAGTCTACACAAGATCACTGGAGCTCAATTGTACCCGTTCAGCCAATGGCGTCAACTTAAGGGAAAATATCAGTGATTGTGTATAAAACTTCTCTCTAAATTTTTTACCATTAAATTACCCAAAAGCTGCAATAAACAGCACTTTTGTTTCTGTTTTATTTCAACAAAGAAGTCTAAAATGTGTCCTTTTTAGGTGAAACATGCAAAAAGGAAAAAATCTTATTCTACAAATTAAAAATATAATATACTCGAAAGCTTTTCAGAGAATCCATTGTGTTGAGTTTTACACGAACAAGAAAACTTCCTTTTACGACAGTATTTTCTATGATTTTAAAGTTAATTAAGAAAAGTTTAGGAATAGAATGTGAGCTCATTAAGTTCCACCCTCAAAGCAAGCTTTTTCTAAAGCAAGATATAAATACAGGTTTTAAAGAATTTAAGCATCCAAACAGCCTATCAAGATGAGCCTGAGCTGGAGAGGCTATAGGCTTATTGCAGCAGATGGTTCTGGTATTCAGCTCTGAAGAAATTGTATCCGAATTTGAACCAAATGGAACAATAGGCACCATTGGCAATTTGTTTGTTGATTTATGTACTTCGCTGATTTGTAGTGCTCGCCTTGCGGCCTGGAATGTGGGTGAGCAAACGTTAGCAGAAACCTGAAGTCGTTACTCAAATGTGTTCATTAAATCAAATTATTTATCTACTACCGTCTTCATTAAAATTCATTCAGCAGCATTATGAATTGAAAGTAGACTTTATTTTTCGCTTGCAAAAAAGAAATTATAGCAAGCTATGGTTCATCTGGTGAATTAGATTTTGACTTTGTGCTAGGCTCTGTGGACAAAATTTTAGAGAAGCCATACAAGAGCCCCGACAAAATTTAGAAAACCCATAAAAACCTCAGCCGTTTTATCGAATCTGGAAAAAATACGCCTAAAGTTCTTAATTTTACCGAAAAAACACTCAATTAAATGACGCTCTTTATAAATGTGTTTATCGTAACCCCTCTGCACTTTTCGATTACGCTTCGGAGGAATAACTGCTGTACATCCCTTGCTTTCAAGACTCGTAACAAAAGCATTGCTGTCATAGCCTTTATCAGCCACTACAGTGGTATTATAGACACTTTCAGTTAATGTTGCTGCTTGTGTAATCTCATTTCTTTGACCAGGGGTCAGAGTAAATTTAAGTGGATTTCCAAGTGCATCGACAAGCGCATGTATTTTAGTTGTAAAGCCACCTTTGCTCCTCCCTAAAGCTTCTTGATCCTTGGAGTTTTTTGTATATCCAGATGAACATGGATGGGCTCGGATGATCGTACCGTCGATTATAGCAACTTCTAAATCAGGCTCTTGTTTAGTATATTCAAGCAATTTTTCCCAGACATCTCTTTCACACCATCTTTTAAATCGCTTATGTATACTCCTGTAATTACCATAAGTTTTTGGTAAAAGTCTCCATTGGCAACCACTTCGGACTATGTACCACACTGCCTCTATGAATATTCTTAAACGTTTTTCATCTTTGCTATGCATTCCTTTTACGCTTTTTATGAACTCTAAAATTTGTTTCCAATTTTCCTCTTTGATGTAATATTGCATATGGTAGTTTCTCCATTTTTTACCTATTAAGCTAAACTACCATCTTTTTCTCTCTTTTCATATTTTTTGTCCACAGAGCCTAGCGCTTCTTTCATTTTTTTCTGAAGTGACATAGCTTGATTAAGTTTGTCTCTTCTACCATCGTTACCATTATCAAGTAGCTTTAAAGCTTCTACCACTATGTTTAAGTTTTTATAAGCTACTTCAATATTATACTTGTCACTCAAAGGCTCATTGTTAGCTAAAGAGTGTTTCAAGCTATCCCAACAATCCTCTTCAATAATAGCATGTTCTATTGTAAGCGATTGATAGATACTCCAAAGCTTTCTGATTATTTCTTCTTTTTGATTATGATCCTTTCCAACTAGCTCCAGACTTTCTTTAATATCTTCAACTAGATTACCATACAGAGGAGATTTTACTATCGACCTGCTCTGTATTGATTGATTTATTTCTTTCTCAATATCTTGAAGTTTTCTCAAAATCATACACTTTCCCTCACAAAATTATCTAATATTATATACATAAACATTAGGAAATTTTCAACATATTTATGCATTTCCTATTATTCCTTCAACATAGACGACACTTTTTTCGAGCAGGAAATCACTTTATTAACCATATAGTTTTCATGATTGTTATCTATTTTAGGCAACTCATACAGATAATTTACCATCATTCCAGCCGACTGACTAATACCCTTTTCAGAAGTATCCGCCATCCAGTTTAATTGTTTTATCGATGCACCATTGCTTAAATGAAAATGCGCCACCGGGTCATAAGCATTTCCATTACTATTATTCACTTTTAGTAAATAATATGCACATAGTTTAAGCATGCATTGTTTAGTTTCATTTGTACATTCAACGTTAATTTTTAATTGCTCTGCACTTTCTAAAATTTCTGTACTAGATTGTTTTATATTTAGTTTGCCCAATAAAGTGACATCTTGGTTTAGATTGTTTTTTAGCCATTTCGTAAAGCCAGGTATTGGAGAAAGAGTTGCGTATGTTTTTATACTTTTAAACTCTTGCGATAGCTTTTCTACAACCCTTTTGATCAAAAAATTACCAAGGCTGATTCCAGATAACCCTGCTTGAGTATTTGATATTGAATAGAATATAGCAGTGCTCGCATTACTCGGATCATTTGAAGGTACCGACTCATCTAAAAGGTGTTGAATGCTATCTGCAATCTTATCCACCAATGCAACCTCTACAAAAATTAGAGGTTCGTTTGGTATCTTGTAATGAAAAAAAGCAAAACAGAGACGATCAGAGTCTAGTCTGTTTTTTAGGTCGCCCCAAGAGGAAATTTTATGCACAGCTTCATATTTTATAAGTTTTTCTAGCAATGATGCAGGTGAATCCCAGGTGATTTGACGAAGATCAAGTAGATCAACATCAACCCAAGTATAGAGTATATTTTTTAATTCGTTCTCTAGAGGATTCAAGCTTCTATGTTGGTTCTTTAGCTTAAGCACATCAGAACGCATATCAACAATAAACTTAAGGCCTTCTGGTAAAGAAATAAATTGCTTTAATATTTTAGAACGTGGTGATTCAAGAATTTTTATTAAATCCTGCTCAAATTTATAGTTTAACTCGGGATCTTGGTTTTTCTTATACTCTTTAATTTTCTCATCTATTTCCGCTTTATTCGGATTAAATTTTTCTGCCAGGGTTTGTAGAAATTTTATTTTACCTTTCTCTGATAAGCTCAAGTACAGATTACCAAGAGATACAGCGTTTTTACGTGCTGAAACTTCCCCTCCCTTTGGGTTTAAGCACTCGTTCATCTTCAAGACTAAACTATCGATATCGCGACTGTTGCTTAAATCAGGACTGATGTTACCAATCCACGATCTTACAGCATCTGCCACTCCACCTAGTATTTTAAAAAAGCTTCTTACCGCTTTTTTGTCTTCAACTTTCACTATATCAGTTTTTACCAATGATTCTTTTGTCATAGATTCCCTTTATTATACATGGCTAATGCAAGTCAGGGTCATACCGCCGCGGTATCTCTAGATCCCGCTAACAAGCAGCGGGATGACGGTTTGTCAAATCGTCGGTAAACCCAAGTTATTTTAGCTACATATAGCTTAAGTTAAAGGAAAATTTTAGCTACATAGCAGGCACTATTACTAGATTATTAACAATTCAGTAATACAATTAATTTCAGAATGTTAATGGGGAGCAAGATTATGGCAGAAGCAAAGAAAAATCCAATCGTTACATTAAACGCTCAAGCTAAAGAATTTGACTTCAGTAAATTAAGAGCTGCAGAGGATAATAAAGAAGCAAACTCTGGCGAAACAATGTACTTAGATTTCCACAGGATGAATTTCGTTATTAATGAAAAAAAAATAGATAAAAGTCTTATTATTGTGCTGAAAGAAGGAGCGAAGGACTATGAGAGTAAGCTTCTTAGTGAGAATGATATTTATAGTGATTCTCTAGTTGGTGAAAGAGAAATAGATACAGATCAGGGTAGAGTTTTTGTTGATTCAGTGTTAAAAGAGCTTAATCAGAATAGATTACCTAAAATTTTGGAGAACCACTTCAATAATCCTGAAATTACTGATCATCAGAAAACTGATTCATATAGAAAAGAGTTTGAAAGATTTTACAACATAGGAAAGGAGCATAATCACCTACTACCAAAAAAGGGAGATAAAAATCACCGCCCATTTGCAAAAGAAGTTTTTAAGGAAATGTTCAAATATGCTGGAGCAAAAGTTCCAAGTGACCCCATTTTAGAAGAGCTAGTTACTAATTGTAATCAAGCAGGGTATGGAGCTGGTATATTTAATGAGTATCACGCTGCGCTTAGCAGTTACAGCTTAACTCCACATAATCCTGAAAAAGCACTAAATATCTACTACATTGACCACAATCACATAAAAATTAAGTCTGATATGGCAATACCTATAACCACATTTGACAATCCAGAAGAAAAAATATGTGATCTATCCAGCTCATTAGAATTCACACTTGAGTCTCAAGATGGTAAAGATGGTGTAACATATAAAGACGGCAAATTGTCACTTACTGCTCCTGAAGAGCTAAAAAACTATCAAGAGGGTGAAAAGAGTTTGTTTGACATTATTAAAGAATATTTCCAAAAATTCTGCGAAAAGTTAGGATTTAAGTTCGAAACAAAAACACAAATAGAGCATAATCTGAACAACTCACTGAAAGTAGGCAGTTGTTTGGAAAATGTAGAACCGCCTGTCCACAGTAACGGACACGTTCATGGCGGTTAAGAATTATAGCTAACCCTTCTAACATTAGACTTCTTGCATAACCATATAACGAACTTTTATTGGGAATAGAGACGAAAAAACTTACTTGACACCCTTCGCCAGTCCCCTTATCATGAGACTGAAGCTATTTATTTATCTTCGCAATTTGTGCAGGTTAATGACAAAAAACTTAGGGTATTTGGCGTCTCATGTTTAATTTTTCGCACTACGTGCATCGCATGTCTTTAAAAATTTCTGGGTTTTTACCTATATAAGCCGAAACGCGCTTACAAAGCGTTTAAGACAGCAAAAAACGTCAAATTGACAAGGGAGAATTTGAATGCTAGCTACTACGGGGTTTCTTTGCCTTTTTTCCTGCTTAGTAAATTTCTTAAACACTTGCGGTGTAGGTTAGTTGCAAGTTAAAAGTAACTAAATCGCTCTTAATCAAGCGTTTTAGAATAAAAAAACGCCGATATTTTAGTACATAGTAAATAGCCAACCACCAACGGGGTTTCTTTTGCCTTTTTTTTTGTTTGGTAAATTTCTTAATGTTTATAGCTAAACGACAACCGTCATCCCGCTACTTGTTAGCGGGATCTAGAGATACCGCGGCGGTATGACGGTTCGTGGCGGTATGACGAGGGAAACCTGACTTGCATTAGCTATATCAAGCTTAAAATGTTGATAATCTTAAATTTCTTTACTAAATTATAATAATAACATAGTTTGGCCTATTAACCAAAAAGAATTAAAAGTATACCTAAGCTAATTATTATCCAAACTAATCGTCGGTTGTGCATCTTGCTCAGAGATTAGGGCAACCAACAAATTATTTATCAATTGAACTTTTTGCTTGCCATCTAATTGTAGGCTTTTGTTTTTTTCAAAATGAGCTATTACTTCCTCGACAATTCCTATTGCATTTTGCACTATATGCCTTCTTGCCGAAGTGATAGCATGTGCTTGTTGACGCCTTAACATTGCTTGTGCAATCTCGGACGAATACGCCAAATGCGATATTCTTGCTTCTGTAATCTCAATTCCTGCAATATCTAATCAACTATGTTTTTTTTAAAATTTTTTATTTGTGTAATTCTGTAACTTTGTTCAATCATGTAGGCAATAAAAACCCGTGTGTCATAGAAATAAAATTTTATATCAAACACTGCCACAACAATTTCTGCTTAGCTAATGAATATGTGCTTTAAGTCTGTGTGGACGCACATATTCATTAGCCAATTTCAGTTACCGTTGTGAGGATTTTTAAGTATGCAAATTAATTGCTTCTTTAAGTTTTGCATTAGCAATTACTATAATTTTTCGCATTAGAGCTGTTATAGCTACCATTTTCTTCTTACCACTTTCAACAAGCTTGGAATAAAAGGCACCAAGTACAGATTTGGACCTTGCAGCAGACATGGCAGCTATAAAAAGCTTTTTACGGACATTACTTCTACCACCTATAATCCTTCGATAACCAACAGCTTTACCACTTTCCCTAGGATGAGGTGCAACTCCGGCAAGACTTGCTACTTCTCTTCTGTTTAAGTAACCAAGCTCTGGTATTAAACACAGAAAATCTTGTGATAACTTTTTACCTATTCCAGGAACTGTTTTAAGGATTTTTTGATGTTCTTGTAACTCATGGCTTTCATCAATGATTTTTTGTATAGTATTACTGAGTTCATCTATTTGGCTATTAAAGAATTCAATAGTTTTTTGACAACTTTCCCTTATATGGTCGTTTTCAGGTGCTTCCAGTCTACATTTTTCCTGAGTTCTCATTTGCGTGATGCCATCACGACGTTGACAAAGTGCAACCAAGGTTGATTGTTTTTCAGAAGTAGGTACAAATAGAGAGAGAGTTCTATGGCGTTCAAATCCATATTGAGCAAGAGCCCTTGCATCTGATTTATCGGATTTTGCTAAAGTTCCGTGAGATAAAATAAAACTTTTTACTTTGCGGGTATTAGCTCGATGTACGGTGATATTCTTGTCAATAAGAAAATGCGACAAACCAAGCTCATATTTTCCTGTGTTTTCTAAAGTCACTAAAGAATTAGGTAAGATATCTGAGAATTTTTGAAACAATTGTTGCCAACCAGAAGTATTATTGTCAAATTCGACAGCATTTTTCTGTTTGTGAACCGCAACAACATTCTTGAATTTTCCGATGTCAATGCCAATAAAATTTTGATAAGATGTAACCATGATAACCTCGATAGTTTTATTAATTTAAGATTGTAAACGGGTGCATATATATGTCCCATACAACTATTCAAACGTATCGAGAGATGGGCTAGTGTACCTTGATAGGAACGGTTGTAATACCAATCTTTGTTCGGTCGCACACGCCCGTGATAGCCCTATTCCTATAGTGAGTAGGGTTATCTTCCCTCTTGTTTCTTTTATAACATGTTTTTAACTTACAATCTTTGTTGTAACATTGACCGCAATTCATCTGAAATTTTATCAGAATTTTTACGTAAAGACTCCTCATCGCTTTCGCTGTCATACGGATAATTGCTTGCTAATTCTCTTATTACTGAGTCACTTTGTACAAAAACAAATTCGTGATAGTTGTTAACATTATAATACGCCTTTGCCGGGCTGTTTACTCTCCAAACAATTACTGCAGAAATCTCTATTGGACTTCCGTTTGCATCATTAACTTTTATTTTTTCTGTGTTAATATTCTGAAATTTTAGGGAAACTATATATTTGTTTAAAAAGGGAAGCGTTACACATATTCCAGACTTAAAATAAGTTCCAATATAATGACCAAAAAACTCTATCACTCTTGCTTCATTAGGGTCATTAATAAAAAATCCTTGAAGAAAAGTCAAAATTGAAACAGCAGCAACTCCAAGCGCAATTGTGCTGTCATATGCAAAAAAAAGCAGCGATAAAATTAATCCTAGCGCTATTAGTACAGAAAAAAAACGGAGTTGACTTAAATTTCTATCGTTTATCGTATTCTTATCTATATTGTCTTTAAACTTCTTTTTCACTTGAATCCTCTCTGTTGATCGTTTTATTTATCTTATTTACAAATAGTTTAAACTCTCTTAATTCATGATCAGGCAATTTTACTTCAGTTTTATGCGCTATCGTAAGCGGATCGATGTGTTTGCCGTTATATATAACTTCGTAATGTAAATGGGGTCCTGTTGCAACACCAGTGCTACCAACATAAGCGATGACCTGCCCCTGCTTTACTTTAGAGCCTAACTTTATATCGTCACTAAATCTACTTATGTGCGCGTAACAGGTTGAATATTCATTTTTGTGTTTTATTTTGATGTAATTTCCATAGCCACCATTCTTTCCTATATATTCTATCACACCCTCTGCAGCAGCGTATATGGGAGTGCCAAGTTTAGCTGCATAATCCACTCCTTTGTGAAAAGCAATTTTACCGCGAACAGGATGCTTTCTATTGCCAAATTTTGAGGATATGCGATAATCTCCATTTAAAGGATTTGCAAAAATTTCGCCATTTTTTAAGCTTATTCCTTCATTATTAAAATACCTTTCTTTGCCGTCTTGCGATTTATAATGATATAAACTAATAGCTTTCTTGTTTATTGTCAGTGAAGCATATAAAATTTTTTCTTCAGTCTTCTGATTATTAGGCAATCTCTCAAAAAGAACCTCCAATTTACTCTTCGGCACAATGTCTTTTTTAAAATCAACACCGAAATCTTTATATATGTTGATCAATTTCACCACTGTATTTGGCGCCAACCCTTGCTCAATTCCCGTGGCAAAAAAGGAAGATTTTATGGTACTGGATATGAATAATAATCTTCTATCATGGTTGCTTTCTGTCACCTCAAAATCCTCTCCTGTCATTCCAGCGCTTGACGCTGGAATCCAGTTTTTATTATACAATCGCTTGATGTGTTCATTTGTAATTGAATTTTCTGGATCCAAGTAGTCAAGCACTGGGATGACATCTTTCTTGGTGGAAATTACCCTTATATCACAATGTTCGTACAGTTGTTTGTTTGACACTGGCTCTTTTTTCCTGATCCCATGCTGGAACAGCACTGCAAAATCTGTTGATGTTTCAGCGGTATATAACGGTAAGATAAAGAGCAGTATAAATATAATCAGCTTCATCATTTAAACAGCATCAACAAAAGTAAAATTACCTTCCACATACTGTACATCATCATTATCTTCCAGCTCTTCAACCAATGCAGATAATTTATCAATCAACTCTTTATCGCTAATTTCAATCAGATCTTTTGGCTGCCGTGAAAGACGAGCAAGTTCTGGTTCTCCGAATTTTGCATAAAAGGCATCGCGTACTTTACCAAAATCTTTTATTTCACAAGTTATAACGTGTAATCCTTCTTTGTCATTTTCCTCAACATTCAATACTTCTAATTCGATTCCATGACTGAATAAATCGTCAAAATTCATACCTTCTGCTTTATAGACGATTAAGCCTACATGATCGAAAAGGTAACTAATACTTCCTGTTTCTCCTAAATTTCCACCTTTACGAGAAAAGATATAACGTACCTCAGAAGCAGTACGGTTGCGGTTATTAGTCAAGGCATGGACAATGAGTGCAGTGCCAAAAGGCCCATGACCTTCATATTGTATTTCCTCGTAATTTTCTCCAGCAACGTTACCAGTTGCATTTTTTATTGCTGTTTCTATTTTATCTTTTGGTAGATTTTCCTTGCGTGCAGCAAATATAGCAGAGCGAAGGCGCGGGTTGAGTTCGGGATCGGGTAGCCCTTGCTTTGCAGCAACTGCTATTTCTCTGATCAGCTTCGTAAATTTTTGAGAGCGCTTTGCATCCTGAGCGCCTTTCCGATGTTTTATATTTGAAAATTGTGAATGACCAGCCATATTCAAATAGTTAAAAACCTAATTATATATCAAAGCATAGAAAAAGCTAAAGCAAATTTTCAAGCCTCTGGCTTGGCATCTTGCAGGTTTTCTGCTAATAACATACTTTCATACTGCTTAGCTTCTAAGTCAAGGCCAATAGCTGAAAGGGCTGCTATTAAATGGTTAATAGACTTAGAAAAATATTTAGAATCCTTATAGCTTGCCATATTCTGGAAACGCTTAATTGCTGCCAAATATTCACCACGCCTCAGATAAAATTTACCGATAAAATACTCTTTTGTTGATATATGCTCTGTGATTAGCTTTGCTTTTTCCTTTATCTCGTCTACATATTCGCTGCCTGGAAAGAGATTAATGTACTCTGTAGCCAGCTCTAAAGTTTTATATGCAGTTTGCTGTCCAAGTTGCACTTTATTAATTTGCATGCAATAAGATAATACTCTTAAGTAGTATACATATGGTAAATCTTCACCATTTGAATAAACATATATATAATCATCCATATCACTTGCAGCACTGCTATAGTTACCCATATTATAGTGAGAAACCCCAGATAATAATTTCGCTTTCATTGCCCAATAAGACAAAGGATACAAATCCTCTATCTTATGAAATGCCCTAATAGCTTGTTTATATTTTTTCTGGTCAAAAAGTTCAACTGCTTCTTCATATAGTTCAGTTTCAGTTTTTTCAAGATCATTCGCATACGATTGTGTAAAGGAGCAAATTAGGAAAATAAAGCACGTGATTAAAGTCTTATACATAAGATTTTTTTTGATCAAAATAAAGTATAGACCTAAATATTACTTAAATAAATAAATTTCTTAGGCAATAGCCGGCCCTTCTTCTTTATAACTACGGTCAGAACTACCTGCATTTCTTGATTCACCTCGTCCTTCCACTTTTGGATCTTTCAGCGTCTTGCTGTAGGAATGTATAGTTAAGACCTGTACAGCCATAAAAATTGCAATACCTATCAAGCCTAAAGTAGGTCCAACAGCAGGATTTAAGGACGATGCTAATGCCATTAACATTATCCTTCTTATTAAAAATATAGAAGAACCAGCAAGCGCCAATCCGGCTACAGACATATTGCTAGTTTTCTTGCTAGATTTCTCATCAAGATCAGACTTTTCTGTTTCCTTTTTCTTATTTTTTTCATGCTTATCAATATAAGAAACAATAGTTACAAGAAAAGCAATTGCATTGGCAAGAAATAAAATTGCATCCTCTGCTGCTTCAAGTGAAGATGTTTCACCCATTATCATACCCACAATGACCAGTGCAGTTGTTATAGCCTCAATATAGATCAAACACTGACCTATATCAGAAATATTGTGCTCTTTTTCCTTTACTTCCTCTTCATTTTCAATATTTTTCAACTCTCGTTCTTTTTGTGCTATTTTCCTATTATTGTAAATTAAATATAGTGTGCAAATAAGAGATAGGACCATGAAAGGTAATATAGTGTGACTTAGCGCGCCACTTATCACGCCAAGTAATACCTGATCGCTACATATTTTTTCCAGTTCAATAGCCATAAATAATGCAAATGGAACCATTGTTACCAATGATGCACATTGTCTATATAGCTCTCTTTTTTTTAGTGTTAATAGCTCTTGTTCTAGCCTTTCTCTTTTGACTTCTTTATCAACTGTTGGCCAAAAATCCCCAAAAAACTCTTCTAATGGTTCAAAATCTCTTTTTTTCTTATTCTTTCCTGGAACCTTTTTGGTAGAAGAAAATTTGCCACTAGGTATTTTCATAATATTAACCTAATTAGTTGTAAGTTAATACAATTATACACCTTTTTGCTTTCTGAGTCAATATCACTAAGATATTAACTACTCTTGTCTATTAACTATTTCCTAGGAGATTTAATCAATCTATTTGATGCCGGCTAGGATATAATTATAGCCTGACCACACAGTTATAATAGCTGCAACCCATAAACAAATCGCACCTGTATATTGAATCATATAATAATCGTTCATTATTAGCGCTACTACAGCAACCATCTGTAGAAATGTTTTAATTTTTCCAGCTTTGCTTACAGGTAGACTAACATTTGTAGCTATCAGAAACTCCCGTAAACCCGAGACTAATATCTCCCGACAGATGATGATAATCGACGGTACTATTGTAAAATCATTTACCTTTTGCTTATAAATTAGCATAATTATCGTTGAAACCACTATTAATTTATCAGCAATTGGATCAAATAGCTTGCCAAACTTTGATTGGACTTTCCACGCACGCGCCAGGTAACCATCAAAAAAATCCGTAATGCACGCAAATACAAAGATTGATATTGTTATCAGGCCTGCATATTTATTTTCTATATAAAAACTTAATATTATTGCTGGTATTGCAAGTGCACGAGAAATTGTAAGCAAATTAGGCACGTTTTTCTTAAGCATGTAATATCATCTTACGTAATAGGTAAACTTATACAGAAGTACAACAGAGTTCACAAGCTAATAGTTTACAATTGAACATTTATAAAAACTCCATATACTTAAAAAATACAAGCTTAAAATATAAGGATGTAATGATGAATGATGATTTAGATAGTACCACAAAACAAGAAGCACTTAAGTATCACAGTAGAGGTGGTAACCCTGGTAAAATTTCAATCATGCCAACAAAACCTTTATCTACCCAGTATGATTTGTCACTTGCTTATTCTCCTGGCGTTGCAGCTCCGTGCCTTGAAATAGCTAAAAATCCTGAGGTTGTTTATGATTATACAGCAAAAAGCAACTGTGTTGCTGTCATTTCAAATGGCACTGCAGTGCTTGGACTTGGTAATATCGGTCCTCTTGCTGCAAAACCTGTCATGGAAGGCAAAGCTGTTTTATTTAAGCGTTTTGCTGATATTGATGCAGTAGATATAGAAGTTGATACAGAAAATATAGAAGATTTCATCAATGCAGTAAGATATCTTGGACCAAGTTGGGGAGGAATAAATTTAGAAGATATAAGATCTCCCGATTGTTTCATAATAGAGAAACGTCTGAGTGAATTGATGGACATTCCAGTATTCCACGATGATCAGCATGGAACTGCGGTGGTTGTTGCAGCTGGTATAGAAAATGCTCTTGATATTGCCGGAAAGAAATTAGAGGATGTTAAGATCATCATGAATGGAGCTGGAGCAGCCGGTATTGCATGTTTAGAAATACTAAAGTCCATGGGCGCTAAAAATATAGTGCTGTGTGATAAGCAAGGAGTAATATACAAAGGTAGAAACGAGGATATGAATGAGTGGAAGGAAAAGTATGCAATTGATACTTCCGAACGTTCTCTACTTGATACAATAAAAGGCGCTGATGTATTCATCGGACTATCTGCAAAAGATGTGTTAAATGAAGAGATGTTAAAGAGTATGGGCAAAGACCCGATTATTTTCGCTCTCGCTAACCCCGATCCAGAAGTAAGGCCTGAGTTTGCAAAATCTGTGAGGCCAGATGCAATAATCGCAACTGGTAGGTCAGATTACAACAACCAAGTCAACAACGTAATGGGTTTTCCTTATATATTTAGAGGGGCGCTTGATGTATATGCAACAACAATAAATGATGAAATGAAAATTGCAGCTGCAGATGCAATAGCAAAGCTTGCCCGTGAGCCAGTACCAGGTGAGATATCTGCAGCCTATGGCGGTCGTAAAATGAGCTATGGACGTGAATATATAATACCTACTCCATTTGACCCAAGATTAATTTCTATAGTATCTCCTGCTGTTGCAAAAGCTGCAGTTTACTCAGGTATTGCAAGAAAGGCAATACAAGATTGGAGCAAATATGAAAATCAATTAAAATCTCGCCTTGCTAGTGCTCTTAACATGCTGAATTTACTGTCTTCACGATATTAGTAACTATACAATCAATAATTCAATTGTGCTCAATCGTTTTAGATTTATAATAAAAGTATTGTAATTTAAAGTAAATCAATGGTTATTGCAATTCATGAACTAGAAAGAATCGTCAAACAATCGTTCCCCGACGCTGATATAAAGATTCATGATCTTGCTGGAGATAATGATCATTATTATTTAAAAATAACCTCCAAGCGCTTTCTCGGAAAGACAAAAATAGAACAGCATAGAATGGTATATAAAGCACTAGAAGGTCAGTCTATATATGCCTTGCAGCTAGAAACTAATACTTAAAAATAAGGTGAATTTATGAGTAATTTTGAACAAATAAAAAAAAATATAGCAGAAAATGATGTGATATTGTATATGAAAGGCACTTCTGATTTTCCTCAATGCGGATTCTCTGGACTCGTCGTGTCAATCCTAAAAAAATTGAACGTGAAGTTTAAGTGTATTAACGTATTGGAGAATGATGAAATACGTGAATCTATAAAAAAGTTTTCTGATTGGCCAACAATTCCACAATTATATATAAAGGGAGAGTTTATCGGTGGCTGCGACATAACCCGCGAGATGTACGAAAAAGGTGAATTGCAAAGCTTATTAAAAGAATAAAAAAATTATTGCGGAATAAGTACCAAGAAACCAGTGCCCAGACGCTGGAATTGGTATAACGTAGTATAGCTATGAAAAAGGATCTTGTATCTTGAAAAAAGCATCTAGTGTTTTTAAGCTTAAGCATTAGGTGGAGCAGTTGTGTTAAAAGTCAATAGAAAAATTGATGTAGCTGTGAATAAGTACTTAAAATTTGTGTGGTGTACTTATTCACAGCTACGCTATTATTATATAGAAGCAGTCTTAGGACTATATTCCTCAGTAAACAGTCTACCGTCTCTTACTAAAGAGTTAGTGACCTTACCCAGAAAAAGTGGAGAGAAAGTTAAGACGATTTTGTCATGAAAATGATGAATCAAAAAATTCAGGAATGCAATAGTTAGAGCTTATCCGCAAACGAAAAAAAGTATAGTATATGAGTTTTAAAAATGGGGTTAGAAATGAGAAAAAAGTATCCTACAGATCTTAGTGAAAGAGAGTGGTCGCTAATAGAGAAACACTTTAGAGTATCATACAAGAAAGGAGGAAGGCCGCTAAAACATAGCAAAAGAGAAGTATTATCGGCAATTTTTTATGTACTACGTACAGGATGTCAATGGCGCTATTTACCGCACGTCATGGAAGACAGTATATGAACAATTTAGGAGGTGGAAAAAGCAAGGAATTTTCGAAAAAATGAACTACGATATCACTAAATATAGTAGGTCAAAAATGGGAAGAAACGAGGAGCCAAGTGCTTGCATAGTAATCTGTAAAAACGACAGAAAAAGGGGGGTCAAAGGTTATGATGGGAGTAAAAAAGTAAAAGGTAGAAAAAGGCACATAATCTCAGGGTTTTATATTAGGCTGTTATGTGGGTGCTGCTAGTGAAAATGACAGAGATGGTAGCATTGGATAATATGAGGAAAAAATATACTAACGTTAAGAAAATGTGGGCTGATATGGGGTATCAAGGAAGAAATTTAAAGGAGTACATAGAAAAAGAGTACGGAATAGACATTGAAATTGTTAAAAGGCCTCCATGTAGGTTTTGGGTACACAAAGACACACCACCTGAACTACTACCAATGAGGGAACAGGGGTTTAAAGTACAGTCAAGAAGATGGGTTGTAGAAAGGACTTTTGCTTGAGGAATAGAAGGCTATCAAAGGAATACGATTTACTTACAACATCCACTGAAAATTTCATATACCTGGCTATGAGTAGGGTTATGTTAAGGAGGGAATATGCTTGAGTTTACCAGTTTCCGGACAAGCTCTGAGAGGATGGGAAAATTACTATCACCATGTGTGTGCGAAAAGAGCTTTCAACAAAATAGACCATGAAATTATGTGTGCTCTATGGAAATGGGCAAAGAAAAGACATCCCCGTAAAGGATTACGTTGGATAAAGAATCGTTACTTTAAGGTAATGAATCAACGCCAATGGGTCTTTGCTGCACCAATATGCAAGAACAAACCGAAAGAGATAAGGTATTTAAGATTGCTTAGGCTGATTGATATACCTATCAGACGACATGTAAAAATCAGAGAGGATGCAAATCCACTTGACTTTAAATGGAAAAAGTATTTTGATGAAAGAGTGAAACGAACAAAAATGTTAGCAAGCTCTTTCTCAAGAGAAGGTTCTCTACTGTTAGTGTCACCACTAAAGATGCTGTTCTCCGAGGAATCATGAAAGACAAGCCGGTTCGAGAGAAGAAGAACTTAGATAAGGGGCTCAAGCGTAGTGTGGGGAAACCCGCATGCTGCGTTTCTAAGGGAGGAAGTAGTATTACTACTACTTCCTTACCTAACCAGCTCGCTCGCGATAAAGGCTTTGAAAAACGTGCTCAATACTATGCTGCTAAAGCTTACTCAAGGCAAGCTGATAAAGGTGACCAGTATCATAACCTTAAGGAAATTATCTTCATTGCTATAGCAGATTGTGTACTGTTTCCTAATAAATCTGAGTACAAATCAAAGCATACTATTCGAGATGAAGACACTAATGAGCATGATCTAAAAGATTTCTATTTTATATTTATTGAGTTGCCAAAATTTCCAAAGAATAAGGAAGAACAGCTAGAAAGTATAGTGGATCGTTGGTTGTTTTTCTTCAAATATGCAGATGAAACTACGGAAGCAGACTTAAGGAAAATAGCAGAAAAAGCACCAATAATAAAGTTAGCCTACGATGAATTAGACAGGTTTAGCTGGAATGAAAAAGATCTAATAGCGTATGAAGAAAGAATAATGGATCTACGTAAGGAAGAAGCCATCCTTGAATACAGACTTGACCTTGCTGAAGAGAAAGGTATACAAATTGGCGAAGAAAGAGGCATCAGAATCGGTAAAGAGGAAGGAAAAATTGAAGTCGCAAAAGCAATGCTGGCTATAATGTTAATGTCAACACTATTGTTAAGTTTACTGGCCTCTCCATGAGTGAGATCAAAGAATTGCAGAATTAAGTGAAAATCTGTGAATGGTTACAGAGTAATTTCAAAGTGCATTTGCAGTTGGACTGGCTGAATGGATACATTTAATGAGAGTCCCATTTCACGGTGTTCAAATCTACTCCTTCTTGTACCATCTCCCAAAGTGGGCTCATTTCTCTCAGTCGGCCAACATTTTTAGCAACAAGATCTGCTGCGTACAAAACTTCTTCTTTAGTTGTAAATCGGCCTAGGCCAAATCTAATTGATGAATGCTCAAGGTCATGGCCATTATTTAGCGACCGTACGACATAGGAAGGCTCAAGAGACGCAGACGTGCACGCAGAACCAGAACTTACTGCTAAATCCTTGATTGCCATGATGAGAGACTCACCCTCAACATAGGGAAAGCTCAAGTTTAGGTTGCCAGGAATTCTATTTTCATAATCACCATTTAAAACGATATCAGGAAACGCTTCTTTTATCTTGTTATACAAAATATCCCTTAATTCTTCCACTCTAGTTGTTTCTTTTTTCATTTCTTCTCTAGCAATACGTGCCGCTTCACCAAAACCAACTGCAAGAGGTGTTGGAACTGTTCCAGAACGCATACCTCTTTCTTGTCCACCACCACTAATTAGTGGTATCAGCCTAACACGAGGATTCTTTCTACGGACATATAATGCACCTATTCCCATAGGTCCATAAATTTTGTGGCTAGAGAGACTCATAAGATCAATGCACATCTCATTAACATCAATTGGAACTTTTCCAAAGCTTTGAGCTGCATCTGTGTGGAAAAATATATTATGCTTTCTACATACTGCACCAACTTCTTTGACAGGCTGAATTACTCCGATTTCATTATTTATCATCATCACTGAAACCAGGATTGTTTTATCAGTAATTGCTTCCTCAAGCTTTGATAAATCTATAATTCCGTTTTGCTTAACAGGCAAATATGTAACTTTAAAGCCTTCATTTTCCAGATGCCGACAAGAATCCAGAACACACTTATGCTCCGTGCAGACAGTTATTATATGATTTCCTTTATTTTTATAAAAGTGAGCAACGCCCTTGATTGCCGTATTATTTGACTCAGTTGCACCTGAGGTAAAGATAATTTCTTTGCTATCTGCGTTCACCAGATCAGCGATATGTTTCCTTGCTTTTTCCACTGCTTCTTCAGCAGTCCAACCAAATGAATGGCTGCGAGAGTGTGCATTACTGAACTCACCAAAGTAAGGTATCATCACCTCTAAAACACGGGGATCTACTTTAGTAGTAGATTGATAATCAAGAAATATTGGTAATTTTATTTTAGCATCATGTATTTTTTTACTTTCAACATTCATAAAGCTACCACAGAGACAAAATTTACAATTATTTTATAGCATCAAAACTTAATTTTTTCAAGATATAATCTTGCATCAACAAACGTTGTCACCAAAGGGATGTGTGTATGACTCTGGTTCACTCTGTGATGGTGTCATGCAAGTAGCTTGACGCTGGAATGGCTTTGTTGCATCGCTAGCTATGATGGATTAAAGATAAAAAAGATAGAGAATATCAGTAGCTTATTATTCTGGTATTTATAACAAGAACGGTCAGTGAATACCTAAATTTGAGTAAAAGAAATTTCACTACCACTCACTAATCCGGCTAAAATTCAAGAATTTCAATGCTTTAGCTATTTTCAATAGAATTAAATTTATTAATGTAAATAATAAATTACTATTCTTAAATTTGATCAGATTGATTGCAAAAAAACAAGATTTTCAATAGGTTGCTTATAATCCTAACTATAGTTAGCCTTTCATAAGTAGCGATGCAACAAAGCCATTCCAGTGTCAGCTACTTTCATGACACCGTCATAAAGGAACCAGTGTCAAGCTACTTTGATGACACCTTTTTTCTGCTTAGTTTAGGTTATGCAGAAGTCTAATACAATTATAGAACAAGCTTAAAAATTCTGGTAAAGTAGTTTTATTTACAAAGAATATGCTACTTGAAATTGAAAAGCGCAGCATAACAAATGCATTGTGGAAGTTACAAGAAGCAGATCAAAGGGAAATCTTAACTCTTATACAGAGATTTGAGTTGCCAGAAGTACTAGCAAGAATATTGGTTACTCGTGGTGTTAACATAGAAAATGCAAGCGACTTCTTATATCCACTAATCAGATTGCTATTACCAGATCCCTTTCACCTTCTTGATATGGATAAAGCTGTTTCTCGTATAATACGGGCAATAAAAAATAATGAAAACATTGCAATATTTGGTGACTATGATGTTGATGGTGCAACGTCGTCAGCATTGATCAACAGGTACCTAAGAGCAATCGGTATACACTCTATAATCTACATTCCAGATCGTGTTGATGAGGGCTATGGATTAAACACAGATGCTTTATTACAACTTAAAAAAAACGGGATCGATTTATGTATTTCCGTTGATTGTGGTACGCTTGCATATCAACCAATAGAAGATGCAAAGGTCTTTGGTCTTGATATTATAGTTGTCGATCATCATCTTGGTACGGAAAAATTACCAAGCGCCGTAGCAGTTGTTAACCCAAACCGCCTTGATGAGAGCTCTCCTTATAATAACTTAGCAGCAGTTGGAGTGTCATTTCTGCTAATTGTTGCTCTTAATAAAAGCCTACGTGAGCAAGGATTTTTTACCAACAAAAAAGAACCAGATTTATTTGATCTGCTGGATTTGGTTGCCCTGGGAACTGTCTGTGATGTTATGCAGATTACCGGCCTAAATAGAGCATTTGTCTCACAAGGATTAAAAGTGATGTCAGCAAGAAAAAACGTTGGCTTGCGTGTTTTATTTGATGCTTTGGGAATCCTTGAAAAACCAAGTGTTTCGCGGTTAGGGTTTAGTATTGGGCCATGCATAAATGCTGGAGGAAGAATCGGAGAAGCATCGCTCGGTGCACGGCTACTTTCTACGGATGATGAAGAAGAGGCACATTCAATCGTGCTAAAATTAATAGATTTGAATAATGCAAGGAAAGTGTTAGAAAATGAGGCTCTCTTAGAAGCCACAGCACAAGCGGAAAAATTTGCCCAATTAGGTGTAAATTTTATAATGGTAAGTGGCAATTGGCACCAGGGGATAATCGGTATAATTGCATCAAGGCTAAAGGAGCAGTTTCACTTACCAACGATAGTGATGTCTTTAAACAATGGAATAGGAAAAGCAAGCTGTAGATCAATTTTGGGAGTTGATATCGGTGCTGCAGTCCTTTCCGCAAAGTTTATAAATTTGATTATTGAAGGTGGTGGCCATAGTATGGCGGCAGGATTTTCAATTAAAGAAGACAAAATAAATGATTTGCATGATTTTTTTACTGAAAGATTTTCAAACTCTATAAATGAGAAAACTTTAAAAGCTGATAGTATAGTAACTGCTAAAGCAATAAACTTGTCTTTATGGAATCAATTGCAACGCTTGGGACCATTTGGAGTTGGGAATCCTGAACCAAGGTTTATTATCCAAGGAGCAAAGATAAGAAAGCCTGAAGTTATAGGAGTTGACCATATAAAATGTTTTATTGCCGATGATAATGTTATGGTAAGAGCTATTGCATTTCGCTCTGCAAATACTCACCTTGGCTCTGCTATTATGCAGGGTAATGTTAAAGCTATTTTGGGTAAAATCTCTATGAATCACTGGAATGGCAATGAATTTGTACAATTTTTAATAGAAGATGTATTGACCATTAGTTGAGTTGCTATTTTACAATAATTACCTATCAATCTCACCAAAAACTATATCGAGTGAGCCAATAATTGCTGCAACGTCGGCAAGCATGTGTCCTTTTGCCATAAAATCTAAGGCTTGTAAATGTGCAAAGCCAGGTGCTCTTATTCGGCATCTGTAAGGTCTATTGGTACCATCTGAAACTATATACACTCCAAACTCGCCTTTTGGTGCCTCAACAGCTGTGTAAGCCTCACCTTTTGGTACATGATACCCTTCCGAATAAAGTTTAAAATGGTGGATGAGAGCTTCCATAGATTTTTTCATCTCCGCTCTTGGCGGTGGAGAAATTTTTCTATCTTCAGTTTTTACTGGCCCTTCAGGCATTTTCTCTATACACTGCTTCACTAAGCTAACAGACTGCCTGATCTCTGCCATTCTAACTAGATAACGGTCATAACAGTCGCCATTTTGGCCGATCGGTATATCAAAATCTAGCTGATCATATATTTCATATGGCTGGCTTTTTCGCAAATCCCAAGCAAGCCCAGCAGCGCGCAGCATTGGGCCACTAAAGCCCCAATCAAGTGCCTGTTTAATTGATATTTCACTAATTCCTACAGTGCGTTGCTTCCATATTCTATTTTCTGTTAAAAGTTCATCAACATCGTCTATATACTTTGGAAATTGCTCTATAAACTTTGCAATATCCTCAATCAAACCTTCTGGAACATCTGCTGCAATTCCACCTGGCCTGATGTAAGCTGCGTGAAACCTTGCACCTGAAGCTCTTTCGTAAAATTCCAGTATTTTTTCTCTTTCTTCAAAGAGCCATAAAAGAGGGGTCATTGCTCCAACATCAAGCGCTTGAGAAGAAACGTTCAGTAAATGATTTAGTATTCTCGTCAGTTCACAAAACAAGGCACGTAAATACTTTGCCCTAATTGGAATTTCGCATTGCAACAACTTCTCCACACACAGTGAATATGCATGCTCTTGTGACATTGGTGATACATAATCAAGGCGATCAAAATAAGGCAAAGCTTGAAGGTACGTTTTATGTTCTATTAATTTTTCAGTACCGCGGTGCAAAAGCCCAATATGGGGATCTGCCCTCTCGATTACTTCACCATCCATCTCCAAAACAAGACGCAACACTCCATGTGCAGCCGGATGCTGAGGGCCAAAATTTAACATCATTGTCTTTAGATCGGGCATATCCGATAGTTTAAGATATTAGAATTGTATAGACTGAAGTACGTTGAAAGTCAATTAAAAACCCTCAGTTATATAATTGACATTGGTTGCAACATTATGTAATAATGAAGGATCACATCAATGAAGAGGATTATCATGCCTGATCAAAAAAAGTTTGCATCGTATGCATTAATAACCATAGGGTCCGTAGTGCTTATAGCTAATACCATAGCTTTTAAGTATTGTTCTAATTTATCGCCCTTGATTGCAGGGGGAATGATTGGCTCTATGATCCCGCTATTTGGATGTGCTATTATTGGCGTTTTATTGCTTATGGATAGAATCCTTCTCAGAGCTTGTCCGGAAACTGGTAAACTCAAGCATATTCCCTCCTTAACATAACCCTACTCATAGCCAGGTATATGAAATTTTCAGTGGATGTTGTAAGTAAATCGTATTCCTTTGATAGCCTTCTATTCCTCAAGCAAAAGTCCTTTCTACAACCCATCTTCTTGACTGTACTTTAAACCCCTGTTCCCTCATTGGTAGTAGTTCAGGTGGTGTGTCTTTGTGTACCCAAAACCTACATGGAGGCCTTTTAACAATTTCAATGTCTATTCCGTACTCTTTTTCTATGTACTCCTTTAAATTTCTTCCTTGATACCCCATATCAGCCCACATTTTCTTAACGTTAGTATATTTTTTCCTCATATTATCCAATGCTACCATCTCTGTCATTTTCACTAGCAGCACCCACATAACAGCCTAATATAAAACCCTGAGATTATGTGCCTTTTTCTACCTTTTACTTTTTTACTCCCATCATAACCTTTGACCCCCCTTTTTCTGTCGTTTTTACAGATTACTATGCAAGCACTTGGCTCCTCGTTTCTTCCCATTTTTGACCTACTATATTTAGTGATATCGTAGTTCATTTTTTCGAAAATTCCTTGCTTTTTCCACCTCCTAAATTGTTCATATACTGTCTTCCATGACGTGCGGTAAATAGCGCCATTGACATCCTGTACGTAGTACATAAAAAATTGCCGATAATACTTCTCTTTTGCTATGTTTTAGCGGCCTTCCTCCTTTCTTGTATGATACTCTAAAGTGTTTCTCTATTAGCGACCACTCTCTTTCACTAAGATCTGTAGGATACTTTTTTCTCATTTCTAACCCCATTTTTAAAACTCATATACTATACTTTTTTTCGTTTGCGGATAAGCTCTTAGCCGCTAACAAGTAGCGGGATGACGATTGTCAGGCTAGCTGTCATCCCAGTGCCCAGACACTGGGATCCAGGAAAGTTTGCTTGTTTACAAGCAAACTAGCATAGAAAGTGGTTACAACGTTTTCGATGAGATTATATGGAAAACTGGATTCCAGTGTCAAGCACTGGAATGACATCACAGGGGCACTGGAATGACACCTCTCTTGGGCTCTTTTAGCTACAAACATTAAGAAATTTACCAAACGAAAAAAAAGGCAAAAGAAGCCCTAGTCATTGTCTACTTTCAGTATTGGCGTTTTTTAAGTCTTAAACACTGCAATTTAGCTGCTTTTAAATGCAACTCACTTTTGTTTAAATGTTTAAGAAATTTACTAAGCAGAAAAAAAGGCAAAGAAATCCCGTGTTAGCTAGTTGTCACTCTCTAATCCTGCAAATTGGCGTACTATACTGTCTTAAACGACTTATAAGCGCGTTTCAGCTTATATAGGTAAAAACCTAGAAATATTGTGAAGACATAAGGTGCACATAGTGCGAAAAATTAAAAATAAGACGCCAAGTACGTTGTTTTTTTGCTGTTTAATCTGCACAGATGAAGATAACTGAATACCTTCAGTTTCATGATAAAAGGGCTGGCGGAGTTTGCCAAGGAAGTTTTTCGTTTCTATGAGCTACTTGACTCTCGGCTGGGTCGAATTTGTATAGCTACATTGTCGGTAAATCTAAATTGCTTTAATAATTTTGATTGAAAAATAGTTTTTCTATTATACAAATGCTACTTTAGAGTAATCAAAATGGAAGATGACAAATATAGCCTAGGTTTAAGAGTTATCCATTGGTTGATGGCTGCTTTTATTATCGGTATGCTTTGTTCTGGACTTTATATGAAAAGCTTACCACTTAGCAATGAAATTAAATTCAACATATATGCTATTCATAAGGCTTGTGGTATCACTATTCTCGGATTAATCATAGTACGCATATTTTTTCGCATCTTTACTTACGCTCCACCACTTCCAGCAAACTTCTCTCGATTTGTAATCAATGCAAGTAAAACAGTACACTTTGGTTTATATTCTTTAATGGTGCTAATGCCACTATCTGGCTATGTCATGTCTTCTGCTTTTGGCAAAAAGATCAAGTATTTTTTCATATCCCTTTGTTGATTAATCAAAACAAAGACCTAGCTAACACGGCTAATGAGCTACATTCGATGCTTGCATATTTTATGATACTCTTTATAATCTTACATATACTTGGCGCTTTGAAGCACACATTTATAGATAAACAAAACATTTTTAAACGCATGATATAGGTTATATGTTAAGTAGCCTCTGGAAAAAAGGAACAGATTTTCTTGGCAGTGAGTTTGCTATAATGGGTGGTGCTATGAGCTGGGTTTCAGAGAGAAACTTGGTCTCAGCAATCTCAAACGCTGGTGGTTTTGGTGTGATTGCATGTGGTGCAATGTTCCCAGACTTACTGGAAAAAGAAATCATAGAGACACAAAAATTAACTAACAAGCCATTTGGTGTAAACCTAATTACTATGCACCCAAAGTTGAGTGAGTTGATAGATGTGTGTATTGAAACGAAAGTGAGCCATATAGTGCTTGCCGGTGGACTGCCAACAAAGCCTAATATAGAAAAAATCAAGGGTGCAGGCATTAAAGTTATGTGCTTTGCACCAGCATTAAGCCTTGCGAAAAGGTTAGTAAAAATGGGAGTAGATGCATTAATAATAGAAGGAATGGAAGCAGGTGGGCATATAGGTCCAGTTAGCACTTCTGTTCTTGCACAAGAGATATTGCCTCATTTTAAAAATGAACAAATACCAGTGTTTGTTGCAGGTGGAATAGGAAGAGGTGAAATGATAGTTAATTACCTGGAAATGGGGGCAAGTGGCTGTCAAATAGGTACATTATTTGTCTGCACTAATGAGTCAATTGCCCACAAAAATTTTAAGGAAGTGTTTATTAAATCGGCCGCACGTAATGCAATACCTTCTGTACAGATAAGTGCTGATTTTCCTGTAATTCCAGTAAGAGCTATAGCCAACAAAGCAAGCGATGACTTTATGAAGCGTCAAAAAGAAGTTATTGATGAATACCAAAAGGGACAGATCTCAAAAGAAGATGGGCAGCTTGAAATAGAAAAGTTCTGGGCTGGAGCTTTAAGAAGGGCAGTGATTGAAGGAGATGTTGAAACGGGATCTTTAATGGCTGGCCAAAGTGTTGGCATGGTTGATAAGGAAAAGCCTGTAAAAGAAGTAGTGAATATGTTAGTTCAACAGGCAAACAATTATATTGAGAGCAAATCTGTAGAAGTAGAAAGCCCAGAAAGCAAATAGTTAAGCGACCTCACAATAAGCAAATTATCCATATATGGCATAATTGCCCAGTTTTAATGTAAAATTAACGCTAAAAAGGTATCTATACATTTTATTTGTATGGAGAAGTGCTATGCCTGTTTCACCTAGTAAAATAGAAAATTCTACTGAATCTTGGAATGACGCAGATTGGAAATTGTTCAACGCTATACGCGAAAAGGCAACAAGAAAAGATCATAAACATGAAAGCCCAAAAAAAAATGGAGATGGAACTATCAAAAAATGCATAGAGTTTTTCAAGAAAGGAGCTGGTCCTAAGGTATTAATTCAATTAGAAGAATCACTGAAAGAGCGAGAAGAATATTATAATTATTACACCAAAAACTTTCTTCCAGCATTGAAAGCAGAAATAACAAACTCAAAAAAACTAGACTCAAAAAAAAAGGTAGCAATAGTACAAACAATTTTGGAGATTACTAACAGGAGCAGCAATGTAAGCTCAATACCAAGTGCTGTTAAAGAAAATATTGAAGATCAAATGCAGCTAGGACATATTGAAGAGCAAAACAACACACAAGAAACACCCTTGAATGTAGCTGAGAAAAAAAGTGGTGATAATAAAATACTTGGCCAATTAGATATTCCGAAAGAGGTATCTAGAAAATATAGTAAAGTTATGGAGCAATTAAAGAAGAATATAAAAACTCCTAAGCTTGGTAACGGTAGTGGTTCAGATAGTGGAATAGACTCACCTGGACTGAGTGAAAAAAACTCGATATCACCAATAAATAGTAGAAAAAACAGTTTAACATCAATAGCAAGCACTTCATCTGAGGAAAGTTTAAACTCAACATTGAGCTCTGTTGAAGAAGATAATGGCTTACAACCAGAGGGTGGAGAAAAAACTGAGTTATTAGAATCAAATTTGGAATCCCCAAAAGAAAACGAGACTCAAGTGCAGCCAGAGCAGACTGTAAAAAAAGAGCCAAAAATGCAAGAAAATGAAAACTCAGATGGTCAAGCAAATCCAGATCAAGTTAAGAAAGATATCCTACTTAAAAACCAACCCAATAACAGAAATCTTCACGTTGCATTTGTAGCAGGTTGTGCTCTCTCCACAATAGGGTGCATTGTTGCAGGAGCAATGACATCAGGATTGATAGGAGCAGGACTACTTGCTATGGCTGCAGTGTTTGCTATAGCAGCAGTAGCTGAATTGCATTCAAACTTCCTATCAAGTAAATTAACATCCATTAATGTGAGTCCTCTTGTTGATGATAAAGAGCTTACAGCATGTTCACAGCGGTAAAAATTAAATATGTGTTACTTGTAGTGGATAAGTGAATTCAGTTCTTGCCTATTGATATAAAAGTTGTTATATTTGAGGAATGTTTAAAAGGTGTTTAGTTGATGCGCATTCAATTGAATAAAGTTTTGGTTTTTATAGCCTTATTAAGTTTTATTTTTGCATCATATTCTAGCGAAGCAAGTTCGGTGAGTGATGAGTTAAAGGATGTACAAGAAACGGTAAAAAATTTTATTTCTTCATTTTCAATTAAAGATACTGTAGAAAATATGAGTCCTTCAACAATCATAGGGTTGTGTATAGCTGCGGTGATACTTGCAGTAGTGTTCAGAGGTCTAATCTTTTTTATGATGATGTTTGGTGTACTGGTCCTGATGTTCGGTAGTACAGAAAAGGCAACAGACTACTTAAAAGAAAAATTTAACTTTGCAAAAGATATAAAATTACAATCCGATAGCGAAAAAAAAGATAAAAATTAAGATAGTATTTTTATCTTTTTTAATTATCTTTATTGAATGCGCATATGCAGCTAAAAGTACCAGCGATTAACTCTAAGTTTGAAAAAAAGAACAACTTAGCATTACTAGAAAGCATTGATTTAGATTTCATTCCGTATGCTTGTCATTACGATGAAGAAACCATACTAACAAAACAGGGAGAATTGTTAAAAATAATCAAGTTAGAAGATTATTCTTCTGTTGATAACTACAGCGACCTTAGAACTGAAATTAGAAAAAGCATATCAAAAAATATTAATAGCCTATATTTTACCGTTTGGATTCATACCGTTAGAAAGCGCAATAAGTTGAGCTTAAAATGGAATAAAACTGAAGACTTCTCTGATAAGCTACATTCAGCACGGTTTGATAAACTTACTGATAGTAAATTACAGTATATAAATGAATTATATATTGTAATATTGTTTAGCGATTTTGGCAAGCATACTAATAATTCATTTTTTTTTAATAGAATAAAGAATAAGCATAAGCTGTCTTTACAAGGAAGCCACCAGGAGTTGCAAAAGATAACTGACTTAATTCACAGTGATTTAGGACCTTTTGGAGCTAAAAAACTGGGTCTAAGATTTAGTGAAGGTAAAATATATTCTGAAATGATAGAATTTCTCCACTATATTGTTACATTAACGCACAAAGATTATCCAATACATGAAGGGGACCTGTCGCAATATATTAGAAATTTTAAAATAGCTTTTGGTTTTAATACGTTTCAAACAATATTTGAAAGTCAACAGAAATTTGGCTCTATTTTCAGCATAAAGGAATACCGGGAAATCTCTTTAGGCAATATAGATAGATGCTTGCAGCTTGAATCTGAATTTATCATTACAGAAATAATGATATTTACTAGTAATAGTAAGGCAATAAAAGAATTTAACAAACAAATTAACATGCTGCAAATTAGTGAGGATAATACCTTACTTAAAAATTCAGGAATTGAAGAAATAATAGAGCTTGAAAAGACCTCTAGTATAGACTTTTGCCAACAGAAAATTATTTTTACAATATTTGCAGACGATAGGAATAAGTTAGCCGAAAATATTAGTGATTTATCTTCTATAATGTCATTAATTGGCTTCATGATATTTAGAACTGATTTACATATGGAAAGTCATTTTTGGGCACAACTTCCGGGCAATTTTACTTTTATTACACAACCGAAAAATATATTAGCAAAGTATGCTTGCAGTTTTGCTATGCTGCATGATTTTACGTCAGGTACATTAAAAGGAGGAAGGTGGAAAGAAGCGGTAACAGTTTTTTTCTCAAGAGAAAGAAATCCTTACTTCTTTAATTTCCATGGAAAAAGAAATAATGGCCATACTACGATACTTGGAGCTCCAAATTCAGGCAGAACTTCACTCATTAATTTCCTATTATCAGAATCAAGAAAGTTTAACCCAAGAACTGTCATATTGGATAACACTGGAAAGTCGATAATTTTTACTAAAGCAGTGAGTGGTAAATATTATATAATCGATCCAAAGTATAAGGACAAAAGCCTAAAATTTAATCCACTAAACATTGAAGATAGTGCTTCCAATCGCAATATGTTGGTTGAACTAATCAAAAGAATGGTAGCCGATACGAGCTTGGTGGACGTAGAAGAAAAGATAAGAAAAATTGTGGATTCTATATTTGCTATACCCAAGGAATCACGTTCTATTTCACAAATTTCTGAGGTGCTTTTGCTCTTGGGGGGTAAGGTAAGTAGATGGTGTGACGGTGGTGAGTTTGCTTACTTATTTCAAGATGGTGATGAATCAGATATTGACTGGGAAACAAAAATTATATCTCTCAACACCGCAAACCTTACAAAACAAAAGGAATGTATGTCCGTGATACTTTACTATTTTTTATATTCTTTTGAGGCAAAATGTGATGGCTCGCCTGCAATACTTGTTTTGGATGAAGCATGGGAGATAAGTAATGTTTTTCCTACAGAGAAAGAGTTTGATAACTGGATGCAAAGAATGACGGAACTAAATGTTGTGGTAATCTTAAGTACTGAAAATTTAAATCTCGCATTTGCTAGCAAATTTACTCAATATTTAGATAAACATGTTGATACAAGAATCTTGATGCCGAACATCAATGCAAATAGATTATACATGAAGGCATTTTCTTTATCAAAAGAGGAGCTGAATATAATTCTGCAGACGCCAACACAGGAAGGTTTATTTTTGATAAAGCAGTACAAAGGATTAGTAACTTTAAATTTAGATTTAAAGAATATGCAAGAAATACATGTACTTTCAGCTAACAAAGAGACTATAAAGTATATGTACGAGGCAATAAAAGAAAAAGGGGAAGAAGTTAATGAGTGGTTACCGGTGTTTTATGAGAAGTGTAAAGCTTAAAGCCAAAATTTTTTTTCTAGTATTAATTTTGCTAATTGCAAGTAGTGGATATTCTGATACTTGCACAGTTATATACACTCGTACTGATCTTGAAGCTGGGGGAAGCACAATAGGAAAAGGTTTTTGGAACTTTATTACTGGCAAGTGGGGTGATTTGAATTTTGATCCTCATCTATTAAAAGAAATTAAAGTGACAGCAATAAAAGAGCAAGGAATTGATGGTTATTTCAACCCAAAGATTCAAGTCTGTGATTATGAAGGAAATAATTGTTATCAGTTATACAGTGAAACATCCTGCCGTCAGATATATGGAACGCAGACCAGTGGTGCTGGAATTTCTGCAGCAGTTTTTATCGACTGGGAAGGAGATAAAATGTTAGGTGATGGAAAAATTAAGGAAGGAATTGCGAAAGGTCTCGAGTGGGAGTGGGTAGATAATGTTACTGATGAAGAAAAAAGGAAATTTGCTAATTCTCCTAAAATATGTGCTTGTAGCCAAAAAGCGGCTTGTATAAGTGGTATTTTTGAATGGGCTGATAAAGTAGGTGAAAGAGCAAATATTTTTCGCCCTGGAGGAATGGAAAATGTTTGTGACACCTGCTATCAAACGGCAGTAAAATGTGCCCCTGTGCCACTTGCACCTGGCCCACCTCCGTTCTGTGAACAACTTGTGATGTCACCTCCACAAGTTAGAATTGTTCCTATAACAAATGGAGACAATGATTACTTTAACCCTAAAGTTAAGGTAATAGCTGGTGATCTAATAGAAGAAGACGGAAAGATTGGAAAAGAATTAGATTTTCCCAGAAAATACAAAAAAGATAAAGCTGGGGAGCGCCCTACTTCGGATGAAGTTGTTAGGGAGTATCCTATTTTGGATAAAGATGGCACGACACATTACTTCGCAACTTATAGAGAAAAAGATAAGCTCTGCGCTGAATACCATGGAACTCAAAGTATAGATGAAAAAAATCCACAGTTCGTCCGCTGTTTCCCGGCACCACCTGCTCCGGAGCCTGAAGTAGTAGAGATAGTAAAAAGTAACACGCCTGGAAAACAGAGTAACACGTTAAAGATAAGAATGAAGATGAGTGAGAACACTTGTACTTATAGAGCACATGGAACCTACAGTAATGGTTCCTGTACTTTTAATGTTAATGCTGGTTCTTTTTTAAACATTGGCCCTCTATCTTTAAAAGTAGTAAAACCGAGAATAGTTGAAAGAACAACTAGTACTAGTGACAATAAAAGTAATATTAACGATATTATAGAAGGTATATTAAAAAATAATTCCCAGTTTGAAGTTCTAAAAAAATATGATTATGTTCCTGATGTGCAAGTTAAATGTTCTAAAGGCGGAAGTTTTTATAGTTTGAATGATTTTGAGAAAAAGTTAAAAGACAAATCTATTCAATGTGAATTTAACAACTCTGGGCAGCCGGAAATAGAAATAAAATATAACGAAAATTCTAACAGCAAAATGCTCTGCCTTTCTGGATGGCAGCCAGAACCAGAGGAGTTTGTTCTTGAAAGAGAAAATAAAATAATACCACTAAAATTAATGGGAACAAGATACACTAAATACAATGCTGTTTATTCAAATGAATCGAATCAGTTCTATTATCTTCCAAGCAAGGAAATAGTTGACCTCTTAAAAAGCTCTCAAGATTGGTTGGATAAAATAGTGTTCAATAAGCAAGGGTATGTTTTCTTCCCCGATGAAAATAAGCAGGAGAAGGGAAAATGCAGTTACTGTGTAAAAAGAAATGATGAGATAGACGACGCATTTAAATCTAGTAAAGGACTGAAAGTAGTATACAAATTGACGGATGTAGAGCATAAAGAAGGATGTGAGCAAGGTGATGATGGTTGCATCTGCTTTGATGGAAAGTGTAGCCGTTCAAAACAATATTTGAATAAAAATGAAGATGGTAAGCCATTTTACTTAAGGTATGAGGAAGTGGATTGTAAAGATAAGGATGGTAAAGTATTAAGAGATGAAAAAAATGAAGTACAAAAGTGTACACAATTAAAAGATCAACTGATTAAAGCAAACAGAACAGAGGTCTTTTACGCTGATAAATTGTGTAGGTTCGATTTAGAAGGTCTTAAAGAGAAATTAAAAGAGATAATCGAGAAACAACTGAAAAATAAGGAACCAGAATTTGAAAAAAAGAGCGGAAAATCCCATGATTTTGGAAGTGGAAATCATGATGTGGATGGCTCACAAATAACATCTAGCCATGTTGAAATAGAAGTATGGGGAAGTGGTGAAGCAGGTCACATAAAAGATACACCCGCTCTCTGCGAACATTATGTAGATGATGCCACTAAGAAGAATGCCTGTTCCACTGAAACTAGAGCAGGAATGCCAGGAGATTATATTAAAGCTAAATTGGAAATTGATCCTGATTATCCTATCATTGACATTGAAGTTTCAGAGGGAGGAGGTAACAGAGAAAAGAGATACACAGATAAGGATGGGGGTCCTATTTTTATAAGAAAGTGTCGTGTAGGCAAACAAGAGTGCAAGGATGGGGGTCCTATTTTTATAAGAAAGTGTCGTGTAGGCAAACAAGAGTGCAAGGATTTAATCACTATGGGGGGTGGAGGTATCTATAAAGAGTATGAGTATAAAGGTCGGTATAGGGATTATATGGAAACAATAATTGATGGTAGTGTAGAATTAAAAGACAGAGTCATAATAGTAAGACCGCAGTCTGATGAAGATAATAAAATAGCATATATAGAAAATGGTGAAATCAAGTATGAAACAGTAGAGTGTGAAAGTGGTTTTAGAAGCAGTAAACCTGGTGCAAGTGGTTGCATTGATAAAAGCAAAAGAATTTATGGTAAAGGCTCTGCAGGGCAGGTGAAGATAACGCCTATTATAAAGGGATTTGACAAAAACATAATAAAGGATGCTATTGAAAAAAGAATAGGAAATCAATATGATTCCGGGGAGGTTAGGGATTTCTCGAGGAGTGAGTTTGACACGAGTTTAACTAAGATGATTGAAGAGGAACTCAAAAAAGAATTGTTAAGGTAAAAAGATATAGCTCTGAAAATTATGCTCTTGTTTTAATAATTAATTAAAACAAAGCATGTAGTAAATGGTGTATCTTAACAAAAAGGTATAACGAATGTAGGAGGGTACTTTATGTCTCTAAAGAATAAAATTTCTGAGTTAATAGAACAACAATTTAGCGTTAAGTACCATGCCAATTATTTGGCTTACACTAAACACAAGTGGGCTGCAAGTGAAATATCTAATTCTATTGCTTTTTGCATAATTGGTTGTGGAAATTGTAAGATTGGATATCAAGATGTTGCAAATTCATTCAACATAACAAAAGAAGAAATTGATCAAGATAATATTGCAAGCATAGAAAGTAAAATAAAAAGTGAAGCTGAAAAATCAGGTAGCGAGTTTTCTGAGTTGATTTCTAGAATGGATCAATCGCTAAAAGAGCAGAGTGAAAAGTCTATTGTACAAATTTTAGATTCATCCGCTGAGGAGATGTTAAAAAGTTTCTGTGATAGCCCTGTACAGTCTCCAGAGCATGAAGAAGTCAGTGCGTCCTCTGTTTCACATGAAGAGCCTACTGAAGGCCCAGAAACTATTGTTAATCCAGATCCTTTATCAACCTAATCAACCCCATATATGTGCTCTTTTTGCACCCACGCTTTGCGTTTTGGGGTAGAAAGAAAACACCACTCTTCGTTGCACTTTTCTATCTTCATCACAACAAACTTGTCTATTTTTATAATGATTTTACTGTCTACACTCTGTTTTTGATATCCATAAGCGTCTTCTTTTACAATCGCGTAGCGCTTATCACTAAGAAGATTGCCTTTTATCCATCCGCAGTCTTCATCTATATCACAGACCTTTTTCCAACTCTCAAACTCTTCTATCCCTTTCAGGGGCAGATTTTTGCAAGTGTATATCCATTTTACAGGATAGTGAAACCCTGGCCCCGTTCTCATGTTGATCTTATTTGATTTGGTTGAAACAAAGTTGCTAGCAAACAAGCTATGGCTAAATAATAAAAACAATAGGATAATAGTACTGCCCAGTGTCACGCACTGGGATGACGTGAGGGATAGTGTAACAGACTTATTCATCATAATTCACGATTAGATTGACATAAGATAAAGAGTAAATTAAAAATTGAATAGATCTTTAAATACAAAATCAATGCCTATAGAAATATTAATGCCTGCTCTTTCACCGACAATGAGCAAAACTGGAGGAAAAATTGTAAAGTGGCATAAAAAAGAACAAGACAAAGTTGAAGTAGGCGATGTAATTGCTGAGATAGAGACTGATAAAGCCATAATGGAGTTTGAATCTGTAGATAAAGGAGTTTTAGCAAAAATTTTAGTAACAGAAGGAACAAGTGGCGTGCCTGTAAATCAACTGATAGCTTTAATGCTGGAAGAAGGAGAAGATAGCAGTGTGCTTAATAACTATACCTCAACTTCCATCAATAGTGCAGTTAAAAAGGAAGTGACAAAAAGTGCTGTTGATAATCAAAAATCAGAACACCAAGATTTAAACGGAAAGCCAACAAGTCATTCTTCGGTGTCATCCCAGTGCTTGACACTGGGATCTAGAAAAGAAGAAGATACCAAGACAACAGAAGGTAGAATAAAAATAAGCCCATTAGCTAAGAAAATAGCTCAAAATGAAGGGGTTAATGTGCAGCAATTAAAAGGTACAGGACCATATGGTCGCATAATTAAGGCTGATGTGTTGGAGTCTTTAGGCAGTGGTATACACACTGAAAGTCCTGAGAAAGATACCATAGTTGAAGTAAGCAACATACGCCAAGTGATAGCGCAGCGCCTGACTGAATCAAAACAGAATGTTCCACATTTTTATTTAACTGTAGACTGCCAGGTTGATAAGTTAATCTCGTTAAAAAACGAGATTAACTCAGCAGATGAAAACAATAAAGTAACAATCAATGACTTAGTAATAAAAGCTGTGGCCTTCAGTATGAAAAAATTTCCTGATATAAATTCTTCGTGGATAGATAATAAAATACTTAAATACTCGAATGTAGATATTTCAATCGCAGTAGCACTTGAAGATGGGCTAATTACTCCTATAGTAAAAAATGCTGATAAAAAGGGTATTTTATCTATATCAAAAGAAGTGAAAGATCTAGTAAGCAGAGCAAGATCTGGAAAATTGAAACCTGAAGAGTTTCAAGGAGGTGGGTTTACTATTTCTAATTTAGGAATGTTTGGTATAAAAGCCTTCAGTGCTATAATCAATCCGCCGCAATCTTGCATTATGGCAGTTGGTGCATCCAAAAAACAACCAATAGTTATAAATGAAAAAATAGAGATAGCTGAGATAATGACAGTAACACTTTCTGTTGACCATAGAGCAGTTGATGGAGCATTAGGAGCAAAATTTTTAAACGCCTTTAAGCATTATATAGAGAGTCCTCTGGTGATGCTTATTGAAACTGCGGTAACCTATTAGCATTGTTATTACAAAATTAATACCTCTAAGTTTATAATTCTACTAGTTAATAGGCTTAGAGGTAAAAAAATGAATACTACAGTAGAAAAAAATAATCCAAAAATTTTTCCTAAAAATGAAGGAAAGGTTAATTCAAAAGGCATGGTTGCTCCACCTGTTCCTCCGAAATCTTCCCAAGCTAAATTTGCTGGAATAAGAGCAATTTTTGAGCAAAATGCATCTCATTTCCAAGCAAATGATAGTAATAAAACAGTGAGTAGCAATCTTGGAAGAACATTTGGCCCAACAATGCAAAAACTCATGAAAGACAATATTCATAGCACTTCTAACAAACAACGCCGTGATTCAGGGGATAGTGGTATCAGTGATGTTAGTAGCAGCACTTCTGATGATGAGGATAGAACAATAAAAGATAAAATGATGGAAAATGTTAAGCAGGATAACCATCAAAAAAGCTTTGATTTACATCAAGTACAAGCAACTGATGAATTAGAAACCGTAAAATTTCTCAAAACGCTAAGCAAGAAAGAAAGAGAAAAACTTGGTTTTTCTCCTAAACAGCAAAATAACCAAAAGGTTGAGACTAGCAAAAAAACTTACAATCCACTTGATTGGAATCCAATCTATCAAGGTAAAAAGCGTTTTAGTTTAGACAATATGTCGAGCAACTCGTCTTCGTACAGTGAAAAAAGTAATATTTCAGATATAAGCGATAAGTCTAATAATTCAAACATCGTCAGATGTAATATTACTAGGAGTAACAGTAAGGAAGACCTTCGTAAACCTGATGCTTCACATAATGACAAATCTGCAGGCAAAAAATTATCTAATGTCAATGTAAGCGAATTAATCAGAAAGTTTGAACAAGGTAGTGACATAGTAAAAGGGCGTTAATCAAATGTTACCCTAGGGAGTGTTAAATAAACTGTGTCAAACCGCATTTTTAGTTCGACTCAATTTTCAATCTGCCAGGAAAGAAAACATCAAGTTGAGAGATAGTTAATGCCCAATCATGTACAGGCATCGTCCACTTTTCCTCTGCCTTCTTTATAGCACAATATACCTGCTTATACAAGGCATTTATGCTGGTAAATGAGCCTTTGGTCTTAGTGAATTTCCTAATTTGCCTATGTAGCCCCTCTATGGGATTGGTGGTGTAGATTATCCTCCTAACTGGACCAGAATACTTAAAATAACCAGACAAGTTTTCCCAATTATTCTGCCAAGATTTTATAACCATAGGGTACTTTGTGCCCCATTTTTCATCCAATTCCAACAGATAATTCTCGGCAATTTCCTTGCTTGAAGCTTGATATACCTTCTTTAAATCGCTCAAAAAACTCTTCGCATCTTTACTGGCCACATACTTCAGTGAGTTGCGTATCTGATGCACTATACACATCTGCACTTCCGCATTAGGAAAGACACTGTTTATAGCTGCAGGAAAGCTTTTTAGCCCATCAACGCAGGCAATAAGGATATCTTCTACTCCTCTTTCTTTGAGGTCATTTAACACTCCCAACCAGAAGTTAGCTCCTTCACTTTCAGCCAAATAAAAACCTAATACTTCTTTTTTGCCATTTTGATCTATGCCTAATATGTTATACATGCATTTACTTACGCAATGCCCGTCCTCTTTGACTTTAAAAAACATGCCATCCATGAAAACTATCGGATATACAGACTGCAGCGGGCGACTACGCCATTCGTTGATTACTGGTAGCAATTTGTCAGTAATACTTGATATCTCTGCCGCCGATATTTTGTGATCATAAATTTCCTCAACATGTGACACTATATCTCTATAGCCCATACCACTGGCAAATGTGCTCAAAATCTTCGTTTCAAGCTCTGGATGTAAGTTTGTTTGCCTTTTTTTGACTATTTGTGGTTCGAAACTTCCTTCTCTATCTCTTGGTGTTAATAGCTCTGCACTTGTACGTAAAGTTTTTGCATTTCTCCCATTTCTTCGATTATTCTCTTCGCTTTTAGCCGACAAGTGGTTTTCTATTTCACCTTCCAGGCTTACCTCCAGCAACTTTTTTATAAACGGTGTTAATGCTCCATCTCTTCCTGTCAACGGTCTTCCTTCTCGTATAGACGACAGGATATTTGTTTCTAATTCTTTATAATCTACCAAACCGGTAGTTCTGTTTACTACTTTCTGACTCATTGTCAAACCTCCATTTTTTTATATCAATTTATTACTTTTTTTTCGGTTTGACACAGTTTATTTAACACTCCCACGGCTAGGTTTTTATGGGTTTTCTAAATTTTGTCGGGGCTCTTATATGGCTTCTCTAAAATTTTGTCCACAGAGCCTAGATATTCTGTAATTTCTACATAACCATATGCAGTAGCATAATGTAAAGGGGTATGTCCATCTTTATCCTGTACATCAACTTTTGCTCCACGTTCTACCAAACATTTCACTGATTCTTCATTGTTGTTTGCAGCAGCACGATGTAAAAGAGTCAATCCATTTTCATCTTGTGCATAAATGTCTTCTCCATCTTCTAATATAGATTGGCTTAAAGCTTCAGATTCATCTGCATCAAAACATATTCCGCTGTCGTCACTACTACTTTTATTTAAAAAGGTCCGTTCCCCATTATATGTAGTATACTGCTCTGGATGTTGATTGTGCAAGTAATCTTGTTCTATGCGCTTCTGATTATTGGCAAATCTTTGTTCTGCTTCTTGCAACTTTTGCTCCACAGCATTTCTTTCTCTTAGAGCCTGTTCTCTTTCTAATGTATCATCTACTTTGTCTGTATTGTTTTCATTATTGTTCTCTTTCTGAAGTTCTTCCAATACTCGCACTCTTTCCACTACTGATGCTTTCGTATTCTCATGATCTCTTGTCAAAGAACTTGCTGCCTCTAACATTTCTATTATAGCCTTTTTACCTTCTACATCGCCGACAATATCCCTTGGAGTTTGGCCTCGACTATCTTCTAGTGAAGGATCTGCGTTATTGTTCAATAAAAGCTGAACTATCTCTTGATGACCATGCAAAGCAGCAATGTGCAAAGCAGTGAATTTAGAATTAACATCACCCGACATTTGTTCATCAACTTTTACTTTCTTTTCTAGTAGGAGTTTTACTATTGGTACACTGTTATACTCCACAGCAAGATGTAACAACATACAATTTACAGTTTTGTCTGAATCTTGTATCATGAATAGCTTATCTATCTTCAAATTGTTACAAGTGCTATATGCTCCTGGGTTTATACCTTTTAGCTCACTTCCTATTCTTTCAAGCAAATTATCCTTATTCAAACCTTCACTCTCACTCACATTGCGTATTATTTTAAAAAACTTTTCCTTTTCTATTGCCATAACCTTTCCTCTCAATTTATTTATTATTGCTGAACAGTCTCACAAAAAAGTTAAGTTTGTCGAAATTCCATGTTTGATCTAAAAATTAGTCATAAACATTTTCTATGCAAGTAGCTGACACTGGTTCACTCTATAATGGTATCATCCCAGTACCTTCTCCTGTCATTCCAGCCGCCCCTATGATGTCATTCCAGTGCCCTCTTCTTGTCATCCCAGTGCGTGACACTGGGATCTCATTTTACTTTATGATGATGTCATGAAAATAACTGACACTGGGATGGCTTTGTTGCATAGCACCTTAAGCAGTGATGGTTTACGACAAATTTATGTAATGATTTCAAATTTAGCCATACCAATATCAGTGAATTTGTTGAGCAAATAGCACTTAATTAGTAATTCTTTTTCACGATTTACTTCAGATTTATTCCTAAAGCTAAATCCAAATACTTGCTTCAACCTTGAGAAAAATCCTTCTATGTAAGATCTCTTTCCATAAATCGCTTCCTTTTTCCACTCTTTTACACCATCTTGTCCATATAATTTTATTAACCTAATAGCAGCATTTCTGTCAGACATATAATCTATTTTTGAATGTTCTGCTGCATCCTTTTTTGGTAGAACTTTTGTCTTTATATCGTATTTCTTACACAATTTATAAAGTTTGTGCCTATCGTATGCCCTATCTGCATATAATGCTTTTATTTTGTGCTGAAAATTAACTTCTTCAAGCAAATCGCAAGCTCCATAGTGGTCAGAGTAGACGCCATTACTGTATCTTGCAGCTATAGCTTTTTTACTATTCACACTTAACATAACATGTAACTTTCTTACTTGCTCGTAGCTTCGGTACTTTCTATCTGCACTGTTTTCCTTACTGTGGCCAGGAGTGTTACTGTAAATGCTGATACTTGTGCTATCTATGATAATTTCAATATTTTCCATGTTGCTTTTATCAACCCTGCAATCATTTATCTTAATATTAAGTTTTTTAAACCTTCTTGATGCTTGTGAATAGCTGATAACTGCCAAATTTTTTCCTATTTGTTGCAGATATCCTTTTATAAACCCCACCGTTTGTCTTAAACCAATTCTAAAAAGATTGACAATTATATGCACCAAAATTACGACTTTATCACTGTAAATATAGTTGCCGCCCTGCATTTTTGGACTATTTTCATACCAATTTTCGATAGCTTCATCGATGTAATGAAAAATATTTCCCCTTTTTTCAAGGAATTTGTTATATTCGTTTTGGTTACTGACTTTCATTTTCTGTGGCATATTTTTTCTTCAACAGTTAAATGGTTATTTATAATGAATTTTGTCAGTAGCTACCAGATTTTTTCGGTTGCTATGCAACAAAGCCATCCCAGTGTCAAGCACTGGGATGATACCCTTCTGGTGGGCCCAAATCACAATGTTCGTACAGTTGTGGAATGAATCACGGTATGACGGTTCGCGGTGGCATGACGATAAGCCTCGTCACCCCGCTACGTGTTAGCGCCGCGGCGGTATGACGGTTCGTGGTGGCATGACGATAACTTCGTCATCCCGCTACTTGTTAGCGGGATCTATGCTAAGATTTTGGGTGAAATCAGGAATTTTAGCGTATTTTGCCTTGTTTTGGCGAAAGACCTTCATGAAACTTTGCCCATTTGGCTTCTCTAAAGATTTCGTTTACAAAATCTAGTAACTCAGCTATGCAGAATGAAAAAAGTTTGTATGGTATACAAATAGTGTGTTTTTTTATAATTATTTTCTATAATGCATAAACCTTTGGTCCAGTAAATGCTACCACAGGCATTAAAAGTTAATTAATAAACTGCAATGTATAATGAGATAAAGACACTTGTAAGATTTTGATCTTACAGATTATAAACTTGTCATAAAGTTTAATAGTGTCTGTTACTGCTTTTAGGTGTGAGGCTAGAGGGTTATTAGCAGTAACAGACACTATTAAACTTATTATAGAATTTACTTAAAGTAAATACTTAATTTAAAATATTATAACATTTTTACTCACAATAGATTTATGTAAATGCTTTTTTCCTCAAATTAGTATTGTACTACTATACTTGTTGAATGCTAAAAAATTATTAACCATCACTAATCTCTATTTGTATAGTAAGTTTATATATACTATTATACAGTATATCATTTAGTTTTATAGTAAACAAACAAAAGATATGGTGAAGTTACTTGCACTATTGATAATATTTTACTCAAATATATCTGTTGCCTCTGCTCCTACTTCCTGGCAATTTGGATTTCCTGCTCCTGCAACTGAAGTAATGGAGGCTGTAGTTAGGTCACATTCGTTTGTGATGGTTGTGATGGTTGCAATAATGCTTTTTGTGTGGGCGCTGCTTGCTTATATAGCGTTTCGCTTTCGTAAAAGCAAAGTAACAAACATAAGTAAAACTACCCATAGTGTTCCTTTAGAAATTATTTGGTTTGTTATACCAACTATCATTGTTGGTATATTAGCCTTTGAAAACGCTAAATTACTGAAGCTACAGGAAGAAATACCGAAGGCTGACATAACACTAAAAGTTATTGGCCATCAATGGTATTGGAGCTACCAATATCCAGAATATCAAGGCGTGTCGTTTGATAGTTATATTAAGGGAAAAGAAGACTTTATCGAAGGAGATTTAAAGCTGTTCTCTGTTGATAACAACATCGTTTTACCCGTTAATGCTAACGTTCGTTTACAAGTTACAGCAGGAGATGTGATACACAGCTGGGGAGTACCAGCTTTCGGTGTAAAAATTGATGCGATACCAGGTAGGCTGAATGAGGCGTGGTTTAATGTCAAAAGGTCTGGTGTTTATTATGGGCAGTGCTACGAATTGTGTGGTCAAGGCCATGGATTTATGCCAATTGTTGTTGAAGCAGTAAGCAAAGAAGAATTTAATAAGTGGATCGAAAATAGAAAATTAGTGAGTTAAATTTGGAGTATAGATATGAGTGATGTACCAAAGGGCATAAAGCGTTGGTTGTTTTCCACTAATCATAAAGACATAGGGACACTGTACATTATTTTTTCCATATTAGCTGGAATTATTGGTGGATTATTATCGGTGATTATTCGCACTCAGCTAATGCACATTAATATACTTAACAATAATTATCAATTATATAACGTAATGGTTACAGGGCATGCGTTGATAATGGTGTTTTTTATGATAATGCCAGCCCTCATGGGAGGATTTGGTAACTGGTTTGTACCTCTCATGATTGGCGCACCAGATATGGCATTTCCTCGTATGAATAATTTAAGTTTTTGGTTATTAGTGTCATCTTTTATTTTGCTCATTCTCTCAGTGTTTATTGGTGAAGGTCCAGGTACAGGTTGGACTTTATATCCACCTTTATCACAGGTAATGTCCCATCCAAGTGCAGGAGTTGACCTTGCTATACTTGCACTTCATGTTGCTGGTATGTCGTCAATTGTTGGGGCGATCAACTTTATAGTTACTATATTTAACATGCGCGCAAAAGGAATGTCATTAACTAAGATGCCACTGTTTGTTTGGTCTGTCTTGTTAACAGCATTTATGTTGATTGTTGCCTTACCAGTGCTTGCCGGTGCTATAACTATGCTTCTTACTGATCGCAATGTTGGTACTTCCTTTTTTGATCCTGCCGGTGGTGGCGATCCTGTGTTATTTCAACATCTATTTTGGTTTTTTGGTCATCCAGAAGTTTACGTAATTATTTTTCCTGCATTTGGCATCATAAGTCAGGTTGTATCAACTTTTTCTCACAGACCTGTGTTTGGTTACATAGGGATGGTTTATGCAATGATAGGTATAGCAGTATTTGGCTTTATGGTTTGGGCTCATCATATGTTCACTGTTGGGCTTAGTGCTGACGCTGCTGCATTTTTTAGCACTACCACAATTTTTATCGGTGTTATAACTGGTGTAAAAGTCTTTAGCTGGATTGCAACTATGTGGGGCGGAGCAATTGAGTTTAAAACCCCTATGCTATTTGCACTAGGTTTTATTTTTATGTTTGTTGGCGGTGGCATAACGGGAATAATTCTCTCTCATGGTGGAATAGATAAGCTCCTGCACGACACCTATTATGTTGTTGCTCACTTCCATTATGTCATGTCACTTGCTGCATTATTTGGAACTTTTGCTGGCTTTTATTATTGGATTGGTAAAATGTCGGGTAGGCAATATAATGAGCGCTTAGGTCAAATCCACTTTTGGCTTACTTTTATTAGCACCAATATCACTTTTTTACCTCAACATTTCTTAGGATTAGCTGGTATGCCAAGGCGTATACCTGATTATCCTGATGCGTTTATCCCTTGGAATTATATATCCTCAATTGGCTCATATATGTCCTTTGTTTCAGTTATGTTTTTTGTGTTTATAGTTATACATCTCTTTAAATGGGGCAAGAAAGCTGGAGATAATCCTTGGGAAGGTGACACCTTGGAATGGACGGTATCTTCACCACCGCCTTTTCATACTTTCGAAAAACCACCAGTGGTAAAATAGAATGTACACAAGTGTTTTGCTAAATGTTGAATCAACAATACTGGATTTTTGGCGTTTGCTGAAGCCAAGGATAATGTACCTTGTGGTATTTACTGCAGTTGCTGGTATGGTTACTGCACCAGGTAGTATGCACCCTTTTCTAGCACTAATATCTCTTATATGTGTTGCTCTTGGCTCAGGATCTGCAGGTGCTATAAATATGTGGTATGACAGAGACATAGATCTGCTCATGGAAAGGACAAAAAACCGCCCTATACCCTCAGGTAGAATTCTTGCAGAAAGTGCGCTTGAATTTGGTATAACTCTTGGAATATTGTCAGTATTTATCATGGCAATAGCAGTAAACTATATTTCTGCTGCTTTGCTTGCAGTTAGCATATTATTTTACGTTTTTGTATATACAATCTGGCTCAAAAGACGCACTCCGCAGAATATCGTTATCGGTGGTGCAGCAGGTGCTTTCCCTCCAATGATTGGCTGGGCAGCTGTGACTAATTCTGTCAGTTGGGAAAGTTTCATTTTATTTTTAGTAATTTTTATGTGGACTCCACCACACTTTTGGGCCCTATCTTTAAATAAGTCTGAAGACTATGCAAAGGCATCAATTCCAATGTTCAATATTGTTTATGGTCCGGAAAAAACAAGAAAATATATATTAATTTATAGTGTTTTGCTGGTGCTAACTAGCTTGCTTCCAGCTCTATTTTTGAAAAAGGCTTTACTTTATCTAAGCATGGCAACCTTTGAAGGGTGCGTTTTTGTTTGGTATGCTATATCAATTCTCAGATTCAAGAATCACAGCTCACAGAAAAAAATGTTTTCTTATTCAATTTCTTATCTATTTTCCCTATTCGCCAGTATTATTTTTTGTTCTATTGATTTATTTTAGTTATGAAAGAACGGCAGAAGCATAAAAACTATTTTTTACTTTTCCTTTTGGTAATGCTCGTTGTCACACTTTTTTTTGTTTCTATAATAAAATTTAAAGGTGCAGCTTAAACTACCTTTAGAAATTGTGCTTTCATAAAAGCAACTATATACTTTATTAATTCATTACAGTTAAAGATGAGTAAAAAAGAAGTGATAATATACACGGATGGGGCGTGTTCTGGTAATCCTGGAGCGGGAGGATGGGCAGCTATCATATTATTTCAAGATTATAGAAAAGACATTTATGGTAGAGAAGAAAATACCACAAACAATAAAATGGAGTTAACAGCGGTGATCAATGGGCTGAAAGTATTGAAATTTTCTTGTAATATTAATTTATATACGGATAGTCTTTATATTAAGCATGGCATAACAGAATGGATAAATAAGTGGAAAATGAATGGCTGGAAAACAAGTAATAAAAAATCAGTAAAAAATATGGAATTGTGGAAAGAGCTAGACAACGTTGCTTCACAACACGAAATTGATTGGAAGTGGGTTAAAGCACACAGTGGCGATAAGTATAATGAGGAGGCTGATAGTTTAGCAAGAAAAGCAATAATCGATGCTTAAAAAAATTACTATATTATTTTCCGTAGCTTTATTATTCATATTGTGCTTCTTTATTTTTTTTAAGCCTTTAAAAATCAATATTAATTATATTGATTTTTATGTTAAACATAAAATATCAAAAATATTTGTTGGCTCAAGCGTTAATATGGAGAATACCTCAGTTGTTTGGCAGAAAGATGGCAAAGATCCGTATTTAGTCATTACGGATTTGGCAATAGCAAACCCTAATTTTACTATAAAAGTTCCTGAGCTTTTTGTACATTTTAAGTTAAGTTCCTTATTTAAAGCTAGCACAAATCTCTCTCAGGTTTCAGCTGATAATGTGCATGTATATATCAAGAGAGAAGAAACTAATGTTAATCCGCAAAACTCATTAGACCTTTTGGATAATCATTATTTAAGTAATAACCGCCTCCCTTCGGTGTCATTCCAGCGCGTGACGCTGGAATCTAGAAAAAAAGAAACAAGTGGTCAAGCTACTTGGATGACAACTGGGATGACAGGGAAGAATTTCAAGATGACAGAAAGTAGTGCAAAAAATCTATTAAAAACAATAAGGGAATTTTTTTTTGACTTAAATGCGGATTCAAAAATTGAATTTACTAACATTGCTATTGATAAAAGCACAGAAGATGAATTTTTTATTGATAAATTATATATAGGGAAGGGGGAAGATTTTAATGTTTTAGATATTCATGTGAATACAAAAGATGGAAAGGGATTTTTGGATGATTTATCAATTACGATAAAAAATCGCAACAATTTGCTAAATGTGTACGGGACATTTTATGATCTAAAATTGGGACTATTGAGCAAGTTTTCTACATTAGTTAAAAGCTACAATTTGGACAAAAATATAGGATTCAAAGGAAGCTTCTCAGTGAAAATTAATAAAAAGGATGAAATTGTAGATGGAAATATATACGTATTGAATACAGAAAATTATTTGGACAAAAATTTGGCCTTAACTAATGTAAATATAAATTTAACATATAGTGATGGAATTATTAGTGTAAAAAACTTCCATTTTAAGTTAAATGACATGTATCTGTCTTTGATAGGCAAAATGAACTTTAGTACAAGTCATGCTTTGCTTAGAATTAATATTAGTAAGTTTGCTGCAAAGGATTTATGTACTTATGTACCAGATAGTGTAGTAAATAGTAAATTTAAAAGCTGGTATTGTGATAATATTGATGGGGATGTTTTAAATACCATTGTAAGTTTCAGTGGCAAAATTAAAAATTTGGTTGATGACGATCTGTCAGACATTGTAATTGTTGCTGATATAGAAAACGGTAGCGTAAAATTTGATGAAGATTTTGAGCAAGTAAGGGAATTAAACGGTGACTTAACCTTCAAGAATAACAATCTCAAAATTACTGCAAATAGCGCTAAGTTTCAGAATTTCACTATTAATGGTGGTGATATTGAAATGAAATCTCTCAATAAGGAAAATTCAGTTCTAACCATTAATGGCCAAGCTGTAAGTGATGCTTATGGTTTATATGAGCCTATAAGATTTAAGCTGGATGATGTGGTGAAGGTTGAAAGGGATAAAGTAAGTGGAATGGCAAAATCTGTATTTAATTTTCGCATTTTTAATCTAAATGCTGATGACAAAAAAGTAGACTTCTCAGCAAATTTTCATTCTGAAATTGACAATTTGGCTATCTATAATGCAAGTCTTGGTAAATATGACATTAAGCTTAGTTTTGGCAGTGACTTTATAGATTTAAATGGTAGTGGTATGGTGAATAACACACAGTTATTATTTGACCTAAAAAGTAGCAATAGGAATGAAAGTTTTGCCTGGAATTTGATCGGGGATTTACCTGCTCAAATATTTAATTTTGATAGTGGCTATGTTAATGCAAATATAGAATCGGTGATAAATCAAGATAAGACGGGGCATGTTAATGGTAATATGGATTTATCAGAGCTTGAATCACGTTCAAGTTATTTTGGGTGGAAAAATCGTTTTGAAGATCACAATAAAGTTTTGTTCTCTGTAAAGTTAAAAGGTGCCGATGAATTGTTAGTAGATAAATTAGACATTGTAGGAAGTGATTTAGATGTAAAATTCAGCGGAAGAGTAGGAAATGGAAATTTATATTTAAATTCTAGTAGCTTTAAATTGCCTGATAATGATTTTAGTATAGAAATTGAATCAGGTAAGGAAAAAAATGCCATAACTATTTATGGTGAGAAAATTAATTTGAGTGATATTTTAGGCTTGCTTGGCAAAAACAGTAATGGATTAAACAAAGATATAGAAATTAGTATGAATGTTGACAATGTAATTATGAAAGAAGGCATTGTTATAAAAGATGCTAAGCTGAATGTAACCTGCACTAAAGGAGATTGCGGTGGAAGTCAATTTACAGGACAGTTTCTAGAAGATAGCAGCAACATACTAGCGGAATACAGTGGAATAGGGCTCGAAATATATGCAGATAATGCAGGTATACTTTCGCGTTCCTTAGGCATTAGTAAATCAATTAAAAACGGCAAATTGTCTTTTTATCTCTCTCTTCAGAGAGAAAGTGGAGAACATTATGGTACGTTATCCATTAGCAATTTCTACATCAAAGATGCTCCACTACTTACTACTTTATTGTCGATGTCTTCATTGCCTGGCATTGTAAATGCCATAAAAAATGAAGGTGTATACTTTTATAAATGTAATGCACCTTTCTCATACAAAGACGGCTCTGTCGAAATTGAAGAATCTTGGCTTGAAGGGGCGGAATTAGGCATTAGCACTGGTGGTAAGCTCGATATTAAAGATTATAAATTCCAGGTTGAAGGGCAGGTAATACCGGCGTATTCAATTAATAAATCTTTGTTAAAAATTCCTATAATTGGGAAACTTCTTACTGGCGGGAAAAGTAGGGGAATCGTTTCAATAGACTATAAAGCAAGTGGTGATGACAAAAACAATAACGTATCTGTTGATCTTATCTCTTCGCTAACTCCAAACCTATTAAAGAGGTTATTGGGAGTGTTTGATCGCATTATGACAAAAACTAACGAAAGTGGCTTAAAAGGTGGTGTAAAAAAGAAATTTGGTTCGATATGACCAAAAGGGAAGTTGTTTAACAAAATTATGGACAAAAATGCAAGAATTTCAGAATGATCCGCCTGGTTTTTTATTTAGTTGTTTAAGCACCCTTTATCGCCTCCCCATATCTGCAAAGTTATAAATACAACTAGAAGGGTAGGGGATAAAAGTTCGTTATTTTACTATATTAGGTCATCATGTTGGTGATAATCATGATTACATAGTGAGTAATTGCCTACGTAATTTTCGTCAGCATCGTGATTAACATCAGGTTTAAGCAAAGAAAGGTTAGCAGCAGAAGGTTGTTGCGTAGATTCATCAGATTGTTTGGGAGTGTTAAATAAACTGTGTCAAACCGCATTTTTAGTTCGACTCAATTTTCAATCTGCCAGGAAAGAAAACATCAAGTTGAGAGATAGTTAATGCCCAATCATGTACAGGCATCGTCCACTTTTCCTCTGCCTTCTTTATAGCACAATATACCTGCTTATACAAGGCATTTATGCTGGTAAATGAGCCTTTGGTCTTAGTGAATTTCCTAATTTGCCTATGTAGCCCCTCTATGGGATTGGTGGTGTAGATTATCCTCCTAACTGGACCAGAATACTTAAAATAACCAGACAAGTTTTCCCAATTATTCTGCCAAGATTTTATAACCATAGGGTACTTTGTGCCCCATTTTTCATCCAATTCCAACAGATAATTCTCGGCAATTTCCTTGCTTGAAGCTTGATATACCTTCTTTAAATCGCTCAAAAAACTCTTCGCATCTTTACTGGCCACATACTTCAGTGAGTTGCGTATCTGATGCACTATACACATCTGCACTTCCGCATTAGGAAAGACACTGTTTATAGCTGCAGGAAAGCTTTTTAGCCCATCAACGCAGGCAATAAGGATATCTTCTACTCCTCTTTCTTTGAGGTCATTTAACACTCCCAACCAGAAGTTAGCTCCTTCACTTTCAGCCAAATAAAAACCTAATACTTCTTTTTTGCCATTTTGATCTATGCCTAATATGTTATACATGCATTTACTTACGCAATGCCCGTCCTCTTTGACTTTAAAAAACATGCCATCCATGAAAACTATCGGATATACAGACTGCAGCGGGCGACTACGCCATTCGTTGATTACTGGTAGCAATTTGTCAGTAATACTTGATATCTCTGCCGCCGATATTTTGTGATCATAAATTTCCTCAACATGTGACACTATATCTCTATAGCCCATACCACTGGCAAATGTGCTCAAAATCTTCGTTTCAAGCTCTGGATGTAAGTTTGTTTGCCTTTTTTTGACTATTTGTGGTTCGAAACTTCCTTCTCTATCTCTTGGTGTTAATAGCTCTGCACTTGTACGTAAAGTTTTTGCATTTCTCCCATTTCTTCGATTATTCTCTTCGCTTTTAGCCGACAAGTGGTTTTCTATTTCACCTTCCAGGCTTACCTCCAGCAACTTTTTTATAAACGGTGTTAATGCTCCATCTCTTCCTGTCAACGGTCTTCCTTCTCGTATAGACGACAGGATATTTGTTTCTAATTCTTTATAATCTACCAAACCGGTAGTTCTGTTTACTACTTTCTGACTCATTGTCAAACCTCCATTTTTTTATATCAATTTATTACTTTTTTTTCGGTTTGACACAGTTTATTTAACACTCCCTCCTGTGTAGCGGTATACAGATTGTAGTTGTATTAAACAAGAGCCTGATATTAGTTTTGACTACCTCAATTCTTCTGTCAGTTAATTCTTGTCTGTCAGATTAAATCTTGTCTTTTACACTTATCAACATATACACTAACCAACTACATTCAATAAATTTGTGTAAGATACCATTTTACATAAGATAGAATGGAAGCATTTTTCGATTTTAAATTACTAAAGCTTCAGTCAATCTCCTAGTCCTGTAGCTTTTGATATGGTCAGGATTAAAAGCCTTTTTTGATTTTAAAATACCAAAAACAATATGAAGCAACTTACGCATTGCAGCACCAACAATGGCCATATTATGCTTGCCTTTTTCTTTTAATCTCTTGCAAAAAGTCATAATAATAGGATTGTGATTTTTAGCTACTATAGCAGGAAAATACATGGCCTTACGTAGTGTTCGTGAACCTGATTTACTTAATCTGGGCTTGGCATATACAGATGAACCTGATGTTATATTTCGTGGTATAGTTCCAGCGTATGCTGCCAATTGTCTGGCATTTATAAAAGCCTTTGTGTCAGGAATTTCAGCTAAAATAGCTATTGCTGATTCCTCTCCTATTCCTGGAATAGTCAATAAGAGTTGAAAGTTTTCCAACAACTCTTTGTGCTGTTTTAATAGTTCACGTATGGAGTTTTTTATTGTTTCTATTGATTGTTCTATGTTCACTGCAAGGTTTTCCCAAGCATTTGCAACTTCTTCAGGCAGTCTCTCCTTCTTTTCTAAATGATTATTTACGAATGTTAATCCATCTTTTAACGCAACCGAGCAACGATAAAGATGTTTTAATTTTTTCATTTCAGGAGAAGGTGGTGTCCAACGAGTAGGTTCCTGTCTTTGGCAATAATCAGCAATAATTTCTGCATCGGTCTGATCATTCTTTTGTCTTACAAGCTTACTCCTCGCATAAGATTTAATACAATAAGGATTTACAACACTTACAAAATGTCCAGCATTGTGTAGAAATTCAGCCAAAGCTTCACTATAACAACCGGTAGCTTCCATACAAGCTTTCACTTGCTCTACGTTATGTTTTTGTAGAAAGCTCTGCAGACCTTGAAACCCATTATCATCGTTCTTAAAGCTTCTTTTCCTAGTTTCACGTTTTCCTTTTTTACTTATAAATGAGAGAAAAACATCAAAGCGATCTTTTGATACATCTATTCCCAGAAAGTTGTTGATCATATATAACCCCATACGTTACTATTTAAAATGAAAAGTAAGGCTAACCTTGTGAATACAGAATTAGAACCATTTAGGTTTTTCTACGATACCGTCCAGCCTATACTTTTGAGAAGGGAATTCTTATCTCCTCTACAGATTTTATATCTAAGAAGAAGCACAGAGTTCCTCCCTTCTCCACCTAATGCTTAAGCTTAAAACATTAGATGCTTTTGACAAGATACAAGTAGAAGATATCCTTATTGCCTGCGTTGATGGGCTAAAAAGCTTTCCTGCAGCTATAAACAGTGTCTTTCCTAATGCGGAAGTGCAGATGTGTATAGTGCATCAGATACGCAACTCACTGAAGTATGTGGCCAGTAAAGATGCGAAGAGTTTTTTGAGCGATTTAAAGAAGGTATATCAAGCTTCAAGCAAGGAAATTGCCGAGAATTATCTGTTGGAATTGGATGAAAAATGGGGCACAAAGTACCCTATGGTTATAAAATCTTGGCAGAATAATTGGGAAAACTTGTCTGGTTATTTTAAGTATTCTGGTCCAGTTAGGAGGATAATCTACACCACCAATCCCATAGAGGGGCTACATAGGCAAATTAGGAAATTCACTAAGACCAAAGGCTCATTTACCAGCATAAATGCCTTGTATAAGCAGGTATATTGTGCTATAAAGAAGGCAGAGGAAAAGTGGACGATGCCTGTACATGATTGGGCATTAACTATCTCTCAACTTGATGTTTTCTTTCCTGGCAGATTGAAAATTGAGTCGAACTAAAAATGCGGTTTGACACAGTTTATTTAACACTCCCCTGCTATATTTGAATATATAGAAATTTTTTATAACAAACAACGTAGACATTCCACTATTAACTATTGCATTCCTGAGCATTTTGATTCATCATTTTCTTTGTAAAAAACATTCCAAACTTTCTCTCCACTTTTTCTGGGTAAGGTCAGATTTATTGCATAGGATTCCAAATTGCACCTGCCCATTTATCTTCTTGAGCTTCAACATATCTACCTACAAAATGCATACCACCTAATTTATCGTTTGGCTCACCACAAAAAATATGTCCAAACCCTATAGTTTCTTTTTCACTTCCACTATTTGTAAACCAAATGTTAGCCAGTTCATCTTTAAATAACTCCAAATCCGCATCTGGCGTAATCACTTGATGATCAAGCTCATCATATATTCCTTTCACTACTTCTTGATGCTGCGGACACCTAGGCTCTGTGGACAAAAAATATGAAAAGAGAGAAAAAGATGGTAGTTTAGCTTAATAGGTAAAAAATGGAGAAACTACCATATGCAATATTACATCAAAGAGGAAAATTGGAAACAAATTTTAGAGTTCATAAAAAGCGTAAAAGGAATGCATAGCAAAGATGAAAAACGTTTAAGAATATTCATAGAGGCAGTGTGGTACATAGTCCGAAGTGGTTGCCAATGGAGACTTTTACCAAAAACTTATGGTAATTACAGGAGTATACATAAGCGATTTAAAAGATGGTGTGAAAGAGATGTCTGGGAAAAATTGCTTGAATATACTAAACAAGAGCCTGATTTAGAAGTTGCTATAATCGACGGTACGATCATCCGAGCCCATCCATGTTCATCTGGATATACAAAAAACTCCAAGGATCAAGAAGCTTTAGGGAGGAGCAAAGGTGGCTTTACAACTAAAATACATGCGCTTGTCGATGCACTTGGAAATCCACTTAAATTTACTCTGACCCCTGGTCAAAGAAATGAGATTACACAAGCAGCAACATTAACTGAAAGTGTCTATAATACCACTGTAGTGGCTGATAAAGGCTATGACAGCAATGCTTTTGTTACGAGTCTTGAAAGCAAGGGATGTACAGCAGTTATTCCTCCGAAGCGTAATCGAAAAGTGCAGAGGGGTTACGATAAACACATTTATAAAGAGCGTCATTTAATTGAGTGTTTTTCGGTAAAATTAAGAACTTTAGGCGTATTTTTTCCAGATTCGATAAAACGGCTGAGGTTTTTATGGGTTTTCTAAATTTTGTCGGGGCTCTTGTATGGCTTCTCTAAAATTTTGTCCACAGAGCCTAAGTAAAATTTTGAAATCTTCTTTATCTGGATGTGCTCCTCAATCTCCACAAACTTTCAACACTCCTCTATCGAAGTCAGTTAATTCTGGAAACGGTGGCTGGTTGTGAACTGAAAAATGGTTCAAAATTGACCTTAACATTTTCTTCTACATAGCCGGTGTGAAAATAATGATCCTTAATATAAAAAATAAATCCTATTATTGGTATTATTAAACACAAAATTAGTTTAACTGTCTTCGACATAATCACGTTCACAAAAAAGCTAGCTTATAAGAAACAATTTAAAAAAGTTTTAATCTAATCATTTTTGCAGAGCAGCAACTCCCGGCATTTCATCACCACTTAACCAATTTAAAAATGCTTCTCCACCAGTGGAAACACATGTAAAATCCTTATCGGTAAGGCCTGCAGCGCTTATTGCAGATACACTATCACCTCCCCCTATTATGCTGGTCAACTTTCCTTTGTGCGTTAAGTCACTTACGACTTTCATTACCCCTATTGTACCACTTGCAAAAGCTGAATGTTCAAAAACACCAATAGGTCCATTCCACAGCAGAGTCTTACTGCTTGCTATTATACTGCTTATTGTACTCAAAGTTTGTGGTCCGATATCCAAAATTATATCACCGTCCAAAATGGACTCAGTTTTTCTTGAAATACTAGTGCTGTAATCAGAGTTTACTGCAACCAGAACGTCTTCTGGCACAACTATTTTGCAATTGTTTTTATTTGCTGTTTTAACAATATTATGTAGAAGGTCGTCAACACCATTTTGAAAGAAAGATTTCCCTATATTTACTTTGCTAAATGACAAAAAATTATTGGCTATTGCACCACCTAGAACTAGGTAATCAACCTTTTCTGTTAGCTTCATAAGCACTTTTATTTTAGTTGATATTTTGGCTCCCCCAACTATCGCAGTAATAGGTTTAGCTTTAAACGATACAGCTTTTTCAAGATACTTTAGCTCATCTTGTAAGCAAAATCCTGCATAGGAGGGTAAAAATTCTGTAATGCGTGAAATAGAAGCGTGAGCTCTGTGAGAGCAAGAAAATGCATCATTTACATATATATCCGCTAGAGATGCTAGTTGTTTGGCAAAATTTGAGTCACTTTGCTCTTCCTCTTTATAAAATCTTAGATTCTCTAGTAATATTATATCTCTTGCATCCATAGCACTCACTGCTTTTTGCACTTTTTCACCAACGCAATCATCAATGAATTTCACTTTTTTATTTAGTAACTGCGATAAAGTGTCAATTACATTTTTTAGCGACAGATTATTGTCTCTGGCCTTTGGGCGTCTGAAATGCGATATAATAATAATCTTTGCACTCGCATTTACTAAATACTGAATAGTAGGCAATGCTCTCAAAATACGAGTGACATCACGAATTTCTCCATTTTTTATAGGAACATTGAAGTCAACTCTGAGTAAGACGGTTTTATTGTGAAGATCACAATTTTCTATACTAGGTATGTTCATTACAAAATTGAAGCTATAAAGTCACTATACAGCAGTTTGATCTAAAGTAAAGTTTTGAGTTATACGAACGTTTAAGAGACTGTACATGATCTCAAGAAAGGAATAAACTAAGAGATAGTGTATATAAATGAGGATATATGAGGAGTTTATACCCAAGTGACATAAGTCGAGAAAAGTTTGAGATTATTGTAGCAGATCTGGAATCTTGCAGAAAGAAGACAAAACCAAGAACACTTGATTTATATGATGTATTTTGTGGGGTGCTATACGTCTTAAAAAGCGGCTGCCAGTGGAGAATGTTACCAAAAGAGTTTCCAAAATGGCGCAATTGTTACGACTATTTTAAGAAGTGGAGTGAAAAATCAGATGTAAATAAAGAAAGTGTTCTGGAGCTGGTATTAAAAAAAAATAGTTGGCGTGGTCCGACAAAACAATGGTCGGAAAGAAAAAACCAGCTTCTGCATAATTGATGCACAAAGTGTAAAAAATGCAGATACTGCTGAAGAAAAAGGCTATGATGCAGGCAAAAAGATTTCAGGAATAAAACGCCATATTGCAGTAGATACGCAAGCATGCAATTTATATAACGACAGCAGAGATAACTGACCGTAGCAGTGCTGTGAGAATGGTCGAAAATGCAAAAGAAAACCTCTCGAGAGTAAAAAATGTACTGGTTGATGCAGTGGAGAGAATTTTGCAACTCAAATAAAAACGATTATTGGTGCAACCGTTGAAGTGGTAAAAAGAAATGAATTACATTCCTTTGTTGTGTTGCCCAAAAGATGGGTTGTGGAGCGATCTTTTGCTTGGTTAGAAAAATGTAGAAGATTGTGGAAAAATTGTGAGCGGAAACTCAACACTAGCCTGCAAATGGTCGTTCTTGCTTTCACTGCTTTACTCCTTAAAAGATTATGAACAGGCTCTTAGGGGATAAATGGCTAAAAAGAGAGTTAAAACACATTAATTTGGGAGATATAAGGCTTAATAAAAGACTTATAAAAACAAGTTATTGCATAGAGGGTAAGGCATCTGAATCAAAGCTGTAGTGGGTGGTAAGGGTGCATATAAGCAATGAAAAGCTTGAAGATAAGGAAATTTATTCTTCCCATTATAAAGAAACTAAGGAAAGAATAAAAGGAAACCAGTTGGTATTTTCAGTTCAAGATACAAGTTATTTGGATTTTGACTCTCATATAAAGACCAAGAGACTAGGCAGTATTTCTAAAGCTTATACAAAGCATAAAATGGGTTTACTGTTGCATAGTGCCTAGCAAAGACGGATTACCTTTAGGTCTATCTTCCCAACAATGTTGGGCGCGTTCTATTAGGGAAGAAGAAACGGTACAAGAAAAAGCAAACAGAAAATACCGTACCTCCATAGAAGAAAAAGAAAGTTATAAGTGGATAACAGCTCTCAAAGAAACTATAAACAACCTTCCTCCAAATGTACAACTTTTGGTGATAGGGAAGCAGACATCTTCAAATTTTTATGGGTGGCTGAGACGTTAGGTAGTTTTTATGTAATCCGCAATCGAGCTAATAGAAGATTTATCTGTACTGAAGTCGGAAAAACAGATTTGCAAACACGCATCACTCAACTGCCAGTAAAAAAGAAAATTTCTCTAGAAGTTACTAAAGGTGAAAACCAGAGATCAAGGAAAGCTAATATTGAAGTTAAGTATATGAAAGCCTATCAGATCTTCTTCCATTTATGGGTCAAAAGATACAATACATAAAATAAGTCCCTGTATATGTGGTAAGTGCAAAAGCTCCTGATGGATTGGAAGCTGTCGACTGGACTCTACTAACTAATGTACCATACTTTAGATGCCATAGAAAAGATAAATTGGTATAAGCTAAGATGGAAAATTGAAGAGTATTTTAGGATTTTAAAATCAGGATGTAAGATAGAAAGCTCTCGCTTAGCTACAAAAGAAAGATTACAGAAGTTAATTGCTATAAAAAGTATAATCGCGTTTAAAATTTTATATTTGACAAAAGTGGCTTTATCAAATCCCATGGAAACTTGTACTAAAATTTTAAGCAACGAAGAGTGGAAGGTCCTTTACATGCGTGAGTATCGGGTAGCAACATTACCCGAAGAACCTCCAAACATAAAACAAGCTATTATTTGGTTAGGAAAATTGGGTGGATTTATGAATAGAAAAAGTGATAATTTACCAGGGTCTATGACTCTATGGCGGGGCTATGAAAACCTTAAGGAGAGCATTGTTATGCTTCACATCATAACCTCTCAAAATTGTGGGTAAAAGTAAGCAGGTGAGTATGGTGGTAGGTATATAATGTCGATATTTTTAGGTACTTTTAAATTTTTTGACTTATGCCAACTAGCACAATCCATGATAAGAAATGCCTCCCTTGTTCCTAAATATTGTGACATCTGCTCAAGGAATATATTCATACAATCAGTATTGACGTTTGAGCTAGAACTCTCTCCATTTCTGGGATTAACTGCACTATAGAGATAAAAATTTTCCTACCTAGTTTTACCTTAACCTGTGTCCTAATGCCTTTTTTAAACCACCCGTGTCCAATCTTTGAATGTGTGCCAAACCGCGATTCATCGAAGAAAAATAGCTCTTTTTCAGGATACATGACAATAGTTTCATTAAGATTTTTTTTTAAATCCCTCTTGTTTACTTTTATCTTGTCCGTTATGCACTGGTCTTGGTGTGATACATGAGAATTTCATTCTTTGCATATTACGGTGTACTGTAGATTTGCTGATATTCAAACCAAACTTTTCTTGAATTCTTATTTTCATTTCTTTTATAGTAATATTGGGGTTTTCCTCTATCCACACCTCAACTTGTTCACGTTGACTTTGATTCAATATAGTTTTTCTACGGCGTTGAGGCGGAGCAAATAATTTTTCTTCTCTGCCAAATTTTAGGTGCTTTATCCATGCAGTAAGTGCCTTTCTTGAAATGCAGCATATCTTTGCTACGGCTGTTATACTGTGCTTTTTTGCTGCAATTACAGCATTTAGTTTTTTTGCAACATATGCGTTATTTCTTACTTTCTTCAGCATTTCTTTTGCTGATTCCACCACTTTTTCATCCAATAATTTTGATCTTAATGCCATTTAAACCTCGCTATTTTACTTACTTCAGTATGGCTTTTTTTCTATTATTGTCTATCCGTTACTTGTGTAGCGGGAATTGGTATTAGTTTGGGTTATGCAAGAAGTCTATTATAATCAGGCTTTAAGTATGCGGAAGTAATTTTTTGCGTTAGAGTAAAAAATTTTTTCTATAGCTAATCAAAGTGGATCAAGAGAAACTTACCACTTTCTTTACAAAGGGTTTGATGTTACCATTTGACTGCCTATTCTGAATTTATGAATGAACGTTAACATAAAGAATCTAGTTCATGCTTTCTCTAAATTGCCAAGTTTAGGGCCATCATCATCACGCAGGTTAGTTATACATTTACTCCAAAACAAAGAAAAAGTTATGCTACCACTTGCATCTTTGATTAAAGAGCTAGCAGATCTTATAATAGAGTGTGAAGTTTGCGGAAATCTAGATACTAAATCACCTTGTTCTATTTGTACTAATCCAAAACGTGACACTAAGTTACTGTGTGTAGTAGAAGAATTGGGTGATCTATGGGCGTTTGAAAAAGGAAATATATATTCAGGTTTATACCATGTTTTGGGTGGCAGATTATCTGCGATAAATGGCATGGGTCCAAAAGAACTTAACCTTGACACTATTCTAAAAAGAGTGACGGAGTCTAAAATTGAAGAGATAATTATCGCAATTAATCCGACATTAGAGGGCCAAGTTACTGCACAATATATAATTGAATTGCTAAAAGACTTGAATGTGAAAATATCGCGCCTTGCTTGTGGCATACCAATGGGTGGAGAAATTGACTATCTAGATGAAGGAACGCTAAAAGCAGCCCTCACTTTAAGACAAGAATATGAGTTAAATATAAAATAAGACATGTGCTTAAAAAAACTTATATCGCTAGTAACATTCAAAAAGAAAAAAATAGTGTCACCACTTAAAGTGGTGGCTTGGGAAAATGACCGTCTAAACTATAAGCAATTTTCAGGTAAATTCAACACTATAATTAAAACAATTGATAAGTCTTTTACAATAATATCTTTAGAAGGATATGATGGATGGGGCAAGACGTTTTTTTTGAAAGAATGGGTAAAAGAGCTAAAGCAACAAAATGAAATTGCAGCTTATTATAGCGCATGGGATATCAATGCACTGGATCAACCGCTTCCTTCTTTTTTAAATTTCCTATTTGAAGATTTATTTGCATCGTATAAAGTAAAAAGAAGCGTTATACAACAGTTCAAGAACATAAACAAAGAACTGTTTTCTCTAAACACAATAGGAAAGATGATCAGTAAATCTCCACTTGCTATGCTTTCCGTATTTCTTGATGCTGCAAAAGAGGCTGATAAAAAAGACATAGGTTTTGTCTTGAGTGAATTAAGTCTTCTCCAAAGAAGAAAAGAGAGTACTAGAGATTTTAAAACACAGTTAGCGGATGTGGTTAATAAAATCAGAAAAGACAAAAACATTTATATAATGGTGGATAATCTTGATGTGTGCCGTCCTAAATTCGTTGTCGATTTTTTGGAATCTATAAAGCATATGCTTGATGTGGAGGGGCTGGTTTTCATTATTTCTGTAAGTAAAGATAAGAGTAATGTACAGAGAGCAATCAGCACAATACTTGGACCAAATTTTGACCTAAAATCTTTTACTAATCTCTTTTTACATTTACCAAAACAACCGATAGAAAAATTTACAAAAGAACTATTTGAAAATATTAAATTACCGAAAAAATCAAAAAATTTGATTATAGATAGTTTTATACTTTATGCAGAAAGCCTATCACTATCGCTGAAAACAATAGAATATTGCGCAAAAAAAATAAAACTATGTCTTCTGAATTATATAAAGGAAGAACTACCTGATCCGAATTTGTTTGCATTTTTGGTAATACTGCAATCAATAAATATTGATATATATGAGGAACTAGATTCCTCATGTCAAAGATCCTTGGAAAAAATTGAAAATGAATATAAATCTTTAATTTTAACCCACATAAATGGTCAAGAGGAATGGGAAAAACTTAAAACCTCTCTAGAAGCTGCTTTTGCAGAGAAGGAGTCAAAAATTAACAAAGCTATAAAGGACATAATATTTTAAAAAGATACCCTACCTTTGCATATACAAGGATAGGGTAAGGGAGTGTTAAATAAACTGTGTCAAACCGAAAAAAAAGTAATAAATTGATATAAAAAAATGGAGGTTTGACAATGAGTCAGAAAGTAGTAAACAGAACTACCGGTTTGGTAGATTATAAAGAATTAGAAACAAATATCCTGTCGTCTATACGAGAAGGAAGACCGTTGACAGGAAGAGATGGAGCATTAACACCGTTTATAAAAAAGTTGCTGGAGGTAAGCCTGGAAGGTGAAATAGAAAACCACTTGTCGGCTAAAAGCGAAGAGAATAATCGAAGAAATGGGAGAAATGCAAAAACTTTACGTACAAGTGCAGAGCTATTAACACCAAGAGATAGAGAAGGAAGTTTCGAACCACAAATAGTCAAAAAAAGGCAAACAAACTTACATCCAGAGCTTGAAACGAAGATTTTGAGCACATTTGCCAGTGGTATGGGCTATAGAGATATAGTGTCACATGTTGAGGAAATTTATGATCACAAAATATCGGCGGCAGAGATATCAAGTATTACTGACAAATTGCTACCAGTAATCAACGAATGGCGTAGTCGCCCGCTGCAGTCTGTATATCCGATAGTTTTCATGGATGGCATGTTTTTTAAAGTCAAAGAGGACGGGCATTGCGTAAGTAAATGCATGTATAACATATTAGGCATAGATCAAAATGGCAAAAAAGAAGTATTAGGTTTTTATTTGGCTGAAAGTGAAGGAGCTAACTTCTGGTTGGGAGTGTTAAATGACCTCAAAGAAAGAGGAGTAGAAGATATCCTTATTGCCTGCGTTGATGGGCTAAAAAGCTTTCCTGCAGCTATAAACAGTGTCTTTCCTAATGCGGAAGTGCAGATGTGTATAGTGCATCAGATACGCAACTCACTGAAGTATGTGGCCAGTAAAGATGCGAAGAGTTTTTTGAGCGATTTAAAGAAGGTATATCAAGCTTCAAGCAAGGAAATTGCCGAGAATTATCTGTTGGAATTGGATGAAAAATGGGGCACAAAGTACCCTATGGTTATAAAATCTTGGCAGAATAATTGGGAAAACTTGTCTGGTTATTTTAAGTATTCTGGTCCAGTTAGGAGGATAATCTACACCACCAATCCCATAGAGGGGCTACATAGGCAAATTAGGAAATTCACTAAGACCAAAGGCTCATTTACCAGCATAAATGCCTTGTATAAGCAGGTATATTGTGCTATAAAGAAGGCAGAGGAAAAGTGGACGATGCCTGTACATGATTGGGCATTAACTATCTCTCAACTTGATGTTTTCTTTCCTGGCAGATTGAAAATTGAGTCGAACTAAAAATGCGGTTTGACACAGTTTATTTAACACTCCCCCTAAAGTTCTTAATTTTACCGAAAAAACACTCAATTAAATGACGCTCTTTATAAATGTGTTTATCGTAACCCCTCTGCACTTTTCGATTACGCTTCGGAGGAATAACTGCTGTACATCCCTTGCTTTCAAGACTCGTAACAAAAGCATTGCTGTCATAGCCTTTATCAGCCACTACAGTGGTATTATAGACACTTTCAGTTAATGTTGCTGCTTGTGTAATCTCATTTCTTTGACCAGGGGTCAGAGTAAATTTAAGTGGATTTCCAAGTGCATCGACAAGCGCATGTATTTTAGTTGTAAAGCCACCTTTGCTCCTCCCTAAAGCTTCTTGATCCTTGGAGTTTTTTGTATATCCAGATGAACATGGATGGGCTCGGATGATCGTACCGTCGATTATAGCAACTTCTAAATCAGGCTCTTGTTTAGTATATTCAAGCAATTTTTCCCAGACATCTCTTTCACACCATCTTTTAAATCGCTTATGTATACTCCTGTAATTACCATAAGTTTTTGGTAAAAGTCTCCATTGGCAACCACTTCGGACTATGTACCACACTGCCTCTATGAATATTCTTAAACGTTTTTCATCTTTGCTATGCATTCCTTTTACGCTTTTTATGAACTCTAAAATTTGTTTCCAATTTTCCTCTTTGATGTAATATTGCATATGGTAGTTTCTCCATTTTTTACCTATTAAGCTAAACTACCATCTTTTTCTCTCTTTTCATATTTTTTGTCCACAGAGCCTAGAGACTTTTAAAATTTCTTCAATAGTTTTGCTATTTTTACATAATATGGCATAAGTAAGTGGTGTGTAAATTTCTTCCTGACCATCTGGACATTTTATAATTGTTGTTGCGTCAAGAATGTCTTTCAGAGTATCGGTTTCTTTAGCTACTCTTAACATTTTCTCAACAGCTATACTATCTTTACGTAGTATAGCATAAGCAAGTGGTGTAACAGTTAGTTCTTTATCCCGATGTTTGCTTACTTCCGTAGTAAGAATCCTTTGTTTTTTCTCTTCAGATATTTTTTCTAGTTCTTCAGCAATGCTACTTTTTTTGCCTTTTATTTTTGATGCTAATTTTAAAATACTTTTTTCATCTTTCTCTTTCAATTTCGAATCGTTTACCTGATGAGTCATTTTTTTCTCAAGGTCTTTTTTATTAAACTAAGCATAACATTTCCTCTCTTCGTGGTTATAATATTTGCTTTTATGAATCAGTTGTGTTGATAATGTATTAATTGCATAGTTCAGACATTGTTTTATAAAGTAAAATTTTAGTAGACCACCTTACAAGAACGTTTCTTGCTAATTCTGAATCAGAAAAAAAGACGCAGTAAAGTGATTTGTAAGGGAAGAATGAAACTTGTAGCTATAGCTAAACTGACTTACGACAATTTGAAAAACGACAAATTCGTCATCCCGCTGCTTGTTAGCGGGATCTAGAGATACCATGACGGTATGACGTAGGACTGCTGTCATGCCAGTGCTTGACACTGGCATCCAGTCTTTATTATGCAGCCACTTGGTTAGAATTAAGTCTTCTGGATCCCAGTGTCTGGGCACTGGGATGACACCTCTGGGCACTGCCGTCATAAAGGAACCAGTATCAGCTACTTGAATGACACAGTTTTTGCTTAAACCCGTAACGTTCGTACATTTTGCTAAAAGTTCAAATATCAACATCATGCACGTTGAGTGCATTGCTATTAATAAAATCACGGCGTGGTTCAACTATATCACCCATTAATATTGAAAATATGGAATCAGCTTCTTCACAATCTTTTATTTCAACCTTCAATAAAGTTCTAGCCTCAGGATTTAACGTAGTATCCCATAGCTGATCAGCATTCATTTCACCAAGACCTTTAAATCTCTGCAGAGTTAAACCCTTTTTACCATAGTCCATTATTATTTTTGCAAGTGCACTTGGAGAAGTGATTCTTATTTCAGTTTCTTGTGACTTTAAAAATGAATCGCCATTAAATAAGTTACTTATACCATCAAGCAAACTTAATATGTTTTGCATATCTTTGCCTTCAAGCACACTAAGTGCAAATATATATTTGTCTGCCAATCCTTGAAATAATTTAGAGATGTGAATTTCTTTTTCTTCATCTTTTATTTCCACTTCCCAAGTGTATTCGCTGTACATTAATTTTAAATACTTTAATATCTCATCAGCCGATGATAGAGCATTCTTTTTGCTTAAAATTAGCAATGACTCTAAGAGATTTTGTGGTATTTCTCTATCATAATTTTTGCTAATATTAGAAGTGCTAACGCATTTATTCAAAATAAGGCGCAAGTCGTTAAATTCTGTAGTTGTACCACTTAGTGTTAATCTTTTAACTGCTGAGTTTATTATATACTCTTCAAAAGTTTCGTCATCTTTAATATAAGTGTCTTTAGCATTCTTTGTAACTTTATAGAGGGGTGGCTGTGCTATATATAAATATCCCTTATCAATTACTTCACGCATATGTCGAAAGAAAAAGGTTAGAATCAAAGTCCTGATATGTGATCCATCAACGTCTGCATCTGTCATAATGATAATCTTATGATATCTAACTTTCTCAACATTAAAATGCTCACTTCCTATTCCAGCACCAATTGCAGTAATTAAAGAGCCTATTTCTGCAGATGAAAAAATACGATCTAAACTTACACGTTCCACATTCAGGATTTTTCCTTTTAAAGCAAGTACAGCTTGTGTTTTTCGATTACGACCTTGTTTTGCAGAACCACCTGCTGAATTACCTTCTACTATAAATAATTCTGACAATTCGGGAGCTTTTTCCTGGCAATCAGCAAGTTTTCCTGGCAGAGTTGCAATATCAATACTGTTCTTATTCTTAACTAGTTCACGTGCCTTTCGAGCAGCTTCTCTTCCTTTTGCTGACCTAATTGCTCTTTCTACTATGCTTGCCGCCAATTTGGGATCAGTTTCAAGGATTGTGCTCAATTTATCAGAAACTATACTTTCTACAACTGCACGTGCTTCAGAACTAACTAGCTTGTCTTTTGTTTGTGAAGAAAATTTAGGATCAGGCATCTTAAGAGATAAAACACAAGTTAAACCTTCTCTAACGTCCTCTCCAGTTAAATTTACTTTTGCTTTCTTTAAGAACCCTTCATTAGTTGCATAGGTATTGATGCACCTAGTTAAGGCGGACCTAAACCCTGCCAAATGCGTACCACCATCTCGTTGCCTTATATTATTCGTGAAGCATAACATATGTTCATAGTAGGAATCATTCCATTCCATCGATATTTCCAAGCTGATGCCAAGATCTTCTGCATCTCCTTTCATACTGGCAATTTTAGTTACATGTGTCTTATTCTTATCTAAATACTGCACAAAATTTGCTGTACCAAAATTGTCTTTAGATTGATTGCTCTGATTGAAATGAGATTCTGTATATGGTTCATTGCGCAAATCACGTAAAGTAATGTCGATATTTGAATTTAAAAATGCTAATTCTCTTATACGACTTTCAAGCGTTGAGTAACTGAAATTAATGCCATTAAAAGTCTCTGTTGATGGCATGAACGTGACTTTAGTTCCTCTTTTGTTTGTATTTTCGTTGACTACCTTTAAAGGTTCAATAGACTCACCATCTTCAAAACGCATAAAGTGTTCTTTCTTATTGCGCCAAATAATTAATTCCAACCAGCTTGATAATGCATTCACAACTGAGATTCCAACACCATGTAATCCCCCAGAAACTTTATAGGTATTATTGTCAAACTTACCACCAGCATGGAGTTGAGTCATTATTACTTCTGCTGCTGATATTCCTTCTTCTTCATGAATGTCAGTTGGAATGCCACGGCCATTGTCGGTTACTGATACTGAACCATCTTTATTTATACTAACTTCAATTTTATCACAATATCCAGCTAAAGATTCATCTATTGCGTTGTCAATAACCTCATATACCATGTGGTGCAAGCCAGATCCATCGTCAGTGTCACCAATGTACATACCTGGACGTTTCCTTACAGCATCAAGACCCCTTAAGATTTTTATTGCATCGGCATTATAACTATTTTCCATTAGATTGCTTCATTTATACACGTTAATTGATGTTACATTCAGATATACTAGTTAGCAACGTTTTTAAACTGATAATCCATATTAAAAGCACAACTTTACGAACATTTATTTTTGAAGGACAGCAAATGGTGTCATTCCAATGCGTCTCCATAACTGTACGAACATTCATTTTTGAAGGTAAATTGCACAACAGATGATGTCATTCCAGTCTGGAATCCAGAAATTTTGCTTATAACTGAGCTGATGAGCTAAAGGTAGTCGTCTTACGCTAAAACAAACGTTTTTAATTAAGTTGCATAGAAGCTGGATCCCAGTGGGCTTTGTTGCATAGCACCTTAAGCAGTGATGGTTTACGACAAATTTATGTAATGATTTCAAATTTAGCCATACCAATATCAGTGAATTTGTTGAGCAAATAGCACTTAATTAGTAATTCTTTTTCACGATTTACTTCAGATTTATTCCTAAAGCTAAATCCAAATACTTGCTTCAACCTTGAGAAAAATCCTTCTATGTAAGATCTCTTTCCATAAATCGCTTCCTTTTTCCACTCTTTTACACCATCTTGTCCATATAATTTTATTAACCTAATAGCAGCATTTCTGTCAGACATATAATCTATTTTTGAATGTTCTGCTGCATCCTTTTTTGGTAGAACTTTTGTCTTTATATCGTATTTCTTACACAATTTATAAAGTTTGTGCCTATCGTATGCCCTATCTGCATATAATGCTTTTATTTTGTGCTGAAAATTAACTTCTTCAAGCAAATCGCAAGCTCCATAGTGGTCAGAGTAGACGCCATTACTGTATCTTGCAGCTATAGCTTTTTTACTATTCACACTTAACATAACATGTAACTTTCTTACTTGCTCGTAGCTTCGGTACTTTCTATCTGCACTGTTTTCCTTACTGTGGCCAGGAGTGTTACTGTAAATGCTGATACTTGTGCTATCTATGATAATTTCAATATTTTCCATGTTGCTTTTATCAACCCTGCAATCATTTATCTTAATATTAAGTTTTTTAAACCTTCTTGATGCTTGTGAATAGCTGATAACTGCCAAATTTTTTCCTATTTGTTGCAGATATCCTTTTATAAACCCCACCGTTTGTCTTAAACCAATTCTAAAAAGATTGACAATTATATGCACCAAAATTACGACTTTATCACTGTAAATATAGTTGCCGCCCTGCATTTTTGGACTATTTTCATACCAATTTTCGATAGCTTCATCGATGTAATGAAAAATATTTCCCCTTTTTTCAAGGAATTTGTTATATTCGTTTTGGTTACTGACTTTCATTTTCTGTGGCATATTTTTTCTTCAACAGTTAAATGGTTATTTATAATGAATTTTGTCAGTAGCTACCAGATTTTTTCGGTTGCTATGCAACAAAGCCATCCCAGTGTCAAGCACTGGGATGACAGCAGTCCTACACCATACCGCGATTCATTCGCGGTATCTCAGCCGCTAACAAGTAGCGGTATGACAGCAGTCCTACGTTATACCGTCACGGTATCTCTTAGCCGCTAACAAGTAGCGGGATGACGGTTGTCGGTAAGCCTAAATTACTTTAGCTATATCTCTGCAGCTAACTGCGCTAACAATGTCAGCATTAATTAAAAATTAAATATTAAGTCTTTGTACTTTTATAGATAGCGTTAATATTGAGGTAACATTGTGGGTACAACTAAGATTAGTAAATTTCCATTTAATATAAAAGGTAAAGTGGCAAAACAACATGCCGAACCAATAATCGAAAAAAATCTCTATACTATTTTAGGATTCAAAGATATAGAAGATTTTGAAAATAAGACAAGTAAGCTTGTTAATAAAAAAGTTTGGCAATCATTTGTTGACTGCTTTGCAAAAGAAATAGATTATGCAGCAACCGAAAAAGTTGTAAAGAACATCCTTTGTAACATTGCAAAGAGTGATCGCGGTGATGCTTTTACCAAAGCTGAACGTCTAATATTAAATGAAAAACAAGGTGATAAAAAGAGAGAAAAAGCGATTAGAGAAGCTATTAGTATTTTGAGGAAAATCAATCCAGAAAAAGCCTTTAGTGAACTTTCAGTAATAAAAAAACAAGCTGAAGATTTTTTACAAACCGATTTTTATAAAGCTCAGAGTAAACCACTTCAAGGATTTGCTCCCTCTGGTGGACAGCTCTTTGCGGAAGTTCTGAAATATATAGAAACACTAGAAAAATTATCCGAAGTAAAAAAAGAAGGGCTAGTTAAAGATTTCTTGTTAAATCATGTTAGTTCATTGAATAAAAAGTATCCTAAATCACAAGGCAAAAGGGAAGATGCTATAACAATACTATCAAGTGATGAGTTGAAGAATTTTTACAATAAAGGTGTAGAAGAAGGAATATTACAACCAATGGTATCTTACAAAGAATGCAGAAACCTGTATGACAAAATGAACCAAATGAAAAATGAATCCAAAAGTATAATTAAAAGAGAAGGACGGGAAGAAAATTTGAAGAAAATAGATAAGTCGATAGTCAGTGCAATTAATGACATAAAAAAACATAGAGAAGCAATCCTTAACTGTAAAGATTTTCAAAGTTCTTACATAAAAGAGAAAAAAGAACATCCATTTAGAGGCAACGCATGTCAAAAAATAATTGATATATATCAAGAGAGAATTGCTGGATATCAGGAGAAAATTCGTCAAAATTTAAACCAAATAAAAGCGATATTAAAAAGTGCGCCGCAAGAAATGGATGATGTGGAAGAATTAGAGGAAATAATCGATGGTATGAATGAAGCGAAGCAGTGTGATGAAAATTTTGACTCAGCTTTGATTTGTTTATCGAACATACAGAATGAGCTAGATATTCAACTGGAAAATCCTTCAACAGAGCTAAGAGTTTTTCATATTAACGTTAAAACTGAAGTAACTCGGTTATAAGAGCCAAATTTTTGGGACAATTTTAATTCAAGACAGCTCTCGCAACTTTAGTCTGCGTTTTTATTTGGTTGTGTTTTGTTAAAAAAACTTTAGATTTATTTTATAATCGATACTCAAATATAATGACTCAAACTTGGAATTTGCTGCAAACAGGGCAAAAGGAAGGCTATAAAATTGCATATATTAATGCTCGTGTTATCGATCCCGAAACTAAGCTTGATATAAAAGGTTCATTATTGACTGAAGGGGATAAAATTGTTGACTTTGGTGAATCATTATTTTCAACAAGTGGGGTCGATGAAACAATAGACTGTAAAGGGCTTGTTCTAATGCCAGGCCTTATTGACATTCACGTACATTTTCGTGAACCAGGCCAAGAACATAAAGAAACTATATATACAGGCAGCAAATCTGCAGCTGCGGGAGGCGTTACAACTGTAGTTTGTCAGCCGAACACTGTTCCAGCAATTGATAGCGTTGTTTTGGCTAAATATTTAAAATATAGAGCACTTGAAACTTCACATGTAAACGTTGAATTTTACGCTAAAATCACCACTTCGGAAGAAAAGTTGACTGAAATGGCACTTTTAAAGGAAGCAGGTGCGGTTGGGTTCACTGATGATGGCATGCCAGTTATGAACCCAATGATTATGAGACAGGCGCTGCTTTATTCAAGTATGCTGGGTGTTCCTATTGCTCAACATGCAGAAGATTTAAATTTATCAGCAGGTGGTGCAATCAACGAAGGTAAAATTTCTGAAGAATTGGGAGTAAAGGGAATCTTGAGTGCGTCAGAATCGGTTATGGTAAATCGTGATATACTGCTCATGAAAGATATGGAAAATGTGCACTACCATATTCTACATGTCTCTTCAAAAGATTCACTTGATGCTATTAAACGTGCGAAAGATTTGGGATTAAATGTTACATGTGAAGTAACCCCTCATCACTTCACTTTGACTGAAAATATAGTAAAACAACATGGAGCAATTGCAAAAATGAACCCGCCGCTTCGCACTGAAGAAGATCGTTTAGCTATGGTTGAAGGTTTAAAGACAGGTGTGATTGATTGCATTGCAACCGATCACGCTCCGCATGATCGTAATTCTAAAGATCTTCCACTTGAAAATGCTGCATTTGGTATTGTTGGCCTTGAAACAATGCTGCCCCTTTCACTTGAACTTTACCACAGTGGGCAAATGGGTCTACTTGATGTGCTTGCAAAATTGACATATAAGCCTGCAGATATAATACACGTATCACGTGGTCGTATACAAAAAAACCTTGCTGCAGACTTAATTTTAGTTGACCTCAATCATGAATGGGAAATTAAAACTGACAACTTTGCTAGTAAATCAAAGAATTCCCCTTTCGATGGGCGCAAAGTAAAAGGGCACGTGGTACGTACTGTTGTGTCTGGCAAAACTATATACTCACAGAAAAGTTAGTTATCATACCTTATCTATTCCAATTTGTTATCACCAGAATGGGCTAAGTGCACCTGAATTTAAAGTACATCGCATGACATATTTTTAACACTTAATTAATAATGAAATGTTACTTATCTTTCCCTAATCTATAAAGTTATTTTGTCTATCAATCTGATTCCAAAACAGCAAAATTGTTGTATAATGTTACTTTGAAGTTTTATTTTCAATGCACAAGTTTGCAATACTCTTTTCTATACTGTTTGCAATAGTTGCTTACTATTTAAACAGTGAGATTATATTTGAAATAGCAAAGCTGTTTAGTGACATATTTGTTAGTTTGTTGAAATTAATAAGTTTACCTTTAGTTTTTCTATCAATAGTTTCCACAATTTCAGGACTTAAAGACTCAATCGAAATTAAAACCTTAGTTAAGAAAACACTATTTTATACGCTGCTTACAACTATTATAGCTGCGTTTGTTGCATTATTGTTTTACCTGCTAATAGACCCAGTGAAAAAAAAATTTATATGTAACACGATAGGAAGTTTGGATAATAACAATTACAGTTACTTTTCATACTTAAAATCACTCATTCCTTCGAATTTTGTGCAAGTTTTTCTTGAAAATAACGTTATTGGTAGCATATTGATCGCTTTTTTGATGGGTGGAGCTATTGTTTCACTTTCAAAAGAAAAGCAGGACATATTACATCAAATATTCTCTGCACTTTTCGATACGTTACTTAAAATTGCTCAGGGGTTACTAAAGCTTGTTCCACTTGCTGTGTGGTCTTTTATTACATGTTTTTTGCACGAATTAAAAGGTGGTAGCGAGTTCTACAGTCTTTTATGGTATTTTGTTTGCATAATGTCTGCAAATTTTGTGCAGGCATTTCTGATTTTACCGCTACTTATGTGGTATAAAGGCATATCACCAATTCAAACGCTGAAAGGGGTTATGCCGGCACTCACACTTGCGTTTTTTTCTAAATCATCCAGTGCAACATTGCCAACAACTATAGACTGTGTGCAAAATAAGCTAAAGGTGCCAAAGAAATTGTCGTCCTTTATTTTACCAATATGCACAACAATTAATATGAATGCATGTGCTGCATTTATACTAATCACTGTAATGTTTGTTGCAGAGATGAATGGATGCGCATTTTCCTTAAGCGAAATGTTTATATGGATTTTTTTAGCAACTAGTGCAGCAATTGGTAACGCTGGAGTGCCGATGGGGTGCTATTTTATGGCAACCAGTTATCTCATGTCGATGAATGTTCCTCTGCATATTATGGGACTGATTTTGCCTATTTATACAATCATCGATATGTTTGAAACTGCAATAAACGTGTGGTCTGATATTTGTATCACTCAGATAATTAATAAAGAATGTAATAGTGAAACTTAAAAAATGATATTAGACGAAAACAACCTAATAATAAAAGAATTTAAAGAAGCAGAAGCAATTTTGCATGGGCATTTTGTTTTATCATCCAGGCTGCATAGTGACACATACATACAGTGTGCGAAGATTTTTGAAAATCCAAGCAGAGCCATGAAAGTTTGCGCATTATTAGCAGATAAAATAAAAAAAGAATTAAATAGCTCCATAGATTTAATATTATCTCCTGCAATTGGCGGAATAGTTGTAGGTTATGAGATTGGCAGGCAGCTTGGAATAAAGACAATGTTTTGCGAGCGCGTTAATGGCAAGTTTGAATTACGCCGTGGATTTAAGATCAAAAAGGGTGAGAAAATATTACTTATCGAGGATGTGATAACCACAGGCAAATCTTCACTTGAAGCAGTGAAATGTGCAGAAGGGGAGGGAGGTAAAGTTGTTGCTGAAGCTTCTTTGATAAAGAGAAATAGTGAAACGAAATTGCCTTTTCCTGTCATATCTTTGATTGAACTGAACATCAAAAATTACAGCGAGGAAGAACTTCCAAGTGAATTAAAACAACTACCCATAACAAAACCTGGGAGTAGAGAATATTTAACAAAGTAATCCTATATAGCACAAAAAATAGATCCTTTTTTTCAATGTCGTTACAGCATTATATTACTTAGTTAGCGAGAAAAAGAGAGGTAGTGGTATAGTTGTTAAGGACAGAAGAAGTACATAAGCTTGGATTATCTCAAAACGTCTGTGAGGTGTGCAATAACTTTGGAATTAAAACTGTATTAATTGGCTATAATAAAACAATCAGTCTAAAAAAAAATTCAAGAAGAGTTTGCAGAGCAAGATAAAATGCTGGTGGGAAGGAATGTCAAGTAGCAACATTAGTTGCTATAGCAATTATAAAAATTTCTCTGCAGTTGACTAATATATAATTTTGCATTACTATTAGCATTTAGTTAATGTGAGGGAGTTTCATGGTGCGCCAAGAAGTGCTTGGAGAACAGTTGGTGAAAATCCAACACAAACAAAGTCTAGCCAACAGTTTGGAACAGACCACTATGTTGCATGAGGTAACGAGTGTAATAGAGCTAGTGGGATGGACAATGCAGGGTACAACGAAAGTGAAGGGATTGAGTTCCGAAATACCTGAAGACATAGAGGTCGACATTTTCATGGCCATGGAAGACAGCATGAAGGATAACGTAAAGGCAAGTTATCACTCACTCTATCGGGATCTGAGACCGTGCCATGTATTGAAATGGACTTCAAGTGAACTTGGGAGATCCTATGCATTCCTACAAAGGTACGCTGGAACAAGTCAACAAAGGCAAGAACTAGCGGAAGATGCAGGGGAAGTCGGACTGATTGATAGTACTCAGAATGTGGGAAAGCCACGTACAAGGGGAAGCGATCAGCAATATAGTAACTGGAATAGGGATTGCTAGGCCAATACAACGGAGGTTGGAATAACATGCAAAATAAACTAAACCAGATAGCAGTAAGAGCAAAGCAAGATAAGCGACTAAAATTCACATCGTTAGTCCATCTGATAAATACAGAGAATCTTGCGAGATGTTATAAAGAACTGAAGCGTAACAAGGCTTGTGGAGTAGACCAGATAACAGTGGAATCATACGGAGAAAATCTGAATGAGAAACTCGAAGTGCTAGTAGAAAGTATGAAGAGGAAGCAATATCAACCACAACCAGTAAAGAGGGTATATATACCGAAAGCTGGAAGTAAAGAGAAACGCGGACTCGGAATACCATCGACCGAGGATAAATTAGTACAGATTATGCTGAAGAAGATATTAGAAAATATTTACGAGGCAAACTTTCTGGACAGCTCATATGGATTTCGACCTGGAAGAAACTGTCATCAAGCGGTAAATGCACTAGATAAAGCAGTTATGTACAAGCCAATAAACTACATTGTAGAAGTGGATATCAAGAAGTTCTACGATAATATACAGCATAAATGGCTAATGAGATGTCTAAGGGAACGAATAACTGACCCAAATTTGCTGTGGTTAGTAAAGCGGTTTCTCAAGGCAGGGATAGTCGAAGCTGGAAATTATGAAGCAACAAAACAAGGTACACCCCAAGGTGGTATAGTAAGTCCTGTATTAGCAAATATATACTTACATTATGTGTTGGATTTATGGATAGAAAAGAAATTTAAACCAAGATCCAGAGGATATATACAACTAATAAGGTTTTGCGACGATTTTGTGGTTTGTTGCGAAAGTAAGGTAGACGCGGAAGAATTTCTGGAATTACTGAAACAAAGGCTAAATAAATTTGGGTTGGAAGTATCTGAAAACAAGACCAGAGTAGTAAAGTTTGGCAAGAGGGAGTGGCAACAAGCGATAAGAGAGAAACGAAGGACGGAAAGTTTCAATTTTCTGGGGTTTACGCACTATGGTGCAAAAAGTCGTCGTGGTAGATTAATAATGGGACATAAAACCTCAAAGTTAAATCTAGCCAGAAAACTAAAAGAAATCAAGGAGTGGTTGAAAATAGTCCGCGGAAGTATTCGACTTAAAGATTGGTGGCAAGTACTGAAGGCTAAATTAACAGGACACTATAACTACTTTGGTATTAGCGGAAATTATTGGTGTTTGAAACAATTTTACACATCAGTAAGAAAGCTAGCATTTAAATGGATAAATCGGCGTAGTCAGAAAAAGAGTATGACCTGGGAACAGTTTGTACACTACGTAGAAGTAAATCCATTACCAAAGCCAAAAATACATTTTTCTTTATATGCATAAGAGGGACGACTGTGAAAACTAATATTGATGAGCCGTGTGCGGGAAATCTGCAAGCACGGTTCTTTAGGGGGAGTTGTAGTAATAAAACTCAAACGAGAGGAGTAAAGCTACAGCTTCTACCGAACATAGATGATGTGTATCTTAATAGTGATGGTCTTAATTCTTTCAATTAAGAATCTGAAGCATATTCTGATTCCGAGAAAGCTTTGTATGATTTCTTTCATGAGAAGTCTAACGCTGATTATGAAATTTCCATCAACCGTCAATTTTTGAATGATTTAATCGGTGGTGAGCTGCATTATAAGGTACACGTAGGTGATTTATTCTCAAAAGGTTCTCTTGCTGGTAACCACTGGTCACCGTATCAAGAAGAGATTCACTATAGGCAAGACATAATTCGACATGGCCATTTATCTAGTTTGGTTAACTATTATTTCAATCCTTTTGCTTATGGGAATAGAGTATTTAACATTAATGATCATGGGTATTACAATACTCATGTGATTGAGATGTCACCAGGATCTTCTTATACAAAAGGAGTGTATATAAGTCAAGGCAATGACTCAACTTACTACATAAGGATGGAGTTAGATCCGGATGAATTAGAAGTTAGAGAAAGTTTTTGTGCATCATTAGGCTGTGGGGAATATAGATACAAAATAGATCCAGAAAGCATTAAGATTGAAGAAAATTCAGTATCGTTTTACACAGGAAGGGAATATAAGAGTATACCGGAGGGGCTAGAAGGGAAAATAGAAGTTACTATTAAGAGAAAATACTCTTGGGTTTAGTACTTAATCATTAGAATTTTTGTTTCAATTATATAAAATAATTTAGCTAGCATAGTATTAGCACTAGGGATGGCACTTTATGGTTATTGCCTATAATACTTTGAAGATGTAGCTTTAGTTATTTACTCTAAGTATATTATACGTATACTTATTATTAAATTAAATTTGAAATGATGAAGAAATGAGTGAATTTAAATCAATCCGAAATATAGCAATAATTGCACACGTTGACCACGGTAAAACTACTTTACTTGATAACATGTTAAAACAAAGTGGCACGTTCCGCGAGAATCAAGAAGTTCAAGAACGAGTGATGGATAGTGGTGACCAAGAGCGTGAACGCGGAATTACAATACTTGCAAAATGCACATCAATAATGTGGGGTGATGAAAAAATCAATATTATTGATACGCCAGGGCACGCAGACTTTGGTGGAGAAGTAGAAAGGGTATTGTGCATGGCAGATGGCGTGTTGCTGCTGGTTGATGCTGCAGAAGGTCCAATGCCACAAACAAAATTTGTGCTCTCAAAAGCACTAAAAGCAAATTTGAAGCCAATTGTGATAATCAATAAGGTCGACCGACCAGACAGCAGAATTGATGAAGTATTAAATGAAATATATGAGTTATTTTTTAACCTTGATGCAACCAACGAGCAGCTAGATTTTCCAGTGTTGTATGCTTCAGGTAGAAATGGTTGGTGTGCTAAGGAGCTTTCTGATGAAAGAAAAGATTTAAGCCCATTATTTTCAACGGTTATAGATTATATAAAACCTTCTGTTTATGATCAAAATGCCCCTTTTGCTATGTTGGTCACTCTACTTGAGTCTGATAAGTTTCTTGGCAGAATATTGACAGGAAAGGTTTATCAGGGCGTTGCAAAAGTCAATTCAGATCTTAAGGTACTTGATCTGGACGGTAAAGTAATTGAACGAGGGAGATTAACTAAGTTGCTCTCATTTTCTGGCTTGAAACGTATTCCAGTAGAACAAGCTGTGGCGGGAGACATAATTGCAATTGCAGGACTTGAGAAAGCTTCAGTTTCTGACACTATAGCAGTACCAGAGGTTACAACTGCAGTAAGCTCAACTCCAGTTGATCCGCCGACGATGGCGATTACTCTGAGTGTTAATGATTCACCTTTTGCCGGACAAGAGGGAACAAAGCTTACCTCAACCGTTATAAAGGATCGTTTATATGCAGAAGCAGAAACAAATGTTGCAATTACCGTAACTTTGGCATCAAGTGGTGAAGCGTTTGAAGTAGGTGGACGTGGTGAGCTACAGCTTGGAGTGTTAATCGAAAATATGAGGAGAGAAGGTTTTGAGCTTTCAGTATCACGCCCTCGCGTGCTATTTAAGGAAGAAGATGGCAAAAAACTTGAACCTATAGAGGAAGTAGTAATTGATGTAGATGATGAATATAGTGGAATCATCATGGAAAAACTCAGCTTCCGAAAAGGTGAAGTGACTGACATGAGACCTTCTGGTAATGGTAGGACAAGATTAACGTTTTTAGTGCCATCAAGAGGATTAATTGGTTATCAAGGAGAGTTTTTAACTGATTCTCGGGGCACAGGCATAATTAACCGTTTATTTCATAGTTATGCTCCACATAAAGGTCCAATTTCTGGAAGGCGCAATGGAGTTTTAATTTCTACAGATAAGGGTGAGGCTGTGGCGTATGCAATTTTCAATTTGCAAAACAGGGGAATTATGTTTATCAAGCCACAGGATAAGGTATATTGTGGCATGGTTGTCGGCCAGCATAGCCGTGACAATGATTTGGAGATAAACGTGCTAAAAGGTAAGCAATTAACAAACGTAAGAGCTTCAGGTAGTGATGAAGCCATAAAACTCACTCCTCCAAAGATAATGACACTGGAGGATATGATAGCGTATATAGATGATGATGAATTGGTGGAAGTAACTCCAAAATCTATACGTTTACGCAAGAAATTCCTTGATCCAAATGAACGTAAGCGTGCAGGAAGAGCGAAGAATAAGGAGTAATCAGAGGTTGAACATTTGCGAAAAATAGTGTATAATTATTCGTCTCCTAATTGTATTTAATTATGGCCTTTTCAAGATTTCTCGATCCAAAAAACAATTTCGCGTTCAAGAGAATATTTGGTACTGAGAAAAATAAAGACATTCTTGTTCATTTTCTCAATGATATTCTAGGTCTCACTGGTGAAGCTGAAATAAAGGATGTAGACTTTCTAAGTCCCATTCAAAACCCTGAAATTGCCGCTAAAAAGGAGAGCATTGTCGATGTACTTTGTAGAGATTCTACGGGTGTTCAATTTATTTGCGAGAAGGTGCGACCTGAAAGTCTTCGGTCATATTGTTTAAAGGGAGAGGAATTCCTTCAGAAAGAAACTGAAAGAGTTCTAAAACTTATTAAACCAGATGTTTTGCCATCTGAGTCTACGCATCAGTGCGAATCGGGTAACCGGTTGGTGCCGAGCGATGCGGACAATGAACCTCCTCTTGAAAAAGAAGATGCGTAATCGTAAGAGGAGCATAAACTACAAGCATCATGTGGTTGGAGGGCTAGGCTAGTGGTATGGTGAACGTAAGTGAAGCTTCGTAAGTATCGTAAAAATTGAAGAGCTAAAGATGCTGATAAGCTCTGACCAAAAGGTAATGTGGATAAGTTACATTTTTCATCTCTAGATGTACGCAAATAATAACTCCACCGGTATAGAGAAGTCACCTAACCCACTGTTGTATGACAGAAGGAACAGGGTAAGCCTGTATTTCCGCCTATATGGGAAGCAAACCGCAAGGAACGCTGATGAAAATGCAGGTAGAGGAAAATGGAGAAAGCGAATGCCATTTTGTAACGAAATGGATAGAATTTGTAACATTAATTCGCGTGAAAACGAGCAGACTTCCATTTGGTCCCTCGTGACAAGAAACTTTGTCAACCACTTAAGGTAGGAAAGCAGATGATTACAAGTAAAACTGTAAGTGCACCTACCAACAGCTCCGAAGCATGGAACCAGTTGCCATGGAAGAAATGCCAAAAGGTTGTTATGAGGCTACAAAGGCGTATTGTTAAGGCTGTTCAAGAAGGAAGATGGAGTAAGGTAAAATCTTTACAACATCTCTTAACACGCTCTTTTAGTGGAAAAGCTTTAGCCATTAAAAGAGTAACTGAAAACCAAGGAAAAAACACAGCAGGTGTAGATCGTCAACTATGGTCAACTTACAATGCTAAATTTCAAGGAATAAAGCAGTTAAAACAAAGAGGGTATAAACCTTCTCCGCTAAAACGAATTTATATCAGTAAATCTAATGGCAAAAGAAGACCTCTTGGAATACCCACGATAAAAGATAGAGCCATGCAAGCATTATATTTGTTTGCTCTGGAACCGATAGCTGAAACAATCAGTGATCGTCACTCTTATGGCTTTAGATCTAAAAGATCCTGCGCGGATGCTATTGTTGCTTGTCACTTATTACTGGCAAGGCGCAATCGACCACAATGGATACTAGAAGGTGATATCAAAGGGTGCTTTGACAACATTAACCATGAATGGCTTATGAAGCACATTCCTATGGAGAGAAAAATTCTCCATAGTTGGTTAAAGGCTGGTTTCCTAGAATCAAAAACCTTGTACCCCACAACTGCTGGTACCCCGCAAGGAGGTATAATCTCTCCAGTACTAGCTAACTTTACCTTAGATGGTCTTGAAAAATTATTAGAAAGTCGTTTTGGTAAACTAGGTAGCAAAAGAAGAGAAAAAATCAGAAGTGGAGTAAATTTAATCAGATACGCAGATGACTTTATCATCTCAGGAAACACATGTGAAGTACTGGAAGATGAAGTCAAGCCATTAGTATCATCCTTCCTTTGTGAGAGAGGTCTAGCTCTGTCAGAAGAAAAGACAAAGATTACATTTATTACAAAAGGGTTCGATTTTCTCGGTTGTAATGTACGTAGATACAGCAAGAAATTAATTATTACGCCTTCGAAGGAAAGTGTTAAGAGGTTTCTTAAAAAAGCGCGTGCATTAATAAAAGCAAATATAGGTAGTTCACAAGCTGTAGTAATTAAATCACTCAATCCTCTACTAAGAGGATGGGGAAACTATTACCGTCATGTGTGTGCTAAAAAAGCGTTTAGTAAGATCGACAATGAAATTTGGCATAGTTTATGGAAATGGGCAAAGAAAAGACATCCCCGTAAAGGGTTACGTTGGATAAAGAATCGCTACTTCAAAGTAACGAATCATCGTCAATGGGTCTTTGCTACTTCTGTATGCAAGAACAAACCAAAGGAAATAAGGTTTATGAGCTTACTCAAACTAAGCGATATTCCTATTAGACGTCATATTAAAATCAGGGCGGATGCAAATCCACTTGACTTAAAATGGAAAAAGTATTTTGATAAAAGAGTGAAACGAACAAGAATGTTAGCAAGCTCTTTCTCAAGAGAAGGTTCTCTACTGTTAGTGTCACCACTAAAGATGCTGTTTTCCGAGGAATCATGAAAGACAAGCCGGTTCGAGAAAAGAAGAACTTAGATAAGGGGCTCAAGCGCAGTGCTGGGAAACCTGCATGCTGCGTTTCTAAGGGAGGGAGTAGTAGTAATACTACTTCCTTACCTAACCAAGTTGCTAGGACTAGTGGTTTTGAGAAACGTGCTCAATATTATGCTGCTAAAGCTTATTCAAGACAAGCTGACAAGGGTGATCAATACCATGACCTTAAGGAAATTATCTTTATTGCTATAGCAGATTGTGTACTGTTTCCTAATAAATCTGAGTATAAGTCAAAGCATACTATTCGCGATGAAGATACTAATGAGCACGATCTAAAAGATTTTTACTTTATATTTGTTGAGTTGCCTAAATTTCCAAAAACCAAAGAAGATCAGCTTTCAAGTATAGTTGAAAAATGGTGTTATTTCTTTAAGTATGCAAGTGAGACTAGTGAAGAGGATCTAAAAAAAATAGTAGGAAGTGATGTAATTATTGGTAGAGCTTATAATGAGTTGGATCAATATAATTGGAGTGAAGAAGAGCGGTTTACGTACGGTCAAGATAAGAAACGTGAAGATGATAATTTATCCTGCCTTAACCAAAAATTTGATGAGGGAAAGATTGAAGGAAAGATTGAAGTAGCAAAAAACCTACTTAAGGCTGATATCTCTATTGATATTGTCTCTCAGACAACCGGTCTTCCTCAAGCTGAGATTAAACGACTTCAAGAAGAAATCACCTAAAAGGCTAATGATCAACGAAGAAATTGTAAGAGAGCGTTTAAAGAAAGTCGTAGAACAAGAAAGCGGTAAAGTTCTTGGCATAATATCCTCAATTATTATTAAAGGTCGAGATGTTGGTTTTGCACTTGAAATTTCTGGTAACACACAAGCAAATGAAGAATTAAGAAGAAATTGTGAGCAAACTGTTAAGGCTATACCAGGGGTGGGGAAGGTGACCGTGGTTGCTACTTGTCAAAAACAAACTGGGCAACAAAAAGCTAAATTACATATTGAAGGAGTGAAAAATATAATTATTGTGGCCTCTGGTAAAGGAGGCGTAGGTAAATCCACAGTTGCGCTAAATCTTGCTCTCTCATTAGCAAAGTTGAAACATAAAGTTGCGCTGGTTGATGCAGATATATATGGTCCTTCAATTCCTAAAATGCTTGGCACTGAAAAATTAAAGCCAAAAATACAGGATAGTAAAGCAATGCCTATAGAAAAGTATGGACTGCATACTATTTCAATTGGCTATTTTATCGATAAAGATCGTGCAGCAATATGGCGTGGGCCTATGATCACAAAAGCACTTTATAATCTGCTAATAGAAACAAAATGGTCCGATATAGAGTATTTGATAGTTGATACACCACCTGGAACTGGCGATGTGCATTTAAGTCTTATGGAAAATTTTAACTTAACCGGGGCGATAATAGTTTCAACTCCACAGGAGCTCTCTTTAATCGATGCTCGCAAAATTTATGATATGTTTAAAAAGCTCAGCGTACCGGTTATTGGCATTGTAGAAAATATGAGCTATTTTACTCAAAGCGGCTCAAAAATATACATATTTGGAAAAGACGGCGCAAAAAAAATGTCTGAGGAGCTGGGCATCAAACTCTTGGGCAGAATTCCTCTAGATCCACAAATATGCCATGCTTCTGATTGTGGAAATCCTTTAATGCTAAGTAAAGATTTGGCAGAGATTTATGAAGACATTGCTAAAGATGTTAGGTCTTTGTCTACAAAGTTTGTTTAAACTATTTTCAAAATAGATAAAATATAATTTTACAATTAGCGTGAATAAAATGAATTACGATGTAATCATTTCAGGTGGAGGGTTGCTTGGTCTTATTACTGCTATTGGCCTCAGTTGTGACTCTGTGTCTGTAGCTGTGATTGAAAAAAATAGTTTGCCACGTGTAGTAGATGACAACCGAGCATTTGCTATTTCTCAAGGCTCGAAAAAAATATTGGAAAAATTAGGGATTTGGCAGTTTGTAGAAAGTGAAGCTGAGCTAATACTGGATATATGCATATTAGATGGAAATAGTCCAATTACTGTGCGTTATGATCATAAAATGGTTGGTGAAGAACCAATGGGTTATGTTATCAACAACGCTACTATATGGAATGCAATAAATAATAATTTTTTGAATAAACTGAATATATATTCTCCGCATTCCTATAAAACGGTTGCTTGTGATGCAGGATATGTGGAAGTTATCCTTGATAATGATCAGGAATTAATATCATCGCTACTTATCTGTGCTGAAGGCAAAAACTCTAAATTACCAGAGTTATTCTCTATACCGACAGTGAAATTTTGTTATAAGCAAAACAGTATAGTATGTAATGTAGAACATGAACTGCATCACCAAAACTTAGCAGTTGAACGTTTTTTTCCTGGCGGTCCATTTGCAATTCTACCAATGAAAGGCGGCTATGCTTCTTCAATAGTCTGGACAGAAAAATCTGAAATTTCAAAAATGCTAATGGATCTGTCTGAAGAGGAATTTATTATAGAACTCAAAAAAAGATTTGGTTCTTATTTAGGGGAGATAAAATTAGAGGGTGAAAGAAAACTTTATCCTTTAAGTTTTGCTTTCGCAAAAAGATTGTATAAAAGTAGAGCTTTGCTGATTGGTGATGCAGCGCATTCAATTCATCCAGTTGCAGGTCAAGGGCTTAACCTTGGAATTAGAGATGTAGAAAGTGTTATAAAGCACATAGTTGCTGCAAAAGCATCTGGTATTGATGTTGGCAGTAGTTATTTATTAAAGAAAATTTCATGTGACAGATACTTTGATAATTTTACAATGGCACTTGCAACTGATGGATTAAATAGGATATTTTCCAACAGAATATTCTGCGCTAAAGCACTAAGAAATCTTGGCTTGATTGCAGTTGAAAATTCAAATTTTCTCAAAAAAAGCTTCATTCGGCATGCTATGGGATTTATATAAACCACTATTTTATCTATTAAGCACGATAAAGAAAATCATTTATAATCGCTATAGCAACTAGTGTAGACACTTGACGTTCCTTGTGATTTGATAAATAGAGGTTTTTATCTGACTTCACAACAAGGGCTTCTGGATGACTTTGAAAGTGAACATTACCATGCTTATCTTCAATAGCCTCTATTACCCCATCACTGGAAAATGCTGCAACTTTATATCCAAGTAACTCCAATTTTCTTCTATTTTCTGGTGTATTACTTACTGCTCCTGAATGAGCGTCTGGAAAATATGTTGAAAACCAGCCATTTTCATTAGGTATTAAGAATTTAGCTACTAATTCCGCTAAACGGCTGTTTGGAACGATCTTTATCTGCTGGAGAGCTTTTTGTGGATTAGGCGCAGATTTTAAATGAGATCTTTGCTTCTCTTCATCACTCACAACACTCACTACTTCAATTCCCTTTGCATTCATTATGCCTTCACATATGCCAAGTAAATGAATTGAGGGATTATTATCCACTATTTTTACAATTGCTTCAGTAACAAGCTGGCGATAAGGGGTGGGGGGAAACGGTTCTGAATGAAATTTATCTGGAATAAATATCCTATTTATTTTGTGCTCTTTAATGAATTGTGCAACTTCAATTTTTATTCGGTCTAATGTCAGCTTCTTTGCCAATGTTTCATCTTGTTTTGCGAGATTAAGTAACTCTGTCTGAATTTTTTTAAGGCTAATTATCTTATTATAATCAATCAGTATAGTCTTAACCCCAAAGTTATTAAACATCTCGTAGATATTTTGAGATAGCCCAAGCTCATGTGCTTCTTCTGTTTTCAACAAACCAACAACTATGTCATCATTTACTGTATTTTCTGCCGTCAAGGCAGTTGACGCTGGTTCTTCTTTTCTGGTTACATGTTGAGATGCCGGTTTTTCACTAACGCCAGCATAAGTAATATTGCTTAATAATAGAACTATGATTAATAAGATCTTAAATACTTTATTGTAATATTTATATACCATGACTTGCTTCTCTAACATTTATATTATGATATAGAGTATTTTATAACAAAAAGGCAAGTTTGCCACGGAAGAGAAAGTGGCCTGAGCAGGAATCGAACCAGCGACACAAGGATTTTCAGTCCTTTGCTCTACCAACTGAGCTATCAGGCCAACTGTATACTTTCATTTTTAGATAAAAAATGTTATTATGTCTATCAAAAGTTTTTAAAGTAGTTTATATAAAAATAAAGGATGAACATTAATGACAGAATAGGAATCTACCCTGGCACATTTGACCCTATAACTTTTGGGCATATTGATATAATCAAAAGAGCGTGTAAACTAGTCGATAAATTAATAATAGGGGTTGCAGAAAACGTTAATAAGCATACTGTCTTTGACACAAAGCTACGCACAAGCATGGCTGAAAATGAAATCAAAGGGCTAGGAATTGATGCAGATGTTATATCTTTTAATGGGTTGCTAGTGAAGTTTGCCAAAGAGCAAAATGCTTCTGTTATTATTAGAGGATTAAGAGCAGTATCGGATTTTGATTACGAGTTTCAAATGAGTTGGGTAAATTATAAACTTCTTCCTGAAATCGAAACCATATTTCTTCCCGCTTCTGAAGATACTCAATTTATCTCATCAAGTTTTGTAAAGGAAATAGCAAGATTAGGAGAAGATGTTAGCAAATTTGTATCAAAAGGCGTCCAAAACGAATTGATTAATCTGAATAGGATAAAAAATGGAAAATAGTGTTTGTTGTTTTTTATTTCTGAATGGGTATATTCAATATATAAAATGTTATAAGCTAAAGGAGCAGCATGTCAAAAGTGAGGGTTAATAATAGAAAAGTTTGTTGTCATGGTAATGAGAATGATGAGGGTTCTGGCCATCCATTAATATATTTAGATATGGGAGAAGAAGAGGAAATAGCTTGCCCTTATTGTGAAAAGACGTTTGTCCATGACTGTACTGTAGAAGCGGTTGGGGAGCTGACTAGGGATGACCTCTAATGGCACTTTATTTCTTCTGCAGACTTAGCTTATGTAAATAGCAATAAGAGGGGCAGTAAAAATGAAGCTGTCCATACGGTCGAGCACTCCTCCATGGCCAGGTATCATACTTCCACTATCTTTAACACCGTAAGCTCTTTTAACAAGCGACTCAGTGAAATCGCCAAGTTGCGCTAGAATAGCAATTGCAAGGCCAATGATTGGAGAATAAAGAATTGAAAATAGACCAAAAAATATTGATCCAAAAATTGTGCACACTACTCCAGCTAAAATCGCACCAAGAAGTCCTGTCCAAGTTTTTCCAGGGCTAATAATTGGACAAATTTTGGCTCCACCAAAATTCTTGCCAAACAGGTAGGCAGTAATATCAATTCCCCAAATGGTTAAGACGAACCATACTAATGCGTATTTTCCCTGTGGTAGATTATATAAATATATTAATGAGGCGCTTGGTAGTGCAATCAATAATAATGCAAAAACGTATAAAATTTTGTTTCCCTGGGTTAGATTATACCATTCAAAAGAAGATAAAACTGCTATCGAAAAAATTAATAGGTAAAACGATAAATCACTGAAATATGTAGCAAAAGAAAATATGAATAATATTACTATTGAGGACAACATTCTAATTATAAAATTATTATCTACCATATTTTTTCTCTCTTTTTGTATAATCTTCTAATGCTTTGCTCAAATCTTGGCAAGAAAAATCAGGCCATAAAGTATCACAAAAATACAATTCAGCATAAGCTGCTTGCCATAATAAAAAATTGCTTAATCTTTTTTCGCCACCAGTGCGAATTAATAAATCCAATTTTGGCAAATCTTTAGTATATAGAAATTTTTCAAATTCGTCTTCTGATACACAATCAATATTTTCTTTTATAATATTGCTTATAGCTTGTGTAATTTCTTGCTTTGCTCCGTAACTGACTGCCACAGTGAGTAATAAACCATCGTTCTTATGTGTTATTTCTTCTACTTTTTTAATTTGATCCAATATTTTACTGGGTAACAGACTTAAATTGCCAATAAAATTCAACTTAATGTTACAGTTGCAAATGAAATTGACTTTATCTTCATTAGTTAAAACGGAGTAAAATAAATCAAATAGACAGTCAGTTTCGTTTTTGGGTCTAAGCCAATTCTCCATAGAGAATGCATACAAAGTTAAGTAGGGTATGGTTAGGTCCGTACAATACTTGGCAATATCGTATGCAACTTCACTGCCCTTTTTATAACCATCAATTTTTACTCTTCCTTGATTGTTTGCCCATCTACCATTACCATCCATAATAATTGCTAAATGTTTCGGTAAAGATTCTTGATTCAACATTTAAAATTCACCTAAACCACCCGATATCATCTGAGTGCTTAACATATCACTGTACAAAAATAGTGATTTAGTAGCAATCTCTACTTGAAAGGTGTCATCCCAGTAGCCCTTTTTCCTGTCATCCCAGTGCGTGACACTGGGATCTAAGTATAAAAATATTTGCAAATTATGCAATGAACAACAGATTCTTGGGGCATATAATGTCCATGATGAAAATAAGGTAGATCCCAGTGTCACGCACTGGGATGACAGGAAAAAGGGAAATGGATAACAGATTCTTAGAGCATATAATGTCCATGATGAAAATAAGATGTATCCCAGTGTTACGCACTGGGATGACAGGAAAGAGGGAAATGGATAACAGATTCTTAGAGCATATAATGTCCATGATGAAAATAAGATGTATCCCAGTGTCACGCACTGGGATGACAAAAAAGAGGGCACTGGAATGACATCATTTACTGTATAATACTGTGCAATATTGCAACGTTCATACAGCTGTGTGTCGACTACCTCCATGGCACCCTTGCATGTAATTTTTTCTTTTTCACTACTGAAGGCTTCTTTCATATTACCTTAGTGATGCAATATATCCTTTTCTTTGATGGACAATTCACCATCAATCTTTTTTATATTATCATTAGTAATTTTTTGTACTTCATCGTGAAGGTTATGGTAATCATCTTCCGAAATTTCTTTATTTTTTTTCATATTTTTTAATTCTTCTATTATATCCCTGCGTATATTCCGAATTGCAATTCGTGCATTTTCAGCAAATTGGTGTAATAGCTTCACTAATTTTTCACGGGTTTCTTGTGTTAAGTCCGGAAGAGCTATACGTATGGTATTACCCTCAACAACAGGATTTAAATTCAAGTTGGCATTTAATATAGCATTTTTCACTTTACCGACAACATTAATATCCCAAACTTTAATTGATAGGGTTTTGTTATCTATAACTGAAACGCCTGCAACCTGATTTAACTTTTGATGTCCACCATAGATATTGACAACTATACCATCAAGCAACGATGCGCTAGCTCTACCAGTGCGTACGCCTTTAATATCATCATGAAAGGACTGAATAGTTTTTAGCATTCTTTCTTTTGTTTTAGCTTTTATTTCATTTAACATAAATTACCTAATGTTTACAATCTGAAACTATAGTATAAGTACCTTGACCCTTAATAATATTGACTATTTTTTCTCCCTTCAAAGAAAAAACTATAATTGGAATAGAATTCTCACGAGCAAGTGAAATTGCTGATGCATCCATAACTTTTAAATCACGAGTCAATAAATCCGTGTAAGAAAGCCTATCATACATTACAGCATCCTCATTTTTTTTCGGATCAGCGGAGTATACACCATTTACTTGCGTACCCTTTAGAATAACATCACAATTCATTTCAACAGCACGTAAGGCTGCAGCTGTATCTGTAGTAAAAAATGGGTTGCCTGTGCCTGCTGCAAAAATTACCACTCTACCTTTTTCTAAATGACGAATAGCTTTCCTTCTTATGTAAGGTTCACATACAGTGGCCATGGGTATTGCAGATAACACCCTAGAAGCTACTAAATTTTTTTCTAAAAAGTTTTGTAAAATTAAAGCATTGATTATAGTTGCAAGCATTCCAATATAATCACTGCTTGCTCTTTCACAACCACTTAAAGACGCAGATGTGCCACGAAAGATATTACCACCACCAACAACAATACATACCTGAACTCCAAGCCTGTTAATATCAGCTATATCTTTGCATAATTGGCTTATTATTCCCATATCATAGCCAAAAGACTGTGACCCCATTAAAGCTTCACCAGAGATTTTAAATAACACTCTGGAATATTTTATTTCGCTTTTTTCATTTGTTGAGGGAAACATTTTTTACCATTTAGTTTGCACCACCCAAAACAAGTAACTTGTAATTAGATAATTTAATAGCACTCACCTCGCTTGATTTTATAAAATCAGAAACCTTCATTTTATCATCCTTTATGAACTTTTGTTCTAGCAAAACAACTTCTTCATAGTACTTAGCCATTCGTCCATCTACTATTTTTTTTGCTACTTCTTCAGGTTTATTTAAGCTCCTTACTTGCTCTTCAATTATAGAACGTTCATTTTTCAACTTCATTTGATCTAAATCATCTATAGACAAAGCTTCAGGCTTCATAGCAACTACATGCATAGCTATTTGTTTCCCAATCTCTTGTAGCTTCGCCTTATCACCAGATGATTGCAATGCAATTAAAGCACCAATCTTACCTAAGCCACACACATCACCATGTACGTAGCCAGCAATAACTCCATCCTTAGCTTCTAAGTAACAAAGCTTGCTTAACTCTAGCTTCTCACCAAGAACTGATGTACCATTCATAATAGCTTCCTGCACTGTGCCAATGCTTTCATACTTGGCATTTTTTAACTCATCAACGCTAGTACAGCGTACTTGATGAGCAATTGATGCTAAATTTGAAACTAACTCTATAAATTTCTCATTTCTTGCAACAAAATCTGTTTCGCAATTGAGTTCAACCAATGCACCATAATTTTCAGTCAAACACATAGCAACGAGCCCATCTGAAGCTACTCTATCAGATTTTTTGTCAGCTTTAGCAAGCCCTATTGTACGTAACTTATTAACGGCTTTCTTAATGTCACCATCACATTCTTCTAATGCTTTTTTACAGTCACTTAAGCCAAGCCCTGTTCTATCACGTAATTCTCTTATATAATCTGGATTCATCTTCATTTGTTACTACCTCCCTTTCTTCTTCTTTGTAAACTTTACTACGTCTCCTTTTAGTTTGCACAATACCATCTTCTTTTTCTTGAATAAACTCATCACCCCTTATATCATCAATCTTAACTCCAGATCTTGCTAGACTAGACTCTATTCCAGCTAATATAGAGTCGGTAGCTAATTTACAATAGAGCTCTATTGATTTTCTTGAGTCATCATTTCCAGGTATTAGATAAGTAATACCATCTGGATCAGAATTAGTATCAAGTATTGCAACTATTGGAATTCCTAACTTCTTAGCTTCCTTAACCGCTATATGCTCTTTATTAGTATCAATGATGAATAATATATCAGGAATTGCTCCCATTTCTCTAATACCGCCTAACACCTTATCAAGCTTTTGCTTTTTCTTTTCAATGTTCCCCAATTCTTTCTTTGTTAAAATGCTATCTTCATCATTTAATATTTTCTCATATTGCATCAAGGTTTTTATCGAAGAAGAAACAGTGCCCCAATTAGTAAGCATACCACCGAGCCATCGATGATTCACATAATATTGACCACAACGAATCGCTTCACTTGCAATAATATCAAAAGCTTGAAACTTTGTACCAACAAATAGAATGCGACCACCTTGAGATGCAACGTCATATAAAGCCTTCATGGCCACCTGTAGCAATGGTAATGTTTTTCGCAAGTCAATTATATGTATACGATTTTCTTGATGCACTCCATATATGTATGGAGCCATTTTTGCGTTCCAGCGACTAATTTTGTGACCAAAATGTACACCAGATTCGGCTAAATCACGTACAGTGACTTCAGGCAAATTTGTCATATATCATTCCTCCAAATAGTTTATCTTCCATGGCATAACCCTAATGGGACTACTTGTACAAGCCATGTGTGAAATTAAATTATTTACATAGTAATAGAAAAGACAGCAAAGTGCAAACAAAAAATATTGACAAAGGGCAACATGTTTATTAGCTTTAAAGTCGAAGCTCGAAAACGCTAAAAAGAAATTAGGGGGGTGTAGCTCAGTTGGTTAGAGCGCATGCCTGTCACGCATGAGGTCGTGAGTTCAAGTCTCATCACTCCCGCCATATTAGTTTTAGCATGACCTAAAATCCGCAACCGGTATTTAGAAACGCTTTCACCAAACTTGACATGGTATGGTATTGTAATTAATACTTAAATAGGTTTATTTTTATCATTAACAATTAGGATTAAATATGTTCATTTCTGAAGTTTTTGCAGCAGATGCAACTAGCAATGCATCAAGTATCGGCGCATCTTTTGCTAGTTTTATTCCATTGATTTTAATATTTGTGGTATTTTATTTTCTCATTATTCGCCCAAACCACAAAAAACTAAAAGAACATAGAAAAATTATAGATCAAATAAAACGTGGTGATACAGTCATTACTTCTGGCGGGATAATAGGTGAAGTTAACAAAGTTGATGGAGCAAATGCACAACTTATAATAGAAATAGCACCAAAAGTTGAGATAAAAGTCCTAAAGTCCGCTATATCTGAAGTTTTAAACAAAGAAGCTCAGAAAGTAGCAGCTAAACCAATTGAAAAAGGCAAAATCGAAAAGAGTGATAAAAAGAATAAAAATCAACCACCAGAGGAAAGTAAAAAGGGAAAAGATGATAAAGGCAAAAATGCTGCATAACTTTAAAAGAAAGTTCATTTGGTGATCCATTTGTGTGCGGAATATTTGGTGTAGTAAGTAGCGGTGATTCAGTAATACCAACTTTACTAACTGGGTTGCAAAAATTGGAATATAGGGGATACGACTCTTCGGGTATAGCAATCATAAATAATGAAGGTGAAATAGAAGTCAAAAAATCAGAAGGTAGAGTTGAAAGGTTATGTGAAATTGTTGATGAAAGCAAGATGTCTAGCAGTACAATTGGCATAGCACATACTCGCTGGGCTACACATGGAGTCCCAGGCCTTAAAAATGCTCATCCCATTCGTACAAATAATGTTGTTGTTGCTCATAATGGCATAATTGAGAATTACAATCTGCTAAAAAAGGGTCTAGAAGAAAGGGGAATGTCATTCCATACTGACACTGACACAGAGATCATACCAAATATGCTAACCTTATATCTTGATGAAGGATTGTCGCCAGTTGATTCTCTATTTAAGTGTTTAAACAACTTACATGGCTCATTTGCCTTGGTCTTATTATTTGCAGAATATCCAGACGCCTTATTTGTTGCGAAAAGAAATTTGCCTTTAGCAATAGGCTATAACTGTAACACAGTGTTTGCTGCATCTGACTCTAATGCTTTAAGTGCATTTGTGGAAAGAATATCGCATTTAGAAGATGATGACATTGCAGTGATAAAATCTAGTGGAGTTAGTATATACAACAATGGTACACAAGTTAAACGCAGTATAGAAAATAGTAGTCCAAGTGATTTTCTAATTAGCAAAAATGGTTACCCTAGCTTCATGTTAAAAGAGATTTTTGAGCAACCGCGTGCATTAAACAAAACAATAAATCAATTTTACAAGCAATATAAAGAGGTCAACAAAAAACTCTTCTCTGAACTGAATCACATTACTATAGTTGGATGCGGATCATCTTATTTTGCTGGGCTAATAGCGAAGTATTGGCTGGAAAGTATTGCTCAAGTTCGAGTATATCTAGAAATCTCATCAGAATTTAGGTATAGCAACGTCAAGCTGGAAGAAGGCAGTATTGGGTTATTCATCTCCCAATCTGGCGAAACTGCAGATACCATAGAAGCGCTGCGTTATGCGAAATCACAGAAGCAAACAATCATTAGTATAACTAACACATTTAGCAGCAGCATCGAAAAGATCTCAGATATTGTGTTACATACTCTTGCTGGTCCAGAAATTGGTGTTGCTTCAACAAAAACCTTCTCTGCGCAACTTGCAACTTTAGCATGCTTTGCCGTGGAGCTTGGAAAAATAAAAGGTATACTGGGTGGAGAGAGAATAAAGCAGCTAAGCAGTGCTATCAACTCTATCCCCAAGTATATTGAGCATGTTTTAAATGTGATGAAAATACAACATATATCAGGTAGTATATTAGAGCACAATAACGTTATTTTAATTGGCAGAGGAAGTTCATACGGAGTTGCAATGGAAGGTGCATTGAAGATAAAAGAGCTTTCATACATCAATACAATTGGTATTGCAGCGGGAGAAATGAAGCACGGTTCTATTGCTTTAATAGACTCTACTGTGCTTGTTATAGCAATTATCCCTTATGATAGTTTATTCTTTAAAACGCTATCTAATATACAAGAGATTATTGCAAGAAAAGGCAAAGTAATTGCCTTCAGTGATAAGCAAGGAGCGCCATTCCTAAGGGAAGTTTGCATAGATGTGGTGCAACTTCCAGACGCTGATAATTTTATCTCTCCAATCATCTACAGTGTTGCTATGCAATTCCTTGCTTACTTTACTGCAGCAAAAAAAGGGTTAGACGTGGATTGTCCGAGAAATTTAGCTAAGTCTGTCACGGTTGAGTAGTCCATTTAAAGTTAAACTTCTAATTAAGAACTTTAATTATTAACTATAAGTCACTGAATTTCACTAGTAAATTTACTGCCATCATCCATATTGTACAATTGTATATAAGATATAGTATAACAATAGTGTCCGTTCAGCTAATACCAATTCCCACTGCACAACAAACGGATAGACAAGAATGGAAAAAAAGCCATACCATTGCCTCTCTTTCTCACTCCATAATTAAAAAACTCTGCAATCCCTCTTATTTGATTCACTAATAATGAGAATTGGTATAACTTTGCTATTTTTCTCTCTATAGGGAGAGTAGACCGGCGGATCTTCCCCGCCAGCCTCTCGCAGAACCTTACTATTACCCATAAATCTAAAAATGGAGAAAAAGCTGCTATTTTACTAATTCAACTTTCTATTATAAATAGATCTATGGTCTAAAAATGGAATATATGATGAAAAGAAATATAAATACCTCAACTGGCGAATGGGCAGAAAGTGAATTTGGAATTGTTAATTTTGGTGATATAAGATTAAGTAAGAGGCTTTTAAAAATAGTTAATAGTTTTGCTGAATCGCCTGAGCGTTCAATAAATCAAGCTTGTGAAGATTGGCATCAAAGTAAAGCAGCTTATAGATTTTTCCAAAACGATGCCATTTCTGAAAGAAAGATATTAGACAGTCATATAATTAAAACTGTTGAAAGAGCTAAAAACTATCTTAGCTATCCAAGACACGAGTTATATTTCATATAAAAATCATAAAAAGACCGAAGGATTAGGGATTATAGCAGCAAGATTAACATCTAAAACAACTAACTTTAAAACCCATGATGCATACAACGTTTGCAGTTACAACAGAAGGGCTACCTATAGGATTATTAGATCAAAAAATTAGTACTAGACCTCCTTTGGCTGAAGACCTAAAAGAGTTGAAAAGAAGAAGCCATAATACTGCTATTCCGATAGAAGAGAAAGAAAGCATACGGTGGATAGCATCACTTAAAGATTCTACTCACCATCCTGGATTAAAGAACGTTAAGGTAGTTACCGTTTGCGATAGAGAAGCAGATATTTATGATTTATTTGAAGTCGCTTCCACTAATCAATCTCTTTTTGTAGTAAGAGGAAATCAAAACAGAACAGTAAATAAGAAGTCGACTTATTCTGAAAAAGGTGGTGAAAGGTTGTGGGATTTAATGAATCGCATGTCTTGTCAAGGAGAAATTCAAGTCTGCTCGCAATGATAAACCTCAAAGAACAACAGTTTTAGAAGTAAAGTTTAGTAACTTTGTGATGAATGCATCAAAAAATAATGCTAGACGTAAAACCCAAAAACTTCCTAATTTAAGTTTAAATGCTGTCTATGCTATAGAAAAACACCCCCCATTTGGCGAAGAACCTATGAACTGGATTTTGTTGACAAATATAAATATTAATAATTTTGAAGAAGCAGTAGAAAAAATACAATGGTATTGCTTAAGATGGAGAATAGAGGTTTTTCATAAAATTTTAAAATCCGGTCTTAAAGTTGAAGAATGTAGGCTCCAAACAGCAGATAGATTAATCCGCTTTCTTACAATTATGAGTATAATTGCATGGAGAATATTTTTTATCACACTAGTAGCTAGAACAAATCCAAATCTTTCTTGCACTGTCATACTGACTGATGACGAATGGAAGGTTTTGTATACCAAAATGCTTAAGACAAAAGACTATCCTGAAATCCCACCACCTATAAGAGAAATCGTGAGGTGGATAGCCAAATTAGGAGGGTTTTTAGCTCGCAAAAATGACTTAGCTATAGCTTTGTGGAAGGGATGGAAACGTCTCTTTGATTTAGCAGAAGGATGGAGACTCGCTCATGAATTTTATACTTGTGGGTAATAGTAAGTCGCAGAACTGTGCATGAACCTCTCGACTCACACAGCTCCCATTATTCAGCCCTTGCTACTAATTATAGCATAATTAAGGACTCTGTTTTAATCAATTGCTCATCCCATCTCTGGTTGACCAATAACTAAACTAAATCCCTTCGCTCCATCTCCATTACAGAGACTTCTTCACTACTACGAACTCTGTTTTCCGCATCGGTACTCTCACCCTTGGAGTTTAGCTCCTTGGATTTCTCCCTTATCATCGAAACGACAGGTTCCCGCAGTTCCAAGCAATAGCCCAAAATAGATTCACGCCACCTCTATGCCGGACGCCACCTATCCAGTAAACAAGCTCCCGATACCAGGTTAGCCTGGTTTTGACATCGTCTAGTTCCTTTCGACACTTTATCAGTGGTTCATTTGCATTCGTCTCTCTATTTCACACATGACGCATAATTGCGCCTTTTCCATAACGCTGGAGAGTAGACCGGCGGAACTTCCCCACCAGCCTCTCGCAAAACCTTACTATTACCCACAAGTATAAAATTCATGAGCGAGTCTCCATCCTTCTGCTAAATCAAAGAGACGTTTCCATCCCTTCCACAAAGCTATAGCTAAGTCATTTTTGCGAGCTAAAAACCCTCCTAATTTGGCTATCCACCTCACGATTTCTCTTATAGGTGGTGGGATTTCAGGATAGTCTTTTGTCTTAAGCATTTTGGTATACAAAACCTTCCATTCGTCATCAGTCAGTATGACAGTGCAAGAAAGATTTGGATTTGTTCTAGCTACTAGTGTGATAAAAAATATTCTCCATGCAATTATACTCATAATTGTAAGAAAGCGGATTAATCTATCTGCTGTTTGGAGCCTACATTCTTCAACTTTAAGACCGGATTTTAAAATTTTATGAAAAACCTCTATTCTCCATCTTAAGCAATACCATTGTATTTTTTCTACTGCTTCTTCAAAATTATTAATATTTATATTTGTCAACAAAATCCAGTTCATAGGTTCTTCGCCAAATGGGGGGTGTTTTTCTATAGCATAGACAGCATTTAAACTTAAATTAGGAAGTTTTTGGGTTTTACGTCTAGCATTATTTTTTGATGCATTCATCACAAAGTTACTAAACTTTACTTCTAAAACTGTTGTTCTTTGAGGTTTATCATTGCGAGCAGACTTGAATTTCTCCTTGACAAGACATGCGATTCATTAAATCCCACAACCTTTCACCACCTTTTTCAGAATAAGTCGACTTCTTATTTACTGTTCTGTTTTGATTTCCTCTTACTACAAAAAGAGATTGATTAGTGGAAGCGACTTCAAATAAATCATAAATATCTGCTTCTCTATCGCAAACGGTAACTACCTTAACGTTCTTTAATCCAGGATGGTGAGTAGAATCTTTAAGTGATGCTATCCACCGTATGCTTTCTTTCTCTTCTATCGGAATAGCAGTATTATGGCTTCTTCTTTTCAACTCTTTTAGGTCTTCAGCCAAAGGAGGTCTAGTACTAATTTTTTGATCTAATAATCCTATAGGTAGCCCTTCTGTTGTAACTGCAAACGTTGTATGCATCATGGGTTTTAAAGTTAGTTGTTTTAGATGTTAATCTTGCTGCTATAATCCCTAATCCTTCGGTCTTTTTATGATTTTTATATGAAATATAACTCGTGTCTTGGATAGCTAAGATAGTTTTTAGCTCTTTCAACAGTTTTAATTATATGACTGTCTAATATCTTTCTTTCAGAAATGGCATCGTTTTGGAAAAATCTATAAGCTGCTTTACTTTGATGCCAATCTTCACAAGCTTGATTTATTGAACGCTCAGGCGATTCAGCAAAACTATTAACTATTTTTAAAAGCCTCTTACTTAATCTTATATCACCAAAATTAACAATTCCAAATTCACTTTCTGCCCATTCGCCAGTTGAGGTATTTATATTTCTTTTCATCATATATTCCATTTTTAGACCATAGATCTATTTATAATAGAAAGTTGAATTAGTAAAATAGCAGCTTTTTCTCCATTTTTAGATTTATGGGTAATAGTAAGGTTCTGCGAGAGGCTGGCGGGGAAGATCCGCCGGTCTACTCTCCCTATACCTTAATCGTTTATAACCTTTGGCACTACGAAATACCCATGCTCAGGTTTTGTATTGGACAATATCTCTTCTTTAATGTTTTGAGAATTTATAACATCATCGCGTACATGAATGTCCTTGTCTATACTGCCATAATGCATAGGAGAAACACCTTCAGTATTAACTTGCAATAAAGTATCATGTATCCAATCCAGCATTGTCAGTTCTTTGGAGTAGTGATCAATCTCATCATTTGATAACTTAATCCTTACAAGCTGTGCAATTTTAAGCATTTCTTCTTTGGTAATTGTTATTTTTCTCTTATTTGCAAATTCTATTAGTGAAGTAATAACATCTTCTGTTGATCTAGTTGGCATCTTTACCTCCTTGGATGAAGTGAGTTAAAATATTTACGACCGAAACAACTTCTATTTTACCAGTTTTTTCAAGTTTGTGAAGTATGGTATCCGTAATCACTAATTTATCTAAAGAAGAGGAAGAGATTTTCTCAACTGCACTTCCTGAAAGCACGCCATGTGTAATGCATGAAATTACGGACTTTGCTCCGTGGCCTTTTAAAGCAAGAGCTGCATTACACAATGTTCCACCAGAGTCAACTATATCATCAACAATGACACAATTTTTATTCGCAACTTCTCCTATTATGTTCATTACTTGAGATGTGCCTGCTTTCTCCCTATATTTATCTACTACAATAATCTTACCACTTAACCCTATCTTGCACTTTTCCTCTAAAGTCTTTGCAAAAGCACGTGCTCTGCCAATTGCTCCAACATCAGGTGCAACAATTGCCAAATTTTCCGTGTATATACAGTCAACAAATGCTTCAAAGCAGTTCAAATTAGTTATCGGTACATCAAAGAATCCTTCAATTTGACTTGAGTGCAAATCAATAACTGCAACACTACTTGCACCTGCAGTTTGAATAAGATTTGCAACTAATTTGGCACTTAAAGCAGATTGCATATTATTGTTCTTGATAACTCTATCTTGCCTGCTATATCCATAATAAGGAATAATTACTACTATCCTTTTGGCTCCTAATCTATTTACTGCATCAATTATAAGCAGAAGCTCCATAAGGTTATCATTCACAGGGGGAGAAAGAGATTGTATTATATATACTTCTTGATTATATAGATCATTTTCTACTTCTACATTTACCTCACCATCGGTAAACTTTGATATCCAAGCAGAGGATGGTTGAACATCTAGCCGGTTAACTACTGATTCCCCTAATTCCTTACTAGCATTACCCATTATTATCTTCATAACGCACTAATTGAGTTTTTAAGATTATACAGAAATCATGAAATAATTGAAATGTAAGTTTCTTTATCTAGCATTCTTGTCGGCGAATTAGGTACCTCTTGTACAATGACCTGTCATTTTCATGCATTATTTCAATAAATAGATCTAAATTGAAATAATTATACAAAACCCTGCTTATGTTTCAAGATAAATGACTTTAATGAAATATAATTTACCTTACCACTTCGTTTTGATTCTTCAGTTCAACATAGGATAAATTACTCATACATTCTTCTAGTATTTCCTCCTTTTTATCATTACCTAGTCCACTGCTAAACCCCTGACACTTTTTCTCAAGAGCTAAGCGTGTAGCTATGATATACATTACTGTTTCAGGTGAGACCTTTGGTAATTCATTTCGGACTTTTTCTTGTTCTTCTTCAGAAAAATTACTAAGGTTTTCCCTGGCCATTTCAGGAAATTTTTGAGTAATCGTTTCTTTTATCATTCCACCAACTTCCTGTTTATTTAGTGTAATAACTACCGATGGATGCAAGCCAGATAAAGACTCAACCATTTTATTATATGTTCCACCAGCACAACTTTGACCGTGATTACCATAAGTTGTTGCTGCATCTATAAGACCTTTAATAAACATATCCTTTCTGTTTTTTATGTCCTTGTTACTTAAAGGAATTTTTTGGTCTATCGTTCCTGTATTTCTATCGTTGCAAGCTTTCCAACACAAAACAGCTGTTTGTTTTAGTGTTAATTTGCTATAACTATCTTCTGTTGTTTTATTAATAAACTCCAAGCATTTAAGTGCATGAGATTTTTCGTCTTCTGTAAATTCATTTGACTGTTTAATGTACTCTTCAACATCAGTTGTATTTCCTCTATTTAGTTGTGTATAGAATTCATCCTTACTTAGGTTCTCCTTATATTTTTCTATGAGTCTATCAACACTTAAATTTATACTAGAAACTGCACTTGGATCGTGAGTAGTTTGTGCAACAAAAGGAAGAACATTAACTAAATCGTGCATGAGAAACTGCCTTTCTTCTTCTGGAGCTTCTTGTATAAAATTAAAAATCTGCTGTATTTCTCTAATGAGTGCTTGGTTTAGCAAACTTAAGAACAACATAGGCAGCACTAAAAGTATACAGGAAATAATAATGCATATGGTTAAAACAACCTTTAATATTCCCCTAATGATATTTTTTGGCCAGGCCGATAATCTTGTTTCATTTTCTTTTGGTTTTAAAAAATAATCTACTAACCATGAATACAAAAAGAACCGTATAAGAAGAAAAAGTGGAGGAATTGTGCTTATCAGTAAAAGTATGTTAATGAATTTTTTGATTCTACCAGTATTGTTATAAGCGTTTCGTACTCTCTCTATTATAGTGTTTGCTCTATTTTGCTGTTGATTATTATCTGCACCTGCTAACATATTATATTTCCTCTAAAGCACTCGATCTAGTATATTAGAATATTAAAATTATATCAATAAAAAATTTGTGAACTACTATAGCTCTCTGTGATTTACTGATCGCTTTATAAAAAGCTTTATACTTTTTGCTTAATTGGAGATGCTACCTCTGCACTTTCTGCTCTGTCTAGGGTACTACTTGGTTTTTCTGCAGTAATTTTTTGAGTACTACCATCTACCTTATTCTCGATATCTGCTCCATATGATCTTAATACTTCAATAGCTTTCTCGTTTCCACTATTCAGCGCAATATCTAAAGCATCCATTCCATCATTATTTTTGTGGTTGATAAAATTTTCTAGCTCAAAGCTTTTTATATACTGTTCAATAACGAGTTTCACTACTTCTCCAGAGCAATTATTGGCAGCAGGAAAAAGTACTGTATTGTTATTATTGTCTTTTTTTGTTACATCTGCTTTGAGCTTGTCTATCAAATACTTGATAATTTCTATTCTGCTATCATCTTCTGCTTCAGTGCACTGCCTAGCAGCTAAAAACAGAGCTGTTCGCCCATTATTGTCCACATCTTCGATATTTTGCCCCTTATCAATTAAGGCTTGTATTATATTTTTATTACCATACAAAGCAGCAAAGTGAAGAGGAGTATACCCTTCGGTGCTTTCTCTTTCATTAATCAGCGCACCATGGCTAGCTAGTAATTCTATAAATTCTGGCGTATCTGCAAACACTGCAAAGTGCATTGGTGTTAGATCATCTTTACCATGATTTTGAGTTTTTGCATTAACGTTTGCTCCATTTTTTATTAGCAATTTTGCTATTTCTAATTGTTTGCGTCCGATGGCAATATGCAGTGGCGTACGATTGCGTTCATAATGATCATTGACGTTTGTGCCACACTTGATTAGTAGTTCTGCAGCTTCAATATTACCTTCCTGAATTGCAACATATAAGGAAGCATATCCATCTTTTGTTTCCTCTGTCATACGAAATTGCGAACATGTTAGTTCATATATTATTAAGGATTATTATTAAGTTTTTATTAATACAATATTAATAATAATTAAGATTTTAACCGCGGTTAGAGAAATTTATGTTTATCGACAATTTTGTAAACAGCAAATCCGTCATTCTGCTGCTTGTTAGCGCCGCGGCGGTATGACCCTAGCTGATCTTATACTAAATGAATGTTTTTGATGAGGTTGCATAGAAGCTGGATTCAAGTGCCAAGCACTGGAATGACATCATTCTCCTGTCATCCAAGTAGCTGACACTGGTTTCCATCCAAAAAGGTGTCATCCGAGTAGCTGACTACTTGGATCCAGATTGGATACTGAGTTGGTTAGAGCTTATCCGCAAACGAAAAAAAGTATAGTATATGAGTTTTAAAAATGGGGTTAGAAATGAGAAAAAAGTATCCTACAGATCTTAGTGAAAGAGAGTGGTCGCTAATAGAGAAACACTTTAGAGTATCATACAAGAAAGGAGGAAGGCCGCTAAAACATAGCAAAAGAGAAGTATTATCGGCAATTTTTTATGTACTACGTACAGGATGTCAATGGCGCTATTTACCGCACGTCATGGAAGACAGTATATGAACAATTTAGGAGGTGGAAAAAGCAAGGAATTTTCGAAAAAATGAACTACGATATCACTAAATATAGTAGGTCAAAAATGGGAAGAAACGAGGAGCCAAGTGCTTGCATAGTAATCTGTAAAAACGACAGAAAAAGGGGGGTCAAAGGTTATGATGGGAGTAAAAAAGTAAAAGGTAGAAAAAGGCACATAATCTCAGGGTTTTATATTAGGCTGTTATGTGGGTGCTGCTAGTGAAAATGACAGAGATGGTAGCATTGGATAATATGAGGAAAAAATATACTAACGTTAAGAAAATGTGGGCTGATATGGGGTATCAAGGAAGAAATTTAAAGGAGTACATAGAAAAAGAGTACGGAATAGACATTGAAATTGTTAAAAGGCCTCCATGTAGGTTTTGGGTACACAAAGACACACCACCTGAACTACTACCAATGAGGGAACAGGGGTTTAAAGTACAGTCAAGAAGATGGGTTGTAGAAAGGACTTTTGCTTGAGGAATAGAAGGCTATCAAAGGAATACGATTTACTTACAACATCCACTGAAAATTTCATATACCTGGCTATGAGTAGGGTTATGTTAAGGAGGGAATATGCTTGAGTTTACCAGTTTCCGGACAAGCTCTCAGGATACCTATTATGTGGACAATATCAAAGGTATAGATCAGCAGACTTTTGTTGATACTTATTCCAGAGTTGCAATGGTTAAACTTTACACGGGTAGAACAGCTATTACAGCTTGCAGACCTTCTCAACGGTAGAGTTATTCCATTTTTGGATGAGCAGAAAATTCCATTATTACGCATTCTAACTGATAGGGGTACGGAGTATTGTGGCAAGCCCGAAAATCACGCTTATCAGCTATATTTGGGAATAGAAAACGTTGATCATTCTAGAACCAAAGCCAACTCTCTACAAACTAGTGACATATGTGAAAGGTTTCACAGAACTATGCAAGATGAGTGTTACAATATTATCTTTAGAAAAAAAATCTACAATTCTTTGACAGATTGATGTTGATCACTGGTTGCGTTCTTACAATGAGACAAGGCCTCACTCAGGCAAATATTGCTATGCCTATGCAAACGTTTTTGGATAGTAAACATATTGCTTTTCAGAAAAATATTAGTAGCATTAAACAAGAGCATGATATTAGTTTTAATTCTTCTGTCAGTTAATTCTTGTCTTTTACAAAATTATTAATCATACCAGATCTTAAGGGTGTAGTTAGTAATAAATATGCAGTAAAAACAAGTTCTAGCACTACTGCAGATAGAACAAGAATAGCTGCACTGATCGCTTGACCATTGTAAACGTAGCTTGTTAAGCCGATAAAAATAGCCATGATAAAAGCTCTAATGACCGAGAGTGCAGAAGAAGCCGTACCTTTAATTTCAGGGAAAACATTTATTGATGCGTTCAAAACCACTGGCTGGCACATTGCACAACCGATAGAAAAAATAATCATAGACAGTGTTACTAAGTAGGAAGAATGGGGCATGATTACACTGAATATTACAAGCAATAGAGACCCAATAGCACCTACGCTCGTACCAGAAATTACACACCATCTTGCTCCAAATTTTTGTAGGATTTTACCGGAAAATAAGCTGGTTAGAGAAAAGGAACCTACAATCAAACCTTGATGTAGTGCATAAACTTTGCTTGGTAATCCAAAAGTTTCCATGTATAGAAATGGCCCACAAGTAATGAATGACATATATGCAGAAGTAAAGAGACTTGGTATTAAAGACAATGCAACGAATTTTGAACTCGATAATAATTTTCCGTAATCTTTCACCGTTTTTTTCAAACTGAAAATATCGCGGTCCTTTTTTGTTTCTGGTAACGCTAAAAGTAGTAAAATCCAAGAGATCAAACAAATTACTGCAACAGTTGCATAATTACTACGCCACCCTACAGCTTCGTTAATAAAGCTTCCTAAAATAGGTGCAATTGCCATGACAACTGTTAGAACAGAATTCATGATTCCAATAAATTTTATTGCTTTGTCACCCTGATAACTGTCTGCAACAATTGCAAACACAACTACAGATGTGCTAACACCAATGCCCTGAACAAAGCGAGAGATAAAAAGCCAAAAAACCGACGGTGCAAAAACGCAACCAACAGCACCGATTAATAACAAAGTGTTACCTATGATCATAATTCTCCTTCTGCCATAGCATTCAGACAATGGACCGAAAAACAACCCTCCTATGCAAAAGCCTAAAAAATTATAAGCAATAGTTAATTGAATTGTTCCTTCCGATACGTTAAAATAGCGCACTATATCCGGAAAGCTAGGCACGGAAATATCAATTTCAATGAACTTGGCAATTAGAGACAGGATTAACAGAAATGGTAGTAACATTTGAAATTTTTAATTAATGAATAAAAATATCACATTTAAAGCGTTAAAAGAAGAACATTTTCTTACTTTTTCAACAGTCCGTCTAAATTACCACAAGCAGTTTAATTTTTCATCATTATTTAAAAATATGCAAGAAGCTTTACAGAAACTTAACATAATTTTATCATAAAAATATCATTCTTAAGTCCTATATAAAAACAAATTTTGGCACTAAGTGAATCTTTTTTAATTAACTATGAGCTGGATAAATTGGAAAATAAATTTTGTTTACTTTTACAATACCTTAAGATCTAATATCACTTTATCAGTCAAAAGTATCACAATAGGCTAGTATGTTCTTTACTCTTTTTCTAAAAATATTACCTATCTATATTACGATGTTTATTGGTTATTTAGCAGGAAAATGTCTTAAAATTGATAGAAACACTCTATCTCAAATACTCTTTTATATAGCTAATCCAATAGTGATTTTATATGGAGTATCTCATACAGAAGTTAATTTAAAAGTAATTTCTCTGCCGATTTTGATATGGTTTATAGGTAGCACTATGTCCTTATCAGTGTATTATCTTTCTTCTTTTTTATTTAAGGATAACACAAGAAATATATTAGCATTTAGCTCGGGCAGCACAAGTATGGGTTATTTTGGCCTGCCGATTGCCATGGCTTTATTTGATGAAGATTCAGTATCTGTATATGTTGTTTGTTATATAGGGATGGCATTGTTTGAAAATAGCTTAGGATTTTACATAGCCGCAAATGGTATTTATACCGCAAAAGAATGCATATTAAAGTTGTTCAAACTTCCTTCGCTTTATGCGATGATTCTGGGCTTCTTTTTAAGTATATACGATATACAAATACCTACTTTTTTAACAGATGTTATGATGAACATTAGAAGTACATTTGTTACACTAGGAATGGTGCTACTTGGAGTGAGCATTGCGAATATTACAAGCTTTAAAGTAGATTGGAAGCTTGCTTTGATCACTATTACAGCAAAGTACGTATTCTGGCCATTATTTGTTTTAGGAATCGTTCTTATAGACAAACATATTGTAGGTGTATATGATGAAAGCATATACAAAGCATTGATGTTGCTAGCTATTATTCCAGTTTCTGGGTCCAGTATAATACTTGCTAACATTTTGAATTATCAACCAGATAAAGCTACTCTGTTGCTTCTAATCAGTACTGCAGTGGGACTGTTTTATGTTCCACTAATAATATCATTATTTTTTACTAAACTTGTTCCTTTTTGATCAAAAAATTAAGCGCTTGCACAACCATTATTTGGGTAACAACACAAGACATTGATAAAACTTGAATTTATAGCTAAAGCAACTTAGATTGTAACCAGACTGCATTCTGTGATTTTTAGCAAAACACGATCTTTCATTTGAGCTTTCTTCAATTTAAAATAAATACAGAAAATTGCTGCCTATAGCTAACCCAAGAAAGGTTTTCCTACGTCATCCCGCTACTTGTTAGCGGGATCTATGCTAAGATACCGCGAATGAATCGCGGCATGACGGTTGTCAGGGTGTCATCCCAGTGCCTTGACACATAGCTGTACAAACGTTTTTGGCTTGACTCACCAGTGGGTGTCATTCCAGTGCTTGACACTGGAATGGCTTTGTTGCATAGCACCTTAAGCAGTGATGGTTTACGACAAATTTATGTAATGATTTCAAATTTAGCCATACCAATATCAGTGAATTTGTTGAGCAAATAGCACTTAATTAGTAATTCTTTTTCACGATTTACTTCAGATTTATTCCTAAAGCTAAATCCAAATACTTGCTTCAACCTTGAGAAAAATCCTTCTATGTAAGATCTCTTTCCATAAATCGCTTCCTTTTTCCACTCTTTTACACCATCTTGTCCATATAATTTTATTAACCTAATAGCAGCATTTCTGTCAGACATATAATCTATTTTTGAATGTTCTGCTGCATCCTTTTTTGGTAGAACTTTTGTCTTTATATCGTATTTCTTACACAATTTATAAAGTTTGTGCCTATCGTATGCCCTATCTGCATATAATGCTTTTATTTTGTGCTGAAAATTAACTTCTTCAAGCAAATCGCAAGCTCCATAGTGGTCAGAGTAGACGCCATTACTGTATCTTGCAGCTATAGCTTTTTTACTATTCACACTTAACATAACATGTAACTTTCTTACTTGCTCGTAGCTTCGGTACTTTCTATCTGCACTGTTTTCCTTACTGTGGCCAGGAGTGTTACTGTAAATGCTGATACTTGTGCTATCTATGATAATTTCAATATTTTCCATGTTGCTTTTATCAACCCTGCAATCATTTATCTTAATATTAAGTTTTTTAAACCTTCTTGATGCTTGTGAATAGCTGATAACTGCCAAATTTTTTCCTATTTGTTGCAGATATCCTTTTATAAACCCCACCGTTTGTCTTAAACCAATTCTAAAAAGATTGACAATTATATGCACCAAAATTACGACTTTATCACTGTAAATATAGTTGCCGCCCTGCATTTTTGGACTATTTTCATACCAATTTTCGATAGCTTCATCGATGTAACGAAAAATATTTCCCCTTTTTTCAAGGAATTTGTTATATTCGTTTTGGTTACTGACTTTCATTTTCTGTGGCATATTTTTTCTTCAACAGTTAAATGGTTATTTATAATGAATTTTGTCAGTAGCTACCAGATTTTTTCGGTTGCTATGCAACAAAGCCATCCCAGTGTCAAGCACTGGGATGACAAAAAAGGGCTACTCGGATGACAAAAAAAGGAGCACTGGGATGACAGTAGGTAACGCAAGAAGTCTACTGCTATTCCACGTCAAGAACAACCATAAGTTCATTAGGGTTCACATAACCTAAAGCATTTTTTGCTTGCTCATCAAGCAGATCTAAATCCAAGCTTTTTTCATATAAGCCGAATACTTTGTTACCCAACTTTTCCTTTTCAAAAGAGATATCCTTTAGCAAAAGTTCATTGTACTCAATTTCTTTTTTTAAATCGATTAACGTCAACAAGCCACGTTTGCCTGTAATTGTGCTAATGCTGAAATATAATGTAAGAGAAGAAATGAGTAAGGCTGCGCTTAAACACAGCAACTTTTGCTTCTTTTTAGATATAAGCACCGTACTTTCACATACAAGAAATATATAACATGAAAGGGTGAACAAAAAGCTAAGAACCTTGACGCGCTTTACACCTTGGCTTTACCTTATTTATAATGTAAATCTTACCACCCCTTTTCACAACTTTACAATTTTTATCTCTGTTACGATGAGATTTTAGCGACCCTTTGACTTTCATATCTATAGTAAGAATTAAATTACCTTACATTATGATCACTTGCAGAGAGTTAGTCAATTGATAAATTTTTCACATTTTATTAAAATATTGTATAATTGTTGCTGATACTTCTTCGATTGACTTTTGCGTGACATCGATAATTGGCCAGTTATTCTGTTTAAAGAGCTCCTCTGCTTCTTTAATTTCCTTTTCTACTTTCTCAGGGTTAGCATATATATTATTATCTTCGTTGTTAATTGAAGTAAGTCTATTTTTGCGTATTTCTATTAGCCTACTTACGTCTATTGTTACCCCTATCGTTAGTTTATTTTTTAATTTTGCCAAGTCGACATAAAAGGGTACTCCACTAACAAAAGGAATATTTGCAACCTTATAGCCTCGGTAAGCTAAATACGTACTGGTGGGAGATTTTGATGTACGTGAAACTCCAACCAAAATTATATCTGCTTTATCAATATCTTGAATATTTTGTCCATCATCATGATTAATAGTGTAGTTTATTGCCTCAATGCGCTGAAAATATTCGTTATTTATCTCAGTATGCAAGTCAAGCTTTTCGTCTTTTTCAATTTCAAGATAAGACGAAATTTCTCTAATAATATGTGATAATATTGCTCTATAGGGAATTTTCAACTTTATACAGTTATCTTTTAGATATTTTCTTAGCTCATCATCAGTAATAGTGCATATAACAAAATTATGCTCATCACTTTTCCTATTAACTTCCTCCAGAATTTTGTCAATCTGCTCTTCTCCTTTTACAAAAGACCAAACATATTCGATCGTTTCTATAGAACGAAAGTGTTTCAGGGCTGATTTTGCAACTGATATAACAGTTTCACCACTTGAATCTGATACTAAATGTAGATTAAGCTTTTTAAGGGTCATATACTAAAAATAATAGCTAGCAATCTGCTACTGAAATTATGCTAATTTGTTGACCTACGTAAATATAGAAAAACTATCCTGTTGATAAAACTCAAACTAATTGGTAAATTCTTAACACAATTATTCTCAAAACGAATGTTTTTATTAAAGCCTACAAATTTCTCTTATTTTTCTAAGAAAGCTCTACCTTGGCTTGGGGTTATTTGTTTCGCATGTTTTTTGATTGGAATGTTTTTGGCGTTATTCTTCTCCCCAGAAGATTATAAACAAGGAGAAATTGTACGAATTATGTATCTTCATGTGCCTTCTGCATGGCTTGCTCTTGGAATATATGGATTAATTGCTTCACTCAGTTTCATTTCATTAGTGTGGAACAATAGCATTGCTAGTGTCTTGGCACATGCTGCTGCTCCTGCAGGGACAATCTTTTCTGCAATATGCTTAATCACAGGCAGCATCTGGGGAAAAGGAACCTGGGGCACCTGGTGGGTATGGGATGCAAGGCTTACTTCAATGTTGATCTTATTTTTCCTATATGTTGGCTACCTTTCATTGTGGAGCGCTTTTGACAATGAAGCGAGGGCAGAAAAATCAGCAGCAGTATTTGCCATTTTTAGTGCTATAAATATTCCTATAGTAAAATTTTCCGTGAATTTATGGTCTACTCTCCACCAGCCTGCAAGCATTTTGAGAAGAGGTGGAGTAGCAATAGAAGGTTCTTTGCTGTTGCCACTCATTGTAATGTTTATGTTTTGTGCCACATTTTTTTTAGTAGTGTGGATACTGTATTCACTTCATTTGATTAATTCGTACAAAATAAAGAGAGAAATCAGTATGCGGTATTAGGTAGCTTTGTAAGTATACAGGTAAATATGCTAGAGAAAATTAGGCAAAATATCTTTGGTCACTTTAAATACTTGCCTGCTGAAACTGAAGAACGTGCTATGTTAGGTGATCTAACTAATTTTAAAAGCAGCAATGACCAACTAACTAGAATAGATCAGGTATTGAATCGAGATCAACTTGAACATTTTACCAACGTTCTTGAAACATATGATGCAACGGCACGTAGTTTTTACGATGAGGTGCACTGTAAAATAGCAACCGTTGTAACCATGAACTCTAAAATATTTAAAGAGCCTACTAGTATCTTTAATGTAAGTGTTCATGTGATTCCACAGATAATCTCTGTTTTTTTATTTTATCTGTCCATTTATCATTTTCTATATCTTGTTTGTTGGTTGCTCTTTTTTCTTGCTCAACAATTGCCTTATCTACCTTCTGATAAATTGCATCAATTGCATTAATTGCATTTTTTTCTTTGTATACTTCGCTTTTCCCTTCAATAATTAACTTAATAAAAGTATTTACAACAGACTGCACTTGATTATGATTAATATGGCCTCTTATCAAAGAAGGTAAAGAGCCTAATTCCATTATATGTTGACCTATGTTATTATCTATACCTTCTGTATGCATTAACATTTCATCATCAAACTCTTTCAATACTTCTGATGCTATTTTACCTTGAAAGGAAAGCCCTAAATTATCTGCTACTTCACTTATTAATAACTCTCTGTTTTCTTTATTATCTTCCAATTTAGCATAATCACTCAATAGATCCATAACTGTAGATACTCTGACTTCAACAAGATCATTAACATCTTCTAGAGCAAGTCCTAACCCCAAGAACCTCTCTCTGAGATTTTCGCTTAAAAGATTGATAAACTCTTCATTTGCATCTGATCCTGTGGTTGATATTGTACCATCTAAATAGTTACTTTGAGCACCGAAGCCATGCTCTATTTGTATTTTTGTCTCAGGTTTAAATCCTAATTTTGCACAGAATTTCTGAAAATATTCTTTAATAATGTCAAACAAGCTCTTGCCATTATCTTTATAATTTTTTAACTCTTTAGGAATAGTAAGTGACAATTTACCATCTCTGTATGTTACAAAGTCTTCACCATTGTGAGATTCAATTGTAAATTCCAATGAACTGGGCAGATTACATATCTTATCGCCATGCATAACTTGATTTTCAACAGAGAGTATTGGTAGCCTCATATCAGATCTAATTCTCACATTATTTTGGTTAGCACAATCAATGTTTATTACTTTTTTAGGATTTTCTACTATGAACGACTGTCCAAGTGCAAGTTGAGTTTGTATAAATGGAGCAGCCTCATACCCTGCTTGATTACAATTGGTGACTAGCTCTTCTAAAATAGCATCACTTGGAACTTCCGCACTAGCGTATCTAAACATTTTCTTGAAAACTTCTTTTGCAAAGGAACGGTAATCCTTGTTTTCATCTCTCTCTGTAGGTAATAGATGGATATACCCGTGGCCAGCATTGTAAAATTCTTCAAATTCTTTCTTATATGAATCGGTTTTTTGATGATTGGCAGTTTTGGGATCTTTGCAGTATAGCTCATCCAATGTATCACTTACAAGCTCTTTCTCAATATCTTCAAGTACTGAAGCAACAAATGCTTTGCCATGATCCGTATCTATTTCTCTTGTTCCTTTTTTGTTAAATATTTCGTCATTATATATATCATCACTATTAAAAAGTTCGCTTTTGCGGTGCTTAGCTCCTTCCTTAAATGCAATAATAAGATTTTTATCTATTTCTTTTCCGTTAATAATAAAATTCATCCTTTGAAAATCTAAGAACATTGTTTCACCAGAATTCGCTAATTTATTATCTTGATCTGCTCTTAATTTACTAAAATTGAACTCTTTAGCTGTGGCCTTTAATCTAACTACTGGACTCTTATTATTTTTCCCCTTTGCCTCTTTCATAAATAACACCTTACTGTAAATATGCTGTAAGTTGTATCATATAATGATGAATAATTTGGTAATATATTAAGAAAATCGACAGTATATTTCTTTATTTAAGAGGTGCAGGAAAGGCGTAGATTTCTCTTTTCATTTGTAGCGTACTATATTAACATTTATGTATTAATCTAGAAAATAATGATGAATAATATTGTAATTGTTGGTCTGCAATGGGGTGACGAAGGCAAGGGTAAAATAGTAGATTATCTTTCTGAGAATGCAGATGTAGTTGTGAGATTTCAGGGAGGAAATAATGCAGGGCACACTATAGTAGTAGATGATGAGGTTTATAAATTAAATTTACTGCCCTCTGCTGTTTTGAGAACGGGCAAAATATCTATCATAGGAAACGGTGTTGCTCTTGATTCACATGCTCTAATCTCAGAAATAGAGTTATTGAAAGTTAAAGGGATGGATATTAATCCCAATAATTTGATAGTATCTGAAAGCTGTCCATTAATACTTAGCGTACATAAGGACAAGGAAAAGCTATTTGAAGATTTAAACGGAAATCGCAAAATTGGTACAACAAACAAAGGAGTAGGGCCATGTTATGAAGATAAAGTTGGAAGGAGAGCTATACGCCTTTGTGACTTAGAAAACGCAGATGAGCTCAATAAAAGAGTGGATACTCTTTTGAATTACCACAATGCTATCAGAAAAGGCCTTAACTACCAGGTGGTTAAAAAAGAAGAAATATTAAAGGAAATTCAAGAGATTTCAGAAAAAATTCTTTCATATAAAAAACCTGTGTGGAAGATATTAAATGACTTTATGAAAGAAGGTAAGAAAATAATATTTGAAGGCGCCCAAGGTACATTTTTAGATATCGACCACGGAACTTACCCTTTTGTTACTTCAAGTAATACTGTAGCGTCGCAAGCAATAACAGGTTCAGGATTAGCCTCCAATGCTCACATTATTGGTGTGGCAAAAGCTTATACAACAAGAGTGGGCAATGGCCCATTCCCTACTGAGCAAAAGAATGAAGTGGGGGATAGCTTATTTACTATAGGCAAGGAACTTGGAACAGTAAGCAATAGAAGAAGGCGCTGCGGATGGTTTGACGCAGTTTTAGTGCGCCAGGCTGTGCAACTTTCTGGAGTTTCAAGCATTGTATTAACCAAATTAGATGTGCTTGATTCTTTTGATACAATTAAAATATGCACTGGTTACAAGTATAGCGGGAAAATGTATGATTATTTACCCGCATCGCATTCAATACAGGAGGAATTAGAGCCAATATATGAAGAGTTTCCTGGCTGGAAAGAAAATACTCAAGGTAAAAGGTCGATTGAAGCATTGCCTATCAATTTAATAAAATATATAGACAAGTTAGAAAAATTAATAGGTGTACCAATTCATCTAATTTCAACTAGTCCAAAAAGAGAGGATGTTATTGAGCTTAAAGATTTCTGAAAACGTCTTGTTAACTTTTATCCAATAAAAAAAATACTTGCGTAACTTCGAATAGTCTATTATGCAAGGTAGTAGTGTAAACGTATAGTGAGCAGTGTATAATGAAAGATAAAAGCTCAAGGTTAACACTTGCAGTTATTTTTACACAATCAAGTAATTATAAAAGTTAGTGTAGAGCGTGGTTTGATTTTTTTAAATATATGTTAATTGGTATAATATAAATATAGTTAAAGGAGGTGTGTTATGATTGGAGATTTGACTAAGGAAGAAAAAACAGCAGAGGCAGGGGAGGATTCTGGTATTGGATCAATCGCATCATGTGCTTGGAATGCAATACATCGCTTGTTGGCATTTTATGAACACGATCTATATTTGTCACGGCTTACACTACGTCTTACATCCCTCAAGGACCGTATTGATGAAGTGGAAAAAGAAAATCCTTCCACTAAGGACTCTGCTATAATGAAGTTCTGCCGCTCAATTGCAGAAAATAAAGGATTACAAAACGAATTAAACAATCCTGCTGAAAATTTTGCCGATAAAGAATTTAATTCTCAATTAGAGAAGATAATGACAGGTTTTAAACTAAAAAATCTAGAAGACAAGGTAGGCTTTTTAACGCTTTTGAAAGAAGAAAGAGACTTCACTGCTATACAGAATGCTTATAGAGATGGGTGGAGTTTTTATGACCTAATAAACGATAAAGATTTTAAACAAACGTACATAGATAAAGCAGTAACAGAGTCTGCCGGTAAGAGCTTTAAGGAAGATATAGATAAATGCATAGAGTTGGCAGAGCAGGGAAAAAAAGCTGCAAGTAAATATTTTGAGGGAAAAGGCGTAGAGCTTCGAGCTTATTACACAGAAACTGATAACGCTCATAGAGTTTTGAATATCAATCTTATTAATTACAATAGAAGTGAGCCAACAAAGATTAGTGACATTTTGCAGCAAGAGAAAGAACTGAATATCTATTGCAATAAAAAACGTGAAATATGCGCTCATCGAGAAGGTAAGGAAAGACATTATAAATTTGAAGAAGGCGCATGTTATGAAATGACAAGCACTTGGCCTGTAAAGGATGAGTTCGGGAATGTTTCAATTTGTACCATGATTATGAATGTGAGTAGTGGTGGCATAACTGAAGTATTAAAATTTAATGGTAAAGATTTTGTGCTATCGGAGGAGATCCGAGAATTGATAAAGCAAAATGATGAATTATATATTCAAGGTCTCTCCTTACATAATGCTGTAATAAAATCACTAAAAAAGGGTGAGGCTGCTGATGTTGTACCTACTGCTAATAATAATTTTCAAAATGAATCTATAGTGGCCTATCAAGACAAAGAACCAGAGGAGAAATTAGATCCTAAAGTTGATGCTGACAATAGCCTTCCTCCTCCTCCTTCTATTAATAGCAATGCATTAATTCAAACAGAAGTCAATTTACAGCACACTGAAACTCAACCAGAAGTTGCTTCACAACAAATGGATGAATTGATTTTAAATAATCAGATGCTGTCCGAAGAAAACGTTGAATTGAAGCAAGAAGAAGCAGAGTTGCAAGTGATAAATAAAAAGCACCATGAATTAACACAAGAAAATCAGCAACTACAGGAGAAACTAGAAACAACCCAAGCAGAAGATAATCAAACAATTGTAAAAGAGAGGCAGAATAGCGATTTACAAGATAAACTTGGAGAAGAGAGACCAGAATTCGACATTCCAGAAAACGAGTACGAGGAATTTCCAGGAGATACAATGCTTATACTTAAACTCACTGAAGATGAAGATAACGTTAATGTTACACCAGAGAAGAAAAAATCACGCAGATTTTCAAGCGTTGATAGTGGACTTGGTGATGAGCATTATGTATCGGATCAGAGACCTGTAGAAATTGAGCAAGAGCAAAAAAACACAGAATTGCAAACTGAATTGGCACAAAAAGATAAAAAGTTAGCAAGTGCGTTAGCAGAGCTACAAGGGAAAGCACAAGAACTTGAAAGTGTATGTGAAGAAAAAGGAAAGCTAAGGCAAGAGCTGGAAGTTGCTAATGCAAAAAAGGAGGAGTTAAAAAGTAAATTAAAGAAATCGCAAGAAGAACTATATCATGTGCAGGAAGGAAAGTCTGATTTAGAGGACAAGTTTGATCAGTTAGAACGCTCTAATAAGGATATAGAGGAAGATAAAGAACGGTTTTCAAAACAAGTATTAGATCTGCAAAAAGAATTATCATGCTTGAAAGAGGTAAACCAAGCATTAAGCAATGAGCTAGAAAGTGCTCAAACAGAAAAGAAAAGAGTGAATCAGAAACTTGCAGAAGCTGAGCAAAGAATTGAAGCATTAAAAAAACAGACTAGTGATTTAAAAGATAAACTTGAAAAAAAGGAGCGAGGATCAAAGGCAGAAATAGATACAATGCGCAAGGAGTTAACGCAGCTCAAAGAAAACCTGGAGGAGAGGGCACAAAAACTTAAAAGTGTATATGAAGAAAAAGGAAAGCTAGAGGACAAGCTGAAAGATGTTAATACAGAAAAGAAGGAATTAGAAGACAAATTAAAAGAATTTGAAAAAGAGATAGACCAAGCAGCACACATAATGAAGGAAAAGGAGCAGTCTATAAGCAATTTAAAATATCAAATGCTAGGGTTGGAAAATGAGTATAAAGCACAACTGGAATCTCATGAACAAGAGATAGACAAACTAAAATGGGAAATTGAAGAGCGAGAAAATAAGTTTAAAGAGTATGTAGCATCAATATTGGAATCCATGGATAGAGAGCATGAAGATGAGATTAAGGAATTGGAAGAGAACCGTGATGCATTGAGCGACATCATTGCAGGTAAAGTTTTGGATATTGAAGGTCTGACGAAAGAACTACAAGACAGTAAAAAAGAAATAGAAGATTTGCGTAATCAAGTAGAAATGTTGAGTGCAGAAACGTTTGCTGACAAACAAAAGGGCCTCAACGATCAATTTTATACTCTAACAGGAGACATTTCTAGTGAGCCTGACAATGCTCCACGAAAGAAGATAGAGTTATCCAGATCTTTAAGCCTTGATAATGAGTCTTATGTTCCACTAGAAGGGGAGAGAAGATCACTCAGATCTTTAAGCATTGATGGCGGATATGGTGGCGATGAGGAAAATTGTGATAATGATTTATCTTCCAACATAACTACAAGTTCTATTGAGAAGGTGGCAGAGAGTAGAAACGTAGGTAGCTCGCCTTTTCTCGGTTAGGTTGGAGAAAGTGAAAAATGCAGGGCTGCACTTCGAAAGCATTATTGTGAAGATGGCTGGGATTAAGTTGCAAGAGAAATACTTAAGTGGAGTGGAAAAAGTCTTTTGTGTTGATAATAATTTAAAATCTATAGTAGACTGAAAAAGATTATTAAATTATAATATAACATATGATAAAAGACGAGAAATCGAAAACACTTTTTGAAGTGGAAGGGGCAGTAACTGCTTTACTACCTGCAGCAGAATTTAGAGTGAAACTGGACAATGAACATGAGATTATCTGTCATGTATCAGGGAAAGTGAGAAGAAGTAAAATACGCATCATTATAGGGGATAGGGTGTTAGTTGAGATGAGCATTTACGATAGGAATGCGAAAAAAGGTCGGATCATTAGAAGGCTTAAAGGTACAAGTGACAGAACGATCTCTAAATAATCTTATTCTTGCTTCATCATCAGAAAGACGTGTAGCTTTACTAAAACAAATAAATATTAAACCAGGCTTGATTTTGCCAGCAGATATAGACGAAACTCCTTTGAAAAAGGAACTTCCGAAGGATTACTCAATCCGTATGGCAAAAAGTAAAGCTGAGAAAATACAAAGTTCAAATCCAAATTACTTTGTGCTTGGTGTTGATACAATTGTTGCTTGTGGTAGAAGGATATTGCTTAAAGCTGAAAACGTTGAGCAAGCAGAAAAATGCATCCGCTTGTTATCAGGAAGAAGGCATAGAGTATATACCAGTGTATGTCTATTAACTCCCGATCAATCCAAACAACATATTAGGACTGTGGTTACAATAGTGAAATTTAAACGTCTCAGTGAACAAGAAATTAAGTATTATTTAGTATCAGAAGAGTGGAAAAATAGGGCAGGGGGATGCAATATACAAGGCCTAGCTGGAGTGTTCGTATTGTTCTTACGCGGCTCCTACTCTTCTGTTATAGGGTTACCGTTGCATGAAACCTATTGTTTGCTAAGCAATTATTTTAACCTCAATTTATATTGAAATACCTTTATTGGTATCTTTTTCTTGTTGTGACTCAGCAATACGTTTAGTCCAATCCAGTGGTCTTTTATTTCTGTTACCTAATGCGATTCTATCGCGATCACAACTATCAGTGTGTTCTGTTAAAGTATCTTCTCTTTCTTCTTTTATTACTCCAACTTCCAGTTGTATCTTATCTTTTTCTAGCAATTTATATAGTTCGCTATTTTTATCTACGGTTGGACTAGTGTCAGCATTTTCTCGTTCTGCCACTGTTTTTACATCTGTTGAACTATCTTTTAGCAACCCGGCTGCCAATAAATGTTCTTTAGTTTGTTCACTCATTCCTCTTTGATCCACTGGTTTTAGTGGGAACTTCTGAGTTTCTTTATCCAACTTACTGGTAAATTCCGTAAGTAGAGTGTCATCTTTTTGTTCAACATTCATTAGGCTCGCTTTTAACTGTTCAGGATTTACTTGAGATTGTTCATTATTGTCATGAGTTGGAGATGAATAGCCCGAATCGTTTGCTTTTATGTCTGTTGAGCTGTCTTTTAGCAACCCGGCTGCTAATAAATGTTCTTTGGTTTGTTCACTAATTCCTCTTTGATCCACTGGTTTTAGTGGAAACTTCTGAGTTTCTTTATCCAACTTACTGGTAAATTCCGTAAGTAGAGTATCATCTCTTTGTTCAACATTCATTAGGCTCGCTTTTAACTGTCCAGGATTTACTTGAGATTGTTCATTATTGTCATGAGTTGGAGATGAATAGCCCGAATCATTTGTTTTTACATCTGTTGAACTGTCTTTTAGCAATCCATCTTCTCTCAAGCGTTTTTTAGTTTCTTCACTAATCTGACTCTGATCAGCCGGTTTTAACCCGAGATTTTCTTGACCTAATGTATTTTTAAGTTCTTCAAATAGAGTTAGATTAATATGTTCTTCTAATTTCCTTCCTACCTGTTTTAAATCTGTTTGAGGTTTACTATCACTACTAGTTGGAGATATATAACCTGAATCACTTATACTATTTGGTGTTGAAGCAGAGACATTAACGGTTGGACCTTCCACTGTTTTTACATCTGCTAAATTGTCTTTTTGCAACCCATCTTCTTTATCTTGTGACAGTTTATCAGTAGGATCAACTTGCCTTAATCCTCTATTATCTTGCTGTGATCTATCTCTAATTTCTTTAAGAAGATTTTCAGGCGGAGTTTGATCACTTTGTTCAATGTTCTCTAAGCTCCTCTTTGGCTGCTCAGGATCTACTTGAGGTTGAGCATGAATTTGAGATGAAGAGCCCGAGTCACTTTTGCTATTGGGTTTTGGAACAGAAAATGACTGTTCACTTTCTTTCCACTCAGCACCACTAGCACTTTGGTTATCACTGTTATATATATCTGGATCTGGAGAAGGTGAATAAGGAATTCTGTCCTTTAATGTCTCTAACGGTGATGGGTTATTTTTTCTACTTCCTGCAATTGATGCTTCTCTATCATCAACATCAGTGTGCCGTAAGTTGTTTTTCTTGAAATTCCTGATCTCTTGTAATAGATCGCTTTTGCTATTTCCTTCTTGTTGCGGGATTTCAGGTTGTTGCTGATCATTAGGTGTTTGCTCACTTCTATCTGGTTTTTGGCTTCCAGGTACAGCATGTCCAAATGTAGCAAATGTAGGATTATCATATCGTTCATCTTCTTGCCTATTATCTTGATTGTGGCTTACAGACTTGGTGAAAGTAGAACTATCTGAAGGATCAGAAGATGGAAAATCATAGTTATCTCTACTATCAGACCGTGATACAGTGGTTGCACCTTTTTGCTGATTATTAGGTGTTTGCTCATTTCCGCGCAAGCCATCTGGTTTTTGGCTTCCACTCCCTTGCTCATTTAAAACATCTTTTTTGAGTGAACTAGTTCTAGTTGGTACTTGTGGAGGAGTTTTTTTGTTCTGAGGATTTTTCCCTTGACTTCCATAGCCTGAATCGTTTTCATCATTAGACTGTAATCTAGTAGTTTGAGACTCAACTTCTTGTTGTAGTGAATGTGAGAATAGACCACCTATTGGTGGTTTTTCGACCCCTTGCTCAATATCTCTGCTGTTACTTTTTATTGCGATTTCAGATGATTCTTTTCCGTCATGTTGCACCTCATTCACTTTTCCTTTTTCCCTGAATTGTATTTCATGCAAGAATAAACCACCTATTTTTATATCTTGATTCGCTTCTAACCGTTCTAGAGAAAAATCATCACCTTTAACAAGGTCTACACCGTTAGCATCAATCTTAATTTTGATCTTGCATTCTTCCCCTTTCGCGTACCATTTCAGAGTCATTTCATATGAACCATCGGTTACGACATAATGTCTTATTTTTTTCCCTCCTTCCTCGGCAACAAAACCGTGCATTCCGCTCTTTCCATCACTATGCAATGTTGAAAACCCCGAGATTTCATTCTTTTCACAAAAATCACTGTTTAAAAATTCGCTGATTTTAAACTCTTTTTTGTTATCCTCCAGTGTAATACTGGCATGATTACCGTATATTGAAACTTTTTTATCTTTAACATCATCATTAATGTTATTAGCAATAGTAATATATTTATTCAACTCTTCTTTAGCTTTATCTTCAAGCTCTTGTCTAGCTTTCTTTGTCTTGTCGCATTCCTGAAGAATAACTCCACATGCTTTATTTTTGTCTTTATCTTCGTTCCAATCCCAATCGGCGCGTTCTATTAAAAACTTTACTGTGTTAAAATCAACTCTAGCATTATAAATTGGGTCGTCCTTTTTATCAAATAAAGGAAAAAATTCTTGAATGCGCTCATTATAAATGTGTTCTTGTTGTGTATCGTTAGTACTCATATACCCCTCACTAATAACCCTCTGCCTTTAGTTCTAGCTAATACTAGCTAATATAATTATCATGAGCATTGGTTGAATTTTTATTAAGGAAGGTTGTGTTGTTACTCAGATGGCAACTTTTAGTTGGCGCCTAATTTTAAATATCTGTTGCTCATAGTGAATACTTCTGGATCTTTAGAAGTTAGCTTGAGTATAGCAAGTATGTTGATAAACAACAAAGCAGCAATCGAGATATCAGCGACATCCCATAGCAACCGGACTTTACCTATCGCACCAAGCGGAATGATCATGGTAAAAATTACAATCCAGATTTTAGTGTATTTATTATCCATAGACACATAACGTATTGTCTGTTTTGAGCAAAAAAACCAAGTAAAAATAGTAGTGAAAGCAAAACAAAACATTATGGCCATAATTAAATAGTCAATATAGGGCCAATTCATAGCTTTTCTAAAAGCAAATATGCACATGTTAGTACTCTCTAAATCAGTGACCCAAGAATCTGTGACAAGCAGTACCATTGTTGTAATAAACACTATGAATGCAACTATAAAAGGCGATATTATTGTGATTAGGCTCTGTTCAATAATAAATTTATTGTTATTTTTCTTAGGAACAATTGAAGAGTGCACGATTCCTTCGAGGCCAAGCCCTATATCTGTTGCAAAAATACCTCGCAAAGTTCCGACTTGAATAATAGTCAACATTTCTAAAATCAAACCTAGAGATAAACCAGAATTAAAGCTACTAGTTGTAAAAAAACTGCTTGTTATTAATTTTAGAGAAGGAAGGATATTTTCACTAAACTTAAATAATATGATACCGCAAAGTATGAGGTAACTTACCGTCATTATCGGTATCATAGCCGATATAAAAATTTTAATTTTTTTTAAGCTGAGAGCTGCAACAACAAAAAATATTATGGCCATTACAATGCCACCAACAACTGCAGGCACATCTATCATGTTAAGTGGTATTGATAGAGAATTTACCTGAACAAGGTTACCAACTGTTATTGAAACCATCATCATGATAACTAGAAAGACAATTGTGGCCTTCCTAGAGTTAAACGCATCAGTCATGTAGGCTACAGGGCCACCTATAAACCGTCCGTTCTTTTCCTTTCTGGTTTTTATACTTAGATAACAAGTGACATATTTTATCACAGAAGTGATAACAATAATTATTGCCATCCATAAAATAGAGCCCGGTCCTCCGGTTTTTAGAGCAACAGCAGTTCCTGAAATATTTCCTACTCCTAAATTTCCCCCTAAGATTGTAAACAGGGCGGCTATAGAAGAAAATTTATTTTCTCCTTTTTTAGCTCCAAGGAGTGAAAGGGCGTATGGTAATCTAAATACCTGTAGCCATTTTAGTTTAATCGATAGGTAAACACCAGCGATTAACATAAGTAATATTGTTGGCAGTAATAAAACAAACTTTACTATATCCATCTGTAAAAGTCAGATTTTCACTTGAGTATACAACAAAAGTTGAAAATACCTAACTTATTGTTCATGAGAAGTCACACTACAAAAGCTATAGTAAGCTAATAACCTGGTTTGGTAGAAGTCATAGTCCTAATTCTCTCGCTTGAGTCTTACTTCCATAACTTCCCCTAAAGAACCGTGCTTGCGGCTTTCCCGCACACGGCTCCACAATAATAGCGTTCACGATTGACCTTACCCAGAAAAAGTGGAGAGAAAGTTTGGAATGTTTTTTACAAAGAGAATGATGAATCAAAATGCTCAGGAATGCAATAGTTAATAGTGGAGTGTCTACGTTGTTTGTTATAAAAAATTTCTATATATTCAAATATAGCAGTTTTGATATGCTGTTTAGAGTGCCGAGAGGTGTCTATTGGTAACTCCCTTTTTAGAGAACTAAAGAAGCTTTCCACAACAGAATTGTCGTAACAACAACCTTTATGACTCATGCTAGGTACTATGTTTTTTATGGATAAGAGATATTGATAACCTTGCGAAGTATATTGTGAACCTTGATCACTATGTAATAGTAGATTTTTGGCAGGTTTACGCTTGTTAACGGCCATTAATAAAGAGTCCATAACCAATTGTTTATTTATTGAACTGCTCATTGACCAGCCAACTACCATGCGTGAATATAGATCGATTATTGTTGCCAAATATAGCCATCCTTCTTTGGTTTTTATATAAGTAATCCCATACTTTATTTGGTTGATCGACAATAAAGTTTTGGTCTAATATTACGACTCTACTGTCCGTTTGTTGTTTCTTAATTTTAAATTTTCTTCTCAATATAGCCTGAATACCATTTTTCTGCATAATACTTTGCACTGTTTTCAAGTTGCAACTTTTACCCGAAGCCTTTAATTCAGCATGAATTTTAGGAGCTCCATATCTACATTTAGAAGCTTGATATATTTTTTGAATATCTGCTAATAACTCCTTATTTGCTGATTCTCTACTGCTTATTTTCCTTGTAGTCCACTTATAGTAGCCACTAGCAGATACATTCAAAACCCTACATAATTCCTGCACTTTATGGTGTTTACTATGCTCTTTTATAAAAAAATATTTTACTCTTTTTGACTGCCCAGGGCTTTTTTTTAAATGTCTCTTTCTCTTGTTACTTTTGCTAACTCTTTCTGTAAATCAAATCTCTCTTTGTCATAAGGTGCTACATCTGGAAATGCATTTGCCGCTGACTTTTTTTCGTTATATTTCTTCATCCATTTTCCTAATACGCTATCCCTTATTCCTAGGCTCTGTGGACAAAAAATATGAAAAGAGAGAAAAAGATGGTAGTTTAGCTTAATAGGTAAAAAATGGAGAAACTACCATATGCAATATTACATCAAAGAGGAAAATTGGAAACAAATTTTAGAGTTCATAAAAAGCGTAAAAGGAATGCATAGCAAAGATGAAAAACGTTTAAGAATATTCATAGAGGCAGTGTGGTACATAGTCCGAAGTGGTTGCCAATGGAGACTTTTACCAAAAACTTATGGTAATTACAGGAGTATACATAAGCGATTTAAAAGATGGTGTGAAAGAGATGTCTGGGAAAAATTGCTTGAATATACTAAACAAGAGCCTGATTTAGAAGTTGCTATAATCGACGGTACGATCATCCGAGCCCATCCATGTTCATCTGGATATACAAAAAACTCCAAGGATCAAGAAGCTTTAGGGAGGAGCAAAGGTGGCTTTACAACTAAAATACATGCGCTTGTCGATGCACTTGGAAATCCACTTAAATTTACTCTGACCCCTGGTCAAAGAAATGAGATTACACAAGCAGCAACATTAACTGAAAGTGTCTATAATACCACTGTAGTGGCTGATAAAGGCTATGACAGCAATGCTTTTGTTACGAGTCTTGAAAGCAAGGGATGTACAGCAGTTATTCCTCCGAAGCGTAATCGAAAAGTGCAGAGGGGTTACGATAAACACATTTATAAAGAGCGTCATTTAATTGAGTGTTTTTTCGGTAAAATTAAGAACTTTAGGCGTATTTTTTCCAGATTCGATAAAACGGCTGAGGTTTTTATGGGTTTTCTAAATTTTGTCGGGGCTCTTGTATGGCTTCTCTAAAATTTTGTCCACAGAGCCTAGATCTCTTGCTACTTTTGCAACTGGTTGACCTACCTTTCTTTGTTCATTTGCCAGCTTAACAGCTTCCAATTTGAATTCTGCCGTATATTCTCTTGCCATTTCTAATCCTCCAAAATTTTATTTTACCCGAAAAAACTCCTTTCTTTCTCTCCACTTTTTCTGGGTAAGGTCACTTGGCGCACCCATAAAATAATTGACTTAGATTTACCGACAATTTGAAAAACGACAAATTCGTCGTATTCCGCTACTATAGTATTTCCCAAAGTAAATGATAAAGGTATAATAAGGTATTTGGGTTATAATGGCGTATAGTGTGGATTTAAGAGAAAAGGCAATATCGATGATAGGAAAAGGGAAGAAGAAGGTTGAGGTGGCAGAGCTTCTGGAGATAGGAATAGCAACTTTGTACCGCTGGTTAAAAAAGAAAGCTGCTGGTGAAAGCCTCAAGCCATCTAAAAACGGCAGCTTTATTCGAAAAATAGACCCAAAAATACTCGAAGAATATGTTACAAAGAATCCAGATCATACTCTGGCAGAGATGAAACAAAATCTTGGATTTGGAATAAATTCAATTTGGTATAGACTAAAACAGCTAAAAATTACTTTAAAAAAAAGTCACACTATATCAAGAGCGCAATCAAGAAGATAGGCAGCAGTTTATTGATAAAATCTCAAAAATAGACCATTCCAGCATCTTATATATAGATGAAGCAGGAGTTGATAATAAATTATACCGAGAATATGGACGTGCTCCAAGAGGAAAGAAAATTTATGCAGATATTCCAGGGAGAACTCGAGAGAGAATCAGTATAGTAGCCGGGTGGATTGGAATGAGATTTATTGCACCAATGACTTTCAAAGGTGGGTGTGACAAAGAGGTATTCAATATATGGTTGGAGAAGATGTTATTACCTAAATTGCCACTTGGCACAACCATAGTTATGGATAATGCTACATTTCATAAGACCACTAAAACAAAATCATTAATAGAGTCTTTTGGCTGTCATGTGCTGTATCTTCCAACATATTCACCAGATTTGAATCCCATAGAACACTGTTGGCATACCATCAAAAGCCGCCTCAGACCTCTAATGTATAAATGTACAGACTTACAACTTTTGGTTGGTAATACCATAATGGAAATTTATCATTCATTTTAGAAAATACTATAGTTAGCAGAATCTATGCCGAGATACCGCGGCGGTATGACGTGTTAGCTATAAAACCCTATTTTTCATACCACTCATTTATAAGTTTATTGATATCAGAATCTATGAAATCCTTTAGTGGTTGCCTGGTTTTTATCTCAACATTTTTAGGGATGCACCTATCTTTACATATCGCATAATTTATATGGAAGTTAAGGTCAATATACCCTTGATTTGAAAACACATTCATCTTAAAGGGAAATAATACCATATCCTTATATACGTTACTGATAAATATCTCTCTTCCTACTTTATCTCTATGTTCCTTTGGAGTAGGCCAGTAAATATCTATGTTTAATGTGTTACCCTTACAATCAAAAGAAGTGGGAAGACCGAAATTTCCAGGATCTTTATAATATATGTGCCAGCCTGGTTCTACTGTAACCCTTATTGCACCTTTAAGAGTGAGGTTTGCTTCATTTATCTCGCCAATAAGTAAATCAAATTTTGCAATTTCCTCGTCAGCATATAGTTGAGTGCAAGAAAAAAATAAAAACAATATTAAATATATATGTATTTTCATTAAGGTAAAATTCTCCTTTTATAGAGAAAGTGATTTAGATTTTAATTATTATATTTAATAGTATTATATAGATTATTTATTAACATAGCATTATTCTAATATATACAACTGTAATATAAATGGGTGAAAAGAATAAGTCATTGTGGAAAACACATATAGCTAAACTGACTTAGATTTACCGACAATTTGAAAAACAAAAATTCGTCATTCCGCTACTTATTAGCGGAATCTATCCGCGGCGGTATGACGTAGGAAAACCTTTCTTGGGTTAGCTATAGACAACCATAATATAAAAGAGTGAAACGGATGCAAACAGTAGTGCCTTTCTGCACCAAACGTATTACCTTTAACGAATAGTAAAATGTGAGATTTTTTGGAACTACCGTGGAGCAATTGCTCCACGGCTTCACTCTACTTAGAATCCACCCATGCCACCCATTTCTCCTGCGCCCATAGGAGATGAAGCATTTTCTTTGCTTGGTACATCAACTATCATAGATTCAGTAGTAATCAGCACACTCGCAACAGATATCGCTGTTTCAAAAGCAATGCGCACCACTTTTGCTGGATCAATCACACCAGCTGTAAATGCATTAGCGTAATTCATAGCCTCAACGTTGTATATAAGCTCTTTATCATTCTGCTTAATCAAATAGTCAATTATAACAGCAGACTCAAGACCAGCATTTTTAACTAACCTTCTAATTGGAGCACTGAGAACTTTCTTGATAATGTTTATGCCTATTTGCTCTTCGTCACTTGCACCTTTTAATTTGTCGAGAACAGATGAAGCATAAAGAAGCGCAACTCCACCACCTGGAACTATGCCTTCTTCAATTGCAGCTCTTGTTGCATGCAGCGCATCTTCAACTCTATCTCTACGTTCTTTAACTTCCACTTCAGTTGCTCCACCAACTTTTAGCACAGCAACACCACCTGATAATTTCGCTAAACGTTCTCTTAGCTTTTCTTTATCATAATCAGAAGTTGAAGTTTCAATTTGAGATTTGATCTGCTCGATTCTAGCTTTCACACTGTCAGAATCGCTATTTTCGCTGACAACTGTGGTATTATCTTTAGTAATTTTAACATTTTTAGCAGTACCAAGATCATCAAGTGTCAGATCTTCCATCTTAATTCCAAGTTCATCTTTTATGACGTACTTAGCACCAGTCAAAGTTGCTATATCTTCGAGCATCTCCTTTCTTCTGTCACCAAAACCTGGAGCTTTTACTGCAGCAACTTTTAAACCACCACGCAATTTATTGATAACTAAAGTGCTTAATGCTTCACCTTCGATATCCTCTGCAATAATAACTAAAGGTTTACCAGATTTAACAACAGCTTCAAGAATAGGAAGTAAAGGTTGAATAATATTTAATCTTTTCTCTGTAATTAATAGACAAGGATTATCAAGCTCCACGATCATTTTTTCATTATTTGTAATAAAATACGGAGAAAGATAACCGCGATCAAATTGCATGCCAGTAGTCAGCTCAACTTCTAACTCTTTTGAACCTTTACTCTCTTCAACAGTTATTACACCCTCTTTTCCAACTTTTTTCACGGAATCAGCGATACTGTTACCTATATCCTTATCACCATTTGCAGAGATTATCGCAACTTGCGCTACTTCATCTATTTTCTCTAGAGAAATTGTACGAGACATTGACGTAATTTCCTTTAATATTACATCTTTCGCCTTCTGTATTCCGTTTTTAATACCAACACGATCGTTTCCAGCAGCAATTGACTTTGAAGCTTCCATTATCATATTGCTAGTTAGTATTGAGCACGTTGTTGTACCATCACCAACTTTGTCGTTACATTGAGAACAACTTTGGGCAAAGATGCTTGCTATTGCAGCATTTAGTGGTTTTTCAGGCTTGATACCCTTCATTACCTTATAACCGTCTTTTGTGATTTCCGGTGCACCATAGGGCTTATTAATCCCTACTGTTTTTCCCCTAGGTCCCGCAGTTATTGCCACCGTTGAGTCTACTATTGCTGCGACTTCACGAAAGGCTTCTTGCAACTGCTCACCTGATACTACTACATTAGTCATTTTTATCACCTCTTGTTAATAAAAAATTTAGAAAACTATAATAAAACCATTTACAATGCGCCATGTTGCGCTTTGTTTCAGTTTAGTAAAATAAAGACTGCTATTTAATGACAGCAAGTATATCGGACTCTTTCATCACGATAAGCTTTTCATCATTATGTTCTATTTCTGTACCAGCCCATTGACGATAGAACACTTTATCACCAGCTTTCACAGTTAAAGCTACGCGTTCGCCATTTGAGTTGCGTGAACCTTCACCAATTGCTACAACTTCACCTTTAGTAGGTTTCTTTTCAGCACTTGATGGAAGCATAATTCCACCTTGCTTTTCCTCGCTAACAGGCTTGATCAACACGCTATCATCTAATACATTTAAATTTACATTTGACATTTGCTTTTCCTCTCAACAAATTAACCTATAACTTTATGTATATACTCGTAAGTTAGATTTCAAGGGCTGGAGCTTGTAAAATATGCACACCATTATAAAATATGTACGCCAAAAGCAGTTTCTAAAAGAGCCTAATGTTATATAATAAGATTTAGATTTATTTATGGAGATTTCATGAGTTATATACCATTCTTAAGTCGTGGTGTGATAGTGCTATATGGGCCTGACACTAGAGATTTTCTGCAGAGTATTATAACCAATGATATTAATAAGTTGGATAGCCAAAAAGCCATTTACTCTTTATTGCTTAGCCCTCAAGGAAAATATCTATATGATTTTTTTCTTATTGAATATGGTAAATACACCCTCTTGGAGTGCGAAAACATGCACTTGCAGCAAATAATCGAGAAACTGGATTTACTTAAAACTTATTTGAGGGTGAAGATTAAAGACGTTAGTGCGCTATATAAGGTTGGAGTTTTGTTTAATACTAAGTCAACGGAGTGTAGTGGTAAGTCACAAGTTATTTTTCAAGATCCAAGGCACAAACTGCTAGGAATGAGGATCATACATAAAGGTGAAATAAAGGAGCCAGTTGGGGATTTTACTCAGTATGAAAAAGTTAGAATTCAAAACCTCGTTCCAGATGGAGCAAAAGATATGGTACAAAATTCATCGTTCCCACTGCAATTTTTAATCGATAAAGTAAACGGTATAAGCTTTAATAAGGGGTGTTATATAGGTCAGGAAGTCGTAAATCGAATGAGCAGACAAGAAATATTCAGAAGAAAGCTTTACCTTGTTGAGGGGGATAACGCACTTCCAGATATTGGCACTAAAGTGACAAATGAAAATAATGAAGAAATAGGGGAACTGCGCTCTAGTGTAGACAACATTGGACTTGCATTGCTTAATACTGGAAAGAGCCATGCAAATTTATATGCTAGTGGGGTCAGGTGCGTTGAGACGTTGAAGTCTTAAGGTAGCGCATATAGAAACGAAAAAGCTGCTTGACACATTTCACCAGCCCCTTTATCATAAAACTGAAGGTATTCAGTTATCTTCATCTGTGCAGATTAAACAGCAAGAAAACAACGTAGTTGGCGTCTTATTTTTAATTTTTTGCACTATGTGCACCTTATGTCTTCACAATATTTCTAGGTTTTTACCTATATAAGCTGAGACACGCTTATAAGTCGTTTAAGACAGTATAGTACGCCAATTTGCAGGATTAGAGAGTGACAACTAGCTAACAAGGGATTTCTTTTGCCTTTTTTTCTGCTTAGTAAATTTCTTAAACATTTAAACTAAGGTGAGTTGCATTTAAAAGCAGCTAAATTGCAGTGTTTAAGACTTAAAAAACGCCAATACTGAAAATAGACAATGACTGGGGCTTCTTTTGCCTTTTTTTTCGTTTGGTAAATTTCTTAAATATTTATGGCTAAACGACAACCGTCATCCCAGTACCTTCTCTTGTCATCCCAGTGCCCAGACACTGGGATCCAGGAATTTTATTAAGTTGGTAAGCATAAAAGTAGCCGTTTTATGCTAAAGTACAACGTTTTGATGATTATGAAAAAGCTGGATCCCAGTGGGCTTTGTTGCATAGCAACCGAAAAAATCTGGTAGCTACTGACAAAATTCATTATAAATAACCATTTAACTGTTGAAGAAAAAATATGCCACAGAAAATGAAAGTCAGTAACCAAAACGAATATAACAAATTCCTTGAAAAAAGGGGAAATATTTTTCATTACATCGATGAAGCTATCGAAAATTGGTATGAAAATAGTCCAAAAATGCAGGGCGGCAACTATATTTACAGTGATAAAGTCGTAATTTTGGTGCATATAATTGTCAATCTTTTTAGAATTGGTTTAAGACAAACGGTGGGGTTTATAAAAGGATATCTGCAACAAATAGGAAAAAATTTGGCAGTTATCAGCTATTCACAAGCATCAAGAAGGTTTAAAAAACTTAATATTAAGATAAATGATTGCAGGGTTGATAAAAGCAACATGGAAAATATTGAAATTATCATAGATAGCACAAGTATCAGCATTTACAGTAACACTCCTGGCCACAGTAAGGAAAACAGTGCAGATAGAAAGTACCGAAGCTACGAGCAAGTAAGAAAGTTACATGTTATGTTAAGTGTGAATAGTAAAAAAGCTATAGCTGCAAGATACAGTAATGGCGTCTACTCTGACCACTATGGAGCTTGCGATTTGCTTGAAGAAGTTAATTTTCAGCACAAAATAAAAGCATTATATGCAGATAGGGCATACGATAGGCACAAACTTTATAAATTGTGTAAGAAATACGATATAAAGACAAAAGTTCTACCAAAAAAGGATGCAGCAGAACATTCAAAAATAGATTATATGTCTGACAGAAATGCTGCTATTAGGTTAATAAAATTATATGGACAAGATGGTGTAAAAGAGTGGAAAAAGGAAGCGATTTATGGAAAGAGATCTTACATAGAAGGATTTTTCTCAAGGTTGAAGCAAGTATTTGGATTTAGCTTTAGGAATAAATCTGAAGTAAATCGTGAAAAAGAATTACTAATTAAGTGCTATTTGCTCAACAAATTCACTGATATTGGTATGGCTAAATTTGAAATCATTACATAAATTTGTCGTAAACCATCACTGCTTAAGGTGCTATGCAACAAAGCCATCCCAGTGTCAAGCACTGGGATGGCAGGAGAAGGTACTGGGATCTAGCCTTTATTATTTGGTTGAAATTAAGTCTTCTGGATCCCAATGTCAGCTACTTTCATGACATCATCATAAAGTAAAATGAGATCCCAGTGTCACGCACTGGGATGACAGGAGAAGGCACTGGGATGACAAGAAAGGGGCTACTGGGATGACAAGAAGAGGGCTACTTGGATGACGGGGAAGGAAGGCACTGCCGTCTTGGATGGGAACCAGTGTCGGCTACTCGGATGACGGGAGAAGGAGACTACTTAGAGGACCAAAAAAGGGTGTCATTCCAGTGCACCTATGATGTCATTCCAGTGCTTGGCACTGGAATCCAGTTTTCCATATAATCTCATCAAAAACGTTGTAACCACTTTCTATGCTAGTTTGCTTGCTTACAAGTAAACTTTTCTGGATCCCAGTGTCTGGGCACTGGGATGACAAGAAGAGGGCTACTTGCATGACACCGAAGGAGCTACTGGGATGACAGGGAAGGAAGGCACTGCCGTCTTGGATGGAAACCAGTGTCTGGGCACTGGGATGACATCTTTATATTTAGAACAAAAGAGGTACTTTCTGCCCATTTTTAGCAATTTTTTCTTCTTTTTCTTTTTCCATTTTGGAGCCTGGTGCTTCATATGTAGCTGAAGGTCCAACAGATTCTTCTTTTGGTTGCATTATTTTACCTGATATGTATTCCTTAGCTTGCTTAGCGAGCTCGATTACAATAGCTACTCCAATTGCAGTTACGATCGCAAGCGCTAGTGCGTGTATTCCTACCATGGATAAGGACTCTAGTGCCGCTGATAAAGATGTTAAGGAATCTATTTTACATATTGAAAAAGTACCACTTGCAGCAATACAAGCTCCAGCTACGATGTTCCCAATAAACAGTAAAGGAATGAAGAACAAGAGCTGATAGTCTTCAGGCTGTTGAGTTAATGTTTTCCATGCTATTGAAAGAAAAATGTAAGCTGCTATCAATGGTATTATGGAAATAGCGCCAACAATACCACCTACTATACCTACTATCAGAGGTGACGGAGTAGTAAGGCTTAATATAATAAGTGGGAGAGATATAATTGATAGTATTATAGAAATTACACCTACTGTTTTCAGAAGAGATAGAAATCCTTTTGAATCTAAGAGTTCTTTAATTCCCTTAAATAACATAAAGAGAATGCCTATACATATTATAGCATAAAGTATTATTACTGCTATTTTTATTATAGCTGCTGATATAAGTGCTGCTAAATAAGCTATATCCATTATAACCTTACCACTAAACTTAATAACACTGCAATTATCACATACCATAATAAAAAAGTCAACACCATATGTTTAGGTTGTAAAATCCCAAAAAGCAGCCAGAATAGAATAAGCAAACATTTACGAATTGAATTTAGTGCAAACAAGGGTGTTGATATCAACCATACTCTGCAGAATCGCAATATGGTATGACTACATGCTCTTTATTGATTTGATTAACATAATCAGCAGAGAGTTTTGTTTTGCAAAAGATGTCTACAGTAACATACTGCAATTATTTGGAATTGTAGGGCTAGGCGCAATTGTAAGGCCACTTGGTGCATTCATATTTGGTCACGTTGGTGACAGGTATGGAAGGAGGATAGCATTAATAATTACTATCTTGCTAATATCGATACCATCGAGTCTCATTGCATTTATTCCAAGTCACAATCAAGTAGGTATAATTTCTACTATATTGCTTCTTGCAATCCATGTGACACAAGGAATTGCACTTGGTGGTGAACAAGGAAGTTCTGTTTATCTTATAGAGCATTTATCCAGTAGGAAAGAGAACTTAGGGATGTATTTTGGAATAATGGGCTTTGGTCGTTCCATTGGTGTACTGCTTTCTGCGGTGATAGTAATTATCTGCAAAAAAACTACTGATTTTTGTATCTGGGGTTGGAGATTGCCATTTGTTTTCTCAGCTATTTTAGGATTAATTAGCGCGTATAGCATATACACATTGGGAGAAACTCCAGCATATGAAAAAAATCGAAAACAAAGAAATTTACCTGATTTGCCAATAATAGAGCTTATAAAGCGCCACAAGAGAGCTCTTATACTTGCTATTTTAATATCTGTACCTGTTAATGTTGCTGTTGGATTTACCATATTTCTTCGAACACTCGCAAAGGAAATAGCATCAGTGGATGTTTATGTAACGACATATATCAACGAAATTGTATTGATTATAACCAGTGTATTAATGCCGATATCTTCAATAGCGTTTGGAATGTTGGCTGATAAAGTTGGAAAAGAGCGCACTGCAATCTTATTTATAGCAATTACAATGGCACTATGTTGTCCTGCGTTATCTATTGCATATTACTACAAAAATTATCTTATGATTGCGTTGAGCGTAATGGTTCTCTCTATAATAGAAAGGGGTATAGTTCCCATAGGAATAGTTGCATCTGAACTCTTTCCCACCAATGTCAGATTTAGTGGCGTAAGCTTATCACGTAACATCTCTTATGCATTACATGGAGGATTTACCCCTATGGTTTGTATTTGGTTGACTGTAACATTTCCTCAAACAAACCTTGCTGCTGGGCTTTATATAGTCTTCTGCTTGTTGGTCAGTGTGGTAGCAATATTGCAAATAAAGCCACAAGATAAAAAATGTGATTGGTCTTAGTTTTCTCTTATGTGATTTGATAGACCGGGAAAGGGTTTCATCTAAGTAGCTGACACCCTGACAACCGTCATCCCGCTGCTTGTTAGCGGGATCTAGAGATACTGTGACGGTATGACGTAGGACTGCTGTCATCCCAGTGCCCAGACACTGGGATGACAGCCTTTATCATGTAATTTCATCATATAAATCTTTCCATTTCTGATGTGTCTGTATATAAACATAATAACTTTTCATATATAGGAAATAAATTTACTGGATCCCAGTGTCAAGCACTGGGATGACACCCTCCTGGTAGACAATGTTCGTACAGCTGTGTGTCTGGGCACTGGGATGACACCCTCTGTTGTATGTCACGTGCTGGAATGACAGAGAAATCTAATTGAAATTGTTAGACCTAATTAGGTCCTTAGTTTCTCAAAAAAATCCTTTAACAAAAAAGAGCATTCTGTTTCTAATATTCCACCATAAACTTCAGGTATATGGCTGCAAAATTGAAATATCTTAGCACCATTTTCAATTCCTCCACCTTTTGGATTATAAGCTCCAAAGTACAATCGTTTAATTCTAGCAAAGGAAATAGCTTGAGCACACATCGGACATGGTTCTAATGTTACGTACATATCAGCATCACAAAGCGTGGAAGTTGAAAATGCTTGTCTGATCGCTAACATCTCTGCATGTGCAGTTGGATCGCTGGATATATTGTGTGCAGAAGAAACAACATTGCTTCTACTTACTATTACAGCACCTATGGGAACCTCATCATTTTTTTGAGCAAGTTTGGCTTGCTCTATGGCAAGCTCCATATATTGATACTTGAACACTTTCCTTTGCTAATCTTCTTTTTTAAAATTTTATTAACTGCTGCTTCAATAAATGATACAAAAAGAGGATGAGGAGAAAACGGCTTTGATTGAAACTCTGGATGAAACTGCACACCAATAAACCACGGATGACTCTCTAACTCCACTGCCTCTATGCACGTTCCATCTTCTGATATGCCACTGCATAGAAGCCCATTTTTTTCCAAATCATCTTTATAATCTGAATTGATTATGTATCTATGCCTATGCCTTTCTGAAATAGTAGTGTTACTATATGCATCCATCATTTTAGAGTTTGCATTTATATTACATTTGTATGCCCCAAGTCTCATGGTTCCACCAAGATCGTCATCTTGATCGCCAGCTAACTTAACGATTGGATGTTTACAGTTATGAAATTCTTCAGAGTGTGCATCTTCAAGCTTAACAACATTACGAGCAAACTCAATAATTGCAAGCTGCATACCAAGGCAAATTCCGAAAAATGGGATATTATTTGTACGGGCATAATTTATTGCTAATATTTTACCCTCTACTCCGTCATCACCAAACCCCCCTGGGACAAGGATTGCATGAGAATTCTGTAATTTTTCTTCTATAAGCTTCTCATTTATAGGTTTTTCTTCCTTTTCTCTTGAGTTAACCCAATTTATCCTTACTTTGACTTTATTACTAATTGCACCATGATTTAATGCTTCAACTAGTGATTTATACGCATCAGGGCATTCGGTGTATTTTCCCACTATAGACACAGTAACTTCCTGTGTTGGGTGCCTTATGGAATGCACTATTTGATCCCATTCAATCAAGCTTGGTTTTGGCTTACTTAAATGAAAGTGCTCCAAAATTTGCGTATCAAGCCCACATTGGCTATACAACACCGGTAACTCATATATATGACTCACATCAGGAGCAGGTATCACATTGGATAAAGAAACATTGCAAAGCTTAGCTATTTTCTCTCTTTGATTATCGAAAATTTCTTTCTCACTGCGGCATAATATAATATCTGGCTGTAACCCCGCGGAATTTAACTCTCGAACTGAATGCTGCGTTGGTTTTGTCTTTAATTCTTGCGCTGCAGTAAGATATGGTATTAAAGTTAAGTGAATAAGGATAACTCTTTGTTTTCCTAATGTGTAGTTAACTTGGCGTATAGCCTCCAAAAATGGTTGGCTTTCAATGTCACCTACAGTTCCGCCTATTTCACATATTACAAAATCTAAACCTTCCGTACCATTAAAAATGAACGATTTGATTAAATCTGTTACATGAGGAATGACTTGCACAGTTTTGCCCAGATAATCACCACGCCTCTCTTTCTTCAATAACTCATGATATATCTTACCAGTTGTTATATTGTCATCTTTTGTTGCTTTAATTCCAGTAAAACGCTCATAATGCCCAAGATCCAAATCAGTTTCAGCACCATCCTCGGTAACAAACACCTCTCCGTGCTGAGTTGGGTTCATTGTCCCAGGATCAATGTTGAGATACGGGTCAAGTTTTCTGATACGGATCTTAAAACCGTGAGCTTGAAGAAGCGCACCAACGCTTGAAGAAACTAAGCCTTTACCAAGCGACGATACAACTCCACCTGTGACAAAGATAAATTTAGCTTCCTTCATTAATTTTCAAATGGAACAGAAGTAGATTCACTTTCTTGCTTTTTTTCTAATATAATTTTTTCTACGATCGATTTTTTATGTACGTCTTTTGAACATAATCCTGACAATAGCAATGTGTTTATAATAAACAATCCAGCAACAATAGCCGTTATTCTGCTGAGCGGGTTTTCAGAAGATTTCACCGGAATCATCGAATTGACCCCTTGTTGTGTATTACTAAAACCACTTAATGAACTACTCTCAGGTGGCTGCAAGAGCACTAAAATTACTAACACAACAACCAATATTATTTGAAATATACTTAATACCGCTACTGACATTATAGATAGGGCTGAAAATAAAAATCTTAGCAGTACAAAGCACGTAAGTCAAGAACATCTGTCACCCAAATAACTTGAAATCTAAGTATGTATTTACTGCTTACCTTATTTTGATTAACATATGCATAAAACTTTGGGCTTAATATGTATCACATTTTAAAATACAAAAATTATGAACCAAAAATAGACGAAAGTGCTTTCATCGCAGGTGGTTCGCATATCATAGGCAAGGTTGAAATAGGAAGAGATGCAAGCATCTGGTTTAATTGTGTAATCAGAGGAGACGTTGGATCAATAAAAATAGGTGATGGAACAAATATTCAAGATGGAACGGTAATTCATGTGGATAGAAACCCAGGTGGTGACACAATTATTGGCAGTATGGTAACAGTGGGACATTTTTGTATGTTGCACGCATGCACGGTGCATGATAAAGCGTTTATTGGTATGGGCTCTACCGTGATGGACCATGCAGTTGTGGAGTCTGAAGCTATGGTAGCTGCTGGCTCACTAGTGACACATGGAAAAGTGATAAAAAGTGGTGAAATATGGGCCGGCAGGCCAGCAAAATTCTTCAAAAAAATGTCGAATGAAGAAATTAAACATATTGCACAGTCGGCACAAAACTATATTATGCTAATGAAGGAATATAAAAATTGAAGTTTGCGTCAAGTGTTTTACTTGACGCGTATGGCTCAACCCTTGTTACTTCCCTTTATTATTCCCATCTACTTCTTGTGCTTTCGCCCCATCTACTTGAGTACTAGGTAATGCTGCATATGTAACACCACCAACTACGAGTGCAGATGCTACTGCTATACCAATCATTACTGACATATCTAACCTAACTGTACGTTCAAGTGCAGTAAATGCTATCAGTCCAGCAGCAAGACCCATACCAACAGTAGCGGTGTACCGTGCTCCATTGCCTTGTTTTGGTTGCTCAGTTGTTTTGTTTTTAGCTTCTAGTGCTTGTTTTTCTTGATCGAATTTAGTTTGTAAGTCTGTTTTTTCCTTCTCTATCTGCTCAAGTTTATTTACTTTTTCTTGCATTTCATTTGATAGTTCATTTTTAGCTTCAGTTTTTAGCTCTTCGGTTTTTAGTTCATCTTTTGCAGCCGTTATTGTTGCTTGATCAGCTTTAAGTTCATCTTTAGCTTCTGTTTTTAGTTTCTCTCTGAATGCACTTACTATGTTTTCTGAAGTTTCTCCCTCTTTACCTTTCAACACTCCTTCAAGGAAAACTCTCAGCTCTTCTTTTTTTGTAGCATCCAGATTATGACCATTCTTACCTAAAGCATCCAAAATCTCTGCTAATCTTTTAAATCCTATGTTCGGTAGAAGCTGTAGCTTTACTCCTCTCGTTTGAGTTATATTACTACAACTCCCCCTAAAGAACCGTGCTTGCAGATTTCCCGCACACGGCTCATCAATATTAGTTTTCACAGTCGTCCCTCTTATGCATATAAAGAAAAATGTATTTTTGGCTTTGGTAATGGATTTACTTCTACGTAGTGTACAAACTGTTCCCAGGTCATACTCTTTTTCTGACTACGCCGATTTATCCATTTAAATGCTAGCTTTCTTACTGATGTGTAAAATTGTTTCAAACACCAATAATTTCCGCTAATACCAAAGTAGTTATAGTGTCCTGTTAATTTAGCCTTCAGTACTTGCCACCAATCTTTAAGTCGAATACTTCCGCGGACTATTTTCAACCACTCCTTGATTTCTTTTAGTTTTCTGGCTAGATTTAACTTTGAGGTTTTATGTCCCATTATTAATCTACCACGACGACTTTTTGCACCATAGTGCGTAAACCCCAGAAAATTGAAACTTTCCGTCCTTCGTTTCTCTCTTATCGCTTGTTGCCACTCCCTCTTGCCAAACTTTACTACTCTGGTCTTGTTTTCAGATACTTCCAACCCAAATTTATTTAGCCTTTGTTTCAGTAATTCCAGAAATTCTTCCGCGTCTACCTTACTTTCGCAACAAACCACAAAATCGTCGCAAAACCTTATTAGTTGTATATATCCTCTGGATCTTGGTTTAAATTTCTTTTCTATCCATAAATCCAACACATAATGTAAGTATATATTTGCTAATACAGGACTTACTATACCACCTTGGGGTGTACCTTGTTTTGTTGCTTCATAATTTCCAGCTTCGACTATCCCTGCCTTGAGAAACCGCTTTACTAACCACAGCAAATTTGGGTCAGTTATTCGTTCCCTTAGACATCTCATTAGCCATTTATGCTGTATATTATCGTAGAACTTCTTGATATCCACTTCTACAATGTAGTTTATTGGCTTGTACATAACTGCTTTATCTAGTGCATTTACCGCTTGATGACAGTTTCTTCCAGGTCGAAATCCATATGAGCTGTCCAGAAAGTTTGCCTCGTAAATATTTTCTAATATCTTCTTCAGCATAATCTGTACTAATTTATCCTCGGTCGATGGTATTCCGAGTCCGCGTTTCTCTTTACTTCCAGCTTTCGGTATATATACCCTCTTTACTGGTTGTGGTTGATATTGCTTCCTCTTCATACTTTCTACTAGCACTTCGAGTTTCTCATTCAGATTTTCTCCGTATGATTCCACTGTTATCTGGTCTACTCCACAAGCCTTGTTACGCTTCAGTTCTTTATAACATCTCGCAAGATTCTCTGTATTTATCAGATGGACTAACGATGTGAATTTTAGTCGCTTATCTTGCTTTGCTCTTACTGCTATCTGGTTTAGTTTATTTTGCATGTTATTCCAACCTCCGTTGTATTGGCCTAGCAATCCCTATTCCAGTTACTATATTGCTGATCGCTTCCCCTTGTACGTGGCTTTCCCACATTCTGAGTACTATCAATCAGTCCGACTTCCCCTGCATCTTCCGCTAGTTCTTGCCTTTGTTGACTTGTTCCAGCGTACCTTTGTAGGAATGCATAGGATCTCCCAAGTTCACTTGAAGTCCATTTCAATACATGGCACGGTCTCAGATCCCGATAGAGTGAGTGATAACTTGCCTTTACGTTATCCTTCATGCTGTCTTCCATGGCCATGAAAATGTCGACCTCTATGTCTTCAGGTATTTCGGAACTCAATCCCTTCACTTTCGTTGTACCCTGCATTGTCCATCCCACTAGCTCTATTACACTCGTTACCTCATGCAACATAGTGGTCTGTTCCAAACTGTTGGCTAGACTTTGTTTGTGTTGGATTTTCACCAACTGTTCTCCAAGCACTTCTTGGCGCACCTTGGCGCACCATAACGAACCTCAATATATATAATTAACATTACATAATACCTTTAGAACCTAAGGTCAAGTAATATTTTTATCATAGCATAGAAAATTTATGTTCGTAAACAAAAAATTTTGGCGTAAAATTGCCGTATTTACTTAATTGTGCTATAGCTAAAGTAATTTAGGTTTACCGACAATCGTCATCCCGCTGCTTGTTAGCGGGATCTAGAGATACCGCGAATGAATCGCGGTATGACGTTGCTAGCTTAAGGTTTAAAATTGAGAAATATTTATGTTAAAAGAAAAATACGGCTTTAAAGAAGTTGAAGACAAATGCAACATATTATGGGAAGGCAGTAAAGTTTATAAATGGAATGGTGAAAAGGATAACACTTTCACTATAGACACACCTCCACCAACAATATCGGGTAAATTGCATATCGGTCATATATTTAGCTATTGCCACACAGACTTTATTGCAAGGTTTCAGCGCATGCTGGGAAAAGATGTGTTTTATCCAATTGGGTTTGATGATAATGGGCTTCCCACTGAAAGATTGGTTGAACAAACCTATAAAACCCGTGCAAAAGAAGTTGGCAGAGAAAAATTTATAGAGATGTGCCATGAGGTTATTGAAAAATCAAAGCAAGAATTCAAGGAACTATTTAAATCAGTCGGCATTAGTTACGATTGGGGTTTGGAATATCACACGATCAGCAAGGAAACTGTGACGCTTTCTCAAATGTCGTTTATTGATCTATATAATAAGGGATATGCATATAGAAAAATGCAGCCCATCCTTTGGGACCCGGTTGATAAAACCGCAATTGCGCAAGCAGAAATAGAAGATAAAGTTTTTGAGTCATCCTTAAACACGATAGTTTTCTCTACTCAAGAAAATGAGCAGATCAATATTGCAACTACGCGACCTGAATTACTTCCAGCATGTGTTGCAGTTTTTTGTCATCCAGAGGATACGCGCTACACTCATCTGATCGGAAAAACAGCCGTAGTGCCAATAACAAAGGAAAAAGTTCCAATAATAGCTGATGATAAGGTTAAAATAGATAAAGGCACTGGGCTTGTTATGTGCTCTACGTTTGGTGATGAACTCGACATATATTGGCAGCAAAAGCATAATCTACCGATGAAAATTATCATCGATCAGGATGGGAGGATGAACCTGCATCCACCACATGGTCAGAAGGAAAGAGTATGGATCCCAGTGTCTGGGCACTGGGATGACACCATAGGGGCTACTCGGATGACAGGAGAAAGGGCTACTCAGATGACAAAAGAAGACGTCATTCCACCACACCCCGGCGTCATTCCAGCGCGTGACGCTGGAATCTATGAAATAAATGGACTAAAAATTGTAGCAGCAAGAAAGAGGATAATTGAAATCTTGAGTGGAAAAGGACTTTTGATAGAAAGCACTAGCATTTCTCATTCTGTCAAATGCGCAGAAAGGTCTGGTGCACCACTTGAGATATTGCCTACTTATCAATGGTTTATCAAGACCTTAGAGCAAAAAGCTCAAGTATTAGATAAAGTAAAAGAATGCAATTGGTATCCAGCTACTATGCGTAAACGTATGGAAGTGTGGATAGAAGGGCTAAATTGGGACTGGTGCATTTCAAGGCAGCGCTATTTTGGTGTGCCATTTCCAGCGTGGTATTCCAAACGTAAGGGAGAAGAAGGTAAAATTATTCTAGCTGAAATAAAGGCCCTACCTATAGATCCATCGAAAGATTTACCAAAAGGGTATAGCAAAGAAGAGGTTATCCCAGATCAAGATGTAATGGATACCTGGGCCACAAGTTCAATTACTCCTCAACTAAGTGCACTTGCAGTAAATAGTGAGTTTAGCTTGCCAAATCATCGCTATGATACAATATTTCCTGCAGATCTGCGCAGCCAGAGCCATGAGATAATAAGAACTTGGGCTTTTTATACTATTTTAAAGGCACATTATCATGCAAATTCTTTACCTTGGAAAAACATTATGATCAGCGGTTGGTGTTTAGCCGATGATAAGAAAAAGATGAGTAAATCAAAAGGTAACATCATCACTCCTCATGTAATACTTGAAACTTATGGAGCTGATGTAGTGCGCTATTGGGCAGCGAACTCAAGGCTTGGAGTTGATACAGTCTACTCTGAAAATATATTCAAAATTGGCAAGCGCCTAGTTACAAAACTTTGGAACGCTAGCAAGTTCGTTTCCATGTTCATGGAAAAGCATCAAGTGATGAGCATAAATTCTGCTCACGAGACAATGGATAAGTGGATATTGTCTAAGTTATACAAAGTTATAGAAAGAGCAACGAATAACCTATTACAGTTTGAATACTGCGAAGCTTTGGGCGTAATAGAGGAATTTTTTTTGAAGGATTTTTGTGATAACTACTTGGAATTAGTAAAAAAACGCGCGTACGGAAGCAGTTTAAGTGCAAAACAAAGCTTGGCATATGTACTGAATATTATTTTGCGGTTATTTGCACCTTTTTTGCCTTACATTACAGAAGAGATATACCACCAGTTGTATAGTTATAATTCTGTACACAATCAAAGTAATTGGCCGAGCAAAGAAGAGCTTATCTACGATAAATATTCAGAGGAAATGGGAGACAATTGCGTGCAGATATTAAACATTATCAGAAAGATAAAAGCAGATAATAATGTATCAGTTAAGCATTTGATAAAGAAATTAGTGATAAAAGCAGATCTACGAGAGGACAAATTGAATCAATCCGCGCAGAATGACCTACAAGCAGTTTGCAATGCGGAAATGATAGAGTGGATGCAGTCTGAGCTTGAAACTGAAGACGGGAAATACATAGTGAATATAGACTTATACTGATTTTTATAGCTTTACTTCCTTTGATATCCATGCTATTATAACCATTATTAGTTGTGAGGATGAGGGATTTGTATAGTAAAACCAATGCACCATATCTTATAGCTGGTGCTTTTGCTACTTTGGTATTGCTTGCATCTGGGACACTTGCTGTTGCCCATTATGTTGAGTTCTTGTCTTCAGTTGCAGCCTTTAATGTAGCTCTTCCTGTTGCCTTGAGTTTGTCTATACTTTCTATTTTGGTGCTTGCACTTTTATGTAAAATGATTAAGAAAATAGAGGTTGAGAAAAATAAATTTGCTGAAAAAGAGCAAGAGTTAGAAAGCGTAAAACAACAATTTGAGAGTAAGGTACAAGAGTTAGAAAATAAAATAACTCTAGAAAAAGAAGCTAAAGAAGCTGCAAACAAAGAAGTGAAGAATCAATTAAATAAATTAACTAGAGAAAAGCAAGATGCAGACAGAGTGATTGAAGGGTTAAATAAGGAAATAGAGCAGTTAAAGAAACAGCTAACTGATGCACAACAAGAATTAGATGATACTCTAAAAAAGTCAAGTGATAGAGATAGTAAAATCCAGAGATTGAAAAGTCAAATAGATACTCTTAATAATGAGAAAGAAGAGTTACGTAGTAAAAATGCAGAGTTGGAAGTGAAAGTTAAAGGTTAGTTAAAACATAAAGAGGAGATGCTTTCTCTTGAATACCAAGAGTTACGTGATGAAAATGCAAGATTGAATGAAAGAGTAGGTTCTTTAATGGAGGAATTATCTCAACCTCAAAAAGAAGTAGATTCCTTAGAAAGGCAGTTACATGAATTAAAATATGAAGGAACTTTAGCTCTTTTATTAGAAGAAAGAATAACAGAATTGGAAACATGTTTAGAAAAGAAAAGGAAAAAAGTAAGAGAATTAGTAGTGCAGTTAAGAAAAGAAAAAGGCGAAACTTCTTGTTTACAACCTAAATTAAGGGATGTAGTAGAAAGAAAAAGACGATTGAAAGAAGAGTTAAGTAAAAAAGCGCAAGAAACGATCCAGCTAGCTGCAGATTTAGAACAAAAAGAAAAACTATGCAAGGAATTAGAAGAGGAAAAAACTAAAGATCTTAATAAGATCGGAGAGTTAAATAAACTTTTGGATCAAGAAAGAAAAGGAAATGAAAAGTTGCGCGATAATAACAGTAAGTTGAAAAGTAGCGAAAAAGATTTGGATGACGAATGCAGTAAATTAAGAAGACGTAATTCTGATTTGGAAAGAAAAGTTAAACGTCTGCAAGCAGTAATTGAGCAGGAAGACAAGCCTAGTCATTCCATTTCTTCAGATATAAGCAGTGAACATTCATCAGAATTTGAAGGAACAGGTGAAAATAAGCTTGCTAATGGACTAACTTTCCCGAAACCACTTTCTCCTCGCACATCCACACCAAGAAGATATCTTAGAAAATCTCTATCTCCTAAAAAGGAAGATGAGGATGAGAATAAAGAAAATTCAGAGCAACTAAATCACGAAAGTCTTGATACAAATATAAACATCCCTCATTCATCGCCTTTTAAAGATACAACAAATAATTCCTATCACACCTTAAAGATGTAAGTGCAGGAACCTCCACAGATAAGAGAATCTTAACAAATATATACAAGACTGCTTTGTGTATGGAGGAGGGGTAATGAGCAATTTGTTTAACAAAGCTAACACATTTTATTTTATAGCTAGTTCCTTGACGTTACTTACATCTTTAGCGCTTATTGTAACTTCTAATGTGCCTCTTCCTCTAATTCTTGCTTTAGCTGCATTATCTATTTTGGTGCTTGCACTTTTATATAAAATAATTCGTAATAATAAGAAAATAGAGATTGAGAGAAATAAATTCGCTCAGAAAGAGCAAGAGTTAGAAAATAAAATAACTCTAGGAAAGGAAGCTGAAGAAGCTGCGAACAAAGAAGTGGAAAAATTAAAGAATCAATCACATGAATTAACTCGAGAAAAGCAAAATTTAGACAAGAAAGCAAAAAAATTGGCTCAGAAAGTAAATGAGTCAGAAGTTGAGAAAGAATCTCTTCTTAAAGAAAAAGAATCTTTAGAGCAAAAATTAGAAGCTAAAATAAACCGTGTATTTGAAATAATAGGCAAATTAGAAAAAATAACGAAGGAAAAAGATGAGCTTGGTGAGCAAGAAGAAGAATTACTTTGTAAAATCTCGCGTTTATGTGAACAGTTACAAGAAAAAGAAAATGATATAGCTAAAAAAGAAGAACGCATAACGGAATTGAAAAGGAAAATATACAATAATAAATATGAAGAATTACAAAATAAAGAAATTCATAAAGAAATAGAAAAATTATCTAAAGAAAAAGAGAGATTAGATAAGGAAATAGAAAAATTATGTAAAGAAAAACATATATTATATAAAAAAAAAGAAGAATTGTATAAAAGACAAGAAGAACTTTATGTAGAATTAGATGAGTTACAATGTAGATTTAAAGAAATTAATCAGAAAAATAAAAACTTATCTCAAGAATTAAAAAAGAAATTTGAAGAGTTAGATGAAGCAAATGGTTTAATTGAAAATCAATCTTCTGAGTTAGACGGAATAAGAAAAGATTGTAACAATGAGGCGAAAAGTTTAAAAAATTTACTTTTGAAGCAAGACGCTCAAATAGAACAACTTGAAGAAGGTTTTTTGAAAGAGAAGAAAGAACAAGTAAATTTTATGCAACTGTTGATAAGCTGTATAACAGACCAAATAGAAGGACCAACAGGAGATAATGATGAAAAAGCAATACTAAACACGACTCAAATATTAAAGTTTGCGTTACAAAAAGAAATTGCACGACTTTTGTCAGACGAAACGCCTGCTTCTTCGCTGGAAGATCTTGTATATGCATCATCGCCAAACGAAACATCTGTTCCTTTACATGCAGGAGATCCTGGATATGAATCCGAGGGAGATTCTGGATATGGATTACCTAACAGCTGTTTATCCACTCCGACCAAGTTGCCAATTTCACCATGGGCAGAACGTTGTAGACGCAGTCAATTCCGGAATGTAGAACTTGTAAAGTGCGATGATTAGTCTTATTATAAAAAAAATTGTACAAGGAGGTATATAATGAACCCAATAATATGCGCACTGGATACACAAGACTTAAATGAGGCTATTTCTCTAGCTAATGCTCTGTGTGGTAAAGTTGGCATGGTAAAGCTGGGATTAGAATTTTTTGCTGCTCATGGTCTCTCTGGAGTGCAAGAAGTTGCAAAATGCAATGTACCAATTTTTTTAGATCTGAAATTGCATGACATTCCAAACACTGTAGCTAAAACAGTTGAAGTAATAAAAGTTCTGAACGTTGAAATGTTAACTCTGCACATCAGCGGTGGAACAAAAATGCTTGAAGAAGCACTAAGTGTAGTGCAAGGCACAAAAATAAAGCTGATTGGAGTAACGGTGCTAACTAGTATGAGCGATGAGGATTTAAACGAGCTTGGAGTAGCAAGAGAGGCAAAATCACAGGTAATTTTGCTTGCAAAGCTTGCAAAAAAGATTGGACTTTATGGAATAGTCTGTTCTGCATTGGAAGCTCAAGAAGTGCGCCGAGAATGCGGTGAAGACTTTAAAATTATTACTCCAGGAATTCGTATAGATCCAGGTCATGACGACCAAAAAAGAACAGCAATGCCAAAAGAAGCAATAAATTCAGGAGCTGATTATATCGTAATTGGTAGGCCCATTACAAGAAGTGATGATCCTGCAAGTAGTGCAGAATTAATATTGAAATCTCTTACTAATTGAAGCAGATAAAAAAAAGTGCTTGACATAAAAAAACAAACATTATATAGTGTTGTTATCTTTTATTTTGTCCCGCTTAATTTAATTACTGAATTAAGCTTACAGTACTAGGCGTGGTACAAAGTGCCACGCTATTTTCAACAGATAAACAAATGATGCCATTCCAGCGCGTGGCGTTGGAATCCAGTTTTCCATCCAAGACGGCAGTGCCCAGACACTGGTTTCCATATCAAAAATGTTTATTTTCCAGCTACTTTTATACTTATTAATTAGTGTGCTTTCTTATAATTAAAATTCCTGGATTCCAGTGCCAAGCACTGGAATGACATCGTTTACTATGTACCATATTGCAATGTTCGTACAACTGTGGAAAACATCTATGAGTACCATTCCTATTACCTTATTTCCATTTTCATTTCATTTTCAAAGGAGGCTATTATGTCACTTACCGATATCGCTCACCGTATCAATGAACTCGCTTCATCATGGGAGCAATTTAAATTAATAAATGATCGCAAACTAAAAGAAATTGAAAGCAAAGGGCGTGCTGATTCTGCAACAGTTGAGCAGCTATGCAAGGTAAATAATACCATTGATAGTTGCAAAGAGCGTTTAGACTTGATCGAAACTGCAGCTCAACGTCCAGAAGTAAATACAGATTTTAGCACAAGCGATAAATATTTTTCTGATTATATCCGCAAGGGAATGGAAAGCGGTTTATCACACAAAACCCTCAGTGGAGATGATAATGATATCGGAGGGTATCTAGTTACTCCGCATATTGTAAAACGCATAAACAAGCGCGTAACTGATTCGTCCCCAATGCGACAAATATGCTCCAGTCAAAGAATCTCTACTGAAACATTGGATTACATTATAGAAGATTTTGACCGTGCCGGTGCAGGTTGGAGTAGTGAAACAGTAGATGATGAGGACGGTGGTAATAAATCTAAGTATGATTTTGCAAAAGATACGGACACACCTAAAATCCAAAAAATTTCCATAACAACTTACGAGTTATATGCTCAACCACAGATATCACAAAAGTTACTCGATGATGCGTTTGTCGATGTTGAGAGTTGGCTGGTGGAAAAGATTGCCGAGACTTTTAGCAAGGAAGAAAGCGAAGCCTTCATTAAGGGTGAGGGCACTTTTCAACCCAAAGGAATTTTAGCTTATGAAAATGGAAACAGTTATAATAAAATAGAGCAAGTTAAAACTGAAAAATTAGATAGTGATTCAATAATGATATTGTATTACTCTCTGGATGAATATTATTCCAAAAATGCATCATTTTTGATGAACAGGAGTACGTTGAAGAATGTTAGGCTACTAAAAGCTCAAACAGGTCAATATCTTTGGCAACCAAGTTTGTCGCTTGAAGCTCCAGATACCTTAATGGGAGTGCCAGTATACCAGTCTGCCGATATGCCACCGGTGCCAAACAATCAGCTACCGGTAATTGCGATGGCAGATTTCAAACAAGCTTATAAGATTGTAGATAACAGAGGAATGAGAATATTACGAGACCCTTATACGAATAAACCTTATGTGAGGTTTTTTGTCACTAAGCGTGTCGGCGGAGAGGTTGTAAACACCAGTGCTATTAAATTGTCGAAAGTTGCGAGCAAGTACTAAAAACTTCTATAGCATCATCTTTAGAGCCGTTTTACTTCTTTTTGTATAGCTCCGCTCCTGTCATCCCATGCCCTCTTCTTGTCATTCCAGTGCTTGACACTGGAATCCAGCCTTTTCATAATCATCAAAACGTTGTATTTTAACATAAAACGGCTACTTTTATGCTTACCAACTTAATAAAATTCCTGGATCCCAGTGTCAAGCACTGGGATGACATCAGCGGTTAATATTTTATATACATTTTATAACTAAACTAGACATTCGTACAGTTGTGTGCGGTATGACGTCGTTACTTATAGCTATACACACAAAAATCATATAGAATTGTAAACGCAGTTTTTTTATTCTGATGCTTTTCAATTCTATAGCTCTGGTTGTCTCTCTATTACTATTTTTCTACATTATTGTAAAAAAACTGAGCGAAAAGAAAGCAAACCTTGAGGGTAATTTATGTAAATTAGAGCGTGAGCTTCAAGAAACAAAGCAAACTTTACTTACAAAGAATGAAGAAATAGTTGATTTAAGGGTCAAAAGAGCAGAGCTTGAAGTAACTCTGCAAAAAGAACGTGAGGAAAAGAAAAAGGAAATAGAGTTACTAACAAAAGCAGAGGAGAGATTAACAAACACTTTTAAAGCGCTCTCTCTTGATGCTTTGCAGACAAATAACAATAATTTTCTGAACTTAGCGAAGGAAGTAATCGATAGTAAATTAAAAGAAACGGAAAGCGATTTTAAAAAAAGACAAGCAACGATCAACGAAGTTGTAACTCCAATAAAAGAAAAATTAGAAAAATTCGATAATGAAATACGTGAGCTGGAAAAAGAGAGGGTAGGGGCCTATGAAGGTTTAAAGGAGCAAATTGGAGCGCTGATGAACCAAACTTCTAGCCTTGCTAATGCCTTGAGAAAGCCCCACATTAGAGGAAAGTGGGGTGAAATGCAACTCAAAAGAGTGGTAGAAATGGCGGGAATGATTGAATATTGCGATTTTTTTACTCAGCCATCGGTAATTGATAAAAATGAGGATAATTTATTGCGTCCTGATTTAATAATCAAAATGCCATCTGGAAAGCAAATAATAATAGATGCTAAAGTGCCGCTTGATTCTTACATGGATGCTATATCACAAAATGATTTGCAAATACAAAAGGAGAAATTAAAGAATCATTCTCTGGCAATAAAAAAACACATAAATGACTTGGGTAAAAAAGAGTATTGGAATCAATTTGAAAATACGCCAGAACTTGTGGTGCTTTTCTTAACAGGGGAGGGGGTTTTTAGCGCAGCACTGGAATATGAGCCTGCTTTGATAGAGATTGGAGTGGAAAAAAAAGTGATCATTGCAACACCGATCACTCTAATTGCATTGCTGAGAGCAATAGCATATGGATGGAAGCAAGAGATGATAGCTGAAAACGCAAAAAAAATCAGTGAACTAGGTCATATTTTATATGAGCGCATTTGCACAATGGGTGAAAACTTTGATAATTTGCGCAGGAGCTTAAAAAGTGCTGTCGATCATTATAATAAAACTGCTGGTTCGCTTGAAGCAAGGGTGTTTCCTGCTGCCCGAGAATTCAATAAGCTTGGTATACATGCAAAAAATAAAAACTTAAGTGCTGCAAAGGAATTAGAGTCCTTACCGCGCAGTTTACATACTGAAGAACTGAAAGTAGATTAGACTTCTATTGCACTAGCAAACAAAGAAAGTATTGTTTGTGGCGGAAAATTATTACTTAAATATTTCTCACTCAAGTTTCATTTTATCAACATATTAAGAAAAATTGACTTTTTGTCTAAAATAATATAAAATGATAGTTGGTGAGGTAAAAATGTCAGTATCAAAAGAGCGTAAGGAATATTTACTAGAAAAGTTTAAATATGCTGCCAAAGAATTTGGCAAATCTGGTACAAAGTCCAATCATAAAACAGTACCAAAAGAACAGCAACTCTCTATTGATTTAGGTAACAAAAAAGTTTTTGGTATTATAAACAGAATTTTACACTGGATAGAAAGTAAATTTACATATTTTTTTCCACGCTATAATTTATTTTCAGAAGTTGGAGTTAAAGGAAGAAAAATTCCTAGAACTAATACAAAGGTTAAGTATTTTAACTCTGATGAACAGTTTGATCAAAGCAAATTTATTGGTGAGGAAGATGGGGAACTAAGGTTATACGACTTAGAAGGCAAGCTATATGATACAACTGATAAAATTAGTAAGGGTAAAAAAGGTTGTGTAGCTTATGTGATCACGCTTGATGGCAGATTGGTAACTCATGAACATATTAATGTTAATAAAAACGAGTGGGCTTATCGTCATTCAACTCTTGCAGGTGGTAGGCCAGTTTTATGTTCTGGTTTAATAAAAGTGGTAAATGGTAAAATAACTTATATAGACAACAATAGTGGGCATTATAAACCAGAATCAGCAAATTTATACAATGCAGTGAAAAAGTTAGAAGGTCTATTTTCGAAAGATGCAAAAGTTGTCTGCTTACCATATTGGGTTAGCTTGCAAAAACAAATTCCGTTTATACGCAAAATTATTCCAGCCAAACAAGAGCCAGTAGAGAAATTTTTGCAAAGGATGGAGAAAAAAGGAAAAGATGGATTGACTCAATATGAAAGACATTTTAAAGGGGTAAAAGAATGTAATGAACAGTATGAACAAAAGTTGCTTCTTGCAAGCTATAAATCACCTACAAATGAACTGCCCTGCAAACCAACTATATATAAAAAACACAGGTTGAAATACTCTGAATATATTAACTTACACCTTAATTTTTTGAAAGAGTTCGATGAAAATCCCAAAGTGCAAAAAATGGCAATAGAACACTCAATAAGAAGGATTATTGGAGCAAATTATGGCCATAAACCTACAGTTGCTCTTGCTAAGGCACAGATAGCTAAAGATGGAAAGTTGCAAGAAACGGACGAAATAGTAGGTATAAATGTAACCTTTCACCATGAGAACGATTGTAATAGCTTTGCTAAATTTCTGGATCTCAAAAAGCATAGCTATAATTGCACATCTCATCTGAAGGACAAAGAAATTGATGAGCTTCTTAAATATACATATGACGAAAAAGATAGAGCCACTATAGAAAAATTAATGCCCAATAAACATACAGTTTTTATGAGTACAGACCAGGCTGATAAGTTTATAAAGGACACTTTACAAATTGAAATAGACAGTGTTGAACAATTGGGTATCCGTTTAGTGGAGCGTTAAAACAGATAAACAAAGCAAGACAAAAAGGTAATCAGAGAGTAAATGTGAGAGAACTCTGCAAAAATTTACAGTAAAAAATAGAAAAGTTAGAAGCAAAAAGAATGAAGTGGTATTTTTTGAATGATCCAACCGCTACCATGCTGAATGACAGGGAGTGTTAAATAAACTGTGTCAAACCGCATTTTTAGTTCGACTCAATTTTCAATCTGCCAGGAAAGAAAACATCAAGTTGAGAGATAGTTAATGCCCAATCATGTACAGGCATCGTCCACTTTTCCTCTGCCTTCTTTATAGCACAATATACCTGCTTATACAAGGCATTTATGCTGGTAAATGAGCCTTTGGTCTTAGTGAATTTCCTAATTTGCCTATGTAGCCCCTCTATGGGATTGGTGGTGTAGATTATCCTCCTAACTGGACCAGAATACTTAAAATAACCAGACAAGTTTTCCCAATTATTCTGCCAAGATTTTATAACCATAGGGTACTTTGTGCCCCATTTTTCATCCAATTCCAACAGATAATTCTCGGCAATTTCCTTGCTTGAAGCTTGATATACCTTCTTTAAATCGCTCAAAAAACTCTTCGCATCTTTACTGGCCACATACTTCAGTGAGTTGCGTATCTGATGCACTATACACATCTGCACTTCCGCATTAGGAAAGACACTGTTTATAGCTGCAGGAAAGCTTTTTAGCCCATCAACGCAGGCAATAAGGATATCTTCTACTCCTCTTTCTTTGAGGTCATTTAACACTCCCAACCAGAAGTTAGCTCCTTCACTTTCAGCCAAATAAAAACCTAATACTTCTTTTTTGCCATTTTGATCTATGCCTAATATGTTATACATGCATTTACTTACGCAATGCCCGTCCTCTTTGACTTTAAAAAACATGCCATCCATGAAAACTATCGGATATACAGACTGCAGCGGGCGACTACGCCATTCGTTGATTACTGGTAGCAATTTGTCAGTAATACTTGATATCTCTGCCGCCGATATTTTGTGATCATAAATTTCCTCAACATGTGACACTATATCTCTATAGCCCATACCACTGGCAAATGTGCTCAAAATCTTCGTTTCAAGCTCTGGATGTAAGTTTGTTTGCCTTTTTTTGACTATTTGTGGTTCGAAACTTCCTTCTCTATCTCTTGGTGTTAATAGCTCTGCACTTGTACGTAAAGTTTTTGCATTTCTCCCATTTCTTCGATTATTCTCTTCGCTTTTAGCCGACAAGTGGTTTTCTATTTCACCTTGTTCGGTAGAAGCTGTAGCTTTACTCCTCTCGTTTGAGTTTTATTACTACAACTCCCCCTAAAGAACCGTGCTTGCAGATTTCCCGCACACGGCTCATCAATATTAGTTTTCACAGTCGTCCCTCTTATGCATATAAAGAAAAATGTATTTTTGGCTTTGGTAATGGATTTACTTCTACGTAGTGTACAAACTGTTCCCAGGTCATACTCTTTTTCTGACTACGCCGATTTATCCATTTAAATGCTAGCTTTCTTACTGATGTGTAAAATTGTTTCAAACACCAATAATTTCCGCTAATACCAAAGTAGTTATAGTGTCCTGTTAATTTAGCCTTCAGTACTTGCCACCAATCTTTAAGTCGAATACTTCCGCGGACTATTTTCAACCACTCCTTGATTTCTTTTAGTTTTCTGGCTAGATTTAACTTTGAGGTTTTATGTCCCATTATTAATCTACCACGACGACTTTTTGCACCATAGTGCGTAAACCCCAGAAAATTGAAACTTTCCGTCCTTCGTTTCTCTCTTATCGCTTGTTGCCACTCCCTCTTGCCAAACTTTACTACTCTGGTCTTGTTTTCAGATACTTCCAACCCAAATTTATTTAGCCTTTGTTTCAGTAATTCCAGAAATTCTTCCGCGTCTACCTTACTTTCGCAACAAACCACAAAATCGTCGCAAAACCTTATTAGTTGTATATATCCTCTGGATCTTGGTTTAAATTTCTTTTCTATCCATAAATCCAACACATAATGTAAGTATATATTTGCTAATACAGGACTTACTATACCACCTTGGGGTGTACCTTGTTTTGTTGCTTCATAATTTCCAGCTTCGACTATCCCTGCCTTGAGAAACCGCTTTACTAACCACAGCAAATTTGGGTCAGTTATTCGTTCCCTTAGACATCTCATTAGCCATTTATGCTGTATATTATCGTAGAACTTCTTGATATCCACTTCTACAATGTAGTTTATTGGCTTGTACATAACTGCTTTATCTAGTGCATTTACCGCTTGATGACAGTTTCTTCCAGGTCGAAATCCATATGAGCTGTCCAGAAAGTTTGCCTCGTAAATATTTTCTAATATCTTCTTCAGCATAATCTGTACTAATTTATCCTCGGTCGATGGTATTCCGAGTCCGCGTTTCTCTTTACTTCCAGCTTTCGGTATATATACCCTCTTTACTGGTTGTGGTTGATATTGCTTCCTCTTCATACTTTCTACTAGCACTTCGAGTTTCTCATTCAGATTTTCTCCGTATGATTCCACTGTTATCTGGTCTACTCCACAAGCCTTGTTACGCTTCAGTTCTTTATAACATCTCGCAAGATTCTCTGTATTTATCAGATGGACTAACGATGTGAATTTTAGTCGCTTATCTTGCTTTGCTCTTACTGCTATCTGGTTTAGTTTATTTTGCATGTTATTCCAACCTCCGTTGTATTGGCCTAGCAATCCCTATTCCAGTTACTATATTGCTGATCGCTTCCCCTTGTACGTGGCTTTCCCACATTCTGAGTACTATCAATCAGTCCGACTTCCCCTGCATCTTCCGCTAGTTCTTGCCTTTGTTGACTTGTTCCAGCGTACCTTTGTAGGAATGCATAGGATCTCCCAAGTTCACTTGAAGTCCATTTCAATACATGGCACGGTCTCAGATCCCGATAGAGTGAGTGATAACTTGCCTTTACGTTATCCTTCATGCTGTCTTCCATGGCCATGAAAATGTCGACCTCTATGTCTTCAGGTATTTCGGAACTCAATCCCTTCACTTTCGTTGTACCCTGCATTGTCCATCCCACTAGCTCTATTACACTCGTTACCTCATGCAACATAGTGGTCTGTTCCAAACTGTTGGCTAGACTTTGTTTGTGTTGGATTTTCACCAACTGTTCTCCAAGCACTTCTTGGCGCACCATTAGCAAACCCTCCTATGGATCTTCTGAAAAGTTTTTGAGTATATTGTATTTTTAATTTGTAAAATAAGATTTTTTCCTTTCTGCATGTCTCCTTATAGAAAGGACACATTTTAAACTTTTTTATAGAAACAACAGCGTTTTTTTTTACTCTTTGGATAATTTTATGATAAAAAATTTAGAGAGAAATTTTACACACTATCGCTTATATTTTTCCTTAAGTTGACGCCATTGGGAGAACAGTTGCTACTTGTTAGCGCCGCGGCGGTATGACGTAGGACTGCTGTGATACCATTATAGAGTGAACCAGTGTCAGCTACTTGGATGACAGGAGAATGATGTCATCCAAGTAGCTTGACGCTCGCATCCAGTTTTCTTTATAATTTCCTTTGTGAAAGAACAAAAGTGCTTATTTGTAACCATAGCTGGCTTACCAAATGCTGGGAAGTCTACATTAATTAACAGCATCATAGGCAAGAAGATTGCAATTGTCACCCCTAAAGTGCAAACAACAAGGACGCAAATAAGGGGTATTGCAACATGCAACAACACACAAATTGTCTTTACTGACTCCCCAGGAATTTTCTCAGCAGAAACAAAACTTGAAAAAGCTTTAGTCAAGTCTGCATGGTCAGCAATCAAGGGTGATGACATCACTTTGTTGCTTGTTGATGTAAGCAATTATTTGAAAAATATAGAAAGAATTAAGACTATATTTGCACGACTGCAGCGCACAAAAGGCAGATGCATTTTGGTTATCAATAAAACTGATTTGGTAAAAAGGCCTGAATTAAAGATGGCGCATGAGCATCTGAATTTGCTTTATAAATTTGAAAAGGTTTTTACAATATCCGCATTAAAGAATGATGGACTTTCTGATTTGATGAATTACTTATCTGAAGTTGCACCGGTGAGCCCTTGGTTTTATGAAGAAGATCAAATAACCGATTCCTCGACAAATTTTTTATCAGCAGAAATTACGAGAGAAAAATTATTCTTGAACTTGCGTGAAGAATTGCCATACTCTACAGCTGTTATAACTGAACAATTTGAGGAAAAAAAAGATAAGAGTTTAGTCATAAAACAGATCATATTCGTGTTGAAAGATAGTCATAAAAAAATAGTGCTAGGGAAAGATGGCAGTAATATTAAAAAAATTAATATCGAAGCGCGTGCTGAACTAGAAAAATTATTTGAGTGCAAGGTACACCTCTTTTTATTTGTAAAAGTGCGACCTTGGATTGACCGCCCTGAGGAGTATATAGGCAATGCTTAATTCTTTATTGGTATTTGATATTGAAACTATACCAGATGTAAATTCCTGCAAGAATTTACTCAATATTAGTGGCGATAGTAGTGTAGAAGAGAAGAGGGATGCATTAACAAAGTATCATCTCGAAATAACAAACGGGCAAAACTCTTTTCTGCGTCAGCCCTTCCACCAAATTGTAGTTATTAGTTTTTTACTTTGCAATATAAGCCACCAGAGCGGTTATGAGGTGTTCACACTGCAAGAAATAAGATCTGGAGGCACACTAAATTCCAGTGAAAAGGAGCTAGTGAAAGGATTTTTTAACTACATATCAGAAAAAAAGCCAAGACTAGTTTCGTTCAACGGTCGCACTTTTGATATACCAGTGCTGAAGTATCGTGCTATGATCCATGGCATTCAAGCAGAATATTTTCATAAAGCTGGCGATAAGTGGAATAGTTACAATCAGAGATATAGCAGTGATTGGCATTGTGATTTGCTTGAAACCCTCTCTGATTTTGGAGCTTCTGCGAGAGTAAAAATGAACGAAGTTTGTGCAGCATTTAATCTTCCTGGCAAGATTGGAGTTGATGGGTCACAAGTTATGGGCTTATACGATAGCGGCAAGATACAAGAGATTCGAGATTATTGTGAAACAGATGTAATTAACACTTATTTAATTTACTTAAGGTTCATGCATCATCAGGGAAGGATTACTACTGAAAGCTACAACAAAAGTGTGGAAGAGCTGCTTTTAGAGTGCGAAAAAAAAGAATACCTAAAGAAATTTAAAGAAGAATGGGAAATAACTTGTGGTGGAAAGTTTTGTATTGAATTTAAATGAACAGATATTATGGAGCAATCTAACAATTGCTCCATAATAGTAGCTATCCACCTATTGCTGGGAAACTTTCATGTGCTATCTGCTCAACTTCTACTTGTTCAACCTGAGAAGAACTTTTTAATTTATTATCTTGATATTCCTTTTTTACTTTCTCAAAAAAATTTGATTCGCCAAAAATATAATTTTGGAAATTGGCAAAATAATGTTGAGCATTACCTCCAAGCACACAGCTAATTCGACTTAATGCTCTAGCAGGATAGTAAAAGAGAGATACGTTATTATTTGACTTGAAATCACTTTCATCCATCATCTTAATAGCTTCATGATAACCATCTATTCCATGAAAATAATCTATACCAGAATATCCTTCTGGTGTTGGTACTCTTAATTGTGCACCTACGTGAGCATAACCAAACGAACCAGGTAATACTGCTGGCACTGGATCTTGCCTGTGGTGAGTGACCCTTATGGTTTTTTCCTGAAGAGCGTCATTATAAATTTCACTAGCAGTAAGGTCAAAAACCCTTGGATCAGCAAAAGTTGCAACATGAACATCTTCAGCGCCTTCTTTTTTGTTGAGGCATAAAGCAGCTATCTTAGCAATAGCTCCTCCCATGCTATGACCTGTGAGATTAATTCTAAAATCTTTTATTTCTGATTTTTGTTTTTCAGCATGAGATTTCAAAATGCCATAAAGATTAGGCCATGAATCTTGAAACGAATTATTAAAGCCACGATGCATTCTTCCACCTTCAGGTAAAAGTTCTGAGGGAGTAAAAAACAAATTGAAATCAGTGATTCCATCGTTTAAGCCCGATAAGCCATATTCTAATGGATTTTTCAAACGAGTACCATGGTAAGCTATTGTTATTTCTTTATCTTTTATAAAAACATGACCAGCATCTTTTTCGAATCCATTACCAAATGGAATAATTTCATAACCTTCACTAATAAGTTCAGCTCTAGTTTTATACATTTTTTCAGTGGATGGAATAATTTCAAAATCTTCTACAACTTTAAATTCAGTTTTGTATACTCCTTCAGCTAAGTTGTGACATCTTTTTTCACTTAGCTTATTGTCGTCATCGCCATAGCTTATTTTACAGAAATTACTCATTTCCAATAATTTCTCTTTATTAAATCCTGCAATTTCTGCAATACTTTCATCTATTTGGTAAGAAGAAGGTAAAGAATGTGGTTCATTTGGGTCAGCAGGATTTATAAATTCATAATCTTCAATGATCTCAAACTCATCATCCACCTTATATTTGCCGTTATCTGCTAAGATGGAGCTTTATTGTTCAACATCACCTAATTGTGAATCTATACTACTTGCACTAGTACCTGTGGTGCTAAACCAATTGCGTAAAAAACTAAAATCCATAACTACCTTAATCTACTATCAGCTAAACAATTTATTTAACTATAATGTAGATTGATATTATTGTCAATAGTATTTTCTATAATCTTTCTATTGCTAGAATAAAAAAATTTTACTTCCATAGAATAAATATAGAGTTATAATGCACTAACAAGCGAACCTCTGTACTAAATTTTGGTTAATATACACGTTGAGCGTATTAAGAAAGTTGCTTTTAAGGTATTGCATTTTACTTTTATTTTCGTTATAAGGTTGCTTTAAGTTGAATTTTCAACATTTTTATACTATTTACATTTAAGATATGATTTCGAAATTTTTTGGGGGCACTTCATGAAAAAATCTATTTATACTAGAACTGCTCTAGCTTCTCTATTAACTTTATATTCTTTCAGCGGCTTTGCAGCTGACTTTCCTGATGAGAGTATGAAGGAAATAAAAAAGCAAGAGAGCACAAAAACTTCTGGAAAAACAGAAGTTATGAAAACATCAAATAAAAAACTGAAAGAAAAGATGGACAGAATATGTAATGCTGATCCAAGAAAAAAAGCTGAAGAGCTTAAGAAAAAGGAGGAGATGAGATTAGCAGCCGAGCAGAAGAAAAAAGAGGAGATCAGGCTAGCAAATGAGAAAAAAGCAAAGCTTATAGAGGATTCAAAAGCGAAAGCTCTAAGCGCTAAGAATTCTAATATAGAAAAAGGTAAAGTTTCAAAAACTAAGCGTTCTAAAACTAAGAATGCTAAAGTTGAAGCTAAAGATGTAAAGAAGGATGTAAAAGTTGTTAACAAAAATACAGAGGAAAAAGTTAAGGCAAATCCTGTTGTTTCAGTTGGTGGAGTTGATATTATCGATACCAACCAAGGGCAAAGTAATTTAAGAATAACTTTCGGTGGTGTTGTTGATGCTCAAGGTTATGGCAAAGCTGGACCAAGTAATGAAGAGTATAAACGTTATAACGTTATGCCAAATAGATCTACATATTACTATGCTCTTCCTGCTAATAATGGTGTAAAAGGAGCAAATCCAGTGTTCCCTGAGGGAATAGGAAATATCGGTGACTATAGCGATAATATGGGTATGATTGCTGATGCGATATTGCACCTCAGAGCAGAAAATAAGAATGAAGATTTAGGTCTTCTTTATGGTGCTGACGTGCAGTTTCATGTTCCAGTGACCGAAGGTAAGGGAGCTTCACAGGGTGTTTATGCTGCAAAAGGCAGAAGTGCGCATGTGTTTGTTAACTCAAAATATGGTGACGTGAAGCTTGGTTACCAATTTGGTCCTGAGGCTCTAATGAGACTTGATGCAACAAGAATTGCAACTGTTGACGGAGCTGCAGATAGTGACTGGTTCAGAAAAGTGAACTTAGAAGGAAGCGCTGCGAGCTTTCCATTTTATGTAACACCGCGTCTTTACACTGAAAGTTTTTCGAGTGAAAGTGAAAAATTCTCTTTCCGCATGGCAGGGAAATATAACAAAGGCGTTATGACTACACTGCCATTTAGAGTTGCTTACTACTCACCAAATTATATGGGCGCAAGGTTTGGTGTTAGCTATTCACCTCGCTATGATAGTAGCTTGTTTACTGTAAAAGAAACAGTTCCTTTCAAGGATAGTACAGATAATGATAAAATAAAACATAAGGAAGAGATAAAACATGTCGGTCCAGACTATGAGCACATAATAAGTGCTGGTGCATCATATGAATATGACTTTGATAAATATAAGGTGAAAGTTAAAACTTCTGCAGTTGGTGAGTATGGTCAAGCGAAAAAACCAAGTAAAGATAAGCATCTTTATAAGGAATTTGTAGAGTACAATGACCTTATGGGTGTTAATTTGGGTGTAAGCGCTGATTATAAGATCAATGAAGACCAAGGCGTAAAGTTTGCTGCCTCTTTTGCATATTTGGGTAAATCTGGCCAACCGAAGGGTATTAAAAAATTAGTTGGTGATATCTATACGGAAATTGATGGTAAAGGTACTACTGATGATGACAAGAGAGTGAAAGGGCTGGAAGCTCAATTTGGTAAAGATAGTATAGATACCATGTATTGGACCGTAGGAGCTGGGTATCAACATGAGAATATCTACACAAGTTTGACGTACTTTGGTAGCAGAATGAATGATGGAGATATGCTTCATGATGGTGCACTTGGCGTTCAATATGATCTGTCTCCTGCATGCAGTAAGAGCAAATTTGTTCCTTATGCAGCTCTCCATTATTTTATGACTAACGAGAAACAAAACGCAAATCATAAAATTACAAAAGCAGGTAGTACCACAGAAGAGGCACCTTCTAACCAAGGAATTCTCCTTCTTACTGGTGTGAAGTTTTCTTTCTAACCAGTCAGTACACACCACAGCTTGAATGTGGTGTGTATTTCCAGATGAAAATTTTATATTGAAAAAATTTCCAATATATGGTATAATAGCTTAAAGTAGAAGTAACAATATCATGGATATAACAGTAAATCTTGATGGAGAATTTGAGGAAATAGTACAGTCTCATTCTATGTTACAAAATCGTTCCGTACCACAACAAATCGAGCATTGGGCTAAAATTGGTCAAGTTGTTGAAGATAACCCTGAGCTAAGCTATAACATCATTAAAGAAATCCTTTCAGGCATCGAGGATGCAAAATCAGGTGATGTTGAGGAGTATAAGCCTTTGTAGCCATATTCCATAAGTGCTCCTTTTCTATCGTCTCAGTGCCAATTTTTGTCATTCCAGTATTTCTCTCCTTGTTATCCCAGCACCCCTCTCCTGTCATTCCAGTGCTTGACACTGGAATGGCTTTGTTGCATAGCACCTTAAGCAGTGATGGTTTACGACAAATTTATGTAATGATTTCAAATTTAGCCATACCAATATCAGTGAATTTGTTGAGCAAATAGCACTTAATTAGTAATTCTTTTTCACGATTTACTTCAGATTTATTCCTAAAGCTAAATCCAAATACTTGCTTCAACCTTGAGAAAAATCCTTCTATGTAAGATCTCTTTCCATAAATCGCTTCCTTTTTCCACTCTTTTACACCATCTTGTCCATATAATTTTATTAACCTAATAGCAGCATTTCTGTCAGACATATAATCTATTTTTGAATGTTCTGCTGCATCCTTTTTTGGTAGAACTTTTGTCTTTATATCGTATTTCTTACACAATTTATAAAGTTTGTGCCTATCGTATGCCCTATCTGCATATAATGCTTTTATTTTGTGCTGAAAATTAACTTCTTCAAGCAAATCGCAAGCTCCATAGTGGTCAGAGTAGACGCCATTACTGTATCTTGCAGCTATAGCTTTTTTACTATTCACACTTAACATAACATGTAACTTTCTTACTTGCTCGTAGCTTCGGTACTTTCTATCTGCACTGTTTTCCTTACTGTGGCCAGGAGTGTTACTGTAAATGCTGATACTTGTGCTATCTATGATAATTTCAATATTTTCCATGTTGCTTTTATCAACCCTGCAATCATTTATCTTAATATTAAGTTTTTTAAACCTTCTTGATGCTTGTGAATAGCTGATAACTGCCAAATTTTTTCCTATTTGTTGCAGATATCCTTTTATAAACCCCACCGTTTGTCTTAAACCAATTCTAAAAAGATTGACAATTATATGCACCAAAATTACGACTTTATCACTGTAAATATAGTTGCCGCCCTGCATTTTTGGACTATTTTCATACCAATTTTCGATAGCTTCATCGATGTAACGAAAAATATTTCCCCTTTTTTCAAGGAATTTGTTATATTCGTTTTGGTTACTGACTTTCATTTTCTGTGGCATATTTTTTCTTCAACAGTTAAATGGTTATTTATAATGAATTTTGTCAGTAGCTACCAGATTTTTTCGGTTGCTATGCAACAAAGCCCACTGGAATCCAGCTTTTGATCGAAAATGTTGTATAATGCACAATCAATTTTCCTGGATCCAAGTAGTCAAGGCACTGGGATGACACCTTTGTCTTTGAGGCAAAACCGGCTATAACACTTAACATACTGCCTTTACAAACAAATATTTGTAAAGCTGTATGTCAAGCACTGGAATGACACCCTATGGTCACCGGAATGACGCTTTATGGCTACTTAGATGATGAGAAAAGAACACACTGCCCTTATTCTACTGGCCGTATAGCTACTTTCAAATTTAATCAATTAAGCAGGAGGTCCCTATGCAAACCACACTAAAAAATCATTTAGCTGGAGAATTACTTACCACTGCTACGTGCTGGAAATTAAAGCTCGCAGGTGGAGAAGTAATGGGATTCACTGACTATGATGAAGATTTAAATATTGATAATATACTCTATAAATCTTCAAGTGGATTTACAGCCAGTAGTATAATATTAAACAGCGATTTAAAAACTGATAATCTAGAAATTGAAGGGATATTAAATAGTGTTGATATTAAAGAAGAAGATGTTTTATCAGAAAAGTACGACTTTGCAAATATTGAGATATTTCTTGTGAATTATAAAGACTTGACCCAGGGAACAATGAATCTACATTCAGGAACTTTTGGTAAAGTGACATTAAGTAGTGGAAGATTTATTGTTGAAATTAGAGGGCTCTCAGCAAAGCTTGAGAGAAGCATAGCAGAATTATACTCTCCTGCATGCAGAGCACAATTTTGCGATGATAAATGTAAAGCCGATACTAAAAAATTTAGTAAAATAAGTACAATCACTAAAGTAATAGATGAAAGAAGATTTGAAGACACGAATTTAACTGAGAGTGATGAATATTATAAGCACGGAGTAGTGAAATTCTTTGGCTCAACAGCGTTTGAAGGTGTAGTAAAAGAATATAAAAATAAAGTAGTTACGTTATTTACTTCGCCTCCATACCAAATTTCTGCTGGAGATAAATATTCAATACTTGCAGGTTGCGATAAAACATTTCCAACTTGCAGAAGCAAGTTTAACAATACTGTAAATTTTCGTGGTGAACCCTATATACCAGGTTTTTATATTGTTTAGCAGTACAATTTTCAATATTATGAATAAGCATGGAAAGGTGGCTGAGTGGTCTAAAGCACACGCTTGGAAAGCGTGCACATATGAAAATATGTCGGGGGTTCGAATCCCCCCTTTTCCGTATATTACTTCTAGAATGGTATAAAACCCTCGGTCGCGCGCGCAACTCTATTCCTATAGTGAGTAGCTCCCTCTTATCTCATTTATATCATATTTTTAACTTACCCAATAACATAAATTACTTTAGCTATGCTATCAATAGCATTGCTTTAAAAAGAGTGCCCATATTTTCAGTCAACCTTAGGAATTCACTAAAGATCCTATTCCTTTGTTCATCACTTGCGCTTTTCATTAAAGCCTGGGTTCTTTCTTTTATGCCAAAAAGATATAAAAATTCTCTTTGAGTTAAAATCTCGCAATCTACGTGTTTTAATGAATCTTTTAATGCTTGAAAGTTCACAAGTGCGGTAATATCACTATTACCAACATTCTCAAGAAAATTAGCATACTTATGTTGTTTTATCGATTGCAAAGTGCTCTTATACGCGGGGTATACATAACCGTAATCTATAATCAAAGCAGCTCCTTTATGATTATATATCTTCTTCTCAAGTTTTTTTAATATTTCAACCCCAGTTGAACATATTTCCACCACTGCACCATCGAAACCCCCTGTCATGCAAGTAGCTGACACTGGAATCCATGATTCTTTTTTTCTGGATTCCAGTGTCACGCACTGGCATGACATCAAGAGACTGCCATCATCTTGTTTTGTCACCCTATTTTCATACCACCCCTCATTACGATATACAAACTGATCTATCGGAAGAGCGTCAAAGAACTCATTTGCTAAAAAAATGGTTGGTTGTTCTGGTAGGTTGTCAATATTTTTGTGCCAATTAACATCTAAGCCTTTTAATTTTTCCTTTTGTATCTTCCGTAAAGTAGGGCTTATTTCAACTAAGTAGATAGACATTGAATTAAAAAAGCTGCTGTATTTTTTAGTGACTCTTATTATATCGTGAATGAGTGTTCCTTTGCCTGGTCCAAGTTCAACTAGAGAAAATTTTGATGGCTTTCCTAATTTTTCCCATGTATGCATTATCCAAACTGCAATGACTTCACCAAATAATTGGCTGATCTCAGGTGCGGTAGTAAAATCACCATCCTTACCAAGTGGTAATTTATTCGTATAATAGCCGTATTTTTCATGGTACAAAACGGCATTCATGAAATCACTGATGGATATTGATCCTTGACTTTTGTCAATTAATTCGTGTATATAAGTGAGCATGTTATTAATAAATGTTTAACTATAGCGTGCCATAATATAAAATAGTAGAGTATTTATATATAGTATAAACTTAAGTTTGTGAGTAATAGTGCTTCAGTTATGGACGACAAAAACACCGATTATGTTGCCCTTATACCTCAAGATGATAGTATTGAATACAAATTTGAAGAAGCTGTCAATTTTATAGAAAACAAGGTTATAAATGCTGACGGGTTAACTTTAGCAGAGGTATTTCAAGTGCTAGTTCAAATGCTAAATGGTGATCTAGAATTGGTAAAAAAAGTACTAGCGTATGCTAATATTATGGCAAAGCATGGAATGAAGGTAGCAAAAGAGTCGCAATTAAGCAGAGCTGATGTTCGCCGAGCTTTGGAAGGTAAAGAAAGTGTTGTCAATAGACAAGATTTTATAAAGAAACCACCTCTTCCACCTGCTATAAAATCGACCAAAAAGAAAAGTAGAGGTCTTTAGATGGCTGAATCTATAAAAAAATTTACTGTACAATGTGACTTCAAAGGGCAAAGTTCACCTTTTGCAATATATATAGGAAATCCAAAAAGTGATGCTCATCCAATTCATCATCAAGATTCCTGGCTTGTAAAAGAACGTGGAGGGAATATTCCTAATAAAGTAAAAGAAAGTCTACAAAAATTATATAAACTATCTCAAGAAAATGGAGTCTCTTTCTCAGAGTTATGCGCGTATGCCATTACTGTGGTTAGTAATAATGATAAAAAAAGCGATAGCAAAAAATGGGAGTGTTAAATAAACTGTGTCAAACCGAAAAAAAAGTAATAAATTGATATAAAAAAATGGAGGTTTGACAATGAGTCAGAAAGTAGTAAACAGAACTACCGGTTTGGTAGATTATAAAGAATTAGAAACAAATATCCTGTCGTCTATACGAGAAGGAAGACCGTTGACAGGAAGAGATGGAGCATTAACACCGTTTATAAAAAAGTTGCTGGAGGTAAGCCTGGAAGGTGAAATAGAAAACCACTTGTCGGCTGAAAGCGAAGAGAATAATCGAAGAAATGGGAGAAATGCAAAAACTTTACGTACAAGTGCAGAGCTATTAACACCAAGAGATAGAGAAGGAAGTTTCGAACCACAAATAGTCAAAAAAAGGCAAACAAACTTACATCCAGAGCTTGAAACGAAGATTTTGAGCACATTTGCCAGTGGTATGGGCTATAGAGATATAGTGTCACATGTTGAGGAAATTTATGATCACAAAATATCGGCGGCAGAGATATCAAGTATTACTGACAAATTGCTACCAGTAATCAACGAATGGCGTAGTCGCCCGCTGCAGTCTGTATATCCGATAGTTTTCATGGATGGCATGTTTTTTAAAGTCAAAGAGGACGGGCATTGCGTAAGTAAATGCATGTATAACATATTAGGCATAGATCAAAATGGCAAAAAAGAAGTATTAGGTTTTTATTTGGCTGAAAGTGAAGGAGCTAACTTCTGGTTGGGAGTGTTAAATGACCTCAAAGAAAGAGGAGTAGAAGATATCCTTATTGCCTGCGTTGATGGGCTAAAAAGCTTTCCTGCAGCTATAAACAGTGTCTTTCCTAATGCGGAAGTGCAGATGTGTATAGTGCATCAGATACGCAACTCACTGAAGTATGTGGCCAGTAAAGATGCGAAGAGTTTTTTGAGCGATTTAAAGAAGGTATATCAAGCTTCAAGCAAGGAAATTGCCGAGAATTATCTGTTGGAATTGGATGAAAAATGGGGCACAAAGTACCCTATGGTTATAAAATCTTGGCAGAATAATTGGGAAAACTTGTCTGGTTATTTTAAGTATTCTGGTCCAGTTAGGAGGATAATCTACACCACCAATCCCATAGAGGGGCTACATAGGCAAATTAGGAAATTCACTAAGACCAAAGGCTCATTTACCAGCATAAATGCCTTGTATAAGCAGGTATATTGTGCTATAAAGAAGGCAGAGGAAAAGTGGACGATGCCTGTACATGATTGGGCATTAACTATCTCTCAACTTGATGTTTTCTTTCCTGGCAGATTGAAAATTGAGTCGAACTAAAAATGCGGTTTGACACAGTTTATTTAACACTCCCCAAAAAATAGCAAACTGCTCTCTTATCATCCAATATCTTCTTCCTGTCTTTCCTATACCTTCTCTCTTGTCATCCCAGTGCTTGACACTGGGATCCAGCTAAGTTGGTGAATATAAAAGTAGCTAATCTCATTTATATTAAAACACTACGTTTTTGATGGGGTTGCGTGAAAAACTGGATTCCAGTGTCAAGCACTGGAATGACACCACCTGCCACACAAATTGCCTACAAATTACAATGTTCGTACAGTAAGTACTGAAATGACATCATTTACTATGTAATATTGTGTCATATTACAGATATATAGTTTAATCCCTCAATATTTCATTTATAGAGATTTTCGATCTCGTCTTTTCATCCACTTTTTTTACTATGACTGCACAATAGGTTGAAATATTATTTTTAGATGGAATAGACCCTGGTACCACTACAGAATAAGGTGGCACTTCGCCGTAAAATACCTTGCTAGTTTCTCTATCAATAATCTTTGTTGATGCCCCAATAAACACACCTATGCCAAGGACTGATCCTTCTCTCACTACCACACCCTCGGCCACTTCGCTACGTGCTCCAATAAAGCAATTATCTTCTATAATGACAGGTGAAGCTTGAATAGGCTCTAAAACTCCACCTATTCCCACTCCACCGGAAATATGGCAGTTTTTTCCTATTTGCGCACAGCTACCAATCGTTGACCAGGTATCTATCATTGTTCCTGAATCAACATATGCACCAACGTTAATAAAACTTGGCATTAGAACAACATTTGTACCTATATAAGCAGATCGGCGAACAAAACACCCAGGAACTGCTCTAATTTTTAACCGGCGAAATTTTTCCTCATTCCATTCACTAAACTTGTTACCGATCTTGTCAAACCAGCAATTGGTATTGTCTATTATTTTGCTTTCTTCAGTGAGAAAATGTAATAATATTGCCTGCTTTAACCACTTATGTACTACCCATTCTCCACTTGATAGCTTTTCTGCTACTCTAATTTTGCCACTATCAAGGAGCTCAATTACCTCTTTAATTGCTATTCTTGCTGTTTTCTTTAGATTACAGTCATTAAATTTTTCTCTATTTTTCCAAATATCTTTTATCTCACTCTGTGTTTTTTTTAGTTGCAAACCTTCCATTTGTTATATATATATTGATATTAAATTTATAGCTCGTATCATTTGGGCTTGTTACTACTTATATGTAAGTGCTATGAAAATACAATGTAATAGTTGTACTAAAACTTACTTAGTATCTTCTAAGCAAATTGGTGCGTCTGGAAGAAAGGTAAAATGTACGAACTGCAATCACATATGGTATGAATATCTAGAAGAAGTGTCAAACAAATCGCACTCTGCTAATATACAGGAAAAAAAAGTTAGTGGAAGGAATTTTTTACAAAATCTAGCATTTACCACTCTAGCTTTTGCAACAGCTACGGGGTTATGCGTCGTAATTGCTAATGGCATCTTTCCTAGAGAGATGAACAAAGCATACAAAACGATCAGTTCATATAAGGATTCAATAGGCTATAAATTAGGGTACAAAAAAGAACAAACAGAAAGTCCAAATGTAAAAAAACTTGCTGTAAATAAGTTTTATCAAGACTACCTTTTTTTATCTAATTTAAGATCTAGTTAAATAGGCATAAGCCGTCGCCGGTATCGGTATTCAGTTTCTATAGCTACTCAGATGGTGCGCATAGTATTAGGGTGACAGAGTTTTAAAAATAAGTTATTTTTTAGCAAAAAAGGCAGCTCATGAGTATTAAAATTGCACCTTCTATACTTTCAGCAGACTTTGCAAAATTAGGAGAAGAAGTAAGAAAAATTAGCGATTTAGGTGTAGATTACATACACATAGACGTTATGGATGGGAATTTCGTTCCAAATATTACAATTGGTCCTAGCGTTGTCTCTGCAATACGTAAATATAGCAATCTTCCTTTTGATGTGCATTTAATGGTCAAATCTCCTGGTAACCACATTGAAAGCTTTATAAATGCTGGTGCTGATATTATCACTGTACATGCAGAAGCAGAGATACATCTTGAGAGGTTGATAAGAAAGATAAAGTCATACAAAAATGTAAACGATGCAAAAAAACCGATTCAAGTTGGAGTTTCAATTGTTCCTTCAACTTCCCCAAGTGTGCTTGAATACATAATACATGAGCTAGATATTGTACTGATTATGACAGTCAACCCTGGCTTTGGAGGGCAGGAATTTATTCATTCACAGTTGAACAAGATATCTACTATAAAAAAAATGATACAGGAGCATAATCTTAAAACACAAATTTCAGTAGATGGTGGAATTAACTTTTCTAACGCAGCTGATATAATAAAAGCAGGTGCAGATATTTTAGTTGCGGGATCGGCGATATTCAAGGCTGAAGATATTAAGAAGGCCGTAAACGATCTTAAAAATCCATCGTTGTAACCCTATATAGCTAAAGTGGCTTAGGTTTACCTACAATTTGAAAAACAATAAATTAGTCATTCCGCTACTCGTTAGCGGAATCTATACCGCGAATGAATTGCGGTATGACGTAGGGAAACCTTTCTTGGGTTAGCTATAGCTAACACCACAATTGTACTAACATTGTGATTTGAGAACAACCTTCACCAGAAAGGGTGTCATTCCAGTGCTTGACACTGGAATGACGAGAGGTAACGCAAGGTGCGCCAAGGTGCGCCAAGAAGTGCTTGGAGAACAGTTGGTGAAAATCCAACACAAACAAAGTCTAGCCAACAGTTTGGAACAGACCACTATGTTGCATGAGGTAACGAGTGTAATAGAGCTAGTGGGATGGACAATGCAGGGTACAACGAAAGTGAAGGGATTGAGTTCCGAAATACCTGAAGACATAGAGGTCGACATTTTCATGGCCATGGAAGACAGCATGAAGGATAACGTAAAGGCAAGTTATCACTCACTCTATCGGGATCTGAGACCGTGCCATGTATTGAAATGGACTTCAAGTGAACTTGGGAGATCCTATGCATTCCTACAAAGGTACGCTGGAACAAGTCAACAAAGGCAAGAACTAGCGGAAGATGCAGGGGAAGTCGGACTGATTGATAGTACTCAGAATGTGGGAAAGCCACGTACAAGGGGAAGCGATCAGCAATATAGTAACTGGAATAGGGATTGCTAGGCCAATACAACGGAGGTTGGAATAACATGCAAAATAAACTAAACCAGATAGCAGTAAGAGCAAAGCAAGATAAGCGACTAAAATTCACATCGTTAGTCCATCTGATAAATACAGAGAATCTTGCGAGATGTTATAAAGAACTGAAGCGTAACAAGGCTTGTGGAGTAGACCAGATAACAGTGGAATCATACGGAGAAAATCTGAATGAGAAACTCGAAGTGCTAGTAGAAAGTATGAAGAGGAAGCAATATCAACCACAACCAGTAAAGAGGGTATATATACCGAAAGCTGGAAGTAAAGAGAAACGCGGACTCGGAATACCATCGACCGAGGATAAATTAGTACAGATTATGCTGAAGAAGATATTAGAAAATATTTACGAGGCAAACTTTCTGGACAGCTCATATGGATTTCGACCTGGAAGAAACTGTCATCAAGCGGTAAATGCACTAGATAAAGCAGTTATGTACAAGCCAATAAACTACATTGTAGAAGTGGATATCAAGAAGTTCTACGATAATATACAGCATAAATGGCTAATGAGATGTCTAAGGGAACGAATAACTGACCCAAATTTGCTGTGGTTAGTAAAGCGGTTTCTCAAGGCAGGGATAGTCGAAGCTGGAAATTATGAAGCAACAAAACAAGGTACACCCCAAGGTGGTATAGTAAGTCCTGTATTAGCAAATATATACTTACATTATGTGTTGGATTTATGGATAGAAAAGAAATTTAAACCAAGATCCAGAGGATATATACAACTAATAAGGTTTTGCGACGATTTTGTGGTTTGTTGCGAAAGTAAGGTAGACGCGGAAGAATTTCTGGAATTACTGAAACAAAGGCTAAATAAATTTGGGTTGGAAGTATCTGAAAACAAGACCAGAGTAGTAAAGTTTGGCAAGAGGGAGTGGCAACAAGCGATAAGAGAGAAACGAAGGACGGAAAGTTTCAATTTTCTGGGGTTTACGCACTATGGTGCAAAAAGTCGTCGTGGTAGATTAATAATGGGACATAAAACCTCAAAGTTAAATCTAGCCAGAAAACTAAAAGAAATCAAGGAGTGGTTGAAAATAGTCCGCGGAAGTATTCGACTTAAAGATTGGTGGCAAGTACTGAAGGCTAAATTAACAGGACACTATAACTACTTTGGTATTAGCGGAAATTATTGGTGTTTGAAACAATTTTACACATCAGTAAGAAAGCTAGCATTTAAATGGATAAATCGGCGTAGTCAGAAAAAGAGTATGACCTGGGAACAGTTTGTACACTACGTAGAAGTAAATCCATTACCAAAGCCAAAAATACATTTTTCTTTATATGCATAAGAGGGACGACTGTGAAAACTAATATTGATGAGCCGTGTGCGGGAAATCTGCAAGCACGGTTCTTTAGGGGGAGTTGTAGTAATAAAACTCAAACGAGAGGAGTAAAGCTACAGCTTCTACCGAACAAAAGGACTATTATAATATGATTGCTATCATCCACTTGAATTAAACTGGGAGATAGAATAAGTAAAAAATATGAATTACATAACAACAAAGCAAGTCATATCCTTCATCCTAAAAACGCTGCGTCCATTCCCATTTCCCATTATTATAGTGTTATTAGCAGCATTAGTCTGGGCTATTGATGTTTCCTTTAGTCCATATTTAATAAAAGTCATTATAGATCGTATCAGCCACAAACAATCTTCTCAAGATATAGCAAATCCTGCCATATCCTATGTACTAATATTACTTTTACTTGAGTGTATTGCCAGGTTATACAACTACTTCGTTGAAATAAAAATAGATTGCCCAATCTTCGTAAAAATATTGCCGAATCAAGCCTTGCCATGTTATTAAATCAGGATAATAGCTATTACCAAAATAACTTCTCCGGCAGCCTTGCCAACAAGGTTAATGATTTGACAAATTATATTCCGGATATTGTACAAATTACGGTTGATAGGTTCATAAGCCGCTCATTAGCGCTTGGTATTGGGATTTATTTTTTATGGCAAGTGAATATTTACTTTGCCTTGTTGATGTTAACTTGGTCGGCATTATTTGTTTTGTCTTCCTTGTTTCTTGCAAAAAAGATAACACATCTTGCAGGTGTATGGTCAGAGCTTGGTTCAAGCATTACTGGTAAAATGGTAGATATATTCTCAAACATCATGTCTGTAAGGTTATTTGCAAGCCAATACCAGGAGAAATTATCTTTGCAATCCACTTGTAGTGAAGCTGTTAAAGCAGAGCAGAAGCTTCAGTGGTTATATACGTGGATTTTTACTTTCTATGGTTTCTCATTTGTAATCATGCAAATGCTTAATTTATATTTCTTAGTTAAAGGAAGAGAACAAGAATTAATTACTACTGGAGATTTTGCTTTTGTTATGACCGTTAATATAGCAATAGCTAATTTTCTTTGGATGATAGCCAAAGATTTCTCACAGCTCTCTAAATCATGGGGAAGGGTTACTCAAGCTTTAAGAACGATTACTTCAATCCCTGAAGTCCAAGATCAGCCAAACGCAGCAGATTTGGTTGTTGACAAGGGGGAAATTAGTTTTGATAAAGTTCAGTTTCATTATAAAGATACAGAACCAATATTTGAAAACAAATCCACAATAATTGGATCTGGTCAAAAAGTAGGACTCGTTGGTTATTCAGGTGCTGGTAAATCAACATTTGTAAACCTGATTCTTAGGCTTTATGACATAAAATCTGGAAAAATTTTAATTGACGGACAAGATATTCGCAATGTAACCCAGGATTCTTTACACAAAAATATTGGCATGATTCCGCAAGATCCATCGCTTTTTCATAGGACTTTGATGGAAAATATTCGCTATGGAAAAACAGATGCTAACGATGATGAAGTAATTGAAGCGGCAAAAAAAGCACATGCTCATGAATTTATTGCAAAATTACCCCAAGGTTATGAGTCACTCGTTGGAGAAAGAGGTGTTAAGCTTTCTGGTGGACAACGTCAACGTATTGCAATCGCGAGAGCTATTTTAAAAAATGCACCTATATTAATTCTAGATGAAGCAACTTCACAACTTGATTCTGTAACCGAAAGTAATATTCAAGAATCTCTATGGGAGTTAATGCAAGGTAAAACTACGATAGTAATAGCCCATCGCCTATCTACACTTTTGCACATGGATCGCATTTTAGTGTTTGACCAAGGCAAGATTGTGGAAGATGGCACGCACCAAGAACTTCTCAATAAAAATGGGCTGTATAAAACTCTGTGGGATGCACAAGTTGGTGGGTTTTTGCCAGAGAAAAAGGAAGGTGAGGGGGTGTAAGATGAAATTAAATCGTGGAGATATTGAGGATTTGGTTGATGAACCTTACTTCTCCAGGGGAGAATTTTACTTTAATCGCGGACTGGTGCGGATCATATCTGTTAGCGATTTTGATGTTAAATCAAAAGTTGTTGGATCTAGAGTATATAAAGTAACACTAAAATACAATGGTCAGTGCCTTGGTGGAGAGTGTTCTTGCCCAGCATTTGAAAATTTTGGTCCGTGTAAGCATATGGCTGCAACAGGTTTTGCTTTGATTCAATACAACAAGCAAGGATATTGTTCGTCTGCAGAGTGTTCTGATCGCATTGATGAACAAGATCGCTTTGAAAAGTTACTACTCAAAAAGACAAAACAGGAGCTTGTTGCAATAGTTATTCGTTTAAGTGATTATTGTCCAGAAATTATTATTGATGAATTGGAAGATGAGGAGGATTTATGATAGAAAAATTGGAGCAAGATGGTATGTAATTATAATAGCTATTCTTATAGGATTAATGATGTCTGAGTTAAATGCTGATACGAAACTAGAAAGTTTTGATGATCTGTTCACGGGAAACCCTGAAAATATTGAAAAAAATCTCAGTGCACTTCTTCCACAAGCACAAGCTTTAGAAAACAAGTCAGTATATTTGCAAATCTTATCACAGATTGCGCTAGCCCAAGCAATGCAAAAGAAATTTGACCTAGCCCATAAAACTCTTGATAATGCAGAGACAAGTCTCACTTCAGAGTATAAGCTTGCACGAGTGAGGATTCTTCTGGAGAGAGGACGTGTATTTCATCAGTCTGACAATACTGACGAAGTATTACCGCTATTTAAGATGTCCTATGAACTAAGTAGAAAACACAAATTTGATTTTCATACCGTCAATGCTGCTCATATGGTTGCTATTGTAGAAAAAAGTGTTGATAAAAAAATTGTATGGAATAAAAATGCAATTAATCTTGCTCAAAAAACACAAGATAAGAGAGCGTACGTATGGTTGGGAGCGCTCTATAATAATCTAGCACAGAACTATATTGAAGCTGAGCAATATAGCGAAGCACATTCTGCCTTCAAACAATCCAAAAAATTTGGAGAAGACAGAGGTGACGTTATAGTTGTTCGCGGAGCAAAGTGGGGTATTGCACGTAGCTTACGGTCGCTTAATTGTCTGGATGAGGCTATGAGTATGCAGCTTGCTCTTCTTGAAGAGTATGAAACAGTTGCTAAAAAAGGTGAACTGCCTATTGAGTTGATAGTAGTTGGACGTGGATTAGTCTACGAAGAATTGGCTGAAATTCACCTTGCTCACATGAAAAAATATGCTGTATTCGCTTATCAAGATCTGTCAAAGGATCCTTGGTGTATTAAGTTGATGCCAGAAAGATTAGAAAAAATGAAAGAACTAGGAATACATAAGTAAACACCGGATAAAAAGGAAGATGGTGAAGATTTACGATAGACTAAGGGAGTGTTAAATAAACTGTGTCAAACCGCATTTTTAGTTCGACTCAATTTTCAATCTGCCAGGAAAGAAAACATCAAGTTGAGAGATAGTTAATGCCCAATCATGTACAGGCATCGTCCACTTTTCCTCTGCCTTCTTTATAGCACAATATACCTGCTTATACAAGGCATTTATGCTGGTAAATGAGCCTTTGGTCTTAGTGAATTTCCTAATTTGCCTATGTAGCCCCTCTATGGGATTGGTGGTGTAGATTATCCTCCTAACTGGACCAGAATACTTAAAATAACCAGACAAGTTTTCCCAATTATTCTGCCAAGATTTTATAACCATAGGGTACTTTGTGCCCCATTTTTCATCCAATTCCAACAGATAATTCTCGGCAATTTCCTTGCTTGAAGCTTGATATACCTTCTTTAAATCGCTCAAAAAACTCTTCGCATCTTTACTGGCCACATACTTCAGTGAGTTGCGTATCTGATGCACTATACACATCTGCACTTCCGCATTAGGAAAGACACTGTTTATAGCTGCAGGAAAGCTTTTTAGCCCATCAACGCAGGCAATAAGGATATCTTCTACTTGTATCTTGTCAAAAGCATCTAATGTTTTAAGCTTAAGCATTAGGTGGAGAAGGGAGGAACTCTGTGCTTCTTCTTAGATATAAAATCTGTAGAGGAGATAAGAATTCCCTTCTCAAAAGTATAGGCTGGACGGTATCGTAGAAAAACCTAAATGGTTCTAATTCTGTATTCACAAGGTTAGCCTTACTTTTCATTTTAAATAGTAACGTATGGGGTTATATATGATCAACAACTTTCTGGGAATAGATGTATCAAAAGATCGCTTTGATGTTTTTCTCTCATTTATAAGTAAAAAAGGAAAACGTGAAACTAGGAAAAGAAGCTTTAAGAACGATGATAATGGGTTTCAAGGTCTGCAGAGCTTTCTACAAAAACATAACGTAGAGCAAGTGAAAGCTTGTATGGAAGCTACCGGTTGTTATAGTGAAGCTTTGGCTGAATTTCTACACAATGCTGGACATTTTGTAAGTGTTGTAAATCCTTATTGTATTAAATCTTATGCGAGGAGTAAGCTTGTAAGACAAAAGAATGATCAGACCGATGCAGAAATTATTGCTGATTATTGCCAAAGACAGGAACCTACTCGTTGGACACCACCTTCTCCTGAAATGAAAAAATTAAAACATCTTTATCGTTGCTCGGTTGCGTTAAAAGATGGATTAACATTCGTAAATAATCATTTAGAAAAGAAGGAGAGACTGCCTGAAGAAGTTGCAAATGCTTGGGAAAACCTTGCAGTGAACATAGAACAATCAATAGAAACAATAAAAAACTCCATACGTGAACTATTAAAACAGCACAAAGAGTTGTTGGAAAACTTTCAACTCTTATTGACTATTCCAGGAATAGGAGAGGAATCAGCAATAGCTATTTTAGCTGAAATTCCTGACACAAAGGCTTTTATAAATGCCAGACAATTGGCAGCATACGCTGGAACTATACCACGAAATATAACATCAGGTTCATCTGTATATGCCAAGCCCAGATTAAGTAAATCAGGTTCACGAACACTACGTAAGGCCATGTATTTTCCTGCTATAGTAGCTAAAAATCACAATCCTATTATTATGACTTTTTGCAAGAGATTAAAAGAAAAAGGCAAGCATAATATGGCCATTGTTGGTGCTGCAATGCGTAAGTTGCTTCATATTGTTTTTGGTATTTTAAAATCAAAAAAGGCTTTTAATCCTGACCATATCAAAAGCTACAGGACTAGGAGATTGACTGAAGCTTTAGTAATTTAAAATCGAAAAATGCTTCCATTCTATCTTATGTAAAATGGTATCTTACACAAATTTATTGAATGTAGTTGGTTAGTGTATATGTTGATAAGTGTAAAAGACAAGATTTAATCTGACAGACAAGAATTAACTGACAGAAGAATTGAGGTAGTCAAAACTAATATCAGGCTCTTGTTTAATACAACTACAATCTGTATACCGCTACACAGGACGGGAATTGGCAGTATTTTTTGATTTCACAATATAACTTAGGCAATTTAGATTCAATTTTTGTAATTTTCTTGTTGACTGGCGAGACGGTATCTCCTGTCATTCCAGCACCTTCTTCCTGTTATCTGAGTAGCTGACTACTTGGATCCAGAAAAAAGAATGGTGTCATGCAAGTAGCTGACACTGGTTCCTTTATGACGGTGTCATCCCAGTGCCTTGACTACTTGGATCCAGGAAAAAGAATGGTGTCATGCAAGTAGCCCCTATAATGTCATCCCAGTGCTTGACACTGGGATCTCATTTTATTTTATGATGATGTCATGCAAGTAGCTGACACTGGTTCCTTTATGACGGTGTCATCCGAGTAGCTGACACTGGGATCTCATTTTACTTTATGATGATGTCATGCAAGTAGCTGACACTGGGATCCAGAAGACTTAATTTCAACCAAATAATAAAGGCTAGATCCCAGTGTCACGCACTGGGATGACACCCTCCTGATAGACAATGTTCGTACATCTGTGGATTCATTCATGGTATCTCATCAGCTAACAAGTAGCGGGATGACGGTTGTCAGGCTAGTACCTTCTCCTGTCATGCAAGTAGCTGACTACTTGGATCTGGTAGACTCAAATCACAATGTTCGTATAGCTGTGACCCTAGAGGTACTGTTCCTCATCCACTGTAAATATTGCACCGTACTATCTACTTGATCGTCATGGCGCGTTTCTGGGAACATTAAAATCTCATACTCAAAATCGCTGAGCCATACTGCTTGGTGCGGCAGAAAAACCTTGCCAGACTCTATAGTCGGAACAATTTGATAAAATCGAGTGAGTTTGTCATCATGTGGCATTATTTCGATAATGGGTAAATCACTGTTTGCTTTTAGCTCTTGCACTAATTGCTGACCACTTGTTTTTGCTTCGATTAAAATTGCGTGTGGCGTCCATCTTGCTGCTAAGGAAAAAACTTGCTCTTTAAGCTTTGGATACTCAAGCTTTGCGCGATATACATCAAGTAAATAGAATTTATTGCCCACTTTTGTCCAGGTGGTGCAGACGCTAAAGTTGCTAGTGTTGCTTGTTGAAACTGCAGTGTCCCAGCTTTGAGTTACATGCGAGAGACTATCAGGAAAATTTCTATAGCGCTTCAGCCACTCTCGTTTAATTATACCACTTGAAAGTGGCAGAGGATTTTGTTGATATTGTGCAGCAAAAGCATAACTCCCAAGTTCAGCCTTTATCATCTCAACTTCTTCTTTTCCTCCATCGAGGGGATATAGCAACTGACCTTCTTCTCTTGAATATAATATCCTTACAGGTGACGCTGGTTTATTATACAACCGCCTGGTCGCACAGTGCTGAGCTACTCGGATGACAGGAACAGGAGGCATTGGCTTTTTGATTGAATAAATAACCTGCTTATTTTCAGAAATCATTGGCAAACAAATATGATGCCATATGTTTTTTGGCTTGGAGAGAAGGTGTCCGGTCAAATCTTCCTGATGTAGCCTGTGCATCACAAGAACGATTACTCCTTTTTTTCTGTCGTTAAGCCTGGTTACTAGAGTCTGATCAAACCAGTTTATAGCGCGCTTTCTAAACATTTCACTCAAAGCTTGAGCAGAACTGAGCGGATCGTCCACGATGATGAAATCACCACCTTCACCGGTTAATGTTCCTCCAACTGATGTTGCGATTCTGTATCCTCTTTGCACTGTTTGGAATTTGTATTTGGTATTCTGATCTTTGGATAGTTCTACCTCTGGAAATAGCTTTTTATACCAACCAGATTGCATTACGCACCTTGTATCAAGCGAGTGCTTTTCGCTGAGCAGCCGAGAGTAACTTGCAACTATTATCCTCGCGGTTGGCTGATTTCCCAGTATCCATGCGGGCCATGCAACACTAGCGCACAGGGACTTCATTGAACGCGGAGGCATATTGAATATTATTCGCCTCACTTCACCAACGCTCACTGCTTCTAGCCTGTCTGCTATGACTTTTATGTACTGATAATCATTATACTCACACCCCGGCACCACCGTTTGAAAGCATAACTCAATGAATTTTAGAAAGTTCATGATATAATGTTGAAGCCAGCGCGTGACGCTGGGATGACAAAAAAAGGAGTGCTGACCATTTCTGGTCTCTTAAATTGCAACTATAAATACTTAAGAAATTTACCAAATAAAAAAAAGGCAAAAGAAGCCCCATGGTTATTATCCGCTTTAAAATATTGGCGTTTTTTATGTTTTAAACGCTTGACAAGCGAGATTCAGCTGCTTTTAATTGCAACTAACCTACGCTGCAAATGTTTAAGAAATTTACTAAGCAGAAAAAAAGACAAAGAATCCCCGAGTTAGCTAGTCTTTTACTATCTCTGTCGAGTATTGGCATTTTTTGATGTCTTGTAACGCTTTATAAGCGCGTTCAGCTTATTTAGATAAAAATCTAGATGTAGATGAAGTTTTGTAAAGACATACAGTATCTATATACTGCAAAAAATTGAACATAAGACGCCGATACATTAAGTAATCCTTACCTTTTAATCTGCAGATTGGCGAAAGCAAATACAATAGCTTCAGTTTCATGATAAGGGGGCTGGCGGAGGGTGTCAAGCAAGTTTTTCCGTTTCTACTGAATGACAGTTGTGGTTTGGGAGGTGATGCAAGAAGTCTATTTCCACAAAAATGCTTCAATTTATCTTAACATTTTGTCAACTACCTTTGTAGGAATGACAATTTAAAAGGGCATCTTTACATATTCCATATGGCTGCCAGTTGCACCCTTCACATGCGTAATCAAATTTCTTTAAAGACATTTTCTCTCTAATCTTTTTTACTGCCTCATTCCAAGTTAAAGCCTCGCCAATTTTTATTCCTAAAATTTCCATATGCCTTCTATCTAGCTGTAAAACTTTAGCTTGTGTGGTGCATTCACCTTGTTTAGTCTGATTTGGACAAGCACTACAGATACTATCAAGGTTACCAACTACTTCGATTTGAGTACTAATTACTTTGCTTGCTATCTTTTTATAATTTTCTACAAAACCCTGAGAATACCCATATCCCCGAAACGCGAGGGTGCACATAAAATGATGAGGGCGAAATTTTATCATTTTTTCAAATATTGCAAAGCTGCTACAAGTAGAAAAATTTTTACCAAACCAGGAAGGATAAATGGTAAAACACCCACCATTATTGCTTGTTCCAGACCCAAGTAAACAGCAAGCCAACTGGTACCACATATAAAAATCATAGCTGTGCCAACTATGCAACTAAAAGAATTGCGCGCGAGTAATTCACATTTAAGGCTTAAGAGTTCATTTACTTCGCCCATCACTATGACAGCAGCTAAACAGCCAATTAAATATCCACCTGTTGGTCTGAGAAAAATGTGATAACCACCAGAAAAATTCGCAAGAACAGGAAATCCTATTGCACCAAGTGATAGATATGTAAGCACAGAATAGAATGCTGTTCTGCGGTTAAATTTAAGCCCAATAAGCATTACTCCTAAAGTTTGCAATGTGATAGGCACAGGCTGCAATGGTATGCTTATTTGAGCCATCAAGAATAAAAGTAAAACGCAAGACAATATTTCAGTCAGTGTTGATCTACTGCTAGATTGTGTTGTAAACATACCTTCCCAATAAAAATAACTTATAAAATGTAATATATATAAGAGGTTTTGCAATTTAAATTTTGCTTATATTGTGCTACAATGAATTATTTATGCACTATTAAATTAAAAATGATAAGTAAACAAGATCTATTATCGTTGATGAAAGCAAGACACAGTGGACGTTCATACGATCCTACAAGGGCAATATCTCAGGAAGGCATGGATATTTTAATGGAAGCTGTAAGGCTGACTCCCTCATGTTTTGATGATGAACCCTGGAGATATGTAATATGCAACAAACAGAACAATCAAAATGCATGGGAAAAGCTGCTAAGTTGTCTTGATGAATCTAATCAAAAATGGGCAAAAGATGCACAAGTGTTAATCATATCTTTAAGTGCTAAAAACTTCCGTAAACGAGGTAAAGGAGAAAATCTTTGGGCTAGTCATGATACTGGTGCAGCAAATTATGCACTTATGCTACAGGCTGCATCTGTGAACTTAATGGCTCATCAAATGGGTGGATTTGATAGAGATAAAATAGTAGAAAGATTCAACATATCCGATGATTTTAATGTAATGTCAGTGATAGCGGTTGGTTACGAAGAAGAGGGCGCTGAAGTTAAGGAGAAAAAAAGAAGGCCAGTAGGGGAAATATTTTTTTATGATGAGTGGCCAAGGTCCTAAAAATTTTATCAAGATGCACGGTACTGGCAATAATTTTGTTATTATAGACTCACGTTCAGCAAATGATTTAAATTGGAACTATAAAAAAATTGCTAACCAAAACGGTTGCGATCAAGTCATAGTGATAACAAACTCCAGTTTAGCCGATTGCTTTATGCATATCTATAATGCTGATGGTAGCAAAGCTGAAATGTGCGGAAATGCAGCACGTTGCGTTGGATATTTGCTAATGTCAGAAAAAGGTGCTGAATACTCCATTATTGAGCTAACAAGCAAACGCATTTTAGAGTGTTTTAAAGTGGGTGATAAATCCATAAAGGTTAACATGGGTAAACCTTTGCTAAAATGGCATGGAATTCCCTTGTCTACTGAGTGTGACACTCTTCACTTACCTATAGAGCTTGAAATGCTAAAAGATCCTGTTGCAGTAAATATTGGCAATCCTCACATAGTTTTTTTTGTTGATAACATAAGTGAAATACCATTGCGAAATTTAGGACCAAAGCTAGAAAATCACGCATTATTTCCTCAGAAAATTAATGTTAGTATTGCACAAGTTGAAAAGTCTGGAGAAATAGCTTTAAGAGTTTGGGAAAGAGGTACAGGCATTACTGCATCATGCGGTAGTGCAGCCTGTGCAGCACTTGTTGCATCCACACTACGTGGATATCTGACTGCCCAACAGACTTCAGTAGATTTACCAGGAGGTAAGTTATTAATCGAATGGGCAAATAACGTATTCATGACCGGTGATATAGGATTTTTGTGATAATTGTTTTCACAATGCAAAAACCACTTGACAAACTCCGCCAGCCCCCTTATCATGATGCTGAAGGTATTCAGTTATCTTCATCTGTGCAGATTAAACAGCAAGAAAACAACGTAGTTGGCGTCTTATTTTTAATTTTTTGCACTATGTGCACCTTATGTCTTCACAATATTTCTAGGTTTTTACCTATATAAGCTGAAACGCGCTTATAAGTCGTTTAAGACAGTATAGTACGCCAATTTGCAGGATTAGGGAGTGAACACTAATTACCACGGGGTTTCTTTTGCCTTTTTTTCTACTTAGTAAATTTCTTAAACATTTTAGCTAAGGTTAGTTGCACTTAAAAGCAGCTAAATTGCAGTGTTTAAGACTTAAAAAACGCCAATACTGAAAATAGACAGTGACCAGGGTTTCTTTTGCCTTTTTTTTCGTTTGGTAAATTTCTTAATGTTTATAGCTAACATGAAGCTAAGTACGAACTTTGTTAAACACAACAAATGGTGTCATGCCAGTGCTTGACACTGGCATCCAGTCTTTATTATGCAGCCACTTGGTTAGAATTAAGTCTTCTGGATCCCAGTGTCTGGGCACTGGGATGACATCATTCTTGGTCCCTTATATCACAACGTTCGTACAGTTGCGTTTTAGATTAGGCACTGATGCATTACTTCCAATACCTTCTTACCAATCACTGCAGGGGTTTCAGCAATTGCAATCCCGGCACTCCGCATAACTTCTAGTTTTGCACCAGCACTTCCACCGCTGGAAGAGATGATTGCTCCAGCGTGTCCCATACGTCTTCCTGGAGGTGCTGTTTGACCTGCTACAAAACCAACGATTGGCTTTTTAGTTTTTTCTGTTTTCACAAAATGTGATACATCTTCTTCTTCGTTTCCACCTATTTCACCAATAACTACAATACCATGAGTATCGTCATCTTTTAAAAAGAGCTCCATACAGTCGACAAATGTCATACCATGAATTGGATCTCCCCCAATTCCGATACACGTGGATTGACCAAGACCAACAGCGGTTGTTTGTGCTACTGCCTCGTAAGTTAAAGTTCCAGAGCGAGACATAATTCCTATGTGTCCACGCTTATGGATATGGCCAGGCATAATTCCTATTTTGCACTCTTCAGGCGTAATAATTCCCGGACAGTTGGGACCAACCAATCGACTTTTTGAATCAACAAGCGCGCGCTTAACTTTCACCATATCAAGTATAGGAATGCCCTCTGTAATACAAACTATCAATTCTATTTTTGCATCTATTGCTTCAAGTATTGCAGCAGCAGCAAATTTAGCAGGTACATATATTACCGTGGCATTCGCATCAGTTTTTTCTCTAGCTTCTGCTACAGTATTAAAAACCGGTAAATTAAGGTGAGTGCTACCACCCTTTCCAGGAGTTACACCGCCAACCATTTTCGTCCCGTAGTCAATAGCTTGCTCTGAATGAAACGTACCTTGTGCACCAGTAAAACCCTGGCATATTAATCTTGTATCTTTATTTACTAAAACGGACATGCTTTATTTTACCTCTTTTACTATCTTTTGCGCAGCTTCATCTAGCTCATCTGCAGCAATAATATTTAATCCCGACTCTTCTAAAATTTTTTTTCCTTCTTCAAAATTAGTACCTGATAACCTAACCACCAGAGGAACTTTAATGCTCATTTCTTTTGCAGCCGCAACAATTCCACTTGCGATAATATCGCAACGCATTATACCACCAAATATATTAACCAAAATTCCTCTTACGTTGCTATCAGACAATATGATTTTAAATGCTTCAGTTACAGTTTCTTTACTCGCTCCACCACCAACATCCAAAAAGTTAGCAGGCTCTGCTCCGTAGTATTTTATTATATCCATTGTTGCCATAGCAAGACCTGCACCATTTACCATGCAACCAATACTGCCATCCATTTTGATGTAACTGAGCCCATACTTTGAAGCCTCTATCTCTTCTTTCACTTCTTCATCATAATCACGAAGTTCCATAATTTCTGGGTGACGATATAAAGCATTATCATCGAAATTAATTTTCGCATCGAGCGCAATAAAATCTCCAGAACTTGTTTCAACCAGTGGATTAATTTCAATTTGGCTCGCATCAGTTGCAATAAACGCATCATATATATTTTTTGCAACATTTGTTATTTTTTCTATTTGTTCTGAACTCAAATTAAAGCTGCTGCTTAACTTGCTGCTATCAAAACTTGTAGCAAGATCAATATCAAATTTCACAATTTTTGCGGGAGAATTTTTCGCCACTTCTTCGATGTCCATTCCACCTTCTGAGGAAAATATGAATATTGGCCTACTGAGCTTCGGGTCAATTACCAGGCTTAGGTAATACTCTTTCTTAATGCTTGAGCCTTCTTCAATGTATACTCTTCTTACTTGCTGCCCGCTTGGCCCTGTTTGATGAGTAACTAAAGTCATACCAATCATGTCCTTTACAAACTGTTGAGCTTCTTCAGCTGACTTTGCTAGCTTTACGCCACCGGCTTTACCCCTACCACCTGCATGAATTTGAGCTTTAACTACAAACACGTCAGATTTTAATTGACTTACTTGAGTCTTTACTTCTTCCGCAGATGTAGCAACAAAACCTTTTGGCACTGGGACATTAAATTTATGCAAAACTTCTTTCGCTTGATATTCGTGAATATTCATAAAATAACCAATGATAAACTATTAACTTGAGTACAAACTACCAACCATAACGCTGCCTTCTGCACTCTTGTTGGTACCTCTTTTTTTTAGCTTCAGCTTTCTTTTTGGCTCTTTTTTCTGATTTTTTTTCATGATATTGTTTTTTCATTTTCAACCCTCTTCCTTCCTTTTGAATTGTTTTTTTCAATACTGGAAGAGCTCTGTCTACATCACCATAATGGACTGATACTTCTATCAAACTCTATACCTCCTTCGGTAATCATTTCAAAATCTATTTATAAATTAGAAAATTAACATTGTCAATTATTTTATAAACTTGAGCGTTAAAATGTAATATGCCACAATTTACATGGTAAATGATGTCATTCCAGTGTCAGCTACTTGCTTACTGATGGAGATTGCTCTTATGTTGCAGCGTTTTTACAATTATACTAACATCGGGGCGGAGAGATTTGAACTCCCGACCCTTTGGTCCCAAACCAAATGCGCTACCAGGCTGCGCTACGCCCCGACTTCTTTACTCAGAGTATCAATAACTCAGGCAAAATGCAAGATTCATTTGTTTACTTTAGAAAAAATATAATACGAGATTTAATATTATCTTAGAATATGTTTTTTATTAGCTCCTCTTTAACAACAGACTGCTTCGTAGAGAGTCTACAGAGTTTTTGTGCGCGCAACACTGAACCAGATTTCTTTATCTTAGCCATATTTAAAAATCTAGCTACACCAATTGGTGAAAGTTAATGCAGCAACTACAGCAGTATCGACCCTTAAAATTCTTTTTCCTAGACTCAATTTTTGACAAAACTTATCGGCAAGATCAAGTTCATAAGATGAAAAACCACCTTCAGGGCCAACAATAATAGCAACATTTTTTTTGCCTTTCAGCACTTTATCAGCTTTACCTGTTTCATCACATAAAACAAAATTTTTACTCTGGGAATCAGGTAACTCACAAAAGTTAATAGGAGGCAAAATCTCTGGTATACTCATCCTACCGGATTGTTCCGCAGCTTCGATTGCCTGTAATTTTGCTCTACTTAGGTTAATATTTTTTACCACTGTACGTTCTGTTGAAATAAATTGAATGCAGGTTACTCCCATTTCAGTTGCCTGTCTTACTATGTTGCCCAAAGCACCACTTTTTACCATGGCACAATATAAGTATAAATTTTCCTCATACTGCTGTTGTTTAGTACATTCTTTGAGTGTAACTTTTGTCAATTTACGCGATATATTAACTACTTCTCCTAACCATTCTCCATCTTTTCCATTAAAAAGAGAGAGATTATCATACTTCTTAAGCCGCATTACATTGCAAATATAGTGACTTTGTTGTGGATTAAGTGCTAAACTCACGCCTTGTGATAAAGCTTCTTCAACATAAAGCCTAATTTTTCCCATTTAAAACTTTAATTATATTCTATTTGAGTGACTCTTACGGGATTTGAACCCGTGTTACCACCGTGAAAGGGTGGTGTCCTAACCACTAGACGAAAGAGTCAATGTTAATAACTCAAGTTATATTGATTATGCACATAAAGTCAATTCAATTGTTTTACGACACAAGCAGTTTTTGTGAAATCCCAATTTGTAATAAGAGTGATTTACACCCACTTAACAAGTGGTGGCATTGACATCATAATTGCATCTGGATTGCCGTCAGTCATTAAACCAAACCTTGTGCCACGATCGTATAACAGATTGAATTCTACATATCTGCCACGTTTTATTAATTGATTTTCTCGTTGTTCTTTTGTCCAAGATTTTTGTATATGTTTACGTATGATGTGCAAATAAATTTCCAAAAAGGCTTCACCTACTGCTTTTGTGAACTCAAAATCATTCTCCCAATTGCCAGAACTCAGATTATCATAGAAAATACCACCAATGCCACGCGGCTCTTTTCTGTGTTGTAAGAAAAAATAGTTGTCACATTGCTCTTTAAATTTTGGATAATATCCGGTGTCAAATCTATCACATGTCATTTTGATTGATTCATGAATATACTTGCAATCTTCTTCATTTTTATATATCGGCGTAAAATCCATTCCTCCACCAAACCATTGTTTTGAAGTATATATCAGCCTTGTGTTCATATGCGCTGCAGGGATAAGGGGCGATTGCATATGAGACACTAAAGATATACCGCTTGCCCAAAACTCTCCGTTACTTTCACTTGCACCAGGAATCTCATTAATGGCTGAATCTGCAAATTTTCCGTGTACTTTTGAAACGTTTACTCCAACTTTTTCAAAAACATTACCAAAAATAATTGTAGATTCACCACCTCCACCACCTGGGCGATCCCACTTTCTCTTTTCGATCTTTGGCTCTGCGGATGATTGTTTTTCAATTGATAAGAAAGATTCTATAATCTTATCTCTTAGTGCACAGAACCACTTAAATGCTTGTGTTTTTTGTTTTTCCATAATATCCTCTCGCTAGCTTATTAACATTGTTATATCTGATATTTAAGGAACTTAATTAGATTTGGATGATAATTATCTATCAAAGACGTTAATAAATCTATAATAATTAAATCAATATAATAAAACATTTTCGTATGTACAACAATGCCAAGTAACAATAATGAGTAAAAGATACATAGATAACAAAAAAGAGAACAGGGTTGACTTCATACTAAGAAATTATGGAATGTCAATTGTTGTGATGGCAGTTATTATGCTCTTACCTCCAGTAGCAATATCGATACTCTACTTTTTTGATATATATAGTCAGCATATTAATATAGAGATTAATTTATTAGTTAGCATTCTAACAACTCTCTTTATGATATATAATGTAAAACGCTACAGACACCTACTTAATACTATAGAATTTCAAAATGCAATATTTGCAAATGCACTAAATCATAATACAGAATTTTGCCTTATTTTACATAGAGATGAGGGTATTATTTATGCTGATGCAAGGTTCTACGAAAGGTTTAAAGATCATATAGATGATGACATTACGTTAGGCAAGATTTTTGAAATAGGAGATGTTTCAGAAGAAGACAAAAAAGTACTCTATCATGCACTAAAAAATAACTCTTCTGTACAAGTATGCATTTCCTTAAACAAGAAGAATAGAGTATCTAACTTTCTTTTGCTCTTTGAGCCGATACCAGATAATCCCCAAATTGCTATAAATAGTAATAAGATTTTAAATTTATCATTAGTGCCAATAGCAAGGCCAGATGGGTATTTTGTGTTAAAAGCAACACAGATAAACAAGGAGCAGATATATGAAGAGTTAATAGAAAAACACAGTATAGGAACTTACATTGCAAATGCCAAAGGGGTGATTTTATCTGTAAATAAAAGATTTTTAGATATATTTGAACTGAAAAAACTGGAAAAAGGTAGCTCAATCAGTGATTTTATATCTCAATCTAAATATAACAATACAACAACCGATAATGAAATTTTGTTTTTTACTATAAGTGGTATTCCATTCAAGGCTTATATGAGCACTGCTATATTTTGTGATAAATACAACCATAGCTATATATATGGCTTTATAACACCAACCGAATCAAATATTGTTGATTATCAATTACACCCTTGTTTTGCAAATTCATCAATTGCTATTGCACAATGTGACATAAACGGCAACTTTGTAAAGAAAAATACGGCACTAATAAAGCTTGCAGGGTCAGATAATAATTCAATCTTTACATTGATATTAGATAGTTATCATGTGAAAATACGTGAATATTTTTCGAGTAATAGAATAAATAATGCGTCCTTTGATGTACAGCTCAACGGCGATAATAACATAAAAATATATTTCAATAAGTTTCTTCATAATAAAATGATCTTCATACTTTGTTATTTTATTGACAATACTGAACACAAAAACCTAGAGATAAAGCTTGAGCATTATCAAAAGATGCAAGCTATAGGGCAGTTAGCAGGTGGTATTGCGCATGATTTCAACAATATATTGACTGGGATAATAGGATTTTGCGATTTGCTTTTACTCCAACATTCAGCTGGTGATCCATCTTTTGGAGATATAATACAGATACAGCAAAATGCAAAGCGTGGATCAAATTTAGTAAGACAATTGCTTGCTTTTTCAAGAAGACAGACCTTGCAGCCAAAAATTATTGATGTAAATAGTACTATAGCTAATCTTTATGAAATGATAAAAAGATTAATAGGTGAAAATATAAAGTTTAATATTTATTATGGTAGAGACTTGGGTGCTGTTAGGGCTGATCAAGGGCAATTAGAGCAAGTTATACTTAACTTAGCAGTCAATGCTAGTGCTGCTATGGAAAAGGGCGGAGAATTAACTATACGAACCTTTAATCAAAAGATTGACTCATTAAATTCTACATCTCAGGACATGTTTTCTCCAGACAAGGAAACGATCGAACATGGAAATTATGTTGTGATTGAAGTAATTGATACTGGATGTGGAATGACAAGTGATACAATTGAAAAGGCATTTGACCCATTTTTTTCTACCAAAGATATTACCTCTGGTACAGGTCTTGGCCTCTCTACTGTATATGGCATTATTAAACAAACTGAAGGATACATCTATGTTGCTAGCAAAGTAAATCATGGAACTAAATTTAGCATATTTTTGCCCATGGTTTACATATCAGATGAAAATCTGATAGAGGAAGATAGTGAAGAAATAGAAAGACCGGTAGTAAGTGAAATTAAAGGTAATGGTATAATTTTATTGATTGAAGATGAAAATTCAGTAAGGGAATTCATCTCTAAAGCACTCAAAAGAAAAGGATTTGATGTAATAGAAGCGAGTATAGGCAGCGAGGCGCTAGAAATAATCAGTAAAAAAAATCAACACATAGATCTAATAATCACTGATGTAATCATGCCAGAGGTGAGTGGTCCAGAAATAGTTAAAGAAGCATTGATCCATAGGCCAAATATCAACGTTATTTTTATTTCTGGGTATGCAGAAGATGCTTTTTTAAAGAGTGATGACATCAATATAGAAGATTTTCACTTTTTGCCAAAACCATTCACTCTGAATGAATTAGGAAACAAGGTTCAAAGTGTGTTACACAAAGCAAAAAAGACAGTCTAATTTTAGTGTGATTAGCAACAAAAAAATTTTCTAATGCAAAAGTTTCTTGCATATATACAATAGAATTATTTTATACATAAGATAAAAGGCGTGAGCAAGATTATTGCAATAGTAAATCAAAAGGGTGGAGTTGGCAAAACCACAACTAGTATAAATTTATCGACAGCCTTTGCTGCTGTGGGAAAAAGCACTTTATTGGTAGATCTTGATCCTCAAGGAAATGCTAGCACCGGACTCGGGATTTCTTATCGTAGTAGGGAAGAAAAAAATATATACAAAATACTACTGAGCAGAGAAAATAAATTGATAGAATCGGCAATTTTCAATATAAAGGAAATTCCAAATTTATCACTAATTTCGTCAGTAGTTGATTTATCAGCTGCAGAAATTGAATTATCGCAACTTGAGCGAGGAAAATTTGTGCTAAAAAGCGCATTAGAGAAGATACGCGATAATTATGAGTATATAATCATCGATTGCCCTCCATCACTTGGGCTTCTGACCATAAATGCTTTGACTGCTGCTAATTCTATTATTGTTCCTCTTCAGTGTGAATTTTTTGCTCTGGAAGGATTAAGCCATTTAGTTAAAACTGTAGAACTGATAAAAAGGAATAACCTAAACCCTTTTTTGGCAATAGAAGGGATAGTGTTAACAATGTATGACAGGCGTAACAAACTCAGTGAACAGATTAAAAACGATATTTGCCAGTATTTAAATGATAAAGTATACAAAACTATCATCCCATTGTATGAGACTGTTATTCCACGTAACGTACGGTTATCAGAAGCGCCTTCTCATGGAAAACCCGCTATTGTGTATGATCTTAAGTGTCCTGGTGCACAAGCATATATAAGTTTGGCAAGGGAAATTTTAAAAAAGCACGCGAGCAGTTGTAAGGAGAAGAAGCTAGTAAGCGAGGGCGTAGTATGAAGGATGATAGACGCCTCGGCAGAGGTCTTGCCGGCCTCATAGGCGATAATTATGATAATAAAGAAGATCGACAAGAGTATTTGCCTATTTCATTACTGCACCCAAGCAAATTTCAACCGAGGAAACATTTTGACGAAGAATCATTAAGAGAACTTGCAAATTCGATAAAGAAAAGTGGCATTATACAGCCTATCGTGGTACGCAAAGATTCAAATGATGATGGTTACGAAATAATAGCTGGGGAACGTCGTTGGCGAGCAAGCAAGATTGCAAATCTTGATAGTGCACCCGTTATCATAAAAGATCTGAGCGACAAGGAATGCTTGGAAGTATCCATTATTGAAAACATACAAAGGCAAGATATTAATCCAATAGAAGAAGGTGAAGCGTATAAGAGACTGATAGATGAGTTTTCCTATACACATGAAGAATTAGCTTCAACTATAGGCAAAAGCCGCAGTCACATAACCAATATGATTCGGATGTTGTCACTTCCTGATGGAGTAAAAACAATGATCAACGAAAAAAAGCTATCTATGGGCCATGCAAGAGCGTTGATTAATGTTGAAAATGCGGAAAGTATTGCAGAAAAAATAATTTCCCAAGGCTTAAGCGTTAGGCAAACTGAAAAATTGATAAAAGACTTACATCAAAGTAACAACCAAAAAGAGCAGAGATATACCAAAAATCAAGATATGGCAGCACTAGAAGGTGCTATATCTTCTCAACTTGGTTTAAAGATCAAAATTAATGACAGTAATTCTAAGGGTAAAGTTATGATACGGTATAATAATCCAAATGAATTGAATTTAATATTAAAAATTTTAAATAGGAAACTTGAGTGCTAGTAGAGCAAAAAGATAATATAAAATACAACTGTTGGTGTCACCCAAGTAGCATGGAGAGACAAAAATCACTTGACACCCTCCGCCAGCCCCCTTATCATGAAACTGAAGCTATTGTATTTGCTTTCGCCAATCTGCAGATTAAAAGGTAAGGATTACTTAATGTATCGGCGTCTTATGTTCAATTTTTTGCAGTATATAGATACTGTATGTCTTTACAAAACTTCATCTACATCTAGATTTTTATCTAAATAAGCTGAACGCGCTTATAAAGCGTTACAAGACATCAAAAAATGCCAATACTCGACAGAGATAGTAAAAGACTAGCTAACTCGGGGATTCTTTGTCTTTTTTTCTGCTTAGTAAATTTCTTAAACATTTGCAGCGTAGGTTAGTTGCAATTAAAAGCAGCTGAATCTCGCTTGTCAAGCGTTTAAAACATAAAAAACGCCAATATTTTAAAGCGGATAATAACCACGGGGCTTCTTTTGCCTTTTTTTTCATTTGGTAAATTTCTTAGTATTTATAGCTAACATGAACTGGGCAGGAAGGTGTCATCCCAGTGCTCCTTTCTCGTCATCCCAGTGCCCCTATGATGTCATTCCAGCGCGTGACGCTGGAATCTAGTTCTTATTGTACATTTACTTGGTGTAGAGTTAAGTTTCCTGGATCCCAGTGTCTGGGCACTGGGATGACAAAAAAGGGGCTACTCGGATGACAAAAAAAGGAGCACTGGAATGACAGGAGAAGGAGGCGCTGGGATGACAAGAAAGGAGCACTGCCATTATAGAGTGAACCAGTGTCAGCTACTCGGATGACAAAAAAAGGGGCACTGGGATGACAGCTACCCTGACAACCGTCATCCCGCTGCTTGTTAGCCGGTATCTAGAGATACCGTGACGGTATGACGGTTTGCGGCGGTATAGTAACTCGTCATCCCGCTGCTTGTTAGCGGCTAAGAGATACCGCGGCGGTATGACGGTGTAGATGATGGTTAAGTATCCCGCTACGTGTTAGTGCCGCGGCGGTATGACGGTTCGCGGCGGCATGACGATAACCTTGTCATCCCAGTGCTCGACACTGGGATCCAGTTTTCCATATAATCTCATCGAAAATGTTGTAACCACTGTCTGTGCTAGTTTGCTTGCCCACAAGCAAACTTTCCTGGATCCCAGTGTCTGGGCACTGGGATGACAAAAAAGAGGCTACTTGGATGACACCCTGACGATCGTCATCCCGCTACTTGTTAACGGCTAAGAGATACCACGAATGAATCGCGGTATGACGAGGGAGAACAGTTGATATTTTGTTACGTGTTAGCGGCTAAGAGATACCGCGAATGAATCGCGGTATGACGGTTCGCAGCGGTATGACGCGTTGCTTGGGTCAGCTATATCATTAAAGTTAGTTATTCTCCATACTCAAATCTCTGGCTAGAAATAACGAGCCACAGATCAGTATGGTTTTGACGTTTTGGATAGAGGCTTTTAATATGTGATTTGATATTGCATCGCCAATTGATTCACATTCAACTGCCTTTATTTCTATGTTATTGGCTTTTTCCCTAATCAAATTTGTATTTGTTGCTTTAGGTTCAGACTTAACACAAACCGCACATAGTAGTTTGATATATGGTTTTAAGTGTTCTAAGAACTCTTCTACATTTCTGTTACGAGTAACACCAAAAATTATATAGACACCTTCAGCAAAGTTATCTCTTACCCACTGAGATAGCACTCTAGCACCATCATTATTGTGCGCACCATCTAAAAATAATTGCCAATCTTTTGGTAATAAAGAAATTAAATTGCCCTCTTTTATACGCTCCAGTCGTGCAGGCCAATAGGTATGCTGTAAACCTGAAGTGATATCCTCTTCTCCAATGTCAAATCCATATTTTCCACTCAAAATGCTACATGCTGCAATGGCGCTTCCTGCATTGATTATTTGGTGATCACCCTTTAAAGACGGCAAAGGAAATTCTATTGATTGAATAGCTGATTGAAAAACCATTTTGTTGTTCTTTTTTTTGCAATTCCATTCAAAGCCTCCTCTATATAAAGGAGATTTCTTATTTATTGCATGGAATTCTAGTGTATTCATTATAGACTTTTTTTGTGGTGCTATTACACAAGGAATATTAGGTTTCATTATTCCAGCTTTTTCACCTGCTATGGTTTCTACAGTAGGGCCAAGATATTCTGTATGATCAAGTGCAATGGAAGTAATGATTGTTAAAATCGGATTATCTATAACATTTGTTGCATCAAGCCTTCCACCCATACCTACTTCAACTAAAGTTATATCGGCTTTATGACGAGAAAAAGCTAAAAAAGCTGCAACTATTGCAGCTTCAAACAGAGTGATAGGTTGTTCTGCAATTACGGCACGGCATTCTTCTAACAAGCTATATAATTCATTATCGTCGATATAACTGCCTGCAATAACTATTCTTTCATTAAAATTCACCAAATGTGGAGAAGTGTATGCGTGTACCTTATACCCTGCTGCTTGCATTATATATCTTATAAATGCTAGTGTTGAGCCTTTCCCATTAGTTCCAGCTATATGAATTGCGGGAGGCATTTTTTTCTCGGGGTTATCTAGTTTGCTAAGAAAGCCTTTTATGCGATCAAGAGAAAAATCATTCGGCCTGCTACCAAGTGGCTTAGGCCAATGAGGCATATAGATCATTATTGCACCTTAATTCATCTATAACGCTCGCTATACCATGCGTATCAATCTTCTCACTAAATTGAGAACGTTGATTAATAGCAATACTTATTCCACTCATTACAACATCACTTATCAAGAAAGAACTGTTATTTTTAGTAACTTTAAAATCAATATTTGTAAATTCTTCATCGCCATAAGAGAACCTTGTACCAATTAAGCAAGTTTCATCGTCAACTGCTTTTGTACTCATTATGATCATTTCACTATCATGCATGTATTTATATAAAATTTTAACGCACAAACGCGTAAGATACACTTCATACTCTCTTAAAAAATCTTCTTTTTCTTTTTGTTTAACTAAAGCCCAATGTTTCCCTATAACGAATTGCGATATTCCTTTGAGGTTAACATTATTCTGAATGACCTCCTGAAGCTTTTCGTGTACATGCTCTAGGTTTTTTCTATTTCCTTTTGTAGATATACCATCCACTTGTTGCTTCATAGTATGCACAAAAATTTTGTGATCTGTACAATTAGTATAAGCACTTGAAGAAATTACAATAAAAACAATAATGATTAAAACTTTAGTAATGTTCATAAGATAAACTATAATACTTAAAATGCAAAATTTAATAAAGATTAAATAATAATCGCTGACTTTAATATACCTATAGACATGCCCTGTGTAAATCATCTATAATTCAAGTGGGGGTCTGTGCTATGCGTTATGAGTTAAGTTAAATTTCCCGAGCGATAATTTCTAGAGAAGGGAATTGCCTCTGCTGGTTTCGTTGAAACTAATATGCGATGCCCACTTTCACTTCAGGTCTCAGGAATCTACTAAGGCTGACGGTAGATACGGATCCTTTTTTGATTGGTACTAAATTTATGCTTCATCAATACAGAGAACAAGGTACCTTCCTATGTTTGCCTAATGAAGTATTCCAAATTGTAATTGATGTTGAAAGGTATCCTGATTTTGTTCCTTGGTGCAAAGCCGTTTATATAAAAGAAAAAATTAACAACCAAATGGTTGTGGATCTCCTCGCAGCTTTTCATGGAATTAAAGGAAGGTACACATCAGAAGTTACTTCTCTTTCTCCAAGTGGAACAAATGAAAGTTGGATAAAAGCTGTATCATCAAATGGAATATTTAAACATCTATACAATGAATGGCAATTCATTCCCATAGATGAAAATAAAACCATGGTAAAGTTTTATATAGAGTTTAAGTTTAAGTCCAACTCATTTTCCACTTTATTAAACTCAGTATATAAATATACACAAAGTAAAATAATTGCTGCATTTAAAGATAGGGCTGAAAGCCTTGCTAAACAAAAGTTATCTTGACATTATTAATATAAATATGTAAATTTTTTAGTAAGTTAAGTGTTTGTATTGTAATGATTTTTAGACTATTGTTTTTACTAATTCTTATGAGTGTTGATTCTTATGCAGTTGTTAACCAACATATTCAAAAAGAAACTAATGAAATAACATCAAAGGAGTTACTATCACTATTACCTGATGATAAATTATTAGGAGATCCAAAAGCACCAATTCTAATGATAGAATATGCTTCATTAACTTGCTATCACTGCTCTCTTTTTCATAAGAATGTTTTTCCTAAAATTAAAGAGAAATATATAGATACAGGTAAGATGTTATATATATTTCGTCATTTTCCTTTGGATTACAGAGGGCTAAAGGCTGCAATGCTAAGTCATTGCTACAAAAAACAAGAAGACTACTTTAATTTTAACAAAGCTGTTTTTAACTCAATAGATTCGTGGAATTACTCCAATTTGAGTGATTTGACTTTACTACAAAGAATTGCTGCACTAAGCAACTTAAAGCAAGATGCATTTAACCAATGCATTAATGATAAGAAAATGATGGATAAAATCATAAATGATAAATCACTGGCAATTAATAAACTTGGTATCACAGCCACTCCAATATTTTTCATCAAGCTCAACGATGGTAAGTCATATATAGAGCATAATAAAGTTAAACATGAAGGGTATAAAGAGCTGAAATACTTCACTAACGTAATAGATGAATTATATGGAAAAGCTATAGTGAAGTAATACCACTGTAGCTTACCATATAAAAGACTCTATGCTGAGTCATTGTTTTTCACTACTGTTTGTTGTTTTTTACGCTCAAACTCTCTTTTTTTACTGTGCCAAGTGTAGTAATACATAGCGATTTTATTCTCTATTAATATTATTGTCCCATCATAAAACTGAACCATATCCATAACTTTTTTCTGAGCTTCATTAAAACGTTCTTTATACTTTTCACGATAAGCTGGATTATGTAGTAACATAACCCCTTCATTCTTGTTAGATTTTTTGTTTAACGTTTCAACTTCACCAGCAATAGTATAAGACATATAACCCCCTCTAATTGATTATAAAAATTATATTTTAAAAAGAAAAATGCGCATAAACAATCCCTTTAATTCTAGCATAATAATCGATTGTTTATTATACTAGTTAACTATAGTACAATATATAATAATTCTTGTCACTTAAAATTTTATACTATGAAATAATAACTTAAAATAAATGTTTTTATTATTTTAAACTATATTATTATATTTATAAATTGTGTATGAATTAAGCCTCTCTAATTTATAATATAAAACGTAATGCGTAATAATCCTAGTACAAAATTGTCATACATAAGAAATCTATTTGCAAAAGAATATAAAACAATAGAAGAATATTGTATTCTTGAAAAAAAGCAACATATTCAGATTGGCCCTGAAGAAGGAAAGCTATTAAGTTTATTTATAAAAATCCATAAAATCAAAAGTATTGTTGAGATTGGCACGTTATACGGTTATTCGTCGATTTGTATGGCAAAAGCTCTACTGAAAGACGGTCATATATATACAATAGAAAATAATCCTCAACACTCAAGAATAGCAAAAAAAAATTTTAGTGCTTTTAATCTAAGTGATAAAATTACTCTAATAGAAGGCGATGCACTGGAAAAAATTAATGAATTATCAGCAAAGGCACCATTTGACATGATATTTATCGATGCTGACAAAAGCAGTTATCCTAAGTATTTAGATTGGGCAGAGTCATACATTAAACGAGATGGGCTAATTGTTGCAGATAACACTCTACTGTTTAACACAGTATTTTTAGAATCGCCTCCAAAAGAAGTATCAGAAAAATCATGGCATGCTATGAGGGAGTTTAATAATAGATTATCAGATGAAAAGAAATATTTCTCTATATTGATTCCAACTGATGAAGGAATGACTGTAGCTTTAAAGCTAACATAAGTTAAAAATCAAGGTCAGCATAATGTTTAGGAGGGGTTAACCCGGAAACTCTCTCTAATAATATTTCGCGAAAACAAGGCCTTGATTTAACAATGGAGTACCATTCTTTTAAAATTTTACTTTTTTCCCATGGAAAACTATTTACGTAGTCTATTACAGAAATATGCGACGCTAAAGTAATATCAGCCAAAGTGAACTTATCAGTTGCAAGCCAAACGTTCTTGTTAATTAAGTGTTCGATGTATTCCATATGGCAAGGCAGGTTATGCTGAGCTGCATGAAGAAATCTAGAGTCAGGGCTGCGGTTAGTAATTACTTTTTCATTCATAATATACTTAGTAACTTCATTGTAAAATTTGTTATCGAACCAATTGATTAGAGCGCGTATTTTAGACTTAATAATAGTGGATGAACCAAGTAATTTGACGTCGCTATTGTAAGTCTCTTCTATATATTCACAAATGGCATTACTATCCACTATTACAAAGTTATTATCTATTAATACTGGTACTTGCCCGGTTGGATTGATCTCCATAAATTCATTCCGCTTTTCCCATGGATTTTCATACACTAGATCGCAGCCTAATTTTTTTTCTTTCAAAAGCACTCTAACTTTTCGTGAAAACGGACAAAGAGGAAAATGATATAAAATCATAATATTCCTCTTTTGTTATCCCAATATCCTTTTTTTGTTACTCTATGGCTTGACCTACAACTGTACGAACTTTCTTTGTAGTCCACAGAAGTTTGCGTAGCAGGTGGTGTCATGCAAGTAGCTGACACTGGAATCCAGTTCTTGTTATACAATTGCCTAGGGCGCTCATTTACAGTTAAGTTTTCTGGATCCAAGTAGTCAAGCACTGGGATGACATCCTTTTCGGTAAAAATTGCTCTTATATCACAACATTCATACAGCTGTATGCCTAGGCACTGGGATGACATAAATAAGCGCTGAAATGACATAAATAAACATTGTAGTGACAATCTTGTAGTGACTTGCATGACAACTAACTTTTTGTTTACTTCAAAATAGCACTGTAAAAAATTTAACATATCAAATTATAGAGCTAATATAGGATATACCTTGCTAAATAAAAAAAAAAGTATAATATTTTATAAGGTATGCAGGCAAAAACTCTGTAATTTGGTCAGATCAGAAATGAAGCAGCCATATCAGAACCTTTTTGGGTTGCATACCTATTTCATTATTTGTTTTATTCGAGGCTATGAACATAGCATTAAAACATCGTCCTAGTAGCTTTAAAGATCTAGTAGGTCAAGATATATTAGTGCGTGTATTAGAAAATGCTTTTACTTTAAACAAAATTCCACAATCTATACTGCTCTCTGGTAGTAGTGGAGTTGGTAAAACCACCACTGCAAGGATAATAGCTTTATGTTTGAATTGTTCCCTGGGGCCAATTTTTGAACCTTGCGGATCATGTGAAAACTGTCTAGCAATAAAAAATTCAAGCCATCCAGATGTAATTGAAATCGATGCAGCAAGTCACACTAGCATTGACGATGTTAAAGTAATCCTGGGAGATATTTGCTATTCACCTATAAGCTCTAAATTCAAAGTCTACATTATAGATGAAGTACACATGTTATCCAGCAGTGCATTTAACGCATTACTTAAAACCCTAGAAGAGCCACCATCTAGTGTAAAATTCATTTTAGCAACTACAGAAATAAAAAAGATACCAATAACTATTATTGCACGTTGTCAAAGATTTGATTTACACAACATTCCTGTAGCTAAAATAGTAGAACGTTTAAATGATGTTGCACAAAAAGAGAGTTATTCCATTGAAAAGGGAGCATTAGAGTTAATTGCACGACATTCTGGAAATTCAATGCGTAACGCCTTGTTTTTGATGAATCAAGCAGTGCTATATAGCAAAGATGGTGCAATATCCACTAAAAATGTGATAGACATACTTGGCCTAGTGGATAAAGATATTATATTCGATCTATTAGGGGCAATATTAGAAGGTGATTTGCAGAAAGCTCTATCAGTGTTTGACAAGGCGATAAAAACAGCAAACCCACTTAGTATTTTTGAAGGTCTATTGCAAACAATTCAGTTAGTATGCCGTTTTTTGATTACAAAAGAAATTGATAATGCAGTTACAGAGTATGAAAAGAACAGGATAAAAGATTTAAGTATAAAGAAGTCTTTAATATTTTTTTCGAGATTGTGGAAGGTGTTGCTTAAAGGTATTCAAGATATAAAAACTTCAACATGCAACGATGTTGCTGCTGAAATGATGCTAATTAGTCTTTGCTATCTCTCTGATCTACCTTCTCCAGAACAGGTGATCAAAAAAGTTCTTTCACAGAATGCAGAGCAAGGAAATAGACAGGGCAGACCTGTTGCACCTTCCCCCTCTGTCATCCAAGTAGCTGACTACTCGGATCCAAAAAAATATGTGGAAAGTAAACAACAACCCCACTCTGTCATCCCAGTGCGTGACACTGGGATCCATGTGGAAAATAAACAACAAAATTACGATTTTGATAAGATTTTGCAACTATTAAGGCGGAGTAACCAAATTTATCTTTACAAACAACTGTGTAATAATCTACAATTAATAGATTGTAAACCTGGATATTTAAAATTAAAAGCTGTATCTAAGTTGGATAGTAATTTTTGCAATGATTTAAAAAATTACTTAAACCAGGTGACTCAGCAGGAGTGGGTTATTACAGTTGATACGGGTTATATAAACAGGGAAGTGAGTAATTTAAATTATGCACCTGCAGTTAAGGATATACTTGATACATTTAAAGGTGCAAAAGTAGTTAATATAGAAAATAAGGAGTAAGTTGTGGATTTTAGTCAAATAATGAAACAAGCGCAAGAGATGCAAAAAAAGCTTGCAGAAGCTCAAGAAAAATATGTTGGGAAAGAGTTTCAAGGTATTTCTGGTGGTGGCAAAGTTTCTGTATTAGTGGAAGTCATAAAAATAGGTAGCTATAAAGCTAAAAAGGTGAACATAGACTTAGAGCTTATGAGAAATGAGGAAAAAGATATAGTAGAGGATTTAGTAACAGCAGCGTTTAATGATGCCGTTAAAAAAGCAGAAGAAGATATGGCGAATGCAACTTCTGATCTTGCAGGCATGATGGGTTTACCACCTGGATTTAAGCTTCCTTTTTGAATTTACTACTGAAGTTTCTTTTAGCGTAAGTATTTCTTTTCTAATATTTCCAACGCTAGTACTTCTTCATATAATGCGCCTATAGCTAGCACAGCCCTACATTATACCGCGATTCATTCGCGGTATAGATCCCGCTAACAAGCAGCGGGATGACGAGGTCTTTCGATAGTAAATCTTACCTGTGTTAGCTATACCAAAAAATCAAGAGTAAAAAAGTCGTGTAACTCTATTTATTCATTAATAAAATCTTTGTCTTTTCCTAAAAATTAGTTAAAATGTAGAATATTTTGTGTTATTAAGTTAGCACTTGACTTAACTTTAGTTGTTACTTAGACTGCTAAAGTGGAATTTTAATTTTTTTACGAGGACAATTATGCATTATAAAAAGTTTTTTTCAGCAGCCGCTTTAGCAACGTTGCTAAGTTTATCAAACTCTGCTTTTTCAGATCCTGTTGGTCCAATAAGTGATGAAGAAACTAGCTACTACGTTCGTTTGCAATACAACGGTGAAATTTTACCTCTTTTCACAAAAGTTGATGGTATTACCTATAAGAAAGACAATAATGATTACAGTCCATTAAAAGCGTCTTTTATAGCTGGTGGTGGTGCATTTGGTTACAAAATGGACGACATCAGGGTTGATGTTGAAGGGGTTTATTCGCAACTAAGCAAAAATAATGTTACAGGTGCAGCATTTAACCCAGATACTGTTGCAGATAGTTTAACAGCAATTTCAGGACTAGTTAACGTTTATTACGATATAGCAATTGAAGATATGCCTATCACTCCATATATTGGTGTTGGTGTTGGTGCAGCGTATATTAGCACTCCTTTGAAAGAAGCTGTGAATGATCAAAAAAGTAAATTTGGTTTTGCTGGTCAAGTAAAAGCTGGTGTTAGTTATGATGTAACTCCAGAAATCAAACTTTATGCTGGAGCTCGTTATTTCGGTTCTTTTGGTGCTCATTTTGATAAAGATGATGTTGCAGCAAGCAAAGACAAAGGGGAACTCAAAGTTCTTTACAGCACTGTTGGTGCAGAAGCTGGAGTAGCGTTTAATTTCTAGTCTATCTCAGTCTTGTTATCCCAGTGGGTTTTTTCTTGTCATTCAAGTAGCATGACACTGGGATGGCTTTGTTGCATAGCACCTTAAGCAGTGATGGTTTACGACAAATTTATGTAATGATTTCAAATTTAGCCATACCAATATCAGTGAATTTGTTGAGCAAATAGCACTTAATTAGTAATTCTTTTTCACGATTTACTTCAGATTTATTCCTAAAGCTAAATCCAAATACTTGCTTCAACCTTGAGAAAAATCCTTCTATGTAAGATCTCTTTCCATAAATCGCTTCCTTTTTCCACTCTTTTACACCATCTTGTCCATATAATTTTATTAACCTAATAGCAGCATTTCTGTCAGACATATAATCTATTTTTGAATGTTCTGCTGCATCCTTTTTTGGTAGAACTTTTGTCTTTATATCGTATTTCTTACACAATTTATAAAGTTTGTGCCTATCGTATGCCCTATCTGCATATAATGCTTTTATTTTGTGCTGAAAATTAACTTCTTCAAGCAAATCGCAAGCTCCATAGTGGTCAGAGTAGACGCCATTACTGTATCTTGCAGCTATAGCTTTTTTACTATTCACACTTAACATAACATGTAACTTTCTTACTTGCTCGTAGCTTCGGTACTTTCTATCTGCACTGTTTTCCTTACTGTGGCCAGGAGTGTTACTGTAAATGCTGATACTTGTGCTATCTATGATAATTTCAATATTTTCCATGTTGCTTTTATCAACCCTGCAATCATTTATCTTAATATTAAGTTTTTTAAACCTTCTTGATGCTTGTGAATAGCTGATAACTGCCAAATTTTTTCCTATTTGTTGCAGATATCCTTTTATAAACCCCACCGTTTGTCTTAAACCAATTCTAAAAAGATTGACAATTATATGCACCAAAATTACGACTTTATCACTGTAAATATAGTTGCCGCCCTGCATTTTTGGACTATTTTCATACCAATTTTCGATAGCTTCATCGATGTAACGAAAAATATTTCCCCTTTTTTCAAGGAATTTGTTATATTCGTTTTGGTTACTGACTTTCATTTTCTGTGGCATATTTTTTCTTCAACAGTTAAATGGTTATTTATAATGAATTTTGTCAGTAGCTACCAGATTTTTTCGGTTGCTATGCAACAAAGCCATTCCAGTGTCAGCTACTTTCATGACATCATCATAAAGTAAAATGAGATCCCAGTGTCAGCTACTCGGATGACAGGAGATACCGTCTCGCCAGTCAACAAGAAAATTACAAAAATTGAATCTAAATTGCCTAAGTTATATTGTGAAATCAAAAAATACTGCCAATTCCCGTCCTGTGTAGCGGTATACAGATTGTAGTTGTATTAAACAAGAGCCTGATATTAGTTTTGACTACCTCAATTCTTCTGTCAGTTAATTCTTGTCTGTCAGATTAAATCTTGTCTTTTACACTTATCAACATATACACTAACCAACTACATTCAATAAATTTGTGTAAGATACCATTTTACATAAGATAGAATGGAAGCATTTTTCGATTTTAAATTACTAAAGCTTCAGTCAATCTCCTAGTCCTGTAGCTTTTGATATGGTCAGGATTAAAAGCCTTTTTTGATTTTAAAATACCAAAAACAATATGAAGCAACTTACGCATTGCAGCACCAACAATGGCCATATTATGCTTGCCTTTTTCTTTTAATCTCTTGCAAAAAGTCATAATAATAGGATTGTGATTTTTAGCTACTATAGCAGGAAAATACATGGCCTTACGTAGTGTTCGTGAACCTGATTTACTTAATCTGGGCTTGGCATATACAGATGAACCTGATGTTATATTTCGTGGTATAGTTCCAGCGTATGCTGCCAATTGTCTGGCATTTATAAAAGCCTTTGTGTCAGGAATTTCAGCTAAAATAGCTATTGCTGATTCCTCTCCTATTCCTGGAATAGTCAATAAGAGTTGAAAGTTTTCCAACAACTCTTTGTGCTGTTTTAATAGTTCACGTATGGAGTTTTTTATTGTTTCTATTGATTGTTCTATGTTCACTGCAAGGTTTTCCCAAGCATTTGCAACTTCTTCAGGCAGTCTCTCCTTCTTTTCTAAATGATTATTTACGAATGTTAATCCATCTTTTAACGCAACCGAGCAACGATAAAGATGTTTTAATTTTTTCATTTCAGGAGAAGGTGGTGTCCAACGAGTAGGTTCCTGTCTTTGGCAATAATCAGCAATAATTTCTGCATCGGTCTGATCATTCTTTTGTCTTACAAGCTTACTCCTCGCATAAGATTTAATACAATAAGGATTTACAACACTTACAAAATGTCCAGCATTGTGTAGAAATTCAGCCAAAGCTTCACTATAACAACCGGTAGCTTCCATACAAGCTTTCACTTGCTCTACGTTATGTTTTTGTAGAAAGCTCTGCAGACCTTGAAACCCATTATCATCGTTCTTAAAGCTTCTTTTCCTAGTTTCACGTTTTCCTTTTTTACTTATAAATGAGAGAAAAACATCAAAGCGATCTTTTGATACATCTATTCCCAGAAAGTTGTTGATCATATATAACCCCATACGTTACTATTTAAAATGAAAAGTAAGGCTAACCTTGTGAATACAGAATTAGAACCATTTAGGTTTTTCTACGATACCGTCCAGCCTATACTTTTGAGAAGGGAATTCTTATCTCCTCTACAGATTTTATATCTAAGAAGAAGCACAGAGTTCCTCCCTTCTCCACCTAATGCTTAAGCTTAAAACATTAGATGCTTTTGACAAGATACAAGTAGAAGATATCCTTATTGCCTGCGTTGATGGGCTAAAAAGCTTTCCTGCAGCTATAAACAGTGTCTTTCCTAATGCGGAAGTGCAGATGTGTATAGTGCATCAGATACGCAACTCACTGAAGTATGTGGCCAGTAAAGATGCGAAGAGTTTTTTGAGCGATTTAAAGAAGGTATATCAAGCTTCAAGCAAGGAAATTGCCGAGAATTATCTGTTGGAATTGGATGAAAAATGGGGCACAAAGTACCCTATGGTTATAAAATCTTGGCAGAATAATTGGGAAAACTTGTCTGGTTATTTTAAGTATTCTGGTCCAGTTAGGAGGATAATCTACACCACCAATCCCATAGAGGGGCTACATAGGCAAATTAGGAAATTCACTAAGACCAAAGGCTCATTTACCAGCATAAATGCCTTGTATAAGCAGGTATATTGTGCTATAAAGAAGGCAGAGGAAAAGTGGACGATGCCTGTACATGATTGGGCATTAACTATCTCTCAACTTGATGTTTTCTTTCCTGGCAGATTGAAAATTGAGTCGAACTAAAAATGCGGTTTGACACAGTTTATTTAACACTCCCTTCTGTGCACTGAGAATACACATATGTAAAACCGTCCTAACTTGTGATCTACCGCCCTGAATACGTCTCTTTCCCTTACTAAAACCACTGTCTCGATTAAAAGGTGCAAGTCCTGCAAGGCTAGATATTTGCTTTTCTTGAAGGGTTCCAAGTTCGGGCAAATAGCAAATCAAAGTAATGGCTGTGATTTTGCTTACACCTGGTATACTAGTTATTGATATGTATTTTCTTTTAAGCTCTTGATTTTGATCGATAAATGTAATCATCTCATCTTCTAAAGTTTTAATTTGATTACGTAAAATTGCAAGAAGCTCCTCTATTTGTTTGATTATAGATGTATCCGTTACCTGTTGGATTTGGGTTTTTTGTATTTTTGCTATTTCTACAAGTTGGTTTCTACGAGATAATTTTTGTTTCAAGCAATCAATATTACCATTATCAACTGTTAAAGGAGTAACACGCATATCTGTGTTATTGATATAACGTGAAATGATACTGCAGTCTATTTTATCAGTTTTTGTAGTAATACCAAGGCTTTTAGCATAGTCTCTCACCCACCTTGGTTGAATGATGTACACCTCAAAACCATTGCTTAGTAAAGTATAGGCACATAATTTTTCGTATCCACCAGTTGCCTCAAGACCAACTTTGGTTACATTATGCAAACGTAAAAAGTCCAGTATTTCATCAATGGATTGTACATTGTTTTCAAATATTTTATAATGCTCAAGTGGGTGAATGTGGATATCTAATTTACCTTTGCTAACATCAATGCCAGCAATAATGTTTGATGAATTCATAATTCCTCCATAATAATAACATATACTGCATTTTCCAGCCTTATATACGAGCCTAAAAGCTCAATCAGTTGTTCGGAACTTTCAGTATAATAAACAGAGAAGAGAACCTTGCTCCACCGCGGTCCTTATGACCAAGAAGATATACGGTTCCTCTTCTCTATACATCTTTATATTACTACTTCTTAATACTTATAAAGACTTAATTTCAACATATAAGAAGATATGCTGTTTTGATTTGTGTGAAAATTATTGTTGACTTATGTGCAATTAGAGAACCTGAATTACTTTAGCTATACCCGAATGAATGGGCTTGTATGCAGTAAGGTTTATTTCTATACTTCTTAAAGAATTTAGAAGTGAAACAAATATGAACTGCTATAAAACTCACACGTGCAATGAATTAAGGAAGAATGACGTAGAAAAGGAAGTTACCCTCTCTGGATGGTTATACCGTAAGCGCGACCATGGTAACCTAATCTTTGTTGATTTAAGAGACTTCTATGGAATCACTCAACTAGTATTTAATAATGACAAAGACTTTTTTGATGAGATATCAAATTTAAAATTGGAGAGTGTAATTACTGTTACAGGAATAGTTGAAGCTAGAACTGAAGATACGATAAACACCTCTATCGCAACCGGGGAAATTGAGGTTGTAGTTAGCAATTTGCACGTTGAATCGGAAGTCGAGTTCCACCGTGATGAAGAAATAGCGAAAGAAGAGAGAAGTATATTAGCGAGCATTGCTGGCGAACAAGAATACCCAGAAAATATGAGATTTAAATATCGGTTTCTTGATTTAAGGCGTGAAAAAGCCCGCAACAATATTATTCTGCGCTCACAAATTATTGCAGAACTCCGCAAGCTCATGATAGAGCAAGGGTTTTTGGAAATTCAGACTCCAATACTTACTGCTTCATCTCCTGAAGGTGCACGTGATTATTTGGTGCCAAGCAGACTAAATCCTGGTAAATTCTATGCATTGCCGCAAGCTCCACAGATTTTTAAGCAATTGCTTATGGTTTCAGGGTTTGATAAATATTTTCAAATTGCACCGTGTTTCCGTGACGAAGACGCAAGGGCTGACCGTTCTCCGGGAGAGTTTTATCAGCTAGACCTTGAAATGTCTTTTGTGACTCAAGAAGATATCTTTCAGATTATTGAGTCTACTTTATATAAAGTATTCGCCAAATTTTCTCGTAAGTCTGTCGATAAAGATTTTCCACGTATTACATACAGAGAGGCAATGCTCAAATATGGTTCTGATAAGCCAGATCTGCGCAATCCACTATTAATCAGCGATGTTACAGAAATTTTCCGTGATTCAGAGTTCAATATTTTCAAAAGCAATGTTGAGCGTGGTATGGTAGTGAGAGCTATCCCTGCACCTAAAACAGCAGAGGAACCACGCAGCTTCTTTGATAAAAAAATGGAACATGCGCAAAAAGAATTCGGTGCTAAGGGTCTTGGATATATAACGTTTTATAAAGATGGTACTGCGAAAGGCCCAATTGCTAAATTTCTTGATGACAATAGGCTAAACCACATAAGAGAAATAACGAATGTAAAGCCTGGAGATAGTGTGTTTTTTGCTTCTGACAAAGAGAATGAGGCAGCAACAATTGCAGGAAAAGTGCGCACTCTTTTAGGGTCAGAATTAGGTCTTATAGATGATAATATCTTCAAGTTTTGTTGGATCATTGATTTTCCATATTTTGTGTATGACGATAAAAGCAAAAAAATTGATTTCTTTCATAATCCGTTTTCTATGCTACACGGCGGCTTGAAGGATTTAGAGGAAAAGAATCCACTCGATATCCTTGCTTACCAATATGATCTTGTTTGCAATGGAATAGAGTTGTCAAGTGGAGCAATTCGCAATAACAAACTGGACATCATGTATAAGGCCTTTGCCATTGCAGGTTATAGCCGGAGAGAAGTTGATACAAAATTCGGTGCACTTGTGCGTGCATTCAGATTTGGAGTACCACCTCACGGCGGAATAGCACCAGGGGTTGACAGAATGGTTATGCTGCTTGCTGATGAGCCAAATATTCGTGAAGTAATCTGTTTTCCTATGAACCAGCAAGGTGAAGATGTTCTAATGGGCGCCCCTTCCAAAGTGGACAATAAACATTTACGTGAACTGTCTTTGCAGGTCATTGAATGAAAAATTTTATAGCGAAGCAAATAGCATATTACATTATGGCAAATTGAAAATCATGAATAATATCCAAAAGGCAATACTATCAAGCATAATCTGCAATATGATTATATGGTATGAAGTAACTCTGTTTGGAGTTTTAACACATATAATAAGCAACGTTTTTTTTCCTTCAGAAAGTAATTATTTAAGCACAATCAAATTTCTCGGTACCTTTGCAGTTGGCTTTGGATTTAGGCCACTTGGTGCATTTATTTTTGGCTACATTGGAGATAAATCCGGTAGAAGGAAAGTTTTACTTACTTCAGTGATATTAGTTTCAATACCATCTACTGTAATTGGAGTTATACCTGGGTATAAAGAAATAGGAATATTTTCTTCTATACTACTTCTATTGTGTAGAATCATGCAAGGAATGGCAGCGGGTGGAGAAACAAGTATCAACTCAGCCTTTTTAATAGAGCATTCAAGCGATAAAAAAAATCTAGGATTTCTGGGAAGCATGAAGCCTTTTAGCGGCGCTCTTGGTTCTCTTACATGCTTTGTAATGATAGCTGTTTGCAAAAAGTTTACAGGTGAAAATTATGAAATTTGGGGCTGGAGATTGCCTTTCTATTTCTGTTTCATTATGGGCATAATAGGTTTTTTAACAAGATATATAATGGAAGAGAGCTTAGCATATAAAGTGCACGATCAAAATAAAAGCTTATCTAATTCTCCATTTTTAGAGTTAATCAGGAACTATAAAAAAGCATTTGTGATAGCAATTGGACTTGGTATCGCTCAAAATGCAATCGTTTATTCAGCAATCATGTTTTACAACATATCTGTAAAAGAACTTATTCTCTCAGGCATCAATATCAAAAATGTAGTAAGGATTATAGTTGAAATTACATTTGGAGCGTCTGCAGTGCTGTTTGCAATACTGTCTGATAAAGTTGGAAGAAAAAATGTAATGATTCCTACATTAGTAGCTCTAGCTTGCGCCGGTTTGCCGGCACTTTCGCTATTATCATATGATAACCACTATATTGTAACGCTCACTTTTCTATTGATAAGCGTACCGATAGGTGCATCTTTTGGAATATATAATTCTCTTGTCTGCGAGTTATTTCCAACGAAAGTTAGGTGCACGGGCTTTAGCCTCGCAAATAACATATCTGCAGGAATTTTTGGCGGCCTTTCTCCATCTGTATGCATATGGCTTATAGAAAAAACCGAAACAAAACTTGCAGCAGGCATTTATCTTACTGCCTGCGCATTAATTAGCCTAATATCTGTGCTTCAAATCAAAGCCAAAGACAGAAAAGTTGATTGGTGAAATCGCTTCAGTCAAAAAATAGCACTTCAATAGATTTTTCGATGTGCTTAGGGATAGGAGAGGTAATAGTGATTTCTTTATTGTTTGGCAATTTTAAAGATAAAGAATGCGAATGAAGGTGAATCTGATTTGCTACTTCATCAATAAAAGCTTTTTTACCACCGTATTTACCGTCACCAAGAATAGGGCAATTTATATGAGCTAAATGTGCACGTAACTGATGGGTTCTGCCGGTAATTGGTTGTAATTTTAAATAAGCAACATTGTGTTTGGATTTTGCTATAATTGAAAAATGCGTAATGGCATTTTGAGGTGAATTTTCATCAACAACTACCTTTTCTTGACCAGAAATATATTTTTTCGCCAATGGATAGTCTATTGTTCCACTATCCTTGCTCGGTATGCCGGAAGTCAATGCTAAATAAATTTTTTTTACTCTTCGTCCTTTAAATTCTTCCATAAGGTATCTGGCAACATTAGCATTGCGTGCGAATATTATCACTCCACTCGTATCTCTATCTAGCCTATGGACAATTTTAAATGTTTCTCCCTCTCTTATTTGGTCAAGCAAATCACTAATGCTAATCTTTACTTTTACGCCACCTTGAACGATGACCCCTGCGGGTTTGTTTATAGCTAGTATATATTCGTCTTCATATAATATGTTCTCTCTTAGTAGATTCACTAACTTTTCATTATATTTGCGATCAGAATTAGCGTTCTCAATATAATTCAAGTGCTTCAGCGTTATAGTTTGCCCAGAATTTACTCTATCACTGGACTTTGCTTTGCAATCATCAACTTTGATTAGCCCTTTCCTTAAAGATTTTTCAATTACAGATTGCTTTAGATCAGGAAAAATTCTTCTGATGTACCTATCTAGTCTAACGTTATCGTCTTCTACTAATATGGTTTTTATACCCTCCATTATTGATATATTTTATTTGAATATATCCAAGTAGTCAAGCTACTTGCATGACATCTTATAGTTGGTGAAACTGTGTTGATCCTATCATCAAGCAATAGGCTACATGTGCTATTTATTTAGTAGATTAAATATGAAGTTTAAAACTCTGCCATTAACTTTAGAATTAGTGAAACCAGGCTTGCTTAAAACCACTTAATTAGTTATAGTCGTAAGTTTGAGGTACAGTAAAATGACAGCTTTTGTCCCTTTGATTATTTTTTTAATCTTGTACCTTGGAAGTGGTGCTTATTTTTCTTTTATCGGAACTGATAATCCACTTCATCAGGTTTCACCAGTAATATGCTTGTTACCAGCGCTATTTTTTGCTGTCTCACGTGGTACAAATAAAATTCAACATAACATAGATACTGTTATCAAGGGCATGGGTGACAAAAATACCCTTACTATGTGCTTGATTTTTCTATTTTCCGGAGCATTTTCTGCGGTTACTCAATCAATTGGTAGCGCAGACACTGTTGCTAATTTAATTCTTAATTTCCTTCCAGCACGATTACTACTGCCTGGAGTATTTTTGGCTTCTGCTTTTATTTCAACTGCAATTGGCACATCTATGGGAGTTGTTGCGCTGATGGTACCTATAGCTGTTAATCTGGCAAAAAGTGGAGCTTTTGGTCTTGAAATAGGAACTGCAACTGTAGTAGGTGGTGCTGTATTTGGCGATAACCTTTCGATGATATCTGATACCACCATTGCATCTGTTTCTTCACAGGGGGCTTCAGCAAAAGATAAACTTAAAATAAACTCTAAGGTTGCATTTACTGCAGGTATTATAACACTCACCTATCTGGTAGTGATTTCAAGTAGTACAAAAATTATTTCTATATCAAATTTAGATTATTATTCTATAATAAAAATTATTCCTTACATTTCTTTAATAATCATGGGGCTGCTTGAAGTCACCACTTTAGTAACAATAACTGTAAACATAATTATTGCTGGTGTGCTAGGAATAACTTTTTTTGACTATGCTATCATTCAATTTCCTCATGACGTGTATGACGGTTTCAAAAAAGTAAACGAAATAGTGATATTTGCTCTATTTATCGGTGGGTTGAGCCATATAATGTACAAACAAGGTCAAAAAGCGTTGCATAAACTTATCGATGAAAGCAATATCACAAAAACTAAAGCTGAATTTGTGATAGCAGGAATTGCGTCTATGTTTACTACCTTAGTTGCCAATAATACCATTGCTATTTTACTAAGTGGTGGCATTGCAAAAAGGCTTGCACAAAAACACAGTATTGCGCCACATCGCAGCGCATACTTATTAGATGTTTTTGCTTGTGCTACAAAAGGCATCTTACCTTATGGTTCTCAACTATTGCTGGCAGGTAGCATCGCCTTTGTATCACCTGTTTCTTTATTAACACAGGTATATTACTGCTTTATTTTAGCAGCAGTTACAATAGGCGAAATAATCATCAACAGCAGAAAAGAGAAACATCGTGCGGCTGCAACTTAGAGTTTCTCTTTTTTTTACCCATAAGGAACGGAATTACTTGACAAACTCCGCCAGCCCTTTTATCATGAAACTGAAGGTATTCAGTTATCTTCATCTGTGCAGATTAAACAGCAAAAAAAACAACGTACTTGGCGTCTTATTTTTAATTTTTCGCACTATGTGCACCTTATGTCTTCACAATATTTCTAGGTTTTTACCTATATAAGCTGAAACGCGCTTATAAGTCGTTTAAGACAGTATAGTACGCCAATTTGCAGGATTAGAGAGTGACAACTAGCTAACACGGGATTTCTTTGCCTTTTTTTCTGCTTAGTAAATTTCTTAAACATTTAAACAAAAGTGAGTTGCATTTAAAAGCAGCTAAATTGCAGTGTTTAAGACTTAAAAAACGCCAATACTGAAAGTAGACAATGACTAGGGCTTCTTTTGCCTTTTTTTTCGTTTGGTAAATTTCTTAATGTTTGTAGCTAAAAGAGCCCAAGAGAGGTGTCATTCCAGTGCCCCTGTGATGTCATTCCAGTGCTTGACACTGGAATCCAGTTTTCCATATAATCTCATCGAAAACGTTGTAACCACTTTCTATGCTAGTTTGCTTGTAAACAAGCAAACTTTCCTGGATCCCAGTGTCTGGGCACTGGGATGACAGCTAGCCTGACAATCGTCATCCCGCTGCTTGTTAGCTGATGAGATACCGCGGCGGTATGACGGTTCGCGGTGGCATGACGATAAGCTCGTCATCCCGCTGCTTGTTAGCGGCTAAAAGATACTGCGGCGGTATGACGGTTCGTGGCGGCATGACGTTAGCTATTGTGCTACACCTTTCCCCTTTCCCCTGAAACTAAAATCTATATACTTAACTTTAGAAACTTCAAAATACGATGCGATCTAATATTAGAGAGTTATTTTGCTATATAAAGCCTAATCTATCTTATTTCATCATAGCTTTTATTGCAGTTTTATTTTCAGCCTTAACGATCCTCCTCTTTGGCAGAGGCTTAAGCAATATAATTGATTCTGGTACAGAGCACGATTTTACTACCAAACTATTAGTTGCAACACTTATAGTTTTAGCCATTTCTCTCACTGCATTTACTCGGTTATATTTCATTGGCATTGGCAGCGAGAAAGTTATCGCAAGAATCAGATATGACTTATATAGCAGTATCACTGACTTGCAACCAAGTTTCTTTGAGAATACGGGCGTACAAGATGTTATCTCAGCACTCATTACTGATACCTCTGTGCTGCAATCAATAATAAACAGCAGCCTACTCACCATATTGCGAAATTTTGTAATATTAATTGGCAGTGTTGCCATGTTATTATATACAAATCTGCACCTAACTGCGTATGCAGCCGCAATAGTACCTATACTACTCATTATTATGACCTCATTTGGAAAAAAAGTGCGTAGCTATGCACGCTTTGCCCAGGATAAATTAAGTGAGCTTGCATCACTTAGTGAGGAAAATTTTCGATCTATAGTGACTATCAAATCGTTTGTACTCGAAGAAAATGAAAAAACCCGTTTTAAGGAGCATTTAAACTCAGTATCAAAATCATACGTAAAATTAGTACTCTTGCGTGCTATTCTAGTAACTCTAGTTATCACGTGTGTGATAGGTTCACTAGTTGTTTTGCTCTTTTTTGGTATTAAAGAAGTCTTAAGTAATAATATAACTATTGGAAAACTCTCCTCATTTGTGTTTTATTCAGCGCTTGCAGCAGGAGCTATAAATAATTTTAGCGATAATATCAGTGATTTACAACGAGGTCTTGGAATAGTAGAGCGTTTATTTGAATTTAAAAATATGAAAAGCTCTATAGCAGATGCCGATGATCCTATAAAAACTTGTAGTGTTCAAAAGGGAATTTCGTTTAATGGCGTGACATTTTTTTATGAATCTCAGTCTGATAAGCCAGCGTTAAATAACGTATCATTTTCTATAAAGGCAGGTCAAGTAGTATCAATTGTTGGACCATCTGGCAGTGGTAAAAGCACCATTTTAAAACTTCTGCTCCGTTTTCATGATCCAAGCAGAGGCAGCATTACTATCGATGGGCACAATATTAAGTCAATTGCGCTAAATGACCTCAGATCGTTGTTTGGCTTAGTGCCACAAGATAACATAATATTCTCTTGCTCAATAATGGAAAATATACTATATGGCAAACCTGGTGCTGAATATGAAGAAGTGAAGCAAGCAGCTATCAGCGCTTATGCGATGGAATTTATTGATAAGCTGCCTGATAAATTTGATACATTTGTAGGAAAAAGAGGATTAAAACTTTCTGAAGGGCAAAAACAACGTATTATAATAGCAAGAGCCATACTCAAAAACCCTCAGGTTTTAATACTGGATGAAGCAACCTCTGCCCTTGATTATAAAAGTGAGAACCTCGTGCAAAAAGCATTAAGCAAGTTAATGCAAAACAGAACAACGATCGTAATTACACACAGACTATCAACTGCACTTAAAACTGACAAGATTATAGTAATTAATCATGGGAAAGTAGAGGAAGTAGGAACTCATGACTCTCTAATGAGTAAAGACGGGCTATATGCAAAACTGGCGAAGATACAGTGGAATTGAAAGAAAATTTACATCACATCGTTAGTTGATATGCTAGATTTATAATTAAATTATTAAATTTTTAATCATTTTAACTTATAATAATCTCATAGTATTTTTTAGAGGATTATTATGACCCATAATTTTTTCATCTTCATGCACTCCTGTAGATACAGCTTGCATAACGGTAAACTTATGGGCAGCTGTGAAAACAATTCTTCATGTGTGATTCATGTGTAGAAGTAATAAACTCTTCTGTGTTAGATTTAAAAGAGGTTAAAACCTATTTTTCTGTCCATCAGTACCAGAGGGTGCTGTTGATATTATATCAAAGTGATGAAGTGTGTACATTGTCAGTACACACTTTCACTTTATGGTTAATTTTTTAATAATTTCATTTACCAATGGAGGTACTTTATGCTAGTAAAAAATCTTTCTTGTCCGAATCAGGAAAATACAAATTATATGTATCGGTTGCCATTTAATACGTGCTGTGCCAGTGATACATTAGGAATTAATTTTATTATAGATCCATGTGATGATACTGCCAATAGGAGTAAGGTGATCTATAATAAATGTGGTAAAGATCTTAAGTGCGAAATTGATGATGAGACTAAGAATGAATTGAAGAAAAATATTAAGGGTGAACTAGGTGTATGGTCCCAGAGTGTAATGGTGTGGATTTAGTATAAATAATTCTGGAGACTGTGTCCACTGATAACATATAAATTCATAAGGAGTAAGACCCTTAAGAGTTTTGAGTCTCTTTGCATAATTATAAGCCATAACAAAGTTATAAAGGTGTTCTTTAAGTTGCTGGTGCGATTGATAGTAATACTTCTTAACTGTAGCATCCTTTAAAGTTTTATTCATACGCTCAACTTGCCCATTTGTCCAAGGATGGCTAACTTTTGTCAAACGATGTTCAATAACATTCTCTTCGCAAACTCTATTAAATATGTGTTGGAAAGCATACTTATGACGCTTCTGGTTTGTAAATTGTATACCGTTATCTGTCAAAATAGTATGGATTTTATACGGTAAAATTCTAATCAAATTACGTAAGAACTCAGCAGCTATGGGTTTTGTAGCACTGTTACGCAACTCAACATAGGTAAATTTGGATGTCCTATCAATAGCAACAAACAAATGTAATTTGCCCTCCTCAGTTCTAACTTCAGCAATATCAATATGAAAGTAACCGATAGGATATTGTTTGAATTTCTTTTTTGACTTAACTTCTCCATCAACAGTTGGTAATCTGCTAATGTTGTGTCTTTGTAAACAACGATGCAAGCTAGAGCGAGTCAAATGCGGAATTGTAGACTGCAGAGCGTAAAGGCAATCATCTAGTGGCAGTAGTGTATACTTGCGAAATGTAACTATTATAGCTTCCTCTTCTAGCGTTAAAACAGTCGATCTTGGATGCTTTGGACCCATATCAGCATCTTTCGTAAATGAACGTTTTCTCCACTTAATAATAGTTTTTGGATTAAGGTTATAATGCTTGGAGAGTTTTGCTATGCTCTCTTTTCTATTTTGTATTGCTCTACGAATCGTCTGTGTTGTTTTGGCGCACCCATGTAATATTTGTCCCATAACTCCTCCTTTGATGGTATTTTTTTCTCATATTTTATCATACCATCACACTCTAGGACTGTACAACTAGGCTCTGTGGACAAAAAATATGAAAAGAGAGAAAAAGATGGTAGTTTAGCTTAATAGGTAAAAAATGGAGAAACTACCATATGCAATATTACATCAAAGAGGAAAATTGGAAACAAATTTTAGAGTTCATAAAAAGCGTAAAAGGAATGCATAGCAAAGATGAAAAACGTTTAAGAATATTCATAGAGGCAGTGTGGTACATAGTCCGAAGTGGTTGCCAATGGAGACTTTTACCAAAAACTTATGGTAATTACAGGAGTATACATAAGCGATTTAAAAGATGGTGTGAAAGAGATGTCTGGGAAAAATTGCTTGAATATACTAAACAAGAGCCTGATTTAGAAGTTGCTATAATCGACGGTACGATCATCCGAGCCCATCCATGTTCATCTGGATATACAAAAAACTCCAAGGATCAAGAAGCTTTAGGGAGGAGCAAAGGTGGCTTTACAACTAAAATACATGCGCTTGTCGATGCACTTGGAAATCCACTTAAATTTACTCTGACCCCTGGTCAAAGAAATGAGATTACACAAGCAGCAACATTAACTGAAAGTGTCTATAATACCACTGTAGTGGCTGATAAAGGCTATGACAGCAATGCTTTTGTTACGAGTCTTGAAAGCAAGGGATGTACAGCAGTTATTCCTCCGAAGCGTAATCGAAAAGTGCAGAGGGGTTACGATAAACACATTTATAAAGAGCGTCATTTAATTGAGTGTTTTTCGGTAAAATTAAGAACTTTAGGCGTATTTTTTCCAGATTCGATAAAACGGCTGAGGTTTTTATGGGTTTTCTAAATTTTGTCGGGGCTCTTGTATGGCTTCTCTAAAATTTTGTCCACAGAGCCTACCAAACCTTACTATATTATTATCTTGGTAGAAGTTATAATAATTCGTTAACTTGTATTTTAAATCTGTATATAAGTGTACTTTTCTCGTAAGGTGCCAATTGTGAAGCTAATGAACTTTATTTGTTTGAAACTTTGCTGAAATAGCTCTTTTTATACTATGTTTTATATAGCTAAACTGACTTAGATTTACCGACAATTTGAAAAACCGTCATTCCGCTACTATAGTATTTTCTAAAATGAATGATAAATTTCCATTATGGTATTACCAACCAAAAGTTGTAAGTCTGTACATTTATACATTAGAGGTCTGAGGCGGCTTTTGATGGTATGCCAACAGTGTTCTATGGGATTCAAATCTGGTGAATATGTTGGAAGATACAGCACATGACAGCCAAAAGACTCTATTAATGATTTTGTTTTAGTGGTCTTATGAAATGTAGCATTATCCATAACTATGGTTGTGCCAAGTGGCAATTTAGGTAATAACATCTTCTCCAACCATATATTGAATACCTCTTTGTCACACCCACCTTTGAAAGTCATTGGTGCAATAAATCTCATTCCAATCCACCCGGCTACTATACTGATTCTCTCTCGAGTTCTCCCTGGAATATCTGCATAAATTTTCTTTCCTCTTGGAGCACGTCCATATTCTCGGTATAATTTATTATCAACTCCTGCTTCATCTATATATAAGATGCTGGAATGGTCTATTTTTGAGATTTTATCAATAAACTGCTGCCTATCTTCTTGATTGCGCTCTTGATATAGTGTGACTTTTTTTTAAAGTAATTTTTAGCTGTTTTAGTCTATACCAAATTGAATTTATTCCAAATCCAAGATTTTGTTTCATCTCTGCCAGAGTATGATCTGGATTCTTTGTAACATATTCTTCGAGTATTTTTGGGTCTATTTTTCGAATAAAGCTGCCGTTTTTAGATGGCTTGAGGCTTTCACCAGCAGCTTTCTTTTTTAACCAGCGGTACAAAGTTGCTATTCCTATCTCCAGAAGCTCTGCCACCTCAACCTTCTTCTTCCCTTTTCCTATCATCGATATTGCCTTTTCTCTTAAATCCACACTATACGCCATTATAACCCAAATACCTTATTATACCTTTATCATTTACTTTGGGAAATACTATAGTTAGCGGAATCTATACCGCGAATGAATCCACAGCTGTACGAACATTGCAATTAGCAGGTAATTTGCGCAACAGACGGTGTCATCTCAGTGCTCCGACACTGGGATCCAGCTTTTCCATAATGTATATTATGTAATTTTCAATGCTAATAAAACTACTTCCCAACCTTTCAAACAGCAACTTGTTGAACCTCCAGATTAGCACTTAAGAAGAAGTGTTAAAGTATCTCTTTAAGTATTATATATTAGTATTTAGAGATCATTTTTATTATAAATGTCCAAAGTACTCATAACGCGTTCTGAGCAACACTCGCTACTTTGTTTGAGGTCTGGTCCATCTAGTTTATTACTAGGTTTTAATACTGCATATGTAATGCCACCAGCAACAATCCCGACTGCCAGCGCAGCAGCTACAGCTATACCAACTAAAGCCAATATTGGTAATTGAACACCAGCAGCAAAACATCCACCGAAAGCTATTAATCCAGCTATAATACTAGAAGCACCACCAACTTTCATTGCTATATCAATTGCCATACTCTTCTCAATTTTATAAATTTCGTTTAGAGAATCATGATTTTCAGTTACCCATAAAGAACGTTTTAATCTTTCATAATCACTTTCTACCATGCTAGTAAGAACTTCTTTTAATATACCTTCCTCTTTAGCTGCATCTAAAATAGCTTTAGTTCTTTCTCCCCCATCATTAAAACCTAGAGCATAGACAATCGGTGTTGCATACGTATTTGCACAAATAAGAACCTCTTTTAATATACCTTCCTTTTTCGCTGCACCTAAAAGAACTCCAGCTTTTTCTTTCCAATCATTAAAATCTAGAGCATAAGTAAACGGTATTATATATTTCGTACTATCTGGATACTTTTTACATATATTTGCAGAAGTAAGAACTTTTTTTAATATACCTTCCTCTTTAGCTGCACCTAAAAGAACTCCAGCTTTTTCTTTCCAATTATTAGAATCCAGAGTATAGCCAAGCGGTGTTATATCATACTCCACACCATCTTGGCACTTTTTACGTATATTTGCACAAGTAAAAATCGTCAAAAAATCATCTCTTGATCTTCCCTTTAAAAGGTCATTAACACTCTCGCCTTCGCCTTGCTCTATTATTTCCCTTAACTGCTCGTATACTCTCTGTAATCTTTGATCTAACATATACTTACCTAACATAAAAACTTAAGCTTAATTATTCCATATTTTAGCAAAAAAATCAACCGGAGTGGCATCACATATCACATACACTCAAACAAGAAAAGGCGCTCAGGTATTCATCTTTTTTTCAACAACTAATATTCTTGTTTTTTTAAGCACTCTATCTATATTCAATCCTTTGCCTTTTTCTCAATATACCTACATATCAGAATGGACAATTCATATAGAATCAGCATAGGTATTGCAAGCCCTACTTGGCTTAATACATCAGGTGGAGTTAAGATTGCAGCGATAATAAAAATTACCACTATCGCGATTCTGCGTTTATTTGACAAACTTTGTGTAGTGAGTAACCCTACTCTCACCATCAATGTGAGTATTACTGGAATTTGAAATGCAGTGCCAAATGCAAACATAAATTGGAGAACGAGGTCTAAATATTCGCTAACTGATGGCATAAACTCTATTGGTATACCGAAAGATTTCCCACTATGTTCAAAAGTGATGAAAAACTTCCAGGCTAAAGGAAATATATAGTAATATACTACAGTAGCTCCCATTACAAATAAAACCGGTGTTGCAATTAAGTATGGCAACAACACTGCCCTTTCACTTTTATATAACCCAGGTGCTAAGAACATATAGAATTGCCATGCAAACACAGGAAAAGAAAACAAAAGTGCGCTCATTATTGCAACTTGGAGATACACAAAAAATGCCTCTGTTAAGTCTGTGTAAATTAAAGAAAAACCTTCGCTACCTTTTGTTGCTTCTATTAAAGGTGCGAGTAAAAAACGGTATATATTTTCCTTAAAGTAATAACAAAAACCAAAAGCAACGCAAAAAAATAGAAAGCAAAAGATAACTCTTTTTCTGAGTTCCGCAAAGTGCTCATAAAATGAAGCATATTTGTTTAGGTTTCCATTCATACTTTACTATGGCTCAATAATGCTATGTCTAACATTCTCAACGAAAAAGCCCACTCATTGTCATACCACGCTGCAACTCTACAGATGTCACCTGTAACATATGTACCAGTTAAATCCACAATTGCACTATAAGGGTTATGCACAAAGTCTATTGAAACTAAAGGTTCCGTGCATACAGAAAGTACATTTGACATTGGATAACCCTCTGTCATCCTAGTACCCTCTGATGTCATCCTAGTACCCTCTGATGTCATCCGAGTAGCTGACACTGGGATCCAGAAATTAGATTCCAGCGTCACGCGCTGGAATGACGTAGAGGAGAGAGCTGCATCCTTAAACATTTCATTGATTTCTTCAACGGTCGCTTTCTTATCAGTCGTAAATTTAAAATCAACCATAGAAACATTGCTAACCGGAACTCTGACGGCAGTGCCATCTAGCTTGCCCTTTAATTCAGGAATTATAGAACCAATTGTTTTTGCTGCTCCAGTTGTAGTTGGTACCATAGATAATCCGCAAGCCCTTGCTCTACGCAAATCTTTATGATTACCATCAAGAACATTTTGATCATTCGTATAGGCATGTATAGTAGTCATAAAACCGCTTTTTATGCCTAGATTGGAGTGTAGAATCTGCACAATTAGAGCCAGGCAATTTGTAGTGCAAGAACCTGCTGATATTACTTTATGCTCTTTTTTGAGCATACCATTATTCACACCATAAACTATAGTTACATCAGCATCTGGAACTGGAGCAGAGACAATCACTTTCTCTGCATTGTGCCTTATTGCTTCTTCACGCTTGTTAAATGCACCAGTACATTCAAGTATTACATCAATATTCCAAGGAATACTTTCAGGGCTCCGTTCTCTATATAAAGAAAATTTTCTGCCATTTATAGATAGCCAATTTTGAGACTCATTAAAGTCAATATCACCACTGAATTTGCCATGAACGGAATCATATTTAATCAAATGTGCATGCTGCTTTGCACTGAGCGATCCATTGACAGCTACAACTTCTATTTGCTTACTATACTTTTCTATTTCAAAAATAGCGCGTAAAACACTTCTGCCTATTCTACCAAGACCATTAATTCCTACACGAATCGTCATCTCTTTCTTCATCTAAAAAATTTAATTATAGAGGATATCGCTTGATATTTCATTCTATTCTTTTGCTTTTCTATCGATATGAACATTATAGCAAGGAGACAGGGCTAAAAACTTGCTTGACAAACTCCGCCAGCGCCCTTATCATGAAACTGAAGCTATTTATTTATCTTCGCAATCTGTGCAGGTTAATGACAAAAAACTTAGGGTATTTGGCGTTTCATGTTTAATTTTTCGCACTACGTGCATCGCATGTCTTTAAAAATTTTTAGGTTTTTACCTATATAAGCCGAAACGCGCTTACAAAGCGTTTAAGACAGCAAAAAACGTCAAATTGACAAGGGAGAATTTGAATACTAGCTACCCTAGGGTTTCTTTGCCTTTTTTCCTGCTTGGTAAATTTCTTAAACACTTGCGGTGTAGGTTAGTTGCAAGTTAAAAGCAGCTAAATTGCAGTGTTTAAGACTTAAAAAAACGCCAATACTGAAAATAGACAATGATTAGGGCTTCTTTTGCCTTTTTTTTCGTTTGGTAAATTTCTTAAATATTTATGGCTAAAAGAGCCCAAGAAGAGAGGTGTCATTCCAGTGCTCCTTTTTTTGTCATCCGAGTAGCCCCTTTTTGTCATTCCAGTCTGGAATCCAGTTTTCCATATAACCTCATCGAAAACGTTGTATTTTAACGTAAAACATCTATTTTTATGCTTACCAACTTAATAAAATTCCTGGATCCCAGTGTCTGGGCACTGGGATGACATCATCATAAAGGAACCAGTGTCAGCTACTTGAATGACATCATTCTTTTTCCTGGATCCCAGTGTCAAGCACTGGGATGACATTATAGGGGCTACTCGGATGACAAAAAAAGGAGGCACTGGGATGACATCATAGAGGCGCTGGCCTGACAATCGTCATCCCGCTACATGTTAGCGGGATCTAGAGATACCGCGGCGGTATGACGTAGAAGCTATACTTTTATAACCCAGTGTCCAATCTGGATTCCAGTTAGCGTTTTTAGTAACTAAGAAAAGTGCTTCCCCCTTTTAGAGCACTGCATATAATAGAATTATATCGCAGTGCATTGCGAAATAAAATTCCCAATACTACAGGAGGCTTTATGAATAAGAAATTTCTCTATTCACCATTGTCAATAAAAAGCATAGGAGAAAATGGTGTATTTTCTGGTTATGCTAGCGTTTTTAATATAGTTGATAAACAAAATGACCTGATCTTACCCGGAGCATTTAAGGAAAATTTAAACAGAAATAAAATAAAACTCCTTTGGCAGCACAATCCAGGTGAACCTATAGGTAATATTATAGATATTTGCGAAAATGATGTTGGCCTGTATATAACCGCACACTTACTTTTGGGCATCCAAAAAGCAAAGGAAGCGTACTTAATGCTCAAAACTGGAGTAATCAATGGACTTTCCATCGGCTATATACCTATAGAGTATGATGTTGATCATAAAAGCGGAGCTAGAGTGTTAAAACAAGTGGAATTATGGGAAGTCAGTTTGGTCACTTTTCCTGCAAACTTAGCTGCTCAGGTGATCAACGTAAAAAATCAGAACAATGAACAGGAAATGTTAGCAAGAGTGATAGAAAAAGCAAATGCTGTACTTACAAACACGTGTATTTCTGCTTAAAGTGTATTATAGCTAAAGTAGCTCTACAATTTGAAAACCCGTTATTCCGCTACTTGTTAGCGCCGCGGCGGTATGACGTAGGACTGCTGTCATTCCAGTATGGAATCTAGTTCTTATTGTACATTTACTTAGTGTAGAGTTAAGTTTCCTGGATCCCAGTGTCTGGGCACTGGGATGACATCATAGGGGCGCTGGCCTGACAATCGTCATCCCGCTACGTGTTAGCGGATGAGATACCGCGAATGAATCGCGGTATGACGGTCTGCGGCGGTATGACGTAGGAAAACCTTTCTTGGGTTAGCTATAAAGTGTATTAGGCGGGCAAAGACTTTACCATAATTTGATACCTGCGTTAGTATTTATTTAACATTTATACTAATATATATAACTTTACTACTGTTAAAATTTTCTGTAAATCGAAGTTAAAAAATAAGGTAATTTTATGCTAAATACTAACAATACGGTTAATTATGAAATTAATGTTAAACGAAAGGAAAAAAAATACAGTTGGTCTACTGTATTTGCTTGGTTGTACTTAAAAACGGTTGGACGAATACTACCAAAGAAATGGAACAAATGGGCGGAAAATATTCTATCTAATAAAGTGACATTTCAAGATACGACAATGCAGACCGAATGTATTGAAACAACGGATAAAAATAGTGATCAAGCACGGCAGGTTGAAGACTTACAATCAAAAAATGGCTTATTGGAAGTGAAAATTGAAGAATTGCGATCTATAATCATAAGGCTTAAAGCGGACTTACAATCAAAAAATAGCTCGTTAAAAAAGGAAAATAGAGAATTGCGATCTATAATTGAAAGACTTAAAAAGGATTATAGAGAATTGGTAGAAGTTACAGATAAACAAGAGAAAGAGTTTTTAGTAAAGTTGAAGGCAAAATCTGAGATGATAGAGTGCCAGGGAAGAGAATTAACTGAACTCAGAGCAGAATTTACCGATAAAATAAACGAGCTTTTAGAAAGGGTGGGAGAAGTCAGGAAAAATAGTTTAATTAAGCAGTCACAAAAAGAACAGAAGCAAGTAGTAGATCAATCAAAAGCTGATATTAAGAAACTACAGGAAGAAAAAGAAAACATAGAAAAACAATTAAAAATAATGCAACAACAACTGTTAAATCACCAAGAACAACGAAAGTTGGAGGAAAAGTTAAAGGGTGTTGATAAAAGGTTAGAAGATATTGATGGAGAAACTAAAGAACAAACAGAAGCTAAAGCACCAGATACAGTGAGTACAGTATCTACTGCAAAATCAACTACTGGTTCTATGAAATCAACTCAGTCAAACGTTTCAAAGGTTTTCTCTAAGCTTTTTGGGGATAAGAATCTCAATAACTTTTTATCTAGGAAAAACGAGGAGTTAAAAAAAGGGTTTCCTGAATTTAAAGAAAAACACTTTTGCCATAACATGCTTAATGAAACTATAAAGTCTCTATCAAATCAAGATGATGGCAAATTTGAAAGCAGTAAGCTGCTTGAATTATTAGAAAGTAATTTGAAACAATCCGCAAGGGGGATCATAGAAGCCAAGGTTAAAGAAGTTGTCAACAAACATTGTAACATTGGAAAAAATGTAGGTAAAGAACTACGAGATGGCACGTTAAAAGCCAAGTTGTCACCTTCTGTTAGAAAATGCGTAAAAAAATTAGAATTTAACAAACAAGAAGAAGGGGTAAATAAGATTGTAGACTCTATCTTGCACAGCTTTAATAGCAAAAATAATAATAATAACGACTCAGGAGAATTACTTAAAGAAATTGTTGTGAAAGAGCTAGTAGAAGCTAGAATGAGATTTTTTTCAGATAAGATTCAAGAGTTACAACTGACACCAAGCATAAGAGATAAATTTTTATCTCCAGATCAGAAAATGTGTAGCCAAATTCCAGGGAAAGAAAATATGTACGAACTCAGTACTAACAAGGTAAGCAGACCTCATTCCTCGATGAGTTCGGGAGTGTTAAATAAACTGTGTCAAACCGCATTTTTAGTTCGACTCAATTTTCAATCTGCCAGGAAAGAAAACATCAAGTTGAGAGATAGTTAATGCCCAATCATGTACAGGCATCGTCCACTTTTCCTCTGCCTTCTTTATAGCACAATATACCTGCTTATACAAGGCATTTATGCTGGTAAATGAGCCTTTGGTCTTAGTGAATTTCCTAATTTGCCTATGTAGCCCCTCTATGGGATTGGTGGTGTAGATTATCCTCCTAACTGGACCAGAATACTTAAAATAACCAGACAAGTTTTCCCAATTATTCTGCCAAGATTTTATAACCATAGGGTACTTTGTGCCCCATTTTTCATCCAATTCCAACAGATAATTCTCGGCAATTTCCTTGCTTGAAGCTTGATATACCTTCTTTAAATCGCTCAAAAAACTCTTCGCATCTTTACTGGCCACATACTTCAGTGAGTTGCGTATCTGATGCACTATACACATCTGCACTTCCGCATTAGGAAAGACACTGTTTATAGCTGCAGGAAAGCTTTTTAGCCCATCAACGCAGGCAATAAGGATATCTTCTACTCCTCTTTCTTTGAGGTCATTTAACACTCCCAACCAGAAGTTAGCTCCTTCACTTTCAGCCAAATAAAAACCTAATACTTCTTTTTTGCCATTTTGATCTATGCCTAATATGTTATACATGCATTTACTTACGCAATGCCCGTCCTCTTTGACTTTAAAAAACATGCCATCCATGAAAACTATCGGATATACAGACTGCAGCGGGCGACTACGCCATTCGTTGATTACTGGTAGCAATTTGTCAGTAATACTTGATATCTCTGCCGCCGATATTTTGTGATCATAAATTTCCTCAACATGTGACACTATATCTCTATAGCCCATACCACTGGCAAATGTGCTCAAAATCTTCGTTTCAAGCTCTGGATGTAAGTTTGTTTGCCTTTTTTTGACTATTTGTGGTTCGAAACTTCCTTCTCTATCTCTTGGTGTTAATAGCTCTGCACTTGTACGTAAAGTTTTTGCATTTCTCCCATTTCTTCGATTATTCTCTTCGCTTTTAGCCGACAAGTGGTTTTCTATTTCACCTTCCAGGCTTACCTCCAGCAACTTTTTTATAAACGGTGTTAATGCTCCATCTCTTCCTGTCAACGGTCTTCCTTCTCGTATAGACGACAGGATATTTGTTTCTAATTCTTTATAATCTACCAAACCGGTAGTTCTGTTTACTACTTTCTGACTCATTGTCAAACCTCCATTTTTTTATATCAATTTATTACTTTTTTTTCGGTTTGACACAGTTTATTTAACACTCCCTAACAAACTCAGTAGTCCCATTCTTTATCCCTGTTTTTTTTGTATTATTGGTCATATCACGCAATTTTTGAGAATTACTGAGTAGATCAAATAGTAACTCTGTTAGATTTTTTTTTGCTTCACTATTCTGCTCAATTATCATAGCTGCTCCCAAATCTTCAATATATTTTGCGTTATAAAATTGGTGATTATCTTTTGAGTAAGGGTAAGGAATATATATAGCAGAACGCCTAGCAAGAGTGATCTCTGCTATTGAAGTTGCCCCTGCTCTGCTAATTACCAAGTGAGCATTGGCCAGTCTATTTTCCATATCATCAAAAAATTCACTCAATTCACAATCGATCTTTTCACTTTTGTATAGACTCTTGACCTTGTTTACATTTTTCTTCGTACATTGCTGCGTCACTCTAATTTTCTTTTTCATTTTAATAGGCAAATTACAAATTACGCTGCTTACTACATCATCAAAAAAATTTGCACCTTGGCTACCTGCTATGACTAATATGTTTAGGGCTTTCTCAGTGCTAGAATGGCTCTGTGCTTTTATATCAATAAAATTTCCTGTAAAAATACATTTATTGCCTTCTGCATATTTAGTCTCCGGAAAGCTGGTTGCAATTAATTTTGCACTCTTGAAAAAGAATCTATTTACTCTCCCTAAAACTGTGTTTTGTTCATGTAAAATTATAGGTATAGAAAGAACCCTTGCTGCAAGAAGAGTTGGAAAAGAAGCGTAGCTACCAAACCCAATTACTAATCTTGGCTTCAATTTTCTGATTTTATATATTGCTAGCACACAACTATACATTAATAAAAGGAAAAACTTAAATTTGTTGCCGCTCGGTTTACGTAATGGTAAGGTGTAGTTTTCTATGTCGGTATTTTTATTTGTTTTTTTATCAGTGAATAATATGCAATTGTATCCTTGTGCCTTTAGTGCTCTTGCTAAAGTTATAGCTGGAAAAATGTGTCCGCCTGTGCCACCTGTTGCTAAAATAATATCCATCTGTAAATAATGAATCCTAGATTGTTAACTGTTATTTAATAATTTGCACGTAGAATTTTATTAAGCTTTATGATAGTTGAGTTAAAAATGCCTAAAAGTAGTAACAGTAAAAAAGAATCTAACGTGAAAAATAAGCCTCAAGAACAAAGAGAATGCAGAAGCGGAGGTTTTTTAGAGCTGCTAAAAAATATAATAAAAATTCTTTTCAATTCGGTTGTTGACCTACCTGAGCACGAGCAGCATAATAAAATGAAAAGCACTAATCTACAACAAGGTTTGGATACTAAAGGAAAAGGCCCAGAAGATCTTCATCCAAAGGCAAAGCTTAAAGTTAAAGAAGCAGCTAAGGGATTGAAAGAAGAGTTACAGAATTCTGATGCTGGTGGTAATCAATCTATTGAAACTAAAGTGCCTAATCAAACTACTACTCAAGACATTGACAACTCTAAAACGATGGAACGTTAGTTCAACTATTTAACGACTCATCATCTGCAGCAAGCACTGATTCGTGTATCATCTCTGAAATGGTTGGATGAGGAAAAATCGTAGATTTTATGTCGAAGTCTGTTCCTTCTAGTTGCTTTGCAAGAGCAAAATTGCTAATTAACTCCGTTACTTCTGCACCTATCATGTGGCTACCCAGAAGTTCGCCTGTCTTTTTGTCTATAATTGTTTTCACTAACCCTTCAGTTTCACTGAGTGCAATAGATTTACCATTAAAGTTAGAGTGAAATTTTCCTATTTTTATATCATACCCACCTTTTATTGCCTGTTCCTCAGTAAGGCCGATGCTCGCTATTTGTGGATGAGAATAAGTGCAATTTGGTATGCGTTCTTTTTTTAACACATGAGCACTTTTACCAGCAATCTTTTCAACGCAGATCACAGCTTCATGGCTCGCTTTATGTGCTAAACATGGTGGGCCAGCTACATCACCTATTGCATACACATTTGATTCACTAGTTTCATACCATTCATTCATTTCAATAAAACCAGAAGGGCTTAATTTAATTTTTGTATTTTCTAAACCTATATTTTCAATATTTGCTTGAATTCCAACCGCAACAATCACCCTATCAAATTCTTTGCTCTCGCCACTACTTAGTAGCACTTGAGCAGAGTCTTTACTTTTAGTAAGAGCTTTTACGCTACTGTTTGTATATATTTTTATCCCCTGTTTTGTGAATATTTCTTGTGCTAAATCTGAAATGTCTTTATCCTCCAGCGGCAAAATAGTGCTCTTTATCTCTATGATTGTTACATCAACCCCCAAAGTACTATAAAAACTTGCAAATTCTATTCCAATTGCGCCAGACCCTATAATTAGTAGTGATTTTGGTAATTTGCCCGGCATCATAGCATGCTGCGCATTCCATATTAAATCTCCATCTGCCTCTATTCCAGGCAGATTCCGTGCCCTCACGCCTGTTGCTAAAATAATATGCTTGGAAACAATTCCTTGTTCTTCCTTATCGCTAACAACTTTTATAGTATTATTACCCGCAAGTTTACCAAAGCCCTGATGAACTTTGATGTTATTCTTCTTCATCAAATAAGCAACACCTCTTGACAATTTATCAACAACGCTTCTTGAATATTTCACTATTGATTGTATATCAAAACTTGCTTCCTTTACTTTTATACCAAATTCCTCTGATCTTTTTATTAATCCATAAATTTCAGACGCCCTAAGTAGCGATTTTGTTGGTATACATCCCCAATTTAAGCATATACCACCTAAATTTTTTTCTTTTTCCACAATTGCAGTTTTAAACCCAAGCTGTGCCGCTCTAATTGCTGCTATATAACCACCAGGACCGCTACCTATAACCGTAATATCATACTCATTCATCAGTTTTCTTCGTATTCAAAAAGATTATATATAACAGATGGAACCCGTATGATCAATATTCAGGTAGCTGACAACATAGAAACGAAAAAACTTGCTTGACACCCTTTGCCAGCCCCTTTATCATGAAACTGAAGGTATTCAGTTATCTTCATCTGTGCAGATTAAACAGTAAGAGACTCGTGCTTGAATGTTAAACAAAATACCATAGAGTTTAAGAGAACAATTCCTAGAAAATTCCTACATCCAAAAAAAGGCAAATCGTGTTAATGCTGTTTAGATGTAAAAGATAAGCTAAATCTTTACAAAGAAAACATTTCAAACAGCAAGACACCTTTGATTGAAAAAGAGCACCAAATTTATGGGGTGAGCAACTGCGCTACAACTAAATCAATAAATCTTAATAGGGGAAAACATTATGGAAACATCAAAACTGACATTAGTATGTGATATATATGAGTTAACAAATAAAGATGGAAAGAATATTCAAAAGCTAGCAAGAAAAATAGAGGAAGGGAAAGGTGTTGCAGAAAAGTTTAGAAATAGAATATTCAAAAAGTCCAGCTATAACGCAAGCACGATTCTTTTAGCAAAAATAACTTACAAGTATCAGGGTAGAGAGGAGACATTATCACTACTACATTATGCTATAAGTCATAAAAATAATCAAGCTGTAAAAGATCTTTTAGAAGAAGCCAAAAAACAAAAACTATTAAAGGAAGTTCTGAATGAAGAGATGACCACAAAACATTCAGATGGTCGGGAAGAAACTCATACAATACTTACAGATGCTATATCACGTAGAGACAATGACATTATGAGAGTAGTGTTAAAAATCTCTGAGGAAAATGGTATTTTGAAAGAGATTGTCAAAAAAAGAATAACGATAAAACATTCAAATGGCAAGGAAATGACTTACACCCCATTCACCTATGCTGAAGCGTGTGAAAATAGTGAAGCTGTAGGATGCACAGTCCCAGAGTGTGATGGTATGATAAAATATGAGAAAAAAATACCATCAAAGGAGGAGTTATGGGACAAATATTACATGGGTGCGCCAAAACAACACAGACGATTCGTAGAGCAATACAAAATAGAAAAGAGAGCATAGCAAAACTCTCCAAGCATTATAACCTTAATCCAAAAACTATTATTAAGTGGAGAAAACGTTCATTTACGAAAGATGCTGATATGGGTCCAAAGCATCCAAGATCGACTGTTTTAACGCTAGAAGAGGAAGCTATAATAGTTACATTTCGCAAGTATACACTACTGCCACTAGATGATTGCCTTTACGCTCTGCAGTCTACAATTCCGCATTTGACTCGCTCTAGCTTGCATCGTTGTTTACAAAGACACAACATTAGCAGATTACCAACTGTTGATGGAGAAGTTAAGTCAAAAAAGAAATTCAAACAATATCCTATCGGTTACTTTCATATTGATATTGCTGAAGTTAGAACTGAGGAGGGCAAATTACATTTGTTTGTTGCTATTGATAGGACATCCAAATTTACCTATGTTGAGTTGCGTAACAGTGCTACAAAACCCATAGCTGCTGAGTTCTTACGTAATTTGATTAGAATTTTACCGTATAAAATCCATACTATTTTGACAGATAACGGTATACAATTTACAAACCAGAAGCGTCATAAGTATGCTTTCCAACACATATTTAATAGAGTTTGCGAAGAGAATGTTATTGAACATCGTTTGACAAAAGTTAGCCATCCTTGGACAAATGGGCAAGTTGAGCGTATGAATAAAACTTTAAAGGATGCTACAGTTAAGAAGTATTACTATCAATCGCACCAGCAACTTAAAGAACACCTTTATAACTTTGTTATGGCTTATAATTATGCAAAGAGACTCAAAACTCTTAAGGGTCTTACTCCTTATGAATTTATATGTTATCAGTGGACACAGTCTCCAGAATTATTTATACTAAATCCACACCATTACACTCTGGGACCATACAGCTTTAGGGAGGAGCAAAGGTGGCTTTACAACTAAAATACATGCGCTTGTCGATGCACTTGGAAATCCACTTAAATTTACTCTGACCCCTGGTCAAAGAAATGAGATTACACAAGCAGCAACATTAACTGAAAGTGTCTATAATACCACTGTAGTGGCTGATAAAGGCTATGACAGCAATGCTTTTGTTACGAGTCTTGAAAGCAAGGGATGTACAGCAGTTATTCCTCCGAAGCGTAATCGAAAAGTGCAGAGGGGTTACGATAAACACATTTATAAAGAGCGTCATTTAATTGAGTGTTTTTCGGTAAAATTAAGAACTTTAGGCGTATTTTTTCCAGATTCGATAAAACGGCTGAGGTTTTTATGGGTTTTCTAAATTTTGTCGGGGCTCTTGTATGGCTTCTCTAAAATTTTGTCCACAGAGCCTAGTAATTCTGATATAGTTACTTTAGTTAAAGTCTACAAAAGTTTATAAATGGCAACCTTAAGTGTAAGAGAAGCTTTATGCACAGCAATCAGAGAAGAGATGCAAAACGACCCTGATGTGCTTATCATGGGTGAAGAAGTTGCAGAGTATGATGGTGCTTATAAAGTAACGAAAGGATTACTGAAAGAGTTTGGAGAAAACAGAGTAGTTGATACTCCTATTACCGAACATGGATTTGCTGGCCTTGCTGTTGGAGCGGCATTTGCTGGATTAAAGCCAATAGTCGAGTTTATGACTTTTAATTTTTCTATGCAGGCTATTGACCAAATTGTGAATTCCGCAGCAAAAACAAATTATATGTCAGGCGGACAACTTGGATGCCCTGTAGTATTTCGTGGACCAAATGGCGCTGCAGCAAGAGTTGCTGCACAACACTCTCAATGCTTTGCATCTTGGTATTCGCATATACCGGGGTTAAAAGTAATAGCACCCTATTTTGCCTCCGATTGCAGAGGTCTGCTTAAAGCTGCAATTCGTGACCCTAATCCGGTAATATTTCTAGAAAACGAAATAGCTTACGGACATGAACATGAAGTTTCTGACTCTGAGCTGTCAAATAAAGATTATCTACTTGAGATAGGCAAAGCTGCTGTTATACGAGAGGGAAAGGATGTAACTATCACTGCTTTCTCATTAAAATTAATGGATGCCTTAAATGCAGCAGATTTACTTTCTGATGAGGGCATAGAAGCTGAAGTTATTGACCTCAGAACCTTAAGACCACTTGACACTCAAACTGTTATTAACTCTATTCAGAAGACTAATAGGTTAGTTAGTGTAGAAGAAGGATGGCCATTTGCAGGAATAGGAGCAGAGCTGTCAGCCGTTGTCATGGAACAAGGATTTGACTACCTTGATGCTCCAGTTATACGCGTAACTGGCAAGGACATCCCCTTACCTTACGCTGCAAATCTGGAAAAAAAAGCATTACCGCAAGTGGAAGATATAGTTGAAGCCGTGTATCAGGTCTGTTTTAGAAAAAAATAACCCTATTAGTTCTTTTTTGTAATATCTCCTATTCCACATCGTTCCATAAAAGAAGCATCTGTAGTGTTTATACTAGCCATTACTTTCGTGACAATAGCTTTAGTACCGAAAAATACAGCACAAAATACACCTAGCGCAAAAAGAGCTGGCCATGGCATTCTACCAAATATCGCAAGCAAAGCTGCACCTATTATCACTACGGTCATAAGCGGTCCGCCTATTCCCCAAACGTAGCCAATAATATTACATATTACTTGAGCAGTTGTATCAGCATTAGTGTCAGCGGCAGCACTCCCAACATGAGAAAAAGAAATAAATAATACTATAAGAAAAATATTGAAAATTCTCTTGATTGTAGGGTTCATCCCTATACCTTAAACTTAGATATTGTAATTATATCCAAAATACTATAATTTTTAGTAAAACTAGCATAAAGATTGAATAACAAACGGTGCCACAAAAGTAGTTGATACACAACTGCACAAACATTGTAATATAGACATAGTAAACGATATTATTCCAGTGCTTGACGCTGGAATCCAGATTGGATACTGAGTTGGTGAGTATAAAAGTATAGCTTCTACGTCATACCACCGCGGTATCTCAGCAGATCCCGCTAACACGTAGCGGGATGACGAGCTTATCATCATGCCGCCGCGAACCGTCATACCGCGAATGAATCGCGGTATCTCAGCCGCTAATAAGCAGCGGGATGACGGTTGTCAGGGTGTCATCCCAGTGCCTTGACACATAGCTGTACAAACGTTTTTGGCTTGACTCACCAGTGGGTGTCATTCCAGTGCTTGACACTGGAATGGCTTTGTTGCATAGCACCTTAAGCAGTGATGGTTTACGACAAATTTATGTAATGATTTCAAATTTAGCCATACCAATATCAGTGAATTTGTTGAGCAAATAGCACTTAATTAGTAATTCTTTTTCACGATTTACTTCAGATTTATTCCTAAAGCTAAATCCAAATACTTGCTTCAACCTTGAGAAAAATCCTTCTATGTAAGATCTCTTTCCATAAATCGCTTCCTTTTTCCACTCTTTTACACCATCTTGTCCATATAATTTTATTAACCTAATAGCAGCATTTCTGTCAGACATATAATCTATTTTTGAATGTTCTGCTGCATCCTTTTTTGGTAGAACTTTTGTCTTTATATCGTATTTCTTACACAATTTATAAAGTTTGTGCCTATCGTATGCCCTATCTGCATATAATGCTTTTATTTTGTGCTGAAAATTAACTTCTTCAAGCAAATCGCAAGCTCCATAGTGGTCAGAGTAGACGCCATTACTGTATCTTGCAGCTATAGCTTTTTTACTATTCACACTTAACATAACATGTAACTTTCTTACTTGCTCGTAGCTTCGGTACTTTCTATCTGCACTGTTTTCCTTACTGTGGCCAGGAGTGTTACTGTAAATGCTGATACTTGTGCTATCTATGATAATTTCAATATTTTCCATGTTGCTTTTATCAACCCTGCAATCATTTATCTTAATATTAAGTTTTTTAAACCTTCTTGATGCTTGTGAATAGCTGATAACTGCCAAATTTTTTCCTATTTGTTGCAGATATCCTTTTATAAACCCCACCGTTTGTCTTAAACCAATTCTAAAAAGATTGACAATTATATGCACCAAAATTACGACTTTATCACTGTAAATATAGTTGCCGCCCTGCATTTTTGGACTATTTTCATACCAATTTTCGATAGCTTCATCGATGTAACGAAAAATATTTCCCCTTTTTTCAAGGAATTTGTTATATTCGTTTTGGTTACTGACTTTCATTTTCTGTGGCATATTTTTTCTTCAACAGTTAAATGGTTATTTATAATGAATTTTGTCAGTAGCTACCAGATTTTTTCGGTTGCTATGCAACAAAGCCATTCCAGTGTCAGCTACTTTCATGACATCATCATAAAGTAAAATGAGATCCCAGTGTCAGCTACTCGGATGACAGGAGATACCGTCTCGCCAGTCAACAAGAAAATTACAAAAATTGAATCTAAATTGCCTAAGTTATATTGTGAAATCAAAAAATACTGCCAATTCCCGTCCTGTGTAGCGGTATACAGATTGTAGTTGTATTAAACAAGAGCCTGATATTAGTTTTGACTACCTCAATTCTTCTGTCAGTTAATTCTTGTCTGTCAGATTAAATCTTGTCTTTTACACTTATCAACATATACACTAACCAACTACATTCAATAAATTTGTGTAAGATACCATTTTACATAAGATAGAATGGAAGCATTTTTCGATTTTAAATTACTAAAGCTTCAGTCAATCTCCTAGTCCTGTAGCTTTTGATATGGTCAGGATTAAAAGCCTTTTTTGATTTTAAAATACCAAAAACAATATGAAGCAACTTACGCATTGCAGCACCAACAATGGCCATATTATGCTTGCCTTTTTCTTTTAATCTCTTGCAAAAAGTCATAATAATAGGATTGTGATTTTTAGCTACTATAGCAGGAAAATACATGGCCTTACGTAGTGTTCGTGAACCTGATTTACTTAATCTGGGCTTGGCATATACAGATGAACCTGATGTTATATTTCGTGGTATAGTTCCAGCGTATGCTGCCAATTGTCTGGCATTTATAAAAGCCTTTGTGTCAGGAATTTCAGCTAAAATAGCTATTGCTGATTCCTCTCCTATTCCTGGAATAGTCAATAAGAGTTGAAAGTTTTCCAACAACTCTTTGTGCTGTTTTAATAGTTCACGTATGGAGTTTTTTATTGTTTCTATTGATTGTTCTATGTTCACTGCAAGGTTTTCCCAAGCATTTGCAACTTCTTCAGGCAGTCTCTCCTTCTTTTCTAAATGATTATTTACGAATGTTAATCCATCTTTTAACGCAACCGAGCAACGATAAAGATGTTTTAATTTTTTCATTTCAGGAGAAGGTGGTGTCCAACGAGTAGGTTCCTGTCTTTGGCAATAATCAGCAATAATTTCTGCATCGGTCTGATCATTCTTTTGTCTTACAAGCTTACTCCTCGCATAAGATTTAATACAATAAGGATTTACAACACTTACAAAATGTCCAGCATTGTGTAGAAATTCAGCCAAAGCTTCACTATAACAACCGGTAGCTTCCATACAAGCTTTCACTTGCTCTACGTTATGTTTTTGTAGAAAGCTCTGCAGACCTTGAAACCCATTATCATCGTTCTTAAAGCTTCTTTTCCTAGTTTCACGTTTTCCTTTTTTACTTATAAATGAGAGAAAAACATCAAAGCGATCTTTTGATACATCTATTCCCAGAAAGTTGTTGATCATATATAACCCCATACGTTACTATTTAAAATGAAAAGTAAGGCTAACCTTGTGAATACAGAATTAGAACCATTTAGGTTTTTCTACGATACCGTCCAGCCTATACTTTTGAGAAGGGAATTCTTATCTCCTCTACAGATTTTATATCTAAGAAGAAGCACAGAGTTCCTCCCTTCTCCACCTAATGCTTAAGCTTAAAACATTAGATGCTTTTGACAAGATACAAGTAGAAGATATCCTTATTGCCTGCGTTGATGGGCTAAAAAGCTTTCCTGCAGCTATAAACAGTGTCTTTCCTAATGCGGAAGTGCAGATGTGTATAGTGCATCAGATACGCAACTCACTGAAGTATGTGGCCAGTAAAGATGCGAAGAGTTTTTTGAGCGATTTAAAGAAGGTATATCAAGCTTCAAGCAAGGAAATTGCCGAGAATTATCTGTTGGAATTGGATGAAAAATGGGGCACAAAGTACCCTATGGTTATAAAATCTTGGCAGAATAATTGGGAAAACTTGTCTGGTTATTTTAAGTATTCTGGTCCAGTTAGGAGGATAATCTACACCACCAATCCCATAGAGGGGCTACATAGGCAAATTAGGAAATTCACTAAGACCAAAGGCTCATTTACCAGCATAAATGCCTTGTATAAGCAGGTATATTGTGCTATAAAGAAGGCAGAGGAAAAGTGGACGATGCCTGTACATGATTGGGCATTAACTATCTCTCAACTTGATGTTTTCTTTCCTGGCAGATTGAAAATTGAGTCGAACTAAAAATGCGGTTTGACACAGTTTATTTAACACTCCCAAAAATCTACTATTACATAGTGATCAAGGTTCACAATATACTTCGCAAGGTTATCAATATCTCTTATCCATAAAAAACATAGTACCTAGCATGAGTCATAAAGGTTGTTGTTACGACAATTCTGTTGTGGAAAGCTTCTTTAGTTCTCTAAAAAGGGAGTTACCAATAGACACCTCTCGGCACTCTAAACAGCATATCAAAACTGCTATATTTGAATATATAGAAATTTTTTATAACAAACAACGTAGACACTCCACTATTAACTATTGCATTCCTGAGCATTTTGATTCATCATTCTCTTTGTAAAAAACATTCCAAACTTTCTCTCCACTTTTTCTGGGTAAGGTCAGTTTGTCAGTAATACTGGATATCTCTGCTACCGATATTTTGTGATCATAAATTTCTTCTACATGTGATGCTATATCTCTATAGCCCATACCACTGGCAAATGTGCTCAAAATCTTCGTTTCAAGCTCTGGATGTAAGTTTGTTTGCCTTTTTTTGACTATTTGTGGTTCGAAACTTCCTTCTCTATCTCTTGGTGTTAATAGCTCTGCACTTGTACGTAAAGTTTTTGCATTTCTCCCATTTCTTCGGTTATTCTCTTCACTTTCAGCTAATAAGTGATTTTCTATTTCACCTTCCAAACTTGCCTCCAGCAGCTTTTTTATAAATGGTGTTAATGCTCCATCTCTTCCTGTCAGCGGCCTTCCTTCTCTTATCGATGATAGAATATTTGCTTCCAGTTCTTTATAGTCTACCAATCCGGTAGTTTTATTTGCTATTCTTTGATTCATATGTGAAACCTCCATTTTTTTATATCAACTTACTACTTTTTTTCGGTTTGACACAGTTTATTTAACACTCCCTTCCTAGAATCAAAAACTCTGTATTCCACAACTGCAGGTACCCCACAAGGTGGTATCATTACTCCGCCAACAATGTTGCAAAAAACATAAAACTAGAGAAAACTATTTCTCGAAAACTTCTGTGTCCAAAAACAAGAGTTCCATTTATTTATAGCGCTAATAATCAATTAACCATCAGCTTCAATGAATGATATGAACATATTATTTCAAGGAAAGATAATGGGAAATAAGAGATTAGCTATACGGATTAGTTGTAGCCATGAGCCTAACCGGTTGGCAGAAAAGTATTTATCAGATGCTTATGAAAAGTCAGCATCAAAGGGAGAAAGTCAAAAAAACTTAAAGGGTAAAAATGGGATTCAAGGAGGATCAAATGGTAACAGTGAGTTTATATGCAAGGGTTTCTTCAGGGAAACAAGCACAAGAAAATACAATAGCAAGTCAAGTTGCAGCTTTAGAGAAGCAAATTGGTATGGATGGGTACAAATTATTGAGTGAGTATAAATTTATTGATAACGGCTACAGTGGATCTAATTTGGTTCGTCCTGATCTAGAAAAATTACGCGATAAAGTAACAGAAGGTAAAATTGATAGATTCACTCTCCTGATCGTTTATCTAGAAAATATGCATATCAAATGGTATTACTTGAAGAATTTGAGAAAACAGGAGCAGAAGCGGTTTTTTTAAATTATGAGATTAACGATAACCCAGAATCTCAATTGCTGTTACAAATGCAAGGTATGATAGCAGAATATGAACGAGCGAAAATTATGGAACGAAGTCGTCGTGGAAAGATTTATGCAGCTAATAAAGGTTGTGTAAGCGTAATGGGAGGAGCTCCTTATGGCTATCGTTATATAGATAAACATATGGGAGGAGGACAAGCTTTATTTGAGATTAACGAAGAAGAAGCTGATATTGTTCGCAAAGTATTTTTGTGGGTAAGCAGGGAAAGAGCAAGTATTGGGGAAGTATGCCGTCGGCTAAATACTATGTCTATTATAACACGAACAGGAAAAAAGTGCTGGGATAGGAGTGTAATTTGGGGTATGTTAAAAAACCCTGCTTACAAAGGACAAGCAGCTTTTGGTAAAACAAAAGTAGGTGTAAAGTTACAACATATAAGACCACAAAAACATTCTTGTGAACAACCGAAAGATAATTACTCTACTTATTCTGTTGAAAAAGCAAATTGGATTTATGTTGAAGTGCCAAATATAGTGGACGAAGATGTGTTTGATATAGTTCAAGAACAATTAGCTGAGAATAGAAAAATAGCAAGGACAAGAGAAAGAGGAGCAAAGTATTTACTACAAGGTTTAATCGTATGCAAGCATTGTCGTTATGCATATTACGGAAGTTCTGTAAGAAATAAGCGAGGAGAAAAAGTTGATCATTATGCATATTATCGTTGTATTGGTAGAGATTCTTACCGTTTTGGTGGTAATAAGATTTGTGATAATAAACACATTCGTACAGATGCATTAGAAACAGCTGTGTGGGAAGAGGTTAAGCATTTATTAAAAAATCCAAATAGGGTTTTAGAAGAATACAAGCGTAGACTTTCAGAGCTTAAAAAATTATCATGGGATCAAAAAAGCAATTTACTAGAGAAACAAGAAAGTAAATTAAAACGAGGTATTGCTAGACTTATTGATAGTTATGCTCAAGAATATATTAATCAAGAAGAATTTGAACCACGAATTAAAGCAATGAAACAAAACTTAAAAACAATTGAAGAGGAGAAAAAAAGGATATTTGATCAAAAGAAATTAAAACAGGAATTAACCCTGGTTGTAACCAATTTAGAAGACTTTTCTTCTAATATTGCATTGAACCTTGATAACGCAGACTGGCTAACCAAACGTGATACTATCAGAACGTTAGTCAAGAGAATTGAAATCAATCTTGAGGATGTAAATGTGGTATTTCGCGTAAAAGAGCTACCAAACTCTTCTGGACATAATGGAGAAGAAAAGAAAAATTTGCGACATTGTTGGCGGAGTAAAGTTGACGCCATTGGGAGAACAGTTGCATTCCTGCACAATTTGATGCATCATTCTCATGACAAAAACGTCTTAACTTTCTCTCTACTTTTTCTGGGTAAGGTCAATTTTGTGAAAAAATGGATTGAATTATAGGTGGATTTGGCTATTATTTGTAATACATGGGTATTGGGTAAAATGTTTGAATTTAGTTCTGTGCTGCTAGCTCGAATTCAGTTTGCCTTCACAATAGGCTTTCACATTATATTTCCTGCTTTCACGATCGGACTTGCAAGTTTTCTAGCCTTTTTGGAATGGTGTTGGCTTAAGACTGGTGATACACGTTTCCGTGATGTTTATAAATTCTGGATCAAGATTTTTGCCGTTGCTTTTGGCATGGGAGTGGTATCTGGAGTTGTAATGTCATATCAACTTGGTACCAATTGGTCGATTTTTTCTGACCGCATAGCCAACGTTCTCGGCCCTCTATTTTCCTTTGAGGTTTTAACAGCCTTTTTTCTGGAGGCATCTTTTTTGAGTATTATGCTATTTGGATGGAATAGAGTAAGTTCTCGTATGCACTTTGCTTCTACTTGTATTGTTGCAGTGGGAACGCTTATTTCAGCTTTTTGGATTATTGCGGCCAACAGTTGGATGCAAACACCCGCTGGATTCACGATTAGTGAGAATGGTCTCCTATATCCAACCAATTGGTTAGAGATTATTTTTAATCCTTCTTTCCCTTATCGCTTTATTCATATGGTAACAGCAGCCTATCTTACAACAGCTTTTGTGGTTGGTGGTGTAGGAGCATTTTATCTTTGGAGAAAACGACATGCTCCTCAAGCAAGAATTATGCTTGGTATGGCAACCATTATGGTAGCTTTAGCTGCACCATTTCAGCTGTTCATGGGGGATAGGCATGGATTAAATACACTAAAGCATCAACCTGCTAAGATTGCTGCAATGGAAGGTATATGGGAAACCGAAAAAGGGGCTGGCTTACTTTTGTTTGCTTATCCGGATCAGCAAAATGAAATTAATCACTACGAGATAAAAATTCCTAATCTTGCCAGCTTGATCTTAACACATGATTTTTTAGGAGAAGTAAAAGGATTAAAGGAGTGGAAAAAAGAAGATAGACCACCTGTAGTATGGGTATTCTGGTCCTTCCGTATAATGGTTGGAGTTGGAATTTTAATGATCATAATTGGGTTAGTAAGTGTTATACAGTATCTTCGTGGCAAATTATTCCAAAGTTGTTTCTTACATGGATGGTGGATATCAATGATGCCGTCTGGGTTCATAGCGTTACTTGCAGGTTGGTTTACTACTGAAATTGGCCGTCAACCTTACACTGTATATGGAATTATGCGCACAATTGAATCATTTTCACCTGCGATTACCGGTCCTCAGGTTGCATGGTCTTTGATTGCATTTATCGTTATGTATACCCTTATATTTGGAGCAGGCAGTTACTATATCCTGAAACTTATATACAAAGGAATTCCTGTCATTAAAGAAGAAGAGCAATTTTATAAACACGGTATCGGAGCTTCAGTGATTGATGCTGGTACATCTGGAAAGGGCAACAATCATGTTTGATTTCTCTTCCTTAATTAATTTACCCCTAATCTGGGGATTACTAATTGCCATAGCTGTTTTACTGTATGTTTTAATGGATGGGTTTGATTTAGGTATTGGTATTTTACTTCCTTTTGCACCGTCAGATAAATGCCGTGATCACATGATAAGTTCAATTGCACCATTTTGGGATGGAAACGAAACATGGTTGGTATTGGGTGGAGGAGGGTTGTTTGCTGCTTTTCCTCTTGCATATTCAATATTAATGCCTGCTTTTTATATTCCAATCATTATTATGCTGCTTGGCCTTATAGTGCGCGGAGTATCCTTTGAGTTTCGTTTTAAGGCAGAAGGAAAATACAGGCAATTATGGGATTATGCCTTTCATTTTGGGTCACTTGGTGCTGCATTTTGCCAAGGCATGATTTTAGGCGCATTTATACATGGTGTAGAAGTAAACGGACGCAACTTTTCTGGTGGCCAATTTGATTGGGCAAGTGCTTTTAGTGTAATGACAGGCATTGCTGTGGTGCGCCAAGAAGTGCTTGGAGAACAGTTGGTGAAAATCCAACACAAACAAAGTCTAGCCAACAGTTTGGAACAGACCACTATGTTGCATGAGGTAACGAGTGTAATAGAGCTAGTGGGATGGACAATGCAGGGTACAACGAAAGTGAAGGGATTGAGTTCCGAAATACCTGAAGACATAGAGGTCGACATTTTCATGGCCATGGAAGACAGCATGAAGGATAACGTAAAGGCAAGTTATCACTCACTCTATCGGGATCTGAGACCGTGCCATGTATTGAAATGGACTTCAAGTGAACTTGGGAGATCCTATGCATTCCTACAAAGGTACGCTGGAACAAGTCAACAAAGGCAAGAACTAGCGGAAGATGCAGGGGAAGTCGGACTGATTGATAGTACTCAGAATGTGGGAAAGCCACGTACAAGGGGAAGCGATCAGCAATATAGTAACTGGAATAGGGATTGCTAGGCCAATACAACGGAGGTTGGAATAACATGCAAAATAAACTAAACCAGATAGCAGTAAGAGCAAAGCAAGATAAGCGACTAAAATTCACATCGTTAGTCCATCTGATAAATACAGAGAATCTTGCGAGATGTTATAAAGAACTGAAGCGTAACAAGGCTTGTGGAGTAGACCAGATAACAGTGGAATCATACGGAGAAAATCTGAATGAGAAACTCGAAGTGCTAGTAGAAAGTATGAAGAGGAAGCAATATCAACCACAACCAGTAAAGAGGGTATATATACCGAAAGCTGGAAGTAAAGAGAAACGCGGACTCGGAATACCATCGACCGAGGATAAATTAGTACAGATTATGCTGAAGAAGATATTAGAAAATATTTACGAGGCAAACTTTCTGGACAGCTCATATGGATTTCGACCTGGAAGAAACTGTCATCAAGCGGTAAATGCACTAGATAAAGCAGTTATGTACAAGCCAATAAACTACATTGTAGAAGTGGATATCAAGAAGTTCTACGATAATATACAGCATAAATGGCTAATGAGATGTCTAAGGGAACGAATAACTGACCCAAATTTGCTGTGGTTAGTAAAGCGGTTTCTCAAGGCAGGGATAGTCGAAGCTGGAAATTATGAAGCAACAAAACAAGGTACACCCCAAGGTGGTATAGTAAGTCCTGTATTAGCAAATATATACTTACATTATGTGTTGGATTTATGGATAGAAAAGAAATTTAAACCAAGATCCAGAGGATATATACAACTAATAAGGTTTTGCGACGATTTTGTGGTTTGTTGCGAAAGTAAGGTAGACGCGGAAGAATTTCTGGAATTACTGAAACAAAGGCTAAATAAATTTGGGTTGGAAGTATCTGAAAACAAGACCAGAGTAGTAAAGTTTGGCAAGAGGGAGTGGCAACAAGCGATAAGAGAGAAACGAAGGACGGAAAGTTTCAATTTTCTGGGGTTTACGCACTATGGTGCAAAAAGTCGTCGTGGTAGATTAATAATGGGACATAAAACCTCAAAGTTAAATCTAGCCAGAAAACTAAAAGAAATCAAGGAGTGGTTGAAAATAGTCCGCGGAAGTATTCGACTTAAAGATTGGTGGCAAGTACTGAAGGCTAAATTAACAGGACACTATAACTACTTTGGTATTAGCGGAAATTATTGGTGTTTGAAACAATTTTACACATCAGTAAGAAAGCTAGCATTTAAATGGATAAATCGGCGTAGTCAGAAAAAGAGTATGACCTGGGAACAGTTTGTACACTACGTAGAAGTAAATCCATTACCAAAGCCAAAAATACATTTTTCTTTATATGCATAAGAGGGACGACTGTGAAAACTAATATTGATGAGCCGTGTGCGGGAAATCTGCAAGCACGGTTCTTTAGGGGGAGTTGTAGTAATATAACTCAAACGAGAGGAGTAAAGCTACAGCTTCTACCGAACATGGAATGATGAATGCTAGCGTGTGTTAGTAGTTGTAAGTAGCTTAAGAATTAAAACTCAGTGATGTTGGAATGCAATGTCTACATGTAATCTTCTTATATCTGATTTACGGCTTTGGGTTCATTTAGGCTATAGTGCAGAAGAGAAGTCTCATTCCCAATTAGTTAGTATTGATGTTGATTTTATTTTTAAATCTCCTCCGTTAGGGCTTATGACTGACCGGCTTGAAGATACTGTCTGCTATCTAGAGATAGTACAAAATATTCAATCTCTTGTTCAGAACAAGCAATTCAATTTAATCGAGCATTTAACTCATGATATATACAGAACCATTAATAATCTTTTGGTGCAAAAAAAACATATTATTTCTTCCATAAGAGTGACTACTCACAAAGTTGCACCACCCGTTCCTAATGCGCATGGAGGTGTCTTTTTTACCTATTGTAATGCACTGCAAGAACAGGAAGATAACTAATGATCTATATTTCTATTGGCTCAAATATGGGAAATCGCTTTTCCCATTTACAAAATGGCTGCTCAGTTACTGAAGGAGCGCTATTTTAAAAATTTAAAATCTTCAATTGTTCTGGAGACTAAGGCTATTTTACCAAATGATGCTCCACCTGGGTGGGACAAGCCGTTTCTAAATATGGTTGTGTATGGAAGTTGTTCTTCTTCTCCTGAAGAGCTGTTAAAGGGACTTAAACAAATCGAATGTGACATTGGCCGCCTGCAGGTCTATGAAAAATGGGCACCTCGCGTTATTGATTTGGATATTTTGTTATGGGATGACCTGACACTTGATACATCCTACCTTAAGATTCCTCACCCAGAATTGATAAACAGACCATTTTTGCTTCACTTGATGGCAATGCTGAGCCCCATGGCAGTAGTTAACAAAACGTTTGGTACTGTTAACCCTAACATTAAGGATTGCTTTTTAGGAAGTTTTACGCTTTCACCAGAGCTTGTAGGTATTGTCAATATTACTCCTGATTCATTTTCAGATGGTGGTCTTTATTATGATGCAGATCAAGCAACCAAGCAGGCACTGCGGCTGTTATCAGATGGTGCAAGCATAGTTGAACTTGGTGCTCAATCAACAAGACCTGGCTCCTCAATACAAACTCCAAAAGCAGAATATGCACGCTTAAAACCAGTGCTTGATAATCTTAGTCATTATATGGAAGCTGGTGATATTAAAGTCAGCATCGATAGTTTCTGGTCAGATGTTATTTTGAACGTTTTGGAGCACTACAACATTGCCTGGGTAAACGATCAGAAGGGAGATCTAGATGATAATACCTTAAAAGCAATCGCTAGCAGTGGATGTGGCATCGTTATTATGCACTCACTCTCCATACCACCACATAGAGACAACATTATCCCAAGTGACACTGATCCAATTGATACCATAAATAATTGGGCAGAGAAGAGCATTAGCAGGTTATTTGCCCTAAGTTTTGATAAAAATTCAATAATTATTGACCCTGGTATTGGTTTTGGAAAATCTATGTACCAGAATATCCAGATTTTACGCAATATAGAAGCATTGCAAAGTTTTGGCTGCAAAGTTCTGGTTGGTCATTCTAGAAAGTCATTTATTTCTTCTTTTTCTACAGAACCTGTCTTTAACCGAGATTTAGAAACAATTGCTTTATCATCTGCATTGCACAACAAGGTTGATTTCCTTCGAGTGCATAATGTGCGTGATCACATGCGATTTTTTGTAGCTCAAGCTGCTTTACAGGGATGATAGTTATCGGAATTATGGCTGTTGATCCCAAGGGGGTAATTGGAATAAACAATGGATTGCCCTGGCATTATTCAAGTGAGTTAGATCATTTTCGTCAGGTAACTGACAAACAAGTTATTATTATGGGAAGAAAAACATTTGAGATAATATCCCAAAACATATTGAAGGATCGTATCCCTATTGTTTTTTCTCGTAACAAATTAAGTCCTTGTTTTAATAAAGGCATAAAATGCACTATTGTTTCTTCTATGCAAGAGTTTTTGTCAATCCAAAGTAGTTCTAAAGTCTTCATGATTGGTGGAGCACAAATAGCGCACCTTTTTTTGGAATATGATCTAATCTCAGAGTTTATCATAACAGAAATTCAAAAACCCTATAAAGGTGATGTATATTTCAACTTAACACTTCTTAGTGGATGGAATAAAACTATTCTCACCAAAACAAAAGATTATACTATATGTAGATTAATACGTGATAAAGATGGAAGAAAAAATTGTGAAGCTCATTAAGTCTCTTAACTATAAATTATGCCAACTAGAACAACAGGTAAGAGGGCTTTTATGAGAAACTTTTTGATGTAATAGTATGTATGTTAAAGCAATTTATACCCACCGCATTGAATGTGGAGAAGTATTAGAGCAGGTTCTTGATCGCTATGTTTCAGAGCTGCTAAGAGAGGAAGTTGTTCTTGCTATCACATCAAAAATCATTTCTGTTTGTCAAAAACAGGTGGTTTGCAAAACTGCTTGTTCTAAAGAAGAGCTAATCAAAAGAGAAGCTGATGCAATTGTTGATGTGGACCACAATCCTCATAGTATCTGTTTAACGATTAAAGATAATATCTTAATTCCATCTGCTGGTATTGATGAATCAAATGGTAATGAAATGTATATTTTATACCCAAAGGATGTTCAGAAAACAGCTCTATCAATATGGAACTATCTCAAGACAAAACACTGCATAAAACATCTTGGTATTTTGATTACAGATAGTAACATAACACCTATGCGCCTTGGGGTTACGGGCGTTGCTCTTGGTTGGTGTGGATTTGAACCACTTTATTCCTATATAGGCAAGCCAGATCTTTATAATCAACCACTGCAAGTAACACAAGTCAATCTTCTTGATGCACTGGCAACATCTGCTGTTTTAGTTATGGGAGAAGGGGCAGAGCAAACACCAATGGCAATAATTAGTGGTGCACCAAAGGTTCACTTTCTTACTCGTCCGCCAACTACAGAAAAAGAAAAAAGTGTTAAGATATCTATGAAAAAAGACCTTTATTCTTGTATCTTGTCAAAAGCATCTAATGTTTTAAGCTTAAGCATTAGGTGGAGAAGGGAGGAACTCTGTGCTTCTTCTTAGATATAAAATCTGTAGAGGAGATAAGAATTCCCTTCTCAAAAGTATAGGCTGGACGGTATCGTAGAAAAACCTAAATGGTTCTAATTCTGTATTCACAAGGTTAGCCTTACTTTTCATTTTAAATAGTAACGTATGGGGTTATATATGATCAACAACTTTCTGGGAATAGATGTATCAAAAGATCGCTTTGATGTTTTTCTCTCATTTATAAGTAAAAAAGGAAAACGTGAAACTAGGAAAAGAAGCTTTAAGAACGATGATAATGGGTTTCAAGGTCTGCAGAGCTTTCTACAAAAACATAACGTAGAGCAAGTGAAAGCTTGTATGGAAGCTACCGGTTGTTATAGTGAAGCTTTGGCTGAATTTCTACACAATGCTGGACATTTTGTAAGTGTTGTAAATCCTTATTGTATTAAATCTTATGCGAGGAGTAAGCTTGTAAGACAAAAGAATGATCAGACCGATGCAGAAATTATTGCTGATTATTGCCAAAGACAGGAACCTACTCGTTGGACACCACCTTCTCCTGAAATGAAAAAATTAAAACATCTTTATCGTTGCTCGGTTGCGTTAAAAGATGGATTAACATTCGTAAATAATCATTTAGAAAAGAAGGAGAGACTGCCTGAAGAAGTTGCAAATGCTTGGGAAAACCTTGCAGTGAACATAGAACAATCAATAGAAACAATAAAAAACTCCATACGTGAACTATTAAAACAGCACAAAGAGTTGTTGGAAAACTTTCAACTCTTATTGACTATTCCAGGAATAGGAGAGGAATCAGCAATAGCTATTTTAGCTGAAATTCCTGACACAAAGGCTTTTATAAATGCCAGACAATTGGCAGCATACGCTGGAACTATACCACGAAATATAACATCAGGTTCATCTGTATATGCCAAGCCCAGATTAAGTAAATCAGGTTCACGAACACTACGTAAGGCCATGTATTTTCCTGCTATAGTAGCTAAAAATCACAATCCTATTATTATGACTTTTTGCAAGAGATTAAAAGAAAAAGGCAAGCATAATATGGCCATTGTTGGTGCTGCAATGCGTAAGTTGCTTCATATTGTTTTTGGTATTTTAAAATCAAAAAAGGCTTTTAATCCTGACCATATCAAAAGCTACAGGACTAGGAGATTGACTGAAGCTTTAGTAATTTAAAATCGAAAAATGCTTCCATTCTATCTTATGTAAAATGGTATCTTACACAAATTTATTGAATGTAGTTGGTTAGTGTATATGTTGATAAGTGTAAAAGACAAGATTTAATCTGACAGACAAGAATTAACTGACAGAAGAATTGAGGTAGTCAAAACTAATATCAGGCTCTTGTTTAATACAACTACAATCTGTATACCGCTACACAGGACGGGAATTGGCAGTATTTTTTGATTTCACAATATAACTTAGGCAATTTAGATTCAATTTTTGTAATTTTCTTGTTGACTGGCGAGACGGTATCTCCTATACCTAAAAAATCAAAAATGTACGGATCTTTTAATGTATAATGTGCTAGATCTGATTGAGGTGATGGTAACTTATCTTCAAAGTTAGTTATTGCTCGTCCTTGACGTTTATATAACCCACGTTCTATCTGCATTACCATGATGTTTCTTGACCAGCCATGTTCTATAGCTCCCTTTATATAGAATAATCTTATCTCGCGATTTTCTATTTTTTCTAAAAGAGTAACATTGTGGTACCAAGTTAATTGTGCAAGAGGTTCCTGCACAAATTCAACATTTGGATATTCTTCAGCAAACTTACGCATGTATTTTAGGTTTCTCGTACTAAAACCTTTCATTTCTGGAAATGCACCTTTCAAATCCTTACTCAGTTGTTCGATAACTTTCGCTCCCCAGCCGTGTTCTCTTTGCCGTTTTAAGATTTCTGTTCCAATAATGGTAGAGCAAGGTAAGCTTACTGTTTACTGCAAGTGCTGCTTTATAACGACTAGTAGCAATATGTTCCTTCAACTGCTCTAAAAATTCTGTATATTCTTTTGCTATAATTTTTGTCATAGAATTCCTTTCAACGATTTTTATTATTACATGATTCTTTTATTTGTTGAAATTCTCTCTTCGGCCTGCTATTTTCAGCTCAGCCTTGTCTTAAGTTCAGTAATGCATTTATATCAACTTCTAATACCAACTTTGTTATTGGGAAGGCAAATATCACAAATTCGCTCAAATCCCCATCTATAGGCAAAAAGGCGCTCTTTTTAATTTACCATTGAGATTTATGAGTAAATTATACAACAGAGATTATATAGCCCTCCTTTCTTTATTGAAAAATTAAAAAAAATCCTGTACACTGGGTGTAGTAAAGGTCATTTCTATTTTCCATGACGCGCATCGTGGCTGTGGTTGTTTTGCCACTGCCACCTTTTTGACCACCGACAACTATTATCATATCCCCTACTTTAATTCTATTCCGATATTTAGAGTCAAGATATTTTAGTATTTTAATACTTTACTGCTTTAGTATTTTGATATTTTAGTACTTTAATATTCTGATACTTTAATGTTTTAGTATTTTGATATCACAAACACTTAAATAAGAAAAAGTCTGCCATACAGATTTGCTTACACTAAGACTTGCCCTTTTATTCAAATTCTAAAGGGTATTACAGATGTTTTCTGAATAAAGCTATAGACAAATTCCCATACCTGATTACAAACAACACTATAAAAACCTTTTAAAACGCTTTAAATGCCCACCGTGTTTCTATTACACTTAAACCTCAAAGCATGTCTGCAAACTTACAAACGAGCTAATTAGTAAAGCATGAATTGTTCACTAACTCATGTGCACAAAATTTCTTGGCGTGAGTTCTTAGATTTTATTAGCAGCTATCTCATCCATTAGGCGTTTCTTCTCTTGTTCATATGCTAGTAATTCTTCTTCCGACCAACTAAGCTTGTTCATCTCTTCATATGCTCGTTTTATTATTACATCGCTACCGACTATTTTATCTAGGTCCTCTTCCCTTGTTTCTGCTGCATATCGAAAAAAATAACACCATTTCTCAACTATGTTTTCTAGTTGATCCTCTTTTGTTTTTGGAAATTTTGGTAGTTCTATGAAAGTAAAACTAAAGTCATTCAGGTAATGTTTGCAAGTAACCTTACCTAGAATAGCATGATCTGACTTGTACTCATTCTTGTTTGGAAAAATAATACAATCAGCAACAGTCATAAAGATAACTTTCTTGAGTTTATGATACTCTTGATCTACTTTATCTATATCTATTTGGTTTACGTAAGTTTTAGCAGCATAATATTGGACACATTTCTCAAAACCTTTGGTCTTAGTGAATGCCATTTTAATAATGTAACTGGAACCTTGAGAGTCCTCACAAAGAACATCAAAAATGCCCTGCTCTTTAGCGGCAATCTCAAAATCCAAAATGGCAGCTAAAAATTGAACATTCTGCAAACCAGTAAAGCCTAAAATATCATTGAGAAAATGAATGAGGATGTCTTTATTCCTCTCAGTACCGAATATTCTCTTGAAAGCGCAATCGGTTCGTGCATCAAGAAATTTTAACAAAGCCATAGTAAAAATGCCCAAAAAATATTAGCAATTATACACTACTTTCTACAAATAGAAACCTTATTTTTACTACACAGTTATATTATGTATTCCTATACAGGCATCTTTCCTAATTCATTTTCTTTATTGAAAAATTAAAAAAAATGCTGTATAATTATTAGTAGACTCAAGGGTTAATATAACCTTCGATTCAGAAACTTCACAACACCTTATTGAACTAGCTAAGGCCACCAAGCAGTCTGTTCAAAAATTAACAGGAAAGCTAGTCAAGGAAGCAATCGAGCTTGAAGCGGAAGATATCGCGTTTTCTAAAATTATTAGGGAATTAAGCGATGATGATGCAGAAGAAGTAGAGGATAGTGAAGACATCTGATTACCGTATCGTCTACCGTGTAAATACTGCAAAACGTACAGTAACTATTGTTTCAATAGGACATAGGGACAACATTTATAATCAGGCAATATTAGACCTACTAAAACATTAAATATATTTCTATATACCTGCCCTTTCCTGTGTCAATTAAAAGATATTCTATAAACATCAAATATATTTTTATACACCACTCCTTCCTGATCCATTCTCTACCTTAGGTGGCTTCGCTCAGCTCAAAGAAAGCTCATTTTTTTGATTACCCCCCTATAAATTATATTATATATATAATTTATAATTAGGGGAGAGGCGACGAAAACAAGATTTGGAGTTTGAAGAGCCTCCGGTTCAAGGTAGAGAATGGATCAGGAAGGAGTGGTCAGGGTCGATGGACGTTGAGTTGTTAATTACCTTAAGGATTACAAAGACTACATTGATAAACTACTTAATCCCAGAGATATCAACTATGTTTTTGTAGGAAGTTCAGCAAGCCTTGTTTTTTTGTGCGAAACCCTGTTTTCAAACCATAATGTTCGTGCAAGTGTTGTCATTTTTAACCTTTTATAGTATTCTTGCATATTGAAACTATAAAATTCAATTTATGTACTTACGCGCTATAACCCCAGTTTTAGAAAGATTTTCTAAGCTTTATCCTGCTTTGGGCATTACAGGACCTAGACAGTCTGGTAAAACAACTATTGCAAAAACGTTGTTTAAGCATTTGCCGTACGTATCTTTAGAAAATATTGACACTCGTTTTCAAGCGCAAAATGATCCTAGGGCATTTCTAGCTAATTATCGTCAGGGCGCTATTTTTGATGAAGTACAGCACGTACCTGAGTTGTTATCATATCTTCAAGAAATAGTTGATGAGTCTCCTGTAAAGGGTCGATATGTACTAACAGGGTCTCAAAATTTTGCTCTTAGTCATCATGTTTCTCAATCTCTTTCAGGACGCATAGGCATGACAACACTATTGCCCCTCAGTTTATCTGAGCTTGGTATGCCTATAAACATTAATTCAGCTATTTTTAAGGGAGGATACCCTGGGTTACATAGCCTTAACATGCACCCACTGGATTTCTATCCTAGTTATATCCAAACCTACATTGAGAGAGACGTTCGACAACTTAAAAATATTGAAAACATTGGTAGATTCCAAACCTTCCTCAAACTGTGTGCAGGTCGAGTAGGTCAGATTCTTAATTTATCATCTTTTGCTCAAGATTGTGGCATTTCTCATACAACCGTACGGCAGTGGCTGAATATTTTGGAAGCTAGTTACCTAATATTTTTTCTTCAACCATTTCACCAAAGTTTCAACAAGCGTTTAATCAAGATGCCAAAGTTATACTTCTATGACACTGGTCTTGCTTGTACGCTCCTTGGCCTTGAAAAGGAGAGTCAACTAGAAACACACTACCTTAAAGGAGCTCTGTTTGAAAATTTGATTGTTTTGGAGATTTTCAAGAAGCGCCTCAATCAGGGATTACCTGCCAACCTATACTTTTGGCGTGACCGAACGGGACACGAAGTAGATTTATTAGCAGAATGGGGTGGTAACATTCATGCTATTGAAATTAAGGCTGGTTCCACGTTTCAGAGTGATTTTATTAAAAATGTACAGTATTTTTGTGAACTCTCTCAAACAGCTAAGGGGTATTTAATCTATACAGGTCAGCAGAATGGTTCACACGCAAAAGTTAAACTTGTGCCAATAAATGAAATAGATCAAATATACCCTTAGCCAGAAAAAAAACATTACTTACAATTCAATAATTCTCCAAAATCAATTATGTTTGAAAAGTAATCACTATCTATAACGTCATCACTCACACCATTAACGTGAATAAGGACTGGACGACATGAAAAGCCTTTTGGACGCTTTAGTGTATCTATTTTCTTTTGTACTTCTTGTATTATTGAATGACCGATTTTATTTTTTGAAAATTTGATTTCGCAAATGTAGAGAGTGTTAAACCTTGTTTGAATCATGTAATCAATTTGACAACCAGCACCTGTCTTCCTCTGAAAAAATGGATTTTCGCTCATCAATTCTCAAGATATTATGTATACTCTTTCTATTGTTAAGCACCAAATTTTCAAACTGAAGTCCAATAATTGTATGCCACTCTCCTGGAGATCTCATAGAGTAGGTGTCACGATTAATTTTTCCTAGATTTTTTTTCAATATATTTTAGATAAAACCTTAAATAATTATCTTGAAGTCTGTACCTTCTGAGTCGTGAATCAGTACCAGTTTTTATATTCCAAGTGTGATCCCTTGCAATAAAACCAGCAAGCTCCAGCTCATGTAGATACTCAGAAATGCGTCCGTGTCTTGCAATGTTTAAAGCAGTACAAATTTCTTCCTGTTCTTTAGCTCCAGTAGAAAGAGCTCTCACTATTTGCTTATAAAAAGCTGTTTTTCGCATGAATAGATCTGAAAATATTTGGTCAAACTCCTCAACTAAAAAACCACCTTTTGTAAAACAAAGCTTTTTAATATTTTCTTCAGCACCATGTTTAAAATTTACCTCTTCTAAATATTTTGGAATTCCACCGGTTACTGCAAGCACCTTAAACTTTTCGTATGCTGAAATATTTTTTGGCCAAAATCTGTTGCAATCAGAAAGTCCCGAGTGTTAAAGTCAACGATACTCTTCCTACAAAACCAGTACTACTAAGTATGTTTTCAGGATGAAACAAACAACAAAAACTAGCTTGTTATAGCTGTGTATCCCAAAAATTCTTTATTTTGCCTAAAAAAGTTGGATCTTTTGAGCCCATCCAAGAAATTTCATCAAATAGCAACAATATTTTCCCTGATAGTAGACGTTCACCAACTGCCCATACTCCAGTCATCATATCTAGCAAAAAAATTGTCTAGCAATTTGCCTAGAAAATTCATTAAGTTGGTGGGATGTTGTAGTATGCTTTTCTGGTGGCAAACCTATAAATGAGTAATACTGCTCGAAATGCTTACCAAACTCTTGAATTAAACGACTTTTTCCTATACGACGCCTTCCTTTGACTACTACAAAAGATGCAGTGTTTTTTTCCGTAAGCTCCAGCAGTTGCTTCAACTCGGTTTGCCTACCAATAAATGATGGAGACATAAAATACAAAATATAAATCCTTGTCTCCATTATACATGATGAAATTGGAGACGTAAATAAGTAAATTTTGATCTTTGTCTCTATTTTGAACTATCGAGGAATCCTCTTATAAAAATAAACCAATCCAAATAGCAATACAAACAATTTTACTATTATTTAATTGCTAGTCTGGTATGTTAGGCAATCGTGTTAGGTACAAAAATGGATAACTATGCGGGAATTACTAAACGCGTTGCAGCGTATATAGTTGACCAAACAATATTCCTAGTCTTCTGTTCATCGTTTCTTTCATTAATTTTATTTATATTACCAGAAGAATTCCTTGCCGACTTTTTTAATTATGTCTTTCCTGGTATCGACACTGATAATGACCTTATATCAGAGCGACATGAAATATTAGAAAACTTAGGAGAAAGCTTAGTATATATAGCATTAGAAGTGTTAATGATAACAAGACTTGGTTGGACTCCAGGAAAACTACTACTTGGTATATACATAAAAGATGCAAACACGCTTAAAAACGCTGCTTTAATGCAAATAGTGATGAGAAGCACTCTCAAGGCACTTTTGTTTGTACCTCTTTATATTTCTGAGTGGTTTTTAATTTTACCAATATTGATCCTAATACTTGCAATATTTGATCAGCACAAACAGACTTTTTACGATAAAATTGCAAACACGGTAGTGATAGACTATAAACCTGAAGAATGTCACTTAAATTTAAACTATGTGGGAATAACTAGACGCATTATAGCGGACATTATTGACTATTTTATTCTTAAGGGAATTTCCTTAGTCTATGTGATTTTTGTATGGGTAATTTTGCGCACTACTATACCTCAATCATTAATTACACATACTTGCTCATCTTTTTTGCTATCAGTGATATTTGGAGTATTCATGGTAAAAAAATCTGGTGGTACTCCAGGACAATTATTATGTGGTATTCATATAAAAGATGCAAATACACTTGAAAATGTTACCCTAGTGCAAGCAATAATTAGGTATATTTTGATTGAAGTTATTCACTTCCCTATACTTATTACGAGAAGGGAATTTTTTAATAAGTATACTTCTGAGTGGTGGATTGACCCTTCGTCAGGCTTAATCTTTGTGGGCATAATACTAATTTTCATATGTGCAATATTTGACCGACGCAAGCAATTTCTTCATGATAAAATTGCAAAAACAGTAGCTGTAAAAAAGAAAGCAGAAGTAATAGTGATAAATAAACCTACAGGCTAATTTACGTGTTTTGTTTTTTCTATTCAATTTCTGATCTGTATAAAATTTACTTAAAAAGTTGTTGACACTAAAAATATTCGTGTTACAGGTAAGGTCATATTTGGTATTTACATAAATTGTCTACGACCATTTAGTTTTACAGTGAGGGTAATTTCTAATTACACTTAAGGGGGGTGAAATGGGTATAGGTCAGCAACAGTTAACTGGTAAAATAGCTACAAGAGATTTAATGTTACGGTCTAGCACTTTAAAGCAGGGAAGTCTAAGTGATAAAATTGATTGTGCAGAGGTAAGTAGCTTCATATATGATGTTATCGCCGAAAATCAGAAGGATAATGCACGTAAACTTCTTAGTTTAGCGCTAAAAGTGAGGAAATTTTCGTTAAATGCTAATTTAGGTGGGTTTGTAAATGCTCTTTGCAAGTATATTACTGGGGAACTTATAGATAATTTTATAGAGCAGCTTATTGAAAAATATACAACCGAAGAACAACGTAAGGCTTTTATACAAGAAGTTTGTGAAATTGTTTTAGATCCTTTTCCTAGGCTCAGAGTTGCAGAGAAGTTTTCTCAGATATTAGATAAAGAATATGTCACAGAGGAATATAGCAATACATCTTTACACTTAGCTGCTGAGCAAGGTGATTTAAATGCAGTAAAATATTTTGTGGAAAAAGGTGGTGACATTAGTGCCCAAAATGAAATGGGCTACACACCTCTGCATTTGGCTGCTAAGAATGGTAACTTAGATATGGTGAAATACCTTATAGAAAATGGCGCTAATCCAAAAGCTATTGATAATGATGGTAAGACTCCTCTGGATTGGGCTGCTCAGGACTGTCGCTTAGATATAGTCGAACACCTTACGGAAGAAGGACAACAGGTTACAACAGAAGGGCAGCAAATTACAGGTAAAATTCCTTTAGATGAAGGTTCTGGTCATGTAGATATAGTTGGATACTCTACAGAAGAAGGACAACAGGTTACAGAGAGAACACGAGTCACATGTGAGCATGATAATACGTCTTTACATTCAGCTGCTAAATATGGAGAATTAGATAGAGTGAAATGTCTTAGAGCCTGTTCATAATCTTTTAAGGAGTAAAGCAGTGAAAGCAAGAACGACCATTTGCAGGCTAGTGTTGAGTTTCCGCTCACAATTTTTCCACAATCTTCTACATTTTTCTAACCAAGCAAAAGATCGCTCCACAACCCATCTTTTGGGCAACACAACAAAGGAATGTAATTCATTTCTTTTTACCACTTCAACGGTTGCACCAATAATCGTTTTTATTTGAGTTGCAAAATTCTCTCCACTGCATCAACCAGTACATTTTTTACTCTCGAGAGGTTTTCTTTTGCATTTTCGACCATTCTCACAGCACTGCTACGGTCAGTTATCTCTGCTGTCGTTATATAAATTGCATGCTTGCGTATCTACTGCAATATGGCGTTTTATTCCTGAAATCTTTTTGCCTGCATCATAGCCTTTTTCTTCAGCAGTATCTGCATTTTTTACACTTTGTGCATCAATTATGCAGAAGCTGGTTTTTTCTTTCCGACCATTGTTTTGTCGGACCACGCCAACTATTTTTTTTTAATACCAGCTCCAGAACACTTTCTTTATTTACATCTGATTTTTCACTCCACTTCTTAAAATAGTCGTAACAATTGCGCCATTTTGGAAACTCTTTTGGTAACATTCTCCACTGGCAGCCGCTTTTTAAGACGTATAGCACCCCACAAAATACATCATATAAATCAAGTGTTCTTGGTTTTGTCTTCTTTCTGCAAGATTCCAGATCTGCTACAATAATCTCAAACTTTTCTCGACTTATGTCACTTGGGTATAAACTCCTCATATATCCTCATTTATATACACTATCTCTTAGTTTATTCCTTTCTTGAGATCATGTACAGTCTCTTAGCATTTCAATAGAAGGCAAGTCTTCTGTGCTGAGTGGGTAACCGGACAGTTTTGTGTTCTATGAGCCCAATATCATGCAAAAGTGCTATTCTTAGACGTTTTTCGTCTTTACTATGCATTCCTTTTACGCCTTTTATAAACTCTAAAACTTGTTTCCAATTCCTTTCTTTTTTATAATATTCCATTCGGTAGTTTCTCCATTTTTATATCTATTAGGTTAAACTACCACTTTTTTTCTTCCCTCCCTTATTTTTTGTCCACAGAGCCTAGAACTTCTTGAACAATAAGCTCTCTCTTAATACACAATTGTACGAACGTTGTAATATTTAAGAGTAATTTTCGCCAAGAAGGATGACCTTTACAGGATGACACAGACGCCATACTGTGCTTATTTTCGATATCTCTGGATTTCGCTAATAAGTGGCGAATCGTTGGTAAAACTAAGTCACTTTAGCTATAGAATGACAAAAAAGGTTTGCATTGGCTAAATTTTTAGTTGAAGTAGCATAAGAGGTTAAAGGAAAAGCTTTGTGTTAATGGATTCATTTCAGGTATAGTATAGATAATACCACAATACTTATAAAATGGATCATGTTGTTAATGCGTATAATAGACTTGACACTCCTATAGTCAGGGGAGAAGGGGTATATCTTTTTGATAGAGGTGGTAAAAAATATTTAGATTTTGCTGCAGGTATTTCTACAACTTCTTTAGGGCATTGTCATCCATACATTACAGATAAGCTGAAAGAGCAATCGAGCTCATTATGGCACTGCTCTAACATTTTCACTATTCCCGAGCAAGAAAGGCTTGCCGAGCGTTTAACAACCCTTACTTTTGCAGATAAAGTTTTTTTCTGCTCAAGTGGGCTTGAAGCAACAGAAGCTGCAATTAAGTTTATTCGTCGTTACTTTTATTCAAATGGGCAAGCAAAACGTAATCGTATTATTACAATTGAAGGAGGGTTTCATGGCCGCAGTATTGCTGCAATTTCTGCTGGAGGCAATGAAAAATCACGCGAAGGTTTTGCTCCGCTCCTTTCTGGTTTTGATAAAGTTCCAAGAAATGACATTAAAGCATTAGAAGAAAAAATCAATAATGAAACATCTGCTGTGTTTTTAGAGCCCATACAAAGCGAAGGTGGAGTATACCCACTAGACGTAAAATATCTTCAAAAAGTAAGGAAAATAACAAAAGCTCAAGGAATAATTTTGTGCTTTGATGAAGTGCAATGTGGATATGGACGCATCGGTTCTTTATTTCATTATCAAAATGTCGGCATTGAACCTGATATGCTAACCTGTGCAAAAGCTATGGGTAACGGTTTTCCTCTAGCTGCATGTTTAGTAAAAGATTACATAGCAGAAGCAATTACTCCAGGAACTCATGGATCAACCTATGGTGGCAATCCACTTGCCATGACTGTTGGTAATGCAGTACTCGATATAATGCTAAAAGAAGGCTTTTTTGGTCACGTTAAAAGTGTAAGTAAACGCTTGAAAGAAAAGTTGTTGTCTTTAGCTAAAGAATTTCCGGAGATAATTTCAGAAGTTCGTGGAGAAGGGTTACTAATGGGAATAGAATTAGCAACTCCTGTAGCCGATAAAATTATTAGTCGATCTCTTGATAAAGGTTTAATAATAACTAGGGTTTTAAACAACAAAGTAGTAAGGATAACCCCACCACTTATCATTGAGGATGAGCATGTGAACGCAGCTTGTAATATACTTTATGATTTGTTTTTTAAGATTAAAGATGTATAAAATTTGGCAATATAAAACTTCAAGCTTGCAAATGCCTTTCATAACATGTAAAATCAGTTTTGTTTTTTATCACAATAACATCGTACTTTAATGGATTGGTTATTGGTCTTAGTATCATCAGCAATTTTTATTTTGTTAATTTTATCGTTTTTGTTCTCAGGAGCAGAAATAGGCTTAACCTCAATTAGCCGTTCTCGAGTTAATAAGCTAAAGCTAGACGGTAACAAAAGAGCCAGGATAATAGACCGCTTATTAAATAAGAAAGAATTGACAATAGGAACGGTATTGCTCGGCAATACAATTATTAATATTACTTGCTCTGCTTTATTTACAGCAATATTTATCAATCTTTTTGGAAATGAGGGCATTCTCCTATCAACAATTATAATGACATTTTGTATTTTATTGTTCTGCGAAGTTCTACCAAAAACTTATGCTATTCAAAATCCTGAAAAATTTGCATCATTTTCTGCTTATTTTGTATTGTTTTTTGTAAAGATTTTTTCTCCATTGACGCTAGGTATTCAATTTATTGTTAACCTCATCCTGAAATTATGTGGGCTGCATAAAGATAAGGAAGTGATATCTGCAGCGGATGCAATGCGTAATATGATTACTCTTCACCGCAGTGAAGGAACTATGTTACAACAGGATTTAGATATGCTAAGCAGCATACTTGATTTAGCTGAAACAGAGATATCACAAATCATGACTCACAGGAAAAATTTGTTCTCTCTTGATATAAATCAAAATAAAGAAGAGCTGATAAGGAAGATTTTAACCAGCAGTCACAGTAGAATTCCTTTGTGGCAAGAAGAATCAGAAAAAATTGTAGGTGTAATTCACGTGAAAGGTCTAATAAATGCCTTGCGTGAAAAGAATAATAAAGCGGAAGAAGTTGACATTACCCAAGTTATGTCAAAGCCTTGGTTCATACCAGAAAGTACACCGCTCAGCGTGCAACTTCACAACTTCCGTAAGAACAGGAAACACCTTGCATTTGTTATTGATGAGTATGGAGCACTGCAGGGAATTGTAACTCTTGAGGATATACTGGAAGAAATAGTTGGAGAAATTTCAGATGAACATGATTTGATCACGGAGAATTTTATAAAGAAAATATCTGATAATATGTATCACATAGAAGGAAAATCTACTATTAGGGACATTAACAGGCAGTTACACTGGAATCTCCCTGATGAAGAAGCTACAACTCTAGCAGGTATGATTGTGAATGAAATAGAGCGCATTCCTGACGAAGGCGAGGAGTTTTCCATGTATGGTTTTCGCTTTAAGATTTTAAAAAAAGATAAAAATATTATTACTGTTGTTGAAGTGCAAGTAAAAACTGGTAATACTAGTAGCAATTAATTAGTGGAGTTTCATGGAAGATACAGTAAAAATAACGGCTGAAGAGTTGAAGGGTTACATAGAGAGAGTCGAAAAACTTGAACAAGAAAAGAGGGATGTGCAAGATCACATTCGTGATGTATATGCAAAAGCCGCAGATGAAGGTTGGGATACAAAAGTGATGAAACAAATTATTAGGCTGAGGAAGATGGATGATGATGACAGAGAGGAACAGGAAATATTGCTTGATACCTATAAACGTGCATTGGGAATGAGCTACGAAGAAGAGTTAAGTGAATAGCAGAATTGTAATTGGAATAAGTGGAGCATCTGGTTCTATTTACGGTGTACGTATTTTAGAGGCGTTAAGAAATATTAATAGATCTCTTATCCGAGTAGCTGACACTGGGATCCAGAAAAAGTGTATAGATTCCAATGTCAGCTACTCAAATGGCACCAAACCTGGTTATGAAACTCATTTAGTGATAAGCCGTGCTGGGAAAATAACTCTAGCTCATGAGATTAAAGAAAAACTTGAAGATATTATATCACTTGCAGATTTTTACTATTCTGAAGAAAAAATAGGAGAAAAAATAGCAAGCGGCTCATTTAAAACTTCAGGAATGATTGTAGCACCATGCTCTATGAAGACAATGTCTGAAATCGCATCAGGTGTTACTTCCAATCTATTGACAAGAGCTGCAGATGTAACACTAAAAGAAAGAAGAAAGTTAGTTCTTATGGTGCGAGAGTCACCACTGCATCTTGGGCATTTACAAAATATGTTAAAATTAACGGAGATGGGAGCGATTATTGCTCCACCAGTGCCTGCTTTTTATATTAAACCGAAATCGTTGGATGATATTATTAATCATTCTGTTGGCAAAGTATTGGATTTATTTGATATCAAATTACCTGACTTTAAGGAGTGGCAAGGAAGTGACAATTATTATTGATGGTAAAAAAATAGCAAACGACCTATGTGAGAGGCTATCACAAAAGATTAATGTTCTAAAGAGGGAGCATAATATTTTTCCTTGCCTGAAAGTAGTTCTCGTGGGCAGCAATCCAGCAAGTCAGGTTTATGTTCGCAACAAACAGAAAAAAGCAGAATCAATAGGCATAAGTTCTGAGACCATTGTTTTGCCTAATAATATTTCAGAAGATGAATTGATTGAAAAAATCAATGAGTTAAATGAAGATCCATCTGTGCACGGCATTTTAGTACAGTTGCCTTTACCAAATCATATTAGTGCAAGCAGAGTAATTAACGCAGTAAGTATTGAAAAAGATGTAGATGGCTTCCATGATGAAAACGTTGGCAAATTAGTTAAAGGTGAAAAAAACTGCCTTATACCTTGCACTCCTAAAGGTTCTTTGCATTTAATTAAATCAATTGAAGAGAACCTTTCCGGTAAAAACGCAGTGGTAATTGGTAGGTCAAATATCGTGGGTAAACCAATGTTTCACCTGCTATTGCAAGAAAACTGCACTGTTACCATCTTGCATTCACAAAGCAAGGATTTAGCTGAATATTGCTCTAAAGCGGATATAGTAGTTGCAGCAGTCGGAAAGCCAAATTTTGTTCAAGCAGACTGGATAAAGAAAGGTGCAATAGTGATCGATGTTGGCATAAATAGCGTTAACGTAGGAGAGCTTGTAGGTGATGTTGACTTTGAGGGAATAAAAGGGAAAGCCAAAGCTATTACTCCAGTACCCGGGGGCGTTGGCCCAATGACCATTGCATTTCTAATGATGAACACTGCCATTGCTGCTTGCTTACAGAAGGGAGTTGATGCTTCTAATTTTATTAGTTGAGGTATGAAGAGGAAAGCTGTATGAAGATAGACATCTCACAATTAATAAAAAATTGAGATTTTTGAAATTCCTCAGTAGTCAAATTTATTAAATATTTAGGATCATCATCTATTCTTTTTTCTCTACAAGCAGTTAGTGGAATCGCAAAGTTTCTAGGCACAAAAAGCTTTGAACCTAATATATGAGCTAAACTTGATTTTTCAACCGTGGATACACCTGTAATAAAAATAATAGTCTTCATTTTATGAATTTACTTGCTATATGAACCATCGGAGAAATTTTTTTATAGTTTATAGTATCTATATTTTGCCATATACAACCATCAGAATCTTTTCCATCAGATTCTCGCTTTATTTCTCCTATGATTTCAATTTTGTATAAAACTGCTATATGTTTTAGACATTTATTTACATTGTCTTCATTATAATGATATAGGCTAGTAACTGTTCGGATTTGGTCGTATTGTTTCACTAAACAACCTGTTTCTTCTCTAATTTCTCTTACAAGCGCCTCTTCAAGCGTTTCAGCAATTTCTACCTGGTAAATCAAATAACCCTTTATAAGGACCTCGACTTTTTTTCACCAAAACTATACTTTTAGGTTTTAAAATTAAACCATATACGCCTAAGTGAGAGTGATAAATAATATTATCTTTCATTAAACCAAAAACATTAGAGTTAATATAATAACTTAAAAAATTAATTATACAAAATAATGTATTATAAATACAATTACTCAATATAAAAATTCCACTTAACAAATTTATAAATTTGCAAGGAACTAAAAGTGAACATTAATAAAGCTATTTAACTGTATCAGTTTAGAATGATTTTAGAGGTTGTCCGAAAACTAGTAAATTCAAGAATATCATTGGGATTAGCCCCCTTATCCAACAAGCATCGAACTATTGGTACACAAACGTTATTTTTTCTGCATAGAATGGCAATGTGCAGTAGCGTTGTTTCTCTAATTGGACTACAATCAGTTAGCCTGAACCTAAAATTTATATCAAATCCGCTTCTTTCCCATTCTTCATATACTGCCTTAAGTTCTTCTTGCAACTGCAACCTATGCTTTACTTCATCAATAAATTTAGTTGGGTTGCCCTGACCGGAGTCAATACTATCACTTACTTTTGCAAGCATATTATTGAATTTTCCAAGCTGAAACATATCTTGTGGTGGCATACTACTAACCTCTAGAATAAAACCCCTTAAGTATACAGTAAAGCTAAAGGAAATCAAGGGTTCTTGCTTTCAACACTTATGTCTATCATCAGGACCTATAGCTTCGAAAAAGGTTTAGTGTTAAATTATTAGAAAATTACTTATAAAAATAAATCTTATGGAAAGTAGAACTAAGGCTTGGTTCATTTGGCTGATTAGTAACTTGGTTGTTATATTCAGCAACATGCAGATAATCTACACCTTTATAAGTGTGCATCTTGAAAAAGAACTTGGGCTCACAATCACGCAAGTTGCACTGGCTAATTCAGCATATACTTGGACTTTTGCCATCTTACAATTTTTTAGTGGGGCAATGTTTAATGTTTTTTCCAGTAAAAAAATTTATTCTTTCTCATTATCAACTATAATCCTCGGGTTTCTTGTCCTTGTTAACGGTAACAATTTTTCCCATTTAATTTTATCTCAAGTGTTTATTGCAACTGGAGCATCATTTGGTTTTATTGGTGCTGCTCATACAAGTAGCATATGTTTTCCTGTTGCCCAATTTGGATTGATGTTTTCACTAGTGCAAACGATTTCAAGTCTTTCTGCACTGATAATTCAAATATTGTTCTCTAGCTTGCTTGCTGAAGGTGCAGATTGGAAGAATCTGATTGTATGCATAATACTGTTTGGTGTGTTGATATTTGTACTTACGCTTTTTTATCCAAACACACTTCCAGAAAGCAGCTCAGAAAAGTGCACAATAAAAAGCTCTATAAGAACAGTAATGTGCTCTGTACTAACGGTGCTAAAATTAAGAAATATCTGGATAACTTCAGTGGTGGGTGCTATTACTTTTGGAACATTTTTAGCACTTAATACCTTGTGGGCTCCAAGGTTACTGAGCAACTCAGAACTCAATGTAGTGGAGTCAGGTATAGCAACTGCAATACTATGGCTTGGTCTTGCAGTTGGTGCTCCAATTGCAGATCGAATCTCAAACTTATTTAAAAATAGAAAGCATGTAATCTCTGCTTTTGCTCTGTTACAAGGCGTCTCAATTATTATTTTACTATGCAGCCATTTAACAGTCCACGTTGTGTACTTTTGTATGTTAATGTTCGGGTTTTTTGCGGGAGGACATATGCTTAATTTTACTGTCGGCAGCGAGATTGTGAAACGAAAATACATTAGCACATCATCATCCATTATCAATGGATTTATGTTTATTGGCAGTGGAGTTATAGTGTCAATGTTAGCACTTTTTACAGATTATCAAATGGCGCTTTTTGCAATATTCGTAACGTTGGCAACTGCCAGTATTTTAAATTATGCTACAAAAGAGACATACCCTAAAAAATAAAGTAGCTGAACCTTAAGTCAGTTGCTATATTGTGTTTACATATTGCAATACTTACTCAATTATGGATCACGTTACAACAAAAGACACAACAGTAACTAAGGCAATGATAGCTGAAAATATAAACCAAGAAATAGGATTATCAAAGGAAGACTCTGCTTCGATAATAGACGATATATTGGACGAAATGAAGACGAGCTTGGCAAAGGATGGAATAGTGAAAATATCGTCATTTGGAACATTCTTGGTCAAAAAAAAGAAGGGAAGACCAGGAAATATACCAAATACATCAGAGAAAGTGATGATTCAAGCAAGAAACTCAGTTTCTTTTAGGCCTTCAAAAACTATAAAAAAATCAATAAATAATTAATGAATAAGGAAAAATTATTTTATACGATTGGGGAAGTAGCTGAAGAGCTACATTTGGAACAGCATGTTTTGAGATTCTGGGAAGGTCAATTTCATCAAATTAAGCCTACAAAGCGTAAAGGAAGAAGGCTATATGATCGTAAGTGTATAGAGGCCATAAAGAAAGTAAAATACATGCTATATGATAAAGGATATACAATAAAAGGAGTGCAAAAAGAATTTGGTAATGATATAAAAGTCACAAAGAATTTGTTGCAAGAACTTACCGATTTGAGGGACTATTTAACTAGTAAAATAAATAACAAGGAAAGTAACGAACAGGCGTGAAACACTACGTCTCGCTAAAATTTTGGAGTTTTGTGAGAGTTGATATATCTAAAATGTGGCATATAGCCTCATTTCTTATGTTATTAGCAATATTAATAGGCTGTGGCCTGCAAAAACCTGCACCTGTGCTGCTTAAAGGCGAAGGATTTTACGGAAAAAGAGAGCTGGAATATACAAGAGAGTACCATTTAACTAGGGAGCCTTCAGTGCAAAAAGAAAGTAGAAAAGCCATCATAAACAGGATATACAAAGATAACAATAATGCACAAAACGTGGAAATTAATGGGGTAAATTGTAAATTTGTAATGCCAGTTAAAGGTACAGTTATTTCAGCTACCTCTTCTGATGAAATGTGTAAGGATGGCATAAAAATTGCTGCTCAAAATGGAACGAACGTAGTTGCCTCTGCACCCGGCAAAGTGGTATATGTAGGCAAAGGGCTGAGATGGTATGGGAATTTAATTATAGTGGAACACAAAGATAATTACATGACTGTGTACTCCTATTTAAAAAACATACATGTTGAAATTGGCGATAAAGTAAAGCAAGGTCAAGTAATTGGATCTGCAGGTAAATCAAGCACACAAGATAAAGATCCACAGATGTGTTTCACAATACGGCATAATGGCCAAGCGGTTGATCCTTTGATGCATATGAACTGTAATTGAATTTGGATTTATATGAAATATGATTTTAAAAGTGTTGAAAAATTTTATCAAGATAAATGGGATTTTTCTGTAAGCAAGAATAGTAAACAAAAAAAGTGTTACGTGTTGGAAATGTTTCCATATCCATCTGGTAAAATTCATATGGGACACTTACGTAACTATGCAATAGGGGATGTGATAGCACGTTACAAGAGAGCTAATGGATTTGAGGTTTTGCATCCAATTGGCTGGGATGCGTTTGGATTACCAGCTGAAAATGCAGCAAGGGACAACAATATTAGCCCTGAAATATGGACAAAAGAGAATATAGATAATATGCGTACACAGTTGAAATCTATAGGTCTTTCTTATAATTGGGAGCGTGAACTCTCCACATGTGAGCCTGATTATTACAAACACGAACAAAAATTTTTCCTGGATTTTTTAAAGCATGGGCTTGCCTATCGAAAAGAGTCATGGGTTAACTGGGATCCAGTGGACCAAACAGTGCTTGCAAATGAACAGGTGGTTGATGGAAAAGGATGGCGATCAGGTGCAGTTGTTGAAAAACGTAAGTTGTCCCAATGGTTTTTAAAGATTACTGATTTCGCTGAAGATTTACTCAAGTGCCTGCAAAGTTTGAAAAATTGGCAAGAAAAAGTCAAAACAATGCAGGAGCGTTGGATAGGAAAATCTGAAGGAGCAACTATAGAGTTTGAAATCGTTGGCCTGAATAAGAAATTAAAAGTTTTTACGACTTATCCTCATACTTTGTTTGGGGCTTCTTTTTGTGCAGTGGCAGCAGAGCACCCTATTGTGCAAGATATCAGGCTTCCAAATGCTCCTGAAGTTTTGTCATCCCAGTGCTTGACTACTTGGATCCAGGAAATAGAATCGAAGAGAGGGAGTGACGAAAAAATAGGAGTTTACACCGGATTAAACGTAAAACATCCATTTCTTGATAAGGAATTGCCACTTTACATAGCGAATTTTGTGTTGATGGAATATGGAGAAGGCGCGATTTTTGGTTGCCCTGCACACGATCAGCGTGATTTTGAATTTGCGCAGAGGTACAATTTGCCGATTATTCCCGTTATTTCTTCAGCCCACTTAGATGTCATTCCAGCGCGTGACGCTGGAATCCAGAATTCTTACAATGGATCCCAGTGTCAAGCTACTCAGATGACAAAGGAGGCGTATACTGGCGATGGGGTAATGTTCAATTCTGAATTCTTAAACGGATTAACGGTAAGTAGAGCAAAGGAAGTAATCATTAAAAAGCTCAAAGAAAAAGGGATAGGTGAGAAAACAACAAACTATCGTTTGCACGATTGGGGAGTTTCAAGACAGCGTTATTGGGGATGCCCTATACCTATCATATATTGCAAAGACTGTGGTACTGTTCCAGTACCAGAAAAAGACCTTCCTGTAGTTCTACCAACAGATGTGGAATTTGCAAGTGGTGGTAATCCGCTTGATAAACACCCAACTTGGAAATTTGTTGACTGCCCAAAATGCGGAAAGCAAGCAGAGCGTGAAACTGATACATTCGACACCTTTTTTGAGTCTTCCTGGTATTTTGCTGCATTCTGTAGTGAAGATAAATCAATAGACAAAGATGCATGTAATCGTTTTATGCCTGTTGATTATTATATAGGTGGGATAGAGCATGCAATTCTGCATTTGCTTTACTCACGATTTTTCTGCCGTGCTTTAACCAAATGTGGCTATTTTGATATTAAAGAGCCTTTCTCTACTTTAATCACTCAAGGAATGGTCTGCCATATAACTTACAAAGACGAGAATGGCAAATGGCTGTTTCCCGAAGAAGCAAAAGAGTTGATTGCACAAGGAGCTAAGGTTCAAGTTGGAAAAGTCGAGAAAATGAGCAAATCGAAAAAGAACACAGTTGATCCAAATTTTATCATAGAAAAGTATGGTGCTGATACTGCCCGCTTGTTTGTGTTGTCTGACACTCCTCCAGAGAAAGATATGGAATGGTCCGATGATGGTGTGGAAGGTTGTTCTCGTTATGTAAATAAATTGTGGCGTATGGTCATGCAGCTTAAGCCTGTGAATATGCACTATGATAACAAAAGTGTTACGGGTGGACTTCTAGAGTACAGAAAAAAAATTCATAAACTCTTACACGGACTTACAGATGACTTGGAAAGCTGCAGATTAAACTGTGTAGTGGCAAAATTCCGTGAAATGACAAATTTAATAGCTGAAATAGATGTCAAAACTGGAAAATCTCTTATTGATGAAGGTATATGTATACTAATCAGAGTAATTGAACCGTTCATGCCACATCTAGCTGAAAGCCTATGGCAAGAAATAGGAGGTCAACCTTGGCCAAAAGCTGATGAATCATTATTAGTTGACGATACGGTAACTATAGCAGTGCAAATCAATGGAAAATTACGTACAACAATAAAGGTGGCAATTAACTTACCTCAAGAAGAATTGAAGAAAATAGCGATAGACTCTGTGTCCAGTAAGATCGATCAAAGCAAAGTTCGCACTGTATATGCTGTACCAAATAAGATAGTAAATATAGTTATATAAAAAATCCGAGTGTATCTGTTCAGGGGCATCGCAAATATTGAAGCAAAAGTGGTCAGTGCTTGACACACAGCTGTACGAACATTGCAATTTGCAGGTAATTTGCGAGTAAGTGGTGTCATGGTGCGCCAAGAAGTGCTTGGAGAACAGTTGGTGAAAATCCAACACAAACAAAGTCTAGCCAACAGTTTGGAACAGACCACTATGTTGCATGAGGTAACGAGTGTAATAGAGCTAGTGGGATGGACAATGCAGGGTACAACGAAAGTGAAGGGATTGAGTTCCGAAATACCTGAAGACATAGAGGTCGACATTTTCATGGCCATGGAAGACAGCATGAAGGATAACGTAAAGGCAAGTTATCACTCACTCTATCGGGATCTGAGACCGTGCCATGTATTGAAATGGACTTCAAGTGAACTTGGGAGATCCTATGCATTCCTACAAAGGTACGCTGGAACAAGTCAACAAAGGCAAGAACTAGCGGAAGATGCAGGGGAAGTCGGACTGATTGATAGTACTCAGAATGTGGGAAAGCCACGTACAAGGGGAAGCGATCAGCAATATAGTAACTGGAATAGGGATTGCTAGGCCAATACAACGGAGGTTGGAATAACATGCAAAATAAACTAAACCAGATAGCAGTAAGAGCAAAGCAAGATAAGCGACTAAAATTCACATCGTTAGTCCATCTGATAAATACAGAGAATCTTGCGAGATGTTATAAAGAACTGAAGCGTAACAAGGCTTGTGGAGTAGACCAGATAACAGTGGAATCATACGGAGAAAATCTGAATGAGAAACTCGAAGTGCTAGTAGAAAGTATGAAGAGGAAGCAATATCAACCACAACCAGTAAAGAGGGTATATATACCGAAAGCTGGAAGTAAAGAGAAACGCGGACTCGGAATACCATCGACCGAGGATAAATTAGTACAGATTATGCTGAAGAAGATATTAGAAAATATTTACGAGGCAAACTTTCTGGACAGCTCATATGGATTTCGACCTGGAAGAAACTGTCATCAAGCGGTAAATGCACTAGATAAAGCAGTTATGTACAAGCCAATAAACTACATTGTAGAAGTGGATATCAAGAAGTTCTACGATAATATACAGCATAAATGGCTAATGAGATGTCTAAGGGAACGAATAACTGACCCAAATTTGCTGTGGTTAGTAAAGCGGTTTCTCAAGGCAGGGATAGTCGAAGCTGGAAATTATGAAGCAACAAAACAAGGTACACCCCAAGGTGGTATAGTAAGTCCTGTATTAGCAAATATATACTTACATTATGTGTTGGATTTATGGATAGAAAAGAAATTTAAACCAAGATCCAGAGGATATATACAACTAATAAGGTTTTGCGACGATTTTGTGGTTTGTTGCGAAAGTAAGGTAGACGCGGAAGAATTTCTGGAATTACTGAAACAAAGGCTAAATAAATTTGGGTTGGAAGTATCTGAAAACAAGACCAGAGTAGTAAAGTTTGGCAAGAGGGAGTGGCAACAAGCGATAAGAGAGAAACGAAGGACGGAAAGTTTCAATTTTCTGGGGTTTACGCACTATGGTGCAAAAAGTCGTCGTGGTAGATTAATAATGGGACATAAAACCTCAAAGTTAAATCTAGCCAGAAAACTAAAAGAAATCAAGGAGTGGTTGAAAATAGTCCGCGGAAGTATTCGACTTAAAGATTGGTGGCAAGTACTGAAGGCTAAATTAACAGGACACTATAACTACTTTGGTATTAGCGGAAATTATTGGTGTTTGAAACAATTTTACACATCAGTAAGAAAGCTAGCATTTAAATGGATAAATCGGCGTAGTCAGAAAAAGAGTATGACCTGGGAACAGTTTGTACACTACGTAGAAGTAAATCCATTACCAAAGCCAAAAATACATTTTTCTTTATATGCATAAGAGGGACGACTGTGAAAACTAATATTGATGAGCCGTGTGCGGGAAATCTGCAAGCACGGTTCTTTAGGGGGAGTTGTAGTAATAAAACTCAAACGAGAGGAGTAAAGCTACAGCTTCTACCGAACATATTTGGATATGCACTTTTAGGTTCTACATGGCTCATAATGAAGACAGAAAATATAACACAAGAATGGGCACGCAAGGTTGCTTCTTATACGCTTGGTTTTGTAGGTATTTTCATGGGACTATAGTATTTTCTAAAATGAATGATAAATTTCCATTATGGTATTACCAACCAAAAGTTGTAAGTCTGTACATTTATACATTAGAGGTCTGAGGCGGCTTTTGATGGTATGCCAACAGTGTTCTATGGGATTCAAATCTGGTGAATATGTTGGAAGATACAGCACATGACAGCCAAAAGACTCTATTAATGATTTTGTTTTAGTGGTCTTATGAAATGTAGCATTATCCATAACTATGGTTGTGCCAAGTGGCAATTTAGGTAATAACATCTTCTCCAACCATATATTGAATACCTCTTTGTCACACCCACCTTTGAAAGTCATTGGTGCAATAAATCTCATTCCAATCCACCCGGCTACTATACTGATTCTCTCTCGAGTTCTCCCTGGAATATCTGCATAAATTTTCTTTCCTCTTGGAGCACGTCCATATTCTCGGTATAATTTATTATCAACTCCTGCTTCATCTATATATAAGATGCTGGAATGGTCTATTTTTGAGATTTTATCAATAAACTGCTGCCTATCTTCTTGATTGCGCTCTTGATATAGTGTGACTTTTTTTTAAAGTAATTTTTAGCTGTTTTAGTCTATACCAAATTGAATTTATTCCAAATCCAAGATTTTGTTTCATCTCTGCCAGAGTATGATCTGGATTCTTTGTAACATATTCTTCGAGTATTTTTGGGTCTATTTTTCGAATAAAGCTGCCGTTTTTAGATGGCTTGAGGCTTTCACCAGCAGCTTTCTTTTTTAACCAGCGGTACAAAGTTGCTATTCCTATCTCCAGAAGCTCTGCCACCTCAACCTTCTTCTTCCCTTTTCCTATCATCGATATTGCCTTTTCTCTTAAATCCACACTATACGCCATTATAACCCAAATACCTTATTATACCTTTATCATTTACTTTGGGAAATACTATAGTGAGTGTAATGACACCATTTTTAAATGAACGTATTAAAAACTTTTGGTTTAGTATGCCAAATTTTTATTATTTATTTTCTATTCCATTACTCACATCTTGGCTATTTTTTATGCTGTGGTTTGATCTCCAGAATACTAAACGGGAGTACCGTCCATTCTTTTTCAGTATTGCTATTTTTTTTATGGGATATTTAGGTTTAGGAATTAGTATCTACCCATGGATTATACCTTTTCAATATATCATTCTGGATGCAGCTGCTTCTGGGCCAAGTTTATCTTTAATGCTCATTGTTATAATACCGCTTTTACCAATTATTTTAACTTACACTGGTTATTGCTATTATGTCTTTCGTGGAAAATCAAATTATAAACACACATATTAAGGAGTTAGTGATCTTATGGTTAAAACGTTACCCTTAAATCAAGCAGTCGTTCTGGCAATGGCGTCAACTTAAGAGTCTTGTTCGGTAGAAGCTGTAGCTTTACTCCTCTCGTTTGAGTTATATTACTACAACTCCCCCTAAAGAACCGTGCTTGCAGATTTCCCGCACACGGCTCATCAATATTAGTTTTCACAGTCGTCCCTCTTATGCATATAAAGAAAAATGTATTTTTGGCTTTGGTAATGGATTTACTTCTACGTAGTGTACAAACTGTTCCCAGGTCATACTCTTTTTCTGACTACGCCGATTTATCCATTTAAATGCTAGCTTTCTTACTGATGTGTAAAATTGTTTCAAACACCAATAATTTCCGCTAATACCAAAGTAGTTATAGTGTCCTGTTAATTTAGCCTTCAGTACTTGCCACCAATCTTTAAGTCGAATACTTCCGCGGACTATTTTCAACCACTCCTTGATTTCTTTTAGTTTTCTGGCTAGATTTAACTTTGAGGTTTTATGTCCCATTATTAATCTACCACGACGACTTTTTGCACCATAGTGCGTAAACCCCAGAAAATTGAAACTTTCCGTCCTTCGTTTCTCTCTTATCGCTTGTTGCCACTCCCTCTTGCCAAACTTTACTACTCTGGTCTTGTTTTCAGATACTTCCAACCCAAATTTATTTAGCCTTTGTTTCAGTAATTCCAGAAATTCTTCCGCGTCTACCTTACTTTCGCAACAAACCACAAAATCGTCGCAAAACCTTATTAGTTGTATATATCCTCTGGATCTTGGTTTAAATTTCTTTTCTATCCATAAATCCAACACATAATGTAAGTATATATTTGCTAATACAGGACTTACTATACCACCTTGGGGTGTACCTTGTTTTGTTGCTTCATAATTTCCAGCTTCGACTATCCCTGCCTTGAGAAACCGCTTTACTAACCACAGCAAATTTGGGTCAGTTATTCGTTCCCTTAGACATCTCATTAGCCATTTATGCTGTATATTATCGTAGAACTTCTTGATATCCACTTCTACAATGTAGTTTATTGGCTTGTACATAACTGCTTTATCTAGTGCATTTACCGCTTGATGACAGTTTCTTCCAGGTCGAAATCCATATGAGCTGTCCAGAAAGTTTGCCTCGTAAATATTTTCTAATATCTTCTTCAGCATAATCTGTACTAATTTATCCTCGGTCGATGGTATTCCGAGTCCGCGTTTCTCTTTACTTCCAGCTTTCGGTATATATACCCTCTTTACTGGTTGTGGTTGATATTGCTTCCTCTTCATACTTTCTACTAGCACTTCGAGTTTCTCATTCAGATTTTCTCCGTATGATTCCACTGTTATCTGGTCTACTCCACAAGCCTTGTTACGCTTCAGTTCTTTATAACATCTCGCAAGATTCTCTGTATTTATCAGATGGACTAACGATGTGAATTTTAGTCGCTTATCTTGCTTTGCTCTTACTGCTATCTGGTTTAGTTTATTTTGCATGTTATTCCAACCTCCGTTGTATTGGCCTAGCAATCCCTATTCCAGTTACTATATTGCTGATCGCTTCCCCTTGTACGTGGCTTTCCCACATTCTGAGTACTATCAATCAGTCCGACTTCCCCTGCATCTTCCGCTAGTTCTTGCCTTTGTTGACTTGTTCCAGCGTACCTTTGTAGGAATGCATAGGATCTCCCAAGTTCACTTGAAGTCCATTTCAATACATGGCACGGTCTCAGATCCCGATAGAGTGAGTGATAACTTGCCTTTACGTTATCCTTCATGCTGTCTTCCATGGCCATGAAAATGTCGACCTCTATGTCTTCAGGTATTTCGGAACTCAATCCCTTCACTTTCGTTGTACCCTGCATTGTCCATCCCACTAGCTCTATTACACTCGTTACCTCATGCAACATAGTGGTCTGTTCCAAACTGTTGGCTAGACTTTGTTTGTGTTGGATTTTCACCAACTGTTCTCCAAGCACTTCTTGGCGCACCATACCCTACCCCACTATTCCAACCACCCATTACATCCTCCGCGGAATAACCAAAAGGAGGCTCTGGACCATCAGTCAGTGGAAAATAAGCATCTATGCCAACAACGTCGATATACTCTGAAGACCAAAGCTCATCCATATTATACCAACCATCATACGAATGGTATTCGCTCCAATCTGCGGCGTAGGTAACTGTTACTTCTTTCCCAAGATCAAGTTTTATCTGCTTTGCAAGCTTAACTAGCTCTATAACGGCAGGGTAATTACCTTTTTCATCTCTGATTTTGGTAAGTTCAACAAATTCAGAACCAATGATAAACCCTTCCACTTTAGTTTGTTTGGCAATGCTTGCATAATGCTCTATCAATTTGTTATATTGATTCTCAAAAAAATCACTTATATCCCCAGGGGTCCCGCTCAATCTTCCTCGCCACTCTTTGTTCTTTGTATCAAGTAAGGGCATCGGATAGAGTATTACCTTATAACCTCTGCTGTGTAGCTCTTCTATATATCTTATTAGCGCTGAATCACTAACTGTGCCACCATATCTTGGGTTTCCACTCGCATCTTTTGAAATTAGCTGAGCATTATCTCTGGTTACACCCCCTACTTGCCAATCATCAGGTAATATTGCGGAATCATCTTGAAATTCAACTGCAGGGTATATTTTACAATCTTTAATGTTCAGATCATTCACAAACCAATTGACTACTACCGATACCCACTCAACATTTGGCAAATCTTCTTTTAATTGATCCAAAGAAAGCATTGCATCGCTCTTTTTAGTGTGGTTGTTGTGATTTACCCTTTGCGCCAGTCCATATGGGACATATTGGTTGCTGCTTATTTTCTCTTGCGCGATTTTCTTCTGTATTTTTGTATCATATACAAACTCTCCTGAGCCTGGTATTATATTGATATTCCGAATATTTTTCGCTATTGAAAACCCAACGGGCTTTAATGCAGTTTGCACTTCAAATGTAAATACCGGAACACGATTATTATAGTCTGCTAAAGGAAAATTCTTGATGACTATGTAAGATATTCCCCTGTAAGCCGGCACACCTTCGATTGACGACATAAATGGATCAGGATTTTGGTCTTCTCTGCCGCGGTAAAAAGTATAATCTATTTCATCAAAGCTAAGTGATGTTGTATCTGCCCAGATTCTGTTAATTTTTCTACTTTCCCCTTGCAGATCGCAATTGCAAGCGTTGCATAGTAATTATATGTAACGTTCATACCTCTTCCAATTTTACTTTTGGTGGTTATCGCCTCTTCTTTGATTGGCTGCGCCCAAATAATATTCCCCGCAACTCGGGCAGTGCCATAGATAATTGGTATCGTCCTTCCATAGGTTGAGGTTTGAACTTGCAGATTTTTTAGTCTCGTACCATGCGTTACCTTTTGCTCTGCATCCAAACCAAACATTGCGCTATCTAGCTGTGCACCAAGAAGAGCACCGAGTTCTGAGCCGATAATCCGGCCAATTGGACCAAAAATGCTGCCTGCTTGACCAAAAATTGATGATAAAATTATTGTGGACATAATGATCCTCCTTCTGATAGATTTTTTTGAAATTGTTGAGAAAAATCCAAGTGTCACGCTACTTGGATGACACCTATAACCTTGTCATTCCAGTGCTTCCTCCTTTGTCATCCCAGCGCTCCGACACTGGGATCTATTTCATAGCTGTACGAACATTCATTTTTGAAGGTAAATTGCACAGCAAATGGTGTCATTCCAGTGCTTGACACTGGAATCCAGAAATTTTGCTTATAACTGAGCTGATGAGCTAAAGGTAGTTGTCTTACGCTAAAACAAACGTTTTTAATTAAGTTGCATAGAAGCTGGATCCCAGTGTCTGGGCACTGGGATGACACCCCACTGGTGGGAATTGCTCCCAAACTACAACGTTCGTACAGTTGTGGATCTATTTTGCATGTAACTCCAACTGTGTTTTGGCATAAAACGCGACGCGTATTAGACTTATTTGCAAGCAAAGCTTGCTAGATCCCAGTGTCACGCTACTCGGATGACAAGAAAGGGGCTACTTGGATGACAGATACTATGATAAGAAATTCAACAACTTATAATTAATAATTGAAGTTTTTAATTAAGAAAAGCACATGAGTAAATCGTGTAGCTATAATTATTGTAAGCAACAATGAAAAAGTACGGAAGTGAAAAATTACCACTCTCATGGCAATCACTTTACCAGCGGCAAAGTGATACCATGCTGATTCATATATTTTCCTTTCATATCATCATATGATTTTTCACACTCACTTTCGCCGCTTAAAAATACGAATTGGCATGCGCCTTCATTAGCATAAATTTTTGCAGGAAGTGGAGTGGTGTTTGAGAATTCGAGTGTGACATGACCTTCCCATCCAGGTTCTAAGGGAGTAACGTTTACTATAATTCCACACCTTGCGTAAGTTGATTTACCAACACAAATGACCAGTACATTCCTTGGTATGCGAAAATATTCCACTGTGCTTGCAAGCACAAAGCTATTTGGTGGAATTATGCATACATCTGTTTCCCTATCTATAAAACTATTCTCAGAAAAATTTTTAGGGTCCACAACAGCTGAATTAACGTTAGTAAAAATTTTAAATTTATTATCCACTCTTGCATCGTAACCGTAAGATGATAGTCCAAAAGATATGACACCTTTGCTGCTTTTTTGATTCACAAAAGGCTCTATCATTCCAAAGTTTTCAGCTTTTTCTCTTATCCATTTATCTGGCATAACTGCCATAACTGTTCCTTAAAGTTGTGTAATACTTACAATAATATAAAATAAAATTTAAATGTAAACTGTAGCTTTTGTCATGCAATTAAAGCTTTTCAGTTTGATTTTTTATTACAATAATTAGATTTATGTTCTTAACTAAAAATAATGCTTAGAAACTTTCTCCTGATTTTTGTATTCGTATTATTCACGCCGCTGTCAAATGCTGATGCCAGGAAATACATCAGAATTGTTGGGTCTTCAACTGTTTTTCCTTTTATCTCATTTGTAGCCGAGGAGTTCAATCGTGTATTCTCTTTTAGGACTCCAGTTGTGGAATCAATAGGAAGTGGATCAGGGTTCAAAATGTTTTGCTCAGGAATAGGGGAAGACACGCCAGACATCACCACTTCATCTCGCCCTATAAAGGAAGTAGAAAGAGAACTATGTAAAAGGAATAAAATTAATGAAGTGATAGAGATCATCATTGGCTACGATGGAATTGTCATTGCAAATTCAAATCAAAGCCATAGATTTGATTTCACAAAGAAGGACTTATTTGAAACTTTATCTGCATATTCTCAAGAAAATGATAAATTAGTAAAAAATAATAAGAAGTTTTGGTCTGATGTAAATCAAGCCTTACCAAAAACAGAAATTGAAATTTATGGTCCACATCAAAATACAGGTACATACGAAACTTTGGTTAATTCTATTATGCTTGATCAATATTCATGCATGAATTCAAGAATTTTTAAAGAGAATTATCAAGATCAGGAAGAAAGAAAGAAAGCATGTGGTAATATAAGGGATGATGGAAGGTATATAGAAGTTGGAATTAATGAAAACATAATAATACAAAAATTGAAAAGTAACAAGAACGCTTTAGGGATATTTAGTTTCAGCTTTTTAATGAGGAATCAAGATAAAATACAAGGAAGCACAATTGCAGGAATTGAGCCAACTTATGAAAATATATCATCAGGAAAATATATATTATCAAGACCTCTGTACCTTTACATAAAGAAAGAACACCTGGATACTGTTGATGGATTCAGAGAATTCATAAAAGAAATTATAGATTCGATCGGCATTGAAGATGGGTACCTATCTAGGCTTGGTCTAATTCCACTTTCAAGTGAAGATATAAAGAAAGCTTCAGCAAAAGTTTATGATATAACGTGACGGCAACACTTCTTGTATCCGTTCAGGATAGCGGCAAGGTAGTATAACCATAGAGTAAAAGTGAGTTTACAACAAATGGTGTCATGCAAGTAGCTGACACTGGAATCTAATTTCGCTTTATGATGGTGTCATTCCAGTGCTTGACACTGGAATCCAGGAAACTTAACTTTACACCAGGTAATAAAAACTGGATCCCAGTGTCAAGCACTGGGATGAAACCCTCCTGGTAGCACAACGTTCGTACAGTTGTGTGTCAGCTACTCGGATGACAGGAGATAATGCAAAAAGTCTATTGATTAACACAACACGACTTGTTTTTGTCTGTAAATACCTTGTCTGCATTTGGATTTTCCAGTTTCTCACAAACCTTAGCAATACCAGCACCCATTAATATAACTGCTGCCAAAACTGCTAAAGCCAGTGCAACTGCAGGATACGCTAGCACATAGGCTGCAACAGCACCAGCTACGCATAGTCCAGTAACACCTAGAGCGATCTTCCCTTTGTGTTCACTCCAGAAGTTTGTATCGTTCTTTTCTGGGGTTTTGTTGCTACCATTTACTGGGGTTTGTTTGCCAGTAGACTCACTGTTTTGTCCCTTTTCTTTTGAAGGAGCCTTTAGAGTATTTATTATCGCTTTCATATCTTCCTTATTTTCTACGTACTGTTCATGAGACTCAGCCCACTCTAATAGAGATTCACCATGTGGAGGCTTTACGTCAACATTAACTCCTTTTGCTATTAGAGCTTCGAATACCCTTAAATTGCCACGCTCAACAGCCTTAGATATTGGAGTATGTTTACCTCCCGCTGCGTTAACATCAGCATTTGCTTCCATTAGAAGATCTACTAGCTCTTTATGTTTAGGATCGCCACATTCCTTTTCAATAGCAATAATCAATGGAGTCAATCCATCTACATCCACTGCATTAACATCAGCCCTTACTTTTATTAGAAAATTTGCCACCTTTGAATCTTCACGGTTAAAAGCAGCTGTTAATAATGTGTGTTTAGATTCTACTCCGTTATTAACAGTAGTAAACACATGATCAAAGCTAAATTTCCCTTTTTTCCACTCTTTAATATGCATCTGAATCTAGTAATAATTGACTTTTTATTGCTTCAATTACGTTATCTTGATTCAGACTGCTGTTAGCACTTGCGAACTTTAATGCTTTGTATATTATTGAAAACTGTTCATACTCCATATCTTACCTCTAATTTATAAACAATTTAATTATCACACATATTTACAAGTAAGTCAAGTGCGCTGTTACAACAAAGTGCTTGACGTTAGAATAGCTTTTATGGTTTTGTATAGCTAGAAAGTAACTCTATGGAACGCTTACGCTCAATTGTATTTATTGTGGGAATATTCCTATTGCTGTTTAGCTTAGCAATGCTTATTCCTGCTATTACCAATAAGTATCTCAGCTACGAATGGAAAAATTTTCTCGCTGGATTCATAATTACCTGCACATCTGGCGTAACTTTTATTTTGCTCGGTAAATTAAGTAGATTGCATGGCATGCCAGCAATTTTTGCGGTTACTAGTTGCACCTGGATTGCCTTGTCTTTGTTTGCAGCTATTCCTTTCTATTTTGATAATCTGAGCTATGTTGATGCATTATTCGAAACGATATCTGGCATCACAACCACAGGGGCAACTATATTTGATGATATTGAAAAGCAATCTCCGGGAATACTGCTGTGGAGAGCAATGCTGCATGGCATAGGTGGTTTTGGTGTAATCACTTTAGGAATTGCAGTTTTTCCTATGCTCAAGATTCTCAGCCTAAATAATTTACTTTATTCTGAATATTCAGATGCTACCAAAAGGAAGTTGCCGAACACGCGAAGCGTAGTGGTTCATGTTACGGCAATATATTATGGCCTAATTTTGTTATGTATATTTTCCTATTATCTAGTTGGTATGCCACTGTTTGATGCAATATGTCACGGAATGTCCGCTGTATCAACTGGTGGATTTGCTAACTATAATGATTCTATAGGGCACTATAATAACCCTATGTTAGAAGTCATAACGATCATTTTTATGATTTTGGGTTCTCTGCCTTTTCTTAGCTATTTAAAAATTATAAGACGGTTAGACATTTGCTATGACGAACAGGTCTCTTACTTTGTTAAGATAGTTATTGTTTCATCTTTATTTGCTTGTTTTTGGTTGTATAAAAATGTTGATTTAGGAGTGTCATTATCATTTAGATGCAGCACATTTACTATCACTTCCTTGATTACGTCAACTGGTTATGCAATCTGTAATCATATAGATTGGAGCTTCATTTCAGTCTTAGCTTTTTTTCTAACCTTTGTTGGTGGATGTAGTGGTTCTTCAAGTGGTGGCATCAAAATCTTTCGTTTGATCATTTTTCTAAGGTCTATAGAAAATCACTTTCGCCTTTTATTAAACCCAGGCGCAGGCAATAGGGTAAAATTCAATGGAAAAATTCTGGAGAATGATGAAGTTCACTCTGTCTTTATATTTTTTGCAATTTTCATGTTAACGTTTACCATTTCATCAGTAGTGATGTCTTACTTAAGCAATGCGGACTTTATAACTAGCATCAGCTCAGTCTCTGCAACGCTTACAAACTCTGGCCCGGGATTTAGTAATTTAATAGGCCCTTCAGGTAACTATTCTTCTTTCAGTAATGAAGTAAAATTATTTCTATCGTTTTTAATGCTGCTTGGCAGACTTGAAATATTGCCAATCTATTTTTGTATAGGCAATTTATTCTTATTTAATAGAAAGAAATAGTTGGTGAAGTTGTGAAACTTGATATTATAGCTAAACTGACTTACGACAATTTGAAAAACGACAAATTCGTCATTCCGCTACTCGTTAGCGGAATCTATGCCGAGATACCGCGAATAAATTCACAGCTGTACGAACATTGTCTATCAGGAGGGTGTCATCCCAGTGCCCAGACACTGGGATCCAGGAATTTTATTAAGTTGGTAAGCATAAAAGTAGCCGTTTTATGTTACAATACAACGTTTTGATGATTATGAAAAGGCTGGATTTCAGACTGGAATGACACCATTCGCTGTACAGTTTACCTTTAAAAATGAATGTTCGTACAGCTATGGAATAAATCGCGGTATAGCTATAGATAGTGTCAACTGTTTAATAAAAAGATCGTAGCTAAACCAAGAAATATAAGAGCTGAGAGAATATCAGTTGTTGCCGATGTTAGGATTGAAGAAGAAACGGCAGGGTCAGACTTTAAACGATGAAGCATTATAGGAATGAAAGTTCCGATGAACGTTGCAATAATTGACATCATAATCATGGAGACCACAAAAATCATCTCCACTTTGAAGCTGTGAAACCTTATTGCTAACACTACTAATGAAATAGTAGATAAGATCACCCCGTTTATAAGACCTATTAAAAATTCTTTCATCAGTACTCTTTTTGCATTTTGCTCAGTTAGATATTTTGTTGCGATTGCCCGGATGGTTAGCGTTACTGTTTGGGATCCTGCATTTCCGCTCATTGATGCAATTATCGGCATGATTATTGGCAGTACTATAAAACTTTTTATTACATCATCGAAAAAGCCAACTACTATGGAACACATTGTTGCAGCTAAGAGGTTAAACAGTAACCAAGGTAGCCTTTTAATTATAGTTTTATGTATAGGGGCATTTATATCGGCTTTAGAAGATACACCGCTTATTTTGAGTACATCCTCTTCTGTTTCTTGTTGAACAACTTTTATCACATCTTCAATTAAGATCACACCTATAATTTTACCATTCTTATTTACTACCGGAGCTGATAATAGAGAGTAATCTTTAAATATTCTTGCTACTTCCTCTTGGTCTACTCCAGTTTTAATGATTTTTATGTCATGATCCATTATCTCTTTTATTATTGTGTCTCCTGAGTGAGATATTACCTTATTTAAATTAACACTGCCTATAGGCTCTAATTTTGAGTTGATAATGAATATCTGGTAAAATTTTTCTGGTATTTTTTTATAGTTGCACACAAATTCTGTCAGTTGATTTATTGTCCAATAATATGGAGCTATAACCATATCTTTATGTATTAACCTCCCTGCACTTTCTTCTGGGTATGATAGCAACTCCTCTACTGATTTCTGAGTCTTGCTGGGCAAATAGTAAAGTATATTTTCTACAGACTTTCTATCTAAATCTTTCACTATGGTTACTATATCTTCTACATCAAGGAGCATTAGTAACTTTGCTGTATTTTCTATTCCCAATGTTTCTATGATCTTTATTTGTAAATCTGGCACTACATGCACTAGGGCATCACTTAACAAATGTTGATCGAGGATATTAACTAGTTTCTCCCTGTGATCACTGATTGAAGTAGATAAAAAATAAGCTAACTGAACGCTATCTATCGTTTTTACAATATTACGAACATTTTCTAGCTCATCGTTATCAAGTGACTCTATTAAGTCATCAATAGCCTTTTTGTCTAAACCATAATGAGAACTTATTTTAATATTCATTATTTTACCTTTAAATATACGTGCTTGATTCCGTTGAGCATTAAAGTATAATAAAATTATTTCAAATTAACTACTATATGGTTAAATTTCTATTTTGTTTGCTGTTATTGTTAGTAATAGTAAATATATTAAAATCTAAAGTATAATGAAAACTTATTCAGAAATTCTTGAACACTTTCAAAGCTTAAATAAAAGTATTTCTCTTATCAGGAGGTGTCTTTGACATAGAAAAATTAAAGTCGCGTCTTGAAGAGCTTGACTCCCAAGCTGCAGATGATGATCTGTGGCAAGATAACCAAAAAGCACAAGAAATTTTAAAAGAACGTTCTAAAATTAAGAATGACGTAGAGTCGTTTTTAAAGCTGGAAAGCGACTACAGTAACGCTATCGATTTAATGAAATCCGCTATTGATGAAAATGATGAAGAATTTTTCTCCGAAGTTGAAAATGAACTGGTAAAGTTAGAAAAATTAATCAAGTGTAAAGAAACAGAATCCTTATTTACTGGTGAAGCAGATAACAATGACTGCTTTTTAGAAATCCACTCAGGAGCTGGCGGAACCGAGAGCAATGATTGGGCTGAAATGCTGATGCGCATGTATGTAAGATGGGCAGAAATTTATCACAACTTTAAAGTTGAAGTTATAGAAAAATTAGAAGGAGAGTCGGTTGGTATAAAGTCTGCAATGATAAAAATCGTTGGAGAAAAAGCTTATGGGTGGGCAAAAAGTGAAAGTGGAATTCACAGGCTGGTTAGAATATCGCCGTTTGATGCAAATGGTAAACGTCATACCAGTTTTGCAAGTGTAGGAGTAACTCCAGTGATAGAAGATTCAATTGATATTGCTGTGGATGAAAAGGATCTAAAGATCGACACCTACCGTGCTTCCGGAGCAGGCGGTCAGCACGTGAACAAGACTGAAAGTGCGGTACGCATTACGCATATTCCAACTGGTGTTGTAGTTCAATGCCAAAATGGTCGTTCTCAACACAGAAATAAGGATGAGGCGTTAAAATTACTTAAAGGACGTTTGTACCAAATTGAACTGGAAAAAAAAGAACAAAAGATGGCTGAAGAGTATGGTAAAAAATGCGATATAGGCTGGGGTAATCAGATCAGATCGTACGTTATGCATCCATATCAAATGGTGAAGGATTTAAGAACTGGACATGAAGTGGGTAATATAAATTCTGTTTTTGATGGTAATATAGACTGTTTCATAGTTAGTGTGCTTACTAAGCAAAATTAAGAGTTCATCTGGAGTTGACTTTCTTGCCATAATATATGATAATTAAAATGTTGTTAAAGTAGGAGTAAAGTTATGACAATTGAACACGAGCAGTGGGAAAGAATGCTAAGTGCAATTGATGCTGACAAAAATTTAAGTAAAGATAACGTAATTGGGAAGATAAAAGAGAAATTATCACAATATTCAGATGAATATAAAAAGTGGGATAAGGCTAGTTTTAATGTAAATCACCTGTTTCACGCTGTTGATAAGCCCGATAATCCATTTCTTCGGGAGGATGATGAGTGTACATTATTACATTTAGCTGCTCGTAATAACCTAGAAAATATAACGGAAGCTCTACTGGGAGTAGAGGGAATTGATGTTAATGCAGCAGATAGACTGCCTGTATGGACTCCTTTACATTACGCTGCTCGATTTAACAGTGAAAAAGTAATAGATATTCTACTAAAGGCGGAAAAAATAAATATCAATGCAGAGAGTTGTAGAAAGTGTACTCCTTTGCATATAGCTGCTCACTATGACAGTGGGAAAGCAATAGACACTTTGCTAAAAGCAAAAGACATTGATGTTAATGTAAAAGATCAAGATGATAAGACCCCTTTACATTGTGCTGCTCAATTTTGCAATGAAGGGGCAACGAGCGCTCTATTGAGAGCAAAAGACATTGACATTAATGCAATAATAAAGATAACAAAACTCTTTTACATGTGGTTGCCTCAGAGTCCTTTGGTGGAGAAGCCTTAAATATTCTGATAAAAGGAGGGGCAGATGTTAAAGCGGTAGATAAGGATGGGAATATTCCTCTACATTTGGTCGCTTCACATTATAACGATGAAGGAGTTGTAAAAGCTCTAATAGAAAACGGGGCTGATGTTAATGCAAGAAATCAAGATAGATATACTCCTTTGCATTCTGCTGTTCAAGGTGGTTGTACACGCACAGTGAAGACTCTAATAGAAGAAGGAGCAGATGTTAAAGTGGTAAATAAAAATGGAAGTACCCCTTTACATTTGGCTGCTTCACGTTATAACGATGAAAAAATTGTAAAAGCTCTACTGAAAGTAGAGGAAGTTGATATTAATGCGTTAGATGAAAATGAATGGACTCCTTTACATTTGGCTGTTAGACATGCAAGTTCAGATATAGTGAAAATCCTAATAGAAAACGGAGCGGATGTTAATGCGGCAAATAAAGATGGAAGTACCCCTTTACATTTGGCTGCTACTCATAACAAATGGGTAGTAGGTGTTCTAATAGACAAAAAATCAGACCTTTTCTCAAAAGATAATGAAGGTCGAACTCCACGAGACTTAGCTGAAGATGATGATACAAAGAAGCTTTTGAAGGTAGCAGAAGAAAAACAACTTGAAAAACTAAGCAAAAAAACAGATTTACCGCAAGATGATAAAGATACAACACGCCTTTTAGGAAAAACAGAACCTACATCAGCAATTAAAAACGGTATTATTGCCGGCTGTGCAACTGCGGCACTTAGTACTGCTATAGCAGTGACACTTTTTGCAACTGGGACAGTTGCAGTTGAATTAATGTCCGTAATGATAGCAGCAGCTATAGTTACAGCAGCGGCACTAGTGGCTGGTGGTGTAACCTATATGATGTTAAAGCCTAGCACTAAAGTGGAAGAAGCAAAAGAAGCACAAAACGTAAATGAAAAGAAGGAGCTGTGTAGAGAAGGTTGACACAGTTGTTATAAATTTCCACTAGGCAGCCAGTGCCCAGACTACTTGGATCCAGAAAACTTAACTTTATACCAGGTAATAAGAACTGGATCCCAGACTGGGATGACAAAAAAAGGAGCACTGGAATGACACCATTCGTTGTGTTTAACAAAGTTCGTACTTAGCTTCATGTTAGCCATAAACATTAAGAAATTTACCAAGCGAAAAAAAGGCAAAAGAAGCTCCGTTGGTGACTATAGTATTTTCTAAAATGAATGATAAATTTCCATTATGGTATTACCAACCAAAAGTTGTAAGTCTGTACATTTATACATTAGAGGTCTGAGGCGGCTTTTGATGGTATGCCAACAGTGTTCTATGGGATTCAAATCTGGTGAATATGTTGGAAGATACAGCACATGACAGCCAAAAGACTCTATTAATGATTTTGTTTTAGTGGTCTTATGAAATGTAGCATTATCCATAACTATGGTTGTGCCAAGTGGCAATTTAGGTAATAACATCTTCTCCAACCATATATTGAATACCTCTTTGTCACACCCACCTTTGAAAGTCATTGGTGCAATAAATCTCATTCCAATCCACCCGGCTACTATACTGATTCTCTCTCGAGTTCTCCCTGGAATATCTGCATAAATTTTCTTTCCTCTTGGAGCACGTCCATATTCTCGGTATAATTTATTATCAACTCCTGCTTCATCTATATATAAGATGCTGGAATGGTCTATTTTTGAGATTTTATCAATAAACTGCTGCCTATCTTCTTGATTGCGCTCTTGATATAGTGTGACTTTTTTTTAAAGTAATTTTTAGCTGTTTTAGTCTATACCAAATTGAATTTATTCCAAATCCAAGATTTTGTTTCATCTCTGCCAGAGTATGATCTGGATTCTTTGTAACATATTCTTCGAGTATTTTTGGGTCTATTTTTCGAATAAAGCTGCCGTTTTTAGATGGCTTGAGGCTTTCACCAGCAGCTTTCTTTTTTAACCAGCGGTACAAAGTTGCTATTCCTATCTCCAGAAGCTCTGCCACCTCAACCTTCTTCTTCCCTTTTCCTATCATCGATATTGCCTTTTCTCTTAAATCCACACTATACGCCATTATAACCCAAATACCTTATTATACCTTTATCATTTACTTTGGGAAATACTATACTATAGTTATTTATATGTACTTCAAAATATTGGCGTTTTTTATTCTAAACGCTGCAATTTAGCTGCTTTTAAATGCAACTAACCTAAATTATAAACGTTAAGAAATTTACTAAGTGAAAAAAAAGGCAAAGAAACCCCAAGGTAGCTAGTATTCAAGTTCTCCCTTGTCTATTTGACGTCTTTTACTGTCTTAAACGCTATATAAGCGCGTTTCAGCTTATATAGGTAGAAACCTAGAAGTTTTATAAAGACATGAGGTGCACATAGTGCAAAAATTAAGCATGACTTACGCCAAATACATTAAGTTTTTTGTCATTAATCCACTGCAGAGATTGCGAAGATAAATAAATAGCTTCAGTTTCATGGTAAGAGGGCTGACGGAGTTTGTCAAGCTATTTTTTGTAGCTCTCATAAGCTGGATTCCAGTTGCATGACAAGATGGAGTGCCTTTAGCGTCATCCCAGTTTGGGATCTCTTATTCCATTTTATCAACAGTTTTTTTTGCAGTATCAAACAATTTTAATCCTATAATCCCGAATGTAACTAAAATAAAGCATATTACTTCGAATAAATTAACTGGTTCATTAAATAGGTAAACTCCAAGTATCGAAGCTCCTATAGCGCCCACTCCAGTCCAAATTGCATAGCATACTCCGATAGGTATAGAACGTGTAGCGAGCGAAAGTAAATACGTACTAAGAGCCATGGAGAATATGCTAATTATTGATGGTACAAGATGAGTAAATCCATAACTATGCTTAAGTGTTATGACCCAGAACACTTCAATTAGTGACGATAAGAGTAAATATATCCAATTCATGCATAAATTTTTAGGTTTAAATAGAGAGCTTTAGCCCTATGGTTCCTATTACAATTAAAACGATACATAAAACTTGAGATAAATTAATATTCTCTGTGAAAGCGGTTGCACCAATTATAGTTATTCCAATTGTGCATATTCCAGAGGAAACTGCATAGCATACTCTAATAGGTAGAAAGCATGCTGCAAGAGATAAAAAGTAAATGCTAATGATCATAATTACCAATGTTGCAATCGAAGGCACAACTTTAGTAAAACTGTTACTAAACTTTAGCGTTACAGCCCACAGTACCTCTAGGATACTGGACAGCAACAAACATAACCAGCACATTTTCGTAACATTTCAATCTTGTATTGTAACAGAAATTGTTAGTTAAAACTACACTAAAGTGCAATAGATCTCTCTTTCGAAATTACTTTAATATCAAACTTAAAACAACATTCTAAAAAACTTTTCTACGAAATTCAATTCCTGTACGTCATTTGCTGCATAAAGTGGTGTAGTTTGTTGTTCAATGCCTGGTATTTCTACAAAAACTTTGCCCACTTCTTGACCTTTTTTAATTGGTGCAGGTATCATATCTTTATATTCAATACGCACCTTAATTTGGTCATGCAATTTGCGGTTGTAAGTTATGGTAACATCGTTTGCAACTGTGACAGGCACTTTTCTATCTTTTCCATAGAGAACATTTACTTCCTCAACTACACTGTCTTTAACGAATATTTTCTTAGTATTAAAATGATTTAAGGAGTATTGTATCAGTCTTTTTGCTTCTTCTATTCGCTCTTTCTCAGTGTTTAAACCATTTACGACAGCAAAAATTCTCCTATCATTTCGTTTTGCAGATGCTACAATGCCGTAACCACCAGCATTTGTATAACCGGTTTTTAAACCGTCAACCCCAATGTCGTGAAAAAGTAGAAAATTTTTATTCTTTTGTGCAATTTCATTATATGTCAAATATTGTTCAGAAAATAAATCATAATATTCAGGAAAATCGGTGAAAATCCTTTTTGCCAGCATTACCAAGTCTTTTGCGCTCATGAAATGATCTCCATCTGGCCACCCGCTTGAGTTGACAAAATGACTGTCATTCAGATTCAAATTTTGTGCAACCTCATTCATTTCAGCCACAAAATTCTCTTCTGATCCTGCAATGCCCTCAGCTAGTGTTATGCAGGCATCATTACCTGAGACTATTGTAATTCCTTCAAGTAATTCCCTCACCGTAACAAATTGACCTTCTTTCAAAAACATAGAAGAGCCTTTTCTTTCCCACGCTTTTCTGCTTACTCGAAATTTATCCTCCATATTTATTATTCCAGCTTTTAGATAATCGAAGGCTATATATAAAGTCATTAGCTTGCTCATTGAAGATGGGGCCATTTTTTCATCGGAATTATGGTCAAAAATGAGCGAGTCTGAAGCTAAATCTAAAACTACTGCTTGCTTTGCTTTGGTTCTAAACTGGTATGAGTATGAAGAAAAAGGAAGTATAAAAACTAATAGCAAAATTACCAATCTGCTTAACATATTTATAATTTTAAATTTACAGTGTGCTAATTAATAGTATAATTTTACAGGGGCATTTCAATAGATCTCTTACATAAAAATTCCTTGACACATTTCGCCAGCCCCCTTATCATGGTACTGGAGGTATTCATTTATCTTCAATCTGTGCAGATTAAACGACAACAGTATTACGTAATTGGCGTCTTATTTTTAATTTTTTGCACTATGAGCACCTTATGTCTTCACAACATTTCTAGGTTTTTACCTATATAAGCTGAAACGCGCTTATAAAGCGTTTAAGACAGTATAGAACGCCAATTTGCAGGATTAGAGAGTGACAACTAGCTAACACGGGATAACGGGATATCTTTTGCCTTTTTTTCTGCTTAGTAAATTTCTTAAATATTTATGACTAAAGGTTAGTTGCATTAAAAAGCAGCTGAGTCGCGGTTATTAGACGTTTAAAATATAAAAAAACGCCAATGTTTTTAAATAGATATTAATCGGGGCTTCTTTTGCCTTTTTTTTTATTTGGTAAATTTCTTAATGTTTATAGCTAAAAGAGCCCAAGAGAGGTGTCATTCCAGTGCCCCTGTGATGTCATTCCAGTGCTTGACACTGGAATCCAGTTTTCCATATAATCTCATCGAAAACGTTGTAACCACTTTCTATGCTAGTTTGCTTGTTTACAAGCAAACTTTCCTGGATCCCAGTGTCTGGGCACTGGGATGACACCATTCTTTTTCCTGGATTCCAAACTGGGATGACAGCTAGCCTGACAATCGTCATCCTGCTACGTGTTAGCGGGATCTATGCTTTGAGATACCGCGGCGGTATGACGGTTCGCGGTGGCATGACGATAAGCTCGTCCAAAAGAATCATAGCTGGGTTAACTTATATTACTTAGCTTTAAGATAGCTATCTGAGATCCCGCTAACACGTAGCGGGATGACGAGAAAGGAGTGGCGGTATGACGATAAGCTCGTCCAAAAGAATCATAGCTGGGTTGACTTATATTACTTAGCTTTAAGATAGCTATGCTGAGATCCCGCTAACACGTAGCGGGATGACGAGAAAGGAGTGGCGGTATGACGTAGTAGCTATCTCTTGTAATCAAATTTTATCAAAAGTTAGATTGCAGAGTTAAATCTTCTACCCAAATAACCACACACTCTACTTGCTTGTTTGGATATATTTCTTGTACTAAGGTTTTATAGATCAACATTTGCTTTTTTATTTCATTTAATGAGGAAACAGAAACGTTACGGTGTGATTTGTAGTCAATTATGATTGCTTTATCTTGCGTTATGCATAGCCTATCTAGTCGTACTAATACTGACTTGCTATCAATTGTTCCACTCAGTGTAATCTCTGATTTGCCTTCCAAGTCAAACAAATAGCCATATTTTTCATTAAAGGCTAATATTTTACTGTAAATTTCATCCTTATCTTCACTGATGTTGATGTTATCAAGGTATTTTCTGACCCAATTTTTTCTCCTTTCTTTTTCTATCTTGGGCATATACTGCAATATGCTGTGAATTATCAGACCTCTTGTATAACCATCTGTCATCCCAGTGCTCCTTTTTTTGTCATCCCAGTGCTCTGACACTGGGATCCAGAAATTAGATTCCAGCGTCACGCGCTGGAATGACGAAAGAGAGTGCTGAAATGGCACCAGAGAGTGAGCTGACACTTGTTCTCCTTCTTTTTCACTGGATCCCAGTGTCAAGCACTGGGATGACATTGAAGAGTGGGCTAAAGCTGGTGGAGGTGAAATCACTGGAACGTCAAAATAATCACGTTTTTTATAAATGTAAGGGTAGTTTGCATTCACACATAGCACTTCAACTTTTTCTTTAAATATTGGCTGTAAGTATGCTTGTTTCTTTTCATATGGTTCTCCATGCTGAGTGATTAGATCATACCAAGAGCCCTTTTGCACTGGCTCTTTACTTAAGATGTATAACTCATCTTCAGCACGCGTGAGTGCTACGTATAATAAACGCAAATATTCATTATAATCCTCTAGTTTTTTCTCTCTTTTTACTTGATCGCAATAAGCGTTGTTGTTTTTTCCACACCAAAATGGCACTTCTGCTCCATCAAAGATAATGCTTTCACTGTTTCTTGGCACTGTGTTTGTATCAACCAAAAATACTATGGGAGCTTGCAGACCTTTTGATTTGTGAATTGTCATTATTCGCACAGCATTGCGTTCTGATTGCATATCATTCTTAATCTCCGGGTTATTCTCCTTGATCCACTGAACAAACGCTTGAAGAGATGGGTTTTTAAATTGCAACACAAGGTTCATAAATTCGTCTAGAACCTCGAAGCACTCAAGACCTAGCCTTGCAGCAAATTTCTTCTTACCTGTACGCAATATATGTGTAAATAGTGCAAGAGGAGACTCTATGCGAGATAAGTTAATGAGATAGTTTAATTCACTATAGATAACCACAGAATAATCCTGAATTCTTTCCCATAGTGAATGCTCTTTACGATCATATGCAATGTTAAATAAATCATCCTCGGTAAAATTAAATAGTGGTGATTTTAAAGCATTTGCAAGAGCTAGATCATTTGCCTGGAGGAGTAAAAACTCGGCCAAAGCTATTAAGTCCTGCACGGCTATATAGTCCATAATTCTAAAATAATCTCGGCCTACAACTGGCACGTTTGCTTTTTTAAGTTCGCTTATTATGTAATCAACTAACACGTTTCGTTGTCGTACCAAAATCATAATGTCTCTTGGTTCTATATGGCGATCTTTAGCGACTAAAATCCGCCCTTCATTCAACCAATTGTGAATTCTGTTGGCTATTGTTTGAGCAAGTAATCGATCTGCTATTGTATAACCTTCCCTGCATGTCAGAGGAATTTGTAAAGCTTGCTGTTCTTTCTCTTTGCGCCTTGGTAACGCTGGCCAAATTTCAATATATCCTTGATCATTTTCTCTATGTGGAACATGTTTTATTTCATTATCAACAAAAGATATTTCTGCGCGGAAGTTATTAAATAATCTGTCTACAAGTGTTAAAATTTCTGGAGTTGAGCGAAATGACTTTTCAAGTTGGCATGATATCCAATCTCTGCCACCAGTTTTCGTATGAAAGTATTGTTGCATGTAGTTGAATAGATGGGGATTTGCTCCTTGAAATCTGTATATGGATTGTTTTACGTCACCAACTACAAATAAGGTTCGCTTTTCATCATTACCGGCAAAAAATTCATCGCAGAGATTTGTTATAATTTTCCACTGGCTGATGCTATTGTCTTGTGCCTCGTCAACAAGGATGTGATCTATTTTTTGATCCAAGTTAAACAATATCCAATCTTTGTAGTTTGGATTGCTGAGAAGATTTGTTGCTAAGTCAATTATATCATTGTAGTCAAGCAGTGCATTTTTTGATTTTTCACTATTATACAAATCAACATATACTTTAAATACACCAAGTAAGCTACTGGTTCTCTTGAATATTTGATAAGAGTTCATGTCTCTTATATGGGTAAATACTACATTCTGAACGCTCTCTATTATTTGCTCTGCATCTTTGAATTTCTCCAAAATACTTTTTGTTGCAATGGATGATATGCTCTTTTTTTCGTGCGATTCTGATTTTAGAAATACCTTGGCTAGGTTTTCTATTTTGGTGTCATTCCACTTTATTCCGGTGTCATCCGAGTAGCTGACACTGGTTCTTTTTTTCTGGATTCCAGTGTCAAGCACTGGAATGACAGTAGAATAAAGTATTGCACTATAACTCTGATCTCTTTTACTGCCTTCACTTAATATCTCGGCTAGTCTTTCCACGTGCTCAATTGTTTCACTCTGTAAGTCATGAATTTCATCTGGGGCGCTCAATTTATCTTTGATATATTCCGAATCATTTGCTGACGCAAATCTTTTTACACATAAAGTATAAAGCAAATCGCGTAATTTATTTTCATCAATTTCAGTTGCAATGAAGTTTATACTATCTTGCACAGCCTCATTATGAAGCACTTTATTGAATATGATGGAATGTAATTCTTTACATTCACTCAGCGTACAATTTGGGGCGATGCCAGCTTCTATGGGAAAGTTGGAAATTAATTTGTAACAGAAAGCGTGTATGGTTTGTATAGTTAAACCAAGATTTTCCAGTTCGGAGAAAAGCCTTCTTGCTCTTGTTAAATAACGATCAAGTGCTTCATTTTTTCTGGATCCCAGTGTCACGCACTGGGATGACAAGTAGGGGTGCTGGGATGACATCGAAGGGTGGACTACTGGATTTTTACTTAAATCGTGGTTATGTGGTGCTATCACCTCAGCATCATTCTCCGTTATTTCTGCGTCATCCCCTGTCATCCCAGTGCGTGACACTGGGATCCATTCTTTTTTTTTACTGGATTCCAGCGTCACGCGCTGGAATGACATTGGAAAGAAATCTAGTTGTTCTAAATCTGCTATCAACACACTCTCTGAGCATATTGCCCACTTACTGAGTATGCTGTGAATGCGATTCTCCATCTCGTTTGCTGCAGCATTGGTGAACGTTAAGCAAAGAATATTTCTTTTGTTTTCTAATAAAAGTCTCAATACTCTGTCTATTAAGATTTTTGTTTTGCCTGTACCAGCGGACGCATTTACCCATACAGAGAAATTAGGATTTATGGCATTTGATCTCATCAGAAGTGCAAAAACCTTATAGAAGTTGACTAAAATAGCATTATACATATAATGTAAAAATAGTGTTAGTGAAGATATATAATGAAAAGTTTGTGTGTAAAGGCGCCTGCAAAAATCAATCTTTTTTTGCATGTTGTAAATAAGAAGGAAACAGGATATCACTTGATTGAGGGTTTGTTTGTCTTTGCTAATCTCTCTAATTTTTTGGAAATAAAAGTAGGTGAGAAGGATTCTAGATACGATAACTCTACAGTTGAATTTATAAACTCCGAGTCTAGAATAAATAACCAGTATAACACTGTAATGAAAGCGGTTAATCTGCTGCTTAGACATGCTCCTGTACGCACTAAAGTCACTGTAAGGGTTGTAAAAAACATACCAATTGCTGCAGGACTTGGTAGTGGGTCCTCAGATGCTGGAGCTGTGGTACGTACGCTAGGGAAGCTGTGGGAGATTGATAGGACGATTTTAAATGAAATAGCCTTAAACGTTGGTGCTGATGTTCCAGCAAGTGTAGATAGCAAGCCTGTTTTTGTTAGAGGTATTGGCGAAGAATTGTGCTATGTCCAAAAATTTTCCTTACCCACAAATGTGGTGCTTGTGAAACCGAAAAAAAAGTTTTTGAGTACACCAGAGGTATTTTCCAAACATGAAGGAGAATTTTCTGAGCCAATTAAATGGAGCGATGACGCTGAAAAGGATTTGTTGAAGCTTCTTAAAGAGACGAGAAACGATCTTCAAGAAATAGCAATAAGCCTTGTACCTGAAATTAAGGATGTGATATCAACACTTAAGTCACAAGAAGGCTCTATACTTTCTCGCATGTCAGGCAGTGGTGTATCATGCTTTGGAATATTCGATAGTGAGGAAAATGCAAAAGCTGCTGCAGCTAATATCAGAAAAAAGCAACCAGAATGGTGGGTATGTGACACTCAATTAATAGTTTGACTTTATGGATATAACTCCCTTGATTTCCGAGAATAAAAATCTTATAAATGGTTACAGGGAAGGAAAATTTTTGGTGAATAATAGAGAATATTGCGGCTCAATTATAGTTTTTCCTGAAAAGGTGATTAAATTGAAAGAAAGTGATATAAATAGCAAGGAACATTTTAAATCTTTTTTAACAGAGGAAATAGAAATTTTGATAATAGGTACTGGTAAAACACGCAATATACTAAGTTCTTCAGTGAAGTCCTATCTTATGGAACAAAAAGGTTTAAATTTTGAATTTATGACAACCGGTGCAGCATGCAGAACCCATAACATTTTGATATCCGAAGATAGATTTGTTGTCAGTTATCTAATAGCCATATAGCATGCTTGAAATGTTTACCCAGGACTTTTTCATCAACAGTCTAGTTGCAGTAGTCGTAATTAGCCTAGTAACAGGCGCTTTAGGATCGTTTATGATATGGCAAAGGTTATCTTATCTTGGTGATAGTTTGTCCCATTCTTCATTGCTCGGTGTTGCACTTGCTTTGATTTTTAAGATTAGCCCATCGCTTAGCATAATGCTCATTGCAATTACATTTGCTATACTACTTTCTCTTAATTTTAACAGATTATATTCTGCTGATACGATATTGAACATTGTTACCAATGTAGTTTTATCATCGAGTTTAATACTTATGTCTTTTTTTCCATCTGGCAATAATAGTATTATTAGCTCACTGTTTGGTGATATATTAATGCTCGATCAAAGTGATATAGTATTGATTTTTTTAACCTCTGTAATAGTTACTTTGATATTAATATTTAGATGGCGTTATTGGTTAATGATTTCAATTAATCAAGATTTAGCAGTAGTTGAGAAGATTAATGTTAATTTTGTTAGACTAGAATTTTTAATCACTCTTGCTATATTTATAGCAATTGCTGCCCAATTAATAGGAATATTACTCATTGCTGCATTTTTGCTAATACCAGCAGCATCTGCAAGGCTCATCTCAAAAACTCCGATGCAGATGATTATTGTTGCAACAGTTTTTTCTGTGATTTCTGGGATATCGGGTCTGATGTTATCTGCAAGTTTTGATTTATTAACTGGACCTGCAATTATACTTGTTGCAGCTGTATATTTAATTATCGCTTATTTTATAAGGCTAGTATTAAGCAGGTTGGCTTAATTTTAATCTCGAATGTTAATAATTTTGTAATATACTCATTATAAAACATCACTATCTTAGCACAAAATAGTCTTTGCTATATTATTGTTTATGTGCTAATGGTAAGGTGTTAATTTTATGGAGTAAGCAATATGAGCGAAGAAGGATTTTTTTCCAAATATATATCTCAACCTGTGAAAAAATTTTATAATTATATTACAGGAAAAACAGAAGAGTCGGATAATGTGCAGAGTACGGCAGATGATCTGCACAATATTGCGCAAGAAAACTCAGAGTCTTTGGATACTCATGTACAATCAAATGAGAATGATATCATATAGGTGGCATGAGGGTCACACCATCCAAAGTTAAAAAATTCCTAGAGAAACCTGATGCTTTAAGTGGTGTGTTAATTCATGGAAGTGATAACAGTAGGGTTGATTTTTATGTACAAGAAATAATTGTCAGTTTGGATGAGTATTCAGCTCAGGTGATGGATTTTGCAATAGTAAATAAGTCACCCGGTTTACTGTTTTCTGAATTGGCAAACATTTCGATATTTACCAGCAAAAAATTAATTAAGCTGATAAATGTGAGTGGAGGTATATCCAAAGAGTTAAAAAACGTATTGGATCATAACGCAAGTGGTCACTATGTAATGATGGTAGCAAGTGATCTTCTACACAATTCTGCAACCAAAAGTTATATGGAGAGTTCAAAAATTTTTGGTGTAATTGCTTGCTATAAAGACAGCAACAGCAATCTTTGTGACATTATATCAAGTTACTTAAAACAAAATGATATAAAATGCACAAATGAGATAATCTACCATTTGCAATCTTACTTTAACCATAGAAAGCTGCCTATATGTTCAGAACTTGAGAAGTTAGTTTTGTATCTAGGGGAGAGAAAAGACCTAAAACTTACTGATATAGAATTATGCTTTTCAACTTCCGGCAACGACTATGCTACACTTGATGATCTATGCTCTGCCATAGCAAGTAAAGATATGTCGCGCTTCATTAGAATTTCTGATGCATTGATATCACAAGAAAATTTTTCACCGATAGCGCTGATTCGCATTATATCAAATTATTTCCTACGCCTTGAAAACGTTTTGCTGTCAGTGCAAGGTGGAATGAGTGAGCAGGCTGCGATTGATCAGCTGAGCCCTCCATTGTTTTTTAAACAATTGCAGAGCTTCAAATCTCATTTGAAAAGTTTGCAACTTTCAGAACTTAAGAAGATCTTGGAAAAATTGATAAGCTTGGAAGTTACCTGTAAAAAAACTGATTTAGATCATAAAATGATTTTTCAACATGAGATTTGTCATATTACAAATACAATTACTTGCTATAGCTAACAAAGATAAGGTGTAATCAGACTGCATTCTGTGGTTTTTAGCAAAACACGATCTTTCATTTGAGCTTTCTTCAATTTAAAGTAAATACAGAAAATTGCTGCCTATAGCTAAACTGACTTAGATTTACCGACAATTTGAAAAACCGTCATTCCGCTACGTGTTAGCGGGATCTATGCTAAGAGATACCGTGACGGTATGACGGTTCGCGGCAGCATGACGATAACCTCGTCATCCCGCTACGTGTTAGCGGCTAAGATACTGCGAATGAATCGCGGTATGACGGTTCGTGGCAGTTGTAAGTTAAAAATATATGACGCGTTAGCTATAGCTATCTTCAAAAATATGATTGAATAATTATTAATAATAGTGTATAATTATTAATATTTTTAAGCACTTTTGCTATGGCTCTTTCAAAATTTCTCGATCCTCGCAATGATTTGTGTTTCAAAAAAATCTTTGGAACGGAAAAAAATAAGAATATCCTGATCCACTTTTTGAACGATATTTTAGGGTTTACTGAGATAAATGCAATACAAGAAGTTGAGTTTCTTAGCACTATTATGGATCCCGAAGTTGCCTCTGATAAACAAAGTATTGTTGATGTTCTCTGCAAGGATTCTCACGGAAATAGATATATAGCAGAAATGCAGCTCGCTAGAGACAAGGGCTTCGAAAAACGCGCTCAATTATATGCCGCTAAAGCCTACTCAAGACAATTAGATAAATCTGGCAACTACATTGATTTAAAGAAAGTCTTCTTTATTGCTATATCAAATTGTAGCTTACTTCCTGAAGAAGTTGGTTATATCTCTACTCATAATATACGTGATATAAAAACTAATGGACATTACTTAAAAGATTTTCAATTCGTCTTTATTGAGTTGCCCAAATTTTCAAAAAGTAAAGTAGAGCAGTTAGAAAGTATAGTAGAAAGGTGGTGTTTCTTTTTTAAATACGCAGAAGAAACAACAGAAGAGGACTTAAAAGAGATAGCAGAAAAAGCGCCAATAATAAAGCTAGCATATGATGAATTAGACAAGTTTCGTTGGAACGAAAAAGATTTAGTAGCTTACGAAGAAAGAATAATGGATCTACGGAAAGAAGAAGCCATTCTTGAATACAGACTTGATCTTGCTGAAGAGAAAGGTATACAAAAAGGTATAGAGAAAGGAAAAATTGAAGGGAAAATTGAAGTCGCAAAAGCAATGCTGGCTAATAATGTTGATGTTGACACTATTGTCAAGTTTACTGGCCTTTCTATTAGTGAGATTGAAGAATTAAGTGGAAATCTGTGAACGGTTACACTTGGAAAACCTTTGTGGCATAATTTAAGTGGGCAGCGTAGTCTACGATTACCGCATAATTTACTATATAGATATTCCAGAACATATAGACTTCAATTGAACACAGAAAAGATTCTTATCAAAGTTAATTACCCTTATTGTCAATAACTATTAGCTACAGACCAGTTCTTGTTAAGTTGCAGTAAAGAAATGAGTCATATATAGCTAAACTGACTTAGATTTACCGACAATTTGAAAAACCGTCATTCCGCTACTAGTTAGCGCCGCGGCGGTATGACGTGTTGCTTGGGTCAGCTATAGCTAAAGTAACTTAGGTTCACCGACAATCGTCATTCCGCTACTAGTTAGCGGAATCTATCCGCAACGGCATGACGTGTTGCTTGGGTCAGCTATAGAATATAGATCAGAAGTGACAGAGCTTAAAAAAAGGCCTAATATAACACAAAAAGCTTTATGAAAATCAGAGTTGGAGTAATAGGCTGCTTAGGCAGAATGGGCAAGAAAATACTCAATGAATTAATTACAAATGCCGAAGTGGAAATAGCAGGTGCTGTTGCCCGTTCAGGCAGTAAGTACATGGGCTTAGATATTGGACCAATTATAGGCTGCGGTTCCAATCTAGGAATTGAAGTTACAAGTTCTATTAATGGCATATTTGAGTCATCTGACGTTGTAATAGATTTTACAACTAAAGAATGTATGTTAGACTGCCTTAAAGCAGCTGTAAAATTTAAAACACCGCTAGTTAGTGGCACAACTGGAATAGAAGGTGTCGATTTAAAAGAGTATGCTGCTGAAGTTCCAATATTATGGTCAGCAAATATGAGTGTTGGGGTTAATGTGTTGCTGAAATTGGTAAAAAAAGCTGCTGAGCTTTTAGGTAATGAATATGACGTTGAGATTTGGGAAATGCATCATAACTTAAAAAAGGATTCACCATCTGGAACAGCTATAGAACTTGGCAAAACAATTGCTAACGCTTCAAAAGTGGATTTTCAGTCCAATCAATATTTACATAGTGGTTCAAACATAAGAAAAAAGGGGGAAATAGGTTTTGCAGTATCTCGTGGAGGTGGAGTAATAGGAGATCACAGCGTGATGTTTGTTAATTCTGATGAACGGATAGAACTAAACCACAAAGCAATTGATCGCACAACATTTGCTAGAGGAGCTGTTCAAGCAGCAGTATGGCTATATGAAAATAAAAGAGAAATTCCGGGGCTCTATTCAATGCAGGATGTGATATGAGCAATACACGTGCCTCTGTTAAAGATTTAAATCTCTGGTATGGCTCTAAGCAAGTTTTATTCGATATAAATTTGAATATTTATAAAAGAAAAGTTACTACTTTTATCGGACCATCCGGGTGCGGTAAATCAACATTTTTGCGTTGTTTTAATCGTATGAATGACTATGTACCTGGATGCAAAACTGTTGGTGAATTAGATATCGATGGGCTGGGTGATATATATTCACGCGATATGGATGTTGTGCTACTCAGAGCAAAAGTTGGCATGGTATTTCAAAAGCCAAATCCTTTTCCAAAATCAATATATGACAATGTTGCTTATGGGCCAAAACTGCATGGTATGGTGAAGGATAAGCAAAAATTGAATGAGATGGTGGAAAATAGTTTAACTAAAGTTGGCTTATGGGAAGAATTAAAAGACAGATTGCAAGATAGTGCACTCGATTTATCCGGTGGCCAACAACAGAGGCTATGCATCGCTCGCGCAATTGCAGTGAAGCCAACTATTTTATTAATGGATGAACCGTGCTCCGCTCTTGATCCAATGGCAACCAATGCAATCGAAAATCTTATACAAGAGCTGAAATTAAGGTTTACTATAATTATGGTAACTCATTCAATGAAGCAAGCTAAAAAGTTATCTGATAGTGTAATTTTCTTTCATAATGGCAGAATTGTTGAGTCTGGAAGCACTCAAGAAATATTCGAAAATGCTCAATCTCCCTTAACAAAGGAGTATATCCTGGATCATTAGGTTTCTGTCATCAAAGTAGCTTGGCTACGGGAGTGTTAAATAAACTGTGTCAAACCGAAAAAAAAGTAATAAATTGATATAAAAAAATGGAGGTTTGACAATGAGTCAGAAAGTAGTAAACAGAACTACCGGTTTGGTAGATTATAAAGAATTAGAAACAAATATCCTGTCGTCTATACGAGAAGGAAGACCGTTGACAGGAAGAGATGGAGCATTAACACCGTTTATAAAAAAGTTGCTGGAGGTAAGCCTGGGTGCGCCAAGAAGTGCTTGGAGAACAGTTGGTGAAAATCCAACACAAACAAAGTCTAGCCAACAGTTTGGAACAGACCACTATGTTGCATGAGGTAACGAGTGTAATAGAGCTAGTGGGATGGACAATGCAGGGTACAACGAAAGTGAAGGGATTGAGTTCCGAAATACCTGAAGACATAGAGGTCGACATTTTCATGGCCATGGAAGACAGCATGAAGGATAACGTAAAGGCAAGTTATCACTCACTCTATCGGGATCTGAGACCGTGCCATGTATTGAAATGGACTTCAAGTGAACTTGGGAGATCCTATGCATTCCTACAAAGGTACGCTGGAACAAGTCAACAAAGGCAAGAACTAGCGGAAGATGCAGGGGAAGTCGGACTGATTGATAGTACTCAGAATGTGGGAAAGCCACGTACAAGGGGAAGCGATCAGCAATATAGTAACTGGAATAGGGATTGCTAGGCCAATACAACGGAGGTTGGAATAACATGCAAAATAAACTAAACCAGATAGCAGTAAGAGCAAAGCAAGATAAGCGACTAAAATTCACATCGTTAGTCCATCTGATAAATACAGAGAATCTTGCGAGATGTTATAAAGAACTGAAGCGTAACAAGGCTTGTGGAGTAGACCAGATAACAGTGGAATCATACGGAGAAAATCTGAATGAGAAACTCGAAGTGCTAGTAGAAAGTATGAAGAGGAAGCAATATCAACCACAACCAGTAAAGAGGGTATATATACCGAAAGCTGGAAGTAAAGAGAAACGCGGACTCGGAATACCATCGACCGAGGATAAATTAGTACAGATTATGCTGAAGAAGATATTAGAAAATATTTACGAGGCAAACTTTCTGGACAGCTCATATGGATTTCGACCTGGAAGAAACTGTCATCAAGCGGTAAATGCACTAGATAAAGCAGTTATGTACAAGCCAATAAACTACATTGTAGAAGTGGATATCAAGAAGTTCTACGATAATATACAGCATAAATGGCTAATGAGATGTCTAAGGGAACGAATAACTGACCCAAATTTGCTGTGGTTAGTAAAGCGGTTTCTCAAGGCAGGGATAGTCGAAGCTGGAAATTATGAAGCAACAAAACAAGGTACACCCCAAGGTGGTATAGTAAGTCCTGTATTAGCAAATATATACTTACATTATGTGTTGGATTTATGGATAGAAAAGAAATTTAAACCAAGATCCAGAGGATATATACAACTAATAAGGTTTTGCGACGATTTTGTGGTTTGTTGCGAAAGTAAGGTAGACGCGGAAGAATTTCTGGAATTACTGAAACAAAGGCTAAATAAATTTGGGTTGGAAGTATCTGAAAACAAGACCAGAGTAGTAAAGTTTGGCAAGAGGGAGTGGCAACAAGCGATAAGAGAGAAACGAAGGACGGAAAGTTTCAATTTTCTGGGGTTTACGCACTATGGTGCAAAAAGTCGTCGTGGTAGATTAATAATGGGACATAAAACCTCAAAGTTAAATCTAGCCAGAAAACTAAAAGAAATCAAGGAGTGGTTGAAAATAGTCCGCGGAAGTATTCGACTTAAAGATTGGTGGCAAGTACTGAAGGCTAAATTAACAGGACACTATAACTATAGTATTTTCTAAAATGAATGATAAATTTCCATTATGGTATTACCAACCAAAAGTTGTAAGTCTGTACATTTATACATTAGAGGTCTGAGGCGGCTTTTGATGGTATGCCAACAGTGTTCTATGGGATTCAAATCTGGTGAATATGTTGGAAGATACAGCACATGACAGCCAAAAGACTCTATTAATGATTTTGTTTTAGTGGTCTTATGAAATGTAGCATTATCCATAACTATGGTTGTGCCAAGTGGCAATTTAGGTAATAACATCTTCTCCAACCATATATTGAATACCTCTTTGTCACACCCACCTTTGAAAGTCATTGGTGCAATAAATCTCATTCCAATCCACCCGGCTACTATACTGATTCTCTCTCGAGTTCTCCCTGGAATATCTGCATAAATTTTCTTTCCTCTTGGAGCACGTCCATATTCTCGGTATAATTTATTATCAACTCCTGCTTCATCTATATATAAGATGCTGGAATGGTCTATTTTTGAGATTTTATCAATAAACTGCTGCCTATCTTCTTGATTGCGCTCTTGATATAGTGTGACTTTTTTTTAAAGTAATTTTTAGCTGTTTTAGTCTATACCAAATTGAATTTATTCCAAATCCAAGATTTTGTTTCATCTCTGCCAGAGTATGATCTGGATTCTTTGTAACATATTCTTCGAGTATTTTTGGGTCTATTTTTCGAATAAAGCTGCCGTTTTTAGATGGCTTGAGGCTTTCACCAGCAGCTTTCTTTTTTAACCAGCGGTACAAAGTTGCTATTCCTATCTCCAGAAGCTCTGCCACCTCAACCTTCTTCTTCCCTTTTCCTATCATCGATATTGCCTTTTCTCTTAAATCCACACTATACGCCATTATAACCCAAATACCTTATTATACCTTTATCATTTACTTTGGGAAATACTATAGCTAACACGGGATTTCTTTTGCCTTTTTTTCTGCTTAGTAAATTTCTTAAACATTTAAACTAAGGTGAGTTGCATTTAAAAGCAGCTAAATTGCAGTGTTTAAGACTTAAAAAACGCCAATACTGAAAGTAGACAATGACTAGGGCTTCTTTTGCCTTTTTTTTATTTGGTAAATTTCTTAAATATTTATGGCTAAACGACAACCGTCATCCCGCTGCTTGTTAGCAGGATCTATGCTTTTAGATACCGCGGCGGTATGACGTCTTGCTTACAACCTATAGCCTTGTCATTTCAGTGCTCCTTTTTTTGTCATCCCAGCGTCACGCGCTGGTTTCAACATTATATCATGAACAAAATCAACTTTCTAAAATTCATTAAGTTATGCTTTTAAACGGTGTACCGGGGTGTGAGTATAATGATTATCAGTACATAAAAGTCATAGCAGACAGGCTAGAAGCAGCGAGCGTTGGTGAAGTGAGGCGAATAATATTCAATATGCCTCCGTGTTCAATGAAGTCCATGTGCATAAGCGTTGCGTGGCCCGCATGGATACTGGGCAACTGCAAGAATAATAGTTGCAAGTTACTCTCGGCTGCTCAGCGAAAAGCACTCGCTTGATACAAGGTGCGTAATGCAATCTGGTTGGTATAAAAAGCTATTTCCAGAGGTAGAACTATCCAAAGATCAGAATACCAAATACAAATTCCAAACAGTGCAAAGAGGATACAGAATCGCAACATCAGTTGGAGGAACATTAATCGGTGAAGGTGGTGATTTCATCATCGTGGACGATCCGCTCAGTTTTGCTCAAGCTTTGAGTGAAATGTTTAGAAAGCGCGCTATAAACTGGTTTGATCAGACTCTAGTAACCAGGCTTAACGACAGAAAAAAAGGAGTAATCGTTCTTGTGATGCACAGGCTACATCAGGAGGACTTAACCGGACACCTTCTCTCCAAACCAAAAAACATATGGCACCATATTGTCCATTCCATTAGCTTTACTACGCTCGTTACCTCACGCAGCATAATGGTCTGTTCTAGGCTGTTGGCTAGACTTTGCCTAAGTTGGATTTTCACCAACTGTATTCTAAACGCTTTCTTGGCGCACCCATAGCAAGAGTACCTAAAAAGCATTAATAATTATACACACAATTATTCAACCATATTTTAAGCTTACAATTTTGAGCTTAATTTGACACATATGGTGGACTGTGTGGGCAACTCTTCACTTAAACAATAGTTATGTAAGAATTTCCTCTCAAGCCTTTAGCTCCTCAAACACCTCACTTGCTCTATTTAAAACAGAATCAGGAAAACCAGCAAGTTTTGCCACATGTATTCCATATGACTCATCTGCAATGCCTTCAATTACTTCATGTAGAAAGATAACCTCTCCGTTCCACTCTCTTATTTTTACACAAAAACATTTCACGTTCTTCAAGTATTTGCTTACTTTAGTTAATTCATGATAATGAGTTGCAAAAATGGCGCGGCACTTATTTACATTGTGAATATGTTCAATCACCGCCTGTGCAATAGATAATCCATCATACACCCCTGTGCCCCTACCAATTTCATCAAGTATCACCAAGGAACGGTCCGTTGCCTGATTTACTATCGTTGCTGTTTCGATCATCTCTACCATGAAGGTAGAATAACCAGCTGTTATATTATCTGTTGCACCAACCCTGCTAAATATCTTGTCAATCACTCCAATATGCGCACTCTCTGCTGGCACAAATGACCCCATGTGAGCTAAAACTGCAATGAGAGCGTTTTGCCTCAAGAAAGTGCTTTTTCCAGCCATATTAGGACCAGTAATTAGATGTATACCAGCTAAATTGATGCTATTTGCAATGAATTTATCGTTAACTTCAACCACTGGATGTCTTCCGCTACAGATATTGAACTCTTTGCTGTCATCAATGATGGGTTTTACGTAATTATTTTGCACTGCAAGCTCTGCAAACGCGGTTCTAATATCAAGTTTTGCCAAAGCATTTGCAGCAGAAGCAATTTTTTCAGATTCTTTAGCAACTTCACTACACAGTTCACTAAAAATTTTCATTTCTAAGCTGATTGCAGCATCACGTGCCGTAAGAATTTTATTTTCTAGTTCTTTCAATTCATTAGTAGTGTAGCGCATGCTATTTGCTAAGCTTTGCCTATGAATAAATATATCCAAAGTTATTTTGTGATTTGCCGACACTTCAACGTAATAACCGAGTATGTTGTTGTGTAATATTTTGAGTGCGGCAATGCCAGTTAGGTTGCGATAAGATTCACGGAGTTTGGTTATCAACTTGTTACTGTTATTTAATATGTAGGATAACTCAGATAATTCTGAGTTGTATTTTGAGTGAATAAACCCTCCTTCTTTCATGGAACTGAGGTTATTATCAAGTATAGCACTATTTAGCAGTTCAAATAGATCTTTATGATTGCCAAGGCTTTTATGTATTGTGTTTAGTTCACTCTCGTCACTACTTATCACCTGAGTAGTAGACACTGGTTCCTTTTCTCTGGTCAAGCACTGGAATGACATCTGAGAGTTAATTGCTGGTTTTTCACTTAAACAATAATTATGCAAGGTAGACAGAAACTCAGACAACTCTAAAGTTTTTCCTAGGCCTATTTTTAATAGGTTCATATCCTTTGGTGAACCACGCCTTAGTATTAAGCGCGATAAAGACCTCTCAATATCCGGAATGTTAGATAATATCTCTCGTATTTTTCTGCGTGGCTCATGATTATTTACAAAAAATTGAGCGGTGCTGAGCCTCAAATTGATTGCCTTGGAGCAAGCAAGTGGTGAAGCAAGCATTTGTTTTAACAGGCGTCCACCAGAGGCTGTAACTGTGTGATCAATAACTGAAATTAGTGAACCTTTCTTTTCACCAAATTGAGTTGAAAACAACTCAAGATTTCTCCTTGCTGAAGCATCAATAAGCATGAAATTTTGTTGCTTATAGGTTTTTGGGAATTCAAGCCTTGGAATAGAGCCCCTTTGTGTTACTCTGACATATTCAAGCAGTGCACCGCACGCCATGATTTCTACTTTGCTGAAATTTCCTATACTCCCAAGTTCCCTGATTTTATAAAACTCGCATAATGTTCTGTGAGATTTACTATACTCAAAAAAGCTCTGTGCGTGTTGCGTAATTGATATTTTATAATTTTTTAAAACCGATCTAATTTTTTCGTCCTCAGTGAATTTTTCAGAAATTAATAATTCTCTTGGTGATATACGCAATAAATCACTATCTAGAGCTTTCAAACTCGTTAAAGTGTGAAAAAATTTTCCCGTCGATAATTCAAGCCAACTAATAGCATATTCGTCATTTTGTTCAACTATGGACGCGAGATAATTATTGCTTTTATCCTCTAATAGTGAATCTTCTATAATTGTACCTGGAGTTACAACTCGCACTACATCACGTTTTACTATGGATTTATAGCCCCTCTTTTTTGCTTCATCAGCAGTTTCTAATTGGTCACAGATTGCTACTTTGAATCCTAAATCTATTAGCTTGTGTAGGTAAGATTCACTACTGTGTGCTGGCACTCCACACATTGGTATTTCTTGCCCACACGAATTACCTCTCTTAGTGAGCACTATATTCAGCAATTTCGCAGCTTTAATAGCATCATCGAAAAACAACTCATAAAAATCTCCTAGCCTATAAAATAGCAGATGATCCTTGTATTGAGCTTTCAGGTTCAAATATTGCTCCATCACAGGAGTGTTTCTTTCTTTCACAAAGCTCATAATATTTTTTAATATATTGTATTGGTAATAAATTCAATGTTATTATAGATTATATTGCGCATGTGAATAACATAAATTTTAAATAGGTGTATAGAGGGGAAAATTTAAAACAATTAAATTTCCTGGATCACGGTGTTAGCTACTTGGATGACATAAAGAGTAGGAGTATCAGTTGTCATTCCAGCACGTGACGCTGGAATCCAGAGTATCCTAATTACAAGATTTATTATTTAGTTTGAAAAATACTATAGCTTTTTCTATGTAAGTTGTGGCCCTTCTTTATCATTTTTATCATTTGCAGCAGTTGCACCACCAACAGATATTTCAGAGCTAACAGTGCCAATAGTTTTTTCTATCGCTTTAGCCTGTTCATAGCCTTGACTCAAAAAATACATGGTCAGTCCAACAGCTATACTAGCAACAAGAACAGGTGCTATCATTACACCTGGTATAATACCACCAGAAAGACTTACTGCAACACATACCAGCTCCAAGTACAACACCAAGAAAACCACCAATCATTATGCCAGGCACCAAACTGCCTATCATAGCGCTTTCTTTTTTCGTATTAGCTTGTTTTTTCATACTTTTAATAAGCACTTCTTTTGTTTTTCCTTGAGCTAAATCTAAAGGAATTTTATTATCCGCGTTTTGTATCAAAGGATTTGCACTATATGCAACAAGAAGGGTGGTTATTTCTTCAGTTTTATTACCTATAACTGCATGATGTAGTAATGTATTTCCCTTTTCATCTTTAAAGTTTATATGAGTACGAAGTTCCTCATCTAGATTTCTTGTTGGGTTGTTTTTTGCATATATCCTAGATTGTATTGCTCCATCTAAGTATTGTATTACTTGTTCTAGTGATTGCTCGCCAGGATTTTGTATAAAATGAAGCAGAATTTCGTGTACTATCGCTTCCTTTGTAGTTTGTGGGCATTGTAAAGCGTAATTAAATGTCTGTGTAGTAATAACTTCTTCTTTTCTTTTTTTAAGAACAACCCTTAAATCTTCAATCGCCTTTTCACCATCTTTTATTCCAAGAATTATTGAATCCAAATTATTTATCATGCTATCCTCCTTGGTTTGATTGCATTACTCATTAATAAATAATATAATAAATCCTGCTAAAAGTCAAGCAATTAATTAATAAGTTAATATAATTCTCCAAAAGGAGCTCCTTACTTTTTGTTCAGCATGTCCATTGGATCAGACTCTTTAAGCTTGCTGTTTGCTGAATTTATTCATCACAATAGCTACAATGTGCTATCGAAGTTCTCTGTAATCTTAGTTGGTTCTTCTAGAATATTCAAAATATCAGTTGCACAATAAACCCGATCTCTCTTTCCTTGAGAAGTTTGTGAAACGATGCCTAAATCTTCAAGCTTTACGATTGCTCTTTGGGCTGTTGTAAATACGACACCTAAGTTTTCAACCACTTTCCTTATAGTAAAGTAAGGGTTTACAGCGAGATACCTTACAATACCACTCGCAACTCCTTCAGTTTTAGAACTAACTTCAGTTTGCCAATTTGCAATCAAAATGTTAATTCGTTCTGCTCTTGACAATGCATCCAATGATTGCAGTACTACACCATTTAAGAAATAAGAGAACCAATCATGCCACGTGCCTCTGTTGCTTATATTGTAAAGTTGGTCATAATACTCACTTCTTGTAGCTTCAAAAAATGCACTTAAGTATAACAGAGGTGATGATAATAATTTTCTTTCGATCAGAAGTAATGTTATTAATAAACGTCCAATACGTCCATTGCCGTCCAAGAATGGGTGAATCGCTTCAAATTGATAATGACATAGAGCTATATGTATAAGTGGGGGTAATGTTCTATCATGTAGAAACTTTTCAAAAGAGTTCAAGCAACCCATCAGTTCACCTGGCATTGGTGGCACATATTTTGCTGTGTCTATTGTACATCCTGGGCTTCCAATCCAATTTTGCACTCGGCGAAATTCTCCTGGCCTTGCACACTGCATAAGCCTCCCGTAAATTTCTTTAATTAGCTGGAGCGACACTGGAAGGGACTGTAAACGTTTTAGTCCATAATCGAGCGCTGATATATAATTGCGTACTTCTTGTAAATCATCGGGATTGCGATCTACATTAGCACCTGCTTCTTGAGCCAAAATTTCACCAAGAGTTGCTTGAGTTCCCTCGATTCTACTTGAAAGAACTGCTTCACGTGTTATAAAGGGTCGTATGAGAAGATGAGGGTTAGGCAATTTAGCTCCTTCCCTGGATAACATACCCAAAATATGATCTGCTCTGGAAAGACTATTAACTAAATCATTGTCCCATTCAAATTTTGGTGGCAAGGGGTTAGGTATAAATGCCTGATAACCAGCGAATACTTTGCCTGATGGTGATCCTTTAATATACATTCATTCAACCTAGTACACTATTTTTATAGTATATATTATTTTCAAATAAAGTCAAAAATGAAAATAAGGAACTCTCTTATTATTGATTTTGCTCAAAAACGGAAATAGAAGAAGCTGCTGAACTTTATATTAGCAGTTATCCTGTTTTTCTGGAGAACTGCTATAAAACTTCTGAGTGAAGTCACTTAATTTTTACACATCTATTGTAGAGTAAGAGGAGCCGAATTTGGGACAAAAATGCTAGCTGATGCTTGGACTTTACTGACACTTACACTACTTGAAACTATACTTAGTGTAGACAATTTAATTTTTATTTCTCTAGCAATAGATAAGGTACCAAATGCGCTGAGAGAAAGAGTGCGCCTTATGGGCCTTGGATTAGCACTATTAATGCGTTTTGTAATACTATTTTTTACATCATCTATATTGTCAATGCAAAAACCCATATTTCACACTGCATCGCTAAATATTTCAGCAAGGGATTTACTTATGATCGCAGGGGGATTATTCCTTATTGTTAAAAGCTCTATGGAGTTATGGGATGACATCTTTGTATGTAAGAAAAATAAAAAGAAAGCAAACGTTAAATCAAAATTTTTTTTAGTTGTGCTACAAATTATATTAATAGATTTAGTTTTTTCAGTTGATTCGATATTAACTGCTATAGCATTAACTTATAACATGGTAATAATTGCTACAGCATTTACATTTTCCATGCTAGCAATGCTGTTTTTATCAAGTTATACCGCCCAGTTAATCAAATCTAACCCAGGCTTAAAAGTAATTGCTATCTTATTTATTTTACTTGTCGGTGTGTACCTCATACTTCATGGATTTCATGTAGAATTACCAAAAGAATATTTGTATTCTTCATTTATGTTTGCACTGCTTGTGGAAGTTATAAGCAAAATAAAGAAAATTAACCGTCATACCGCGAATGAATCGCGGTATCTCAGCCGCTAGCACGTAGGGGAATGACGAATTACTACACCGTCACGGTATCTTTAGATCCCGCTAACAAGCAGCGGGATGATGATTGTCAACTTCCCCTGTCATCCCAGTAGCTCCTTCGGTGTCATTCCAGTGCTTGACACTGGAATCTAGTTTTCTTTACAAATTCATCAAAAGTGCTTCATTCTATAACGCAAAACCCATACTCACCAAACCCAATGCATTACTTGCAATTAAGTTTCCTGGATCCCAGTGTCTGGGCACTGGGATGACACCCTTCCTGGCGGAGATTGTTCTCAAATCACAATGTTCGTACAGTTGTGGATTCATTCGCGGTATCTCAGCCGCTAACACGCAGCGGGATGACGAGGTTATCGTCATGTTGCCACGAACCATCATACCGCCGCAAACCGTCATACCGCGATTCATTCGCGGTATCTTTAGATCCCGCTAACAAGCAGCGGGATGACGAGGTTATCGTCATGCTGCCACGAACCATCATACCGCCGCAAACCGTCATACCGCGATTCATTCGCGGTATCTCAGCCGCTAGCACGTAGGGGAATGACGAATTACTACACCGTCACGGTATCTCTAGATCCCGCTAACACGTAGCGGGATGACGAGGTTATCGTCATACTGCCGCGAACCTTACTATTACCCACAAATAAAGACATGGTATTGTATTTACTCAAATAATTTAATTTTATTAACCTGAAAGCTTATTGGATTAAAATTATTAAATTAAGAGTTATAATTTTAGCAACTAAAAGCTGTAAATTGCACCATATAAACAGTTATTTCAAGCAAAAGTTATGCCATTAAGAGCTATGCAACAAACATTTATATTTGTGGGTAATAGTAAGACCGCGAACCGTCATCCCGCTGCAGTATCTCATCCGCTAACAAGCAGCGGGATGACGGTTGTCGTTTAGCCATAAATGTTTAAGAAATTTACCAAACGAAAAAAAAGGCAAAAAAAGCCCTAGTCATTGTCTATTTTCAGTATTGGCGTTTTTTAAGTCTTAAACACTGCAATTTAGCTGCTTTTAAATGCAACTCACCTTTGTTTAAATATTTAAGAAATTTACTAAGCAGAAAAAAAGGCAAAAGAAACCCCGTGTTAGCTAGTTGTCACTTTCTAATCCTGCAAATTGGCGTTCTCTACTGTCTTAAACGCTTTGTAAGCGCGTTTCGGCTTATATAGCTAGAAATGTTGTGAAGACATAAGGTGCACATAGTGCGAAAAATTAAAAATAAGACGCCAAGTACGTTGTTTTTTTTGCTGTTTAATCTGCACAGATGAAGATAACTGAATACCTTCAGTACCGTGATAAGGGCGCTGGCGGAGTTTGTCAAGTAAGTTTTTCGTTTCTGTGAGCCACCTGCTAACCGACAGCTAACATTAACTACCAATATCATATCTGAAGAAACCCCCTGGCCATTCTAAAAAATTTAATGCTGAGTACACCTTACTTTTGGCTTCCTCTATAGTGCTCCCTTCTGCTACTATATTTAGCACTCTTCCGCCATCTGAAACCCAATTACCACTCTCATCTAATTTAGTACCAGCATGAAACACCAATATACCAGGAATGCTTTCAATTTTATCTAATCCCTTAATTACTTCTCCCTTTTGATAATCACCCGGATAGCCTTTACTTGCAACAACTACACAAATTGTAGATTTGTTATTAAGCTCCACCATTTTGACATTTAACTTTCCTTCTGCAGCTGACAACATCAATTTTAACAAATCGCAATTTGAATCAAATCTAGGTAATATAGATTGCGTTTCTGGATCACCGAATCTAACGTTATACTCGAGAAGTTTTGGACCATCTCTGCAAATCATTAAACCAGCAAAGAGTACTCCCTTATAAGGCGTACCCATGTTAACCAATGCTTGAGCTGTAGGGTATATTATTTTTTGGATAATTTTTTGCTCCATGTCCTTACTTATAATTGAAGGTGATGAGTACGATCCCATGCCTCCAGTATTTTGGCTTTCATTACTTTCATCAACTCTCTTATAATCTTTTGCACACCCAAGAGTTACTACTTTCAACCCATCAACAAGAGCAAAAAAACTTACTTCTTCTCCAATTAAAAACTCTTCTATGATTATTTCTTCACCTGATTCACCAAATTTTTTCTCCACTAGCATTGAATCTATTGCTGAAAAAGCTTCGTTTTCTGCGCAACATATCATCACGCCTTTCCCTGCCGCAATTCCATTTGCTTTCACTACAAGTGGAAACTTTATTTTATTGCTACGTACAAAATCTTTAGCTAATCCTTCATCAACAAAACACTCGTACTTGGCAGTTGGTATACCATATCGCTTGCATAGTCCCTTGGTGAAAGACTTCGATCCCTCAAGTTTTGCAGTTGCTTGACTTGGAGCAAAAACATTTATTCCCTCTGCAACTAAATCATCAGCAAGCCCATCAATTATTGGTTGTTCTGGACCAATAACAACCAACTCTATATTTTCTCTCTTGCAAAATTGTGTAACATCCACTGAATTTTGAATATTTACATCCACAAGAACTCCCAAATTTTCCATGGCTGGGCGACCAGGAGTGACATATAACTCAGTCAAGATAGGAGATTTTTTTAGAGCCCAAAGTAGAGCGTGCTCACGTCCACCAGAACCTATAACCAGAACCTTCATCTTTATTTCCTCGCTTTTCTATATGTCAAAATTATTATTTGCTTATAACAGTATCATTACTCATGTATTTTTGCAACACGTTTGGTATTGCAATCGACCCGTCAGAATTTTGATAATTCTCCATTATGGCAATAATCGTTCTTCCTATAGCTAAAGCTGAGCCGTTTAAAGTGTGAATATATTTTTTCATCTTTTTATCAGTTTCTGAAGAGTATTTAGCGTTCATCCTTCTTGCTTGAAATGCACCACAATTTGAGCAGCTTGATATTTCTCTATATTTATTTTGCTCAGGTAACCATACCTCTATGTCATAAGTCCTTTGTGCAGCAAAACCCATATCACCACTACACAGTAGCATTACTCTATACGGTAATTCTAGTTTTTTTAATATCTCTTCAACAACACTCGTCATGCGCTCAAGTTCATCATTTGATTGGTTTTCAGTTGCGATACTCACCAATTCCACTTTACCAAATTGGTGTTGCCTTATCATGCCTCTCGTGTCTCGCCCTGTGCTGCCTGCTTCTTTACGAAAACACTCTGAATACGCAGTAAAACGAATAGGCAGTTCTTTTTCCTCCACTATTTTATCAGCAACCAAATTTGTTAAAAACACTTCACTTGTGGGAATCAACCTCAATTCGTCGGTAGTTAAATACGAATCGTCAGAAAATTTCGGTAGCTGACCAACATTATACATAGCTTCGTTTTTCACCAAAGCCGGGTGGTACACCTCAGTATAGCCAAATTCATTAACATGCATTTCAAGCATAAAATTTATTAGCGCTCGTCCAAGCTTAGCTAACTGTCCTTTTAATATCGCAAATCTTGATCCGGAAATTCTCGCCGCTTGTTCGAAGTCCATTAAACCTAACTTTTCTCCGAGTTCATAATGAGATTTTGCTGTAAAATCAAATTGCCTTTTTTCTCCGTATTTTTTAACTTCTAAGTTAGAACTCTCATCTACACCTATTGGCACATCTTGCGCAGAAATATTCGGCAAGTTAGATAAAACATTCACTAACTTATCCTTTTCTGCTTGCTCTTTTAAGCTGATTGCCTCTATCTCATTCGTGATGTTTTTTGATGATTTTATTTGCTCTTCACAGGGGCTCTTGCTCATTTTTAGCTTTTTTATTTCCTCTGTGATTTCATTGCGCTGCCTATTTAAATCTTGCAATTTAGTGGTTAATGACCTTTTCTCGTGATCAATTTCTAATATCTCTTTTGCAGTAAACTCTCTTATCCCCCTGCTTCTCATTGCCTTTTCAAATCCTTCAGGGTTTTTGCGTATATATTCTATATCGTGCATATATTGTGCTATTACTAACATTATTACTGTACTTCAAAAGCTCTTAATATTCAATATTTTCTCATACTACTAAAATTATTATGGTTGATTTTTTTGTTAGAATTTGTTAAAATTTAATTAACTTAGCGTTCATAGGATATAGTATGTTGGGCATCACAGAAAAATATAATCAATTTAAAGAGAGCACTTACTTTGCTGGTGGGAAATTTGTTATCTGCGCTACTTGTGTATGCCTAGCAGCCACATTCGCTGCTGGCTGTTTAGGAGCGGTAATAGGATCCCCTCTATTGACCTTTCCACTTGCTATGCTAATTTCTCATCCTGTGATTTGGATTATAATGGGAGTAGTTCTTACAACAGCATACAAATCAGCGAAGAACTATATTAATGGAAATGGAAAAGGAGCTTCAAAGGGGGAAAAGAGTGAAGAAAAAGATACAGAACTACAAGATTTGCAAGGCAAGACTCCAGAAAAGCAAGCAAGACCGAAAACTCCTGATAGGGATAGTGGTATTGTACCAGATGGCACAGAAAGCCCAGAGAATAGAAGTCGTAGAAGTTCCAGTGCTTCGTTAGATGATAGTGGTCATGGTTCAGATTCAGAAAGTGAGCAAACTCAAAAAACAAAAGTTAAAACATATAATACTGCAGGGGACGGTAACTGCTTTTTCCATGCTGTATTTGGTGATAATAGCTCTGGTCAATATAAGGCTGAAAAAGCACAAGATATGAGAATGGAATGGCACAAATTTTTAAGTCAATTTACATCTTTGGATGATTCGAGTATGCCAGATCTTCTAAGAAGGCATCTAGAAACGCTTTTTAATATGTTTTTAAACAAGCCAGGAGATCTAACTAGGAGGTCAGACGAAATAAAGAAGCTGGTTGAACAGACAAATGAAAAGACTAGAAATGCTAAAGATAAGGTTGGGGAGCTAGTAGGTAGAATTATTAGAAATTTTAATGTATCGCATGATAAGGCTATCAGCGATCTAAGAGAATATGCAGAAGCTCTTGATCCAGATAATTTTGATGAAGAGATTTACAAAACAAAATACAATAGTGATGTTATTACAAATTCATTTCTTCATAACCCTGAACTTTACAAAGCTTATTTAGAAGCAATAAATAATCCGTGCTATTATATTTTTATCAAAGAAATTCCTATTTTAGCTTCTTTAGCTAACATTAAAATTAATGTCTATTATAAAGACAATAACAACGAGAAGCACGAGGAGTTTGAGCCAGATCCACAAATGATAAATGATGATCAGCTAAATCAAGTATTTTGTCATGAAAGTTATAAACTAAACGACGAGTTATGGGGTAACAAAAAACGCGAAACAATATATTTAAAACCTGGTCATTATGAGAGAGCCGAGTTGAAAGAAATAACACCTTCTTTCAGAACTAGCAGTGTTTCATCTTTAGATAAATCATCATCTTTTTGCTCTATAATGTAATTAAATTATAAGATCAACATAATTCATGCCCCTTCAAATAGGAAACTTAACAATTGATTCTCCGGTAATCTTAGCCCCGATGTCTGGTGTAACTGATTATCCATTTAGAAGTATTGTAAAGAAACTTGGTGCAAGTTTGTTAGTCTCAGAAATGATTGCAAGCAGAGCCATGATTATGCAAACTCGCCAGAGTCTGCAAAAAGCAAAAGTCGATGAATTAACTGCTGTGCAGCTTGCTGGATGCGAGCCGGATGTAATGGCAGAGGCTGCAAAGCTCAATGAGGATATGGGTGCAAAAATAATAGATATAAATTTCGGTTGTCCTGTTAAAAAAGTTGTAAACGGTTATGCAGGATCAGCACTAATGCGCGATGAGAAAAAAGCCGCTGAGATAATTGAGGCCGTAGTCAAAGCAGTGAATGTGCCAGTTACGGTGAAAATGCGCACTGGATGGAACGATGAAAATCGCAATGCACCGAGACTTGCGAAAATTGCCGAGGATTTAGGAGCAAAAATGATTACTGTACATGGAAGGACAAGAGCGCAGCTCTATAACGGTCAAGCAGATTGGAAATTCGTTAGAAATGTTAAAGAGCAAGTGAAAATTCCAGTTATAGTAAACGGCGATATTAAAAACTTGAGTGATATTCAAAGTGCTCTTAAAGAATCCGGAGCAGACGGAGTGATGATAGGTCGTGGTGCCTACGGTAAACCTTGGCTGATTAATCAAGCAATGCACTTTCTCAGTGGAAGTAAAACTTCTGAACCAACAGCTTCAGAGAGATTAAGCATCATACTTGAGCATTACGATAATATTCTTGAGTACTATGGAAATGACACGGGGATAAAGATGGCCCGCAAACACATAGGTTGGTACAGTAGCGGGCTTCAATGCTCATCTGAATTTCGTGTGAGAGTAAATAACATGACAGATAGCACAGAAGTGAAAGAAAATATTATTGGCTTTTTTGGTCAAGAGACACACGTATCTGTTTAGGGGCGTGGCTAATGTACAAATATTGAAGCAAAAGTGGTCAGTGCTTGACACTGGCTTTTTAAGTCATAAAAACCTACTTGACAAACTCCGCCAGCCCCCTTATCATGAAACTGAAGCTATTGTATTTGCTTTCGCCAATCTGCAGATTAAAAGGTAAGGATTACTTAGTGTATCGGCGTCTTATGTTCAATTTTTTGCAGTATATAGATACTGTATGTCTTTACAAAACTTCATCTACATCTAGATTTTTATCTAAATAAGCTGAACGCGCTTATAAAGCGTTACAAGACATCAAAAAATGCCAATACTCGACAGAGATAGTAAAAGACTAGCTAACTCGGGGATTCTTTGTCTTTTTTTCTGCTTAGTAAATTTCTTAAACATTTGCAGCGTAGGTTAGTTGCAATTAAAAGCAGCTGAATCTCGCTTGTCAAGCGTTTAAAACATAAAAAACGCCAATATTTTAAAGCGGATAATAACCACGGGGCTTCTTTTGCCTTTTTTTTTACTTGGTAAATTTCTTAACGTTTGTAGCTAACATGAAGCTAAGTACGAACTTTGTTAAACACAACAAATGGTGTCATCCCAGTGCTTGACACTGGGATCCAGTTGAGCTATTTCAACAAAAATACTGCATTTTGAGATGAACGTTTATTCTCACCAGACTTATTTACAAGTATAACAATTAAAGTCTGGATTCCAGTGTCAAGCACTGGAATAACACCGAAGGAGCTACTGGGATGACAGGAGAAGCTGACAACCGTCATCCCGCAGCGGGACTAGAGATACCGTGACGGTATGACGAGGGAGAACAGTTAGCGGCTGAGATACCGCGAATGAATCGCGGTATGACGTAGGACTGCTGTCATGCAAGTAGCTGACACTGGCATCCAGTCTTTATTATGCAGCCACTTGGTTAGAATTAAGTTTTCTGGATGCCAGTGTCAGCTACTTGCATGACAGGAGAAAGAGGCTACTGGAATGACAGGAAAAGGGGCTACTTGGATGACAGGAAGAGAAGGCTATTTAGAAGACCCAAAAAGGGTGTCATTCCAGTGCTTGACACTGGAATCCAGCCTTGCCGTAATCTCATCAAGAACGTTGTAACCACTTTCCATGCTAGTTTGCTTGTGAACAAGCAAATTTTTCTGGATCCCAGTGTCTGGGCACTGCCCTTTTGGATGGAAACCAGTGTCAGCTACTTGGATGACAAGAGAATGATGTTATTCCAGACTGGAATGACACCATCTGTTGTAAACTCACTTTTACTTTATTGGTTATCTTGTTATGCTACCTTGTCTACCTTATTTTGTCACTCTCCTGAACTGATACGAAACACACTAGCTGTACTCAATTCGACTGATCATATGCCACTACGCTCTCTTCCTCACCAGAGTGTAAATAACAACCATTATCCATCAACCATTTCTCGTCATAAGTTTCAATATCAAAATATTTTTCATATTCATCTATATTATCACAAAGTGAAAGTGCTCTGATCTTATTCATAATCAAACCTGTACCAGCAGGAATTAATCTTCCTACTATAACATTTTCTTTTAATCCACTTAAAGGATCACTCTTTCCGCAGAATGCTGCTTCTGTAAGTACCTTTGTTGTCTCTTGGAAAGAGGCAGCAGAAATAAAGGAGCTAGTTTCAAGACTTGCCCTAGTAATCCCCTGCAGAATAGGAAGATAATGAGTAGGCCGTTTGCCAGAGTTACTCATAGCATCATTTTCCCTATCAACTTCCAGCTTGTCAATGCTTTCGCCAACCAAGTACATAGTATCACCAGGATCAGTAATTTCCACTTTTTGTAGCATTTGTTTTAAGATCACCTCTAAATGCTTGTTGTCTATACGAACACCCTGCAATCTATAAACTTGCTGTATTTCAGAAATCATATAGTGTGCTAAAGCTTCTAACCCAAGCACACGTAAAATATCATGGAGATCAGGGTCACCATCCATCAATAGATCACCTTTACGTACAAAATCACCTTCATTGACTATTACATGCTTACTTCTTGATACCAAATATTCAACTGGAGAAATTTGTTCATCTACAGGTTTAATTAATATACTGCGTTTTCCTCTACGGTCTTTTTCAGAAAACGCTACATAGCCATCTATCTCACTAACAATAGCATGCTCTTTAGGACGACGTGCTTCAAATAACTCTATAACCCTCGGTAAACCACCAGTAATATCACGAGTTTTAACTGACTCTCTTGGTGTTCTTGTAATAACATCACCTGCATGAACCTTCTGGCCATCTTGTACATTGAGCACTGCCCCGATTGGTATAAAATAACATGCTTCAACGCCACTTGCGAGTGTCATTACTTTACCATTATCGTCAAGCAGCACAATACGAGGACGTAAATTAGCTCCACCAGAATGCAATTTCCAATCTTTTACTACTTTGCTCGATATTCCTGTAGATTCATCCATCACTTCAGTGATCGAAACTCCATCTTTTAAGTCCTGATAAGACACTGTACCAGTCTTCTCCGTGATAATAGGCAATGTATAAGGATCCCATTCCGTAACTTTATCGCCAATTTTTACTGACCCACTCTCATCCACATAAAGTTTAGCACCGTAAGGTACACTATGCTTCAACTTTTCACTACCAAGGCTATCAATCAACACGACTTCACAGGAACGGCTTATCACAATTTTATTTCCGTTTCTATCTATAATTATATTACTATTGTTTAACTTTATTTTAGCATTAATAGAAGCTATAATATTCGAGGATTCAACGCCTCTAGTCATTACTCCACCTATATGGAAAGTACGCATCGTTAACTGAGTACCTGGCTCTCCAACAGATTGAGCAGCTATAACACCAACTGCTTCACCTATTGAAACAATTTTACCAGTTGCAAGGTCTCTTCCATAACATAAAGAACACACACCAGGACTTATTCCACAAGTTAAAGGCGATCTAATTTTTATAGCATCAAGACCTGCAATGCTGATTTGCTTTACTTTATCCTCATCAATTAATTCCCCTGCTTTTACTAATAATTCTTTTGTCACTGGGTTATATATATCATTTGCAGCTGTTCTACCCAGCACAACACTCTCTAGAGATGCAACTATAGTACTTCCTTCAACTGTAGCTCTCACAACAAGACCATTTTTTGTTTTACAGTCATGCTTTGTAACTATGCAATTTTGAGACACATCAACTAAACGACGAGTTAAGTATCCAGAGTTTGCAGTTTTAAGCGCAGTGTCAGCTAAACCTTTACGTGCACCGTGAGTAGAATTAAAATATTCAAATACGTTCAATCCTTCACGGAAATTAGAAATTATAGGTGTTTCTATAATCTCACCAGAAGGTTTGGTCATGAGCCCTCGCATTCCTGCTAGCTGTTTCATCTGTGAAGTAGAACCCCTTGCACCAGAGTTAACCATCATATACACTGAGTTGTACTTACTATTTTCATCATATATAGATATTGCTTTTAACATATCATTAGCTATCATATCCGTACACTTAGACCATTCATCTATAACCTTGTTATACCTCTCACTTCTAGTTATTAGCCCATCTTGATATTGCATAGAGAATTTCTTAATTTCACCCCTCGCGTGATCAACATGTGTAGCTTTAGTTTCAGGTATAACCATATCACAACGACCAAAAGAAACACCAGAAAATGTGGCATACTCAAAGCCAAGTACCATTAATTTATCAGAAAATGCCACTGTAGCACTTTGACCACAGTTACGATATACCAAATCAACTATACTAGTTATTTCCTTGACTGTTAATATCTGATTTATTAGATCGAAGCCTAGATTCTCATGCTTAGGAAAAATTTGCCATAATATTAAACGGCCAGGAGTTGTACAAACAGTTTTATAGTGAGTTTCACCGCTGCTATTAATATCCTCCATCCTATACTTTATACTAGAATGAATATGCAAAGTACCATCACTCAAAGAATGCTCAACTTCACAAAAAGCACCAAAAGATGGTATATTATCTTCCTTAGGTTCTTGTAAAGTCAGATAATATATACCAAGTACTATATCTTTACTAGGAACTATAATCGGTCTGCCATTAGAAGGACTTAAAACGTTATTAGTAGACATCATCAACACCCTAGCTTCAAGCTGAGCTTCCAATGAAATTGGCACATGCACTGCCATTTGATCACCATCAAAATCAGCATTAAACGCCGTACAGACAAGCGGATGAAGCTGTATTGCTTTGCCTTCAATAAGGATTGGCTCAAAAGCCTGAATACCAAGTCTATGTAGCGTAGGCGCTCTATTCAACAAAACAGGATGCTCTTTTATTACCTCTTCAAGCATATCCCAAACTTCTGGTTTTTCTGCTCTTATCAACTTACTAGCAAACTTAATAGTTGGAGCCATACCATACATCTTAAGCTTTGAGTAAACAAAAGGTTTGAATAGTTCAAGAGCCATTCTTTTTGGTAATCCACACTGATTTAGTTTCAAAGTTGGACCAACAACTATTACAGAACGTCCAGAGTAGTCTACCCTTTTTCCTAAGAGGTTCTGGCGAAAACGACCCTGTTTTCCTTTTAACATATCACTAATGGACTTTTTATATCCAACAGCACCAGCTTTATTTACCAAAGTACTACGACGACTATTATCAAAAAGAGAATCAACTGCTTCTTGTAACATTCTTTTTTCATTACGAATCATAATCTCAGGAGGATTTAAGCTCAACAATTTCCTCAACCTGTTATTTCTATTAATAATAGTCCTATAATGATGATTCAGATCAGAAACTGCAGGACGACCACTTTCAAGCGATACCAAAGGACGCAAATCAGGTGGTAAAATAGGTATAGTTGTAAGTATCATCCACTCAGGCCTATTTCCAGATTTAATGAAGTTTTCAACAATACGCAATCTCTTTATAATTTTCTTTCTTCTTATCTCAGAAGCAACAGACTCTAATTCTAGTCTTAAATCCTTCCTAATTTCATGTAAATCAAGGCGCGTTAGCAACTCTCTTATAGCTTCAACACCTTGCATAGCTACAAAACTATCGATCCCATAGCTATCTTTAGCTTCATTATAAGCTTTTTCACTAATAATCTCACCTTTTTCAAAAGGCGAAACAAGAGGATCTATCACGATATAATTATCGCTATGTAAAATATTCTCAATATCTCTGAGAGACATATCCAATAATGCTCCAATTCTTGAAGGAAGCGATTTCAAAAACCATATATGAGCAACAGGAGATGCAAGCTCTATATGACCCATCCTTTCTCTTCTTACTTTAGAAGATGTAACTTCTACTCCGCATTTTTCGCATATGCGACCCCTGTGTCTTCTTTTTTTGTATTTTCCACATAAACACTCATCGTCATTGACAGGGCCAAAAACCTTAGGGCAAAATAATCCACCTTTCTCAACTTTGAACGTACGATAATTTGCAGTTGAAACATCTTCTATCTCACCACAAGATATACGCTTAATACTTTCAGGGCTAGCAATCGATATGCTAACCTCATTAAAAGGTTGTGCAATGTTAGTGTGAGATATATCTTCAATCACTACATCATTTTGCTTTAAATCTACATTTAAACATAAAGAACGTAGTTCTTTTATCATCACATTAAAGGATTCAGGAATTCCACATTCAAAATTACTGTCACCTTTTATTATCGACTCGTAAATCTTAACTCTACCATTAATATCATCAGACTTCACAGTTAACATTTCCTGCAAAGTATAAGCAGCACCATAGGCTTGTAATGCCCAACATTCCATTTCACCAAAACGCTGACCACCAAAATGAGATTTTCCTCCTAGAGGTTGTTGAGTAACCAAACTATAAGGCCCTACTGAACGCGCATGAATTTTACCATCAACTAAGTGGTGCAACTTAAGCATGTACATGTAACCAACTGTAACCTTGCGGTCGAATTTTTCACCACTGCAACCGTCATATAATACAGCTTGTCCAGAGTTATCCAAACCAGCAAGTTCAAATAATTTTGCTATTTGTTCATCTTTTGGACCCTCAAATACAGGTGCAGCAACAGGAACGCCATCACGTAATTTACGTGCAAATTCAATGAGATTATTATCACTAATATTACGAATATCATTACAGATAGATACGTTACTACCATAGCTATAAACCTCAATCAGGAAATTACGTAAATTGCTGTATGAACTTTTACAAGAGTTCAAATAGTTCTCTACTAACGCATTCAACTCGTCATTTAGTGCATTCTTATTAGGTGTATTTAAAACAGAAGCCATTATTTCATCATCATCAATATTTTCAATTTTTTTATTGTCAAGGTATGCTACTGCAAATTGTGTAAAATTATCATCGTTAAGGGACCTAATTCCCTTGCAAAAAGCACTTTTGATTTTATTGATCTCATCGAGAATATTACTTACCCTTTCCCCTAATTTTCTACAAGCCCAACCTACATGCGTTTCCAGTATTTGCCCTACATTCATTCGTGAAGGAACACCAAGAGGGTTAAGAATAATATCAACAGGAGTACCATTTTCCAAATAAGGCATATCTTCCACTGGCACAACTCGAGAAATCACACCTTTATTCCCATGTCTACCAGCCATTTTATCCCCTGGTTGCAGACTATGTTTCACAGCAATGAAAACTTTTACTGACATCGACACACCTTGAGGCAGGTCATAACCTTCATGTAATTTTTCTACTTTTCGCTTAAACTGTGCTACTGCATGTGATACTTTTTCATCAAAATCTTTTTTTAAGCTCTTAACTTGCTCATAAATGGATTGGTTTTTTAATCCTATACCCCACCATTGCTCACGTTCAATAGAGTCAAATTTTTCTCGATCTTGAGAACCAGAATTAATAAGAAGTTTCTTCAGTTCATCATAGAAATATTCACTAGTAACATTGATTATATAATCTCGCTCTTCCTCAAAGTCATTTACCTCTTTTTGTTTGATGAGTAATGCCCTTTCATTTTCTTCAACCCCCCTGCGTGTAAAGACTTGTACATCAATTACTGTCCCTTCAACATCTGGAGATGTATATAAAGAGGAATCCGCACAATCGAATGACTTTTCACCAAAAATTGTCATTAATAACTTCGTTTCAGGAGGCAATGAAAGAGAAGGTTTAGGTGTAACTTTACCTACCAGAATATAGCCTGGACCAACTCTTGTACCAATTTTCACTATACCACTATCATCCAAGTGATATAGATTTTCTTCATTAACACCAGGTATAGCACGAGTTATTTTTTCTGATCCTAAAGGGGTATCATGTACAACACAGTCAAATTCTTCTATATGAATAGAAGTAAAGAGATCTTTTTTAACAACTTCACTAGAAATAATAATAGAGTCTTCAAAGTTATAACCTTGCCAAGACATAAAAGCGACTAGCAAATTTTTACCAAGCGCCAACTCACCACTGTTAATTGCAGGACCATCAGCTATTACATCACCCTTTTTAACATAATTACCTACGCACACTAGCGGTCTTTGATTAATACAAGTATTATGGTTAGAACGCTGAAATTTCCTTAGATGATAAATATCTACGTCCAAGTAGTTAACCCTTTCTTTATCAAAAGCACGTATAACTATAGAGTTACTATCAGAACTATCAACTATGCCATCGCGTTTTGCTAAAACTACAGCACCAGAGCCAGAAGCTACAAAAGACTCCATACCAGTAGCAACCAGAGGAGCGGTAGGCTTCAATAAAGGTACGGCCTGACGTTGCATATTTGAGCCCATTAATGCTCTATTAGCATCATCATTTTCTAAAAATGGAATCAAGGAAGCTGCAACTGATATTACCTGCTTAGGAGATACGTCAATGTAACTCACCTGATCACTACTTACCATAATGAAACTACCAGCATATCTACAGTATAGCATGTCATCAACAAAGCAATTATTTTCATCGAGCTTTACGCTGGTATCAGCTATATAATATAAACCTTCATCTATAGCAGACAGATACTCAATTTGATCAGTAACAACCCTATTAACTACTTTTCTATAAGGACTTTCAATGAAACCATATTTATTAATACGCGCGTATATAGCTAAGCTGTTGATTAACCCTATATTTTGCCCTTCAGGAGTCTCAATAGGGCAAATTCTTCCATAATGAGTTGGATGAACATCACGCACTTCAAATCCTGCCCGTTCTCTTATTAAACCGCCAGGACCTAACGCGGACAACCTTCTTTTATGTGTTATTTCAGATAACGGATTAGTCTGATCCATAAATTGAGATAATTGAGAAGAATTGAAGAAATCTCTTAAGACATTAGTTAACACTTTTGGATTAATAAAATCAGATGGAGAAACTTTATCTAAACTAGAAGTGGACATAGAATCAACTATTGCGCGTCCCAATTTCAACAACCCAGTTCTAAATTGATTTTCTATAAACTCTCCAACTGATCTTACTCTTCTGTTTCCTAAATGATCAATATCATCTACAGATCCTTGACCGTCACGTAACAATACTATTTTTTTCACAATTTCAATAATATCTTCATATGTTAAAACAGCTAAATCCTCATCATAATTTAATCCAAGGTAAGAGTTAAGCTTCAACCTACCAATGTTAGACAAATCATAATATTCCGGACTGAAGAAAAGATTACGGAAAAACTCCTCTACTATCTCTAAAACAGGAACTTCACCAGGACGCAAAACTCTATATATTTCATATAGCGCATCCTGATAAGACATGTTTTCGTCTAAGAAAAGCGTATTTAATATATAAGGTCCAACAGATACATTATCTATGTTCAATACTGATATTTCATCCACAGACAATAACTCAAGCTTCTTTATGTCTTCCAGCTTTATAGATTCACCAGCAGATAAAATTTTCGTAGAGCTAGCACTATCCATTAAATCTTCTGCGAGGAATAAACCACATATAGAATTAAAAGGAACCAGATACTCTTTTAATTCATTATCATATAGCTTTTTAGCTAATCTTGAGGTAATACGAACGTTAGCTTTAAGCAGCACATTACCTTCAATATCCATTAAGTCGAAAGGCAGCCTCACTCCTTTAAATTTATCAGGAACAAAAGGCACTTTCCAACCATCTTTATGTTTTACATACTTTATTTTCTGATAAAATCTATCGAGTATATCATTATTTGATAGACCCAACGCCTTTAATAAAACTGAGATTGGCAATTTTCTTTTTCTATCAACACGAAAATACAAATGGTCTTTAACATCAAATTCAATATCAAGCCAAGAACCCCTATAAGGAATAATTCTAGCAGAATAGATCAATTTACCAGAATTGTAAGTTTTTCCCTTATCGCTATCAAAAAATACACCAGGAGACCTATGCATTTGTGAGACGATAACTTTTTCCACACCATTAATGATGAAAGTGCCCTTATCAGTCATCATAGGCAACCCACAAAAGTGGACTTTCTGCTCTTCTATAGATTTTACAACGGTTGCAAGTTTAGAATGATCTCCACTCTCTTTAATCGATTTATATTCATCGAGAGAAATACCATCCTGCATAACAACAAGACGTATAGAAGCAATAACCTGAGCAAAAAAAGTTACACCACGCTTTATACACTCAGATTCATCATACTTAGGATCATCTACCCTACAACTTACAAACTCAATAGTAGCCCTACGCAAAGGATCATTTATTGGAAAGATTGTATGAAAGATAACTTCAAGTCTTTCATTACCCTTATTCTTAGGAGCAAATGAATCATACGATTCTTTTTGAACCTTAACCAAATCCAATAAAGAATCTTTTAAATCAATCGACCTAGAATAAGAAACTCTAGGAACAAAAGCACCAGAAGCGTACATATAAGAAGAATCAACCATTAAAATACCCCAAATTAATTAAAAGAGCTATATCAATATAAAATTAATACATTAAATATTATTCAAGCTCCACTTTAGTTGCTCCTGCTTCAATAAGTTTTTGCTTGATTTTTTCTGCTTCGTCTTTAGGAACATTAGCAGTCAAATCTTTAGGTAAAGATTCAACCAACTCTTTTGCTTCTTTTAAACCCAATGTAGAATTAACTTCTCTCACAGCTTTAATAACTCCTATTTTTTTACTCGCATCAATTTCTTTAATCACAACTTTATACTCAGCTTTTTCTTGAGCAGCAGGAGCAGCAGCATTATCACTAATAGGCGCCCCAGCACCAACAGCTCCACCAAGAAAAGAACCAGCAGGCAACCCTATTTTCTCTTCTAGAACTTTTACAAGTTCAGAAGCCTCTAATAGGTTTAAAGATAATATTTTATCAACCAAATCACTTGTTACATTACTCATAATTATCACCTTACTTAACAATAAATTTATTTTTTAGAACTATAATAATCCAAAACTCTCATAAGCCTCATAGAAGATGAATTAATAGACAACGCCAACCGAGCAGGAATATCATAAGATATTAAACGCATAATTTTAACACGCAATTCATCCAGAGAAGGCAACTTAGCCAATTTATTAACATCTTCCACTGTTAACAATTCATTTAAATGAGCTGCGCAAATCATAGACATTTTTTCTTTGTTAGCATTAGTAAAATCAACTATTAATTTTGCAGCTTCTACTATGCCACTAGAGTATATAATAGCAACAGGACCAGAAAATTTGCCTGATAAATAAGAAAATTTACCAGTCCTTTCTAAAGCCAAGCGAGCTAGAGTGTTTTTAACTACTAATACCCCACCTGCTATAGATTTTAGGCTATTTCTCAGAGTTAACGAATCATTAGCATTTATAGATTTAAAATTTACTAATATTAAGAAATCATTATTTACAAATACGTTTATTGTGCTCTGTATAAATTCATCCTTATTTTTACGCTTCACGGTATCACTCCCTTAAATTACATCTTCCACTTTGCTTATCTTATAAGCTTTACCCATAGTTGAATTCAAAAAAACACCCTTAAAGTAAATTCCTTTCGCAGAAATAGGTTTATTATCTTTAATTACTTTAAGAAAGGCTTTTAAATTTTCTAGCAAGTCATCAATATCAAATTTAATATTTCCTAATTTACCATGAATAACACCATTTTTATCTGTTCTAAATTTTACCTGACCAGACTTAATGGTTTTAATAGCTTCTGCAATGTTAGAAGTCACAGTACCAAATTTAGGGTTAGGCATCAGCCCTTTAGCACCCAATACTTTTGCAATAGGAGTGATTTTTGCCATAAAATCAGGAGTAGTAATGCACCAATCAACATCTAATTTTCTACCTTTTTTTATTTCTTCAACTAAATCCTCTCCTCCTGCAATATCAGCACCAGCTTTTTCAGCTTCTAATAAATGTTTATCTTGAGCGAAAACAGCTACTTTAATATTTTTCCCGATACCTTTAGGCAAAACTACTGTACCACGCACCTGCTCTTCAGATTTACGTGAATCTACGCCTAAATTGACTGCAATATCAACTGATTCATTAAATTTTGCTGAAGCAGACTCAACAATCTTCTTCAAACACTGCTTAGGATTATCATTATATGTATTCATTTACCTAACCTTCCACAACTTCTATACCCATAGATTTTGCAGTGCCTACAACCATTTTCACTGCTGAATCTTCATTATCCACCTTCATATCAACCATCTTGCACTTTGCCACTTTAATTATAGCAGACACAGGTAATTTAGCCACTAATTCTTTACCAGGATTACCAGAACTTTTACTTAATTTAGCCTCCTGCTTAAGTAAATAAGCCACAGGCGGACCGCTGACAGTAAAATCATGAGAGCGATCATCCTTTATGGAAATTCGCACTGTTACTAAATCGCCTACTTTATAATTAGCGTTAGCAGTGCTAGTAACTTTATTAAAAGCTTCACAAAACTTAGGAACAGGTATACCACGTGGACCAAGTACTGAAGCAATTTTCGGTCCTGGAACTGCTTTCCCAGCTTCCATAAGTAAGTTAATCTTAGCAACTATAACACTCATAATTAATCCTCTATTTTCTCTACTTGAGCCAGATCAAGCTCTATTATTGTCGGCTTACCTAAAATTGATACTTCCACATTAATAATTTTTTTCTCATCGTTTACCATATTTACCTTACCAGTAAAATTTTGAAAAAGACCATCATTAATTTTCACTTTTTCACCTTTTTCATAACCATAACCTAACTTCTTTGTCTCTTGAGCATTATAAAGTGCATTACACATTGAGTGAATCTCATCGTCCAAAATCACCTTTGGAATATTACCATTTTTCAAAAACCCATAAACCTTAAGAGATTTTGGTATATTATTGATAAAATTCAATACTTCATCGCATAAATTCACGTATAAAAAGACATAACCAGGAAAGCATTTCCTTCGTGTAGCAATTTTCTTAGATTTCAACTCTACTTCACTTAGCTCTTCATATGGAATAAAAACTTCCTTAAAGTAATCATTAACACCCAATCTCATAGAATTTTCCAATATATGTTGGCGCACTTTCTCTTCATAATTGGAAGCAACTCTCAAGATATACCATTTATATCTATTAAATTCTTTACATTTTAAACTTATTTCATCATCTGAAATCATCTCAAAATCACCAGATTCGCCACTGCAGAATCCAGGCGTTTGATTCAAAATATTTTTGCTTTCATCACATAGATGCATATATACATACACTTCACATAACTCTTTTATATCAGACTTTGAATTACATACCGTTTGATAAGGAATAAACACTTCCTTAAAATAAACAGCATTACTTACCAATTCGCGTATATTTTGCTCATATCCATAATCAACTTTAATGATATACCATTTATATTCACATTCCATAAATAATTCCAAATAAAGCCTTAATTACGTAAAGAGACATAAAATCCACAAAACAGAAGAAAATCGAAAAGCATAATATAACAATCATTACAACAAATAGAGATGACAACACCTCCTGTTTCTTTACCCAAGCAATTCTTCGTATTTCTTGCTTTATATCACAGAAAAAAACACACAAACTTTTTAACATTTTCACCACAACATTAATGCAGGAGCGATAGGAATTGAACCTACAACCTCTGGTTTTGGAGACCAGCGCTCTACCAATTGAGCTACACTCCTATAACTCAAACTCTCACTCCAAAATTTCAGAAACAACACCAGAACCAACAGTTCTACCGCCTTCTCTTATCGCAAAACGCAATCCCTTATCCATTGCTATCGGTACTTGCAATCCTACTTCTACACTCACATTATCTCCTGGCATTACCATCTCCTTCCCATCTAGCAATTTTATGCTCCCAGTTACATCCGTTGTCCTTAAATAAAACTGTGGCTGGTAATTCGCAAAAAATGGTGTATGCCTTCCTCCTTCCTCTTTCTTTAATATATAAACCTCCGCCTTAAACTTTCTATGCGGCGTTATCGTCCCCGGTTTTGCTAATACTTGCCCTCTCTCCACTTCTTCTCTTTTTGTTCCTCTTAACAATATTCCTACATTGAGTCCTGCACTTCCCTTATCCAGCAACTTCTTAAACATTTCTACACCTGTGCATATCGTCTTTTGCGTCTCCTTCAGACCTATTATCTCTATCTCTTCTCCCGTCTTTATCTCTCCCTTCTCTATCCTTCCTGTTACCACCGTTCCTCGCCCCGATATCGAAAACACATCTTCGATTGGCAATAAAAATGGTAAATCCACAGGCCTTGGTGGAACCGCCACATATTCATCTAACTTTTCCATCAATTTGTCTATTGATTTCTTTCCATATTCGCCGCTGTCATCCTCCAGCGCCTTGAGTGCTGACCCAACTACCACAGGCACTTCATCCCCTGGAAATCCGTATTTACTCAGCAATTCCCTCACTTCCATTTCTACTAAATCTATCATATCAGCATCAGCAACATCAGCTTTATTTATATACACCACGATATATCCAACACCCACCTGCTTCGCCAGCAATATATGCTCTCTCGTTTGTGGCATTGGCCCATCAACCCCTGACACTACTAATATCGCTGCATCCATCTGCGCTGCACCTACTATCATGTTCTTTACATAGTCAGCATGTCCAGGACAATCAACGTGTGCATAATGCCTTTTTTCCGTCTGATACTCAACATGCGCTGTTGCTATCGTTATCCCCCTCTTCCTTTCTTCTGGCGCTTTATCTATCTGATCGTACGCTACAAAATTTCCATAATGCTTCGTTATCGCCGCTGTTAACGTTGTCTTCCCATGATCCACATGCCCTATTGTTCCCACATTTACATGCGGCTTGCCAAATGCTTCTACTACTGCTGTCATAATTATTACCCTTAATTATACTTTAACTTTAACTCATCAACCACATATTGTGGTACTTGTTCATAACAAGAAAAATGCATACTATACTGCGCTCTTCCCTGAGACATAGAACGCAAAACGTTGATATAACCAAACATATTTGCAAGAGGTACCGAAGCAGTAATTATTTTACTATTATTACCTAAATCCAGCATATCAGCAACATTCCCTCTTCTGCTATTTATATCACCCATAACATCACCCATATATTCTTCAGGAGTGATAATTTCAACTTTCATTATAGGTTCTAACATTTTGGGACCAGCTTTATTTGCCATTTCCTTAAAAGCACCCTTAGCAGCAAGTTCAAAAGCTAAAGGACTAGAATCAACCTCATGAAAAGCGCCATCAAGAAGAGTAGCCTTAAAATCAATCAACGGAAATCCCAAAATTATACCACCTTCTTTTATCAACTCCAAGCCATTTTCTACCCCAGGAATATACTCTTTTGGAATGGCACCACCTACAATCTTACTTTCAAATTGAAACCCAGAGCCAGGCTCAAGAGGTTCAAATTTTATTTTAACCTTAGCAAACTGACCAGCACCACCTGATTGTTTTTTATGAGTATAATCAATTTCAACAGATTTAGTGATGGTTTCACGATATGCAACCTGAGGAGCACCAACATTAGCTTCAACGTTAAACTCGCGTTTCATTCTATCAACAATAATTTCAAGGTGCAACTCACCCATACCTTTCAATATAGTCTGTCCACTCTCCGCATTTACTGACATTCTCAAAGAAGGATCTTCTGCAACCAACCTATTTAGAGCAACACCTAATTTTTCCTGATCTGAAGTGGTTTTAGGCTCTACAGCAATTTCAATAACGGGCTCAGGAAATTCCATACGCTCCAATAATATAGGAGAATCAACAGAACATAAAGTATCCCCAGTGGTTGTTTTCTTTAGCCCAACTAAAGCAACTATATCCCCAGCCCTAGCTTCAGTGATATCTTCACGGTTATTTGCATGCATAAGTAGCATTCTGCCAATCCCTTCAGTTTCGTTTTTTAATGCATTTAAAATAGTAGATTTAGATTTTAATTTGCCAGAATAAATACGAATAAACGTCAAGCTACCAACGAATTTATCTGTCATCACTTTAAATGCAAGAGCAACAAATTTCTCTTTTTCTGAAGGTTTGACCTCAATTTTCTTTTCTGAATCTTTAGGGTCAGTTCCAACAATTACATCAACATCAATAGGAGAAGGTAAAAAATCAACCACACCATCTAAAAGTGGTTGTACGCCTTTATTTTTAAAAGCTGATCCACATAATACAGGAACAAATTTTCCTTTAATGGTCCCATTTCTCACGCATTTTTTCAGTAAATCCACTGGCAGATCATTAGACTCAAAGTAAGTATTCATCGCTTCATCATCCATCTCAGCTGCAGCATCTAATAAAAGATTTCGACATTCTTGAGCCTTATCAAGCAAATCAGAAGGAATATCTTCATAAGAAAATTTAGCGCCCAACGTTTCTTCTTGCCATATAATGGCTTTCATAGAAATAAGGTCAATTATACCTTTGAAATCTTTCTCACTTCCTATTGGCAACTGAATGACTAAAGGTGCTGCACCAAGCTTCGTCTTTATCATATCAACACATCGATAAAAATTTGCCCCTATTCTATCCATCTTATTAACAAAGCAGATACGAGGAACGCTATATTTATCAGCTTGACGCCAAACTGTCTCAGATTGAGGCTCAACTCCAGCAACTCCATCAAATACAGCAACTGCGCCATCCAAAACCCTCAAAGATCTCTCAACTTCAATAGTAAAATCAACGTGACCAGGAGTGTCTATTATATTAATCCTATGATCATTCCAAAAACATGTTGTTGCAGCAGATGTGATTGTAATACCACGCTCTTTTTCCTGCTCCATCCAATCCATAGAAGCCGCACCATCATGCACTTCACCAATTCTATTCTGCTTGCCAGTATAAAATAAAATACGCTCTGTTGTGGTAGTCTTACCAGCATCTATGTGAGCCATTATCCCTATATTTCTGTATTTAGATATCCCAATTTCCATATCACAATTAATTAGCTAACATTAAAAACGAAGATGAGAAAATGCCTTATTAGCTTCAGCCATTTTATATTTTTCTTCGCACATCTTAAATGCACCACCGCGTTTATTATAAGCATCCAGTATTTCAGATTGCAGACAATCAACGGTGGTTTTTCCACTCTTTTTTCGAGCAGCAGAAGTTGCTTTAGCAATCCACCTTAACGCTAAAGCAACCGCTCTATCTTGTCGAACTTCAACAGGCACTTGATAAGTTGCACCACCAATGCGTCGAGAACGCACTTCTATAGAAGGAGTAACATTTCCTACCGCTGCTTCAAAAATTGATAACCCACCTTCACCTATTTTCTTTTCAGCTAAAGACAAAGCGTCATAGATAATCTTTTCTGCAGTAGATTTTTTACCACATTTCATGATTGTATTAATGAAACGCATCAGCAAAACACTGCCATAACGCGAATCAGGACTTATTTCTCTTTTTTTTGCTTTATTCCGACGAGCCATAAACTTTAACCAGATTTCTTTACACCATATTTTGAACGAGCTTTCTTTCGATTTTGTACACCACGCAGATCAAGGGCACCTCTTATTATGTGATAACGCACACCTGGCAAATCTTTAACCCGCCCACCACGTATCAAAACAACAGAGTGCTCTTGTAAATTATGACCTTCACCAGGTATATAAGCTGTCACTTCACCATACCCACTAATTTTTACTCTGGCTACCTTACGGAGCGCTGAATTAGGCTTTCTAGGGGTTGTAGTATACACTTTAGTGCAAACACCTCTCCTTTGAGGGTTGCTTTCTCCCAAAGCTGGTACCTTTTTCTTATGGATCAATCCTAATCTACCCTTACGTATTAATTGATTTATCGTAGGCATACGTTATAAACTCAAGCTCATTAAAATAACTAAGTTTTTAGTTATAAAATAATAAACCTCAATAGTCAATATAAAAATAAACATTACTACTCTAATAATTAAGCTCAACTGCTTCGAAAGCCATCAGTAGACTTCTTGCACTACCTCCCAAGCCACAATTGTCATTCAATAGAAACGAAAAAACTTACTTGACACCCTTCGCCAGTCCCCTTATCATTGTACTGAAGGTATTCAGTTATCTTCATCTGTGCAGATTAAACAGCAAAAAAACAACGTAGTTGGCGTCTTATTTTTAATTTTTTGCACTATGTGCACCTTATGTCTTCACAACATTTCTGGGTTTTTACCTACACAAGCTGAAACGCGCTTATAAGTCGTTTAAGACAGTATAGTACGCCAATTTGCAGGATTAGAGAGTGACAACTAGCTAACGCGGGGTTTCTTTTGCCTTTTTTTCTGCTTAGTAAATTTCTTAAACATTTGTAGCTAAGGTTAGTTGCATTTAAAAGCAGCTAAATTGCAGTATTTAAGACTTAAAAAACGCCAATACTGAAAATAGACAATGACCAGGGTTTCTTTTGCCTTTTTTTTCATTTGGTAAATTTCTTAAATATTTATGGCTAAACGACAATCGTCATCCCAGTGCCCAGACACTGGGATCCAGGAATTTTATTAAGTTGGTAAGCATAAAAGTAGCCGTTTTATGCTAAAGTACAACGTTTTGATGATTATGAAAAAGCTGGATTCCAGTGTCAAGTACTGGAATGACACCCTCTTGGATGGAAATCAGCGTCAGCTACTGGGATGACAGGGTAGCCTGACAACCGTCATCCCGCTGCTTGTTAGCGGGATCTAGAGATACCGCGGCGGTATGACGTAGAGCTCGCGTTAGCTACTTTCATGACACCATTTGCTGTCTTCAAAAATGAATGTTCTTACAATTGTGCGTCACGCGCTTTATTAAATATTTTACTTAAAAATCTAATTTCTTATTATACAAGAGATAGGCAATTCATTAATGATGAAAAATTACAAAAAGGGGCATAGAAAGCGCTTAAGAGAGAAAATTATTTTAGATAATGGACAATCATTACTTGATTATGAAGTTTTAGAGCACATTTTATATTCAGCATACAGTAGAATTGATGTAAAACCGATAGCAAAGAGTTTGATAGAAAATTTTGGCAGTTTGAATAAAGTTTTTAATGCTGACCTGGAAGCACTGCAAAACGTTGATGGTGTCAGCAATGCAGCGATATCTGCCATCTTTTGTGTAAAACAAGCCTTTGTTCGTTCTGCAAGAGAAGAAATAAAAGACCTGCCTATAATCGATAACTGGGAAAAATTGCTTGATTATTTAAGAATAAGTATAGGAAGCCTCAACAAGGAAAATTTTCGCGTCATCTATATGAATAAAAAGTATCGTCTAATAGCGGAAGACCTGCAAAACATTGGTACAGTAGATCAAACTCCTCTTTATGTCAGAGAGATCATCAAGCGCGCACTTTTGATTGGTTCAACGTCCATTGTAATATCTCACAATCATCCAAGCGGAGATACACAACCTTCAAATAGCGATATATCTCTCACTAGACAACTAGCAGAAGCTTGCCAAAGTTGTAAGTTAAAAACATGTTATAAAAGAAACAAGAGGGAAGATAACCCTACTCACTATAGGAATAGGGCTATCACGGGCGTGTGCGACCGAACAAAGATTGGTATTACAACCGTTCCTATCAAGGTACACTAGCCCATCTCTCGATACGTTTGAATAGTTGTATGGGACATATATATGCACCCGTTTACAATCTTAAATTAATAAAACTATCGAGGTTATCATGGTTACATCTTATCAAAATTTTATTGGCATTGACATCGGAAAATTCAAGAATGTTGTTGCGGTTCACAAACAGAAAAATGCTGTCGAATTTGACAATAATACTTCTGGTTGGCAACAATTGTTTCAAAAATTCTCAGATATCTTACCTAATTCTTTAGTGACTTTAGAAAACACAGGAAAATATGAGCTTGGTTTGTCGCATTTTCTTATTGACAAGAATATCACCGTACATCGAGCTAATACCCGCAAAGTAAAAAGTTTTATTTTATCTCACGGAACTTTAGCAAAATCCGATAAATCAGATGCAAGGGCTCTTGCTCAATATGGATTTGAACGCCATAGAACTCTCTCTCTATTTGTACCTACTTCTGAAAAACAATCAACCTTGGTTGCACTTTGTCAACGTCGTGATGGCATCACGCAAATGAGAACTCAGGAAAAATGTAGACTGGAAGCACCTGAAAACGACCATATAAGGGAAAGTTGTCAAAAAACTATTGAATTCTTTAATAGCCAAATAGATGAACTCAGTAATACTATACAAAAAATCATTGATGAAAGCCATGAGTTACAAGAACATCAAAAAATCCTTAAAACAGTTCCTGGAATAGGTAAAAAGTTATCACAAGATTTTCTGTGTTTAATACCAGAGCTTGGTTACTTAAACAGAAGAGAAGTAGCAAGTCTTGCCGGAGTTGCACCTCATCCTAGGGAAAGTGGTAAAGCTGTTGGTTATCGAAGGATTATAGGTGGTAGAAGTAATGTCCGTAAAAAGCTTTTTATAGCTGCCATGTCTGCTGCAAGGTCCAAATCTGTACTTGGTGCCTTTTATTCCAAGCTTGTTGAAAGTGGTAAGAAGAAAATGGTAGCTATAACAGCTCTAATGCGAAAAATTATAGTAATTGCTAATGCAAAACTTAAAGAAGCAATTAATTTGCATACTTAAAAATCCTCACAACGGTAACTGAAATTGGCTAATGAATATGTGCGTCCACACAGACTTAAAGCACATATTCATTAGCTAAGCAGAAATTGTTGTGGCAGTGTTTGATATAAAATTTTATTTCTATGACACACGGGTTTTTATTGCCTACATGATTGAACAAAGTTACAGAATTACACAAATAAAAAATTTTAAAAAAAACATAGTTGATAGGACACAGAAAAGATATTTATAAGTAAGTACATCATATAAACATTAAATATATTTTTACTCCTTCCTGATTCATTTTCTACCTTAGGTGGCTTCGCTCAGCTCAAAAAAAAAGCTCATTCTTTTTGCTACCCCTTATTGTGCCTGCCATTTAACTACTGTGTAGAGATTGCTCTCAAACATAATGTTCGTACGTTAGTATATCCTTCCTGTGACACCAATTGATATAATTCTACCACAAATTCAATTTTTTAGGAGGCACATATGAATTTCAACATCTTTCAAAGAAAAAAAAGCGCAGTATTTACTAAATATTCTGCTTTGCAACTAATGATGGAGCCAAGTTGGAGTAAGCGTGATTATGTAAGTTTTGCTGAGGAAGGGTACATAAAAAATGTTATTGCATTTCGAGCAATCAATATGATTGCAAGTGCTGCATCTTCGGTACCTTTTACTCTCTGCCAGCTTACTGACCAGGGGAAATCACAATTAAAAGTTCATCCATTACTGAAATTACTTTATTCTCCTAACCCAATGACATCAAAATCGGAATTTATTGAGGGGATTGTAACTTATCGGTTAGTTAACGGCAATTCTTATATATTGATGGTCGAGTCGCAGAACAATAGAAAACCACCAACGGAGCTTTATCTTCTGCGCCCCGATAGGGTTGAAATTGTTCCAGGGAGAAATAACGTTCCTTATAACTATCGTTATGCCATAAATAACAATAGTTATGACTTTAAAGTTGATAAACTAACTGGATGTTCAGCAGTGTTGCACCTAAAGACCTTTAACCCTTTGAATGATTGGTATGGGTTATCACCAATTGAAGCAGCCGCGTACAGTATAGATCAGCATAATCAGGCGGGTGCTTGGAATCAAGCGATGTTGCAAAATGGGGCAAGACCAAGTGGTGCAATAGTTGTGAAATCAGCGAAAGATGGAAGTGGTGGAAGTTTAAGTCAAGAGCAGTACCAACGCTTAAAAGAGCAAATAAATGATCATTATTCAGGTCCTGTCAATGCTGGAAGACCGATATTGCTTGAAGGAGGCTTGGAGTGGAAAGAAATGAGCTTATCGCCAAGGGATATGGATTTTATTGAGTCCAAACACAGTTCAGCCCGCGATATTGCCCTGGCTTTTGGTGTCCCGCCGCAGTTGCTTGGCATACCAGGTGATAACACTTATAGCAATTTAGTCGAAGCACGCTTATCCCTCTGGGAACAGACGGTTTTACCAACGCTAGAAAATATTATCTGTCACCTGAATTCTTGGCTGACACCAAGATTTGGCGAGGATCTGTGCTTGTCGTACGACAAAGATGCAATAGAAATTCTCATGGAAAAGAGGCAAAAGTTGTGGAAATACGTAGAAAACGCAAGCTTTATGACACTCAATGAAAAAAGGGAAGCATTTGGCTTGCCACCACTGCCAGGTGGTGATGAGTTAGGTTAAGTTTGATCCGTTCAGTTGTGCGGCTAAAAGACAACTTAAAAGAGTTTAAGTTTTTGCTTTGTACTTTGTAAAATATTAAAAAAATCAGCCAAATTACACCATATTTAGTCTATTTTATCCTATAGTTTTGGGTTTACCGAGGGTTCATCATTCTGCTACATGTTAGCGCCGCGGCGGTGTGACGTAGGGTTGCACTAGCTATAGCAACTTTGTCTGCGCAACCATTTTCTACCGCACCATTGAACAGATATGCTTGAAGATATCCGTTCAGATGAGTTTATTGTCTCCTAAACCGTACACGCCTAACAAGCTACCGCTAGAGCTTGTGAAAAATTCTCTATTTTTATTCCCTTTAATTTACTGGATAAGTTGTCTACAAACAAATCTGATTTAGTGCAGATCTGCTCTATTTTTTCAGGAGATAAAGAGGAATCTAATTGATTCGCTATACCAGACACTCCATTTAAAACTACTCCAGCACCATATGGTACATATGACACAGTATATATAGCACCTGACGTAAAATCTAGTAAGTTCTGAGAAGAAGTGGTAATTTTATACCCTACTGTGTTTTTATCTTCTCCTTTGCATTTTTTAAGCACTTTTGATGCACCATGAGGAATATAAGATATACCAGCTATACCATATGAAGCCCCATTTAAGGCGTATGATACAACTACCGTTGTTGCTGATAGCGCTTTAGCTCCATATTTTGCAGTATAAAGCAATGGCTTAAGGGCATAAGAGATAGTTTTACCTTGTGATTCAGATTCAAGCAACGAATTTAGTTCTTCTTGTGTTGCTGCACATTCAAAAAATTCTTCCTCATCAATTTCTGCAAGATCGATCTCTTCAAAACCCTCATCAATATCTACAGGAGCCACTGTTTCTTTTATAGGGCTAACTTCTACATCACTTCCAACAATACTTGGATTATTAGAACTTCTGCCAAAAAGATTCGAAAGCATGCTAAACATTTTTTTTACCTACAACTTAACGCTCATATCAATATATTAACCTAATATTAACCAGGTGTCAAGCACATATGACTCTTATAAACAGATGTTAGTAAATTAACTATTTTTCTTGCCAACCAGAGCGATGAAGATTTGGTCTACATCAAAACTCATCTTAGGACGCCAAATAGGGCCATCCAAATGCATATCGATATAGATTGGATTACTATAATTTGGTGGTATGAAAAAGAACCTGAATATAGAATTTAAAGTGAAGTTAGATAAGGTTAAATTAGAAGAGATCGACCCTGATGCTTGATCAATCCCGAATTGTAAACTAGTTGAACATATGCCACTCTTAATACTTGCTTTTCCGCTAATATTTTCAAAAAATGTTTTACCGTTATATATATCAATATAAGCAAGTGTGGAGATTTCAGACTTATTCTTACTGCTTAACAAATTAGTGATAAATGAATTAAAATCCACATTAGTAAATTCTATTCCCTGTGCTTGTAAATTTATATCTCCTGATAAGTTACTAGCCCAATCATGAAAACTTTTTCCTTGAGTTTTGATTTCACCATTTAAGCTTACCTGACCATTTACATTGTCAATTCCTATAACCTTACCAATCTTTTTAGTGTCCAAATTTACAATAGAAAATCTTGTATTCATTGAGTCTGATCTTAAATAACCCTGAAAAAACACTTGCCCGTGTTCTAATACGTAACTTACCTGCCTGATAGTGATAACGTTGTTTCTCATTACCACATCCAAATTAAAATCTTTCAAAACATTCTGCTTGGTTTTAAATTCTGCAGTATTGATTTGCACATTTGCATCAAAGCCTTCTTTGTCATCCAAAAAATCAAGCTGCTTTGTTGACCATTGAATTTGATCTATCTCATTTCTTGAATTTCTTTTTACCTCTACTAAATTTGGTGATTTAAAGATATTTCCATTAAATTTATTGCCCGTAAGGTTCACATCTAATAAAGGTTTGGCGTATTTTTGATTTACTAATATTTTTGCATTACCGGTAATATCGAAATCTTCTCCAGATAGTTTTATTTTATCTGCAACTAGCTTACCTTTTTCCATTTTCAGCAAAAAATCCAAATTTTTAATTTTCGTATCATTCAATGTAAGGTTATTAACACTGGCCTTTATATTTGCATCATACTGAAAATTTTTCAGCCGTTGCATTTTAGATAAACTACTAAATAATGAATGATCATATTTATCTGCATCAAGATTATGCATGCTAAATTCACCATTAATCACATTGTGTTTTTTTGTGTGGCTTACTCTAATTGATCCTTGCAAGGATTCCTTATTATTTAGCAGTCTAATGTCTGAGATAGATAATATTCTTGGTGCAAGGTGCAGTTTAGAACTTAGTGTAAATTGATTTTTCTGGTTTTCTTTCATCTTTATAGAAGGGAAAAAACATGAAATGAATGACCCAAAATCATTTCCTTCGACTAATAAATCGCCGTTGAATTCAGATAGGACATTATTGTTTGAGATCTCTCCTGATAAGTAAGATATATTATTGATTCCAGGAAATTTAAGAAGCGTATTAACTTTTACTTTGCCATCAGTGGATTTTAGTACAGCACGGAAATTGTCCAATATTTTGTTTTGATATTGAATGTTAGAAGCTTCCATATTAAAATTTAAGCTCAAGTTCTTTGGCACAACTGCTCTAAAACATTCCAGAAGATCCTTCATATTCATTGTTCTTTGTGAATCATTTTGTATGGAATCTAAATCAACTTTACTGAAGCTAATATTGAAATTAGTGTGATTGCCTTTTCTATCATTTTGTATTGTACCGCTGGCTTGCATGCTTTTGGAATCAATTTTTAAGTCAGTTGCCGTAAACTCACTTTCATTAAGACTTATATTGGATGATATCTTGATATTTTTGCTAGGAATAACACAAGAGAGAAAGCTAAGATTAATGATTTTTGCTAAATCACTCACAGAACCGGAACTGTTATTAATTGTTAATGTTAAATTACCCTGGAGTTCTTCTTGATTTCTATTACCTGTAAATAGCAAATTTACAAAATTTGATTCAACACTAATGTGTACATTCTTTTTTGTGATATCAACCTTTCCTGAAAAATCGTAATTATTATCACCTACCTTTACTTTACCGGAGAATTGCCTATTTTTTTTTACAGCAACCTCCTTTATGTTAACAATATCAGCGAAATCACTCTTAAAACTTACTTGGCTGTCTTTTATTACTATATCGACTGTGTTACCACTGGCTTTTGTATTTATAATATTAAGTAAATTTTCTTTGTTGCTTTTCATACCAAACAATGTGATTGACTTTGGTTGCAACGAAAATAAAAACAACGATAGGAGTGACGGTTTTACCTCAATTTTTCTTACACTAATTAAATCTGACAACTTTTGCTCTTTATTTTCGTTGTATTGTACGTATACATTATAAATAGTGAGCTTTGGGGTAATCAACGAAACTTTAATTTTTCCTCCAATATGCACTTTAGCATCATACGTCTTCTCCAACTCTTTTATAACATATCCCTTGTAGCCACTCCAATCCTTAAAAGTTGCAGCAACATGCATGAGAATTAATAGCAGCGAGATTGATAATATAGCATATAAAGAAAGTCTCATAATTTACACATGCTTAAAGTTTCCCTTAAATATTAAATAGAGAATACCAAAATAAACAATAACACTCAAAGCTATTAAAGTCGTTAAATAAACAATACGAGCCAACATTTTATCAAAAAATAATCCTGCCAACAAAGAATTAAAAATATAAAGGGCTATTGACATGACTACCGTTGCTACAAAAATTTTCATGACATTTAACAATAACGCTTGGCTAACCTTATACATTTTATTTATTGTTAAATAACTAATTAATAGAATAGAGTTTATCCAAGTGGAAACGGAAGTAGCAATAGCAATCCCCGTATGCTGATACTCGTTCATTAACAAAAGGTTTAGCACTACATTAATTCCAAGACACATTAGCGAAAATATGGTTGGTATTTTCAGATTGCCTTTAGCAAAAAATGTAGGTAGCAATACTTTATTTATAATAAATGCAGGTAAAGAAAGAGAAAATGCTATTAAAGTGGGAACAGTTTGCTGCACTGCATAATGATCAAACCGGCCGTAAGAAAAAAGCGTAAGTAAAATTATGTCGGGAATAATGATAAAGGCAGCAGTTGTTGGCATAATTAACATTAATCCTATGTTGAGAGCCTTGTTCTGTATTTTGACTATATTTTCAGTATTATCCACCTGTTTTGAAATTAAAGGAAGAAGCACTGTACCAATTGCAGTACCGATTATTCCCTGCGGTAGTTGATTTAGTCTATCGGCATAATATATATAGGACACCGCATTTGGTATAAAACTCGCCATGATTGTATCAATCCATAAGCTTATTTGAGTTACACAATTATTGATAATTGCAGGTACCACACGCTTAAAAAACAACCTTACTTCATTGCTTAATTCAAGGCTAAAAGAAAAAGCTGCCTTTAACTTGTATGCACTAAATAGTATCAAAAGTAGCTGGAAAATTCCTCCTATAAGGACAGCTATAGAAAGGTTATGAGCCGGTGTTTCAATGTAAGGTAAAAACAAACTGATGATTAAACAGAGATTCAAAACAATTGGTGCAATAGCTGTTGAAGCAAAATGCTGCTTTACTTGCAGCATTCCACCAATAAGTGATGCAATTGAAACAAAGATTATGTAGGGCATCGTAATTCTTGATAAAGTAACAGTAAGGGTAAACTTACTTTGGTCAAATCCAGGAGCAAAAATTTGAATCATATAAGGGGAGAAAGTTTGCATGATAAGGCAAAAAATTACTAAGATAATAAACGTAATGGATATTACACTACTTGCAAAATTAAATGCCTTTTTATTATCATATGATTCTGTCGAGTATAACGGTATGAATGAGGTAGTGAACGCTCCTTCTGCAAAAAATGCTCGAAATAGATTGGCAAAGCGAAACGAAGAAAAAAATATGTCTGCAAGAGAGTTTGCACCAATAACCGTAGCAATCAATACATCTCTTATTAACCCTGAGATCCTTGAAATAGCCGTAAAAAAACTAAATGTGAAAATACTTTTAAACATACCACTACTTCATTAGTGTCAATACGATTAACTATAATGGTAAAAGTATCAATGAAAATATTTATTGGCTAAACTTAAAACCCTCTGCAAAAGGAGAGTTAAATAATCAATTGACTATTTGCGCTCTTATGTTAGAAATTTTATATCTTGGCGGGCGTAGCTCAGTTGGTAGAGCGTCAGTTTGTGGTACTGAATGTCGCCAGTTCGATCCTGGTCGCTCGCCCCACTAAAATTTTCTGCTTTACAGAAATATGAACAAATGGTAATATTATTATTTAATTAAGGAGGTTGTATGGATGACGACACTAAAGGTTTTTTAATATTTTGTGGTGCAGCATCAGTAATAGGAGCACTCGCAGGTTTAGGATTAAGTTTTACAGCTTTGTCACCTTTGGTAGTAGGTGGAATTATTGCCGCTATTCCTGCAATATTACTCACTGCATATTTTATATGCGATAGTGTAAAAGAAGGAAAATTCTCCAAAGAAGCTCTTTTCTCCTTTGCTTGTATATGCGTTGCAAGCGTTGCAATTGGAGTTGGCCTTGCTGCAGCCGCAACTGCTATTTTTCCTGGTGCAATGCTTGGAATGGGCTCTGCAGCTTTAGCAGGTGCAACAATAGGAGTGATAGCACCGATAGCAGGGTTATTTGCAACCATGGCTATAATATTTGCTGCTGAAAAAGTGAATGAATATATTATATCACCTATAGTTGAGTGTTTTTCTTCAAAAGAGAAGGGGTACGAATCACTTTAAACCAATTAAGTAAGGTTTCTGCTTTCTGTTATTCTAGTGTGCAGCATATAGCTGTACGAACATTTGTTTGCAAAGGCAGTGTGTTAAGTGTTATAGCCGGTTTTGCCTCAAACACAAAGGGGTGTCATCCCAGTGCCCAGACACTGGGATCCAGAAATTTTATTAAGTTGGTAAGCATAAAAGTAGCCTTTTTATGTTAAAATGCAACGTTTTGATGATTATGAAAAGGCTGGATTCCAGTGGGCTTTGTTGCATAGCAACCGAAAAAATCTGGTAGCTACTGACAAAATTCATTATAAATAACCATTTAACTGTTGAAGAAAAAATATGCCACAGAAAATGAAAGTCAGTAACCAAAACGAATATAACAAATTCCTTGAAAAAAGGGGAAATATTTTTCATTACATCGATGAAGCTATCGAAAATTGGTATGAAAATAGTCCAAAAATGCAGGGCGGCAACTATATTTACAGTGATAAAGTCGTAATTTTGGTGCATATAATTGTCAATCTTTTTAGAATTGGTTTAAGACAAACGGTGGGGTTTATAAAAGGATATCTGCAACAAATAGGAAAAAATTTGGCAGTTATCAGCTATTCACAAGCATCAAGAAGGTTTAAAAAACTTAATATTAAGATAAATGATTGCAGGGTTGATAAAAGCAACATGGAAAATATTGAAATTATCATAGATAGCACAAGTATCAGCATTTACAGTAACACTCCTGGCCACAGTAAGGAAAACAGTGCAGATAGAAAGTACCGAAGCTACGAGCAAGTAAGAAAGTTACATGTTATGTTAAGTGTGAATAGTAAAAAAGCTATAGCTGCAAGATACAGTAATGGCGTCTACTCTGACCACTATGGAGCTTGCGATTTGCTTGAAGAAGTTAATTTTCAGCACAAAATAAAAGCATTATATGCAGATAGGGCATACGATAGGCACAAACTTTATAAATTGTGTAAGAAATACGATATAAAGACAAAAGTTCTACCAAAAAAGGATGCAGCAGAACATTCAAAAATAGATTATATGTCTGACAGAAATGCTGCTATTAGGTTAATAAAATTATATGGACAAGATGGTGTAAAAGAGTGGAAAAAGGAAGCGATTTATGGAAAGAGATCTTACATAGAAGGATTTTTCTCAAGGTTGAAGCAAGTATTTGGATTTAGCTTTAGGAATAAATCTGAAGTAAATCGTGAAAAAGAATTACTAATTAAGTGCTATTTGCTCAACAAATTCACTGATATTGGTATGGCTAAATTTGAAATCATTACATAAATTTGTCGTAAACCATCATTGCTTAAGGTGCTATGCAACAAAGCCCACTGGAATCCAGAAGACTTAATTTCAACCAAGTGACTGCATAATAAAGGCTAGATCCCAGTGTCAAGCACTGGGATGACAAAAAAAGGAGCACTGGAATGACACCTCTCTTGGGCTCTTTTAGCCACAAACATTAAGAAATTTACCAAATAAAAAAAAAGGCAAAAGAAACCCCGATTACTATCTATTTTCAGTATTGGCGTTTTTTAAGTCTTAAACACTGCAATTTAGCTGCTTTTAAATGCAACTCACCTTAGCTTAAATGTTTAAGAAATTTACTAAGCAGAAAAAAAGGCAAAGAAATCCCGTGGTAATTAGTGTTCACTCTCTAATCCTTCAAATTGGCGTACTATACTGTCTTAAACGCTTTATAAGCGCGTTTCGGCTTGTATAGGTAGGAACCTAAAAGTTTTATAAAGACATAAGGTGCACATAGTGCAAAAAATTAAAAATAAGACGCCAAGTACGTTGTTTTTTTTGCTGTTTAATCTGCACAGATGAAGATAACTGAATACCTCCAGTATCATGATAAGGGCGCTGGCGGAGTTTGTCAAGGAATCTTTTGCATTTAACCCGTTTCTATGGGTAAAACAATCTGAATCGTTCAACTAACATGAGTTTTGTTTTGACTTTTTGTGTTAATTTTGCAGAATATTAAGATTATCATTTAAATAAAATACATGATGAAAGAGGATTGGGAAGCGGTAATTGGGCTTGAGGTGCACGCTCAAGTTTCTTCTAATACGAAGCTATTTTCTAGCTCATCAACGGAATTTGGTGCTGAGCATAACACTCAAGTTTCTCTAGTTGATGCAGCAATGCCAGGTACACTGCCAATACTAAATTATTACTGCATAGAGCAAGCAATACGCACCGGTCTTGCACTTTCTGCAGAAATTAATAAGTGTTCTTACTTTGATCGGAAAAATTATTTTTATCCCGATTTACCGCAAGGTTACCAGATAACCCAGTTTTTTGAGCCAATAGTTAAAAATGGTAGAGTATTTATCAACGACAATGAAAAGGAAATAAGAATTGCGAGAATTCATTTAGAGCAAGACGCAGGAAAGAGCGTTCATGAGGAAAGCAAAACTTATGTGGATTTAAATCGTGCAGGAGTTGCTTTAATGGAAATTGTTTCAGAACCAGATCTCCGTTCATCTGCGGAAGCTGCAGAATGCATGAAAAAATTGAGGCAGATTTTGCGTTACATTGGTTCATGTGATGGTGATATGGAAAAGGGGTCACTTCGTTGTGATGCAAATGTTTCTGTCCGCCTAAAAGGCAGTAACACATTTGGCACTCGTTGTGAGATAAAAAATCTGAACTCGATACGTTATATTGTGCAAGCTATAGACTATGAAATACAAAGACAAATTGAAATTTTAGAAAGTGGGGAAGAAATAAGTCAAGATACCTTATTGTTTGACGTTGCTTCGGGAAAAACAAAAGTGATGCGAAACAAAGAGGATGCAAGCGACTATAGATACTTCCCTGAGCCTGATTTATTACCTGTTGAGGTAAGCCAGGAGAAGATTGATTTAATTCAATCATCTTTGCCCGAGTTGCCAGATCAAAAAAAGCTGCGATACATTGAAGAATTGGGTATCAACGAATACGATGCAAACGTCATTACTTCCGATAAGGCAATTGCTGATTACTTTGAGGAATTGATAAAAAAACATGATTCAAAGCTCGCGGTTACTTGGTTAACTGTAGAGCTTTTCGGTCGTTTGAATAAAGCAGGTATTGATATTGTGAGCTCTCCAATCAAAGCAAATGCCTTGTTGGAACTCTTAGATTTTATCGTTGATGGAACAATCTCTGCTAAACTTGGCAAACAAATTTTTGATATTATGTTTGAAACTGGCAAACCTGCATCTCTAATTATAGAAGAGCAAGACCTAAAGCAAATAACTGATAAAGGTCAAATAGCAGAAGTTATCGACAAAATCATCAATAACAACCAAGATAAAGTTCAAGAATACAAAAGCGGTAAAACAAGATTATACGGATTCTTTGTCGGCGAAGTCATGAAACTTACCAAGGGAAAAGCCAGCCCTGATATTGTGAATTCAATTTTAAATGAAAAATTAAGTAATTAGTCACATTTTTTTATTTACATAACAGCACATCTCGTAGATATTCTCAGATTTACGCTACGATATCTGTACATCAGAACATATAGGTTTATCACTTTTTTACCATTTATGGGTACTATTTATAAAATTATGTGAGGTTGAGGATGCCTGAAACTTATCCTAGGCTCTGTGGACAAAATTTTAGAGAAGCCATACAAGAGCCCCGACAAAATTTAGAAAACCCATAAAAACCTCAGCCGTTTTATCGAATCTGGAAAAAATACGCCTAAAGTTCTTAATTTTACCGAAAAAACACTCAATTAAATGACGCTCTTTATAAATGTGTTTATCGTAACCCCTCTGCACTTTTCGATTACGCTTCGGAGGAATAACTGCTGTACATCCCTTGCTTTCAAGACTCGTAACAAAAGCATTGCTGTCATAGCCTTTATCAGCCACTACAGTGGTATTATAGACACTTTCAGTTAATGTTGCTGCTTGTGTAATCTCATTTCTTTGACCAGGGGTCAGAGTAAATTTAAGTGGATTTCCAAGTGCATCGACAAGCGCATGTATTTTAGTTGTAAAGCCACCTTTGCTCCTCCCTAAAGCTTCTTGATCCTTGGAGTTTTTTGTATATCCAGATGAACATGGATGGGCTCGGATGATCGTACCGTCGATTATAGCAACTTCTAAATCAGGCTCTTGTTTAGTATATTCAAGCAATTTTTCCCAGACATCTCTTTCACACCATCTTTTAAATCGCTTATGTATACTCCTGTAATTACCATAAGTTTTTGGTAAAAGTCTCCATTGGCAACCACTTCGGACTATGTACCACACTGCCTCTATGAATATTCTTAAACGTTTTTCATCTTTGCTATGCATTCCTTTTACGCTTTTTATGAACTCTAAAATTTGTTTCCAATTTTCCTCTTTGATGTAATATTGCATATGGTAGTTTCTCCATTTTTTACCTATTAAGCTAAACTACCATCTTTTTCTCTCTTTTCATATTTTTTGTCCACAGAGCCTAAGTTATATTGTGAAATCAAAAAATACTGCCAATTCCCGTCCTGTGTAGCGGTATACAGATTGTAGTTGTATTAAACAAGAGCCTGATATTAGTTTTGACTACCTCAATTCTTCTGTCAGTTAATTCTTGTCTGTCAGATTAAATCTTGTCTTTTACACTTATCAACATATACACTAACCAACTACATTCAATAAATTTGTGTAAGATACCATTTTACATAAGATAGAATGGAAGCATTTTTCGATTTTAAATTACTAAAGCTTCAGTCAATCTCCTAGTCCTGTAGCTTTTGATATGGTCAGGATTAAAAGCCTTTTTTGATTTTAAAATACCAAAAACAATATGAAGCAACTTACGCATTGCAGCACCAACAATGGCCATATTATGCTTGCCTTTTTCTTTTAATCTCTTGCAAAAAGTCATAATAATAGGATTGTGATTTTTAGCTACTATAGCAGGAAAATACATGGCCTTACGTAGTGTTCGTGAACCTGATTTACTTAATCTGGGCTTGGCATATACAGATGAACCTGATGTTATATTTCGTGGTATAGTTCCAGCGTATGCTGCCAATTGTCTGGCATTTATAAAAGCCTTTGTGTCAGGAATTTCAGCTAAAATAGCTATTGCTGATTCCTCTCCTATTCCTGGAATAGTCAATAAGAGTTGAAAGTTTTCCAACAACTCTTTGTGCTGTTTTAATAGTTCACGTATGGAGTTTTTTATTGTTTCTATTGATTGTTCTATGTTCACTGCAAGGTTTTCCCAAGCATTTGCAACTTCTTCAGGCAGTCTCTCCTTCTTTTCTAAATGATTATTTACGAATGTTAATCCATCTTTTAACGCAACCGAGCAACGATAAAGATGTTTTAATTTTTTCATTTCAGGAGAAGGTGGTGTCCAACGAGTAGGTTCCTGTCTTTGGCAATAATCAGCAATAATTTCTGCATCGGTCTGATCATTCTTTTGTCTTACAAGCTTACTCCTCGCATAAGATTTAATACAATAAGGATTTACAACACTTACAAAATGTCCAGCATTGTGTAGAAATTCAGCCAAAGCTTCACTATAACAACCGGTAGCTTCCATACAAGCTTTCACTTGCTCTACGTTATGTTTTTGTAGAAAGCTCTGCAGACCTTGAAACCCATTATCATCGTTCTTAAAGCTTCTTTTCCTAGGCTCTGTGGACAAAAAATATGAAAAGAGAGAAAAAGATGGTAGTTTAGCTTAATAGGTAAAAAATGGAGAAACTACCATATGCAATATTACATCAAAGAGGAAAATTGGAAACAAATTTTAGAGTTCATAAAAAGCGTAAAAGGAATGCATAGCAAAGATGAAAAACGTTTAAGAATATTCATAGAGGCAGTGTGGTACATAGTCCGAAGTGGTTGCCAATGGAGACTTTTACCAAAAACTTATGGTAATTACAGGAGTATACATAAGCGATTTAAAAGATGGTGTGAAAGAGATGTCTGGGAAAAATTGCTTGAATATACTAAACAAGAGCCTGATTTAGAAGTTGCTATAATCGACGGTACGATCATCCGAGCCCATCCATGTTCATCTGGATATACAAAAAACTCCAAGGATCAAGAAGCTTTAGGGAGGAGCAAAGGTGGCTTTACAACTAAAATACATGCGCTTGTCGATGCACTTGGAAATCCACTTAAATTTACTCTGACCCCTGGTCAAAGAAATGAGATTACACAAGCAGCAACATTAACTGAAAGTGTCTATAATACCACTGTAGTGGCTGATAAAGGCTATGACAGCAATGCTTTTGTTACGAGTCTTGAAAGCAAGGGATGTACAGCAGTTATTCCTCCGAAGCGTAATCGAAAAGTGCAGAGGGGTTACGATAAACACATTTATAAAGAGCGTCATTTAATTGAGTGTTTTTTCGGTAAAATTAAGAACTTTAGGCGTATTTTTTCCAGATTCGATAAAACGGCTGAGGTTTTTATGGGTTTTCTAAATTTTGTCGGGGCTCTTGTATGGCTTCTCTAAAATTTTGTCCACAGAGCCTACGTAACTCATGATCGTTAATCTTTTTATATTCTCTTATTAGATTTAGTTCTTCATTTTTAAAGCAGGCTTTCTCATTTGATACAGGAATTAGGTCTATAATATCAACCGATAACACTTTTGCTATAGCATATAACTTTTCAATCGAAATTTTACGTATTCCTTTTTCATATTGCAGTATTACCTGATATGTTGTATCGATTTTTTTTGCTAAATCTTTTTGAGTATACCCCTTTGCTAATCTACGATTTTTTACTTCCTGTCCTATTACTTTGTAATCTAAAAAATTAGAGCATTTATTCTCTTTTTTCAAATTTTATACTCCATAACCAGAAGAGCTGTTATGTATACTTAATTGGGAGCCTTTTTGATAAACTGAACTCATCTCCTTTCAAACAATTTTTCTATATCACTTAGTTTCATTTCTATGTAAGTTGGTCTTCCGTGATCAGCATACGGTGTTTCCTCCATTTGTCTCATCAACTCATTCATCTCCTCCAACTTCATTTTCCTTCCAGCCATAATTGACCCATGACACGCAATGGTAGCTAACACTTTTTCTTCTATAGGTAGAGCATCTCCTATCTCCATTAATCTATCAACTATATTCATCACCATCTCTTTCACATTTATTGTTCCTAAAATTGCAGGTATTTCTTTCACCCTTACTTTATCTTCTGATTCTATTTCAATACCAAAACCCATTTCAAAGAGCCTATCTTTATACATTCCAACCATCTCCATTCCTGCTTGGTTTTTAATCTCAACTGTTTCAGGAAGAAGAAGTTTTTGTCTTTTTATGCTTGATTTTCGCTTTAAGCACTCGTATATCAATCTCTCATGAGCTGCGTGCTGATCTACTATAACTAATTTGCCTTTAGCCTCAGCAATAATGTAAGTATTGTAGAATTGACAGCGTGCATATCCTAGAGCTCTACCAAATCAATTTGCTCCCTTTCTAGAACCATCTTTCCCTTTTGGGGTGAAGATTCTCCATACTTAAAAGTTTCTGATAAGCTTTGCCTTCTTTCATCTGGTGCATTGAATTCTTTCATTAGACGATTTTCTAAAAGACTTGGCCTCTTTTCATAAAACTCTTTTTGATTTTTTTTCTCTTTACTATTAACCTGCTCTTGGCTATCAAACTCTTCAATACTTTGAGACTCAACATCACTTGCTGCGAACCTAGTCGATAATGCTTTTATTATCCCTCTTCTCACTATTTCATATATTAACCTTTTATTCTGAAATCTTACTTCTGATTTATTTGGATACATCTACTTGATCGCATGGTATCTCTAAGTGCAGCGCTGCAAAAGGATACCTCCCACTTAGTTGATACGCGTATCTAATTGCACCAATAAGTAGATTGTCTTTTATTGGCCTGTCATTAACAAACGTATAGATCTGAGTTGAATTGCCACGACTAGTAGTTGGTTTACAGATGTGTCCCGTAAGTTTGATGCCTTCTTCTTCCTCTTTAACTTCCAGCGAATTGCTCTGAAATTCTTCTTCTATTTTACATAACCTGTTAAAGAATGAAGTTTGTTTAGCATATTTTAAGAGCTTTTTATTACCGGAAGTGAGAGTAAACCCAATACTACAGTTAATCATTGCTAAGTTATTTACAATGTCAACAATGCTTTGTGTTTCTGCCCTTTCGGTTTTTAGAAACTTTAGTCTATTTGGTGTGGCAAAAAATAAGTCACGAACTTCAACCTTGCAACAAAGAACAAGCTCTCTTATTTTTTCCCCTCCCTCATATCTTATAGACCACGCTTCCTTTGCTCCACTTGCCTTAGATATTCTGCTTACTGCTGCAATTGAAGGCAAAGCTTCTCCCCTAAAACCAAGGTGCTTGATTTCTATTATCGCTTAATTTTGAAGTAGCGTGGCGCATAAACGCAAGTTCCAAATCTTCCTTTTCTATTCCATTTCCATCATCTGTCACAGTAATAAGATTACGCCACCACTTTCTATTTTGATCTCTATCTCTAGCATCTATTGCATTTTCTACTAATTCCTTTTGCTGGCCTCTCTATCACCTCTCCCGCTGCTATACGGTTTATGGTTTTTGTGTTTAAAAGAATTATTGCCATAATACCCCACCCAATCCATGAAACTTAGAGTTCCCTCTATTTTTTGGTGATTTCTTGACCTCACAATCTCTATATTTTAGCTTTTTAGATTCCTTTCTAGCAAGTCTATCTGCCTCCTCATTGTACATATTACCGTTGTGAGCTCTAACCCACTTCCAATTAATATCATGCTGCAAAGCAACTTCATCTAGTTCCTGCCATAATTCCCTTTTCTTCACTGGCTTTTTATCGGCTGTCTTCCAACCATTTACCTTCCATTTATTGATCCACTCTGTTATACCTTGCTTAATATACCGACTATCAGTGTGTAAAATAACTTTGCAAGAAACTTTCAACATCTTTAGCCCGTTAATCACAGTCTTTAACTCCATTTTGTTATTCGTTGTGTTTTCTTCACCTCCAGAGATACGTTTTTTGATAAAGACACTTTTATTTTCATACATCACCACGGCTGCCCATCCACCAGGCCCCGGATTTCCAGAACATGCTCCATCTGTATATATTGTAACCTTCTTTTTTTCGCCCATACTTACAGGATATAGATTCAACGTAAATTTGCTACCGAAATATGTTGATATTATTTTTTGAATATTTTAAAATGTAAGGTGTGAGAGATTGACAAACCTGTCCTCACGATGTTAGGTAAATCGTAATTGAGCTTTTAGGCTCGTATTTTTATTAGGAGGTTAATCTCTCACACTAAAAATAAATATTTTTAAGCTCTTCATAGCTCATCAATTCGTTTGCTGGGGTTTTAAGGTGTTTTATAAGGCAATTATAAAAAGATGATCAGAAAACTACATCTAAAGCCTAAAATGCTATTCTAAGATGATCTCTGACAGCCGTTTTTAACGCATTCAAAACTTAAAAAAATTGTAAGTCAAAAATATGATATAAAGAAAACAAGAGGGAAAGATAACCCTACTCACTATAGGAATAGGGCTATCACGGGCGTGTGCGACCGAAAAAAAATTGGTATTACAACCGCTTTTATCAAGGTACACTAGCCCTATCTCTCGATACGTTTGAATAGTTGTTTGGGACGTATATATGCACCCGTTTACAATCTAAAATTAACTGAAACTATCGAGGTTTATTATGGTTACATCTTATCAAAATTTTATTGGTATTGACATTGGAAAATTTAAAAATGTCGTTGCAATTCACAAACAGAAGAACACTGTCAAATTGGATAATGATCCTGCTGGTTGGCAACAATTATTTCAAGAGTTTTCAGATATTCTGCCTAATTCTTTAGTAACTTTAGAAAACACAGGAAAATATGAGCTTGGTTTATTACATTTTCTTGTTGACAAGAATATTGCAGTACATCGAGCTAATACTCGAAAAGTAAAAAGTTTTATCTTGTCCCACGGAACTTTAGCAAAGTCTGATAAATCAGATGCAATGGCTCTTGCTCAATATGGATGTGAACGCCATAGAACTCTCTCTCTATTTGCACCTGCGTCAAAAGAACAATCAACTCTAGCTGCGCTTTGTCAACGTCGTGACGACATTACGCAAATGAGAACTCAGGAAAAGTGTAGACTGGAAGCTCCTAAAAATGACCATATAAAGGAAAGTTGCCAGAAGACCATTGAATTTTTCAATAGTCAAATAAACGAACTCAATGACACTATACAAAAAATTATCGATGACAGCCATGAGCTACAACAACGTCAAAAAATCCTTAAAACAGTTCCTGGAATAGGCAAAAAGTTATCACAAGATTTTTTGTGTCTAATGCCAGAGCTTGGCTACTTAAGTAGAAAAGAAGTAGCAAGTCTTGCTGGAGTAGCACCTCATCCTAAGGAAAGTGGTAAGGCTGTTGGTTACCGAAGGATTATAGGTGGTAGGAGTAATGTTCGTTCAAAGCTCTTTACAGCAGCTATGTCTGTTACAAGATCCAAATCTGTACTTGGTGGCTTTTATTCTAAGCTTATTGAAAGTGGTAAGAAGAAGATGGTAGCTATAACAGCTCTAATGCGAAAAATTATAGTAATTGCTAATGCAAGACTTAAAGAAGCAATTAATTTGCATACTCTTACAACAGTAGCTGAAATTGGCTAATGAATATTGTGAATAAGTACGTTCACACAGACTTAAAGTACTTATTCACATATTCATTGAGGCAGTAGCTGTTTGATATAAAATTCTATTTCTATAACAAACGGGTTTTTATTGCCCACATGATTGAACAAAGTTAAAAAATTGCACAAATAAAAAATTTTAAAAAAAACATAGTTGATAAAAGACTTGAACATTTCTTCACAATTGTGTATAACTATTAATGCTTTTTAGGTACTCTTGCTATGGCTCTTTCGAAGTTTCTAGATCCTAAATTTGACCTGCCCTTCAAACGAGTGTTCGGCACTGAAAAAAATAAGAATATTCTTATCCACTTTTTAAATGACATCTTAGGGTTTACTGGTGTTAACACAATTCAAGATGTTAAGTTTCTTAGCACTATTATGGACCCTGAAATTGCTTCTGATAAACAGAGTATTGTTGATGTCCTCTGTAAGGATTCTTTCGGGAATAGATATATTGCGGAGATGCAGCTCGCTAGGGACAAGGGCTTTGAAAAACGCGCCCAACTCTATGCTGCTAAAGCTTACTCAAGACAATCTGGCAATTACATTGATTTTAAGAAAGTATTCTTTATTGCTATTTCTAATAGTACGCTATTTCCTCCAGAGGTTGAATACATTTCCACTCATAATATACGAGAGATAAAAACTAATGGCCATTATCTAAAGGATTTTCAATTCATCTTTATTGAGTTGCCGAAATTTACAAAAAACAAAGTAGAGCAACTAGAGAGCACAGTAGAAAGGTGGTGCTTCTTTTTCCGGTATGCAGAAAATACTACAGATGAAGACCTAAAAGATATTGCAGAGAAAGACCCAATAATAAAGCTAGCATATGATGAATTAGACAAATTTAGTTGGAATGAAAAGGATCTAGCAGCATACGAAGAGAGAGTTTTGAATGTACAGAAAGAAGAGGCTATTTTGGCTCAACGTCTTGATGATGCTTCTGCTAGAGGTAGACAAGAAGGCATCCAAATCGGCCATGAAAAAGGCAGGAAAGAAAGAGAAATCGAAGTTGCAAAGAACCTACTTAAAGCTGGTATCCCCATTGATGTTATTTCCCAGACAACTGGCCTCTCTCATTCTGAAATTTCACAACTCAAAGAAAAAACATAATTATTCACTTTAACATTTATGAAAACCTTCTCTAAGTTAGACATATCCCCTAATTAAGAATCTGGTGAACTGTCTAAAATGGCTATGAAGATTGCACATAGAATTATATAAATTACTATCATAACGTTACCCAAACTTCTATATCAAAGCTACGTGCTGTAAGTTCAATATGGAAAACACATTAATCACTTAGCATTTAATGTCTACTTCATCCATTTTAGTATTAAGACTATCAAACTTGCTACTGGTATACCTAATTATTTTGGCTACCCTCACTTTAAATTTTCCACTACTTGGCATATTATAGCTCCACCTCTTATATTATAACCTACCTATTGAGATTACCTCCAAGCTTGGTTACTCCTATCTCAGAAAGACAAGTTGATACTTTGTCCTTTGAATGGCTTTGAATAGAAGCATTACTTAAATAACTTTGAGGCTCTAAACTCATTTGCTGTTTTTTTGTACCATCAACTTCTAATCTACCATCTCTGTTGTGTAATATCTGCTCTATTGATTGATTTAGCAGATCCTTATTAAATTGAGCTATAAACTTTCCAAATTTCTTCGGACTTAATTTACCAGCTTCTTCACCAGGACATGCTTTCTCTACATACGATTTTAAAATCCCTGAAATTTCATTAAATTTACCACTCATGACTTTTTTAGTAATCTCTTTCTGCATTCCCATATAATCAATATTTAATCGATGCATTGATACACCACTTTTTAATCCAGCTTGCTCTACTACTTTCTCAAATCCCTTTGTAATATTCAATGCATAGCCCTGTGCTTCTAGTAGAGATATAGACTGATCTACTGTAGAAATATACTTTTGACCTGTAACCCTTCTAATCAATAAGTCAAATAAAGTTATTGTACCATTAAAGTCAACCTGTGATAGATAGTGATCTCCCATTTCTAATATTGTATTTCTACCCTTAGGCTTAAATTTAACAGGTGCTTGCCTTTCACACATTCGTTTTAGATTTGCATTTACATAATCAACGTTGTCTCGAAAGAAACCTACATTTTCTTGTCTTTCATCTGTACCGTCAGATGGTAGTGTTGTACCTGTGAAACTACTATTACTTATCGACGCTTTGGCAAATTGCCCATCAACTTGTGATACTGAACTTGCAGTCCCCTCAGATTTAGAACTCAATAATCTACCTACAGAGCTTTTCACCCAAGAAATACAATTATTTATCCATGAAGATGGTCTTGCCGCATTGCTTGTTGCTATTTCAGGTTGATTACTTAAATCTATAGCAAGAAGATTACGTGACAAGTGGCCATGATGATTATGATCTCCATGGTGATGACGGCGTCTGCGTTGCACAGGTTTTTCTCTTTCTTCCTTAACTTTTTTCAAATATTCTACAACATCAGAATGTTTCATATAATTAGCAATATCTAATGGTGTTCTATCATCATTAGTTTTAGCTTCGATACTAGCACCTCTCTCGAGAAGAAGTTTGCATATATCCAAATTATCTTTGTAAGCAGCATAGTGCAATGGTACCCAACCATCCTTGTTTTTAGCATTGATATTAGCACCTGTATCCAAAAGAAGTTCTACAGTGACTTTAGATTTATTACTGTTCTCAGCAGCTACATGTAAAGGTGTTTCATCATATGTATTTTTAGCCTCAACATCAGCGTTTCTCTCAAGAAGAAGTTTACATGCATCCAAATTATCCTTGTAAGCAGCATAGTGCAAAGGTGTCCAACCGCCCTTGTTTTTGGCTTCAATTCTAGCACCGTTATCTAGAAGGAGTCTAATTACTTCAGGTTTATTATTGTCCTTAACAGCTATGTGTAAAGGTGTTTCATCATTAATATCTTTAGCTTCAATATCTGCACCATTATCTATGAGAAATTTCAATATATCGAAATTATTCTTATAAATAGCATAGTATATAGATGTCCAACCACCCAGGTCTTTAGCCTCAATATCAGCACCTTCATCAAGAAGAAACTTAACTATGCCCAATCTATCTTCCTGAATAGCCCCGTGCAAAGGAGTATGATGATAAGCATCTCTACCTTTAACACTAACATATTTTCTATCAAAAAGAAGTTTAACCACATCTAACCTATTTTCTCTAATAGCTACATATAAAAGTGTCAATTCATAATTATCCCTAGTGTCAATATTTTCAATTTTCTTGACTAAGTCTTTTGCTATATCAATTTTAGACTGCACTATAGCATCAAACACCTGTTTTGTTAATAGAACTGCTTTTTCTTTATTAAATTTCACTATAACATCTTCTGAGTTACAAATAGAAACTATACATCTTGAATTAGACACTATTGTATCATTAAAAGCGAACATCATTTCTCTTGCAGGTTGATAATTACTCCAATTCTCCACTTTTGAAATGGTACTATTTCCATATGATATCACTAAACTATCATCAGCAACCTCCATATCAAAACCCAATATAGACTTATCTCTAAAATCAACCAAACCAATATCATTATTATTAATAGGCTGATTATGATAAATCTGTAACCCTTGTTCATCTGGTTTGTAATACCTGAAAGAACTAAAGTCATCAGCTCTTTCTCCAAATTCCTCTGGTTCCACAATCCTATTGTTCAGTTCTACAGATAAATCCCAGTTTTTATGAATAGAAGAATAGTAATCTGATATTGATAATGCCCCTCTATCTGATAACAATAGCAAATCATTATTTAGTTTCAAAAAGAGTACTTTATCTGAATCAAACGTGAAACAATTATGATGATTTAAAAGGTCAGTACCATTAACGCTAAATCTTCCATCTATTTCCAAACTATGAGAACAATAATCACGCTCTAGTTCCCCATCCTGAAGTTTGTAATATTCTTCTCCGTCAAATGTAACTGTAACATCTTTATAATCTGGTAGCAGAGTTACATTTAGGCCATTTTTGTTAATCTTTATTTCTCCTTTATCATTTTCTATAAATGGCATATCATTTAATGTACTATTTAATTGGCTAAAATCTAATATACCATTTGCTTGAGCAATCGTAATATTAGCGTTTCTGTTATCGAAAAGATAAAGATGACTTATATTACTTGGAGCTTCCCAGTAAAAATTATGGTGCTCCTTATCAGGGTAAAAAATATGATTACTAGAACTACCTATAGTACTATGATAATTAGTACTTGATAATTGTTTTGTAATATTAAAGTTTGAATTACCTATCTTTCGTAAATTATCTAATTCATCATCTAACACAATATCACTACTCAAGCTTTTTGTCACATGCAAGTTTGTTACTACGCTAGTCTTACTATCTACTTTTGTTGGAGTTACAAAAAAACCATCTACTGTTTTTATCGATGTTTGTTTATCTACACTTATAAAAGCTCCACTTTTATTATAGATGTTTGTTATATTATTAGCATGAGTTATATTACCTATGTCATTAAGCTTTATTGGCAATAACACTAAACCTTTTCCATGAATAGAATCACCAAAATAACTCTTTATTGTAGTAAAGTTCTTTGCCGTTATTACATCATTGCCACCTTTACCATCTACATAACCTGCATGAGAAACTTCTATATGATTAGCTTTATCACTGCCAATAATAGAATGTATATTTTCTGAATCTATAAAATTACCTTGTGTTACAACTATATTACTTTGTCCAATAGAAGATCCACCTAAATTACATACAAAATCATCCTTTGCTATGTAGAAGAAATTTATTCCTTCTCTATGAACATCACAATTACTTAATTGATTTGTAAAATAATACCTATTTTGTATATCACGCCCTTGGTTACTGGCTCCATAACTATCAAGTACTATATTCTTGCCATTAAAAATAACATCAATGGTATAATTAGAAGTCACATTTATAAAAGCATTGTTATTAGACATATAAAATAACATCTTTACAAGTCCAGAAGAATTATTTCTGTTGTATAAAACTACGTTATAGCAATTAGCCATATATTCTTGTAAAAACAATCTTTCTACTACTCTACTTACTACCATATTATCATACTTCGATCCGTAATTGCATAGTGGGAACCCTTTTATTTCTGCTAAGATTTCTCTGCTTATAGTTACATTAACATCATCTCCTTGAGGGCCACAAATAGTACCATAATTTCCAACTGTATTTGAAAGTATCCTGCTAACATGGTTGTAACCTCTCTTTACACTGAAAGGCGAGTATGAAACATTTGTTGTTAATCCAAAATCAAATTTATTATCAACTACTCTCGTTTTGGAAACACAAGTATATAGTGAACGATACATAGCATTATACATCTGTTCAGTATTTCTTTTTCTTCCTAATGTACCACCTTTAGCAAGATATTCTTCCTTTGTAACACGTATGGAAGGTAATGATATAGCTATTTTATCATAATTATTCTTAAATTGGTCCAAGATCTTTGATATATACTGTTTATATATCTCTTCTGCTTCTATATCGTTCTCTATATAATTAGGTATTTTCTTACCCAAGAAAAAATCCCAATAAAAGTCATGCTTTTCCTGATCTGTAAGCTTTATATGCTCTTCTAGTTTCTCTACCTCAAGCCCTGCTTCTACAAACTGTGATATGACAATAACAGCAACCGAAACAGCAGCACCAACCGGACCAGCAAATTCTCCTACTACTCCAGTTTCTAAACCTGCTACTGACATTGTTTCAGTAACAACCGCAGGTACATCTGCAGCTATAAAGATAGAGTTAGTCGCAATATTTAAGTCAGCAATCTTTATATCTGCAGGATCTGTCGCACTCTGACGAGCCTTTATCGACTCTGCTAACCCTAAAAACGCTGCAAAATTACCTATAGCACGCCCCATAACTGGAGCAAATCCCTTTAGCATCTGAGAATCAAGCTTCGTTCCTAACTCCAATATTTTTCCAGAGATTTTTTCACCAATCTTTGGCATTACCCAAAGGTTTAATGCATCGTAGCCTAATCCTTCTATATCTCCATTTGCTATATGCTTACCAACTAAGAATGCTGTAAAGGCAAGACCTGCACCTTCTGCTACTTTTCCTATTTTTTCTGCTACTCCGGATCTTCTCAAAATATTTTTCACTTCTTCTTTGTCCTCTATATTATCCTTCATTTCTTTCACAATATCCCTAATCTCTGGGTCTATTGAATCCAGATCTATGTCTTTAATCTTTGCTACAAATGCTTCTTCAACATTTTTGTCTATAATTTCACCTTCAGATATCTTCTGAGAAACCTTAAAAAGCTGGTCATAAAACTCAATATTCTTTACTCTTTCTGCTACCTTGTCAGCATTAAATAACTCTTTGATACGTTGTTCTTTTTCTTCCTCTGTAATCTTTTCTTCATCACGCGAGTCCACACATAGAATATTGCCAATTTCTCTTATCACTCTTTGAGGACAACCAGCATTGGTAGGATTGAATCTGAGTTCTACTTCTATTAAGACCTTTGAAGACGCACGTTCAAATCTTTCTACTTGATTTTTACTTAACTGACCTTGACTTATATGCAAAACTTGCAAATCCTTATTTACTTTTAAATATTCAATTATTTTATCTGCAACCTTGTCAGTTATTGAAACATCCCTAATATCCAGGACCTGAAGACTACTCTTCTTTAATGCCTCAAATAAAACATTTAGCGCTTGTTCTCGATCTACAGCAAATTCACTACCAGCAAGGCTAAGATACTGAATGCCAATATTGGAACCAAGGTATTCAGCAACAATATTAACAGATTCATCACTAAAGGCATAACCTCCAATATTTAAATGAGTTAGAACTTTGTTACGATCTTTTAAGGTTAAAAACAACTCTCCTATTCCCTCTAGTAACAGTACCTTTTCACGATCATAATTGGCAATATTTAAAAATCTTAGCACCGAATTATCTTGCAAAAACTCTGACAACTCTTGCATAGCACTTCCAGACATGTCATTACCGGAAATATCTAAATTTACAATAGTTTCTTTTCTCAGTGCTCCAAGAATTTCTTCAATAACAGCAGTACTCAAATCTATACTAGCTAAATTTAATGACTCCAAAACATCATTATCCTTTAAACTACTAGATATTGCCTCTAATGTTTTATAATCTATCTCATCTCCTATACTATTACCTGCTAAATCCAGCTCCTTAAGCACTTGTTCTTCTCTATTTTTCATACTAGAAAAGATCTCTCCTATCGCTTTCGCGTTAAGTTGATTACCTGCAAGGCTAAGCTCTCTAATGTTTAATTCACCAATTAAACTTTTCATTATATCTGCTATACTTTCGGCATTATCCTGATTGCACTCTAAAGAAATCCCTGAAATATCTAAAGTTTCAATATCTGTATTTCTTATTTTTAATACACTCACTAACTCTTTTAAACCTTCTACCTCTATAGGATTACCAGATAACCTCAAACTCTTAAGTTTATTAACTTGCTTCAAGAGTTTTGCTAATGATTTTATCCCTTCTTTAGTTATCCCCTTTCCTTCCGCATTGTAATTTCCAATGTCTAATTCCTCTATAAATAAGGTTTTTCCTTGATAGTCCTTTTGTGCTTTCTCCTCAATATCCTTTATTATGCAATCATTCATACCTGTGTTGGCTAAATTTAATGTAGTAAGTTTCTGTTGACTATACAAAAGGTCAACTATTGTCTTAACATCATCTTTATTAAAACCTGCGACAACTTTATTGGATGAACAATCTAAGCTTTTTATACTAGTATTCTTTTTTAAAGCTTGAAATATCTTACTAAGATCGTTAGATGTCATTTCAATGCCACTAATAACTAAGTTATCAATATTATTTGTTTCAATGAACCTAGCAAGTGACTCAATAGCTTCTGGTCCACCACCATTTGATCCTATGTTGTTTTCAGACAAATCTAGAAAAGAAATTTTATGGTTATTTTCTATTAAAGAATTTATTAAGCCGCTTGCCTGCACTGAGTTAAACTCATTGTAAGAAAGATCTATGGAGTTAATATTTTTAAGTTTACTTAAAAAGTTGGATAAAATTTTCACTTTAGAACCATCCAGACCCATTTCAGATAAATCTAAAGCGTCAACATTTTCTGGAATCCGATCTAAATAGCTCTGAAAATCATGACCGCTTTTAGAGAAAGTATTCGGAGAATCATCAACAAAATCTTTGTTCGAATCCTGTAACCGATCTCTTTTTATATCAGCCCAATTTGTAATAGTACCTCCAGAATGGACTTTAAACGATCTAAGTGCATTTAGTCCACGGTTAAAAAGTTTATGAAGAGCGGGTCTTTTCAATTTATCAATATTACCCTTTACTTTGGAACTATGTATAACATTAACTGGAAACAATTTATTGGTTATCTTGATTAAAGAATTGGAAGATTGAGCTTTATTATCAAACATAACTCCCATAATAAATACCTTATCGCCATCTGTAAGCGTCTTATAAGTGGTACCTTCTTTATATTCTTTTTCTATCTGATTATCTGCTTCTTTTAATAACCCAACAGCATCCTTACCTTCTCTCGGACCTTTAATCTCCATTCCTATAGTAATATATTCTTCAGCATTACTAGCTACTTCTGTAGACTGAATACCATGAACGACCATATCAATACGCTTTCCCCTTCCAGTTTGAAACTCTATTAATACTAACGCCCTGTTTTCTTGTAGTTCCCCTAGCTTTATATCACTATAGTAGTTAAATGCTCCATGTAGCACTGCCTGAAAGTGTGCTTCTCTTTTAATTAAAGACTTCAAAGGAAGTATTCCTTCCCCAATTTTCTCTAATAATCCTTTATAATTACCGAATGCTTTATTTAATTTATCAGAATCAGGTGCTGTTGATGAAGATTGAGGAATATGTTGAGACTCTAGCGTCTTATCGAATGTCTCCTTTAACTCGGCAGGATAAGGAATGTTTTCCCACTCTCCACCAAAAAAACTTTTTCCCTGCTTATACTCATTCAAGGAATTATATCTATTAACCTTCTCTACATCGAAAAAATCTGATTCTCTTTCCTTTTGTAAACTTATACATACCTCTGTTATTTTACCAACTGCTGGTAGGTTAATGGGTATTTTCTTCTCACTAAACCCTCCTTTTCCTCCCTCTCTAATGTGAAAACCAAACACCTCTTTATTCTGCCCTTGATTTCCTTTAGTCAGCATGAATGTTGTCACAGGCCTTTCAGTTAATTGTGCACCAGACCTTGTAGAAGAAGCAAGTGGGTACTCATTATATAAAAATACAGATTTCTCTAAATTAATTCTCTTGAACTCATTAGCAAGAAGGAGTTGCCCCAAGAGAAATCTACTAAAGTAATTACCTCCTTTCTCTGATGTACCGGGAAATGTATGATAAATACGTTCTAGTGGCTGTTTTATCTTTTCTGTTATATCATTAATTGTACTTTTTTCACCATTCCAACTTGAAGTTACTTCTAAAAGCTTCTGTATTGTAGGTGGAGCAGGTTTCCTTTCATGAAGTGGAGATATATACATTGAAAACTTTTCACTTTCAGTTGAATCCAAATTTAACCCTACACAAAGCACATTATCTGAAATGGTTAAAACACGCATTGTATTTGGCTGGAACCCTTTCGCATAATCCTTTGCTTGCTCTAATGCACTATCTGGTGTTGTACCAGCAGCTGTTCCTGCCTTTAATTCAATAATAATAGGAACAGCATTTAATGACCTATCCCTACCACGAGGCACTAGAACAATATCAGCGTAACCTCTTCCTGCAAATTGCTCTAAGTAAACCCTGAGATTATACCTATAGCGGAAATTCACTAAAGCTCCTGCTACAAATCCATGATGTGCTGCTTCTCTTGTTCCTTGAGCATAGGTAAGTGAATTCTCATATTCAGAGTGGATTCCACTAACTTTTTTAAGAATTTTTTCGGTAAACTCTTTTACTATTTTCACGTCAGAATTAGTCAACTCTGCTATATCACTTTCTGGACTATTCCATAACCCCTTTTTTATTTCCTTAAACTCATGTGTTGTAGAAGCATCATTGTCCAATTTATTACTTTCTACATTAACAGATATTCCTGCCATTTTCCCTTTGGCATCTTTTTCTTTAGCAATTTCTACCAATCTCACACCTAGCTTACCTTGATCTCTAGCTAGCCTCACAACATCATTCCTGGCAACTTTAGTATTGCCTAATATTTTATCTAGCTCACCGTAGCTAAACTTTTTCTTTGTGCTACCAGATTCTGCAATAACAAAGAGCCTTACTTTATCAGCAGCATCTTCTGGGCTTTTGATTTCTCCTTTTCTAATAACAGCTACTTTTAGAGTCTTTGAACTGTCAAAACTAAAATATATTTTCTCAATGTTCAGCTTTGCTGCAATTTCTGTGTCTATCAAAGTAGAAAAACTTCCTAAAAAGAAATGAGGAAAAAATCCTTCTTTACCTACTGAATGTAAATACGATGGAACCTGATCAACATAAGATTGAAACCTTGCTTGGAAAGATTCAAAATCACTCCCTTTTGGGGCTGAAGTACTTGGGCCAGCTTTTACTGACTCTCGAATTAGTAGCTCTATTAATTCAAAATCTTGCACTCCTTCATTATCAACTTCTCCTTGTTTTCGTTTAGGCATATAACCCTCCTTTTAGCCCCACATAAGATTGTTTACTAATCTCTACCTCAGTTAAATCACCACTTGGGCCAGGTATGTTTTTTTGATCAAGTTCTTCATCAGCAGACTTACAATACGCTGAAAACTTATTTAATGAAACATGATCTCCTTGCTCTAATATAGAATGTATATAATTTGCTTTTTTAGAAGACACAAACTCCCTGATTTGTCTAAGATTAGCCTTATCTAGCATTCCCCATACTGGCGCTATATAACCTTTTTCAACCAAATGCACCAAAAACCTCCCTTGAAAAACAGAGTTATTCATCATTTCTTCGTTCAATGTTGAAGTACGATGATTATCAAATCCTTCTTTTGTCCACATATACATAAAAACCTCCACACCCGCACCTAGATAATGCTCTGGACATTCCTTTGTCATGCACTTTAACCAAACACAGTAATTATTTTCCCGAATATCACTTGGTTTTAAACAATCAAATAACTCCTGAAATTTACAAAAGTTATATATGTCTATCATTATATTTAAAGAACCATAATAACCATTTCTCTCTAAATCTCTTTTCAAAAGCTCTGGATATTTATCAGGACTTATCTGACTTAAACAAAACTCAAACACATCAGGATAGCCATTATCATGTGCTACATGCACTGCAATTCTCATGAAAACTTCATCTTTCTCTCGAGCACTTAATTCACTTTCAGGCAATGATTCAATCTTATTCCAAAAGAATTCTACTGCTTCTACACGTCTTCTCCTCGAACTTATTGCTGCACGATGTAAACCAAAGACATAAGGATGCTGACCTTTTAGATCTAACTCTGAAATATACCCACTAATGAAATGTGACCAAAATTGCATCATTGCATCTGTACACCAACTTCCACTTACTGATTTGACTAACTTTTTTAATGCGTCTGAATCTCCGTCTTTTATTTTATCTTCCTGTTTAAAATGATCAAATAGAGTGATTATGTCTTCTTCTAGGCAACACCAACATGCAACTTGGTAACGATCAAAGTCATCTAGCGGATTACTTGTACCCTTCCAATTCTGTGGCTCTATCATCTTTCTAGCCACTACTCTTCTATTGAGTTTGATACCATGTATTGTATCGATTTTTTCCCAACATTCTTCATTTGATAATACATCTAAAAAGAATGGAAGTTTTTTTTTACCCCAACTATCAAATATTTCCAAAAATGCACCGCACCAATTTTTCAATTGAAGTTGTTTAGATTCTTTATAAGGATCATCATCTTTAATAATAGAGAAAACCGCTTTACTTAGCTCATCAAAATCCATAATTCTCACCTCCATAAAAAAAGCGTACAGAGCTATAATAATTTATAAACTCCATATCAATTTCAGCATTATACTCCACCTTTGTAACCTGTCAATCCTTATTTAGAAAATTTTTCAGACTTAGAGTAATTTGGGGCAAAAGGCTTTTAGCAGGCTCAATACATGACCTCTTGTTTATTTTAAATTTTATTTTTGTCATAAGCTTGTCTTAATTCTTACGCAAGCAAATTAATATTAATTTAGGAAAACATATTATTAAGATCTCAAGTAAAATAACCATTTCCAGTACCCAAACCAGCAACCGTGAGAGCTTTTTGTTTTGGGATGTGTTGGTCAACCACGTAATACATACGAACTTTTTTGTATGGTAATTTTGCTATACGCTAAAATCAGCTATATTAGCCTACTTTGTCCACATTTATATATGAACTCATTTGCTTAACTTTATCGCAAAAATTTAAAGTCTTTATTTTTACAAACACGTTTTCACGCAACTCGTTCTCACAAGAATATGTACTTTTTTTGTGTTTTTTAAAAAAGTAAATGATTAAATTTTTTGCTACGCTAATTTATAGTACGTTTCTATATTAATCAAGCTAAAGTGAGCTAAAGTAACTATTAGTAACTTTATATAAGGTACAAAAAACACATAAATATAGACTTTTTTAATTAAAGCATGTAATAATTAGATTATATTGTTTTTTAATATGAGGAGATTATATGTTACAATCGAAGTGGAAAGAAGCATTAAGTGCAGTAAATGCTGATAATGATTTAAATGAGAGTAATGTAATTGACAAAATAAAAGAGAAGTTAAAAGCAGCAGATCAAAGCGAATATGAAAGGTGGAAAAAGTTTGATTTTGACCTAGCGTATCTATTACACAAGGCTGTTAGAGGTAACTTTATAGAGATAGTGAGTGCTCTAATAGAAAAGGGAGCTAATGTTAATGCTATAGATACAGTGGAAAATACTCCTTTACTTGTAGCCGTTGAACGGGGCTATATAGAGATAGTGAATACTCTAATAGAAAAAGGGGCTGACGTTAATGTTGAAGGAGGATTTCATTCATCCACTCCATTATATTGTGCTATTGAAAGAAATAATGCAGAAATAGTAAAATCTCTAGTGGAGAAAGGGGCTGATGTTAATGCTGTAGATTTATTTTCTCAATGTACTCCATTACATTATGCTGCTAGACATGGTAGTGCAGAAATAGTAAAATTTCTAGTGGAGAAAGGGGCTGATGTTACTCGTGCTGTATCTGAAAGAACTCTTTGTACATATCGTCTAAGTCTGGACGTAGGAGAAGTTCTAGTTAGGCATATTTTAATAAAAAATCCTAGAATGAAAAAGCCAAACTCTGTAATAGAAAAACTGTCAGAATATTGGGACAGGTGTCTAGATGAAGTCAAGAGACTTGAAGAAGAGGAAAATAAACCACTATATGATTTTCTGAAAGCAAGCAATACTAATACATTAATTAGTATGTGGAAAAAAGATGAAAGTGTACGCGGTAAGTTTGATAACCAAGAAAGCTTACAAGAGCAATACCCAGAATATGCTCATACCTTGATTGACCAAGCCAACAAAGTGAAAAAAGAAATTTTCCTGCACAGCCACAAACCATTGATTGATGCTTTATCAACATATTACGAGTATGATCTTTAAAAAATGACATTTGACGACATGAAGAAATTCTTTGAAATGCACAGAGATAAAATTGTAGTAGAATTTGGAGGTATAGAAAAATCTCTTATTGAGTTTGTTGATTTTAAAGATATTAAAGAGATATACGTTCCTAAACTAGAGCTACAAGCATTGGCAGCGCGAATAATCCATGTAAATAGCAACCTTAAGCATCCAGATTCCGAGCAACATCAAGGATTGTATCGATCTCGGTTCTAGTAAGTCCAGTTTGTTTGGTTATTATACTAATTTGTGTGATTTATAGAGGTTAATATAACTGACTTGTCTGGAGTATTTAACTGTACAGTCAAATTAAAGAAAAGTAGTAGGAAGAAGGGAAGACCACCTTTTTCCTTCCTTTCATGTTTTTTGTCTGTAGTTGTTGCAACAATTTTACGCTTTTGTTTATACAAAACTATTTTTACGCAGCTTGTTCTCACAAATATACGTACTATTTTTATATTTTTGAAAAAAGCAAACAATTAGATCTTTTATGACGCTAATTAACTTATGTTTTTGCTAAAATATTTTATGGTATAGGTTCAACTATTTCTTTAATATTAATTTGGGTAAGTCTGCTCTAACTGAAACTTTGGTATCTTCTTCAACTGCGTGTAAAAAATAACTGATCAATCGGAAGTGGTAGTAATATGTCAGCTATTTTCGCCATAGTAGTCGAGTCTAGAATCGTTTTGAGCTTTTTTTCTTGATTTTTGCGAGTTAATTTGTTAGACTAGCATTATGTAAATTTTTTTATTGAAGTGATGAATATACAGAAATTAACGGAGTTTTCTGAATTGCATAAAAGCTTTATGCGGAACAGAAGGCCAAGTAAATTGGAAAAGCAATTGTTCGAGATGGGTGAAGAATTTAAAGCGGAACACCCTGAAATCAGATTGAATGAACGCAGTAATGTGATTGATAGAAGAACTTTTGCTGCACACGGTACCAATGCCTGGACGCTTTTTTCAGCATTTGCTTTTACAAATGGCCAATTACTACCAAAAAATGAAGCGAAAGTAAGGGGAATACCTATTGTTGCAGGTGAGTTAATACCAGAGAAACAGACAGCCAAGCTTAGTGGATACTCCTCCTCCCCCAATACAGTGAGTCAAAATAGTATATCAACTATCCACCTAAACAGTCGAGGATCGTATTTGCTTGATGCATTAAGTTATGCAGAAGATGCAACAAATTATCACAGTTGCAGTTATAATGATTTTCGTGAAAAATGGCTAAAAAAGTACTGTAAACAAGGTGTAGATACAAGTGTTATAAAGAAAGCTGATAAGCTTTTGGCAGATCAATTTATGAAAGATGCATATTGCAAATTATCTAGTATTCCGGTAGTAGCTTTGGGCGATAGAATCGGAGGAAATAGAATAAAATCGAGTATAGATAATGAATACGGATGTGAAAGATTTAACATTAGAGTTATTATAGTAAACGAAAAACACAAAGAGTATATCAGAAATTTGATTGATCAAATCAATCCAAAAATAGCTAGAAGTATAATGTATTGTACTTGCAAAGAGATTAATGATTTTGAAGAAGCAAGGAACCATGGTGGCATTATGTACATGATAGGTAACAAAGCAATATATAACTATAAAAACACATTTGTGTGTGATTTTGAACAGGCATATAAAAAATTAACTTTCGGGGTTTCTGATAAATTTAAACCACTACAGATAATAAAGAAAAACCTAACGAAAAAAATGATAGGAGGTAAACACATAGAAAATACTAGTACTATAACTTACTATCAAAATCTAGACTCAACTTCAGAAACAACAGTTGATGATATAGATTATAGTGTAGTATTTACTAAATCATCTCAATCAGGCGATCATGTACTTGATGAGCAGCTAATAGATTCAGTTAAAAGTGGAGATATAGAAAAGGTGAAGTCCTTGTTAGATGGGGGAGCAAATCCTAATGCTACAAGTTTCAATCGTGCTTTGTCTATAGAGCTCGGAGTATTGATTACAAAAGGCAATACTTTAGCTTTGGGGTATGCTATTTACTTTGGACATACAGAAATTGCTAAGTTGCTTATCAATAGAGGAGCATGTATTAATCGTTATAGTTGTTCTTCTGGTAAAAAATCGCACCTAGCTAATGCTGCTGGACATCTTCGCGCAGAGATAATTGAGCTACTTTTAAAGCAAGGAGCAGATGTTGATGTTCAGGATTCTCAAGGTGAGACGCCAATAAGTCTAGGATTTAGAAGTAACATCATCTGTTATCACAAGATCTTCAAGACCATCGACGTTCTCTTTACTTTTTTAGTTTACGGCAAAACTTTAACTGAAGATGATAGAAGCAAAAACAGTGAAGGTTATGATTTGCAAGATTGTTTAACAGCGTTCGAAAAGATCAAAGCAATGACTCATTTTGGTAAGCTAATAGAATCAAATAAAAATGGAGATACAAGCGTCATTTTTCAATATATAGGTAATGAAAACAATGCACAGGAACTGATTGAAGAGTTCCAAAACATTAAAAAAGATTATGGTTTTCAGAAAGGACTATCATTTATACCAAAACGCTTGTTGGGTTTTTTAGAATGTGTAATCTCAAAACGTGATACAGGTGTTGCTAAAAATGGGTACGATGATTTAGAGATAGGGGAAGAAGCGGCAAATACATTACTAGGTAAGTTGAAAGAGGTTGTTAAAAAAGATAATTCACAATCAGAAACAAATTCTGTACGGCTTTTTTCTACAAGTGAGCAAGCGCAGGATGCTAAGGGTGAAAATGTAATACGGCTTCCGAAAAAGGCAAAAACTAAACCCAGTAAAGCAATAAAAACTGCTGTTATTTGTGGTGTTATAGCTGCATTGACAGTCGGTGTTGGGTTTGGTATTGCCAATGTCGGGTTATCAACGTTAGTTATAGCTGGCATAGCTGCTGCACTGGTAGTTGGAATTGTTGCTTTTGGTATTACGTATGCGGTATCAAGACCTAGTGACAAGCTAAATGAAACCTACTCAAAGGCGGCATTTGCCCAACCAACTAGATCACCTTTGATAATAGATGGATTAGGGTTATAGGTAAATTAAAGCTTTTAAAAAAGTAATACAGTGAATATAATAAAATAAATGTATAAGTTGCACGTGAGAGTTTATGACTATTGACCATTACGGAGTATTAGCAATGAGTAAGGATGTTAATAAGGAAGCTATTTTCTATGGAGCAGTGGGAGCAACTTTCTGTTTATTCTGCTGAAGTGGCTCCATGCAGCTTTGCTGTAAAAACTTCAGCAGCTTTTGCACTCCTTTAAAGCATAATCCATCATATTCTTATAATAGTGATATTAAATATAGATGGTGGTTCTCAATTTTGTTGATCTATAGTAAAATCAGTTCAAACTCGCAGTTGTAAGAAATTTTTTCACCTACAGCTAATCGACGAAAGATTTCTCTAGAAAGGATAAATGAAGTATAAAATGGCTTTAAAAAAGGTAGAAAAATGTCAAAGTCATATAGTGAAGATTTGAGAGAACGTGCTTTGAAAGTAGTAGACAAAAAATGACTATGAGCAAGATGTTCAAAATTGATAGAAAAACAATATATTGATGAAGGAAAAGAAACAAGAAACATAAAACCATCTTCAGGCTATCAAAAGGCACATAGTCTTAAAATCAAAGATTTATTCTGAAACCATACTCAATTTTACTTGATGTAATCGTTATTTAGTGATACACTAATTAAATAGGTTTGAGGTGAATAAACATTATGTTAGGAAACACAATTATTGATGGCGGTGGTCAACAAGCTAATTTTGATTTATCAAGGAATAGTCTAGCCTTTATTTCTTGCTCTAGCCAGGATGATAAATCGCTAGGACAAGTAGTACAGTCTATTATTGGCAAAGTTGACTCTAATAAAATCGCAAAAATTAGCGAGTTCTTCTCAGGAAGAGATGGCAAAGAAGGTTGGTATGATAATATAGGAATACGCTTCTCATTATTTGATTTATGTTCTGAGAATGATGATAGCGGTAACAGCAGAAATAAGCCTATAGTTAAGGTTCAAGATGAAGGTTCAGCATTTTCTAATGAATTAAAAGAAATGTTTGAATTAATAAGTAAAAAAAATAGAGATGTACTCTACATTAGAAGGCGTCCTGTAGAACAAGGGCAACATGAAAATCACTGGGTTGTTTTCTACTTTTTTGTAGATCAGAATAAAAAAAATATATTATTTGTAGATGCTCAGAATCCAGCTATAGGTGAGAAAAATAGCTTTAGAGATTGTATTAATGACTTCTTAACCCAACAAGATTGTAATCTATATGTTTCAAACACTCAATTTCAAAAGGATGACTACTCGTGCGGTCTTATAGCATCTGAAATAGCAAGAATGCTCTGGAATGATCATGAAGGAGTAAAAAAAGTTTTATCTCAATATACACCAATAAATAGAGAAAAAGTTGAACTTGCCTCTCTAATGGGTAATAAGTTTGAACAGTTAACTAATCTTTGTTCAACAAAGGGATCTATTAATTACGGTAAGATAAATAAAGAGTTTAATGCTGCTAGCATCAGAACAGCACACTTTGCAACGGCATTGTATATTAGTCTAGAAAGATTGGTCGACATAAGTATCCAAGATATAAAGGAGTCGATTGAAAAAATTAGGTCATGTTTTATTAATAATCTCGATAATGTTGCTTCGTTTAATGAGCAAATAAAAAAAATATCTCAAGGAGAACGTGAAATGCCGAAAACTCAAAAACTTAAAAGTCCTCAAGAAACTACTACGGGTAGCTCTGATGTAAAAGCAAATCTCTATCCTGTTCAGCAGAAAGTAAGTGATGATATTCACACAACTGAAAGCTCAGAGCATGAAAACAATGATAGTCAAAAACAAAACGCTTCATCTTTAAGGCAGTTAGAAAATACTCTTCAAAATCAAGATCTTGAGAGTGAATCATTTCTAAAAGAAGAATTAAGACAAGAGGTGTTTGCACTCAAAGGCACGAATTTGACACTTCAAGCTCAACTTGCAAAAAGAGGAAAGCGTATTCAAGAGCTAGAGCAAGAGGTTGAAAACCTTAATTGCCAAGAAGCTCAGCTTAAGGAAGAAATAGATTCAGCTATAGCTCAAAAATTGGAACAAGAAGAAAGCTTTGAACAAGCACAACAGGAGATTAATAACTTAAATGATAAACTCGAAAGAGAGCTAAAACTACATCACGACACAGCTTATAAGGCTCTTGATCAAATGAGTAAATACAAAGCTCAGCTTATAAAAAGAGGAGAAGAACTGAGTGATTTAAGAAAGAGTGCTCAACAAATGGAGCAAGTGATTGAAGCTCTTGAAAGAGAGCTGAATGAAGCAGAGCAAAAAAATTTGAGCCAACAAAGAACCATCAGTGATCAGAGTAGAAAACATAGTAACTATGCTTCTGCTGCTTTTGTAATAGCTGGAGTGTTTGCTGTTGGTACAAGTTTAACAATACCTTATTTAGCAATATGTTTCACACTTGCTGTAGCTGCATCGATTTCTCTCATAGTAGGAGGTTGCTATTTATATAAAGCAAATACAGCACTTAGTGATGTTGGAATTGATCAAATAAATGATTTTAATCCTCCATCTGTGGAAGTTTAAAATAGCCAAAGTTGAAAAAGGATAGAGGTCAAGTTAGAGATTTTTCTAAAGATTGACATTTATGGTGGGAAGAGGCAACTTTCTCCACTTAGATGATGTTGTTGCCACGTTAAGTTTGACTTGTGTTATTTTTTTTGCTATTGGTTAATTTGCATAGGTTAAAGGTAAGTTAGGTGGCATTAAAAGGTACATCCAGTGTAATAGTTTAGACTCAATCTGACAAACCAGTTGTAATAACCTCTATGAATCACACATTTAATTTTTATGTTAATAACGTAGATAAAGAGGATTTTTCTTTCTGTGACTAAAATGAAGCTGACATTATCTACCTCTTCCTTGTCCTGGATTTAGCTTGTGAAACGCATGTTTGAAATCTTCCTCGCTAACCACCGTAACCTGCCTTTTTAAAATAGCATGCTTTCTTGCTTCATTTACTAATTGCTCTAACTTAGCTCCAGAATAGTCTTCTGTCTTTTCTGCAATACCTTTAAGTAGCCTCTTATCAATTTTTATATTTTTGGTATAAAGCTCCAATATCTTTTGTCTCGCTTCCACATTTGGATTAGGTATATGAACTATTTGACCTAAACGTCCAGGTCTAATAAGTGCTGGATCTATCTCATCAACTAGGTTAGTTGCACCAATTACTATTATGTCTTTTCTGCTCTTAAATCCATCTATTTCAGTTAGTAACTGTGTTAAGCTCTCTCGACAGTGGTAAGCTGAGTTATTAGCGGTACTTCTTTTCTGAGCAACTGCATCTATTTCATCTATAAAAATTATACAAGGAGAATATTTTCTTGCTACTTTAAAAAGCTCACGTACAACATGTGCACCATGACCAATATATACTCCAATGAGTTCCGGACCTGAGATACTTATAAAATTCATGTTTGATTCACCTGCAATTGCACGAGCGATAAGTGTTTTGCCATTTCCAGGAGGGCCATGTAATATATAATCTTTTTGTAAGTTAATACGTTCACTTCTCAACATTCTACGCACTTCTTCTGTCATTTTATTACAGCAAGTAACCTCCAACTCTTGTCTTAAGGAATCATCAATTATAACATCTTTAAGTGTTGTTTTATTATCTGAATTAGCTAATTCTATCTCTATAGGTAGCTCTACTTCCTTCATTTTACTAAGCACTTGATCATATATAAACCAAGCGATAAAAAAGAAAACAGTGAGTAATACATAAGGCATAGTTTCACTAACATAATTTGCAGCCAGCTCACATCCTTTACTGAGCAACATTGTATGCATATAGGCAAACAAAAGAGCAATAGAGACCATGATTGCTATGCATAGTAAACAGATAGCAATTCTTTTTAGTAATTCTGAAATTTCAATTTTTTTCATCTTGGTACCTTAATATCAAGTTTAAACTAAGAATAACTTTGTCTAGCCTATTTATTTTGACTTGATCTAAAGAATTAAGTACTTTACTAAGCTCTAGAAAAAATGTACTCTCACACTGCCCTGAATTTTACCACAAATTCATAAAAAAAACAAGATTTTGTTGTTAAGTCTATTTATAGTTAGCACCTTGTATATGATCAAGATACGTCTGGAGTAGTATACAGTATTATTAAGGTAGAGCTTAGTGTTTACATCTGTTGCCATATATTCTTTAGAGAAGGTTTAATAAATCACGCTCTGCAAATTATAGCCCTTTTTACAATAACCCGATAATAACATAATGCTACCCTCATTGCTTACAACAGCTATAAAGATGTTTTTATCCTCGTTCAGACTATTATAAGAAGGGCTTATATATGTTGACTTTTTGATACTTACAGAAATTTTTCCTCCGATCTACTATTAAAGTATGCAGCTAAAATTGGATACATTTTCTACCATTGTCGTATCTAGTCTGTTAAAATCTTCAATATTTATATTGATATCTTCGCATAATTAGGTGTCAGCTTTTGTAACATTGACTTACATCAATCTCAACACCTTTTAGCATGGCCCTTTGTAGCAGCTCCTTCTTGCACATACTCTTTCTGTTGCTTTTGTAATTAAGATGCTAAGCTGAAAACCTCTTTATCTGCTCACTCCAAAGCATCGGTATTTCTCTCAAATCCACTAACTTCAAGCTCCTTGGTTGTCTCCCATTTATTACATCTTCTTTAATTTTTGGTGCTAAATAATTCAGCCTTAAAATTTGTTGTATACGTCTTGTACCTATATTAACTTTAGCACTCAGTTCTTTTATACTCGCATATTTCCCTTCCTCTAGCTGCCGTTTCCACAGATGGGCTCTCACCACTGCTTTCAGTAGCGCATTGTTTGTTTTTCCTTCTGGTTCCACTACTGTGCATTTGTTTCCTTTCTTCTTCAAATTCATTGCTATAAATGTCTCCTCTGATTCAGAACATACTTCTACTCCTTCCTCTCTTACCCACACTACCTTTACTAATTTTTTCACCACTTCTTTCTGTTCTCTGAAACTTAAATTTTCCCATTTTTCTTTTTTTGCCCCTTTTTCCCAATTCTCATATAAGCATTCCGCTCTCTTCATTACTTCTTTTTCCACTTCTCCTGCTACTACGGTTCGATTTATTGATCCACAATCTTTTCCTCTTAAATGGTTATTGCATATATAATATCGATACCTTTTATTTTCTTTTTTTGAGTATGTCAGCGTCATGTTTACTTTGCAGCATCTGCATCTTATCATCCCCTTTAGCAGCGCTTCCTCATATTTTACTCCTCGATACGGCTGATTCTTTATCAATTCTTGTGCTTTTTGCCATTTTTCTTCTTCTATTATTGCTTCATGTTTTCCCTCATATTGCTTCTCATAATGCCGTATTTTTCCCATATATATCGGATTTGTTATTATCCTCCTTACCGTGGCCTTTTTAAAGATATCTGATTTTGCTTTCGTTCGGTACCCTTGGCTATTTAACTCTCTTGCTAATCCTGCCATTGACTTCAGCTCCATATACCTCTCAAATATATGCTTTATTACTTTTGCTTCTTTTTCATTTATTATTAATTCCTTCTCTTTTACATCATACCCTAGTGGCACATTCCCTCCCATCCATAGACCCTCTTCCTTCGATGTTGCTATTTTATTTTTTACTCTCTCTACTATCATTTCTCTTTCTAGCTGTGCCGCCCCTGATAGCACTGTTTGTACAAATTTTCCCATTGGTGTGTTGTTATCAAATATTTGCGTCACTGCTACAAAACTTATCCGGTGCCTTCTAAAAAATGACGTTACTTCTATGCAGTCCTTTGTTTCTCTTGATAACCTATCTAGCGTATACACTACCACACAGTCCACTTCTCCGGCTTTTACATCTTCAAATAATTCCTTTATCGCTGGTCTATTTAAATTACTTCCTGAATAGCCTCCATCATCGTACTTTTTTGCCAATGCTACCCACCCTTCTCGACTTTTTATGTATTTTTCACATGCTACCCTCTGCGCATCTAAACTATTAAACTTCTGCTCTAGCCCGTCCTCATTTGATTTTCTCGTATATATCGCACACCTCACCTCTTTTAGCATTTTCTCCCCCTCAACTTACCTTTTTATCACGCATCCCAAATAATAAAGGACCGTTGTAGCTCATTCCCATTATTTTTCCGGCTACCGCTGATAATGACGTATAAAACTCTTCTCGGTAGATTAAACCAGTATCTGTTACCATTACCGCATGCGTTTCCTCACCTCTTTCTAGTATCAACTCCGTTCCCTCCACTGGCAGTTTATCGCTACTTATCCTTTTTCCCTTCTCTAGTCGATCTGCCAGGTATTCTAGTCTTTTTGACCCTTTTTTCGACATTTCTCCATATTCTTTCTCCTGTATCCTATACGCCAATCTTGGTATCAAATATTTCTTTGAATATCTAGGTGCCTCTTCCCCAAATACCTTTTTCCATATTTTTTTCAGTTCTACCAACTTTTTTCCCTCTAATGATAAAACTTCCCTTTTTTCCATAATTACCTCTTTCTTAGCCATAGCCCTTCTAAATTTTCACAAGCTCTTCCTTTGCCACTATCACACCTGCTGCCGTACTTTCCGATACAACCCTTATTCTTTCTATAAACTCCCTCTGTTTATTTGCCATTTTTACGTTCTCTAACACTTCTTTTATCTCTTTATAATTTCTCGCATAATCCATTGGGGTTTTGCCATATTTATCCTTTTGCTCTATATTTGCTCCCGCTTTTACTAGTTCTTCTACTATTTTTACCTCACTGACCATGCATGCCAGGTGTAACGCGGCAAATTTGCTACTTCGTTCCACTGTGTTTACATCGGCTCCTGCTTTTATCAGCTCTTTTGTATTTTCTACACGTTGCCCCATCACTGCTAGGTGTAGTGGTCTATATTTCCCGGCATCTGCTGCATCTACATCTGCTCCCTTTTTGATTAATAACCTCACTTTTTTTGGATCTGGCATTCCCACCGCGTAATGTAGTATCGTCCTCCCTTTTGTGTCTTTTTTATTAATATTTTCTATTGAGTTATCTAATACCTCTTTCCATGACTTATTAAATTCTTCTCTTTCTTTCTTACTAAATTTTACCATAACGTTCCTCAGCTATTAATGTAATATAAAGTGGCTCCAATTTGACTCACTTCAGCGCTTAGCAAATCTTGTTTGTTTACTAGCTACTTTTTCACTTAGGGCTGTTTTAGCATAAAAAGCAAGTTTTTTTTTGCAAAATATACAAATTTTTTCCACATATTATATTAAGATATAAATCTATATCTTTAATTTATTAAAAAATAGCTCTTTTATTATCTCCTCAGTCTTTGCCATATATGCTAGATCTATTGGTGTATATCCTTTTTGGTCTCTCGCATTTACATCACCTCCCGCTTCTAATATTGCTCTCACGTTCCCTATTTCCCTCATAAATACCGCACTATGCAATGGCGTTCTTCCTATGTAGTTCCCAGTATTAACATTTGACCCCGCTTTTATTAACTCCCTTACTGTCTTTTCACAACTCATTAAGCTCGCACTATGTAATGCCGTATATCCTCCATCGTCTATAGCATTTACATTTGCTCCTCCTTCTATCAGTACTTTTACATTCTCTACCTTTCCATAAAATGCTGCTAGGTGTAATGGTCTGTCTCCGCTATTATTTTCTATATTTATTTCTGCTCCTTTTTCTATTAGTAACTTTATTACTTTTTCATCTGAAAGATGTGCTGCTAGATGCAACACCGTATCTCCATTTATGTCTTTTTCATCTATTTTTTTAAATGAATTCTCCTTTAATTTCTCCAGTCTTTTGTTTAAATTGAACAGCATATATACCTCACAAAATTCGCTTATTTAACGTCAGATAAACTTTTTATATTTACCTGCTACTATTTAAGTTATGTCTGTTTTAGTATAAAAAGGCAAGTCTTTTTTTTGTTTATTTCACACACTTTTACCGAATGTTAATGTAATATATGAAGATATAAATATAAGTATTTAGCGTATTAAACATATGACCTGTTTCTCTTCCCAACTTCTGTTCAAATGTCGATGTTCGTGCCACGTTAGTACACCTGGGTAAAACACTAAAATGTAATTTTCCGGTTCATGTATTGAATCCTTTTGCTCTGAATTTAAATCGCTTTCAAAATGAACATTGTGTTCTGCTAAACCAAATCTTATAACTTTCTGGTTGGTAAAATCTTCTACCTTGTAGTGGTGAGTAACGCTAAACCTTTCTAAAATTGGCTTGTATTTTAAATTCCACAGTTGTTCAGATAGTTTGCTACTTCCTAGTAAAAATTTACTTCCTTTTTCTTCCACACTACCAACTGGAAAACACGCGTTTATTTCTCCTAAGTTCCAGCTATCTGATAATACTATCTGCGCTTTAGCAAACTTAATTGCCGGTAATAAGCTCTGTGGTAGCGGATATAACGTTTTTAAATTATTCCACTGATGACTTCTTTCATAAATACCGTTATAATTCTTTGTGTGAGGCTCGGTTTCTCCAAGTATTGCTACATCCAAGCGATATATGTCATTGCTTAAAGCTCGTTCATAATGATCGCGTAGATAGTTTTCTATAATCCTAATAACTGGACCATGAGACCTGAAAAAATTTACTCTCCCAAATGATAACACTGGTCCATCTTTTTCGATCTTTGTACCAGAATAGTCTGATAATAAGCTGCCAAAAAAACTCTCATCTAAAATGAACCTGCCAATATTGTAGTGATCATTAAAAATCCTCATTAGCCGTGATCTTGCAGGTAATGATAGTTTTGCAAGCTCTACAACTGCATCGACGAAGAAGTCGTTTGGTACGTCTCTTATCCCTATCTGTAATTCAAAGAAATGTTTTCCTGGAGGTTCCTCAATAATTGTAATATCATCTATACTTGCCCATTTTAATGCTATTTTCAGTGCTTCTGGTGTGCCACGCAGTCTTTGAAATTTTATTCCTTCTTTTATCGCCTTTCCTTTGTCTTTTACCCAACGCAGAATCTCTTCTAGACCATATTCCTCTACTATCCATGGCAATATTTCATCTTTAGGATTAAACTTAAATCCCCTTATCCTGCTTGGATCAACTTTGTAATCGATAGCCTCTACTATGGCTCTTTCTTCTTTTGTGCTATTAGGTGGAAGTAACATTAGCTTTTGCCCATTAATTCGATTTCTAGCTTGCCTAAACAAACGCACTCATTCCCCAGTACCACAACATCCTCTCTTGGCTCGATTAATTCTACGTTTTCTACTCCTTCCATAAACAAATTAGCTATAATCCACGATCTTGTCACCTTCCATCCTAATCTTTTTGTTGATTCAAATTTTTCTATAAATCTCTTCTTCACTGTTTCAACAATATCTGGTCTTTTAATGCTAATTCTGCTGTGGATATTTATTTCAATAATATTGCAACCAACTACTGTTATCGTATCTGTCAATACCCTTATATCATCCCTGGTGACTCGCTTTCTTACAATATCAAGTAGTTCTTCAGACGCTATGCCATTTGTGGATAACTTTGTTGATAAAATCGAGATCTCCACACTTCCTGGCACTTTTGATTCAACCAGCGCATCCTTTACTCTACTATCTGCTGAGAGTGCTTGAAACCGATAATGCTCTTTACTTCCTCCTGTGCTCCATCCTATTATTTTTGCTTTGATTCTTTTCCTAAAACGTTCATCTTTTTCCCCGTTCTCTCTTTCCCTTTCGACTCCATAAAACTCAGCTAAATTATCAAGTTCTTCTCCACTTGCAAACTTCAGTAAGTTGCTCCTTGCTGCTTCGTTTATTCTTTCTCTGAGCAAAAGTTCTCGCCATGCTGCTACCTCTAAAATCTTTATTGCTGGATCACTTTCTACTAATGCCGTAAAACTTTCATCACGACTTACTAATTCTTCTTTCATCCGAGAAAAAATCTCCTCAAAGTTCAGTGGTTCGATAATAGTTGGCTGCTCCATCTTTATACCACAACCCCGTCAAAGCGAATATTTTTTCCACTTGGCAAGTACAATCCTTCTAGATCAATCGTTACTTTCCCTTCTTTTACTTCTGTGATTTTTACTTTTTCTAACTTAAATCTCTTTTCCCATTTTTCCAAAGCTTCCGCTGTTGCTGCGTAAATTTCTAGTGTAAAATCACGATTTACTGGCTTATCCACTAATTCAAACAATCTCGATCCATATTTCCTACGCATGATTCTGCTGCCTATCGGAGTGGTCAGTATATCAATTATTGATTGTTTCAGATGGTCTAAACCTTCCAGTTCCTTCCCACTAGTAGCACTCATACCACGCATCTTTTTTACCCTGCAAATACATTTTTGCTATCACCCATCACATGAAAACCACACGATACCAAGTCACCTGTTCTCGTTACCCCAATACCATTCACAAATACGCTGTTTGAACCTTGTGTTAGTTTCTCACCTAGAGTTAAGATATCTCCTTTTCGACAAACAGATCTACCATTTACAAATACGTTTTCACTTCCACTCATACAAACATGTGCTGATATTCCACTGCAATAATCTCCTACACAAACGATTGCTTTACCCATATGCTAGTTTAGATCTATTCTTTTTGCTTTGAGTTTTATTCCCTTTTTTGTCATTTCTATACTTGATTCCCCAACTTTTAGCGTTATTTTATCTACTACATCTATCTCTAAATGATGTTTATCTTTATCGTATGTAAACTTTGTTCCATCTTGAAATTTTACACTATTTATTTCCTTTTTATTCTCCGGAGGGGGATATTTCTCCTGATATATTGCAGGTAACACCACCCCTAATGACAACTCTCCAAATGGCGATAATACCATTACCTGCTCATCAATATCTGGGGAAAACCAACTTCTATCTTCTCCTGCTCTTGCCGTTACCCATGGAAGCCAATCGGTTATAAATTCTCCTATTTTTACCCGCACTCTTGCTTTTTCATAGTCTACTTCTTTAACTAGACCTATACGAATAATGTTCGCTAGCCTTCTATTTAGCTCTGCAATAGCAAAATTATGGTCCAACATACACTTTTCCTATCTCGATAGTATGTGGCGTAACTCCGCCTGAAAATATTGACTTGCCTACATGGACTTCATGCACCCATTCAACCATCCACACTAGATATGCATCTAATTCTGGTCTAAAATCATCTCCTCCTGCTGATATAAATTCACCTGCTGAAACATTTTCCACGTCCCAAGTATTTTTATTCACAACTCTTGCAACTTCTGTTGCTAATTCTCTCACAACTATCGAGATGATATGAATTGTTATTGCTTGGCTGGAAGCATGAGAAGATAATAACTTCTCAGAGTGGATAGGTGGCAGGTTGAAAGGATTCATGAGGCCCTATTTTGCTTTTATATGCAATAATGGGATTAGACCTCGTTATCGAGATTAACCGCCCCTGCCACCGAAAACCATCGTGCGGCCCATAAAATTTGGTGACCGCGTATAGGAGGTTGGACCAACCGGTAATATTCTACTCTGATATTTTGTAGTATTCAATAAGAGGGAAAATTTATGCGTTACATAGGTGTTGATTTACATACTAATAGCTTTACTGTTTGCTACTTAGAAACAGGAAAGCAAGAATGTATTCGCACATTTCACTTACAGGACTTGGACAATTTCGTTGAAGGTCTTAAATCAGAAGATGAAATAGCTTTCGAAGCTACAGGTAATAGCTGTTTCTTTTATGATGCAGTGTCATCTTACGTCAAGCGCGCAGTGATAATTGCACCCTGGCAATTTGAAGTTATTCGCCGCTCTGTAAAGAAGACAGACAGGCATGATGCAAGAGCTATTGCTTTCTTTTTAAGCAAGGATATGTTGCCTGAAGCGAGATGTAAAAGCAAACAATGCCAGCAGTTAGCTTCTCTTCTTCGAACAAGAGAGCAGTTAGTGAAATCACAAGTATCTCTAATCAATAAAATGCACGGTCTTTTTAATTATCATGGGATAAAAATTAAGAAGGAAACGCTGACAACTAAAGCTGGATTTGAACGCTCTATTCAAAAACACAATTGGGATTATATAGAAAAGATAGAGATTGAAGTAATTAGCTATCAACTGGAAGCTATTCGAGAAAACCTCAAGAAGCTTAAAGAAGAAATTACCGCTTTTGCTAAACAACTTCCTGGGTTTAATAATATTATCAGTATTAAAGGTATTGGTGCAATTTCTGCAGCAGTTTTTATCACAACAATTGGCGATATTAATGATTTTAGCAATCCTGAAAAGCTCACTGCTTATTTCGGAGTTGTACCATCAGTTTCTCAATCTAATCAGCAATGTACTATTGGAAGAATCACCAAATATGGGCCAAAAATGGCACGAACTTCTTTAGTACAGTGTACCTGGGTCGCTATACGATATAGTCCTTACCTGAAAAGTTTTTACGAGCATGTGAAAAAGAAGCGTGGTTCTGCTAAGGCTATTATTGCAACTGCTAGAAAATTTCTAACAACCATTTTCTATACACTGAAAAGGAACTGGATTTTTGAAGATTTTACAAAATTTGAATTTTTTATTGAACAATAATTGTAAGGGAAAATATGATACCTTGATTTTTGTAAGCCAAATGAATATGTGCTTTAAGTGTATGTAGACGCACATATTCATTAGCTGTATTAATTTAAAAAATATTAATTAAAAACTTAGTATTTTTGTTGTCAATGAAACAACTTTTGATCGAATAAGATGGTACAGTAATAAATAAAAAATTGCATTAGAGCTGAATTTTACATCAGAAAATGTTTTGAGTAATACAAAAAATCATTATTGACTTTTATGCAATTGAGAGCTACCGATTTCTGACAGACATTTTCTACACACTTTAAAGATAACCGGGTTTTTAAAGATTTTACAAAATATGAAATTTCTTATTGACAACAATCATAGGAGGAATCCTCGACTGTTCCATCAACTACTATTCTCGCTTCAAATCTTGCTCTCAGTGCTAATTCCTCTGTTCCCGGATCTTTCCCTGGCTCTAAACTCACAAGCTCTACAAACACTGCTGGGGCTATTATTTCCCTTCTTATCGCTCTATACACTTCACATGTCTGTATCGCTGGTATCTCTTCCTTTAACTTATTACAGATTGCTGTATGTAAATTACTCCAAAACATCTATCTGCTGCTGAAAATATTTCTCAAATACTCTTTCTACTTCATTATCAACTAACTCTTTCATTGTTTCCCGAGCATGGGTGTTTATTTTAATTTCATCTATTGGCAAAGACGTGGTATACCTTCTTCTGAATATTCCTATATGACCATTTTTCATTGTTGCTATAAATGCTCCTTCATACGTACGGCTTCCTACCTTTGCTCCCATCTTTGTCTGTTTTATACTCCCAAGTTTTGCTACTCCTATCCACTGCGAACTAAGCTTTATTATAGACCACAAACGCTTTCTATTTGCTTTATCCACACTTAACTTTTTTCTCATTGCTTTTTTTGGTATTTGTTTTTCTTCGCTAACTTGTTTGACAGTTTGCGATCTTACCCATAGTGCTGTTTTGTTTAATGCCCTCACCGTCGCTTTTTCCACTTTCGCTTTCTCTGCATCTATGCTTTGCATAACTTTTTCTATGCTACCGGTCACTTCGATGTTAATACGCATCTACACCCCTGACGCTTGAATTTTCCAGATCATCCCAGAGTTATCTCTGAGTGGCGGTGTGTGTACTCTGTATCTACAACTACCTATAGAAAAAGTATCTCCCACCATTGGCTTTAATACATCAAACACACTTACTTCTAAAGTCAAAATTTCTCCTACAAATTGTCCTTCACCAATCCCGTATAATTTATCTGGTTGTTGCTTTAATATCTGCACCAGGTATGACTTATCCTTTGACTCATACAACGCTTGCTGCCCTAAATGTGTAAAACAATCTGCAAATAATCTTTTTATTTTTTCTTGCATACTTTACCTTTATGCACTAATCTCTACATGCACGCTAAGAAGGGGCATACTGGTAGAGCAGTTTCATACTTTGTAGTTGCTCTACCAGTATTGTTATGCTGCAACGACTTTGATTAATATTCCTGGACGATGGCACATTGGTAAAGGATTTGACTGAGTATGTAAATCGGTCCCTCTATCAAATCTTCTTGGCTCTTGTTTTGCATACAATGGCTGACCAAGGGTATTCACCGTCTCATTAAAGTCCGCTGGCGCAAAGTAAGTAGTAAATGTGCTTGCTGTACCAAGTGGAAAACAGTGTCCTGTGTCTTTTTCTATAAATCTTCTCACATTTCCTTCAGGATCGGTTGCTTGCCCTCTGTACTCCTCAAATGTTATTCCACAAAACGTAAATCCTGACCTCATGTCGTTCCGGAGTGCTGCTCCTTCTTGCCATCTCTCGTATGCTTCTTTTACTTTGGCATGAGAAGTTAGTGCATCAAAAAACTCAGGACTTACCAGCGCATGAATCCCGGTCATATATTCACCACTTAAGTTGTCCTCAACATGCCTCAATACTTCCAGACACTTACGCTTGACATCTGTCGTTGCTGTTCCCAATGCGAAATTTACCACTTTTGGCGTAATTTCAAATTCGTTGTAAAGATTCAATAACTCACTGCCATCAGCATCCAGAATAATCCCTTTTAACGCCCCCATCCGCAAATGTTCTAATGTTATCGCGTGTTTATTCCTCATCAACTCCAGGTGATCTGTTACCACGTTGGCCAACGCTTTCAGTTCATTCTCTGACCCAAATGCCCTTATCCCTTGCACTTCCTCAGGTAACACTACATCATCATGGGGAATATGTGGTATCGTAAATGTTCTTATTTTTCGTTTTCCACGTTTTCCCACTGTTGCAGGCGCTCCCGGAACTTGCGTTGGTAATAAACTCAATACTCCGTTTTGCTCTTCTATCGTAATATGTCGGAATCTTACTGATCTACTTGGAAATAAATTTAAATTTTCGACGCGACCATAATTTATCGGCAATATGTTTATTGCTTTAGTCAATTCCGTCATACTAAATGCTGGATTTGTAAATGGATTTTGCATGTTTTTCCCCTTGTTTTCCCTATTAATTTAAGTTGAGTTGAAGTTTAGACACCTTTGCGGATGATGATACCCCGTGCGTCAAGTTGTTTTATTGCTGCAGCTTTCTGCTCTTCGGTGATATTTGCTGGCCACACCACTGCATGATCCGCTAGCATTGCTATACGTGTAATGATTACTGCTTTGGTGGTTTCCGTTGCGTTTACATCACTTGTTATCACACCTATCGCCGTTTGTGTGCCATCTGTGGCCGTTGCATTTATAATTTTAATTAGATCATCTTTATCACGACCAACAACCGTACCAAGCTTTAGGTTTTGCCCCTTTGCTACTGTTATTTGGTCTCTTGAATATAGATTAGACACTTCATATTTTAGAAGATCGCCTAAATTATTTCCTTCTGTTATACTTGTCATGTTTTTCTCCCTGTTTTAGTTTATTCCGCTGTCTTTATAACTGTTATATTCCGCGGCTTATAATTGTGGCGCGTTTTAACTACCGCCGCGTATGTTAGCGCTATATACGGCGGTTATAAGATAATCAGCTTTATTTTACCGCGGTGTTTAAAGTTGCTATACGTCGCGGTAAAAGATATACCACCTTATAGTTGGCTATTCTGGCGTGCTTTGACCACTTCCATCATCAAGTCTTCCGGTGAACTCTGTGGTATTGTGCTCAGTATCTCTGTCTTCTTCGTTCTCTCCGCCAGTATCGACATTAATATTTCTTGGGCTTGTTTTGCATTTACATTTTGTTCGATAAATTCTCCTATTTTCTCTGGCATCTTTGATAAATTACATAATCGTATTATCTCTAAAATTTCTCCACGACAGCTCTCGTACCCTAAACATCTTCCTTGCTCAATTAGATCATCAATATCTATTGCTTGTTCTTTTATCTCAGTTTTAGTCATATTATTTCTCCTATAATTATCTATAAATTCAGAAAACGTTGTGATTCCATCAGCAAGTCCAATCTCTATTGCTTTCTCACCAAAATATAGCCCTGCTTCCGTTGATTTGATTTTTTCCGTGGACAAATTTCTGTTTCTTGCTATGAGACGGGAAAGCATTTTATATAGGCGGTCTACTTCCTCTTGTAAGCTTTCCACACTTTCTGATGTTATTGGCTCATGCGGATTTAAATCGTTCTTTCGACTTCCAGCAAAAACAGTTGTATATTTTATCCCTTGCTTTTCATCAAATCCACTTTGATCTATATGACTTGCTATTACTCCTATGCTTCCTACTCCTGATGTTCTCGTTACCAATACTTCTTCAGCACTTGACGCTATCGCATACGCTGCAGAATATGCATCATCATTTGCTATCGCTATTATCCTCTTTTTTCCTCTTGCACTGTAGATAAAATCAGCAAGGTCAAATAAACCGTTTACTTCTCCTCCAGGGCTGTCTATATCCAAAATTATTGTTTCTACTTCTTCATCTATTAAAGCTTTTTCTATCTCTTCACGTATCTTCTCATATGATGTCATTCCTAAAATATCGTCAAAAACCTCTGACTTTTTCGTCAAGATTCCATTTATCGGTATTACTGCTATTTTTTCTACGTCGTTCTTTACAGAGTGTTTTATGTTTTTAAACGTAGGGTGTTTTGCTGCATGTAATGACAGTAATTCAAAACTTCTCGCCTCTATCATCATTGGCTTGCTCAGCAAAGTCATTTGTGTTGTCATATTACTTCGGTATTAGAATTTACATCAGAATCAAAACTTAAGCCCAATTCACTCGCACGCCTTTGATCTTCAGCAATTTCCTGGTCGATTTCTTCTACATCATAACCAAGTTCCGAAACCACCTCCGACCTGCTCTTAAACCCATTCCTTACTGCCATTTGCTGTGCTTGCTGGTCTTTTAGTGGATCTACGTAAGCACACCCTTGCGGTATCCATTTTACCTCTTCTTTTCCCCCTTTTTTTTCACCTATATCCAGTTCTCCAGATAGTATTGCTAATTCTAACCACCTATCCCATACTGGCCGGCAAAGCTGAAATACTACCACGTTATGCTGTAACATCGCGCACCTCCTACGAAACTCTATTAACCCAGCTCTTATTGATGAATAATTGACACCACTTAGATCTCCTGTTAGCTGCTCGTAAGTTATCCCTGTGCCTACTGCTATTGCCCTGAGTTGCTGTTTCATGAATGCTTCATAACTTCCCCCAACGTCTGATGGTTCCGAGAACTTAATATCTTCTCCGGGATCAAGTAATTGCATAGTCCCAGGTTCTAAGCCAGACAGCGCTACTCCATGTTCATTACTCTCTCCTTCTCCCATGATGTTCGCTTCAGGATCAAGTCTCGTAATAAATCCCGCAAACATCGCTGCTGTCTTTTTTCTGACTAATTCCGCATCATCGTATTGATCAAGTTCATAGAGCTTTAACAGTACACTGGACAACCATGGTACTCCTCGAATCTGCCCGGGTCTCAGTAGCCTATAGATATGTAAAACATCATTTGCTGGCACTCTCACTGATTCGCCAAACGAGCCTTCACCTGGATGTTCTCTAAATAGGTAATACGCTTCTCTTTGCCCAAGTCGGTTAAATTCAATCCCGTTTCTTATTACATTACCATTGGCAAGGGTTTGATTGCTCTTATTGTCTAAATGCTCTGATTCAAGTACTTGTAATTGCAACGGCACACAAAGACCATCTTCTCGTTTTCTTGTTCGGAGTCTTACAAAACATTCTCCTCCTTCTATCATGCTTCTACATACAAGAGCTTGTAATCCATAAAAATCACTTACTCCGCTACTGTCTGCTTCATCTGTCCATCTTAGCCATAACTCTTGCACTTTTTTCCGAAACTCTCCATCCTTTGCTTTTGACTGCGGCTTTATTCCTGTCCCAACGCAATTACTCACTATCGTATCGATTATGTTTGTCGCATAGGAGTTCTTTCTTACCATATCACGAGAGCGGCTACGTAGGTGCTCAAGGCTCTGAGAAAGCAAATTGTTTATACTTCCTGACTCTGGTTGAAAGTGCAATAATCTCCTTCCTGAGCCTGACGCATCCCATGCTGAACCTTTAGGCTTTGGTGGTTTGCGGAATAATTGTTTAAATGATTTCAATAACATTTAGCCTCTGATTGTTTTAATTATGCAGCAGGTTGTTGCACAAATTTATAGTTTAATATTGAGAAATTTCAGCAAGCTGCTGGAGAATTTGGTCATTGACTTTTTATAGTGCATTTACCTCTTAATAAATGGTACTTCTGTGTCCTATTTCTGTGATGATTACTGTGTTCTCTAATTTATCTACTTTATAAATAATCCGATAATCGCCTACTCTTAATCTTTTACTTCCTACTAATCTACCACTTAATGGTTTACCAAGATTAATTGGATCAATTGTAAGCCGCTCGTCTATAGCTCTTCTAATTCTTGATCTTATTGTTGGTGGTAAAGTAAGGAAATCTCTCAAGAACCTTTTCTGAATAGATAATATTGTATTTCACTCATCTTTAATTGTCTTTGCAGATAATATTTTATCCCAATCGACATCCTCACTTCTGACCGTCTTTGCATCTGGCACATCACGTTCTTTTATAATTTCAGCCATCTCTTTCTCTGCTTCAAATTCTTCTTTCACAAGACACACTAAAACTTCTGGTATAGTTTTATTCCATGCTTTTGCGACCTCTGTAAGATACTGAGCAAATTCACCCTCGAAACTTACATTAATATTGAGCTTTTTTTGACTTTGAGCCATATGATTAACCAGAAAACATCAACTATAGACTATAACATTTTTACACAATTTTGTCAATCCCCTTACTCGTTGAAATAACAATCTTTCTCTTTGGCTTCACACCTGCAACTTTCAGCTCAGATTTAATGCGTTGTCTTAAGCTCAAGAGGTCATTTATCTGCACTTCTCCGTACCGAACTACATGGTCACCATATGCAATTGAGACAACCCTTTCCCCGCTCTGTAGCTTCTTTATCGCTTCTTCTACTTGTGCTAAGTATTCTTCACTATACATTTTGCTCACTCAGCCACTTACTTTTTCTCACTCTTTTTGACTTTTTAGCTTTTTCACCTACTAAACTTTCCCATTTACTCTCTGGCCATCTATCTATTCCCAGTGCTATCGATGCTGCTCTTGCATAAACTCTGCAATCTAGTACTTCATTTCGGTCTCTTATCTTTTGCCATTCTTGTTTGGTATACCCTTTTACTACCTTGGTAATTAGTTGCTCTGCGGTTAGCTGCTTAAAATATTCAGGTGGATATTCGGGAAAATGACAATACCCAGGTAGCCCTTCTTTTAAAACATTAAGTAATTGGAAAAGCTCTGACTTTAATATCGATACCCCAACTGGCCACAGCTTTATTCCTCTTTTTAGTTTTTGTCCGCCAACTGTTACATCTACTCTACTTGGGCTGTTAAGTGGCACTAGCGCTTTGTTTGCCCCTTTCACTGCCATTACTCTTCCCTGACCTTGGTGACCTCTCACCCAGTTGTATACCTCTTGTGTTGCATACCCAGCATCTACCGCCATCATGCTTATCATGTATTCAAGACCATTTTCACCGATAAAATGATGATTCAAGAGCTCTGAAAGTTTTTCCCATACTTCTTCCCCTCCCGGATCTCCCTCAAATACCTGGTAGTCTATTGACCAACTTTCTCGGTTTCTTCCCCATGCTACAATCTCTGCCTCTAAACGATCTTTTTGTACATCAACCCCTGCCGTCAATATCACTTTGCCCCTCGGCACTGTACCAATCGGAAAAGATTCTCTTCGGTTAAATAATTGCTTCCAGTCTGGTACTTCTCCTTTATCTACCCAAGTTTCTCCCAGCGTTGTATTTATCCATACTTTTAATAATTGCTCATTATCCTTGCTATGCAGATAATCTTCCACTGCTTGTTTCCAGCTATACCAACCAACTGGGCTATACAAGCTCGATAAATGAAACCCTATTTTCCCCCCTTCTTTTGCTTCTTTTGCCCCTTTTTCACCTCCTTCCACTGTTGCTCTCCATTTTCCACGGGCTAGCATCTCTGTTTTTTGATGATTTTCTATTTTGCCGTTACATTCTATACACACATAGTGCGCTGTTGCTGGGTTCTTCTCTTTCCACTTTATCTGTGGCCATTTTAACACCTGATAGTAATTACAATGCGGACATGGGAGAAAGAAATATCGTTTGTCTGAACTCTCAAATTCCTTCTCTATTCTGCTTATTCCGTGAACTGTTGGTGTCGATACCAAAAAAATCTTTCGACGAGCAAAAGTATTAGTTCGGGCTATGCTGAGTAAAACCGGATCTCCTTCTCCTCCTGAATCTCCTGGATATGCATCTACTTCATCAAGAAAAAGATATTTTACCGGCATAGAGCGCAGACCCACTGGACTGTTTGCTCCAGTTACTACTACCGTTCCTCCCGGAAATTCCTTACTTTGTACAGTGTTGCCTGAATCTCTCGACCTTGGATCTTTTATTTTACTCCTTAAACATGATGTATCTTCAATGAGCGGCGCAAATCTTCCCTTTGACCAACGCTTTCCCATTTCTACTGTTGGTTGTACTACCAGCATAGGGCCTGGTGTTTGGTCGATTATATATCCTATCCAGTTATTCCCAGCTTCTGTTCCTCCTATCTGCGCTCCTTTCATGAATACCACTTTTTCAGCCGGTGAAGACGAAGATAGTGAATCCATTATTTCTCTGAGGTATGGCGTTCTCTCTGTTCTCCATTTTCCTGGCTCTGATGACGCTATCGTTGAAAGTTGACGATTCTTATCTGCCCACTCTGATACTTTAAGTGGTGAATCTGGCTTCAGCCCTATACAAAAGCTATTGCTATAAATCATAGTGTTATTTGCTGCTGAAATTTTGCTACTTTCACATCGGTCAGAATAGAACGTTTGCAGTAGACATCAGTTGCATCTTTAGCAAAACAACTTAGAATAATGACTGCAATTATTCCTGCATACGCTGTAGAAATAGAGATGCTTATAGCTATTGAGCCTATTATTATAAGGCGTCTACTAATTTTCTTTAATAATTTTAAATTATTTGAATATAAATTAACAGCAGTCATTAAAATGTATTTTTCGATAATTCTTCGAGGGCATTGGTAATCTCTTCTGTTAACGTCTCATGGATCTTCTCTGTGTCATTCATCGATGCCAGTAATGCTGATACTCTGTCTGGGATATTCAAAAGATTATTTCTCACTACTCTTGCCACGTTAAATGCTTCAGTCTTTACTTCTTCTACTGAGATAAGTTCACCAATTTCAGCTTTTGCCTTTGCCTCGAGCAGTTTTCCCCGCTCCATCTCATTTTTTATCCGCGTTTTTAGCAACATCGTGGAAAGTTTATTATTTCCCCTTTCTTCACCTTCTGGATTTTTTCTCCTCAGTGGTTGACTTGGATCTCGTATTGCTGCCACCGCTTCATTTGCTTGTTCTCGGTCAATCAAACCATCCTCCAGCTCAACTATTCCTTTTTTTACTAAATAACAGACGTATTGCTTTGAAACTCCTAGTTCTCTTGCCCATTCTGTCTGCGTGATTTTCCCTCTTTCCACCTTTCTTTCCCCTCTTTTTTTCCTTATTTCGCCCCTTACTGTCTTGATTCTTGAATTTGCGCAAAAGTTTTACCAGAACCGAAAAGGGTGGAATCTCTTCCCGTATACACCTGCCAACGCTTTATCGTTACATCTACGAAGGCGGAATCAAGTTCTATGGTTCTACAGATTCTTCCTGTCCTCTCACATGCAATTAATGTGCTCCCAGAACCACTAAATGGATCAAGAACTATGTCTCCTGGTCTACTGCTGTTTACTATCGCTCTCTCCATTAACTCCACTGGTTTCATCGTTGGATGCAGTGAGTTGTATGTTGGCTTATCGTAAAACCAGAGATCACTTTGATTGCGTCCTCCATGCCACTCACGCTTATTGCCGTTTTTCCAACCGTAGAGTATTGTTTCGTATTGTCTTTGATAATCAGATCTTCCTAGCGTAAAATGATTCTTTGCCCAGATGATGAATGTCGACCAACGACCACCTGCTTCTTCAAATACCTTTTGCAAGGTCGAAAGCTCAGATGATGATGCACAAATGTAAATTGCCCCTTTGGTGTATGCTAAAACGTGAGAACAAATGTCATAAAGGAACAATTCGTAATTTTCACCTTGATCATCGTTTAGTATTTTTTTGTCTTCTCTTTCCTGACTGTCACCATATGCTACGTTATACGGAGGGTCACACACGGTAATATCTGCCATTTTATCGTCTAATACCGCTTTAAACGATTCAACCAGACAACTATCACCACAGTAGATTCTATGCCCACCTAAAATCCATAGATCCCCTGGTTTTGACACTACTGACTTTTTATCAACCAATTCCACCCCCTCTTTTTCCCCTCTTTCTACCTCTTCTTTTCCATCAATGTCGTCGAGAAAGCGTTGAACTTTTTCTAGCTCAAATCCGGTCATTTTGAGGTCAAACTCTAAGTCTTCTAACTCTTGAATTTCCAATTTCAAAAGATCATCGTCCCACTTTGCCCAGTTAGCTGATTGATTTGCTAGTAACCGAAAAGCTTTGGTTTGGGCATCACTTAAGTTATCACTTAACACCACTGGAATACTCTCCATGCCCAGTTTTCTTGCTGCTTTGAGGCGTAAATGACCATCAACCACAGTTCCATCGCTTTTTGCAACTATCGGAATACGAAAACCAAATTCCCGAATTGAAGCACACATTCTGTTTACTACCTTGTCATTATCACGAGGATTGCGCTCATATTCGACAAGATTTTCAATAGGATAGTAGTGTATTGCTAAGTTCATATTCTTATTAAATTACTAGTGGAGATTCTTAACGACTTGTTAAAAAGTTAATAATTAAAATACGTCTGACGCTAGAGAGGGACCGGGCTTTTCGCCACCAAAGCAGCCTGGCTGGCGGGAAGGACCCACATTCTATGGGATGTTTAGCATATTAAAATCTTTACTAAAATTATTAACATAAAACATCAATGCCAAAGCATCTGCTTCATTATCGTCTTGAGGGAAAAAACCTTTGCCTTTCACAGCTTCAATAACTTCACCCTTACTTGCATTGCCCTTGCCAGTGATAAAACGTTTTATGGTCCCCACAGGTACACCTTTGTAAGGTATGTGATGCTCCTCACACCAAGCAGCTAAAACAGCAAAGAAACCACCATAACAATGCGCAGCATCAGTTCCAAGGTGTCTTCTTACTTCTTCAAAATACACTGCAGAAATGTCTTTCAAGGAATTAAGCCAATTATGAAAACTCAAAAAATGCATGCCACCTCCGCTGAAACGGCTACCATGAAAGTTTTCACTGCCACTTTGAATTACTCCATCTGTAAGAATTGCCCAACCTGTCTGTTTGCCGAGGTCTAGTGTTAGGATTGACATATTTTATTTTTTATATACTTATAGACCTTTAGTTTTTCTACTTATAAGGAGATTTCTTAATTAGAGTTTTCTTTCTATTTTCTTCTACCAATTTATCAAAGTCTGACTTGTATGATTTATCTTGTGTTTTTCTGAATTCTTTATATTCTTCTGCAGCTAAGGCAATTGCTACCTCATGAGAAACTTTACCGCAGTTCTTTAATATCTCTTGCTCATTAAATTTTAAAAATGCATCAAGCTTTTCCTTCCAATCTTTCATATACATTACCTTACCTCGAGCAGCTTGAAACTCTGCGTGGTCTATATACATATTCACTATCTTATTCAGTTGAGCAATTTCATTTCTATCTAAGTAGTTTCTTGCTATATGTGTATCAGAAAGAAAAATTTTCCTTTTAGGTGCTTCTCGCCAATTTGTTAGGCCCATATTTGGTTTATTTCTATTTGCTCTATTTGTTATAATTTCCGCTGCTGTATTCCCGGTAATGGCAAAATGTAGTTTATTTTGCACTATAGCAAAGAAATTTTTTGTTTCAATTGCACAACTTGAATAATCTGCTGAAGTTGCATAAATATCTGTAATTTTCTGGTAAGCCATACGCTCACTAGCTCGAATTTCTCTTATTTCTTCAACTAGCTCGTCAAAAAACCTGGCATCAAATTTTGTACCATTTTTAAACCTGTTACTATCTATTGCAAAGCCTTTAAAAATGTACTTCTTTAGTTTATCGGTTGCCCATGTACGAAAAGCTATGCCACTAACACGATAGCCTACTGATATAACAGCTTCTAAATTGTAGAACACTACATTACGTTTTACCTCTCTTTCTCCCTCTTTTTGAATTATCGAAAATTCTTCGGTAGTTGAACTTTTATCTAACTCTTTACTTAGATAAATATTCTTTAGGTGCAATGAAATATTATCACTTGAACAACCAAATAGCTCAGCTATATGTTTTTGTGTAAGCCACAGATTATCATTTTCAAACCTGACCTCTATATGTACCTTTCCATCTTCTGTCTCATAAAATAAGATTTCATTGTTATCTGGTTTCATACATCTTTTTAAATTGTTATCTGCTTTAAGTAGCAATTTTATTTGAAAGAGATTTCCATATTCTGTTCTGGGATTGCTTTTATCATAAAGTTTTAAGCTTATATAATATATATTCAGGATTTGAAAAATTTTTGTCCAAAAAATCTTCTTCATAAATAAACTTTTTAGAAAAAAACTTGGTTAAAAATCAGTAAACAACCATTGTATAACTATTGGTCAAGACTTTCAGATTTCTATCTTAATAATGTAAATACCATATTATGCTGCACGGTATTATTTAATCTTTTATGCAAATTTATCCAAACCGTAAATTCTGGGAAGATGATTTAGAAGTACCAGTTAACTACTTACTTGAGCGTTTTCACAATACAGAAGTGCGTCATTCCTGGATGAATTCACTTTCTGGTAGGCAGTTAAGTGTTATCTTTCAACACTGCTTTAAAGACAAACTAAATGGTCAACTCTTTGATGATGAACACTACGATAACACATCCATACAATATAAACGTAAAGTGATTGCTAAACATTTAGACTCTCTAGTTATTTATTATCTGATTAGCTGTTTTGACCGTGCAAAGCTTGAAGCTACTGTCAGTGAAATTGCAAGATCTGCATTGACTGAGGAACTCATGAAATCCTACCTTCTAAAAGGTAACAATAAATACGACAAAAAGTCTTTGTTATTTCTATTGTTTCATGTAGATCACAACCTTTTAAAGTCTGTCTATCACTTTGAAAAAATACAAAGAAAAGGTTCTGTATCATTTGCTCTACAAGAGACACCACGACAACCAAATGTTCCATTTAAAGACTTCATCTCTCAGGAAACCATAGTGCAGATATTGAAAGAAGACGACATTAAGAGAAATGACGGTTTTGAAAATCAATTACAAGGTTTCTTCTACCATCAAAATCGTTTATATGTATTAGTGCGTAGAGCTAGTGGTATAGATTTACTACTAAACTCAAACAAGGTTATTCATGGTCATAAGCCAGATTGGATGATTTTGGATTTTCTAGTTAATGGTACTCAAGTAGATCTTACTGCCAAAAATATTGATCAAGCTACAGAGATAGCAAATAGCATTGCAAGTCGTTATTTTAGCTCTGAATGTGTTTTTGTAAATGTGCAGGATAAAAACTTTGCAGAGCAAGTGTATAAATTCATTAAAGTTTGTGTTGATGGCTCTGATTCAAATATATTCACTTTTGAGTTAAAATTTCAGTCAAATCGTTTTAAATATAGCAACACTTGCATTACTTTAACCGTTATACCACATGATCCTATTGCATCTGAGCTTTATATTTTACACCCTTCTATTGGTGATATACTAAAATCTATTGAATTGATGAAGATAATATTTCAAGGCAAAAAGATAGGATTATTTTTTAAGCGAAGTGATGAGTACATAGCAATTTACTACTCTGAACATCCATTGAATAAAAAGGAAAGAGAAGATTTTAAAGCATATATGAAACAGTCTTATGGTCTTACAATCTTGCCAAGAGCAAATTTCTGACATTTTTAGTTCTGGTAGTTCCTGGGTTAATTCAAATCAAAATTATATCAAAGCAGCAAAGTATTTGTCAGATCTTGAATTAATTAAGATGCAAGAGAGGTCCTACATTATCTGCTCTCATAGACAAGATAAATTAGATTGGCCAAACGTAGTTGATCCATACTGTAACAATGAGATTTTCATTGATGAGAACTTTAACGAAGCATGCGATAATATAATTTGTGAAAATTGCAACCGTGATATTTTACCTAATACCTACAAGAAGCAAAGATTTCACCGCTTATCTGTATATTTAAACCCAGAGAAATTTATGAATTGGTTTGAAGGTCAGCTAAGTGATATAAATTTTATGTGGCAAAAAGTAGAAAGTGGAGTTTATCATGTTGGTGGACAAGGTAAGATTGTAAGTTTAATCATACTTGATTTTTGCACCAATCCAACATTCTTAACGATAGATAAGCTTAAAGCTAATCCAACTGTATTAATAATACTGAGAAAAAATCTATCAAACATACCTCTTGATTTGTTCATAGTAGAAATGATTGACCTTTTCTCTCAGCGCAAGACTTTACTTGAAGTATTTCAAGAAGCAGCACAAAGAGGAGTACCAGAGTTCATACCAAATACTTCAATGCAAATCTTACATACTGCGTACATTCCACTTAATCTAATTGAACCTCCTAAAGAGAAGGAATTACTAAAGTTGCAATTGGTAGAAGGCTCACTTTACGTAAATAATATAGAGATTCTAAATAAGAAAGCTGTAGCATGTATGAAAGTTTTTCGCATATTATTTGAACAATTTTTGCATGATTGTAAAAAAGAATTACCTCCTGAAAAACACACATTGCTTAGCATAACTCAAATAGAAAAACACCTACGTATTGAGCCAGAAGCAGATCCAGAACATCACATCAGAAAACCACTAAACACAATCCAAAGAACAATAAAAACCACCTTAGCTAAAAAGTTAGGACTAAACATCGAACGTAATGATGTGATTCAAACAGTTGGTTGGCCTGGATCATCGCGTAAAGATTATGGTTACCGTATTAACCCTTTTACTTTGGTTATAAAAGCAACTCGTTAAGTTTTAGAGATACTAAATAACCAAAGTTTTTCACTAAAAAACCAATTAAGAGCCATAAGTTACGTAAAATATCGACTATACAAATCCGTCATACATTAAAAAAGTTTCTTTACAACTAAAATAAAACGTGATAAAATCAACACAGGGTCTTTGTTCTAAGTTAAGACATGGTGTTAATCGGCTTTTAAGGGCTGTTATAAGCGTTCTTTAGGTCAAGGTGGTATAATTGTACCCTCGGGTCATAGAATCTTTTTAAAACGCTATTATAAATTGTTTTGTCTTTTGTAAGCATTTGTCTTTCACTTTTAGGTCCTTCATCTTTTTTTCAAGTTGTTCAAAATGCAATAGTAGGTTTTTCATATTTTTGTCTCTGTGTTGTATTTTTATTAGTATTTTCGTGACTACTTTTCCAAACTTCTTTCTTTTTGCTCAAAAGTTATTATGAACCATTACTATAGTTATTGTATTTTATATTAGTTTATTATTATATCATTTATTATTATTTATATATATATAATATATAAGATTCTCGGAAAGTGGAAATCAGCCACTGTAGTGGGTTTGAGTGTTACCAAATTAGCTAAATTTTTTGGAAATGGAAACGTAATATTTCTTATATTAGATGGCTAAAAATCAACGAATTTCAATAGTTTAAGTGTGAATATACTCTAATTTCCAAATCTTGATAAATTTTCCGGAAATCATGGAAATTTGGTAGTGTGGAATTTATTTTTTGTTCTTAAAACCTTACTTTCAGAGAGACAAAATGAACCCACAAAACTTTCATAAGTGAGCTTTAAGTATTTTTTAGAAGTTACCTATTTCAAACCTTCCTGCACCTAGCTTAAACTTACCTTCTCCTCTGGCAAAAGAACCAGTTTTGATATCAAGCCATTTATCCTCTTTTGAGTTTGCAGCCATACCTTTTACTATTTTTCTTTCGTTTAATAGTTCCTGTGCTAAACGTTCAAGTCTATGCCTACTAACACCATGAAATGCAGCTGGTAATCTATGCCGTTGTTGAAACACTCCTGGTCCACCTGTATGAGTAAACGGATGACCTTCTTCTGCTGACACTGCAATAGCTTGCATCAGTACCTTTTTTAAGTATTCATCAGATAATTTTCCAAGCTTAAATTCCTCAGATATATCCTCAAGCAAGCCAGTTGAGGAACGTAAGTAAGTTCTTATATTCCTATCTGTTGCTCCATTAGACTTAACTATAGCCCCTTGGTATACTGCATTATTAACTTTATTAACCTTTAATGTATTAAACACAGTATTCTGATGCTCTGTTGAAGCAGGCCATAATGCAAAAGAACACCTCACACCATCAACAAGTGCAGTTGTACCTCTTATTGCATCTCTTGCCTGTTCCACAGTCGTAATCGGTTCACTGCACTTAGGTTTTCTCATATGATGTGCTACAATTACAGCTGCTCCTGTTTCATTTGCTAAGCTTGCAAGTAACCCCATTGCGTAATATCCCATTTCTGGATCTGAGTTTATATTAGCATGGACAAATGATACTAGTGGATCAAATACTATTAGTTTTAGATCTTTTACTTTGTCTAATTGTCCACAGATGTCTTCGAATTTATCTGAAGTTTCAGGACATTTACCACGCATGTTGCTTTTTACTATAGAAAAGGGCTCTCCTGTATTTGGAATAGGTATAATAAATAATCGGTTTTGGTATTCTGCTCTCTTGCTACCAGGATCAAGACGATCAAGACGACGGTGTATCTCACCTGCATCATCTTCTGCTGAAAAAATCACAACTGATCCATGCTCTGTAACAAGGGAACCAAAACCACATATCTGATCTGTATCACTTGCAACCTTAAGTGCCAAGTCAAGGAGTAGCATACCCTTACCTGTATCTCCCATGGCAGCTACTATTGAGGTAACACCTAAAGGAAATAATCCTTCAACAAGAAATTTTTGTATTGGTACTCGACCTAAATAACGATTCACACTCCAATCTAAAATGTTAAGTGGCTGTTTTGTAGATCTTTCTAAACTTTTCATATTTGAAGTATTTGGAATGTCAGTAGCTGGGGTATCAATAGTAAGTAACGGAGTTGAAGCTAAAAATTCTTCAATGCTTATACCTTCCTGTACACAATCAGCGGCATCCCATTTCTCAGGCTTACCTCGAGGAATTTCAAGCACAGCAAGTGATGCAATTCCAATTTCTAAAAGCTTATTTCCAACATTTTTAGCATATTTTGCACCTGCTTCATCATTATCTGGCCAAATAATAATATGCTTGCCCTTCAGTTGTGACCAATCAGTCTTTTTAACATCTGCGTTTGCTCCAGACATTATTGTTGTTGCTGTAATACCTTGTTTTATCAGTGCTTCTGCACATTTTTCCCCTTCAACTAGAATAACTTTGTCAGATTTTAAAATGCCTGGAATATTGTACAAAGGTCTGATTTCTGGTGCAGTAAAAGTAGATTTTTTCACATCGAAAGGACGATATTCTTTTCCTTCGGGAAGATCATAACGGTTGACTATGACAATAACTTGATTGTTTTCATCATAGTAGTTCCAACTGCATGTTAAAAATTGTTCTAGATATTCGATACTTTTATATTTCTTAGTATGTTTTTTTCCAAGCCATTCAGCTATAGAAGCCATTACTTCAGGAAACTCTGTTCTGACACTTCTTCCATGTACTGCTGCCCAAAGATCGATGATATCACCACCTTCATCTTTTTCGAAATCCTTCCAAAGTCCGGCTTTACTACCAGTTAATTCTACTACCATACTTTTGCCTCTATTACCTTGTACATCACCCACATAAAACTTATCACCACGAAAAGTTCCCCTTGGTAATAGGTATGAAAGACAAGATCTGATATTTAGTAAAAGTTGATCTTTTAACTGTTCTTTCTCCTCTAATTGCTTATAATGTCCATTCTTTAGTGGAGCTGCAGTATTAAAATCACAATAGATATCCATAAAATCCTCTAAATATATTTTAAATTTAATTAATTGAAACTAAGCAGTAGCTATAGTCTTCCAACATCCGTTAGCTCTGCTAATGAATTTTGCTGGTATAGGTCTTCTATTTCCAAGTTCATATACTACCTGTAGGATATTTTCACGTCTACTCGGTTGAAACATTACTATACCAGATGTATAGAGGCTCCTTAATGCATGAGCTCTAACCAAAGCTTGAAATGGGTTTTTTTCCAGCGTAGCTGTGGATACTTTTTTAGTGTGATGGGTCATGATTATTCCAATGCCGATAGAGCGTAATTTTTCAATCCCACTCCGTAAAAGAGAAAGTGGCATCAGATGCGTCGTAAGAGAGTCTATTGCAATAAGATCAATCATCTTTGTACCAAAGTCTTTCACGATGATGTCTTTGATCCTCTCCACTCCTTCATCATTCAACGTTATCTTGATTTCTGAAGTAATAACCAGGTTTTCTTTTACCAAACTCATAAGCTCTTGATTTATCTTAAGTTCCTGCACGCGCCTTCTCATGCCGTTATATCCCATTTCGTCCTGTAGATAGAGTATCCTAAGCGGTCTTGTAGGTGTCATCTTGAGAAATGATACTCCTGCTGCCATATGTGCTAATAGAGAAAGTAAAAAGCTACTTTTTCCAACCTTTGGAGTACCACCTATAACTATAGTATTTCCCAAAGTAAATGATAAAGGTATAATAAGGTATTTGGGTTATAATGGCGTATAGTGTGGATTTAAGAGAAAAGGCAATATCGATGATAGGAAAAGGGAAGAAGAAGGTTGAGGTGGCAGAGCTTCTGGAGATAGGAATAGCAACTTTGTACCGCTGGTTAAAAAAGAAAGCTGCTGGTGAAAGCCTCAAGCCATCTAAAAACGGCAGCTTTATTCGAAAAATAGACCCAAAAATACTCGAAGAATATGTTACAAAGAATCCAGATCATACTCTGGCAGAGATGAAACAAAATCTTGGATTTGGAATAAATTCAATTTGGTATAGACTAAAACAGCTAAAAATTACTTTAAAAAAAAGTCACACTATATCAAGAGCGCAATCAAGAAGATAGGCAGCAGTTTATTGATAAAATCTCAAAAATAGACCATTCCAGCATCTTATATATAGATGAAGCAGGAGTTGATAATAAATTATACCGAGAATATGGACGTGCTCCAAGAGGAAAGAAAATTTATGCAGATATTCCAGGGAGAACTCGAGAGAGAATCAGTATAGTAGCCGGGTGGATTGGAATGAGATTTATTGCACCAATGACTTTCAAAGGTGGGTGTGACAAAGAGGTATTCAATATATGGTTGGAGAAGATGTTATTACCTAAATTGCCACTTGGCACAACCATAGTTATGGATAATGCTACATTTCATAAGACCACTAAAACAAAATCATTAATAGAGTCTTTTGGCTGTCATGTGCTGTATCTTCCAACATATTCACCAGATTTGAATCCCATAGAACACTGTTGGCATACCATCAAAAGCCGCCTCAGACCTCTAATGTATAAATGTACAGACTTACAACTTTTGGTTGGTAATACCATAATGGAAATTTATCATTCATTTTAGAAAATACTATAAAAGCCCACCTGGTGTTAGAATTCTTGGTCCTATGACATCTTTCGGCATTGGTGATTTATCATTCAGGTACTGTCCTACAGAGAATGCTGTTTTTGTATTTCGCTGTTTTTGTAACTTCTCAGCACACCATTGTTTGGCATTTTGGGTAGCATCTATAGTACCCTCAACTAAAGTCCAAAGACTGAGTATGTCCCCTTTCTTTTCCATGTAAAGGTCATGCCAATTTCCTACTTTCTCTCCTTTTATTTCAATTATTATCTTATTCCCACCTAAATTCCCCATATAGAACTTGTCTTGATGAAATTCCCCATCAGGAAGTAAGTAAGATACACATTCCTTAATATTATCAATTAAAAATTCTTTTATTTCTTTTTGAGATGAAAAATCCATAAAATCTCCCTTTTTTCCAATAATTTTACTCAACATATTTTTTAAACGTTCAGAGTCCAAGTTAGCGAGCTCGCAAACAGTTCTAAAAGATTCTATGCTGTGGATCCATGAATAAGCTTCTTCTCTAAGCTCTCTATTCTTTCCTGTTACATCCAAAATAGCCTGTTCAATAACAGCAACCCACAGCTTCTCTTCATCGTACTTCAAAACGGAACCCAGTCAGATTTAACGTCGTTACTTTGTTCAGGAGTAATAGCTGTAGCAATTCTATTCCTGTCTCCATATCTACTATCGGTCTCAACGCCAACTTTTGCGGTAAATTCTAGGCCATTTAAATCAGCAATGGAGCTAAGTTTACGAGCAAGTGTTGCTTTTTCTGAAGTGTCATTTTGATGAATATTGCGAGCAGACTCCAAAATATTTCTAATCATAGCACGACCCATTTCTCCCCAGACATCTTCTCTTTCAACGTTTGCTTTGCCGCTTTTTATCCCAATTGCTTGATAAATCTTTTGCCTTGCATATGGCCCTTCAATGATGGTAAATTCTGCGTTTAAATAGATACTACCAGTAGTGGGACTTTTGGTGAACCAACATTCATAACCTCCAGGCTTAATGGCCATTTGGACTTTTATTGTTGTACCTTTAGGTATTAAATTACTTTGCGACTTTGCAGTGTTAAAATCAGTTAAATTCTGTAACATAAATACTCCCATAATAAAGTTGAAAAAGAATCAGTTGTTCCATTGATTTATAAGTTGCCAACTACCATTTATCTTATCGACAAGCTTACTTGGCACACGTTCACCATTACGTAACTCAAATACTATTTGGCGGACAGTGCTTCCTTCATCTTGACTGAACATCACCATTCCAGTAGTGTAGAATCCCCTTAAAGACCCAGCACCGCTTAAACCCTGAAATGGATCCTCTTCCAGCATTTTCTTAGGTAATTTTTTTGTATGATGGGTCAGGATTATTCCAGAGTCTGGATTAATGACATTTCGGAACCTTTCAAGTGTTTTTTGCAAGAAAAATAGCATAGCACTGTTATCGTTTTCATTACCTAAATTGAAGATGTTTCGTAGAGGATCTATGGCTATAACATCAGGCTTAAAGCATTTGTTGTCCAAAGAGTGTTTTATTTCATCTATCTCTTCACTACTGAATGATAATTGTACCCTCGGTGTGATCATGAAATTGTTTGCACCAATATCCAAAAGCTCTTTATCAAGTTTTAACTCTTGTAGACGCTCTTTCACGTATCCCTGGTCAATTTCAGTCTGCAGGCAAAGAACTTTCATAGGCTTACTTGGAGTCATGCCAAGAAACGAAACACCAGCAGCCATGTGCATTAACCACGAAATTAGAAAATCACTTTTGCCGATTTTAGGTGGACCACCAAATACCAATAAACCTCTTGGAGTTAGTATCCTTGGATATATAATATCTTCCGGTATGGGTGATTGATCATTTAGATATTCCTTTACACTGAAAAAAGGGATTTTTTGACTAACGGTGAAAAAATTTTGTTCCATATTATTCTCCAATTTTTAATTAGGCAGCAGTAGCAAAAGCCTTAGCTTTAATTTTCGCGAGTAATTTTCCCAAATGCGGTTCTTCAACCATATTCAGGCATCCACTTCGATCCTTAGCAGGGTATCCCCAAGAATTAATAGTCTGACAGACAAATGAACGTACTTCTGTACCATCATCTTTCTTGATCCCAACCATGCTGATTACTTCATCAACAATTCCAGGAATTTCACTGGCAGTTTTAGCCCCTTCACATTGAGGTAGCCAAGTTGGACGATTGAAGTCATCTAAATATTGACCTAAAGTACCAACGGTAATGATATCTTTATTTGGAATGTGCTGAAACTGATTGAGCCAGGCCATCATCTCTTGCGCAAGTATTCCGTAAGCAGCTCTCATGTCTTGCTTTCCACTTCTCTCAGAAAAAGCTTCCGGTTGCATTTTTGCCCATAAGAGACAAAGACGTGATGCTACAGTGATGCTATCAATGAAAATACATCGATATTTAGAAAACTCTTCATTGTATTTACTTGATACGTGCTCATAGTGTCTTTGGCTATACGCTTGATCAGATTTTAGTGCAGGGTTCGGACCACCAATTAGGCAGGCAATATCCCGAGCTTGACTCCAAGTGCGAACACTAATGGAATCTCCCTGCCAATCTTGAACAGCAAGCAGACCTGCTTCAAAGTCAAGACAAAGTGTTGGTTCACTTATAGTCTTTAAGAGGCTGGTTTTACCAATACCGTAAGGACCAAAGATTACTACTTTTATGCCTGTAGTTGTTTTCAGTCTTTCATTATTGTTTAAAATTTTAAAAGTCATTTATTCACCTCAATGGTATATGTTATATATTCAGGAAAGGTAAAATTTATGTTCAATTTTTCTTTTTGCCCTTGTAGTAGATGGAAGAGAGTTTTATACGTATTTTTCTTACCATAGTATTTAAAGTAGTTCTTGATATGTTGTTCATCTTAGCAACTTCATATAAGTTAAAGTGCTTGAGTTGCTCGCATATCTTTTGCATCTTTCTTGGTAGCGTTGAAATCATGTAATCTACATCAGTACGTTTCGCTACTTCATCTTCAAATAGTTCTGTTTTCTCAATATTGATGTAGTTATTAATATTGCGTTTTATACATAGTTGTTTCTCTAATAAGTTGTTGGCACGACGTTCAGTTAATCTTGCTATAAAAGTGTTAAAGCTACCTTTACTTTCGTCATATCTATCAAGATAAGTCCAAACTTCACAAAAAAGTTCTTGCTCAAGATCTTCGTGAGTTTCATGAGCAAAGCATTCAAAAAGTTTTAATCTCTTAGCTTGATACCGTATATTTTGAACAACTATAGGGTCAACACCAGGATAACGATTTTTTAGTTTCATAACTTTTCCCTAAAACAATTAATGCTTTAAGGATGAGAACTTATAGGTACACTTTGTAGGACAGGAGCAAAAATAAATAATACAGATGCGATTTTTAACCTATTGATATTCTGTTGTTTTTTTTCGAGAATAATACAGATCTGATTTAAAATAATATTACAATGAAAAATTAGGTATTTTTTTTGGACAAAAATTTTCCAAATCCTGAATATATATTATATAAGCCTTTCAAACTCATCACAGGTGTCAATTCTTACACAATCAGGAAGAGCAGCAATAGCAGCAAGTATAAAAGAGCAACCGATACATCTTGCTTGGGGGAGTGGTGATGGAAATTGGGGAAGTAGCCATAGAGTCGAAAAAATTTCTTTCACCGATGATGGCGAAATAAAGCTTAATTACCATCCCGTCAAAGATGTGAAGGTTGTTACAGGACAGATAACTTATCAGCCGAGTACAGACTATACAGTTGATAGCAATACTGGGGTTATTCAGCACACAGAAAACAGCTCTATTGTAGAGAATAGTGCAGTTACCATAGAGTATACTCAAGATACACCACCAGAACTCATTACTTCTACAACATTACTCAAGGAAGTTGGACGTCGTGTTGTTGATGAGATACTCTTCTGTGTTGGTGATGAGGATGGAGAACTTTTGACTCCGACAGGCAGGTTTAAACCCTCTAATGTACCAACCGATAACTTGTACCTTAAGTTTACTTTCGATTTCACGGACGCAGCAAATCAAGTGATAAGAGAACTCGGGGTTATGGTTGGTACAAAAGTGAAAAAAGAATTACCGCCTGGACAGAGATATTTTGAACTACAAGATATAGAAGACCCGGGGATTTTGTTAGTTTTAGAACACACGGTACCACTTATTAGATCTGCAGCAACCCGTGAAACCTTTGCCTTTGTCGTTACATTTTAAAAAGATGACCTTAAATAGCTATTATAATCGCTCTGACAAAGAATACGAAAAAAGTTTATTCCTAGCAGGAAGAGGTTTGCAGTCAGCAGAATTAAATGAGATTCAAGACTATGCTCTTTTGAGGCTCAAAGGCATAGGAGATGCGATATTTCGTGATGGTGATGTTATAACAGGAAGCAATTGTATCATAGATGGGGAAAAAGTTACACTTGAAGGAGGAAAAATCTATCTTCGTGGAGCAGTTAGAAAAGTCGAAAAAGAAGAATTTATTATTCCACTTAATACTACAGTTCGCATCGGTGTTTATTATGTAGAATCTACCATCACAGAACTTGAGGACGAAAATCTTCGTGATCCTGCAGTTGGTACGCGTAATTATCAAGAAGTAGGGGCAGCAAGGCTTAAAGTTTCCACCATTTGGGGTTATCAAGCAGAGAGTGTTACTGTTAACTCCGCAAATGGGGAATTCTATCCAATTTATAACATTGAAAACGGAGTTCTTGTTCAGTATTCACCGCCACCACAAGCAAACATAGTAACCACAGCACTTGCCCGTTATGACAAGGAGGCAAATGGTTCCTACGTTGTAAATGGCTTAGAAGTAATGTTTTTACAGAGAGACGGAGAAGGCAAACAAGTATTTGTGGTTAATGGTGGTAAAGCTCGTGTTGATGGCTACGAAATTGAATTATCCCACGGTATCCGTGTTTATTTTGATGAAGATCCAGACATAAAAACAGTTAAATCAGAATTTCACACCTTTCAGGCAAATAGCCAAAGAGTAATGGAGCTTAAAGTTCATGATTTTCCGGTTAGTGAGATAAAAAGGATAGATATAACTGTTCAGAAAACTATTACCATGACGCATGGTTCATACTCTGGAGTTGTTGATCCGATATCTGACTCTGCAGTTCAGGAGATTATTCAAGTTAAGCAAGGTGATGTAATTTATGAAAATAGTACAGATTACAAGCTTAGTGGAGGAAATGTTGATTGGTCATTGGCAGGAAAAGAACCAGCACCAGGAAGTAGTTACCTGATAACCTACCGCTTTCGCACTCATGTAAGCCCTGAAGATGTGGATGAACAAGGGTGTAAAATAAGAGGAGCAGTGGATGGCAGTTTAGTTTCAGTTGATTACACTTGGAAAATGCCCCGCTTTGATTTAATCACTCTAGATGCAAAAGGGGTGGTAAGAAGAATAAAGGGAATTGCTCATCCATGGCGACCATCAATGCCTAAAGCACCCGCTGGACAATTGCTGCTTTGCTATATTCATCAGACGTGGAAAAAAGGGGAAGAGGGGAAAATAAAGATAGTGAATAATGCTATCCACGCTGTACCGATGAACGAATTGGAAGCAATGAAAAAAGGAATAAATGATCTTTATGCATTAGTTGCCGAAGAACGTCTGCGTAATGATGCAAATTCAAGAGAGCCTACCACTAAAAAAGGAGTATTTGTTGATCCGTTCTTTGATGATGATATGCGTGATCAGGGAATAAGACAGTCTGCAGCAATTGTAAATAGGGAACTAATTTTGCCGATAGACGTGGAAATTATTGATGTTGAGAGAGGCAAAGAACCATATCTTTTGCCGTATGAACTTGAGCCGGTATTGGAACAGCTTTTACAGACTAAAAGTGAAAGGATCAATCCATATCAGGCATTTGATCCAGTACCGGCAAAAGTTACCATGAACAAAAACATCGATCACTGGACCGAGATAAAGACCAATTGGTCAAGTCCAGTGACAAGAGAATTTAATACTAGAGAAACAACAGAGCTATTGTCAAGTAATTCATATGAAGCTGAATTTATGAGAGAAGCAGTACAAAGTTTTGAAATTGAAGGTTTTGAGCCAAGTGAGAAGCTTAAAGAGATAAAATTTGACGGAATAATTATTCAACCTACAGCGTAGAAAAGATGTTAACAGCTAATAATCAAGGGCAAGTAAGTGGAAAAATAAAAATCCCAGCAAATATTCCAGCCGGTACTAAATTAGTGCAATTTTATGGGGATAAGGGAAGTTATGGAGAAGCAACGTATACTGGTAAAAAAACTATTACCATAGAAGAGCGAAGAAGAGTTTTTTCCAGCAAACGTGTTGATCCTTTAGCGCAAACATTTACCTTGGATGAGAGTAGGCATATAGGAGGTATAGACTTATGGTTTACAAATAGCGGCAAAAGACGTGTTGTTGTGCAGATTCGGGAAACAACAGTTGGAGTGCCCTCGCAAACAGTTATCGCTGAAAATTCCATCGAGCCAACCAAGATCAATACCAATGGCACAGCAACACGTATAACTTGGTCACCTGTGTTTTGTCATGGAGGGCAAGAGTATGCAATAGTTTTACTTACCGATGACGGGGAAAATGCGGTCAAAGTAGCAGAACTTGGCAAATACGATGCAGTAAACAGCCGTTGGGTAACCAGTCAACCTTATCAAGTAGGGGTATTACTCTCATCAAGCAATGCAAGTACGTGGACACCGCATCAAAATTTAGACCTAACTTTTAGGCTTTTAGCAGCAAAATTTACCGAAAGTTCTCACGTTATAGATCTTGGCAAAGTTACTGTAAATAATACATCAGACTTAATCGCTCTAACCAACGTAGAAAAAGTGGGTTTTGATACTAATGTAGAATTTATCTTAACAGATGAGAAAGGAGAAGAAAATTTTCTATCTGATAATTTGCCATTAGCACTGCGCGCAAGAATAAGTGGGGAATTAACGGTAAAAGTAGCGCTCAAAGGATCGGGGGAAAAAAGTCCAGTTCTCTACCCTGGGTTACAGCTAGTTATGGGGAATATTTCAGCGTCCGGAGATTATGTCACGAGGAGCATTACAGCAGGATCCAACACTAAGATAACAATTACCTATGATGCATTGATACCTGGTACTGCAGATGTTAAAGCATATGTGCAGAAAAGCGTGGAAGGGGAATGGCAATTAGTAGATTTAACAGCGGGAAAACCAATCGGAGAAAATTGGGTAGAGAGAGTCCACGTGCTGACGAACTTTAATGCAAATGAGACGAGGGTAAAATTAGTCTTGAGTGGAACGGTTGTCTATCGACCAAAGGTAAAAAACTTACGAGTTATTATAACATAAAAAAATGCCAGATGATGAAACTAAACGTGGATATCCTTTACCACATCCAGAGAATATTGCTGCTCAAGATGTAGTACGTATTCGCAGAGCCATAGAAAAAATAGATGAAGATATGAGTGAAAGAGATAACAATCTTAAAAAAGCATTTGAACGACTGAATTTTGAAACTTTTTTGAATTTTTGGGGATGAAAGAAGCAATCGATGCATTGCATCAAAGAATTAAAGATTTAGCAGCAAACAGCACACCAGAGCAGCTTGCATATCTTGCTAAGTCATTGGAATTGATAATAGATAAAAAAGCAATCTCCAATATTGTGCAGATGACCACAATAAAAGAAATAATCGATGCACTACAAAAAAGACTTAAGGATTTAGCAGCAAATAGTACACCAGATCAACTAGCATATCTTGCTAAAGCATTGGAATCAATAGTCGACAAAAGTGCAGTGTCTGAAATTGTATACATGACAGATGAAAAGTTGAAAGAACTTCTAAACGCTGCAAGATCACATTTGAATGACATAAATACCAATAAGGAAAATTCAATATCGGCGATAACTGGAGCAAAGACAGAGTCTGTAAATGAGATCAATACGCTAAAAACTAAAACCTTGGATACTTTAAAAGCGTCATCAGATTCATATGTATCGCTACTTGACACAAGAAAAGATGCGAATATTGCGGCAATAAACAGTATTAGCAACAATCATAAAGATGGTCTTAAAGGTTTAGTAGAAGATTTTCGTGCTATTAATAATGTACCACCTGGCTCATCAATTATAGGAGAAATAGAAACTCGAGATAATCAACTAAAAACATCCCTTATAAATGAGGTAAAAACTCGAGATGATCAATTAAAAACGTCTCTTACAAATGAGGTAAAAACTCGAGATGATCAACTAAAAGTGTCGCTTACAAACGAAATAAGAAAGCGCAATATGGTTGAACCAGGGTCATTACCTTTCTTGTTTGGTGTGCTCAGTAGAAAAAATAATTACTATGGTGACGGAGCTTTCACAACTGAATTAGGTCAATGGAGCAGCGATATAACAAAAACCGACTACATGTTACAACTACTTGCGGGTAGTCATACATACGATACAAGTTACGTTAGTTTTTATCGGCCAAGACAATTGAGTTTTATAGAGGAAAACAAAGGTACATTTATTTACGGAGAGTCATATACAAGCAGTGACTCCGTGAGTCGTGATCAGATATATTACTACCCGTATGCTGCACTTGGAGTAATGTTTGTAAAAAACACCACAAGTAGGGATATAACAAGAACATTAAACTTTGTTGGTACATCTTTTTGGAGTTCAGGATACGAAGGAGCAGGAGCATTTGTGGGAACACCTGATAATACCAATAAATCGAGGATTTCAAAAATAACATGGAAAAATGTTTACCAATACACGAGTTCGAGTAGCAGATTTGCTGCATCTGGTAATGTAGAAATTCCAGCAGGAAAAACAGTTGCAGTGTTACTGTATACATCATCTTATCTAGATAGCAGAGGAAAAGTTAGTGAAGGTATGCTTTCAGGTAATGTATATATCTATGGTCAATTTATACAGTGGGGGATTTATAACATACGTAACAATTTTCTAACCACAGGACTTGAGATCGATGTAGAGAGGACACTAAGAGCGTGGCAATGTCCAGGATTAGATGCGACGTATAAAATTTGGCAGTAAATCAAAATTAGGGGAAAAATTGTGACTATTTACATTCGCTTTGAAAATAACAAACAAGTAGAAACAACAACGCTTGAAAGCAAGCCAACTGGGAATGATTGGTATGAAGCACCAAAGAATTTCAATTGGCAAAAGAGTTATCGTTTAATAGAAGGAGGAAAAATTGTTGAAAGGAGTAAAGAGGATATTGAGTTGGAATTATTGGAAAATGCGAAATTTTCTGCACTTGATAGTGTGCGTTTTTATTTTAATGACTGTACTCACAAATACGCAGGAGCTTCTCATCAGAAGTCTAAGTCGTATGAGATACAAGCGAAAGCCGCAGAGAACATTCTAGCAGCACCAGAATCTATAGACGAAAAAGATGCAGAAATCATAGAACCTTTAGCAAAAGTCCGTGATATCCCGGTTATTGAAATGGCAAGAATAATTCAGGAAAAAGCAAAAAGAGCGAAAAAAGCAATAATCAAATGTGAAGAGCTTGAAGATTTAGCCAAGAAGAAAATCAAGGAAATCAAAGATAAAGAAGAGTTGCAGAATTGTCTCAACGATTTTAAGCAAAAAATGCAAAAGGTTTTAGAAAGCTAAAAAAGAAACCTTTTCTCTATCCACTTTCTGAAATTCAACATTACAAGGAGAAAAATGACAGAACAGTTTTTACATGGGGTAAATGTTATAGAGGTTACCTCTGGATCAAGAACAGTACGCACAGCTAAATCATCAGTGATAGGTGTAATTGGTACTGCGCCTGATGCTGACGGGCAAAAGTTTCCACTCAATAGTCCAGTATTAATAGCAGGAAGCTTAAAAGAGGCAGCAAAACTTGGAAAAAGAGGAACTCTGCCTTCTGCAGTGAATGGAATATTTTCCCAGGTTGGTGCAACAGTAGTAGTGATTAGAGTTGAGGACAGTGATGAGGAAAGCAATGTAATTGGAGGAGTTGATGAAGAAACTGGGGAATATCAAGGGATTCAAGCATTCTTAAGCAGTGAAAGTATAGTCCATGTTGCCCCAAGAATACTAATTGCCCCTCAGTTTACTCATCAATTGCCTGGAGATGCTGGAAACCCAGTGGTTAGCGCTTTAATTCCTATAGCAGAAAAGCTAAGAGCAATAATAGTAGCAGATGGGCCAAATACCAATGATGAAGAAGCAATAAGATGGAGAAAAAGTGTAGGCAGTAGCAGAGTTTACGTAGTTGATCCATGGGTTAAAGTTTTTGAAGGGGAGGAAAAACCGCCAAGTCCATTTGTTGCTGGTTTAATAGCAAAAATAGATAGTGAACAAGGATTTTGGCATTCGCCTTCAAATCAAGAGATAAATGGTATTGTTGGGACAAGCAGAGCTATTGATTTTACCTTAGGTGATACAAGTTGTAGAGCAAACCACTTAAATGAAAATGAAGTAACAACGATAATCCACCAAAATGGCTACAAGCTCTGGGGAAACAGAACGTGTTCAGATGATCCAAAATGGGCTTTTTTGTCAGTAAGGCGTACTGCAGATCTAATCAATGATAGTCTACTTCGGGCTCATCTATGGGCAGTTGATCGAAATATCACCAAAACTTATATAGATGATGTGATTGAGGGGGTGAATTCTTATCTTGCCCATTTAAAAGCACAGGGGCAATTATCAGCGGAAAATGTTATGCAACTCCAGAGCTCAATACACCGGCAAATATTGCAAACGGCAAAGTGTATTTTGACTTTGAGTTTACACCACCATATCCAGCAGAACAGATTACTTTCCGTTCGCATCTCGTGAATAGCGAAATATTGTAAATTTTACAAAGGGGAAAAGATGTTACCAAAGATTTTAAAGAATTTCAATGTATTCGTTGATGGTAGAGGTTATGCAGGAAAAATAGATGAAGTAACCTTGCCAAAACTTACCATAAAAACAGAAGAATACCGAGCAGGAGGAATGGATATTCCAATAAGCATTGACATGGGAATGGAAAAACTTGAAGCAGATTTCACTTTTTCTGAATACGATACAGAGCTCTTTAGGCTTTTTGGCCTCATAGATGGGAATTCGGTTTCTCTGACGCTAAGAGGCGGATTACAAGGCAGTGGAAGTAATGATATTGAAGGAGTAATTATCAACCTTAGGGGAATATTCAGAGAATTTGATTTTGGCAGTTGGAAACCGGCTGAAAAAGCAACGCTGAAGTGTACCGTAGCTGCGCATTATTACAAACTTACTATCGGTGCTAGAGAACTTATCGAAATCGATGCTGAGAATATGATTCGCAAGGTTAATGGTGTTGATCAAATGGCCTTGCTACAAACGATTTTAGGAATCTGATGTAGTTTACATATTTTTTTATTGAAAAATTCAGAGAAATGTTGTATAATTATCGTGGTATATTTTGGTAAAACATATGGCAGATTCAAGAATTAGTATAACTTTTGATCCAAAAATTTCACATAATCTTATTAAATTAGCTGAAATCACCAAAGAATCCGTTCAAGAACTAGCAAAAAGGTTAGTTGTAGAAGGAATCGAGTGTGAGATAGATGAGATTGCAGTTGCTGACATTGTTAAGGAATGTACTGCTCCAGGTGCAGAAACAATCGATTATGAGGACTTCAAACGGGGGTAGAGTATCTACAAAATTGAGCTTTCAAAGAGGTACATTAAAGACTTTCCAGCTTTACCGGAAGAAATAAAATCTAACATTGAAGAAGCTATAGAAAAGGAGCTTAAGATTAACCCCAACAAAGCTGGTAAACCGTTACGTGGTAAATTACTAGGGTTTAGAAGGTTAAGTTTCGATAAATATCGTCTTATCTATCATGTGAATACTTCAAAACGCAAAGTACTTATCATCACAATAGGACATAGAGATAACATTTACAAGCAGACAGGATTGTTAAATCTACGATCAAAACTTTAAATATATTTTTTATTGAAAAAACTTAGAAAAAGGGACTTCAATAAAACACAAAGCTATAGACCATAATCATAATAAAAAAATTAGTTATGTAAAAGCCACGAAGACTTTTATTTAATTAACTTTTAGGGGGAAACATGACAACAGTAAAACTTGATAATCCAATAACAGTTGATGGTATTTCTATCTCAGAGCTTACCATTAGACGTCCAAAAGTGAGAGATTATCTAGCTATTGAGAGACTTAATGGTAGTGATCTAAGTAAGGAAGTAACTTTGACTACCAATTTGACATCAGTTGCAAAAGAAGCAATTGAAGAGTTAGATATTGCTGATTATGTGAAAATTCAAGAGGTATTAAAGGATTTTTTTTCACCGATTATCCAAAAAACTTGAGATTAGAAATACTAGTGCTTGGCTCTATCATAGGTGGTGGAGTTGAGCACATTCTTGATATGGAGATTAGTGAGTTTATTTTATGGAGCAAATTAGCTAGGGAGTTCAAATGTCAGTATTATCGATAAAAATAGGTGCAGTACTTGATGGCAGTTTTAATACTGTAATAAAGGGCAGTAGTAGTCAACTCTCTAATCTTGGTGAGAATATAAGAAAGCTTGATTCATCTTTAAAATCAGTATCAAAGTTTAAGCAATTGGGTAGTGATGTTTTAACTAGCAGGAGATCATGGAAGGGCTTTGAAGATCAAGTAAAATCTTTAGCTAAACAAATGAAAGCGGTAGAGAAACCAAGCAAAACTTTAAAAGCTGAGTTTGATAAAGCTAAGTTTTCTGCAACAAAAGCAAAAGAAGCATATTTGAAAAAGAGAGATGCTTTACATTCATTTAATGAAGAAGTAAGAAAAAGTGGAAGAAATATTAAGTCATTAGTAAGTGATCAATATAAACTTGGTTCTTCTATTGAAGTGCTAAAAGGTAAGTATGGTAAGCTTGGGTCTGCAATACGTAGTCACCAAAGTTTTTTAGCAAGCAAAGCACATTTTAAGTCACAAATTATAGAGACTATTGGGCTAGGGCTAACGCTTGCAGCGCCAATTAAAGTTGCTGTTGATTTTGAATCGGCTATGGCTGATGTAAAGAAAGTAGTAAGGTTTGATAGTAAAAAAGATGAAGCTAATAAATTTGCTCAAGAGCTCAAAAAGTTGTCTCGTGAAATACCCTTGTCAGCTGCAGAATTAGCACAAATAGCTGCAAGTGGTGGTCAACTTGGTATTGAAAAAGAGGATCTTCTGGAATTTACAACAATAGTTGCTAAAATGACCACAGCGTTTGATATGTCGGCAGAAGAAGCTGGTAATGCTATTGCAAAAATATCCAATGTATATGGAATTAAAGTTGATGGTATGGAAAATGTAGGTAACATAATAAACCATCTTTCAGATAATACTGCTGCTAAAGCAAAAGAAATGGTTCTTACACTGAATAGAATTGGCGGTAATGCTAAACAATTTGGTTTAGAAATTGATCAAGCAAGTAGCTTAGCAAGTGCGTTCATAAGTTTAGGTAAACAACCTGAAAAAGCAGCAACTGCTATAAATAACTTTCTTAGTAAACTACAGACCGCAAGAGAGCAAAGTCCCGAATTTCACGATGCATTAGATGAGATGGGAACAAGTATAGAAGAGCTAGAACAAACTATTAAAAAAAATCCTCAAGAGGCAATATTGCAATTCCTTGAAACCTTAAAAAAAATAAATGATCAAGAGCGAGCTGGTATTCTTATGAATCTATTTGGTGCTGGGTTTCAAGATGACATTGCTCTTTTAGTAGGAAGCTTAGACATTTACAAGAAAGCTATTGAACATTTAGCTGATAAAGAAAAATATAACGCTTCAATGCAGGACGAATTTAACAATCGGGCAAATACTACAGCTAATAAATTACAATTACTTAAAAATGCAGTATTTGAAGCTGGTATGAATCTAGGGTCAGTAATGTTGCCTACTTTAAATTATGTAGCTGGAAGTTTGAAAGCAATAACAGAGCGTATAGCTTCTTTTGCAGAAAAATATCCAACTTTAACTACGGCAATCATGAGTACTTTAGCAGCTTTGATAAGTTTGAAAGTCTTAGTAGTGGGATTAGGCTATGGAATTACTTTATTAGGAAGTACAATTTTTGGTCTTAAAGCAACAATACTGACAACATTTTCATCTTTATCAAGTATAGTTTTTCCTGCAGTAATAACAGGGCTAAGAGCAATAACACTCGCTGTAATGACTAACCCAATTGGACTTTTAATAGCGAGTCTTGTTGCTGGTGCAGTTTATGTTCTAACTAACTGGCAAAAAGTGAAAGACTTTTTCTCTAGCTTTTGGAAATCACTCATTGAACCTATAGGAAAAGCTTTTTCATGGATGGGAAATACAGTTAGTAGCATATTTGCTGAGAATAGCCCGATTAGAAAATTTGAAAATAATGGAAATTTTGTTAATAAGCTTTCTAAAAATAGCATTTTCAGTAACGGAAACCCATTGACAAGTAATAGTGCTATTAAACAATTTTCAGAAAATAGTAAAGGCAATTTTGAGAGTTTTAAAGTTAAAGGTGTTATAGAAGAAAAAAGAGCTATAGAACAAGAAGAAGTTAAGAAAGCATTCAAGAAAAGTAGATGTGAAAATAGCGAATCGAAAGTATATAACCAAGCATTCTATCAAACGTTTAATATCAACATTAAATCTGAAGATGTGCGCAGTGTTGCTGATGCAGTAATAGAACGATTTAGAGAACAAGCACGTGGGGCACTTTTTGATATAGTTGAAGAGTTACATTGATGTTGCTTGGAAAATGTAAGCTTGAACCAATAAGCCTAAGATACAGTAAAGAAAAAAGGTGGTATACAATTGAATGTATTGAAAAAACGTTGCTACAAAACATTGGCTCAGGAATTGAATGTATTGATCTGACAGGAGTGATTTATCCACGTTATCAGAGTAATGGCTTAGAACAGCTAAAAAATATACGTGATACTCAAGTTCTAGTTGATAATTCAGGAAATGTGCTTGGAAATTTTGTCATTACTAATGTAGAAGAAAAACAGATATTATTTTTTCCTGATGGAAAACCAAGAAAAATTGAGTTTATTTTGAAGTTAAAAAGTTACAATAAATGATTTATTATTACACCAAAGAAAACGAAATGTTAGATTTGATTTGCTGGAAACATTATGGATACAGTAGTGGAGCAGTGGAGGAAATATTGCTTGAAAATCCAGGCCTTGCAAAATACGGAAGCTTTTTGCCCGCTGGATTAAAAATTAAGCTTCCTAAAATTCAGAGAATATTGAAAGAATCTGTTATAAATATTTTAGATGAATGACACCAGATTTTGATATAGTAGCAAAAAATAACCCAGTAACAGAGGTTTTAAAAAAGAGTTTAATATCACTACGTGTCACTGATGGATCAGGTACTACAAGTGACGAAGCTGAGATATGTATTAATTATAGCTCTAGCGCTTTAGAACTTAAGGGTAATTTACAGGTTTTTCTAGGATATAAAGAAACAGGTTTATTACCTATGGGGGTATATAAGGCAAATCAAATTACAATACAAAGTCCACCACAAACTTTAAGAATAAAATGTGACGCTGCAAGTTTAAGAGGATCATTAAAGGAAAGGAAATCAAAGGAATGGAAAGACATTACCTTGGGAGATTTGATTAAAGAAATAGCACAAGAACATGGGTATGAAGGTAAAGTCGCTGAAAGATTTGAAAATATATTTATACCACATACCATTCAAGCAGAAGAAAGCGACATGAGTTTTTTGGAAGGATTAGGCAAAAAATATGATGCACTAGTAAAACCAGCAGGAGGATATATAATTTTTATTCCGAAGGGAGAAGCAAGATCAGCGACTGGAAAGATGTTAGGTACAACAGTATTGACACCTAAAGATATTATAAATTGGGAGGTAAATTTTAATGTGCGTAACAAATATGGATCTGTTATTGCAAAATGGCACAGTTATGAAAAGGGAGAAACTATAGAAGAGAAAGTGGGAAATGAGGGTCCAAGTTATACCCTGCAAACGCTTTACTCTACCGCAGAATCAGCAATTAGTGCAGCAGCAGCCAAGTTAAAACAACTAAAACGTAGTACATCAAATTTAAATGTAACTGTTCCTGGTAATCCAGAATTATTTGCAGAAGCTAAGATCAGCCTTTCAGGATTTTGTCAGGAAATTGAAGGTGAATGGGTAATTAGCAAGGCAGAACATATTCTAAATAATAGAGGATATCAAACTATAGTAGAGGCAACAGTGAGCAAAGCTGTTTAAGTGAAACTTAAGCAAATGGTCATTTAATTCTAAAAAAATGTTAGACATGAACAAAATAAGTAAGAACATAAAGAATAAGATAAATTTTCTATGGCTGATGATAACAGTTATATGTGTTGTCGTTACATGTTGTTATACAAAGAGTAAAGCTGTGAGTAATTATAAAACAGTACTACAAATTGCTTCTGAAAATTGTAACTTAGAGGTTGTAAAATTTTTGGTAGAAAATCTATTAGATGTTAATGTGCAGGTTCCTAAATTAACAGCATTACATTATGCTTCAGAGGTAGATTGTTTAGAAGTCGTGAAGTTTCTAGTACAAAAAGGAGCTGATGTAAGTGCTTCTGACGGATACGAGCGATGGACACCGCTGCATTATGCTGCAGATCAAGGACGTTTGGAAATTGTTAAATTTTTATTAGACAAAGGAGCAGATCCTAGTGCTGTAGCTAAAGATGGAAGAACACCTAGAAGCATGGCTGTAATATCAGAAGAACGTAATAAAGATAAAAACAAGCAATACAGAGAAGTAATAAAACTACTTTCCAATGCAGAAGGCTCGCTCAAAAATAGCAAATAATATCAAAGATATATTGGAGTCATAAGGATCTGCAGAAGAGTAATACGAATTCAAATAGTGACTACCACAGCAAAATATAGAAACTGAACATATTTCTTTTTTACCAGTAATTTGCAGTTATTTTACAACCAGTACAAAATATGCTAAACCAAAAAATCCCAATTACAGTAATTATTACCATATTAATCCAAACCGTAGCATTGATATGGTGGTTATCCAAGTTAGACTCAAGGGTACAATTTCACGATAAACTTATTGAATATGGTTTAATGGAAAAAGTGTTAGTACTTGAGGAAAGGGTAAAAAATCTTTCTGAAGAATTAGATGAGTTTAAATTGCAGGTTTTAAGCGGAAAAATTAAATCTTAATACCTTTACCTAAACTTACAATGATTAAATACATTTTATCCGTTGATGGAGGTGGTATTAGAGGCATCATACCAGCCATTATTCTAGCAGAAATAGAGCAAAGGACAAGGAAACCGATAGCTGAAATCTTTGATCTTATGGCAGGGACCTCAACCGGTGGAATTGTTATAGCAGGATTATGTAAAAAAGATAAACAAGGAAACCCTCAATATTCAGCCAATGATTTAGTCGAGCTTTACCAAAAATACGGGTCATATATTTTTAAATCTTCATTTTTGAGAAGATCAATATTTTCTTGGCTTAATTGCGCACAATACCCACATAAAAATATTGAATTTGTACTGGATAAATATTTTGGTGATGATACTTTACAAAACACCTTAAATAATGTACTGATTGCAAGTTACGATGTTCACAATAATTGCCCTTTCTTTTTTAAGAGCTGGAGAGAAGATAGAAATTTTATCAAATTGAAAGATGCATTACGAGCTACAACTGCAGCACCTACTTACTTTGCACCTAAATATTTAAAAGTCAACCAAAAGGAAATGGTATTAGTGGATGGAGGGGTTTTTGCCAATAATCCTGCGGCTTGCGCATATGCAAGTGGTAAGAGGTTATTTCCAAATGATGATATTGTATTGTTATCGATAGGTACTGGAAGAACAGATAGAAGCATAGCTAATTCAAGGAGATTTGGAAAAATAGGATGGATCAAGCCACTACTACATGTGATGTTTGCTTCAAGTTTAGATGCAGTAAATTATCAGTTGGATCAAGTTATAGGTGATAAATATATACGAATACAATCGCAATTAAAAATAGCATCACCTGACATGGATAATATTACATCAAAAAATATCAAATCTCTTCAGCAAGAAGCAAAGGCAATGATAGAGGAAAATCAAAAAGTAGTCGATAAATTCTGTGATGTTTTATCTTGATACGTAGAAATGCCAAAAAAATTCTGCAGAGCTAAATAAGGGTTTAGAATAGATAATATATTAACTACTTTTACTTATATCTTAAACACAATTCAATTTTCACACTCATCAACAGTTAGGCCACTTGCTCGCAAAATAACATCAGTAGAAACACCCGCCTTCACTAGATTTTTTGCAACCCTGATTTTCTCTGCTTTTTTAACTTTTTCCTTGCCACTTTTCATATCTTCAGATAGAGATTTGACTAATGCATCTAATGATTCTTGTTCTCTGTACTCATCCATTAAACTCAATAGCTTTTTGCTTTCTCTTGTTTTAGGTAGCAGAACTTTAATATTCACTGATAATCCTTCTGCTATTTGATATAATTTATCAAATGATATGGCAGTGTATCCTATTTCATACTCGTGTATTTCCTTGAGTGTTACACCAACTTTATCCGCCAAATCTTTTTGAGTGTATCTCCTTATCAATCTCCATTTTCTTATTCTTTGTCCTATTCTGTAATATATAGAATCAGTGCAGATTTCTCTCTCTGTACTATCATACTCGTAAATAGATAAACCCGTTGCCTGGGAAATTATGTCAACTGACACTCCTTCTTTAACTAGATTTTTTGCTACTTCTAATCTTGCCTCCTCTTGATTGATTTTCTCGCTAATATGAACAAACCTGATTAATGAAGGTACTATTTTGCCTAACTTTTGATTCTCATATATTTTTGTTAGATAGAGTATTTCTTCGTCTTCATCTTCATACTCTCTTACTGTTATTGGTTTAGGTAATAGATCTACAACATTAACTGACAGTACTCTTGCTATTACATATAGTACTTCAATCGTAATAGGAATATACCCATTTTCATAATTGGTTACTTCTTTATATGCTAATCCGATTTTACTTGCTAACTCTGCTTGAGTACACCTTTGCATTAATCTACAATCTTCTATTTTTTGCCCTATTTTATAACTTATAGAACTAATATCTCTTACAGAAACAAACATATATACCTTACTTAGAAATAAATTTTCATGCAATTTGATCAGCGGATAAACCAACTATTTGCAAAATAATATCAATAGAAATTCCCCCTTTTACTAAATCCTTTGCAACTTTAATCCTTTCTATCTCTCTCACTTTCTCCTCACAAATACGTATTCCCTCAAACAGAGATTTTATTAGTGCATTACGTAGTTCTTGGCTCTCAATTTCTTTGTATTCTTTAATCAAATCAGGTAGCTCATTTTTCACTTTACTCCCTTCCTCTATTAGTAGATCCGTAATATTAATCGATAATGCTTCTGCCATTTCATATAATTTATCAAGTGGAACAGCAGTCCTTCCTTGCTCATAGTTACTTATTTCATCACGTGTTGTAGTCATTTTCTCTGCTAAATCCTTTTGAGTGCACTCTCTTACCAGTCTCCATTCCTTTATCTTTTTCCCTATTTTGTAGTAGATAGAACCTATTTTTTCTTCAACACATTCATCAGCAGAGAGACCAATTGCTTGTGAAACAATATCAACAGAAACTCCTGCTTTAACCAGACCCTTTGCAATTTTTATTTTCTCTGCTTTTTTACTACTTTTCTCACTAATTTGAACAAACTTGGTTAGTAAACAAAATATCTTACGTAACTCTTGATCATTAATCTTTTTATATTCTCTTACTAGATCTAATATTTCCTCTCCCTTATCTTCAAAACAGATTTTTTCATTTGATACAGGAATGAGATCCGTAATACTGATTGATAGTGCCTCAGCTATAGCATATAACCTTTCAATTGGAACTCTACGATTCCCTTTCTCATATTGCAGTATTACCCAATACTTTACACCAATTTTCTCAGCTAAATCCTTCTGAGTATACCCTCGCTCTAACCTCCAACTTTTCAATTTTTGCCCTACTTCATAGTCTAGACTTTTTTCCACGCAAAAAACCATATATATAATATTTTCTACTATAGCTCAAAGGCTCCAGTAAACTCTGGAACCTTAAAATAAATGAATTAAAGTTCCCTAAAGGTTTCTTTACTACCTCCAAATACCCTATTTACCCATGAAGACAATACTTCATCATTGCTAATCTCTTTTATAGCATACTTTTCACTCCATATGCCACATCTAGTGAAACTACCTCTCTCTACTGCTTCTTTAAGTTTTACTCCCCCAAAGAGGCAATTTTTTCCTATTTCTTCGCCTCTTTTTTGTAACTCAGCCCACATTTCCTTGTTTTCTACTCTGACTTGTACTTGATCATATTTTTTTACATCGTGGTACAATATAACATTTAGCTTACCAATGCTTGTAGGAAATTCTAATACAAAAGAGCCTCCATCTGATACATCAACGTAATTTCTTGCACCTCCCTTCTCGCTTTTAACCTCAACTGCATCATTACCAATTTTTAAAATATTACTTCCTAACTTTCTGTTTGTTTCCAGTATTTTGGCTACCTCTACCTTACTATCATCAGAAAATTCTATATACGATGTTGTATTGTCTATCTCGATATCTATTAATTCTCCTTCTTGAACAGCACTTTCGCCAGCCTTCTCTAGTTCTTCTAGCTGCCTATCTATCTGTGGCTGAACTTCTGGCTGTAGCTCATTATAGATTTCACCTATCAGTTTATTCTGTAGTAGAGTATCATGAAACTCTGCACCACTTAGCATTAGTTTACGTATTAGCTTTTTTCGATCACTTTTTTCTAATCTGTGAAAGTGTGTACCCAATACTACATACTCTGCAATACTCCATTCGCCATCATTACATGCATTTAGCCTTGCTCCAGATGCTAATACTTGGTCTATATTTTTGTGTAATTCATTTACGCTTTTTGCCTCTACTATCGCACTCTTAAACCAGCTCAACTTTTCACTTTCACCTCTACTTGGCTTTATTTTTTGCAAGGCAGAGGTAAATGGATTTTTATCTTCTTGATCACTTATAGGTTTTGTGCCATATATATAATCAAGTCCCTTTCCGTAGTTGATTTGAATGTTTCTGCTAGGGGAAGTCTCCCGGTTTATCTCCTTCTGGTTATTAGTTTTACTCACAAATTTAGACTGCTCTATATCAACGCTTTCAAGAGCACCAAATATTTTCTTGTGATTAACATTAGTCTTTTTATTCTGATCTTTACTCGTCATATAACCCCCATATTAAAAATACTTTCTAAATATACAAATCTTAATTTATACATTCTATTACTCATTATAAATTATAGTGAGTAGATTTGCAAATACTTTCTGCTATAACAATCCGTTTTCTCTAAAGCTAAAATAGCCTGCACTTGTGATAATAATGTGATCAAACAATCTAACACTTACAGTACTACACGCTGCTGCTAAGCTCTTCGTTACTGCTTGATCCTCTTCTGACGGCTCTAAGCTCCCACCTGGATGGTTGTGTGACATTATTATTGATGTTGCATTTTTTATTAATGCCTTTCTTGTAATCTCCTTTATGTATACTGGTGCTTTTTCCATTTCACCAATATAGGATTCTTCTCCAATTAGTTGGCGTCTTCTATTCAAATACAATATTTTTACACATTCCCTTTCTGAGTGACCTATACTTACATTTAAGTACTCTACTAGCCCTTGCAAGTCCATTATTGGCTCACTCTTAAGCTTTTCTCTCAGTACCCTTTCTAGTGTTTCCTTAACGCACATAATCATTGCTACTGCAGAATCAGTTACTCCTTCTATAACTTTCAGGTCGTCCATTTCTCGGCCTAAAATCCTTCCTACTCCTGTATAGGTATTCACCAGATTTTTAGCAATTTCTTGAGCTTGCGGCCTTTCATGTACTGCACTTAAAAATGTTTCCATTATTTCACGATCAAGTAGTGCTTTACCTTTGCTTTCTAATATTCTGAATTCTATTTCTTCTCTACGATCTCTACTACTTTTCTTATTATTCATAAAAATTACCCTTCACTAATAACAAAATGTTTTTATATATTTACTGCTGTTTTTTTGTCAGCATTGGCATAGAGCCATAGCTTTTGAGTGAAGTCAAATCAATTTTTAAATCTTTTTTGCTTATTTTTTCATCAAAAAGTAAAGATATTAATAGATACTGATTTTTTTATTTTAAACTTGTTGAATTTCGTCCAAAGAGATGTCTACTATTTTTAAAATAATATTGATAGAAATCCCTTCTTTAACTAAATTCTTTGCAATTTTCATCTTTTCTACTTTCTTCACCTTCTCTTTGCAAACTTGTATGCTTTCAAACAGAGATTTTATTAGTACATGACGTAGTTCTTGGCTTTCAATCTTTTTGTATTCTTTTATTAAATCAGGTACCACTTTATCATCTGCATCTTCTGTTAGCTCAAGTAGGTCCATAATATTAATCGATAATGCCTTTGCTATCTCATATACTTTATCAAGTGGAACAGCAACCCTTCCTTGCTCATAGTTACTTATTTCGTCACGTGTTGTACTCATTTTTTCTGCTAAATCCTTCTGAGTATATTCCCGCACTAGTCTCCATTCTTTTATCTTTTTTCCTATTTTGTAGTATATAGAACCTGTTTTTTCTTCAACACATTCATCAGCAGACAAACCAATTATTTTTGAAACAGTATCAACAGAAACTCCTGCTTTAACCAGACCTTTTGCAATTTTTATTCTCTCTGTTTTTTTACTACTTTTCTCACTAACTTGAACAAATTTGGTTAGTAAACAAAACATTCTACGTAACTCCTGATCATTAATCTTTTTATATTCTCTTACTAGATTTAATATCTCCTCTCCCTTATCTTCAAAACAGATTTTTTCATTTGATACAGGAATAAGATCCGTAATATTAATTGATAACACCTTTGCTATAGCACACAACTTTTCAATCGAAATTTTTCGTGTTCCTTTTTCATATTGTAGTACTATTTGATACGTTACACCGATTTTTTTTGCTAAATCTTTTTGAGTATATCCTCGCTTTAATCTCCAGCTCCTTACTTTTTGTGCTATTTTGTACCTTATTGAGATATTTGCCATAAATATTATACAGGTTAATACTACCAAATAAAGATATACAAAAGGGATACTTCTTTCTATGTTTGAATTTTAGTTGAATATTTCTTCACAATTGTGTATAATTATTAATGCTTTTTATCTTACTTTCTCATGGCTCTTTCTAAGTTTCTCGATCCAAAAAATGATATATCGTTCAAGCGCATCTTTGGCACTGAAAAAAATAAAGATATCCTTATTCACTTTCTTAATGATATTCTCGGCTTTGCTGGAAAAAACGCAATACAGGATATAGAGTTTTTAAGTACTATTCAAGACCCTGATATTGCTTCTAAAAAACAAAGCATTGTTGATGTTCTTTGTAGAGATGAAAATGGGCTGCAAGTCATAGTTGAAATGCAGGTCGCTAAAACTAAGGGCTTTGAAAAACGTGCACAATACTATGCTGCTAAAGCTTACTCAAGACAGTCTGATAAAGGTGATCAATACCATGACCTTAAGGAAATTATCTTTATTGCTATAGCAGATTGTATTTTATTCCCTGATAAGTCTGAGTACAAATCAAAGCATACTATTCGCGATGAAGATACTAATGAACATGATCTAAAAGATTTTTACTTTATATTTATTGAGTTGCCTAAATTTCCAAAAACCAAAGAAGATCAGCTTTCAAGTATAGTTGAAAAATGGGTCTACTTCTTTAGATATGCAGACGAAACTAGTGAAGAAGAGCTAGAGAGAATAATAGGAAGTGATCTAATAATTAAAAGAGCATATGAAGAACTAAATAGGTTCAACTGGTCAGAAAAAGAATTTATTGCCTATGAACAAGAAATTAAGCGTATTCTTGATGAAAAGGCTATCCTTGCTCAAAAACTCGATGATGCTACTCACAAAGGTAGACAAGAAGGTAGACAAGAAGGCATCAAAATTGGCAAAGAAAAAGGTAGAGCTGAAGGCATTAAAATTGGTGAAGAGAAGGGTGAAAAGCAAGCTAAAATAGCAGTTGCAAAGAATCTACTCAAAGCGGGGGTTTCTATCGATGTCATAGTTCAAACTACTGGTCTTACTGCTGATGAAGTTAAAGGCCTACTATCTCTAGATGCTTAGATGAATATCTTTGTATTAGACGAAAATCCTATAACTGCAGCACAAATGTTATGCGATAAGCACATAGTGAAAATGCCCTTAGAAACTGCTCAATTACTTAGTAGTGTTTTTTCAATTGCATTAAAAGCGCAAAATCCTTTGGTTAGCATTATAGACCAGAGTGTGGAAGTTCCATATAAACTTACTCACAAAAACCATCCTTGTTCTTTATGGGCTAGACAATCAAAAGGAAACTTTAACTGGTTGATAAAGCACGGAAAAGAATTGTGTATAGAGTATAGCTTGCGATACAAAAGGACTCATAAATCCGAAAAAGTCATAGATTGGTGTGATAACAACAAGGATTTGCTAATTTTTCAATCAGCTGATATACAAGCTTTTACACAAGCGTTACCTGATCGATATAAACGTAGTAATCCGATAGAAACCTATAGAGAATATTATCTAAAAGAAAAGATGAGGTTTGCTAAGTGGGAAAAAGGTAGAGAAGCACAAGATTGGTTACTAGACAGAATACTATAGTCTGATCAGTCATGAATAAAGAAGCTATCCAAATCGGCCATCAAAAAGGTAAAATTGAAGGTAAAATTGAAGTTGCAAAAAATTCACTTAAGGCTGGTGTCTCTATTGATGTTATAGCTCAAATTACCGGCCTTTCTGTAGACGAAATTAAACAACTTCGGGAGTAAATGGCATTTTGTAGTTGTTTGTCCACTGTCGTATTATTTAAATAGCTTCTAGGTTTATTATCAACAATGTCGTTAGGTTGATATCCACTATTAACTACTTGCTGCTCATCACACATCTTTTCAATATTGCCTTTTAAATTACTCAGAAACTTCTCATTTTTCGGACAAACTTCTTTTGCAACTGAATATAAAGTATTTGGTATTTGAGAGTACCTCTCGTTCCTTACGTGGCCTGCTACATCTAGATACACTTTAAAAAAGTCAAAACCTTTCACTGATACACCAGATTGTTTAGCTGTTTTTTCAAGTGTCTTTTTGAATTCTTCTACAATATTCAGTGTGTTAGCCAGAGCTTCTTCAGGGGTAATGGAACAAAACTTAGGAAGAGGATATTTTTTATCTAGGAAGCTTTGTAATAAGAAAAATCCTAAAGCAACATTGTTACTTATACAAACTTCACTGCTAAATTGGCTAGTATATTGGTCACCTGGATTTCTTACTGTATCAGAATGATCTGAGCCGTTTTCTGGAATCTCAGGTAATTCAACTTTTAAAGGAGAATATACAAACCGAGAAATATCTTTAATGGCATCTACAATAGTATTAGCAACAATATTCATCCATGAAGATGGTCTTGTACCACTACTTGCTACTACTTCGGATTGATTACTTAAATCTATAGCAAGAGGTTTTCTTGACATATGATGACGAGTATGATCTCCATGGTGATGACGGCGTTTGCGTTGAACAGTTTTGTCTCTTTCTTCTTTGATTTTCTCTAAATATTTTACAACATCATTATGTTTTTTCCAAGAAACAAGATCCAACGGTGTTTTATCATCCTTGTCTTTAACCTCAAAATCAGCACCTTCTTCTATAAGGTATTTTACTACATCTAAATGACCATTTCTAGCAGCATAGTGTAGAGGAGTCCTACTAGTGTTATCCTTAGCATTAATGTCAGCAACTTCCTTTATAAGATACTCTACTCCGGGTAAGCAACCTTCAAATGCAGCCCAGTGTAGAGAAGTCCTTCCATTACTACTCTTAGTATTAATATAAGCACCCCGTTTGATACATTCTTTAACTTTATCAAGGTCTCCGCTTTTTGCAGCATTCAATAATTCTTTATCTAGATCTAATTGTGCTTGCCTTAAAACTTCTTCTATATCTTTGTAACCACTTTGAATAGCCAATTCTAAAGGTATATCACCATCCATGTCTCTAGCCTCAATGTTAGCGTGCTTATCAAGAAGAAATTTTACTATATCCAATCTGTTCATCCTAACAGCAAGATGTAAAGGTTTGTTATTATAGTCGTCTTGAGACTCAATATTAGCACCTTTATCAATAAGAAATTTAACCGTATCCAAATTACCCTCTCGAACAGCAAAATGTAAAGGTGTTCCCTGATACGTTATTTCATTATTAAATTTAGCACCCTTACTAACGAGAAGTTCTACTGCATTCCATTTACTTTCTCGAGCAGCAAAAAGTATAGGTGTCCAACCATTCCTATCTAGAAGCTCAATCCTAGCACATCTACTAAGAAGAAGCTGAATCATACCTAAGTTACCTTCTTGAGCAGCATAGTGTAAAGGCGTAGAACCATACATATCTTGAGCATTAATATTAGCACCATAATAAAGAACAAGACTCACTACATTCAATTTTCCTGATTGAGTAGCGAAAAAAATTGGTGTATAACCAAAATTGTCTTGAGCTTCAATATTAGCATTATAATCATCACAAAGAAGGTTTATTTTGCTCAGATCACCTGCTTTGGCAGCAAGATGTAAGGGTGTTCTACCAAGTTTGTCTTGAACCTCAATGTTATTACTATTTGGGATTTCTAAAGACGTAGAATTTTCTTGTAAGTTACTTATCAAATCTGAATTATGTATTTTACCAAGGTAGTTTATTACATTAGAATAACCACCACAAGAAGCATAATATAGAGGCGCCCAGCCACCATGATCTTTAATATTAACATCAATTTTTTCTTCGTCTATAAAATATTTTACTATATCTAGTTTACCATTGTAAGCAGCATAGTGAAGGGGAATTCTACCACTATTATCTTTAATTTTTAAACTACTTTTTTCACCTACCACAAGATATTTTACTACATTTAGCTCGCCCCCATAAGCAGCACAATGCATAAGAGTTTGGCCATCGCTATACTTAGCACTTAAGCTAGCTCCTTGACTTACAAGATCTTCAACTTTGCTAAGATTTCCATATTGTGCTGCAATCAATAATTCTTTATCTAATTGCACTTGTTTTAAATACTCTACAATATTATTGTGTTTTTGATCAGTAGCAATATCCAGCAATGTTTTACCGCCTTTGTCTTGAGTGTAAACGTCAGCCCCCTTATCTACGAGGTACCTTACTAAATCCAAGTGACCATTCCGAGAGGCACAGTACAGGGGCGTCCGACCATACCTATCAGCATTATCAATGTCTACTCCCTTGCTGAGAAAAAATTCTATGATGTTCTTGTTATTGTTTTCAGCGGCAATGTGTATAGGTTTTCTGCCAAAAATGTTCTCAGCGTTAATATCAGCATCCTTTTCTATTAAAAAGTTAGCAACTTCTAAGTAGCCTCTCCATGCAGCAAAATGTAGCGGTGTCCAACCATTTTTATCAGTATCATTAATATCAACACATTTGCTAATAAGGTACTTTAGTATATCCAAATTACCACTATAAGAAGCATCACATATAGAGGGACCACAACGATGATCTTTACCCTCTAAACTAACGCCATTTTCAACAAGGTATTTAAATATACCAAAGTGACCTTTTAATACAGCATTGCGTGCAGGAGTATTACCATCTCTGTCTTCAGTATTAACATTAGCTCCTTGATTAACAAGGCCTGTTACTTCACTAATATTGCCAACTTTTGTTACATTCAACAATGCATGATCTAATTGTGCTTGCCTTGAAACCTTTACTATATCTAAACTAGAACCAGCATCTGCATTTCTCGCTTTTCTTACATTAGACCCACAATCTTCAATTATCCACATCCCTTGCAGAACCTGACCTCCTGGAATCCAAGTAAATACTCTACGCCTATCATTGTCATATTTAGCATAATTAGCAGCATATAAATACTCATTATGCTTAACATTCCTTATATTACATTTATCACCGTTAGGCTCAATCTTCCATACATCTTGCGTAACTTGTCCCCCTGGAATCCAAGTAAATACCATTCGTCTATCATTATCATAATTAAAATAATTACTAGCAGCATATAAATGTTCATTAAACTCAACATTTACTATACGAAAGCTATCATCATCAGGATGAATCTTCCACACACTTTGTTTATCATTTTTCCCAGGAACCCAAGTAAACGCTCTCCTCCTTTCTGTGTCATAATTAAAACAATCAACAGCAGCATATAAATATTCACCCTGATAAACATTCTTAATACATACTTTTGAAGCAAATATTGCATTCCTTACTGATTTTGGTAATCTATTTTCTAGCTTTTCAAGGCTAGATCTTTTTTCTAAAGGAACTTTAGGATAATCCTTCATCTCCATTGCTTCTTTAATGTAAGAAGCTAACTTAAATATTGCATTATCATTTAGATCACCACTCTTTTGCATTGCATCAAATACAGCTATGTAACCTGAAATCAACTGACCAATATCACCATGATTATGCACACAGCTTAATATTTTTTTCGTATCTACTCTTCCATATGCATCATCTACAACTTCTTTAATTATATTATCAAATAAGTTTTTATCAAAATTATAAATTCTATTAGTAAGTTCAGTGGTCAAAGCACTACAATTACTCGATATATTATCATCCAGCTTTCTCTTTGCTTTACTTTTTATTGAATATCTTAACTCTTCTATAAAAGACTTTGCCCACTTTTTTACATTAGATGAAGCATCTACTTGATTTATAATTTCCTTCCTTACACTCTCAATCTTTCCCATCATCTTATCTGGGTCATTACTTTCAGACTCGATATCAACACTCTTATTAAGGAAGAATTTGACCATATCTAGATTACCATTGCAAGCAGCTACACGTAGAGGTGTTCTACCATTATTATCTTCAGCAATAATATTAGCACCATTATCAACAAGAAACTTAGCTATATTTAGCTTACCTTCTTGAGCAGCCCAGTGTAAAGAATTACAACCATGAATATCTTTGTCTTTAACATTAACGGATCCTCTATTAAAAAGAAGTTTAACCACATCTAATCTACCTTCTTGAATAGCCACATATAAAGGTGTTAATTCGTGCTTATTTTCGGTATTAACACTTCCAATTCTTCTGATTAAGTCTTCAGCTTCACTGATGTTATTTTGTACTATAGCATTAAACATCTGATTTTTTAATACAACCACTTTTTCTTTATTAAGGTCCCCTATAATATCTTCTGAGTTACAAGTAGAAATTATACATTTCGAGTTAGAGAGTATTGTATCATTAAAAGCAAACATCATTTCTCTTGCAGGTTGATAATTACTCCAATTCTCCACTTTTGAAATGGTACTATTTCCATATGATATCACTAAACTATCATCAGCAACCTCCATATCAAAACCCAATATAGACTTATCTCTAAAATCAACCAACCCAACATCATTATTGTCAATAGGTTGATTATGATAAATCTGTAATCCTTGTTCATCTGGCTGATAGTATCTGAAAGAGTTAGGATCCATCTCTACATGTTCAAGCTTTAAATTTGTACTGTCAATTTTATAAAGCTTATTGTTCATTTGTAATACAATTTGCTGATGCTCTGGACTTTGAAAATAATCAACTAAACCAACGGATAAAGACCATTTAGTACCTTCACTACCAAGTACTGTAATATCTTTTATCTCTAAGCTATCCTCTGTAAGGTCGGAGATTGATTGGTTATAACATTCATTTATATAACTCCTTTTACCTTCTTGTATGCTTATACTATCAACATCTGTTACATTCAATTCAGCAAAATCAATAATATTGTAAGGTATGTTCTGATAAGGCACTGCTTTGCTTTTTATTTTTAAATTAAGTCTTATGGGGAATAACGAGATTTCGTGGTTTAATGTATCTGGTAGTTTGATAATATACTGATGTTGTCCTTCTCCCCCTTCTACTGTGACGTCTTGATAGTAATTACATAGTGTCATATAGTGATCATAATCATAGCTCCTTCCATTATTACGGTATTTCTGATAACTACTTGTAACGTCAGAATTATTATAGCTAAAATCAACAATTACCTGATCTGAATACATACCTGCAATTATCACTTTTTCACTAGGTATTCCCATGTAATTTTTGGTAACTTCTATTTGAGATATTGGTATGTCCAAATTACTCTTACTAGCAATATCTTTTGCAACTTGATAAGTATTAGTCAATTCTTGATCTAGAATACTTGCTTGTATAAATGCTTTTAACTTTTTTGCACTATTTTGTATTACCTCTCTACTAATATCACTTCCTGAACTTTTCAGCTTTTGATATCTAATATCTTCTATTGTATCAGACAAAGACTTATCTTGTATTGCAACAGACTCTGTTATTCCCTGGCAATTTACTTGAATTACTAGATTTTTAAAATCATCGATTGTAATACTTGAAACAATACTTTGTGTATCATTAGCTAAAAGATCTAAGCTATAGCTGTCTTTTCCTGTATCTTTACTTACTCCCCACTGTGTGATATTATTAACTTGAACCCTTATTACATCAATATTTCCTTTTATTTTTCCTGTACTGCCTAAATCACCTACTATCCTAGCATTATCACTCTCTTCATTAACGACAAATATTGTTTGCTTTAATCCCCTGTGATGTAAGTTCTCTTTGTTGACTACTCTAACTTCATAATCTTTATCTGTACAGTTAAATAAATTTTGCTGTACTTCCGCATTTTTTGCATTAATTAATCTTGTCCTACAGTGGGTAAAAATATTTTGTTTGATATCAGAGTTTGACACATAGTTATACGTATTAACTAATTTTATATTACTACTACCATAATATATTACTCCTTCATGCAAATTTATAACAACATTATTAGCTTTAACATTCATTACCAGAGTATTTTCTTTTCCTACTCCACCTTCGAGGGTACCAGACATAGAATTATTAATAATAAAAATAGTTTCATTGTTTTTAGAGCCAATATAATGTATATTACTACCCTCTGGAATATGCATTACTGCTGGATAATTTGCGGCTGCTGTTAATGTTTTAGGCCCTGAAATATACAGTACCGAGTCTTTAGGGTATGTTCCATTTTTTATAAGGGAAGAATCTTTCCTTTTTGGATTAGTAAAAATAAAAGGTTTACCTGAGAGAGTAAAGGTCTCTTGACAATTCCTATGGATTTTGTTGATATTGCATGGAAAAGATCCACCACCCTTTTCATTAATTATTTTACTGCACTGAGATTTTTGTGTCGGTTTTCTTAATGGTGCATCTATAATTCTTAAACCAAGATTTTCGTACTCATATTTTGTTAGATGAGGAATATGTTTTGCATCTGTATTAACAACATAAACCTTCTTTTTATCTATATCTTGATCACATTTAGGATTGTTTTTTATGTTACAGATAAACCTTTCCCAACCTTCATTCATAACCAAAGTATAAGATCTCATAAGTAGTGTTTTAGAGATATCGAGGGAAGATAAATCTTTCTCCGCATTAGAAGCTGTGTTAACATTACTAAAAGAGATGTTATTGTATTTTTCTTCTAACTCACACGTCTGATGACAGAACCCTGAGAACGCTGGACCCGGTTGACATATACGATCTGCATCTCTAATTATCTCACTATATTTTTCTTCAATAGAGATTACATATTGTACAATTGCAGCTATATTATAATTATCATCTAACAATTTAATAGCTACTTCTTTTACATGGTTTAAATAACCTTTTACTCTAATTATATCCCCATATTCCTTTTCTACATCTCTCCCTGTAAAAAACTTGATCACCTTTGCAAAAAAGACTTCTGCCTGCTCATTACCAGGTAGTAGAGGCACTTGTTCTGCTATTGCTTTGGTATATTCCATTCTTTCATGAATTTCCACACCAATTGTTATCAATACATCAGCAGCCATAGTAACTACTGCTACCCTTCCTAAAACTTTGCCTACAGCAGATAACCCTCTTAAAATCTTAGTAGTAGCACTTATACTTTTTATCGTAAAACTAACTCCTGCACTTATAGGCCTTATACTCATGCTTGCTAGTTTTATACCACTACTAGCTGTCCAATAATAATTTAATGGATGATTATTACCTTGAGCTATTTCATTTACACTATATCCAAATTGATAAGCGATAGTCGCAAATGTAATACTTTGAACTACAGGATTATCGATAATCTTAACAAAAGCTTGGCGTACAGGTTGTGGTATTTTGTTAATCAATCTTCCTACTTTACTATTAGGAGAAATACTTACACTCGTCCTAACATCATCCATAGCATCTAGTATACCATTGATACCAAATACTTGCTTTAAAGCATCATTATTATGTCGTCCAAATGTTGCTGTATCACCTATACTATCAAGCAAGTCATATATAGCCATTAGGGAGAAAAACTTTCCACCTTTTGCCCCTTTTATTTTTGCTGAGTCAAACTTATCATGATCAAATGCAATTCCTTTCCCATTAAGACTGCTTTCCACATTACTAATATAATCTGCAAAAACTTTTCCACCAAGATCATCAAAATGACTTTTAAACCTATCGAAAGTATCTTCTCTAACTCCTTTTGCTAATAAGCTCTGTTTAATTTCCTCTACAATATTATTGTAATCTTGATTAGTTACAACATCCTGAACATCACCTATGTCTTCAATGTATTTTTTATTCTCTAACAACTGCTTATCATTTGATAGTTGACGTAATTTATCAAAGACTACTTCTTTTCCATCTTTAAATATACTATCTAATTTTATTCTATAATCATCAATTTTTAAATAATATTCACTACCTTGCTCTTTAATTTCTTCTATTATAGCATACTCTTTATCGCTGCTTACTTTTAACTTTATCTCAAGATTTTCCTTATCCAGTATATAATTTTCTATACTCTTAATATTTGTAGCGTTATCTATTATTAATTCTTTATCATTACCGTTATTGTCTTTGAATTTTATATTTACTTTACCACTATCAATACTCACTTGAGGAGAATCTATAGTTATAATTTTTGTGTCATAAGCTTCAATACCAAACAACTCTTTAATAAGTTTTTCCTTTTCTTTCTCTGTAATCTTTTCTTCATCACGTGAATCTATACAGACCATACCTGTACTGCGCTGTTTCCTTCCTTTAGAACATTGCTGCTGACTAATACTAAAGATAGAACTATGAACTACCTTAACAGGAGTAAACGCATCTTTGCTCATTAAGATAAGGGAATCTGCATTATTCGCACCTTTATCAAATACAACACCTATAAAATCTACTTTTTTCCCATCTGTCAGCGTCTTATAAGTTACACCTTTCTTATACTCATCGGCTATTTGTTTGTTTGCTTCATCTTTTAACGCATCAGCTGTCTTGCCTTCCCTTGGTCCTTTAAGCTCTAACCCTACTGGATCGTATTCTTTAGCACTGCTAGCTTGATCTGCAAATTTGATACCATGAATCAGCATATCAATACGTTTTCCTCTGCCTGTTTGAAACTCAGTTAATACTAATGCCCTGTTTTCTTGTAGTTCTCCTAGCTTTATATCACTATAGTGGCTAAATGCTCCGTGAGATATAGCTTGAGTATGCGCTTCCTTTTCTATTAGAACCTTAAAAGGTAGCACTGTCTCACCTAATTTTCCAAATAACTCCTTATACTTGCCTATTGATTGAGATTGATCTTGTGAAGAAGCAAGCTGAGACTCTAGTACTGCATCAAATTTTTCCTTTAACTCGGCAGGATAAGGAATGTTTTTCCATTCTCCATTAAAAGATTCTTTTCCCCCTTTATACTCATTCAAAGAATTATATCTATCAATCTTTTTTATATCAAAAAAATCTGATTTTCTTTCCTCTTGTAAACTTATACATACTTCTGTTATTTTACCAACTTTTGGTAGATTAATAGGTATCTTTTTCTCACTAAACTCTCCTTTTCCTCCTTCTCTAATATGAAAAATAAACACCTCTTTATCCTGTCCTTGATTTCCTTTAGTCAGCATAAATGTTGTCACAGGCCTTTCAGTTGATTGTGTACCAGATCTTGTAGAAGAAGCAAGTGGGTACTCATTATATAAAAATACGGATTTCTCTAAATCAATATCTACAAACTTATCAGCAAGAAGAAGTTGCCCTAATAGAAATCTACTAAAGTAATTACCCCCTTTCTCTGGCGTACCAGGAAATGTGTGATAAATACGTTCTAGTGGCTGTTTTATCTTTTCTGTTATATCAGTAATTGCCTCTTCTCTTCCATTCCAATCGGAAGCTTCTTTCAAAAGTGCCTGCATTGTAGGTAGAGCAATTTCTCTGTCTTCACGAGGCGATATATGCATTGAAAACTTTTCACCTTCAGTTGAATCCAAATTTAACCCTACACATAACACATTATCTGAAACGGTTAAAACACGCATTGTGTTTGGCTGAAAACCTTTTGCATAATCCTTTGCTTGCTCTAATGCACTACCTAGTGTTGTACCAGCAGCTGTTCCTGCTTTTAATTCAATAATAATTGGGACAGCATTCAATGATCTTTCCTTACCACGAGGCACTAGAACAATATCAGCGTAACCTCTTCCTGCAAATTGCTCTAAGTAAACCCTAAGATTATGTCTATAGCGAAAATTCACTAAAGCTCCTGCTACAAATCCATGATGTGCTGCTTCTCTTGTCCCTTGAGCATAGGTAAGTGAATTCCCATATTCAGAGTGAATTCTACTGACTTTTTTAAAAATTTCTTCAACAGATTCCTTTACTTTTCCTGCATTCGAATTAGTCAGCTTTGCTATATCATTTTCTGGATTACTCCATAACCCCTTTTTTATTTCCTTAAACTCATGTGTTGTAGAAGCATCATTGTCCAATTTATTACTTTCTACATTAACAGATATTCCTGCCATTTTCCCTTTGGCATCTTTTTCTTTAGCAATTTCTACCAATCTCACACCTAGCTTACCTTGATCTCTAGCTAGCCTCACAACATCATTCCTGGCAACTTTAGTATTGCCTAATATTTTATCTAGCTCACCGTAGCTAAACTTTTTCTTTGTGCTACCAGATTCTGCAATAACAAAGAGCCTTACTTTATCAGCAGCATCTTCTGGGCTTTTGATTTCTCCTTTTCTAATAACAGCTACTTTTAGAGTCTTTGAACTGTCAAAACTAAAATATATTTTCTCAATGTTCAGCTTTGCTGCAATTTCTGTGTCTATCAAAGTAGAAAAACTTCCTAAAAAGAAATGAGGAAAAAATCCTTCTTTACCTACTGAATGTAAATACGATGGAACCTGATCAACATAAGATTGAAACCTTGCTTGGAAAGATTCAAAATCACTCCCTTTTGGGGCTGAAGTACTTGGGCCAGCTTTTACTGACTCTCGAATTAGTAGCTCTATTAATTCAAAATCTTGCACTCCTTGATTATCTACTTCTCCTTGTTTTCTTTTAGGCATATAACCCTCCTTCTAGACATATAATATTTTTAATGATCACCTAACCCCACATAAGATTGTTTACTAAGCTCTACCTCAGCTAAATCACCACTTGGACCAGGTATGTTTTTTTGATCGAGTTCTTTATCAGCAGACTTACCATACGCTAAAAACTTATTTAATGAAACATGATCTCCTCGCTCTAATACAGAACGTATATAATTTGCTTTTTCAGAAGACATGAACTCTTCGATTTGTCTAGGATTAGCCTTATCTAGCATTCCCCATACTGGCTTCATAAAACCTCCTTCGACCAAAGGCACCAAAAATCTCCCTTGAAAAACAGAGTTATTCATCATTTCTTTATTCAATGTCAAAGTACGATGATCAACAAAACCCTCTCTTGTCCATACATGTATAAAAATTCCCATAGCTGTACTTAAATAATACTCTGGACATTCCTTTACCATTAATTTTAACCAGAGATAGTAATCATCTTCTGGAACATTGCATGGCTTCAAAAAATCAAATAACTTCTGAAATTGATCAAAATTAGATATTTCTAGCATTCTGTATAAAGAGGCATATTCAGTATTTTTCTTTAAATCTCTTTTCAAAAGCTCTGGATATTTATTATGACTTATCTGACTTAAACAAAATTCAAACACATCAGGATAGCCACTATCACCTGCTGCATGCACTGCAATTCTCATGAAAACTTCATCCTTTTCCTGAGCACTTAACTCACTTTCAGGTAATGAATTAACCTTATCCCAAAAGAACTCTACCGCTTCTACACGTCTTCTCCTCGAACTTATTGCTGCACGGTGTAAACCAAAGACATAAGGATGCTGGTCTTTCAGATCTAGCTCTGAAATGTATCCACTAATGAAATGTGACCAAAATTGCATCATTGCATCTGTACACCAACTTCCACTTATTCTTTTTGCTAGCTTTTTTAATGCGTCTGGGTCACCATCTTTTACTTTATGCTTCTGTTTAAAATGTTCAAATAGAGAAATTATATCCTCTTCTAAGCAACACCAACACGCGATTTGGTAAAGATAAAAGTCCTCTAGTGGATTACTTATACCATTACAACTTTTTGGTTCTATCATCTTTTTAGCCACTACTCTTCTATTGAGTTTGATACCATGTATTGTATCGGTTTTTTCCCAACATTCTTCATTTGATAATATATCAAGAAAAAAGGGAAGATTCCCGGTATTGATAGTCTCCAAATATCCCCGCCCCCAATTTTTTATTTGAAGTTGTTTAGATTCTTTATAAGGATCGTCATCCTTAATAATAGAAAAGGCTAACTTGGTTAGGTCATCTAAGTCCATAATTCTCACCTCCATAAAAAACATACAGAGCTATAATAATTTATAAACCCTATATCAGTTTCAACATCATACTACACCTTTATAACCTGTCAATCACTATTTAAGAAAAATTTTCTAACCCAAAGTAGTTTGAGGCAAAAGGCTTTTAGCAGGCTCAATACATGACCTCTTGTTTATTTTAAATTTTGTTTCGTCATGAGCTTGTCTTAATTATTCTTCCGCAAATAAATCAATATTAATTTAACAAAATATATTATTAAGATCTCAAGCAAAATAACTATTTCTAGCACTCAAAATCAGCTAATGAGAGAAGAGTTTGTTTTGGGATGCGTTGATCTACCGCCTGTTCTGTGCGAACTTTTTTATATAGCAACTTTACTATACTCTAAAATCAGCCATATTAGCCCACTTCATCCACATCTACATACGAACTAATTTGTTTAGTTTTGTTGTAAAAATTTCACACCTTTATTTTCACAACCCTATTTTTATGCGGCTTGTTCTCACAAAGGTAGGTACTTTTTTGCGATTTTGGGAAAAGTAAATGATTAAATTTTTTGTGATGCTAAAGGAACCCATGTTTTCTACATTAATGTAAATATTTCTCATGCTCTCAACCAGCAGCAATTTTACTATTATTTAAGCACTAACATAATAACATTAGATAATGGTGTTGGGTACACACAAATGGGTGTTAGAATGAACTATGCAAAAGTTACTAAACGTATTGCAGCGTATTTAGTTGACCAAACAATATTTTTAGTCTGCTGTTCATTCTTTTTTTTATTAATTTCATTTATATTACCAGAAGAATCTCTTACTAACTTTTTTAATTATGTCTTTCCTGATACTGACATTGATACAGAACTCATATCAAAACGATATGAAATATTAGAAGACTCAGGTACATTACTAGCAAGTTTAGTATATATAGCATTAGAAGTATTAATGATAATAAGACTTGGTTGGACTCCAGGAAAATTGCTATTTGGTATATACATAAAGGATGCAAACACACTGAAAAACATTGCTTTTATGCAAGTAGTAATAAGAAGCACTTTCAAGACGTTTTTGTTTGTATTTCTCGATACTTATGAGTGGTTTTTAATTTCACCAGTATTGATCCTAATGCTTATACCTATAATATTTGATCAACGTAAACAGCTTTTCTACGATAAAATTGCAAAAACAGTAGTAATGGATTATAGATCTGAAGAATGCTACCCAAGATTAAACTGTGTATATGTGGGAATAACTAGACGCGCTGTAGCATATATTATTGATCATTTCATTATTAAGGGGACTCTTTTAGTCTTTGTTTTTTTTCTTGCAGAAATGACTTTTTTACCCTTTAAACTATTGATCATGTGTTTACGTATTTTGCTATCAATTCTTTTAGAAGTATTAATGGTAAAAAGATTTGGTGGTACTCCAGGACAATTGTTGTGCCGTATTCGTATAAAAGATGCAGATACAATTGAAAATGTCACTCTAACACAAGCAATAATCCGGTGTGTTTCGTTTAAAGTGATTTGCTCATCCATATTCATTATGAAAAGATTTTCTGTTACGTTTGCTTCTGAATGGTGGTTTGATCCTTTACCAGACTTAATCCTTATGACCGTAATACTAATTTTCATGTGTGCAATATCTGATCAACGTAAACAGTTTTTTCATGATAAAATTGCAAAGACAGTAGCTGTAAATTATTGTAAATCTTCAAGCTGATTTCTTTTTCAGTTATGGGTTTATGCTTACTTTTTCTCTACTCAATTTCTAATCTGCATAAAATTTATTAAAGAAACTATTGACACTAAAAATGTCTGTGTTACAAGTAAGCTGTGTTTAGTATTTACATAAAGTGTTTACGATCATTTTGTTTGATGGTGAGGGTAATTTTTAGTTATAATTAAGGGGGTGAAATGCACATGGATCAACAACAATCAAGTAATAGTACAATTAATAGAGTTATCCAGCTACTACAGTCTAGTGTTTTAAAGCAAAAAAATCTTAGCGATAAAGTTAGTGATGCAGAGGTAAGTAGGCTAATAGATGATACAGTAAAACTTAGTCGTTCAAAGCGAAGCAAGAAAGGTAGGAAAGGTTCAAATAAACAGCATGTGCGGAATAAGTGGAATACGAAGAAGAATAGAGAGAAAGCTCGGGAAATAGTAGGTGAGGCTGTAGACTATTTTGATGGTTATGAAGACCAACTTATTTACAACAGAACGTCACAAGGGGCTATTACTCGAGGTAGCCAAACAGCGATGTCTCTAGAACAGCTTAACTTAGAGCTAATTAACTCTGTAAAACAATCTAATCTTAACAAGGTTAAAGAGTACATTAATGAAGGAGCAGATATAAGTACTAAAGATAATCATGGTAAAACACCTTTACATATAGCTGCTAAGAGAGGTCTTTTAGATATAGCAAAGTTTTTATTGGATAAAGGAGCTGATATTGATGCTCAAGAAAATAAATTTGGTCGAGCACCTTTGCATTTAGCTGCTGCAAAAGGTCACTTAGATATAGTAAAATATCTTATAGAAAAAGGTGCTGATGTTGATGTTTATCAAGGTGGATGGAGTTATAGCACTGCGCTTCACTTGGCTGCTCGGAAAGGTCATTTAGATATAGTAAAATACCTTATAGAGAAGGGTGCTAACCCAAAAGCTACTGATGGTGGTGGCAAAACTCCTCTGCAAAGGGCTACTCAGAAAGGTCATTCAGATATAGTTGAATACCTCAAGGGGAAAGTGCCACGAATCACAGAGAGACAACAAGTTGCAACAGAAGTACCACACACTACAGAAGGGCAACATACTACGGAAGGACAGCAGGTTACAGAAGTACCACAGGTTACAGAGAGGCAGCAGGCTACAGATGGACAACGAGCTACAGAAGTACCTCAGGTCACAGAGAGACAACAGACTACGGGAAGACAGCAAGTTACAACAGAAATTTCGCAAACTACAGAGAAACAGCAAGTTACAACAGAAGCGCCACAGACTACGGAAGAACAGCAAGTTACAGAGGATTATAGCAATACATCTTTACACTTAGCTGCTGAGCAAGGTAATTTAAATGCAGTAAAATATTTTGTAGAAAAAGGGGCTGATGTTAATGTTAAAGGAGAAGATGAAAATACGCCTTTGCATTTATCTGCTAAGGAAGGTTGGATAGGCATAGTAGAATACCTTATAGGTAATGGTGCTGATGTTAAAGGAGAAGATGAAAGTACACCTCTGTACCTAGCCATTCAAGAAGATAGACTAGATGTAGTAGAGCTTCTTCTAAATAGAGGAGCTGATCCCAATATCGAGGGAAGATATCTAGGAACACCATTGCATTTAGCTACTAAATGGGGAGAGTTAGATATGGTAAAGCTTCTTCTGGACAAAGGTGCTAATGTAAACATTTATGAAAGGTATGGTGGCACACCTTTACATTCAGCTATTGACAAAGGAAGATTAGATGTAGCAGAACTTCTCTTGGATAGAGGGGCTAATATTAATGCTGAAGGTTATTATGGTGAGACACCTTTGTATACAGCTATTGAAAAAGAGAAATTAAATTTAGCAAATTTCCTGATAGATAAAGGTGCCGATGTTAATATTAAAGGAAGGTATGGTAATGCGCTTTTAAGATTAGCTTTCAACAAAAATGGATTTGATATAGCAGAATTTCTTATAGGTAAAGGTGCTGATGTCAATGTTAAAGGAGAGGATGATAATACGCTTTTGCACTTTGTTATCAAGGAAGATAAATTAGATATAGCAAGATTTTTGGTAGATAAAGGTGCTGATATCAATGCCAAAAATAAGAATGGTGAAACACCACTACATTATGCTATTGAAAAAAATAATTTAGATATAGTGAAATACCTTGTAGGAAAAGAGGCTAATGTTAATGTGAAGGCTGATTATGATTTATCACCCTTGCACTATGCTATTAAAGAGAATAATTTAGATATGGTGAAGTGCCTAGTAAGTAATGGTGCTAATGTCAATCTTCAAGATAAAGGTGGAGATACCCCTCTACACGTAGCTACTACCAGAGGTAGTGTAGATATAGTAAAATACCTCATAGATAACGGTGCTGATATTAATATAGTAAACAATAAAAACATTATGCCTTTACATATTGCTCTTAAGTATATTAGGTCTAGTACATTTCTTCGGTCACGTTATGATAGTGAACAATACGGTAGTAGAGAGAATTACTCAGATATAGCAAAATACCTAATTAACAAAGGTACTGATGTTAATGCTAAAGGTACCGATGATAAAACTCCTCTTCACTTAGCTACTGATGCAGGTGAGTTGGATATAGTAAAATTTCTAGTGGATAAAGGTGCTGATATTAATGCTAAAGATGAAGATGGTAGAATGCCTATTCATATAGCTGTTAAAGATGCTTATAGAATAGGCTTAGATATGGTAAAATTTTTCCTGGATAAAGGTATAGACGTTAATATAAAAGATAATAATAACTACACTCTTTTACGACTTGCTTCAATTGTAGAAAGTGTAGAACAACAAAATCTCATTAAATTTCTTGTAGAAAAAGGAGCTGGTGTAAATCCTGAAGAAAATAATGGTTGGTCACCATTGTACTGGGCTGCTAAAGTTGGCAGGTTAGACATTTTAGAGCTTATAATTAGTAAAGGTGCCAATGTGGATTATGTAGGTAAAGATGGCGGCAAGCTTTTATATATGGCTGCTGCAGGAGGTCACTTAGACATGGTAAAGTTTTTGTTAGATAAAGGTGCCTACATTGATGCTAAAGTAGAAAACAACGTTATTATATTTGGTGTTATAAAGACACGGGAAGACACACCTTTACATGCAGCTACTGTAGCAGCTATTGAAAAAGGAAAATTAGACGTAGTAAGGCTTCTCTTAGATAGAGGGGCTAATGTCAATGCTAAGGACAGTTTAAAAGGTCACACACCTTTGCACTTGGCTGCTTATTATGGTAATTCAGATTTGATAAAACTTTTTATAGAAAAAGAGGCTAATATTAATGCTAAAAATTATAGTAGCCAAACACCATTAGATGTTGCAAAAAGTAGAGGCAATTCGCAAATTGTTGAACTTCTTTCATCTTATCAGTACAGAAATCGTAATCGCCGCGATATAGTATCAAGCAACTCATGGACAAACAATAGTATTGTCAATTGGGTTAAAGGTCTAATATCGTCTACAGGATCTCCAGCTTTACTTACTTCTAGAGAACACAATAGTACTACTGTTACTGCTGTACCGAAAATAAACACTACTGTAGTAAATAACACATTAATATTAGGTATCCTTGCTACTAGTATGTTTAATAAAACACAATATAAGCAACCAATTCATGAAAGTCTTTTATCACCAAGAGATCAGCTTATGAGGAATATAGATGACTCAAGTAGACTTTTGGAGGAATCTCTACAAAAAGCCAAAGAAGAGGGATGGGGTAGTCCTAGTACTGATGTGGATGAAGTGAAAATTAGTGGTAATAAAACTGGAATGTGGAAATGAATGGAGGTTTCTCTAGCTTGATGTTTATTCTTTTTAAGATTGTGTTGAGCTAAAAGAAAACTACAGGCTGATCTATTTTTTCGATCTTTATACTTGGCCTTAGCGTATTATACAGCTCAGTATGCTAATACAACCCATTTTGCCGTATAAAAGGTTACAGCGTCGCTATCAAAACATGGCTAAGCGGGAGAAGGAATGTTTGGCTCTTACACAATAATTTTGGAGCTCTGGTGTCATTTCGTATATAAGTTAAGATTATCACTATTTTCATTATATAATTAAGCCTTTAGCACTGATTTCCCTCAATTTTTGAAGTATTGGTTTTCTGGCACATACTCTTTTTCATCTCCTGTTACTTTTGTAAATTAAGATGACAGTACGTAGAATTTCTCCATCTGCTCGCTCCACAACATCGGTATTTCTCTAAAATCAACTAATTTCAAATCTCTTGGCTGCCTCCCATTTACTATATCTTCTTTAATTTTTGGTGCTAAATAATTTAATCTTAAAATTTGCTGTATACGTCTTGTACCTATATTAATTTTAACGCTCAGCTCTTTTATATTTGCGTATTTTCCTTCCTCTAGTTGCCGTTTCCACAGGTGGGCTCTTACCACTGCTTTCAGTAGCGCATTATTTGTTTTTCCTTCTGGCTCAATTACTGTACATTTCTTTCCCTTCTTCTTTATTGGTATAAATTCTATCTTATCCTCTGAACTCACTTCTATTCCATCTTCCTTAACCATTACTCCCTTTATTAACTTTTTCACTACTTCTTTCTGTTTTCCAAAACTTAAATTTCTCCACTCTTCCGCTTTTTCTTCCCATTTTTCATATAGCTTCTCTGTCTTCCTCATCACTTCTTTTTCCACTTCTCCAGCAACTATTGTTCGATTTACTGATTCACAATTCTTTCCCCTTAAATGATTGTTGCATACGTAATATCGATATCTCTTATTCTCTTTTTTTGAGTATGTCAGCGTCATATTTACATCACAGCTCTTACATTTAATTATTCCCTTTAGCAGCGCTTCCTCGTATTTCGCCTTTCTATATGGCTGATTCTTTATCAATTCTTGTGCTTTTTGCCATTTTTCCTCTTTTATTATTGCTTCATGCTTTCCCTCATACTGTTTGTCATAATGTCTTATCTTTCCCACATATATTGGATTTGTTATTATTCTTCTCACCGTTGCTTTTTTAAAGATATCTGATTTTGTTCTATAACCTTCTCTATTTAACTCCCTTGCCAATTCTGCCATTGACTTCAGCTTCAAATATCTCTCAAATATATACCTTACCACCTTTGCTTCTTTTTCATTTATTATTAATTCTTTATCTTTTACATCATACCCAAACGGCACAGTTCCACCCATCCATAAACCTTGTTCTTTTGATGTTGCTATTTTATTTTTTACTCTCTCTACTATCATCTCTCTTTCTAACTGTGCTGCTCCTGATAACACTGTTTGTACAAACTTTCCCATTGGCGTATTATTATCAAATATCTGCGTTACTGCTACAAAGTTTACTCTATGCCTTCTAAAAAATGATGTTACTTCGATGCTGTCTTTTGTTTCCCTTGATAATCTATCTAGCGTATATACTACTACACAATCTACTTCTCCTTTTTTTACATCTTCAAATAATTCCTTTATTGCTGGTCTTTCTAAATTCTTTCCTGAGAAACCTCCATCGTCGTACCTTTTGGCCAATGCTACCCAGCCTTCTTTGCTCTTTATGTACTTCTCACATGCTACTCGTTGCGCATCTAAACTGTTAAACTTCTGCTCTAGACCGTCTTCATTTGACTTTCTCGTATATATTCCACATCTTATCCCTTTACACATTTTCCCTTCCCTTTTGATCACGCAAACCAAATAGGAGCGGCCCATTGTAACTCATTCCCATTATTTTTCCGGCTACTGCTGATAATGATGTGAAAAATTCTTCTCTGTAGATTAAACCCTTATCTGTTACCATTACTGCGTGAGTCTCTTCCCCTCTCTCTAATATTAGCTCTGTTCCCTCTACTGGCAGTTTATCGCTACTTATTCTTTTTCCCTTCTCTAGCCGATCTGCCAGATACTCTAGTCTTTTTGTCCCCTTTCTTGACATTTCTCCATACGCTTTTTCCTGCATTCTATAAGCTAATCTCGGTATCAGATATTTCTTTGAGTATCTAGGCGCTTCTTCTCCATATACCTTCTTCCATATTTTTCTCAGCTCACCCAAAGGTTTTCTCTCTAAATTCATTACTTTCTTTTCTATTTCTTCCTCCATATTTTTAGCCTTTCATAAATAACTTTTCAATTCTGTCTATTTCTTTCTTCAATACTTCAGTTACTTCTTTACTGGTTTTCGCATAATCCATCGCTGTCATTCCAAATTTATCCGCTTGCTCTATTTCTCCTCCAGCTTTTACCAGCTCCTCCACTATTTCTTTTTCACCTACCATGCACGCAAGGTGTAGAGGTATGCATTTATTTCCATATTCCTCAGCATTTACGTCTGCTCCTGATTTTATCAATTCCCTCACGATTTCTAGACGTTTCTCCGTTACCGCTAGGTGCAGTGCTGTGTATCCTTTCACATCTGCTGCATTCACATTCGCTCCTTTTTCGACTAACAACTCCACTGTTTTTACCTCTACTGCACAATGTAGAGCTGTTCTTCCTTTTTCGTCTCTTTCATAAATATTTTTAAACGAGTTCTCTAATAGTGACTCCTCTTTTTTACCCAGCTTTACGTTCGGTAGAAGCTGTAGCTTTACTCCTCTCGTTTGAGTTTTATTACTACAACTCCCCCTAAAGAACCGTGCTTGCAGATTTCCCGCACACGGCTCATCAATATTAGTTTTCACAGTCGTCCCTCTTATGCATATAAAGAAAAATGTATTTTTGGCTTTGGTAATGGATTTACTTCTACGTAGTGTACAAACTGTTCCCAGGTCATACTCTTTTTCTGACTACGCCGATTTATCCATTTAAATGCTAGCTTTCTTACTGATGTGTAAAATTGTTTCAAACACCAATAATTTCCGCTAATACCAAAGTAGTTATAGTGTCCTGTTAATTTAGCCTTCAGTACTTGCCACCAATCTTTAAGTCGAATACTTCCGCGGACTATTTTCAACCACTCCTTGATTTCTTTTAGTTTTCTGGCTAGATTTAACTTTGAGGTTTTATGTCCCATTATTAATCTACCACGACGACTTTTTGCACCATAGTGCGTAAACCCCAGAAAATTGAAACTTTCCGTCCTTCGTTTCTCTCTTATCGCTTGTTGCCACTCCCTCTTGCCAAACTTTACTACTCTGGTCTTGTTTTCAGATACTTCCAACCCAAATTTATTTAGCCTTTGTTTCAGTAATTCCAGAAATTCTTCCGCGTCTACCTTACTTTCGCAACAAACCACAAAATCGTCGCAAAACCTTATTAGTTGTATATATCCTCTGGATCTTGGTTTAAATTTCTTTTCTATCCATAAATCCAACACATAATGTAAGTATATATTTGCTAATACAGGACTTACTATACCACCTTGGGGTGTACCTTGTTTTGTTGCTTCATAATTTCCAGCTTCGACTATCCCTGCCTTGAGAAACCGCTTTACTAACCACAGCAAATTTGGGTCAGTTATTCGTTCCCTTAGACATCTCATTAGCCATTTATGCTGTATATTATCGTAGAACTTCTTGATATCCACTTCTACAATGTAGTTTATTGGCTTGTACATAACTGCTTTATCTAGTGCATTTACCGCTTGATGACAGTTTCTTCCAGGTCGAAATCCATATGAGCTGTCCAGAAAGTTTGCCTCGTAAATATTTTCTAATATCTTCTTCAGCATAATCTGTACTAATTTATCCTCGGTCGATGGTATTCCGAGTCCGCGTTTCTCTTTACTTCCAGCTTTCGGTATATATACCCTCTTTACTGGTTGTGGTTGATATTGCTTCCTCTTCATACTTTCTACTAGCACTTCGAGTTTCTCATTCAGATTTTCTCCGTATGATTCCACTGTTATCTGGTCTACTCCACAAGCCTTGTTACGCTTCAGTTCTTTATAACATCTCGCAAGATTCTCTGTATTTATCAGATGGACTAACGATGTGAATTTTAGTCGCTTATCTTGCTTTGCTCTTACTGCTATCTGGTTTAGTTTATTTTGCATGTTATTCCAACCTCCGTTGTATTGGCCTAGCAATCCCTATTCCAGTTACTATATTGCTGATCGCTTCCCCTTGTACGTGGCTTTCCCACATTCTGAGTACTATCAATCAGTCCGACTTCCCCTGCATCTTCCGCTAGTTCTTGCCTTTGTTGACTTGTTCCAGCGTACCTTTGTAGGAATGCATAGGATCTCCCAAGTTCACTTGAAGTCCATTTCAATACATGGCACGGTCTCAGATCCCGATAGAGTGAGTGATAACTTGCCTTTACGTTATCCTTCATGCTGTCTTCCATGGCCATGAAAATGTCGACCTCTATGTCTTCAGGTATTTCGGAACTCAATCCCTTCACTTTCGTTGTACCCTGCATTGTCCATCCCACTAGCTCTATTACACTCGTTACCTCATGCAACATAGTGGTCTGTTCCAAACTGTTGGCTAGACTTTGTTTGTGTTGGATTTTCACCAACTGTTCTCCAAGCACTTCTTGGCGCACCTTGGAATACCTCACAAAATTAGCTTTTCTAGCGCCAGACAAATTTCTTATATTTACCTGCTGCTATTCAAGTCATGTCCTTTTTAGCATGAGAAAGCAAGTCTTTTTCTTTTTATTTCATACATTTTTACCTATTATTAATATAATATATGAGTATCTAAATATAAGTATTTAACTTATTAGAGATATTATTCGACTATCTTTCCAACTTCTGTGCAAATGTCGATGTTCGTGCCACTTCAGTACTCCCGGGTAAAATACTAAAATGTAATTTTCTAATTCGTGTATTGAGTCTTTTTGCTCTGAATCATTTTTATAGTAAACATTGTGTTCTGCTATAACGTATCCTACTATTTTCTGGTCAATGAAATTCTTTGTTTGATAAAAATGAGTGACGCTAAACCTTTCTAAAATTTGCTCGTATTTTAAGTTCCATAGTTGTTCAGATAGTTTACTACTTCCCAATACAAATTTATTCCCTCTTTCCTCCACGCTACTAACTGGAAAGCACTCATTTATTTCTCCTAAGTTCCAACTGTCCGATAATACTATCTGCGCTTTAGCAAATTTAATCGATGGTAATAAGCTTTGAGTTAGAGGATACAGGGCTTTTAAGTTATACCACTGATGACTTCTTTCATAAATGCCTTTGTAATCCTTTGTGTGAGGCTCTGTTTCCCCAAGCACTGCTACATTCAACCGATATATGTCATTACTAAATGCTTGTTCATAATGCTCTCTTAAATAGTTGTCTACAATCTCTACTAACGGACCTCTAGAACTGAAAAAATTTATTCTTCCAAACGATAACACTGGCCCATCTTTTTCAACTTTTCTACCTGAATAATCCGATAACAAGCTTCCAAAAAAGCTTTCATCTAAAATAAACCTATCAATGTTGTAGTGGTCATTGAAAATCCTCATTAGCCTTGATCTTGCTGGTAATGATAGTTTTGCAAGCTCTACAACCGCATCTACAAAAAAGTTATTTGGAACATCCCTTATCCCTATCTGCAGTTCAAAAAAATGTTTACCAGGTGGTTCTTCGATAATTGTAATATCTTCTATATTCGCCCACTTTAGTGCTATTTTGAGTGAGGCAGGTGTTCCACGTAGTCTTTGAAATTTTACTCCTTCTACTATCGCTCTTCTTTTATCTTTTACCCAGCGCAGTATCTCTTCTAAACCATATTCTTCTATTATCCACGGCAATGTTTCTTCTTTCAGGTTGAACTTAAACCCTCTGATACATCTTGGATCAACCTTATAATCTGTTGCATCAACCAGTGCTTGCTCTTGCTTTGTTGCATTTGGTGGCAATAACATTACTCAACCTTTAACTTTCTTAATGCAGCGCACTCATTTCCTAGTACTACAACGTCCTCTTTTGGCTCGATTAATTCCACATTTTCTACACCATCTACAAATAAATTCGCTATTATCCAAGATCTTGTCACACTCCACCCTAATCTTTTTGCTAATTCAAACCTCTCAATAAACTGCTTCTTGATTTCCTCCTTTGATATTATAGGACTTATACTCATTCTGCTGTGAATATCTATTTCCATAATATTGCACCTATCACTGTTACTGTATCTGTTAAAACTCTTATATCATCTCTAGTAACCTGCTTTTTTACAATTTCTAGTAGCTCTTCTGACACTATGCCAGTTGTGGATAATTGTGTTGATAAGATTGAAATTTGTACTTTCCCTGGTATAGGTGATTCCACTAGTGCATCTTTTACTCTACTATCTGCTGACAGTGCATAATACCTATAATACTCCTTGCTCCCACATGTGCTCCAGCCTTTTATTTTTGCTTTTACCCTCTTTCTAAATCGTTCGTCCTCTTCTTCTTTTTCTCTCTCTACTCCATAAAATTCAGCTAAATTATCAAGATCTTCTCCCGTTGCAAATTTTAGTAAATTGCTCTTTACAGCTTCATTTATTCTTTCTCTAAGCAAAAGTTCTCGCCATGCTGCTACCTCCAGAACTTTCATTGCTGGATCCGATTCTACTAATCCTGAAAAGGTTTCATCTCTACGGACCAATTCTTCCTTCATTCTCGAAAAGATTTCTTCATAACTCAGCTTTTCAATAATATTAGGTGTCTGCATTTCTAAACAACTATTCCTCTAATATCTATGAATTTGCCTTCTGGAAGATAAATACCTTGAAGTACAAGAATCACTTTTCCTTCTTTTACTTCTGTAATTTTTACTTTTTCTAACTTAAATCTCTTCTCAAATTTCCCCAGTGCTTCTGCTGTTGCTGCATAGATTTCCATAGTTAAATCTCTACTGATTGGTTTATCCACTAATTCAAATAGCCTAGACCCATAATCTCTCCTCATTATTCTAATGTTTACTGGAGTGGTCAGTATATCAATTATCGATTGCTTTAAGTGCTCTATTCCTTCTAACGCTTTTCCTGTTTTAGCATCCATACCCTTCATTTCTATTTTGCAAAAACGCTTTCACTGCCTTTTATTACTTTAAAACCACATGAAACTATATCTCCTACTCTTCCTACACTAAGACCATTTGCAAACACTGTTTTTGATCCTTGAATCATTACTTTTCCTTCACTAAAACTGTCTCCTTGTCTACATATTGACTTACCGTTTACAAAAACATTGTTACTCCCACTAATGCAGAAATGCGGTGTTACTTCTCCACAATAGTCTCCTACTCGTACAACCGATTTATTCATTTTATTAAGGTTTATTTTATCTGCCTTCAATTTTATTCCACTTTTTGTCATTTCTATGCTCGATTCCCCAGCTTTCAGTGTTATTTTGTCTACTACTTCAATCTCTAAATGATGTTTTTCCTTATCATATAACAATCTTGTTCCATCTTGAAACTTCACACTATTTATTTCTTTTTTATTCTCTGGTGCATGGTATTTTTCCTGATATATTCCTTCTAACACCACTCCTAATGATAGTTCACCAAGAGGAGAAAATACCATAACCTGTTCATCGATATCTGGCGGAGACCAATCTCTATCTTTTCCTGCTTTACTCGTTATCCACGGTAAATAATCTGTTAAAAATTCTCCTATTTTCACTCTTACTTTTGCTTTTTCATAATCTATTTCTTTTACAACTCCTATACGAATAACGTTTGCTAGCTTCCTATTCAGCTCTGAAATCGCAAAACTATGATCCAACATTTATATTTCCTACGTTTATGGTATGTGGCTTAATTTTTCCTTCTTCCCAAATAGATCGACCTACGTGTATTGTATGCACCCATTCGACCATCCACACTAAATATGCATCGAGCTCTGGCCTAAATCCATCAGGTTCTGCAGAGAGAAATTCACCTGGTGAAATGTTCATACTAAAAGTGCTTTTATTCACAACTTTTGCAACCTCAGCAGCTAATGTTCTGACAATAATAGGGGCATTTTCTATTGTGCTATCAATCACAATTCGTGCTTCAAATCTTGCTTTCAGCGCTAATTCCTCTGTTCCAGGATCTTTTCCCGATTCTAAACTCACAAGCTCTACAAATAACGCTGGCGCTAATAATTCTTTTCTTATTGCTGGATAAATTTCACATGTCTGTATAGCCGGTATTTCTTCCTTCAGTGTGCTGCAAATTGCTTGATGTAAATCTTTCCAGAACTTTGTCATGCATATAATTTAACTCATGTAATGTATAAAATATTTTTCAAATACCTTTTCAACTTCATAATTAACAAGATTCCCTATTATCCTTGAAGCCTCTGGTTTCAGTGACAATTTAACTTCCTTTATTGGCAATGCTGCCCTTCCTTCACGTTTAAACATACCGCTATTTCCTTTTGGCATAACTGCTGCAAATCCTCCTATAAACTCATGCTTTCCTACTTTCGATCCTCTTCTTGTTTTTTGTATTTTGCCAATTGTCGATGCTCTAATGTCATAGAGATTTGCTCTAATCAACACGTCTAATCTGCTAGTTTTCGCCTTAAAAATTCTTAATCTCTTTCTTATCAAACTTAATTTTACCTTCTTTTCCTCACTGATTTCCTTAGCTGCTTGCGCTTTTAACCATAGTGCCGTTTTGTTTAACGCTTTTATAGCTGCCAGTTTTATTTTCTGCTCTTTTCTTTCAATATTGGAGATTATTTCATTAATATTGTTACTAATTTTAATATCAAACACTTTCTATTGCCTCAATTTTCCATATTTCACTCGAAGAATCTTTTAACGGTGGTTCAAAAATCTTGTAGAACCTTTTTTCAATCTTGATATAATCGCCTATGCTAAAGGAAGTAACGTCCTGATCACGTATTTCTATAGAAGCAATTTGCTGAGTTAATGCTCCATCTGCACCTAAAGAGTACGTAGTGTCAGGACGTTTAATTAGCACTTTTATTTTACGAATACCCTCCTTATTTTTATTACAGTATGTGGCTTCCACTCCTAAATGCTCAAAACAATCTTCTAATAATCTCCCTATATTCATCAACTAGAACTAATTTTTACCAAAACGGCCGGGCGGTGGCACATTGGCAGAGGATTTGACTGTGTATGTAAATCTGTTCCTCTATCAAATCTTCTTGGCTCTTGTTTTGCATATAGTGGCTGTCCAAGGGTATTTACTGTCTCATTAAAGTCTGCTGGTGCAAAATATGTTGTAAATGTGCTCGCTGTTCCTAGTGGAAAACAGTGACCTGTATCTCTTTCTATAAATCTTCTCACGGTTCCTTCAGGATCAGTTGCTTGTCCTCTATATTCCTCAAATGTTATTCCACAGAACGTAAATCCTGACCTCATATCATTTCTTAGCGCTGCTCCTTCTTGCCATCTCTCATATGCTTCTTTCACTTTAGTATGTGAAGTTAATGCATCAAAAAACTCAGAGCTTACCAAGGCATGAATCCCGGTCATATATTCACCACTTAGGTTATCTTCTATATGCCGCAATACTTCCAGACACTTACGTTTTACATCTGTTGTTGCTGTTCCCAGTGCAAAATTTACTACTTTAGGTGTAATTTCAAATTCGTTATACAGATTTAATAACTCTGACCCATCAGCATCAAGAATGATTCCCTTCAGCGCACCCATCCGCAAATGTTCCAACGTTATTGCGTGTTTGTTTCTCATTGATTGCAAATGATCAGTTATTACATCTGCAAGCGCTTTAAGTTCACTTTCTGATCCAAATGCCCTTATTCCTTGTACTTCCTCTGGTAATACTACATCATCATGCGGAATATGTGGAATCGTAAACGTTCTTACCTTTCTTTTTCCTCTTTTTCCCACTGTTGCTGGTGCTCCGGGGACTTGCGTTGGTAGTAGACTTAAAACTCCATTATTTTCTTCTATGGTAATATGTCTAAATCTTACTGACCTACTTGGAAATAAATTTAAATTTTCAACTCGTCCATAATTTATCGGCAATATATTCATCGCATTTGTTAGTGCCGTCATGCTAAATGCTGTATTTGTAAATGGATTTTGCATTCTTTTTCCCCCTTATTAATTTAAGTTACACTCCCTTGCGGACAATGATCCCTCGTCCTTCAAGTTGCTTTATTGCTGCAGTTTTCTGCTCTTCAGTGATATTTGCTGGCCATACAACTGCATGATCGGCTAGTATTGCACCACGAGCAATAATTACTCCTTTATTTGCGTTTACATCACTTATTACCACTCCTATCGCTGTTTGTGTACCATCTGTTGCAGTTGGATTTAAAGCTTTAATTAAATCATCTTTAGTATCATAACCAACTACTGTACCAAGCTTTAGGTTCTGCCCTTTTGCTACCGTTATTTGATCTCTTGAATATAGACTTGATGCCTCATACTTTAATAAGTCACCTAGATTATTTTGTTCGGTTATAGTACTCATTTTGCTTTTCTCCCTTTGTTATATATTTTAAATGCCTGATTGTGCACGACTTTTCGCCACCTGCATCATCAACTCTTCTCCTGAATTCTGTGGTATTGCACTCAGTATCTCTGTCTTCTTCGTTCTCTCTGCAAGTAATTCCATTAAAACTTCCCGTGCTTGCTCAACACTTACGCTTTGCTCAATAAATTCTCCTACCTTTTCTGGCATCTTTGATATATTACATAATCTTATTATCTCTAAGATTTCTCTACGACAGTTCTCGTAGCCTTCCTCAATAGTTGTCATACTAATACTCCTATGATTGTTGATAAATTCAAAAAATGTTGTAACTCCATCTGCAAGACCTATTTCTACTGCTTTCTCGCCAAAATGTAGCCCTGCTTCCATTGATTTGATTGCTTCTATAGAAAGATTTCGATTGCGTGCTATTAGCTCAATCAGCATTCCATACAAACGATTCACTTCGCTTTTCAGGTTTTCTAAACTTTCAGAAGTTATTGGCTCATGTGGATTTAAATCATTTTTTCTACTTCCTGCAAATACTGTCGTATATTTTATTCCCTGTTTTTCATCAAACCCACTTTGATCTATATGACTTGCTATTACTCCTATACTTCCTACCCCTGAAGTTCTGCTCACAAATACCTTTTCAGCGCTAGAGGCTATAGCGTACGCAGCAGAATATGCATCATCATTTGCTATTGCAATAATTCTCTTTTTTGTTCTTGATTCATAAATAAAATCAGCTAGGTCAAAGACACCGTTTACTTCCCCTCCTGGACTGTCTATGTCAAGTAGAATCGTCTCTATGCTTTTATCTTCTAAAGCGCTCTCTATCTCTTCATGAATATTTTCATACGAAGTCATGTCTAAAATATGATCAAAAGCTTCTGTTTTTTTAGTCAAAACTCCATAAATACGTATTATTGCTATTCCTTTTGGGTTTATATGAAAATACTTTGAGTTCTTAAAGATAGGTTGTTTGCTGTTATATAATGATAGTAGTTCAAAGCTTCTTCTCTCTACCATTATTGGCTTATTTATCCACATCACCTTCCTTCCCTTTTATGGTTAACGTCAGAATCGAAACAAAGTCCAAAAGAATTAGCACGCTTTTGATCTTCTGCTATTTCTTGGTCAATTTCTTCAACATCGTAACCCATTTCTGATACTATAGTATTTTCTAAAATGAATGATAAATTTCCATTATGGTATTACCAACCAAAAGTTGTAAGTCTGTACATTTATACATTAGAGGTCTGAGGCGGCTTTTGATGGTATGCCAACAGTGTTCTATGGGATTCAAATCTGGTGAATATGTTGGAAGATACAGCACATGACAGCCAAAAGACTCTATTAATGATTTTGTTTTAGTGGTCTTATGAAATGTAGCATTATCCATAACTATGGTTGTGCCAAGTGGCAATTTAGGTAATAACATCTTCTCCAACCATATATTGAATACCTCTTTGTCACACCCACCTTTGAAAGTCATTGGTGCAATAAATCTCATTCCAATCCACCCGGCTACTATACTGATTCTCTCTCGAGTTCTCCCTGGAATATCTGCATAAATTTTCTTTCCTCTTGGAGCACGTCCATATTCTCGGTATAATTTATTATCAACTCCTGCTTCATCTATATATAAGATGCTGGAATGGTCTATTTTTGAGATTTTATCAATAAACTGCTGCCTATCTTCTTGATTGCGCTCTTGATATAGTGTGACTTTTTTTTAAAGTAATTTTTAGCTGTTTTAGTCTATACCAAATTGAATTTATTCCAAATCCAAGATTTTGTTTCATCTCTGCCAGAGTATGATCTGGATTCTTTGTAACATATTCTTCGAGTATTTTTGGGTCTATTTTTCGAATAAAGCTGCCGTTTTTAGATGGCTTGAGGCTTTCACCAGCAGCTTTCTTTTTTAACCAGCGGTACAAAGTTGCTATTCCTATCTCCAGAAGCTCTGCCACCTCAACCTTCTTCTTCCCTTTTCCTATCATCGATATTGCCTTTTCTCTTAAATCCACACTATACGCCATTATAACCCAAATACCTTATTATACCTTTATCATTTACTTTGGGAAATACTATACTTCCGATCGACTCTTAAATCCATTTCTTACCGCCATTTGCTGTGCTTGCTGATCTTTTAGCGGATCCACCCAATCAAATCCCTGTGGTATCCATTTTACATCTTTAAATATTTGATTATTTGTTGTAGAAAGCTCTCCAGATAAAGTGGCAAGTTCTAGCCATCTATTCCAAATAGGTCTACAAAACTGGAACACTATCACGTTATGCTGTAACATTGCGCACCTTCTGCGAAACTCTATCAGCCCTGCTCGAATGGATGAATAATTAACACCTTCCTGTTAGTTGCTCATATGTTATCCCTGTGCCAATTGCTATTGCCCTCAGTTGCTGTCTCATGAATGCTTCATAACTTCCTCCAACATCTGATGGCTCTGAAAATTTTATGTCTTCTCCTGGGTCTAAAAGCTGCATTGTTCCAGGTTCCAGGCCAGATAGTGCTACCCCTTGCTCATTACTTTCACCTTCTCCTAAAATATTTGCTTCTGGATCAAGTCTCGTAATAAACCCTGCAAACATCGCTGCTGTCTTTTTTCTCACTAATTCTGCATCATCGTATTGATCAAGTTCATAAAGCTTTAGCAGTATGTTCGAAAGCCAAGGCTCCCCTCTAATTTGCCCAGGTCTTAGTGGCCTATAGATATGTAAAACATCATTTGCTGGTACTCTCACTGATTCTCCAAATGTACTTTCACCAGGGTGTTCTTTAAATAGGTAATATGCTTCTCTTTGCCCAAGTCTATTGAACTCAATTCCGTTTCTTATTACATTACCATTGGCTAGTGTTTGATTGCTCTTATTGTCCAAATGCTCTGATTCCAATACTTGAAGTTGCAATGGTACAGAAAATCCATCTTCGAGTTTACGATGTCGGAGGCGTACAAAACACTCTCCACCTTCTATCATGCTCCTACATACCAGAGCTTGTAATCCATAAAAATCACTTACTCCGTTACTGTCTGCTTCATCTGTCCATTTTAGCCATAATTCTTGCACCTTCTTTCGAAATTCTCCATCCCTTGCTTTTGATTGCGGTTTTATTCCTGTTCCAATAGAGTTACTTACTATTGTATCAATAATATTTGCTGCATATGGATTTTTTCTCACCATATCACGTGATCTACTACGTAAAGTTTCAAGGTTTTGAGACAGCAAATTGTTTATACTTCCTAACTCTGGTTGAAAGTGAAAAAATCTTCTTCCTGAACCTGCTGCATCCCAGGCTGAGCTTTTTGATTTTGGCTTACTAAATAGTTGTTTGAATGATTTGAGTAACATTTAGATTGTTAACTACGCAACAGATTGTTGCACTATTTGTAACTACAGTGAACTGCTAGAAAATCCAGTCAATAAGCTATCAACACCTGTTATTTATTCAAGCAGTTCCTATACAAGCACATCTCTATTTAATTTTTACCAGAAGTACACTTAAATTTAAGATAGACTCCTTTCTTCTATATTAGGTTGCACAGTGGCGTTTTCTAAATTCATAAAAGGTTGTCTCTCCTGTTGACCAAGAGTGAGCTCTCTTAAACAACTCATGATCTGTGATACTTGCAACATAGTAAAAACTCCTATTCCAAATATACCTGTTAAATACCTAGACATTGAAAACTCTTCATCATTATAATTTCCAGATGTATAGACTAGGTAGAGCGAACCTGCAAATAGGGCAGAATGAGCCAAATTACGAATTGTTTCTTTTACTATTCGACCATTTGAATCTCTCTGTACCTCTTCAAGAATTTGTAATGCTCGTTCTGAAGCACTTAAAAATTCTTCTCGACTATAGGGGACGTTTCGTACCAGCCCTAGCTCCTCTGATGTTTTTCCTCCAATATTTCTAATAGCATCTTCTAGCTCTTTTAATGCTCTATTACCTATTCTTGGCCTTTCACTTATTTTTGGATTACTACCTTGGCTGTCAGCAATAATCACATAATCTAAAGCTGTAAGCCGCTGATCACCAAAAACAATGATATCGTTAATATGATCTTTTACCTCATTGACAATCTCTAGTGCTCTTTTAACACTAGCTCTATCATTTTCCGTAGGAATCAACGCAATTTTTCCAACTAGTTCTTCTTGTAATTCTTTAATATTCATGTAACTCCTATAGTTATAAAATTTCTACTATATAGTATTACATTTTTAATTAATTTTGTCAATTCCCTTACTCGTTGAAAAAACAATCTTTCTCTTCGGTTTCATTCCAACAATCTTTAGCTCAGCTTTAATACGTTGTCTTAAGTTTAGTAAATCATTTATCTGAACTTCAGCATATCTCACAACATGATCACCATATGCAATTGATACCACTCTTTCTCCACTTTGTAGCTTCTTTATTGCTTGTTCAACTTGAGACAAATACTCTTCGTTATACATTTTCCAACCACTTACTCTGTCTCACTTTTTTAGGTTTTTTACTTTCCATTTTTCCGCTTAAGCTATTCCATTTACTCTCTGGCCATCTGTCTACTCCCAGTGCTATCGATGCTGCTCTTGCGTAAATCCGGCAATCCAGCACTTCGTTTCTTTCTCTTACCTTTTGCCACTCTTGTTTGGTATATCCTTTTACTACCTTGCTGACTAATTGCTCTGCCGTTAGCTGCTTAAAATATTCAGGTGCATATTCGGGAAAATGACAATATCCTGCTGGCACTTTCTCTTCTTCTTTTAAAATATTAAGTAGTTGAAAAAGCTCTGACTTTAATATCGATACTCCTACTGGCCATAGCTTTATTCCTCTCTTTAGCTTTTGACCACCAACTGTTATATCTACTCTACTTGGGCTGCTAAGTGGTACTAACGCTTTGTTTATACCTTTGACTGCCATTACTCTTCCAGAGCACTGATGACCTCTTACCCAGTTGTATACTTCCTGCGTTGCATAACCTGCATCAACTGCCATCATACTTATCATATATTCAAGCCCATTTTCACCGATAAAATGATGATTAAGTAATTCTGAAAGCTTTCCCCATACTTCTATTCTTCCAGTATCACCTTCAAATACTCGGTAGTCTATTGACCAACTTTCGCGGCTTCTTCCCCATGCTACAACTTCTACTTCTAAGCGATCTTTTTGTACATCTACTCCTGCAGTAAGTACCACTTCTCTCCTAGGTACTGTGCCAATCTGAAAAAATTCTCTTCTGTTAAATAATTGCTTCCAGTCTGGTACTTCTCCTTTATCTACCCAGGTTTCTCCAAGCGTAGTATTTATCCAAACCTTCAGTAATTGTTCACTCTCTTTTGCATGGAGAAAATCCTCTACTGCTTGAGTCCAGCTATACCAGCCAACTGGACTATAAAGACTTGAAAGATGAAATCCTTTTTTCTCACCTTTTATTGGATTGGTAGGTCTCCATTCTCCACGCTCAAGCATCTCTGTCTTTTGATGATTTTCTATCTTTTTACCACATTCTATACATATATAGTGTGCTGTATTTGGATTTTTATCTTCCCATTTTATTTGTGACCATTTTAATATTTGGTAATAATTACAATACGGACATGGTACAAAAAAATATCTCTTATCTGTTGCTTCAAATTCTTTCTCAATTCTGCTTATTCCATGAATTGTTGGTGTTGACACTAAAAAAATCTTTCGCCGTGCAAATGTATTAGTTCGAGCAATACTAAGCAGTACTGGATCTCCTTCACCTCCTGAATCTCCTGGATAAGCATCTATTTCATCAAGAAAGAGGTATTTTACTGGCATGGACCTGAGACCCACACTACTGTTTGCTCCGGTTATTACTACTATTCCACCTGGAAATTCCTTACTTTGTACAGTATTTCCTGAATCTCTTGACCTTGGGTCTTTTACTTTACTTTTTAAACATGGTGTACTCTCTATTAACGGCGCAAATCTTCCTTTTGACCAACGTTTTCCCATTTCAACTGTTGGCTGTACTACCAGCATTGGACCTGGTGTTTGATCGATGATATAGCCTATCCAATTGTTACCAGCTTCTGTTCCTCCAATCTGCGCTCCTTTCATGAATACTATTTTCTCTGCAGTTGAAGACGGAGATAGTGAATCCATGATTTCTTTAAGGTATGGCGTTCTCTCTGTTCTCCATTTTCCTGGTTCTGATGCTGCAGTTGCTGCTAAAACTCGATACTCATTCGCCCACTCTGATACTTTAAGTTGCGGGTCTGGTCTTAAACCTTCAGAAAAAGATGTTGCGTATATCATTGCCTGCATCTACTCATAACTGGTTCTATCTCAACATCATTAACAGTAGAACTACACTCTTCCAATTCCATAAACATCTTTTTCTGAAATTCGTTTTCTATATATCTTTTGCTCATCTCACTTATCATTATTGCTATAACAAGCGCAAATACCCCTGTTATTGTTGCAAAAATGATTGCACTGCTTATTGCTGTTACCGTTAAACCTATATATGCTGCCATTGCTACTGCGCTAACTGTAATACAGATAATATTATTATGTTTTTTCGTCCTTTTATCTGCTATTTCTCTCTGTGCTGTATATTTATTATGAAGGGTTGGAAAATTAACAACGGTATCTTTGCAGAGCAATGACCCATTTTTTTCAGTAAACAAAACTTTAAATAACTCTAAATTGTTTGATTTGATTGCTAAATGTAAAACAGGTGTATAATTTGCTCCTTTTTTCAGCAATAACTTTACTACATGTAAATGCCCTTTTTCTGCAGCAAGGTAAATCGGTGACAGACCTTTATTATTTAAAATATCAATATCAATTTCTTCTTTTAAGATAGACTCTACAAGCTCAATTTCTCCTTTTTGTGCAGCTAAATGTAGTAGACTATTCTTTTCAGAACCGTATTTATTACTCATCAAAGCCTTCTTTATCTCAGGTTTAGCGTAATCAAATGGTGTCTTGCCGCTATCGTCTTTTACCAGAGGGTCTATATCTTCTCGCGTTAGTAAAACTTCTATTGTTTTAAGTCTTTCAGCGTAATGTAGTGGTGTTCTATTTTCGTAGTCTTGCAAATTGACTTGAGCATCAGGCTCCTTTATTAAGCATTTCAGAATATCAAGACATAAATCTCTTTCATCGTAATTAGTATTACTTACAGCTATATGCACAGGTGACAATTTCATTGAGTTTTGTCCCATGCGTGCACTATTTACATCTGCTCCTAGCTTTAGCAGCAACTTTACTATCTCCAACTTTTTGTTATTAACTGCATAGTGCATTGGTGTCTGATTTCGTGCATCAAAGACATCTATTTCAGCGTTTCCTTCTCTTATCAAAATCTTTACAACTTCTGCATGTCCTATTCCTGCTGCTAGATGTAATGGCGTATGGTGCAAAGCATTTCGTACATTAACGTTAATACCTTTTCTGATCAAATATCTAACTGCATTAACTTCATCTATCGATGTTCTGCCATCATTATCTTCTACAAAAGGATTGATATTCTTTTTCGTGAGTAATAAATCTACCATGCTTAATTCATCAAATTCTATAGCGCAATGTAGTGGTGTTTTTCCATTTAATCCTCTAACATTAACATCTAATCCAGGTTGATTGATGAGGCACTTTATTAACTCCAAACTTAGGTTATCAGCCATTTTATATTCAAAATCTTTTTATATTTGAAATTTAGTGTTAGATAATTCTTGGAGTGAGCTTGTAATCTCTTCAGTGAGCGTCTTATGAATCTTTTCAGTGTCACTCAGTGATGCAAGCAGTGCTGAAACTCTATTTGGAATATTAAGCAAATTATTACGTACAACTCTTGCTACATTAAATGCATCGCGCTTTACTTCCTCTACTGCTACAAGTTCACCAATCTCAGCCTTAGCTTTGGCCTCAAGCAGTTTACCACGTTCCATTTCATTTTTTATTCTAGTTTTCAGCAACATCGTGGAAAGATTACTTGTGCTTTCATTCTCTGAATTGTTTTTCCTCCTCAGCGGCTGACTTGGATCTCTTATTGCTGCTACTGCTTCATTTGCTTGTTCTCGGTCGATCAAACTATCCTCCAACTCAACTATTCCTTTCTTTACTAAGTAACAGACGTATTGCTTTGAAAATCCTTGTTCTCTTGCCCATTCTGTTTGCGTTATCTTTTCCACTTTTTTCTTACTGTTTTTCTTCTTGAATCTCTGAAAAGGTTTTGCCAGTACCAGAAAGAATTGCTTCCCGGCCTGTGTACACTTGCCAACGTTTTATCGTTACATCTACAAATTTTGAATCTAGCTCTATTGTTCTGCAGATTCTTCCTGTTCTCTCACACGCAATCAGTGTACTTCCAGAGCCGCTAAATGGATCAAGTACTATGTCTCCTGGTCTACTGCTGTTTACTATTGCTCTCTCCATTAGCTCTACTGGCTTCATTGTTGGGTGTAGTGTATTGTGTGTTGGCTTATCATAAAACCAGAGGTCACTTTGATTTCTACCACCATGCCACTCACGTTTATTGCCACTTTTCCACCCATAGAGCATTGCTTCGTATTGTCTTTGATAATCAGATCTTCCTAGCGTAAAGTGATTCTTTGCCCAAATGATAAATGTTGACCATTTTCCCCCTGCTTCCTCAAATACTTTTTGCAACGTTGAAAACTCTGATGATGATATGCAGATGTAAATTGCACCTTTCGTATATGCTAAAATATGAGTGCAAATATCATAGAGAAAAAGTTCGTACTTTTCACCTTGATTATCGTTTAATATCTTTTTATCTTGACTGTTACCATAATCAACGTTATATGGAGGATCACATACGGTAATATCTGCCATTTTATCATCTAACAGCGCTTTATATGATTCAACTACAGAGCTATCACCACAATAGATTCGATGATCACCTAAAATCCATAAATCCCCTGGTTTTGTTATTTCTACCCTTTTTTCATCACCAACCAAGTCAGAAAAATCTTCTTCTTCTCTATCTAAATCATCAAGAAAGTTTTGAACCTTTTCCAATTCAAATCCTGTCATTTTTAAGTCAAACTGCAAATCTTCTAATTCTTGAATTTCCACCTTCAAAAGATCATCATCCCACTTTGCCCAGTTAGCTGATTGATTAGCAAGTAGTCGAAAAGCTTTAGTTTGTGGTTCATTTAGATTATCACTTAAAACTACGGGAATGCTCTCCATACCAAGTTTTCTTGCTGCTTTCAGTCTTAAATGACCATCAACCACAGTACCATCACTTTTTGCAACTATTGGAATACGAAAGCCAAATTCTCGAATAGAAGCACACATTCTGTTGACCACATCGTCATTTTTACGAAGATTACGCTCATATTCAACTAGATTTCGAATAGGATAGTAGTGGATTGCTAAATTCATATAATTACTATGTTTAAATCCTTAATAATTAAAAAGTTAATATTTAAAATATCTCTGACGCTAAAGAAGGCCTGGGGTCAGCACCACTAAATCCGCTAGTATGGCCGAAAGGACCCACTTTTTATGGATTTCTCAGCTTATTAATATCTTTACCAAAGTCCATAACATAGAACATCAAAGCTAAAGCATCTGCTTGATTATCATCTCTAGGTGAAAAACTTTTTTCACGTATCGCTTCAATAACTTCACTCTTACTTGCATTACCTTTGCCTGTTATAAAGCGTTTTATAGTTTTAACATTAACACCTTTGTATGGCACATGATGTTCTTCACACCAAGCAGAAAGGTGTGCTAAAACCCTCCATAGATATGTGCAGCACCAGTTCCTAGGTGTCTTCTCACCTCCTCAAAGTACACTGCAGAAATGTCTTTCAAAGAATTAAGCCAATTACGAAAATTCAAGAACACCTCCGCTAAAACGGCTACCATGAAAACTTTTGCTTCCACTTTCAATTACTCCATCTGTTAGAATTGCCCAGCCCGTTTGTTTGCCGAGATCTAGTGTTAGGATTGACATTATTTAAAATTACAAGTAGCACTAAATATTGTTTGGTTCCTGCAAAGTACACCAGCAATTCATAGGTTTTTGTAGTCCAACAATGAGAATTATGTGCTACTGCAGAAAGTTGTTTTCTTGTTATATATATTCACCAAAATTACGAAAACTGTTCAATTTTTTTTATTTGCAAAGTACAAAAATCGTGTTAGACTTATATACAGGTTTATTCTATAGTAGTAAGGTTACTGATAATGCCATTTAATTAAGTTTTAAAGGGTGTTATATGCGTTCTTTGGTGCAGTACTGTTGTATAAAAACCCATAAAGTCACATCTAGCTTTAAAACGAAGTTTTTATCTCATCTAAAAAAATATAAATTCTTAAGCTTACCAAATTTCCTTTCTACTAAATGTCTGTTTGTTAGTGGTAGGATTGACATTTTCTTGAAGCTCTCGTACTTAAAGCGCATCTACCTCGTTGAAACAATGCCCTTTTATTATATATATACCGGATTTCTTACTACTTTTTCCGGGATTTTCTAAAAAAAAGTTAAAATAATTTTAAGACAGCTAAGGAATTAAAGAGCTTTGAAGACCAGCTATATCTTTTACAGCAGCTTCTTTGCTATTTGAGTTGAGAGGAGATTACACGAGCTTTTGATTTAAAACCCCTATCTAGATAACGCTATAATAGCCCTCTAAAACGTTTTTAAGAATGGTGCTACAATGGAGACAATTGAAATGGGCTATGTAAAACTTTATTTTTTAATTTCAAGGGGGGTGAAAAATTGTGTGCGCCAAGAAGTGCGTAAGGAACAGTTGGTGAAAATCCAACACGGGTAAAGCTTAGCCAGCAACCTGGAACAAACCATTATGCTGCGTAAGGTAACGAGCGTAGTAAAGCTAATGGAATGGACAACATAGGGTGCAACGAAAGTGAAGGTATTGAGTCCCGTAATTCACGCGTCATGGGGGCCGATACTTTACATTTGGTGGAAGGCAACATGGGTAATAACGCTAAGGAAAGATATTACTCACCCCATCGGGATCGAAGGCCGCGTCATGTGTTGAGATGGACCTTACGTGAACTTGGGAGATCCTTTGTATTCCTGTAAGGGTACTCTGGAACAAGTCAATAAAGGCAAGGACTGGAGGAAGATGCAAAGGAAGTCGGACTAACTGATAGTACTCGGAGTGTGGGAAAGCCACATACAAGGGGAAGCGGTTAGCAATATAGTGACTGGTATAGGGATTGCTATACCAATACAACAGAGATTGGAGGAGTATGCAAGGAAAACTAAACCAGATAGCAGTAAGGGCTAAGCAAGATAAGCGAGTAAAATTTACATCGCTAGTTCATTTGATTAATGAAGAGAATCTTGCAGAGTGTTACAAGGAACTAAAACGCAACAAGGCTTGCGGTATAGATCGTGTGACAGTGGAAGCTTATGGAGAAAATCTAGAAGAGAAACTTAGAACGCTAGTGGATAGTATGAAGAGAAAGCAATACCGACCGCAACCAGTGAAAAGGGTATACATACCCAAAATTGGAAGCAAGGAAAAACGCGGTCTCGGAATACCATCAACAGAAGAAAAGTTGGTACAGGTAATGCTAAAGAAGATATTAGAAAATATTTATGAAGCAAACTTTATGGACAGCGCCGGACAGATAAAACCTGTCAAACCAAAAAGAAACTTCCTAGCTGAGTGTATGGCAAGTTTTATGTATAATTTTGTAGAGAAGAGCTTTTTGCAGTTATAGCCGAACTGTGCAATGGTGCCTTAAGTGCCCGTAGGACAGCGTGGCTTTGGAGGAACGGTCGAACCACTGATGGAGCCTTTTGGGCTACCTCGATTAGAAGAATGTATAACTCAACCGTCCCAAGCTTAAGCACTTCTCAATTATGGATTATTATATAATGGAGATTAAAAATGGCAAAGTTCAAAAGTAAATTAGAGATAACGAATCCTAATGCAGCAGGAATCGATGTTGGCTCGGCTGTACATTATGTATGTGTACCCGAAGGAAGCGATGAACAACGTATACAAAAATTTAGCTGCTTTACGGAAGATCTCTACAACATAGCAAAATGGTTGAAAAAATGTAAAGTTAATACAGTAGCCATGGAGTCAACAGGAGTGTACTGGATTCCTTTGTTTCAAGTACTTGAATCACACGGATTTGAAGTAAAACTGGTAAACGCAAAACATGTTAAAAATGTACCTGGGAGAAAATCAGATGTGCAAGATTGTCAATGGATTCAACAACTACACAGTTACGGGTTACTCCAAGGGTCATTTAGGCCAGATGATCAAATGTGTGTATTGCGTAGTTATGTTCGGCAACGTAAAAATTTAATTGAAAATGCTTCTACACATACTTTGCGTATGCAAAAAGCGCTAACACAAATGAATATTCAACTACATAAAGTTATAAGCGATACAACTGGTGTAACTGGAATGCAAATTATTAAAGCAATAATAGATGGTGAGAATAATCCTGAAAAATTGGCTGAACTAAGAGATGGACGAATAAAAAGTGATAAATCTGTTATTGCAAAAGCATTAGCAGGAAACTATAGAAAAGAACACCTATTTACATTAAAGCAAGAATTTGAGCTATATAATATTTATCAGGAAAAAGTAGCAGAATGTGACAGGAGCATTGAAGAATATTATAAAACATTTGAGACAAAGTCTGATGAGAGTAAAAAGTTAGGTGAAGAGAAAAATAAGCACAGAAAAAGTAAACCAAACTTTGCTTTGCATGAAGAATTATATCGAGTAACTGGTATAGATTTTACCAAAATTCCTGGATTGGATATACTAACTGTACAAACTATCATTTCGGAAGTTGGTATTAACTATAATAAATGGCGATCAGAAAAGCATTTTACTTCGTGGTTGGGGCTAAGCCCTGCTAATAAAATTACAGGGGAAAAAGTGTTTAGCACAAGAACACGTAAAGTCATTAATCGTGCCGCGAATGCATTTCGAATGGCTGCTCACTGTGTATCAAGAAGCAATAGCGGAATAGGTGCATATTGTAGAAGGTTAAAAAAACGACTAGGTGCACCAAAAGCGATTACTGCTACGGCAAGGAAATTAGCATGTATCTTTTATAGTATGTTGAAGTATGGACAAGAATATGTAGAAAGAGGAATAGATTATTATGAAACACGTTACAAAGAGAAAGTTGTAAAAAATTTAATCAAAAAGGCACAGGAATTCGGTTATATCTTAGTTCAACAGGAATAACTAATGGGAAGTTTCTTAGAAGCTCGTATGGATTTCGACCAGGAAGAAATTGTCATCAGGCGATAAACGCTCTAGATAAAGCAGTTATGCACAAACCAATTAACTATATTGTAGAAGTGGATATCAAGAAGTTCTTTGATAATGTTCAACATAAATGGCTAATGAATTGTCTAAGGGAACGAATAGCTGACCCAAATTTATTGTGGTTAATAAAACGATTTCTAAAGGCAGGAATAGTCGAAGTTGGATGTTATAAAGCAATCGATCAAGGCACACCACAAGGTGGTATAGTAAGCCCTGTATTAGCTAATATATACTTACACTATGTGCTGGACTTATGGTTTGAAAAGAAATTTAAGCCAAAAGCCAGAGGATATATACAGCTAATAAGGTTTTGCGACGATTTTGTAGTTGGCTGCGAGAGGGAAGAAGACGCAAAAGAATTTCTAGAATTACTGAAACAAAGACTAAGTAAATTTGGATTGGAAATAGCTGAAAATAAAACAAAAATAGTAAAGTTTGGTAAGAAAGAATGGTATCAAGCAGAAAGAGAGAAACGTAGGACGGCTAGCTTCAACTTTCTAGGATTTACACATTATTGTGGAAAAAGTCGTAATGGTAAACTTATGATGAAGCAGAAAACTTCAAAAATAAGCCTAGCCAGAAAGATTAAAGAAATCAAAGAGTGGTTGAAGATGGTACGAAGTCGTATCTGTCTCAAAGATTGGTGGCAGAAACTTAAAGACAAACTAACAGGACACTATAGCTACTTCGGAGTTAGCGGAAATTATCGGTGTTTGATTCAATTCAATCGACTGGCAACAAAGTTAGCATTTAAGTGGATAAACCGACGTAGTCAAAAGAAAAGTATCGATTGGGAACAATTTATACACTATTTAAAAGTAAATCCATTACCAAAACCAAAGGTATATGTTTCTTTATACACAGGAGCACTAGTGTGAACGCTGTATTGTGGAGCCGTGTGCGGGAAATCCGCAAGCACGGTTCTTTTGGGGAGACTATGGTTATGAGACCAAATCGCTGATTTCAAGGTCATAAGTCTCTACCAGACCCCCACCCTTTAGAAAGCCCTATATCTCTGCTTTTCATCTACCAATAATATAGTGGAAATATAAATCTTTGTCTCTGCCATACACGATAAAATTAGAGACGTAAATAAATAAATTTGTCTCCACTTCAAGCGGTTTTTGTAGCTTCTGTTTCTTCTTTTATAGCAACAACTCCAAACTTTTTTCTTTATCTTCACCTACAATTTGTTTATAGAGATTATCTAAAATATTTCCTTAAGAGTTTTAAATAAAAGTCGTTATATTTCAATAAGACCTCTAAAATAACCAGCTCTTGTTATATATTCACCTAAATTACAAAAGCTGTTCACTTTTTTGAAAAAATATTTTACAATAAATAAAAAACATGATAGAATGAAATGGGGTTTTTTGTGGCAAGTAAAAGTTTAAGGTAAGAAATAATTTAAAAATGGCTCTTAATCGAGTTTTAAGCTACCTTACATGAGTAACTTAGGTCTTGGTGGTATAATTGTACCCTGAAGTCGTAGAATCGTTTTAAAACCGCATTAAAGGTTATTTGTTGTATTTATGAATATTTTAAGACTTTTTCTTGTGGCATTTCCGGGTCCTTTAACTTCTTTTTTTCACTCCCTTGGCATTACTTTAATTCTAGTTGACCTTGCTAATTCATTATATATTTTCATATTGTTTATTATTATTTCCTATATTATTAATATATATATGTATAGTATTATTTACATATTATAATAATATATAAGATTTTCAGAAAATGGAAAGCTAGCTACTGTAGCGGATTTTAGGGCGATCTGATTCATTAAGTCTTTTGGAAGTGGAAAAATAACGTCTTATAGATATTGAATGGATAAAAATACAGAATTTCAATAGTTTAGGTGTATTGTATTTTTGTTGCCTTATTTTGAAATTTTGCCGGAAATCACGGAAACTATAAAACCCAGATCGGCTTAAAGTTTACTTCTTAAATGCTTTTTGGTAGCTCTCTATGACCCCTTTTAAGACGCAATTATGGACCATCTTTATCGAATCACTTTATATTTTTATTATAGGTTGTAGTAAGAGGGAAACGAACAGAGATATTGTATACAACTTTCTTCTATGTATCAATTGACTGGCTCTGCGTCTAAAAATTTGTCACTTAAAGCAGAAGGTGCTATATATGCAGTACATGGCTAAGGAAGTATATGAACAACAAATCACTAGATTATAATGAAATTTTGTTCTACGAAACAGACGACGGAAAGGTATGTATTGAAGTTAGATTTGAAAATGAAAATCTATGGCTTACTCAGAAACATATGGCAGAGTTATTTGACTGTTCAATTGATAATATTTCATTGCACTTAAAGAACATTTATCTATGTAAAGAACTAGACAAAAATTCAACTACCGAGGAATCCTCGATAGTTCAAAAAGAGGGAGAAAGAGAGGTAAAACGTGATGTAATTTTCTACAATTTAGAGGCTGTGATATCAGTTGGTTATCGTGTTAATTCAGAGCGTGGTGCTGCTTTTCGTACATGGGCAACTGATAAACTAAAGAAGTATATTTTCAAAGGTTTTGTGATTGATAGCAATAGATTTAAAAATGGCTCTAAATTTGACACTCGATTTTTTGATGAGTTACTTGAAGAAATTAGAGAAATTCGTGCAAGTGAGCGTGTGGCTTATCAGAAAATCACAGACATTTATGCAACTTCAGTAGACTATGCAAGCTGTTCAACCGAAACGAAAAATTTCTTTGCTGTAGTGCAGAATAAATTGCATTTTGCTATTACTGGAAATACAGCAGCAGAAATTATTGCAAACAGAGTGGATGGAAGTAAACCTAATATGGGCTTAACAAATTGGCGTAAGGCACCTAAGGGAAAAATCTTTCTTTCTGACACGCAAGTAGCAAAAAACTATTTAGATAAAAATGAAATTGCTCAGCTAAACAGGATAGTAAATATGTATATAGATTATGCAGAGTTTCAAGCTGCCAGAGGTAAAATAATGTATATGAAGGATTGGAAAGAGAAACTTGATGCATTTTTAAAATTTAATGAGCAAGATATATTGCAGAGTTATGGCAAAGTCTCTCATGAAGTAGCAATTACCTTAGCTACAAAAGAATATGAGATATTTAGAAAAACACAGGACAAGTCATACAAGTCAGATTTTGATAAATTGATAGAAGAAAAGAAAAGTCTTGATCAAAAAAGTGTAAAAGCTTAGGGCTAAATCTCATAAAAGTAAAGAAATCAGGAAGAGGTAAAAATTATAGAATCGCTTTATATTGTTTCTTCTGAGCATTTATCTTTCGTTTCTTTTGCCAGATAGCTTGAAAGAGGTGTATATGAGCTGAAAAATATCAAGTGAGTTTTCTAAATAAGACCCATACAAATTTTTTCTTTACAATGAATAAAAATGACGTTAAACTTATGCATAAGTTTATTTGCACCAATGGAATCATTAAGAATGCCTCATAATCGAGTTTTAAGCTACCTTACATGAGTAACTTAGGTCTTGGTGGTAAATTGACCCTGAAGTTGTAGAATCGTTTTAAAACCGCGCTAATTGTATCTTTCATTAAATATAAATATCTTAATAATATTTTGTGGCAGCCTTTCTGGACTTCTTTCTTTTTGCTGTTTAAGTTATTGTACTTTATTTGCATTTTACTATTATTTTATATTATCTATTATTATTTATTACTATTATATATATAATATATAAGGGTTTTAGGAACGTAGAATCCGCTATACTGGCTGACTTCGGACACATAATAACTAGGAACACTTTTAGGAATAGAGGGCAAAAGGTTAGGATTCAAGCGATCTTTAGCTTCCTAGTTTCTCATTACTTATTTAGTAACCAAGGAATCAGGAATATAATTCAACCATTTGATGTCTTGTTTCTTACCCCTTCTTAATTGAAATCATAGCTTATAATAGGGTTGTGATTTTTGGCTCCGAAGTTAGTATTTTTGATTGAGTAGATGATAGATTGAATAGAGAAAATAGGGCAACTCTAAAATATTTAAAGAGCCACCCATAAAGAAAGACTTATAAGTTTTGTCTACAGCTAAGATCTTCAGCCCCAGGAGTGAATTGCCCTACACCACGAGCAAATGGTCCTGTTATAACGTCAAGCCATTTATCTTCTTTTGCACCTGTAGACATTCCTTTAACTAACTGCTTTGCTTGTAAAAGTTCCTGAACTATACGCTCTAGTCGATCCCTTCCCATGCTGTGAAAAACTTCAGGTAGTCTATGCCGTTGCTTATATACTCCTGTGCTTCCTGTGTGAGTAAATGGGTGTCCTGCAACAGCAGATCGTGTAATTGCATCAGTAAGACATATTTTAAGGTCTTTTTCACTAGCATTTTTAACTGTTAGTTGTATTGTTATATCTTCTAGTAGCCCTGTTTCCTGATTTCTTAGGTAAGTTCTTACAGTGCGATCAGCTAAACCATTGGCTTTCACAACTGCCCCATGAAACAAAGCATTCTGTCTTGGTGTTTCTCCTACTGCCTTAAAGATTTCTAGCTTAGCTGTATTTTCTATTGGCCAAAAAGCGTATGAGCATCTAACACCATTAACAAGAGCAGAGGTACCTCTAATTGCATCGCGTGCTTGTTCAGCAGTTAATATCGGTTTTTCTCCTTTTGGCTTTCTCATGTGATGAGCAGTAATTATCGAAGCTCCAGTACTACATGCTAAATCAGATAATACGCACATTAGATAATCCCCTACAGCTGGATCAGCATTTATATCTGCATGGATAAATGAAGCAAGTGGATCAAATACTATCAATTTCAGATCTTTAATTTCCTCGAGCTGTTTCATTACGGATTCGAATTCAGGAGAAACTTCGACGATTTTACCACGAACATTTCTGAGTATTGTAAGTGATCCTCTGACGTTTGGCAGTGGTACAATAAATAATTTATCTTTATGTTTTAACCTTTCACACTTAGGGTCGAGTCGTTCTAAGCGGCGGTGTATCTCACTTGCATCATCTTCTGCTGAAAAAATCACTACTGATCCATGTTCAGTAACAAGTGAACCAAAGCCACACATCTGATCCTTATCACTTGCAACCTTAAGCGCTAGGTCAAGAAGAAGCATACCTTTGCCTGTATCTCCCATTGCTGCTATTATTGAAGTAACACCTAAAGGAAATAGACCTTCAACAAGAAACTTTTGCTCTGGTACCGGACCTACAAAGCGCTCTGCACTCCAATCTAAAATGTTAAGTGGCTGTTTTGTGGATCTTTCTAAACTTTTCATATTTGAAGTATCAGTAGCTGGAGTATCAATAGTAAGTAACGGAGTTGAAGCTAAAAACTCTTTGACATCTATACCTTCCTCTACACAATCAGCAGCATCCCATTTCTCAGGTTTACCTTGCGGAATCTCAAGAACAGCAAGTGATGCAACTCCGATCTCTAAAAGCTTTTTTTAGCTTTTTTTGCGTATTTATTACCTGCTTCATCATTATCTGGCCAAATAATAATATTTTTACCTTTAAGGGGTGACCAGTCTGTTTTATCAACATCTGCGTTTGCTCCAGACATTGTTGTTGTAGCTGCAATCCCTTGTTCTATCAAGCTTTCTGCACATTTTTCTCCTTCAACCAGAATAACTTTATCAGATTTTAAGATTTCTGGAATGTTGTAGAGTGGCCTTATTTCTGGTGCAGCAAACTTAGATCGTTTTACATCAAAAGGCTTGTATACTTTTTTCTTTCCAGGAGGATCAGAACGATAAACTTTTACAATGATCTGGCCATTTTCATCATAATAATTCCAACTGTGGGTAATAAATTTCTCGAAAGCCTTTGCGCATTTTTTGCCATATCCAAGCCATTCACTTATAGAAGCCATCACTTCACAAAAGTCTCTCTTTGTATCTTTTCCCTGTGCACTTGCCCAAATATCAAGAACATCACCTTTCTGCCCAGTTGCAAAATCCTGCCAGAGTCCGGCTTTTCCACCAGTTAATGCTACTCTGAGGCTTTGTCCTTTGTTACCATGCACATCACCTATTCGGAATTCATCTCCATGAAAAGTTCCCCTTGGGAATAAATAAGAAAGGCATGATCTTATGTTTAATAATAAGTGTCTTTTAATTTCTTCTACATCAAATTGCTCTAATGGTTCTAAATGTGAGACAGTATTGTTAAAATCATAATATTCATCATTTAAAGTATTTTTTTGTTTGACATCAGTTAAAAAATCTTGTACCATAAATTGAAACTCCTTTTAAGATTAAGCGTTTGAAAGGTTTTCGAGTAAGGCTGTTTTGATTGGGGTCTTACTCTCTTCTTATGAAGTAAAAACTGCAATAGGAGGTTCTCTTGGCAAGGCTATATTAAGAAATAAAGGAAGTCAGTTTAGGTTTATAGTGAAAAGTGAAATTTAAGGTTTTAGTATCTTCTTTCTTTTAAGAAAAAATGCTCTACTATAACTCTACTACATTTTACTCACTATGTCAACCTCTTAGTTTTTATTTTGTTGATATATTGCATACTACTAATATGTAAGGAATTTTGGCTAAGCCTTCCCATATACGCAGGCATAGTTTAATTTAAGGTGGAATTATAAGCGAATAGAAAACCCTCTACTATATATATACCGGGTTTCTTATGACTTTTTCTGAAAAAATTAAAAACTTTTTTCTTTGGAGGAGTTTGGCCTGATATGCTACCTATTAATGATTTAATGATAATCTTTTCAAGCCATCTGTAAAAATGAAAAGTTTCTGAAAACGGCAATTACTTTTTGATTCACGAATAGAATTATTAAAGATGCCTTTTATTCAAATTTTAAAGGGCATTACAGGTGCTAAGGGGGTACAGTGGAGTGGTAACAATCGCTTTAAAACGTAATTACAGGCTTTTTGCCTACCAATGAGACATAAAACACAAAATTTTGTCTCCGCTATATATGATGAAATTGGAGACGTACATTTTGATCTTTGTCTGTATTTTGAACTATTGAGCGGTAGTTATCTGGTTCTTTACATTAAATAATTCAGCTATATTATAGTGCATTTTTTATATTAACTAAATCTCTTAATTGATCGTTGTTAAATTCTGTAATCCAACTCTCGCCACTACTTATAGTTAGGTTTGCTAATTCCTTCTTGCTTTGAATCATCTCATCAATACGCTCTTCAAATGTACCTGTTGAAAGCAGTCTGTGTACCATAACATTACGCTCTTGTCCAATACGATAAGCTCGATCTGTTGCTTGTGCTTCCACTGCCGGATTCCACCATAAATCGTAATGTATTACATGGTTTGCCGCTGTTAAATTAAGCCCTGTTCCTCCAGCTTTTAAAGATACTATAAGAATATTGGCTTGGAATAAGTTTTGAAAATCATTAATCATTGTATCACGTGCTTTTCGAGAAAGTCCACCATGTAAAAATGGCACCTTTGATTTAAATCTTTCTTCAAGTAACTTAGATATAATTTTACCCATTTCAGTATATTGAGTAAATATTAATGATTTTTCTGCAAGATCACTAATCACAGTCAATACTTCTTCTAGCATCTGCATTTTACCGGATTGTTCAATACTCGCATGCTTTTTCTTGCCGTACTGTGATGGATGGTTACAAATTTGCTTTAAAGCATTGATAAGTTTAAAGATTAATCCCTTACGTTCAATTCCTTCACTTCTTTCTATCTTTTCCATAGTTGTATTAACGACTTCTTGGTAAAGTGCTGTTTGCTCTGGAGTCAAAGAACAATAACGATTATTTTCAATTTTATCTGGTAGATCCTGAATAATGCTTTTATCACTTTTTACCCTACGTAGCATAAAGGGGTGGGTAACTTTCATGAACCTCTCTAGACAAGCTTTGTCTCTCGCTTTTTCAATCGGTGTTGCAAAGCGTGTTCTAAACTGCGCAGAAGTACCTAGATATGATTTGTTGATAAAGTCAAAAATGCTCCAATACTCAAGCAGCCTATTCTCAACAGGTGTGCCACTCATAGCTATTCTATGTCTTGTTTCAATAGTTTTAATTGCCTTGGTTTGTTCGGTATTAGGATTTTTTATATTTTGTGCTTCATCAATCACGAGCAAAAACCAGCGAATTTTATTAAGTTCTTTTTTATCACGACGTGCAAGACCATAGGATGTTAGAGCTACATCATAATCACTTGCCAATTCTCGATTTTGTCCGTGATAGACGAAAAGCTTTAATTCTGGCGCAAAACGTTCTACTTCTCGTTGCCAATTACTTAAGATGCTTGTGGGAGCTACTACCAAGACTCTGTCCCGATCCAAAAACCCTGTATTTTTGCAATATAGAATAGCTGCTATAACCTGTAATGTTTTACCAAGACCCATATCATCAGCAATTATACTACCAAACCCACTTTCTATGTTCTGTACAAGCCAACTAAATCCACGCTCTTGATATGGACGTAGCTGTGCAGTTAGATTACTTGGTACATCAACAGATGCATAAGTGTTGAACTTATCAAATAAGTTTTTAATTTGCTGGTCAAGTACTACTTTAGCTTCATCTAACTCACCTGCTAAAGCGGCTTGCATCAGCTCTACTTGATTTAAGTGTTCGGGTAACTTATCAAGTTTCTTCAGTAGAGCTTCTACCTCCTTATCATCCAAAAGCACATACTGATCGACTATTCGCACAAGCCCTCGGGAATCTTTTAGCAATTTTTTAAATTCTGTAACGCTTAATTTTTTATCTCCTATTGCTACTTTCCAATCAAATTTTAATAAATTTTCCAGCGTTAAAAAACTTTCTCGATCTTCTTTTATTTTATCCTTGGTAGACAAATTAAGACTTAATTGTGGTTTGAAGATTTTTTGTAAAGATTTTGGCAAAATAACTACGATACCAATTGCTCTTAATACAGGCAAGATATGCAAAAACAATGGTGCAAAATCATCTAAATTAAATGATAATGTGCTATTATCGTCAATCGATTTTTCCAATTCAGGTATGTATTCAGACAAGAGTGCAAGGTCAGATAAAATACTAAGTTTTATGTTTTGATTAGAAAGTGCTTTTTCTAGCTTTATGAATGACTTTTCATCATCTAGGGATGCCTGTATATCAAGCTCAAATTTTTCATGGTGATCTTTTATCGTTAAATAGAGTTTGTAAGGTTTATCTGCTAAATAAAGACGTGAAAGCCAGAGATTAATTGCTTGCGGTATTTCTTTGTTACTAAATTTAGTAAACTTGTATGGATTTCCAGTAAAGAATAATTCAAAGATATATTTATCTCTATACTTATCCAGTGATACAGGAAAGTTATCTTCTATATACCCTAAAAGGATAAGAGAGATAGCAACATTTACTTGTTCCTCTGGTTCCACAGCGATTTCTTGATATTTAATCAATAGAGGCGGACAAATAGATGACATCTTGCTATGAATTTCCTTAACTGACGCATTAAACAACGCCGGAATCCACCTAATTATCACTTCTCCTTCTTTGTTTTGTAATATTTGTGGTATTAGCGCTGACTTTTCCATCAGCATATGTGCAAACTGTGAAATCATATGCATGAAGCGAAGTTCAGGATTAAGCCTGTGAAGTAACGAATTAGGAATGTCGTTTAAAAATCGCGCTATATCTTTCAATACATTTCTACTTAGCATAAATAAATTAGTTGTACCACTGCTCACTTGAGTAAGGTAATGCTGATCATTAATGAATAGTTGAAATGTTTGCCAATTCTCAATATTTCCCCATCTTTCAATAAATAGCTCCTCTTCTGATAGTTCCTTCTTAGAAGCTGGATAGTACACTAATTTTCCTGCAGGATACTTTTGCCAGTGCTTATAAGCTATCTGTAAAATATTATGGAAGTTTTTTTCAAAAAAAAGTGGATTATCTGTTAAAATACTACTGATACAATCAAAAAGGTTAGGAATAGTTGATAAATCAATATCATTTAAATTTGCTTGGTTATGTATTCTAATTTTAGAACATGCCTTAAATATATCATCTATCTTTAAAATGTTTTGAGCATTTTCTAATTTTCCATTCCCAAAATCATCGATAAGTGCTGACAAATTACAATTATGAATATTAAAAATCATGAAGGGGTTTTTATCAATTTCTGCAGCAATAAGATAAATTACAGCAGCAATGTGTTTACAAGGCATAGCCCAATCAGGACAGTTGCAATTTGCATTCATCTCTTCCCAATTTGAAGGAAACAATTTAATCCCAAGATCATTAAGCTTATCAAACAAGCTGGTTGGTAATTGCCTATTTATTAATTTAGATAGTATAGAAGGTGAAGTTTCAATTATTTGGCGAATAGTATGTTGTTCTGATGAACTTAATTCATTAAGTATAATTTCGACTTTATATGGGTGAGCACGAATTTTATATGCTGAGCTATGAACTTTAGCTGTAACTATGTGACCATTAATTTTAATACCAAAAGCTCGACCAGTATTAGCACAAGTTCTGCCACGTGGAAGACGGTTATCATAATCAATTCTATTGAAGCACTGAAGCCATTTCTCTCCCCACCATGTTCTTCCATAGATAGTCATTTTTTAAAATCGTATATTTCAATATAAATAAATTGAATATTAACCTTATAGATAATTTTTTTTAAACCCACCTTAGAAAAACTATAGTGTTTCTTCAGAGCAAGCTACCAATTTTAGAACGGTTTAACATCAATTACTACTATAAAACGCCAACAGAAATAAGTTAAAATAAGCATTTGTTTGTTGCTATAGATCAAATTTACTTATGTTGAGCTGCATAAAAGTGCAACCAAGACTATACAAAAAGACTTAAAACTCTCAAAACCTTATGAATTTATATGTAACCAGTGCTCCTAATTTATTTACAATTCATCACTCTCTGGGACCATACACCATAAATTGGGGTTAAAAGGTTTGCTTGGCAAAATTAATGTTTAGTGCTATACTTAATTAGTTATTAATAGAGGATTAAAATATGGTTATTCGAGCTGATTCCCTGGATTCAAGTTGGGTTGATGTAAGCGGAGAAATAATTGGAACTGAAGATCGTCACCATTCTAGAGATTCAGGCATTGAAGATCAACCTGACCAAGACTCTACAACTACATTAGAATTTAAGCTGACACAATCTTTGCTTGATCAGGTAAAAGCTGATAAAAATGATCCCAGTGTAAATTCTGGTAAACAAGCGTATAAAGATCTTCCTAGAATGAGTTTTGTAATCAATGGTCAAGCTATAGATAAGGAATTTGTGAGCCAACAGTGCAATACGCATAGTGAAGGAGTTAAAGATGACAATTACCGCCAAACTGCAAAGCAAGTCTTCACAGAAATGTTCAAGCATGCTAAAGCAGAAGTTCCAAACGATCACATACTGGAAGAATTAATTACTAGTTGTAATCAAGCAGGGTATGAGTTTGCGATGTATGGTCAAATTCAGCCTATACTTGCTCAGTATAATTTAACACCAACAATTCCTGAAAAAACAATGGGCATTCATTGCAATAGTGCAAATTCTGTAAGTGTTGAGTATAGTGAGGTTATAGTTGTAAAAAATCCAGATTCAGAACAATTGGAAGAATATAAATGTGATAGTAAGCTAAGGTTCACGCTTAAGTCTCAAGATGGTAAAGTAGAGTATGAAAATGGCAAAGTAACATTTACCGTTCCTCAAGAATTAAATAACTACAAAACTGATGGTAAAAGTTTATTAGGTGATATTAAGGAATGTTTTGAAGATGTTGATAACCGAACTATTGAGGATTTAACCGATAACATTGGTGATGAACGTCAGTTTAATGAGGAACCTAATGGAGATGATTCAAATCTAGAACAAGATGAATTTGAAATAACTGATATTCAAGAAGAGCAAGGGCCAAGTGTTTTAGGATCAAATAGAACTGAAATTGCAGGATTTAGCCAAGAGAAGTTATTAGAGATCATCAATTTTGTTAAGGTAGGCTATTATGTTGGTGATTATAATCTTAATAATAAAAAGTTTTCTGAGTTAGAGGAAAGATCTTATAGAGTTCCAGCTAAACTTAAGGAAGAAGGTTATAAAATAATTCAATTCTATAATATGCGTGATAATGAACAACCATATCGACATGCTGGTTATGTTTTTATAAAAGATAAGGGAATAACTATAGTTTACCGCGGTAGTCGTAATTGGTTTGACTACATGAAAGATGCTGAAGTGATTTTGACTAGTTCAGGTGAGCTTTTGCCTGAAGGTGGAAAAATCCATTCAGGTTTTTACTCTTTATTTAAAGATTCTTGGGAAAGTGTTTACAAGATATTAAAAGGATATGCTAATGATCAACAGTTAGAAATTAAAGATTTTAAAATTAACCTTACAGGTCATAGTATGGGAGGTGCTATTGCCACCATAGCTGCTCTATGTTTAAGTGTAAGAGAGGGTGCAGAAGATTTGCATGTTGCAACTTTTGCTTCTCCAAGGGTTTTCGATTCTGCTGCTGCTGAGGTTTATGAAGAGCGCCTTGGAAAGAAAACTATTAGAGTAGTTAATCAATCAGATTTCATACCTTCATTACCACTTGGTTCTATGGGTTATAAACACGTGGGTGAACAATTAAGAATAAGTAGTAGTTCTTCACTTTATGCTCATCCATTGGACGTGCATCGCAATCTTATTGCAAATCTTAAACCTGACCAATTTAAGTCTGATAATAGTGTATCTATATACTATTATCTTTCTTACCTTGTTACAGTATTGTATAATGTATCCACTGTACCAAGTTACCTCATTCCAAATACCCATTCAAATGGTGATGAGCAATATTTTAAACAAGTAAAGAACAAACATAAAGATGCTTCACTTTCTGAAATGATGAAATATTCTGGATCTAGTAATGAACAGAAAGTAGTAATTTATGAGGATTCTGAACCTGGTGAAGACGGGTTTATAATCTTTCACACACTTGATAACTTGTTAGCCATGATGCTATCTTTACCTAGACATGGAAGAGGTGAAGGGTTAAAAGTTAACGTTCCTGATATTGCTTTTTTTGTTAACAATAATTATTATCTCAGTGGAAACACTATTAGTCTGAGGCTATTGAAAACCTTAGTTGATAACTATCCAGGATAGCTTGGCACTTATGAAGAAAAAGAGTAATAAACTTAATGGAGGTTCTTCTTCTACCGCAGCTATCTCAACGTTAACAATAGCTGAAGTTTCTTCAACAAATTCATCTTTAGGTGATCATAGCAATAATAATGTACAAATCGCAGTGCAGAGTGATGAGAATCAGCAAATGAATTCTGAAAAAGCTGGTAGCAGTAACACTCCAGGAATTCCTGAACAAATACTTGTACCAAGTAATGAAAAAGAGCTTGTAGCAAGTACAGGTTACGGTATGGGAGATGTCATTACCAAAACAGGAAATGCAGGAGATTTGCGTGTTGCAACTTTGGGTGCTCAACAGGTTGTTCCTCGTGGAGGGACTGTTAGTACTATTGAAGCATTAAAGAATTTGCCTAACAACAGAACAATTAAAATTTTTCTCCTTAATGGTCAGAGTGTTGCTCAAATTTTTAAAAAGTCTGATCGAGAGGTCGAATTTTCTTTCTCTAATGGTAATACCTATGAACTTAATTTGCATTTGATCAATGAAGAAAGTCTAAAAGTGCTATTTAATAAAGAAAATTCAGTTCTAGCTAATGCTATTAATGATTTTTCTACTGTTAAAATGCCAATTTTAGAACAAAAAAGTGGTAAGAATGAACAAGCTCCTATTCAATTAGCTGGACATGTAATACGAGAGGATTCCATACAAGTAGTACAGCCGAAAAGTTTAGTAAATATTAGGGATAATAATGTTCAACTTGTAAACGAAAGTGATCAACCAATTCAGAATGATAATGTAGTAGCTTCTATTAGTAGCGATGATAATCGTAGTGATTCAAGTAAAATTCAGTTAGATGAATCACGAACTGGTAGCGATCAAGTATCCAATCAATCTACCGGACATATAACAAAAATGGATAATGAGCAAGCTCCTCTCAGTGAGGGTAATTCTAAGCTTGAAAGTGATCAACAAGATCCACAACCAGAAGTTTTACCTATAGTGCTCAATGGCAATCCTAATAATATAGCTGTTACAAATGAAAATGTTAAAACGCCAATTCTAGAACAAAAAAGTGATACCAAAACCAACAACAAGCAGTCTACGAATCCAAACAATGTAGGTGTTACTGCACCATCTGTTCAACCAGCTCCACCTAAAAGTGTAGATAAGAATAGTGGTAAAGAAGATACACAATCAAAATCAACAGGGGTACATTTAGTAGCTAGTAAAAACCCTAAACGAGTAAATAATGCTCAAGGTAACAGCAAACAACCTAGTTACAACCCTGCTCCACAAAATGCAAAAAGTAAGTTGCCTGTGATAGCTGCTTCTATGTTAGCAATAACTGGAGTTGCTACAGGGATAGCTATTGCAGTTTACTTGGAAATGCTAATGGTAGGAATAGCAGTTGGAGCTTGTTGTCTGGTTGCTGCTGCAATCATATACTATTGTAATAAACCTTTAAATTCACTTGAAGGAAGTAGTGTTGATAAATTTACAGATGGGGCTTATTACACAACGGTAAATTAAGGAATAAATATTATAGTTTACCATTTAATAATTTATTATCATTATGTTAATTATCATAAAATAAGAACCAAAGCCTGATTTAAAATGCGTACTCGATAAATACTTCTGCGAAAGTACTATTGCTGATGTTTCAAGTAATCTACTGCTTACCAGTTATGATATACACAACAACTGTCCATTTTTCCTTAAAAGTTGGAGAGAAAACAGGAATTTCATCAAGTTAAAAGATGCACTCAGAGCAACAATAGCAGCACCAACTTATTTCTCCCCTAAATACTTAAAAATCAATCAAGAGGAAAGAATGTTGATAGATGGCGGGGTGTTTGCCAATAATCCTGCGGCTTGCGCATATGCGAGTGGTAAGAGGTTATTTCCTAATGATGATATTGTACTGTTATCGATAGGTACTGGAAGAACAGATAGAAGCATAGAGTATGTTAATTCAAGAAGATTTGGAAAAATAGGCTGGATAAAACCACTATAGTATTTCCCAAAGTAAATGATAAAGGTATAATAAGGTATTTGGGTTATAATGGCGTATAGTGTGGATTTAAGAGAAAAGGCAATATCGATGATAGGAAAAGGGAAGAAGAAGGTTGAGGTGGCAGAGCTTCTGGAGATAGGAATAGCAACTTTGTACCGCTGGTTAAAAAAGAAAGCTGCTGGTGAAAGCCTCAAGCCATCTAAAAACGGCAGCTTTATTCGAAAAATAGACCCAAAAATACTCGAAGAATATGTTACAAAGAATCCAGATCATACTCTGGCAGAGATGAAACAAAATCTTGGATTTGGAATAAATTCAATTTGGTATAGACTAAAACAGCTAAAAATTACTTTAAAAAAAAGTCACACTATATCAAGAGCGCAATCAAGAAGATAGGCAGCAGTTTATTGATAAAATCTCAAAAATAGACCATTCCAGCATCTTATATATAGATGAAGCAGGAGTTGATAATAAATTATACCGAGAATATGGACGTGCTCCAAGAGGAAAGAAAATTTATGCAGATATTCCAGGGAGAACTCGAGAGAGAATCAGTATAGTAGCCGGGTGGATTGGAATGAGATTTATTGCACCAATGACTTTCAAAGGTGGGTGTGACAAAGAGGTATTCAATATATGGTTGGAGAAGATGTTATTACCTAAATTGCCACTTGGCACAACCATAGTTATGGATAATGCTACATTTCATAAGACCACTAAAACAAAATCATTAATAGAGTCTTTTGGCTGTCATGTGCTGTATCTTCCAACATATTCACCAGATTTGAATCCCATAGAACACTGTTGGCATACCATCAAAAGCCGCCTCAGACCTCTAATGTATAAATGTACAGACTTACAACTTTTGGTTGGTAATACCATAATGGAAATTTATCATTCATTTTAGAAAATACTATAGTAGATGAATATAAAGACCATGGATGGATATTTAGTTTTAAATACAAAGGCACCACTTATAACGTAAGATGCAAGGACTTTTCAGAAGAAGAAAAATTTCAATTTATCAAAGACATTAAGAACTCTCATGAATCGCTCGTTAGTGAATGTGATGGATTGGGGAATGAGAATACAACTTTATTGATTTACGTTGATGAAAATAAGGAGATAAGTCGAATGTATTTTCAAAACTCCGACAAAAATATATTCAAACAGCTAGATAAGACATTTATAAGCAGAAGTAACCCTGAAGAAGAGGTGGAAAAATCAAATGAAGTAGAACAAAGTAATGTAGAAGAAGAAAAAAGTAACCAGCAAGACACTCAGCAACCCAGTAATTTCTTATCCAATATTTTTTCAACAATTAAATCCATTATTGATTCTATCTCATCACTCTTTTCATGGTTATTTGAGTCTAAAGAGGAAAATCGGGAGTGTTAAATAAACTGTGTCAAACCGAAAAAAAGTAATAAATTGATATAAAAAAATGGAGGTTTGACAATGAGTCAGAAAGTAGTAAACAGAACTACCGGTTTGGTAGATTATAAAGAATTAGAAACAAATATCCTGTCGTCTATACGAGAAGGAAGACCGTTGACAGGAAGAGATGGAGCATTAACACCGTTTATAAAAAAGTTGCTGGAGGTAAGCCTGGAAGGTGAAATAGAAAACCACTTGTCGGCTAAAAGCGAAGAGAATAATCGAAGAAATGGGAGAAATGCAAAAACTTTACGTACAAGTGCAGAGCTATTAACACCAAGAGATAGAGAAGGAAGTTTCGAACCACAAATAGTCAAAAAAAGGCAAACAAACTTACATCCAGAGCTTGAAACGAAGATTTTGAGCACATTTGCCAGTGGTATGGGCTATAGAGATATAGTGTCACATGTTGAGGAAATTTATGATCACAAAATATCGGCGGCAGAGATATCAAGTATTACTGACAAATTGCTACCAGTAATCAACGAATGGCGTAGTCGCCCGCTGCAGTCTGTATATCCGATAGTTTTCATGGATGGCATGTTTTTTAAAGTCAAAGAGGACGGGCATTGCGTAAGTAAATGCATGTATAACATATTAGGCATAGATCAAAATGGCAAAAAAGAAGTATTAGGTTTTTATTTGGCTGAAAGTGAAGGAGCTAACTTCTGGTTGGGAGTGCTAAATGACCTCAAAGAAAGAGGAGATACCGTCTCGCCAGTCAACAAGAAAATTACAAAAATTGAATCTAAATTGCCTAAGTTATATTGTGAAATCAAAAAATACTGCCAATTCCCGTCCTGTGTAGCGGTATACAGATTGTAGTTGTATTAAACAAGAGCCTGATATTAGTTTTGACTACCTCAATTCTTCTGTCAGTTAATTCTTGTCTGTCAGATTAAATCTTGTCTTTTACACTTATCAACATATACACTAACCAACTACATTCAATAAATTTGTGTAAGATACCATTTTACATAAGATAGAATGGAAGCATTTTTCGATTTTAAATTACTAAAGCTTCAGTCAATCTCCTAGTCCTGTAGCTTTTGATATGGTCAGGATTAAAAGCCTTTTTTGATTTTAAAATACCAAAAACAATATGAAGCAACTTACGCATTGCAGCACCAACAATGGCCATATTATGCTTGCCTTTTTCTTTTAATCTCTTGCAAAAAGTCATAATAATAGGATTGTGATTTTTAGCTACTATAGCAGGAAAATACATGGCCTTACGTAGTGTTCGTGAACCTGATTTACTTAATCTGGGCTTGGCATATACAGATGAACCTGATGTTATATTTCGTGGTATAGTTCCAGCGTATGCTGCCAATTGTCTGGCATTTATAAAAGCCTTTGTGTCAGGAATTTCAGCTAAAATAGCTATTGCTGATTCCTCTCCTATTCCTGGAATAGTCAATAAGAGTTGAAAGTTTTCCAACAACTCTTTGTGCTGTTTTAATAGTTCACGTATGGAGTTTTTTATTGTTTCTATTGATTGTTCTATGTTCACTGCAAGGTTTTCCCAAGCATTTGCAACTTCTTCAGGCAGTCTCTCCTTCTTTTCTAAATGATTATTTACGAATGTTAATCCATCTTTTAACGCAACCGAGCAACGATAAAGATGTTTTAATTTTTTCATTTCAGGAGAAGGTGGTGTCCAACGAGTAGGTTCCTGTCTTTGGCAATAATCAGCAATAATTTCTGCATCGGTCTGATCATTCTTTTGTCTTACAAGCTTACTCCTCGCATAAGATTTAATACAATAAGGATTTACAACACTTACAAAATGTCCAGCATTGTGTAGAAATTCAGCCAAAGCTTCACTATAACAACCGGTAGCTTCCATACAAGCTTTCACTTGCTCTACGTTATGTTTTTGTAGAAAGCTCTGCAGACCTTGAAACCCATTATCATCGTTCTTAAAGCTTCTTTTCCTAGTTTCACGTTTTCCTTTTTTACTTATAAATGAGAGAAAAACATCAAAGCGATCTTTTGATACATCTATTCCCAGAAAGTTGTTGATCATATATAACCCCATACGTTACTATTTAAAATGAAAAGTAAGGCTAACCTTGTGAATACAGAATTAGAACCATTTAGGTTTTTCTACGATACCGTCCAGCCTATACTTTTGAGAAGGGAATTCTTATCTCCTCTACAGATTTTATATCTAAGAAGAAGCACAGAGTTCCTCCCTTCTCCACCTAATGCTTAAGCTTAAAACATTAGATGCTTTTGACAAGATACAAGTAGAAGATATCCTTATTGCCTGCGTTGATGGGCTAAAAAGCTTTCCTGCAGCTATAAACAGTGTCTTTCCTAATGCGGAAGTGCAGATGTGTATAGTGCATCAGATACGCAACTCACTGAAGTATGTGGCCAGTAAAGATGCGAAGAGTTTTTTGAGCGATTTAAAGAAGGTATATCAAGCTTCAAGCAAGGAAATTGCCGAGAATTATCTGTTGGAATTGGATGAAAAATGGGGCACAAAGTACCCTATGGTTATAAAATCTTGGCAGAATAATTGGGAAAACTTGTCTGGTTATTTTAAGTATTCTGGTCCAGTTAGGAGGATAATCTACACCACCAATCCCATAGAGGGGCTACATAGGCAAATTAGGAAATTCACTAAGACCAAAGGCTCATTTACCAGCATAAATGCCTTGTATAAGCAGGTATATTGTGCTATAAAGAAGGCAGAGGAAAAGTGGACGATGCCTGTACATGATTGGGCATTAACTATCTCTCAACTTGATGTTTTCTTTCCTGGCAGATTGAAAATTGAGTCGAACTAAAAATGCGGTTTGACACAGTTTATTTAACACTCCCTATCTCTGTAGCCCATACCACTGGCAAATGTGCTCAAAATCTTCGTTTCAAGCTCTGGATGTAAGTTTGTTTGCCTTTTTTTGACTATTTGTGGTTCGAAACTTCCTTCTCTATCTCTTGGTGTTAATAGCTCTGCACTTGTACGTAAAGTTTTTGCATTTCTCCCATTTCTTCGATTATTCTCTTCGCTTTTAGCCGACAAGTGGTTTTCTATTTCACCTTCCAGGCTTACCTCCAGCAACTTTTTTATAAACGGTGTTAATGCTCCATCTCTTCCTGTCAACGGTCTTCCTTCTCGTATAGACGACAGGATATTTGTTTCTAATTCTTTATAATCTACCAAACCGGTAGTTCTGTTTACTACTTTCTGACTCATTGTCAAACCTCCATTTTTTTATATCAATTTATTACTTTTTTTTCGGTTTGACACAGTTTATTTAACACTCCCTAGGAAAAACATTCCTCTATTCAAATCTTTTCGTCATGCTGTTGATTCTGCTTTCCTATAATACGTTCGGACTATTATGAGATATGCTATAACTTTAAAATCATAGAAAATACTGTCGTAAAAGGAAGTTTTCTTGTTCGTGTGAAACTCAACACAATGGATTCTCTGAAAAGCTTTCGAGTATATTATATTTTTAATTTGTAGAATAAGATTTTTTCCTTTCTGCATGTTTCGTCTAAAAAGGACACATTTTAAACTTTTTTATAGAAACAACAGCGTTTTTTTTCACTCTTTAGATAATTTAATGAGAAAAAATTTAGAGAGAAATTTTACACACTATCGCTTATATTTTTCCTTAAGTTGACGCCATTGCGTGAACGGTTACGTTTTAACAGAGTAGCTTCTCAATGAAGAGATTCTGAGGAAAAGTGTATGAATATCTGCTTTAACAATAAAACGGGTTTGGTGTTATTCCAGTACTCCTCTCTTATAATTCACGTGTTTAAGAATGACTTCTGCTAAACCTTTACTAATTCCATGTACGTTTTGAATTTCAACCAGAGAAGCTTTGCTTATATTTTTCACTGAACCAAAATAAGACATCAACGCTTTTTTTCTTTTGTTGCCAATGCCGGGTATTTTGCTTAATTGTGAAACTATAAACTGTTTATCGCGTTTTTTTCTATGTGAAGTTATCGCAAAGCGGTGGGCTTCATTACGCAGCGATTGTAAGTAAAGCATGACTTTGCTGTCATTTGCCAGACTGAATTCTTCCCTGCCCAGCATATAAAATCTTTCATTTCCTGCGTTACGATCAGGACCTTTTGCCATACAAGCAAAAGGAACGTTTATATTCAATACTTCCAGTACATTCTGTACTATGGAAACATGTCCTGGTCCACCATCAATCAGTAAAAAATCAGGTATTATGCCTTTTATATTGCCGGAGAAACGTCTGGTTAGCACTTCCCTCATCATTTTATAGTCATCGCCTGAAAATTTTTCCTTTATAGTAAATTTTCTGTACTCACTTTTTAAAAAACCCTCCTGCCCTGCAACAACCATTACACCAATTTGTTGGTTTCCAAATATATGGCTATTGTCATAAACCTCAATACGCTTTGGAATGTTTGGTAACAAGAAGATTTTGCTAAGCTCTTCAAGCTTTTCTAGGTTATTTCTATAATCGATAAGCTTCTGCTCTAAGCTATGCTGAGAGTTATCATAAACAAATTTCAATAAATCACGCTCTTTTTTATTCTTTGCATGCAGAACTTTTACTGGCTTTTGAGCAACCTTATATAGTGCTTGTTCTATAATTTCCTTATCCACAATAGAATCTGGAACGTAAATTTGTATTGGAGGTATGTTAGCTGAATTATAAAAATTGACCAAAAAGGTGGATAAAATTTCATCATTTGAGTGATCACCACAGTTCTCGGCAAAGTAAGGAGTGCTGCCGTAGTTGTCTTTATTTCTGAACGATAACACACTAATACATGCTAGATCCTCTTCACGTACAATACTGAAGAAATCTGCATCTTTTTCAAAAGAAAAATCCGTGTGCTGCATTTGAATTTGCTCAAGAAACTTTACCCGATCTCTATATATAGCAGCAAGCTCATAGTTTTCTTCACTGCTGCACTTTCTCATTGTGAAAAGTAACTGTTCTTTCACTTCCTTATTTCTTCCAAGCAATGTATTTCGTGCCTGTTTTACTGATTGGCAGTAGTCGTCTTTTGTGATTTTGTTTATGCATGGTGCTGAGCAGCGCTTAATTTGATACTCAATACATGGTCTTTTTGTTGAGGAAAAGTATTGATCTGAACATACTCTCAAGAGAAAAGCTCTTTGCAATGATAATATAGTTTGCTTAACAGCAGCGACAGATGTAAAGGGACCATAATAATGAAACTCATTCTTCTTAAATTTGCCTCTATATTTTGCTATTCTTGGATAATCGTGCTTGGAAATTGTTATATAAGGATAAGATTTTCCATCCTTAAGCACAATATTATAAGGTGGCTTCAACGATTTTATTAACTGTGCTTCAAGAAGCAGTGCTTCGATTTCATTCTCAGTGATGAATATTTCAACCTTAATAACCTGTGAGAGCATAACTCTAATTCGTTCAGAAAGGTTTTCGAATTGAAGGTAGTCGGATAACCTCGACTTCAAGTTTTTTGCTTTACCAATGTATAAAATCTTATTCTTATCTCCAACCATCTTATACACGCCACAGGACTGTGGAGATGATTTGATTTGTTCTTTATATTGCCTGAGCATTTATCCATTGCTTAACCTGTATGAGGTTAAAATCTGCTACTAAATGAAAGACGGAAACTACATTTTCAAGCAAAGATAATCTGTTTCTTCTCAGCTTATCAGAATCACAGTTAATCTTTACACTGTCCATAAACTGATTGATAAACGGAGCAAAACCAGCAAGTTCATCAAGCGCTGCATTAAAGTGGTTATTTTTTATTGCTTGTTTTATGTTTTTACAAGCAGTTATAGCACAATTTGATAGCGCAATTTCTTCATTTTCAATCAAAAATCTCTTACCGTAAGATGCACTATAAGTAGTGCCATCACTTTTCCTTACTTTGCTCATCATGTTACTGACTCTTTTGTAAGTGCTTAGAATCTGTTCACCTTCTGGCGTACTAAGATAACGATCCAATATAACAGTTTGCTTTTCTGCTGTCAGCAGATCATTAATATCGATTTTATATAGTATTGAATCTACGACATCTTGCCTTATATCTCTATTTTTTAAAATAACCTTGAATCTTTCTAAGCAGAATCTAAATACTAGTTCTGAAATTTGTTTTCTATTTGGCTTATCAACTGACGTTGTATTTTTATTAAATAGAAGCCTTGAATATAAAGATACTGACTTGTCTATCATTAGCCTAATTGGAATATGCAAATTATTTTCAAGTATTGTCCTAATTATACCAATTGTCATTCTCCGCAAACCAAACTGATCATACGAACCAGAGATTTTCTCACCTGCTGCAATTAAACCAACTAAGCTATCCACTTTGTCAGCAATTGACACAGCAATTGCTGAAGGGGATTTAGGACATTCCTGCTCTGGCCCGATTGGCTTATAGTGTTCAGTTATAGCTTCCACTATTTCTTTATCTTCGTGAAAATAAGAAGCATAATATCCACCCATTACTCCTTGTAATTCTGGAAACTCTCTTACTATCGATGTTGCCAAATCAGCTTTTGCCAAATATGCAGCACGTTCAACTTTTATCAGCGAAGCATGTGGAATAAATATAGCTATATACTTTGACAGAGCCGTAATACGCTTTACCTTTTCCCCCACACTGCCAAGTGAAGCATGAAATAATATCGAACCTAATTTTTTGACATAATAATCTAGATTTTCCTTTTTATCTTGAGATATTAAAAATTGGGCATCAGCAAGACGTGCTTCTAATATTCTTTCGTGCCCTTTAACAACTTTATCATTGTTGACATTAACAACAGTAACAAAATATGAAATTCTTGGCCCATCACTCAAAGCAAGGTATTTTTGTTGTGTATTAATTATACTAAGTATTACTTCTTTTGGTAATCCGAATGATTTTTCCTGACTCACTTTACCAAATAGTACAATTGGCCATTCTATAAGCCCTGTCAATTCATTTAGTAAATAATCATTTTTCTCAAGTTGTAAATTCTGCTCTTTTGTGAATTTATTAATCTGATCTAGTATAAATTGCTTTCTTTTGTCCATTTGGAGAATTACACTGTTTTTTTCTAGCAATTCACAATAGTCTTTAGGTGCTTTAACAGTTAACGCTGTACCACTTGAGAGAAATCGATGGCCATATGTTGTGTTAGATGCTGTGATCCCTGCAAAAGACACAGGTATTATTTCATCATTTAAAATGCATAAAATGTTTTTAATTGGCCTAACCCACCTTTCTTTTCCTTCGCCCCATCTCATACTTTTTGGCCAAGAGAAATTTTTTAATATTTCTCCTAGTTGATTTTTAAGAAACTCTTGAATGTTAAATGAGCAGCTTTCTCTTTTAATGAAGTAAAAATCCTCATTATTTACTTTTCGAACGAGCAAATCTTCTTCATTTTTCTGATATTTTCTTAAAAAACCTTCGATAGCACTTTTTGGTGCGTTAATGTTTGGTCCCTTAACTTCGTTATTGGAATCCTTTAGCTCCAAAGCATTTATGTTGTCGACAAATAGGGTAATGCGACGTGCCGTTACAAAAACCTCTATAGATGCAAATCTTAAATTGTTTTTATTAAAAGCACTGGTAATATAACTCTTAACTTGAACTGCAGCTGAATTCTGCATTCTCGGTGGTATTTCTTCTGAAAGGCACTCAAATAATAACTGCAACGACATACGCTATTTACTCATGTACAATTCACAACATTTTTTTGTCAGCTCTCTAACTCTACCAATATGCGCTGTACGTTCATTTACACCAAGCACACCTCTTGCATCAAGCAGATTAAGTAGGTGACTAGTTTTAATACATTGGTCATAAGCTGCCATTGGTAGCTCCTTTTCAATAAGGAACTTACACAATTTTTCCGTATCTTCGAATTGCTGCTGTACCACTTTAGTATCATAATAATCTAACGCTAGATAAGAAAATTCATATTCTCTTTGTTTAAAAATATCTCCGTAAGTTACACCATTATCGTTCCAAATTATATCGTAAACATTATCTACACCTTGTATGCACATTGCTAAACGTTCCAACCCATATGCCACCTCACCAGGAATCATCTTGCAGTCAATCCCTCCAACTTGCTGTATATAAGTAAGCTGTGTTACTTCCATTCCATTGCATGTAACTTCCCATCCAAGTCCTGATGCACCAACACTTGGATTTTCCCAATCATCTTCAACAAACTTAATATCATATTTTTCTGTAGATATGCCAAGAGCTTTTAAGCTATCTAAATAGACGTCTTGTAAATTATTACCAGACGGTTTTATTATAACTTGGTATTGATGATGTTGATACAAGCGATTAGGGTTATCGCCATAGCGACCATCTGCTGGCCTAATTACTGGTTGTAGATATGCAATTTTTGTCGGTTTTGTATCAATTGCAGACATAATTGTTGCAGGATGTAATGTGCCAGCACCAACTTCAGATGTGTATGAGTGAAGTATAACACATCCTTCACTAGCCCAAAAATCTTGTAACTTTTTTATTATACTTTGTAAGTTCACACAAATTGCACACTTTTTATACTAAATATATAAATAAATAAGTACTATTCAATATTTATTTTTTTTGCAGCACTATGTAAATAATCACCTAAAACTGCTGAACTTTCCCTCACATACTGAATTATGCTTTTATTTAGGACAATTGCATCATGCATAGTTAAATCGCAGAATATAAATGCTGTTAAATACAGTAAAATCACCGCATAAAATGTGTGAAAAATCCCCTCAAATGTAATTGACATTGCATTATTATAGCTGAGCTGTATTGAACTTATTGGCCATGGTTTTATCACTTCTACGACATTAAAAAATACGTAAGGTATCATAAGAAAAAAGAAAAAGTGCATAAAATCATTAAACCAAAATGGGCATTGAAATATCTGCTTACATATACTCCCATAGAGTTTACTTACAGCATAATAAATTGACATTATTGCTGGCATTGAAAGTGCTACAGTCAGTACTTGCCCTGACGCTATTTGTATTACTATGTCTTCACCACTGTTTGCTGAAGGATCCTGAGCATGAAAAATAAATATTCCAATTAATTGCATTACTAACATAACTATTGCCAATTTTGTAAAAACAGCAGCTACAACTATTCCTGAATTTGGCATTTTATATAGTAAATATTCGCCTCCATATGTAAAAATCAATATAACATCGACAATAAATAATATTAAAAAAGAAGACCAATAGTTCTGCCAACCTGGTAAATATCCTATTCCCAAAAAAGAGCTTACTGTTTTGGCAGGAAAAACCTTGCCCAGCATCTTTCCCAAAAATTCAAAAAAAATCCCCATGCCCTAAGTAACACTTGGCTTATATTATTTATAATACTGTATTGTAACGGACTTATCAATAGACTTCTTGCATAGAAAAAAGGCAAATAGTTATTATAGCTCTAAGTTTACCGACAACCGTTCCTCCCTGTCATCCGAGTAGCCTTCTCTTGTATGGTCCCAGAGTGTGATGGTGTGGGTCTATTATAAATATCAAGCAAATAAAAAAAAGGCAAAAGAAACCCCGGTCACTGTTTATTTTCAGTATTGGCGTTTTTTTAAGTCTTAAACACTGCAATTTAGCTGCTTTTAAGTGCAACTAACCTTAGCTTTAATATTTAAGAAATTTACTAAGCAGAAAAAAAGGCAAAAGATATCCCGTGTTAGCTAGTTGTCACTCTCTAATCCTGCAAATCGGCGTTCTATACTGCCTTAAACGCTTTGTAAGCGCGTTTCAGCTTATATGGGTAAAAACCCAGAAATGTTGTGAAGACATAAGGTGCACATAGTGCAAAAAATTAAAAATAAGACGCCAATCACGTAATACTGTTGTCGTTTAATCTGCACAGATTGAAGATAATAAAATACCTTCAGTTTCATGATAAGGGGGCTGACGGAGTTTGTCAAGTAGGTTTTGCATTTTCATGCTACTTGGATTTTTCTAAATCATAATGTTTGCACAGACGTGCCTTTTAGCCACACTGCTAAACGGATACCAAATTTTTTGCAACATCAAGTGCAGCATAAGTGAATATTGCACTTGCACCCGCACGTTTAAAACCAATCAAAGACTCATAAATCACCTTGTCATAATCTAGCCAGCCATTATTTGCAGCAGCTTTTATCATTGCGTACTCACCGCTTACTTGGTAAGCAAAAATCGGAAAATTAAACTTATCACTTGCTGTTTTGATAATATCTAAATATGGCATACCTGGTTTAATCATAATAAAATCTGCACCTTCATTTATATCCATTTCAATTTCGCACATTGCTTCGCGCGCATTTTTATAATCCATTTGATAACCACTTTTGTCTATAGAATGTGATAGCCCACATGAACCAACGACTTGCCTGAATGGAGCATAGAAGCTAGAGCAGTATTTCACCGCATAAGATAATATTAATACGTCTTGAAAGTTGTTATCATCTAATGATTTTCTGATTCTTCCTATTCTACCATCCATCATGTCAGAAGGAGCAACTATATCACATCCTGCCTTCGCTAAAGCAAGTGCTTGCTTACACAGTACTGATATAGTTTCATCGTTTTCTACATCCACCTGATTATCTTTTAAAATGCCGTCATGGCCATGAATAGTGTATGGATCCAGTGCAACATCTGCAATAACACCAATTTCCGGTACCTTTAATTTTACAGCACAAATTGCTTTGCAGATTAAATTGTCAGAATTATACGCTTCCTCAGCGTTTTCAGATTTTAGTTTACTACCAACTACAGGAAAAATTGCAACAGCATTAATTCCTAAATCTTTAGCTTCCTTAACTATGGACACTAATCCATCTATTGAATAACACTTTACGCCTGGTAAGCCAGAAATTGGTTCAGTTGTTTCTTCTCTGTTATGAACAAACAGAGGAAGAACCAGATCATTTACTGATAAACTATTTTCACTTGTTAAATTGCGAACCCATTTGCTCGAGCGCCTGCGCCTTAACCGTGTGTTTGGAAAATTAAACATTGGATCCAGGCAAATTCCCAGTAAAGAGCAACACCCCTGAAATGAGTATCACCCAAAGCACCGATATTGGTAAAAACACTTTCCAACCAAGGCGCATTAGTTGATCATATCGATAGCGAGGTATTGTTGCTCTAATCCAAATAAATACGAACAAAAGTATAACTATCTTCAAAACGAACCAAATTAAACCTGGAATTTTATAGAGCAAGCTTAATTCTAACGGAGGATACCACCCTCCTAGAAAGAATATCGTCATCATAGCACTTGCTAGAATCATATTTGCATATTCTCCAAGAAAAAAGAGGGCAAAAGGCATGGATGAATATTCAACGTTATATCCAGAGACAAGCTCTGCTTCAGCTTCTGGTAAATCAAATGGGTGACGATTAGTTTCTGCAAGCAAAGAAATAAAAAATATTATTCCTATAGGCATTAGTAGTAAATCAACCCAAAATGGCATATTATGTTTTGCCACTACCATTTCTCCAAGATTTAATGTTCCAGTGGTAATAACGACTGTAGCAACTATTAAGCCTATTGAAACTTCATATGAAATCATCTGAGCAGCCGACCGTATAGCGCCAAGAAATGCATAATTAGAATTGCTTGACCAGCCTGCAATAATTACGCCGTATACTCCCAGCGACGATATAGCTAGCACATAAAGCACTCCAACATTAATATTTGCTATAACCTTAGGAATAACTACTTGCTGGCCATTTTCTACAATTACTTCAGCACCAAACGGTATAACTGCCCAGGCAATTAATGCCAAAATAAAGGTAAGCATTGGAGCCATAATGAACAGTATAGTGCTCGCTCTAAATGGTATTATCGGCTCTTTAATTATCAATTTGATAGCATCTGCGAACGGCTGCAATAACCCAAATGGTCCGACTACACTTGGGCCGTGCCTTAGTTGAATTGCAGCAATAACCTTACGCTCAAAGTATACCAAGTATGCAACTGAAAGTAGTAGCGGTACTAAAACAAATAAAATATTAACTAGCGTGTTCATAAAAAGCCTTAGTACAATCCGCCATTATTTTTGAAGCGCGACTTATTGAATCCGTCATATAAAAATTACACTCCTTTAAAGTAAAAGGTGTATTACTTAAGCTTATTTCACCGCTGCTGATTGGAATCCATTTATTTTTTATCACTTGATCAGCATTTCTAAACTGTGGACCGATAGTATCTAATTTTTTTCTCACGTCAAATAAACTATCATATGGTAAGGAGAGATCCAAATATTGCGAGAGATTTTTAATAATTAACCAATCCTCCTTTGCTTCACCTGGAGGAAATACAGCTAAATTTGTTCTTTGCGCTCGACCTTCAGTGTTTACATAAGTTGCATATTTTTCTGTATATGCAGCACCAGGCAAGATAACATCTGCTACATGTGCACTTTTATCACCATGATGACCTTGATAAATTACAAATGTATTTTCTAATTTTGATGTATCAATTTCATCTGCACCAAGAAGATAAACCACTTCTATTTCACCACTTTCTGCATGTTCCAATATTTGATTAATATCCCTTTCGCCTTTTTTAGAAGCAAACCCAATATCTAGCCCACCAACTCTTGCTGCAGCTTTATGCAGCACATTAAAGCCATTCCAGTCGTCTCTGACCATGTTAAATTTTTCTGCAATTTTGCCAGCTAGAACTAGAACTGATTCAGAATCGTCTCTTATCAACGCATCTTGACCGATAATCAGCATAGGGTTTTGAGCAGCTACCAGCAGCTCACAGAACTTATGATTTCCATTTGCTATTTCACTCAAAATATCAGGATTATCGCCCAATTTCTCAACATGATATAAATATTCAATGTTAGGACCAACACTTGCAACGGGAAAGTTGCCCTGTAAATATCTCTTTCTCAATCTTACGTTAATGATCGGTGCTTCTATCCTTGGATTTGTATTTATAAGCAGACATAAATCTGCATTTTCTATACCTTCAATAGTGGTATTGAACACATATGACCCACGATTACTTGGTATAAGCTTTGCACCATCTTGCCTGCAGTCTATATTTCCCGAGCCGAGCTTCTGCATCACTTCTTTGAGTAGAAGCATAGACTCACAATCTGCTAAATCACCTGCAATTGCAGCTATTTTATTTGATTTTGTATTCTTTAATTTTTTTGCAGCAATAGTCAATGCTTCATTCCAATCAACTGGGGCTAATTTACCATCTTTTTTTACATAAGGTCGATCAAGACGCTGAACTTTTAGTCCATCATAGGCAAAGCGGGTTTTATCTGATATCCATTCTTCATTTACCTCTTCGCTCAGTCTTGGTAATATTCGCATAACTTCCAGGCCACGATAATCAACTCTAATGCTACTTCCCACAGCATCTAGCACATCTATAGTCTCACAATGTGATAGCTCCCATGGACGCGCTGTAAAGGAGTAAGGCTTTGAAGTTAAAGCCCCTACCGGGCAGAGATCTATGATATTTCCAGATAATTCAGAACTAATATGCCTTTTTATGTAAGTGCTAATCTCTACATTTTCTCCCCTTCCGATTCCTCCAAGTTCATTTGTACCTGCAACATCAGACAAAAATCTAACACACCGAGTGCAATGAATGCATCGATTCATCGCAGTCTCAATCAGTGGTCCGAAGTGTTTTTTTTGCACAGCCCTCTTATGCTCATCAAGTCTGCTGTTTCCTTTCCCATAAGCCATCGTGATATCTTGCAAATCGCATTCACCACCTTGATCGCAAATTGGGCAATCAAGCGGGTGGTTAATTAGCAAAAACTCAAGCACACCTTCACGTGCTTTTTTAACCTTAGGGGTATCAGTGTGAATAACCATCCCTTCTGCAACTGGCATTGCACAAGAGGCTACTGGTTTTGGAGGTCCACCCTCCACTTCAACCAAACACATTCTGCAGTTACCAGCAATTGCTAAACGCTCATGATAACAAAAACGTGGAATTTCAACGCCCACAATTTCACAAGCTTGAATTATAGTGAGCCCATGCTCTACTTCACATTCCTTAGAATTAATAGTAACTTTAACCACAACTATTGTACAGCTTCCCACTTTATAGGATTGCCGCTTACCTCATCTTCAACCAAATTGCCGTTGTCATATTGAGCAGACATATAATTCATGCGCGAGTCACGATCTATATATCTAACAGGTTTTACCGGTTTATCTTTATACATTTTTTGCTCGGCTTTCTTACGCTGAGTAGGGTTATTTTTACTAGCTGTCTTTGCTTTCCCACCTACTGCCATATAAACTCCTAAAAACTTTTCACTCTATTTTAACACTTAAGTATATAGCGTCAATATTTAATAACTTTAAAATTTCAATAGATCTCTTATTATAATCATTGTTTAAATAAAAAGTTACTCCTTGATATCATTCCAGTGCTTGACCAGAAAAAAAGAAATATGTATCAGCTACTTTCATTTACTGCGCCTCGAAAATAAATGTTCATGTAGCTGTGAGTCAAGCCATAAATCCAGTATAAAGACCTTTAATCATTGGCTTCGTAGTACTTTTCAACCAACTTATTAAGTAACCTTACACCAAAACCTACTGCTCCTCTTGGACAAATGTCAGTACCTTTTTCGTGCCAAGCAGTGCCTGCGATATCTAAATGTGCCCAGCAAGTTTCATTCACAAAACGCTGTAAAAACTGTGCAGCCATTATGCTATCTCCACCAGAGCCTGCAGGAGCGATGTTTTGAACATCAGCAATCGGTGAATCAATAATTTTGTCATAAGTTTCATTCATAGGAAAACGCCATAACTTCTCACTTACTTCATTTCCTGCATCAATCAGACGGTTTGCTAATTCATCATTATTTGAAAAAAGACCAGCATATTCGTTATTTCCAAGTGCAACCACTATAGCACCAGTTAAAGTTGCAAGATCAATCATAAATTTTGGTGAGAATCTGTCTTGCGTATACCATAAAGCATCTGCAAGTATGAGCCTTCCTTCTGCATCGGTGTTCAACACTTCTATTGTCTGTCCAGACATTGAAGTTACTACATCACTCGGTCTTTGAGCATTACCACCCACTGCATTTTCTGCAAGTGCGACCACGCCGATTGCATTTACTTTTGCTTTTCGTCCTGCTAAAGCATGCATCACCCCAACCACAGTAGCAGAGCCTGCCATGTCATATTTCATTGACTCCATACCACGTGAAGGTTTGAGTGATACTCCACCAGTGTCAAACGTTATACCTTTACCAACAAAAGCTATTGGCTTTTGTTCTTTAGCAGCCCCATTCCATTTTATCACTACTAATTTTGGTTCTTTACTACTTCCTTGTGCAACTCCAAGCAAGGCTCCCATTTTTTTCTCTTCCATCTGCTTTTTATCAAGCACTTCGATTTCAAGGCCAAGCTTAGTAAGTTCTTTTTTTATATGATCAGCATAGGATTCTGGATATAGAATGTTAGGAGGCTCTGTTATAAAAGAGCGCGCAAGGAATATACTCTCACCTTCTTGCCTTAAGTGCTTAAATGATCTTTCAGCATTACTTAACTGCTCATCTTTTACTAATACGGTAATTTCCTCTACCTCTGTAATTTTCTCATCCTTTTTAGTTTTATACTTATCAAACTTAAAACTACGCAGAAACGCACCATATGCAACATTTGCTGCACTACCTTCGATTAAAATCGCTGCTTTCTTAATTTTTAATCTACTTAGCTCACAATATATTTTACCACCAATATTTAATTCTTTATTTTCATTCCATTCATCCTTCTTACCAAGTCCAACAACTATGACATTTTTTTCTTCTGGCAAAGTAGTAGAGAAAAATTCACCAAAACTTCCATTGAAATCGCTAAATTGCTTTATATTATCTATGATCTGTTTTCTTTGCAAAACTCCGCCATCATTTACGGTTTCGTTGTCCTCAAATAAACCCGTTACTATTGTTTTAAAATCGGGCGAAATTTTAGAAATTGTTATTTTCATTGCTGGCATCTCCGTTGCAAATAATTGTAAACTGTACATAAAACATAGCAAAAACATCAGTAAGATATTTTTCATATATACCTAAGTACAATAACACTCAAGTTTACTATGGACTCCCTTACATGCAAGGGTTTTTTATCTTTTATTAGAGAACTTATTATATCCGCCCAAGGTAATGTTAAACGTATAGGTTTTTATGATTTGATCATTGTAAGTAAATGGTGCTATGAGAAGGCTTGCAAGCCCATTACTAACAAAATCTCCAAGAATAGGATCAGCACAATTATCGCAATTATGGTCAGTAAAAAACATTTGCGTTGTGAATTCCGGAAAATCTGGATGTTGAACTAGAAAGTTGATGTGTGGAGCTCTATCACTAATTTTACCAGGTGCTATCGTAATAAAATTATAATAGCCAAGATTATTCACTACAAACCTTCCTGATCCAGCAAAATTCGGATCGAGTTGATTATCCTCTATATTCTTATTGTAATGGTTCATGCCGCGTGAATTTGCGTGCCATATAGAAACTACAGCATTTTGTATTGGTAAACAGTTTATATCAGTAATTCTACCCACTATGTGTATTAATTCTCCCGTTGCACTATTTGGAGAACCAGGTTTTCTTCTTAAATTGTTTGAAGAGTTAAAATTTTTTGGCCTTGCATCAAGATCATAAATCTCTGGAGTTTCAATGCAGTTAAGCAAAACAGGATCAGCTGCAAATAGCGGCAAACTGAATACCGTTTGTACTAAAAACGCTAATAAGATATTTTTCACATTCATTTCATTCACAATAGACTTCTTGCATAACCATATAACAAACTTTTATTGGGAATAGAAACAAAAAACTTACTTGACACCCTTCGCCAGTCCCCTTATCATTGTACTGAAGGTATTCAGTTATCTTCATCTGTGCACCTTATGTCTTCACAACATTTCTGGGTTTTTACCTACACAAGCTGAAACGCGCTTATAAGTCGTTTAAGACAGTATAGAACGCCGATTTGCAGGATTAGAGAGTGACAACTAGCTAACACGGGATTTCTTTTGCCTTTTTTTCTGCTTAGTAAATTTCTTAAACATTTAAACAAAGGTGAGTTGCATTTAAAAGCAGCTAAATTGCAGTGTTTAAGACTTAAAAAACGCCAATACTGAAAATAGACAATGACCAGGGCTTCTTTTGCCTTTTTTTTATTTGGTAAATTTCTTAATGTTTATAACTAAAAGAGCCCAAGAGAGGTGTCATTCCAGTGCCCCTGTGATGTCATTCCAGTGCTTGACACTGGAATGGCTTTGTTGCATCGCTAGCTATGATGGATTAAAGATAAAAAAGATAGAGAATATCAGTAGCTTATTATTCTGGTATTTATAACAAGAACGGTCAGTGAATACCTAAATTTGAGTAAAAGAAATTTCACTACCACTCACTAATCCGGCTAAAATTCAAGAATTTCAATGCTTTAGCTATTTTCAATAGAATTAAATTTATTAATATAAATAATAAATTACTATTCTTAAATTTGATCAGATTGATTGCAAAAAAACAAGATTTTCAATAGGTTGCTTATAATCCTAACTATAGTTAGCCTTTCATAAGTAGCGATGCAACAAAGCCATCCCAGTGTCTGGGCACTGGGATGACACCCCACTGGTGGGAATTGCTCCCAAACTACAACGTTCGTACAGTTGTGTGTGTCTTCCCATGGAGATTGCTCTCAAAATTATAATGCTCATGCAGTTGCGTGCTCGATTAATTTACTGCGCAACAGAAGAATCTATAATTCAGTTTACGTATTTTCTTATTTCAGCCAAAATCTTATCAGATTGACTTTCGTCTGAATTTAAATCAGCTGCAAAGTGTGTAACATATTTTCCTCCAGGGCCAATAAGATATATTATCGAAGAATGGTTGATTTCTTCTTCTCCACCAACTTTGCTAGCGTATACTTTATACTTTGCAATTACTTCGTCTATTTTTTCTCTTTGACCAGTTAACATTTGTATTCTATGGTCAAATTGCTGCTGAAATTCTTTAAGTCTTTCCGTGCTATCACGCTCAGGATCAACTGTGATAAAAAATGTTTGTAGCTTGTTGTTAGTTTTCTCATCTAACTTTGCAAGTGTTTCTGAAATTATCCCAAGGTTCATAGGGCAAATTCTTTTGCATGAGGAAAACCCAAAGAAAATCATCATGTATTTATCTTTAAAATCACTACTGCGTAAGATCTGTCCGTCCTGATTAATTAAAGAAAAATCTCCGCCCATCTTAACTTCTGCGTTGTGAATCGCTACTGGGGCAAATATGCCTTTTTTGGTGAAATAACAATAACCTAAAAAAACAACTGCTAATGCTACTAGCATATTAGATAACAATCTTATAAACCTTACCATTAGGGTGCTCTCAGTAAAACTAAATTGTATCTTTATTAGTTGACCTATTCAATATATTTATTCCAAAGTGTATTGTTAATTTTGTCTAACAGTTTCTTATGTTCATCAATTTCTTCACTATTTGGTGAATGTTCTCTGGGAGTTAGATTACGCACTTTATGCTGAACGAATGTAGAGTTACTGTCCTGATTGCGTTCATTATCAAACAGAAAGGTTTGTAACCCTCCTGTAAGTTCAACATATACCTTTGCAAGCAATTGAGCATCAACTAGTGCTCCGTGCAATTCTCTATTCTCTAGCGATATATCAAAACGCTTACATAATGCATTCAAAGAAGCAGGTGATCCTGCGAATTTTTTCCTCGCAAGAGGTAATGTATCTAGCACTCTATCTGAGGAAATTAACCCAGCATTCAGCTTGCTTAATTCCATGTTAAGGAACTTAACATCGAATTCAGCGTTGTGAATTACCAAAATATCATTAGATATAAAGTCAAGAAATTCAAGTGCAACATCTGAGAATAATGGTTTATCTTCTAAAAATTCTTCACTAATACCGTGAATCTTAAACGAATGATAAGGTATATCTCTTTCTGGGTTAAGGTATCGATGGAATACTTTACCTGTTGGAATGCGGTTAATTAATTCCACACACCCTATTTCGATAATTCGATGACCAGATTTAGTGTCAAGACCTGTCGTTTCAGTGTCAAGTACTATTTCGCGTAGCTTGCTTTCCATGGTTAACTCTAAATAAAACTAATCTTACTTGTCATTTGTCTTATCGTTACTTGTCTTTATTATAGTGAATAGAAACAAGCAACCAGCTTGGGTCTGATGAATTAACATTTTTTTTGAATTGCCATACATCCTCAACTTTATTAATGGTGGATGTACTACCTGATATGATATCCCCTTCATTGTTCTTAACGAAGTTAATTTGCTCTGAAAGGAAATATACTGCAATAAACACTGTGTTTTTTACTAGCTTTATTTCTAAAATCTTTTGTGAAACGATAGAAACAATTATAGACTCGTGCACCTCTTTACGATGTTTAATCTTCTCTGCAAAATTATCATATAAGTCTTTATCGAGAAGTGGTTTTAACTGAGACAAATTTCCTTGATTGAAATACTTTATTATTAATTCAAAAGCTATGCTTGAACCTTCTATAAAGTGGGAAATAGAAAAATCTTTGTTTTTTTTTAATATTTGTTCATAAGTAACTTTTATTGAATTTTTATCATTGCTATCAATGTAATCCTCAATGTTTTCTACTACATCTTCTTTACTTCGACTTACATCCAATACATTAGTTAGCTTTTTTAGGTTGAGATTGGCTGACCTTCCTAAAGAATTATACAAACGTGAAAAAATGAACGCCGCTAATAAAGCATATATTACAAGCTCTACCATAGTAACTCAACTCCTTGGCATATAAAGTATCCGAACATTATTAATTATCAATGAAAATATGTTTTTCATATCAACTTATAATCAGGTTTGCTATTCATTTGTAAATGGATATATTATATAAGAAAGTATTAAATATCTCAACTTAATTAAAGGAGACGTAAGAAATGCCACAACAAAAAATGAGAATTCACGGTCAATATGTTAAAGATCTATCATTTGAGAATCCGAATTCGCCATTCCTTTCTTCTAGTAAAGCTCCAGATATTAATGTAATGGTTAATATCAATTCAGCAAAATTAGAAGGAATGGAAAACAAAGAAGGAGTAAATGAAGAAAAATCTTTCCATGAAGTTACTTTGCATATAGAAGTCAGAGCAACGATAAAAGATGCAGATATAAAAGATGGCGTAGCTTTCATTTGTGAGACGAAATATTGTGGCATTTTTTCAATAGAAAATTTAAAAGAGTTGAGTGAGGAAGAGGTAAGACAAGCTTTGTTTATTGGCGGACCTACTTTTCTTTTCCCTTTTGCAAGAGAAATAATTGCAAGAGTTACAAGTAGTGGTGGATTTCCCCCACTGATGCTGGATCCTATAGATTTCGAAACTATGTACGAGCAGCAAAGTCAACAACAAAAAAGTAACGGTAGTAATTCCAATTTTAACTAATATAGTGTGATAGGATGAACAATTCTTTAAATGCAAAAACGACTTTAAACATTGACGGGAAGTCATACAACTATTTTAGCCTAAGTAGTGCTAGTGAATTTTTAGGAATAGATGTGACTAAATTGCCTTGCTCACTTAAGGTTCTGCTTGAAAATTTATTGCGCAATGAAGATGGAGTAAACGTAAAGCTAGATGACATAAGAGCACTAGCAGACTGCGTTAATAAACACACTAATCACGAAATTAGCTATAAACCAGCAAGGGTGTTGATGCAAGATTTTACAGGGGTTCCTGCTGTTGTTGATCTAGCTTCAATGCGGGACTATGTTAAGAAAAATGGAGGAAACCCAAGCAATATAAATCCGTCTGTACCGGTTGATCTTGTGATTGACCATTCTGTTCAAGTAGATAGTTATGGAAGTGTTTCCGCATTCAGTAAGAATGTTGAGTTAGAAGTAAAAAGAAATTTGGAGAGATATCAATTTTTAAAGTGGGGGGAATCGTCCTTCACAAATTTTAGAGTAGTACCACCAGGTACTGGAATTTGCCACCAAGTGAATCTTGAATATTTAGCGCAAGTTGTGTGTAATAATGATGGAGTCATATATCCTGACACTTTAGTTGGTACTGACAGCCATACTACAATGGTTAACGGGTTATCAGTCCTTGGTTGGGGTGTTGGAGGCATAGAAGCTGAGTCTGTAATGCTTGGTCAACCAATTAGTATGGTGATTCCAGAAGTAGTTGGATTTAAATTAATTGGCAGACTGCCGGAAGGAGTAACTGCGACTGATTTAGTGCTGACGGTTACCAATATCCTAAGAACGAAAGGTGTTGTTGGTAAATTTGTAGAGTTTTATGGTGATGGTTTAGATTATTTATCTTTGGCAGATAGAGCCACTATAGCAAACATGGCCCCAGAGTATGGTGCAACTTGTGGATTTTTTCCAATTGATCAGAAAACGCTAGATTATTTAAACTTGACCGGAAGGCCAAAAGAGCTGATTAAATTAGTTGAGGCTTATGCGAAAGAGCAAGGACTGTGGCGTAGCAGTGACGAGTTAGCGTTTTTTGACACACTAGAGCTTGATTTATCAAGCGTGAAGCCAGTAATGGCTGGTCCCAAAAGACCACAAGATAAGGTTTTTCTTTCACAAGTGGCAGAGTCTTTTTCTAAATCATTTTCAGTTAATGAGTCAAAGGAAAGCGATAAACTCCAAGATGGAAGTGTAGTTATTGCAGCAATAACAAGCTGCACTAACACCTCAAATCCAAGTGTGATGATTGCTGCAGGTCTTGTAGCTCGTAATGCAATTAAACTTGGATTAAAATCAAAGCCTTGGGTTAAAACTTCTCTTGCTCCAGGGTCACAAGTTGTAACAGAATATTTAGAAAAGTCTGGATTGCAGGTAGATCTGAATGCTTTGGGCTTTAATTTAGTTGGATATGGTTGCACAACTTGCATTGGAAATTCTGGTCCACTAAATAGTGATATAGAAGATGATATTAAAAATAAAAACCTAACTGTTGCTGCAGTTTTGTCTGGCAATCGTAACTTTGAAGGAAGAATTCATCCGTTAGTCAAAGCTAATTACTTGGCATCTCCGCCACTTGTTGTTGCATATGCACTTGCAGGCACTGTACGAATTGACCTGACAAAAGATTCAATATGCAAAGATAAGAATGGAAATGATGTCTATCTCAAAGATATATGGCCAACAAACAATGAAATCGAAGATTGTGTTAAAAGTGTGGTAACACGTGAGATGTTCATACAAAAGTATAAGGATGTTTTTTCTGGTGATGAACATTGGCGAAAGATAAAGTGTGAAAAAAGTGAAATCTATAATTGGGATGCAAACAGCACTTACATACAAAATCCGCCTTATTTTGATAATTTATCACCTAAAAATAATAAAATCGATATAAAAGGTGCACAAATATTGGCAATGTTTGGCGATAGCATAACCACTGATCACATTTCCCCTGCTGGAAATATTGCCTCAAGTAGTCCTGCAGGTATATATTTAAAAAATCTTGGAATTGAGCCACAGGACTTTAATTCGTATGGGTCTCGTCGTGGTAACCACAATGTAATGATGCGTGGGACTTTTGCTAACATTAGAATAAAAAATGAAATGGTAAGCATCGAAGGCGGCTATACAAAATATATTCCTTCTCAAGAAACTATGTCGATTTTTGATGCAGCAATGCGCTACAAGGAAACTCTCATCATTGTGGCAGGAAAGGAGTATGGCACAGGTTCAAGTAGGGATTGGGCAGCAAAGGGTACTTTATTGTTGGGGATTAAAGTTGTAATTGCAGAAAGCTTTGAGCGTATACATAGGTCCAACTTGGTCGGCATGGGTGTTCTTCCACTTATATTCCAAAATGGAATAACCAGAAAGATATTTGATGGTAGCGAGGTAATAAGCATAAAAGGTGAAATAGTGCCAGGTGGAAATCTAGAATGTATCATCAAAGGAAAGGATAATTCTGAACAATCAATTCAACTCAAATGCTGTGTACAAACCGCAACTGAGATTAAATACTTAATGCATGGCGGAGTGTTAAGCTACATACTTGCACAATCCTTTTAAAGTTATTGCATGGACTTCTTCTAGCCAGCCCTGATCCCTTTTTAAATAATGATTTGTTCTATGCAAAGTTATGATATAATTTTACCTTACATATGGTAACAGAGTGTTTTGCAGATAATTATATATGATTAGTCCTATACAAGAACCTAACGAGTTGAGAAAACGTTTACAAGGGTTTTATCGTACTGATGAGAAAAGTTATGTACGCCGCCTTGTAGAAAAAACAGAGCTTTCGGCTGATTCAAAAAATAGAATTTATAATATAGCAAAACAAGTTATTGAAAAGATTAAAGGCAACAAATTAGATGTCATAGATTCTTTCATGCAGCAATACTCGCTTTCCAATGACGAAGGAATAGCGCTTATGTGTCTTGCTGAGTCACTACTTAGAATACCAGATGATTATACAATAGACGAGCTAATCAAAGATAAAATTGCCAATCAAGAATGGAGTAAATATTTAGGACATTCTTCCTCATTGTTTGTCAATGCTTCCACACGGAGTTTAATGATAGGAAGTAGTATATTGAGAGATAATGAAGGCGATTCGAAGTTCTATTACGCAATTTCTAAATTACTTAAAAATTTAGGAGAGCCGATTATTCGCAAAGCAGTAAAACAAGCAATGTCTATGCTTGGTAATCATTTTGTTGTTGGAGAAACCATAGAAGAAGCTTTAAGATATGCAAAACTAGATGACAATAGTAAGTTTTTATACTCTTTTGATATGCTTGGTGAAGCTGCTCACACAGCTGAGGATGCGGAAGAGTATTTTAATTCATATATGCATTCAATAAAAGCTATAGGTGAATGGCTTTGTTGCATAGCAACCGAAAAAATCTGGTAGCTACTGACAAAATTCATTATAAATAACCATTTAACTGTTGAAGAAAAAATATGCCACAGAAAATGAAAGTCAGTAACCAAAACGAATATAACAAATTCCTTGAAAAAAGGGGAAATATTTTTCGTTACATCGATGAAGCTATCGAAAATTGGTATGAAAATAGTCCAAAAATGCAGGGCGGCAACTATATTTACAGTGATAAAGTCGTAATTTTGGTGCATATAATTGTCAATCTTTTTAGAATTGGTTTAAGACAAACGGTGGGGTTTATAAAAGGATATCTGCAACAAATAGGAAAAAATTTGGCAGTTATCAGCTATTCACAAGCATCAAGAAGGTTTAAAAAACTTAATATTAAGATAAATGATTGCAGGGTTGATAAAAGCAACATGGAAAATATTGAAATTATCATAGATAGCACAAGTATCAGCATTTACAGTAACACTCCTGGCCACAGTAAGGAAAACAGTGCAGATAGAAAGTACCGAAGCTACGAGCAAGTAAGAAAGTTACATGTTATGTTAAGTGTGAATAGTAAAAAAGCTATAGCTGCAAGATACAGTAATGGCGTCTACTCTGACCACTATGGAGCTTGCGATTTGCTTGAAGAAGTTAATTTTCAGCACAAAATAAAAGCATTATATGCAGATAGGGCATACGATAGGCACAAACTTTATAAATTGTGTAAGAAATACGATATAAAGACAAAAGTTCTACCAAAAAAGGATGCAGCAGAACATTCAAAAATAGATTATATGTCTGACAGAAATGCTGCTATTAGGTTAATAAAATTATATGGACAAGATGGTGTAAAAGAGTGGAAAAAGGAAGCGATTTATGGAAAGAGATCTTACATAGAAGGATTTTTCTCAAGGTTGAAGCAAGTATTTGGATTTAGCTTTAGGAATAAATCTGAAGTAAATCGTGAAAAAGAATTACTAATTAAGTGCTATTTGCTCAACAAATTCACTGATATTGGTATGGCTAAATTTGAAATCATTACATAAATTTGTCGTAAACCATCACTGCTTAAGGTGCTATGCAACAAAGCCCACTGGGATCCAGCTTTTTCATAATCATCAAAACGTTGTACTTTAGCATAAAACGGCTACTTTTATGCTTACCAACTTAATAAAATTCCTGGATCCCAGTGTCTGGGCACTGGGATGACGGTTGTCGTTTAGCCATAAATATTTAAGAAATTTACCAAACAAAAAAAAAGGCAAAAGAAGCCCTAGTCATTGTCTACTTTCAGTATTGGCGTTTTTTAAGTCTTAAACACTGCAATTTAGCTGCTTTTAAATGCAACTCACCTTTGTTTAAATGTTTAAGAAATTTACTAAGCAGAAAAAAAGGCAAAAGAAACCCCGTGGTAATTAGTGTTCACTCCCTAATCCTGCAAATTGGCGTACTATACTGTCTTAAACGACTTATAAGCGCGTTTCAGCTTATATAGGTAAAAACCCAGAAATGTTGTGAAGACATAAGGTGCACATAGTGCAAAAAATTAAAAATAAGACGCCAACTACGTTGTTTTCTTGCTGTTTAATCTGCACAGATGAAGATAACTGAATACCTTCAGTTTCATGATAAAGGGGCTGGCAGAGTTTGTCAAGTGGTTTCTATTGAATATATACAGTGGAATGATAAAATTCACACACACATTTTACTACGTGATCAGCGCTGATATTAAAATGCTCATAAAGTGTTTTATAAGGTGCTGATTCTCCAAAGCTTTTCATGCCAATAAATATACCGTTTGAACCTATATATTTATGCCAACCCATTTCACTTCCGGCTTCAATTGCAACTTTAATGCTGTCATTATTTAATATCGCCGCTTTATATTCATCACTTTGCTCGTCAAAAAGCCTCCAGCATGGCATAGAAACAACCCTTGCACCTATACCTTTTTCCTGCAATTTCTCCCTTGCTTCAACTGCAATTTCAACTTCAGATCCGGTAGCAAATATTGTCACTTTTAATTCTTTTGAACATTCACACAAAATATATGCACCAAACTTCGATAGATTAGCAGATTGATCGATATCAGAATGCATGTAATTGACATTTTGCCTTGAGAGCGCAAACAGTGCAGGTGATTCTTTTTTTTCGAGTGCAATGCTAACGCACTCTAGAGTTTCAATTGCATCTGCTGGCCTAAAAACATATAGATTTGGTATAGCGCGTAAAGAAGCTAAATGCTCTATTGGTTGGTGAGTTGGGCCATCTTCTCCCACTCCCATTGAGTCATGAGTCATCACATACATAACCTGCTGTTTCATCAGAGCTGAAAGACGTATAGCAGGACGACAATAGTCAGAAAACACTAAAAAAGTGCCGCTATAAGGAAGAATCGCGCCGTGAAGTGCCATACCATTCATACATGCTGCCATAGCGTGTTCTCTCACTCCATAGTGGACATAAGAACCACTATAATTATTACTATCTATTACCTGCATGTGCTTATATTTAGTGCAATTTGACCCAGTAAGATCAGCAGAACCGCCGATTAATTCTGGCATATGTTGTGTTAAAAGTTCCATTACCATGCCGAAAGAAGATCGAGTAGCTTCGTTTGGCATTGTCTCGTGTATTTGTTTCTTCAAGTTAGCCAAAACACTATCGATATTGTCTGGTAGACGTTTATCTAACCGTCTTTGAAGTTCTTTATTTTCTCTGGTCAAGCACTGGAATGATATCGTGTAGTTTTGTTTTGCTCTCTCAACAGTTTTCTTCCAGGCATTTTTCACATCTTCTGGCACATGAAATGGTTCGTAATTCCAGTTTAATTTCTCTCTCATCTGTTTGATGTCTTCCTCCGAAAAAGCACCACTGTGAGCAGAGGATGTGCCAGCACGGCTTGAAAATTTTCCGATAATGGTTTTGCAGCAGATCATTGTAGGTTTATCAGATTTTTTTGCTTGCTCTATTGCAAGGGATATGGCATCAAAATCATGGCCATCAATTTTGTCAACATTCCATCCATACGCTAAGAAGCGTTTCTCTACATCATCAGAGCAGGAAAGGCAAGTAGTGCCATCTATAGAAATATCATTGTCATCGAAAAGGGCTATTAATTTATTCAATTTAAGATGCCCAGCAAGTGATGCTGCTTCATGGCTTATTCCTTCCATAAGACAGCCATCCCCTAGCATTACGTAAGTGTAGTGATTGATTCTGAATTGCTTTTTAAGGATTGATTCAGCAAGTGCCATGCCAACAGCAGCGGCAAACCCCTGACCGAGCGGGCCTGTTGTTGCTTCTACCCCGGAAGTCAAGCCAAACTCTGGATGACCTGGGGTCTTGGATCCCATTTGCCTGAAGTTTTTTAGCTCATCTATGCTAATATAACCTGTCAAATATAATATTGAGTATAGTAACATTGATCCATGACCGTTTGATAAAACAAAGCGATCTCTATTGAACCATTTAGAATCATCAGGATTATGATTCAGGTATTTAGCAAACAAAACAGTTGCAACATCTGCCATGCCAAGTGGCATACCTGGGTGTCCAGAGTTTGCTTTTTGTACTGCATCAATTGATAAAAAACGGATGGCGTTTGCCATAGATTCCAAAGGTAGATGATTCATAGAAAAACTAAAAATGAAGTATAAAAGATTATACCAGCAAAAACAAGTTGACACTAAGTGCTAAAATCCTTAATAATCTAGAGTTGAATCGTGAGAGTTTTTATATGACAACTGTTATCACTAGAAAGTATAGGATTAGCCGTAGACTTGGTGTAAATTTATGGGGTAGAGCTAAAGACCCAGTAAACAAAAGGAAATACCCTCCTGGTCAACATGGTATTCTTGGATTCAAGAAGTTATCCGACTTTGGTAAGCAGTTTGCTGCGCATAAGAAATTTAAGTTTTACTATGCGATTTCAAGTAAGCAGCTCAGACATACATTTTTAGATGCTTATAACAGAAAGGGTTATACGGCTGATAATTTTATCGGTATCTTAGAATCGAGGTTAAGTTCTGTTTTATACCACTCTAGTCTTGTGCCAACAATTTATGCAGCGAAGCAGCTCATATCTCATAAGCACGTTACAGTTAATGATAAGGTGGTTAACATATCAAGTTATCGAGTGAAACCAGGTGATATAATAAAAATAAGAGAAAGGGCAGCAAAAATCCCTGTAGTAGTAGAGGCTGAACAAAAACAAGAGCGCAAGGCTCCGGATTATTTGGAGACAGATAGTAAAGAGCATTCAGTGAAATATTTGAGGTCGCCTCAATATTCTGAGGTTCCTTATTCAGCGGACATGGAAGTCAATTTAGTAGTAGAGTTTTACTCTAGATAGGTAAAAAAAGCCCGTGTGGCGGAATCGGTAGACGCAGCGGACTTAAAATCCGTGGGTTTTTCGACCTTGGGAGTTCAAGTCTCCCCATGGGCACCAATTTAACTTAGCAGATAAATACAAAAAAGTATGAAATGGCTTGATATAGAAGATATTGTAGAAGCTCTGGAGGAAAAATTTCCAGATGAGAATATAATTAGTATCAGATTCACTGAGCTTAAAAAAAGGTCTTGAGTTTAGAGGAATTTGATGATGATGAAAAACGCTGTAACGAGAAAATACTCGAAGCCATTCAAGCAGCTTGGATTGAGGAAAGATCAGCAATAAACCATCCACAAATATAGTTTCTATTGCAATTTGCATATTGATTATGCTATTTTTTGGATCTAGCCTGGCAAGTTAATAATAATTTAACTAATTACGATTAAAACAGCTATAAGGTTAATTATGAGGCAAAGATGACAGCACAAAAATTTTTGAATGGAACGTGATTACAACTTACTTGACAAGTGCTGCGTTGAGATAAATTTTACATAAAAATACTGCTTTTTACGGTGTGAGGCCAGAGGGTAGAGTCTTCGTAAAGCAGTTAGAAGGTTGTCATCCCAGTGTCAGCTACACAACTGTACGAACATTTGTTTTTGTTAAACACAACAAATGGTGTCATGCCAGTGCTTGACACTGGCATCCAGCTTTTGATCGAAAATGTTGTATAGTGCACAATCAATTTTTCTGGATCCCAGTGTCTGAGCACACAACTGTACGAACGTTGTAGTTTGGGCCACCAGTGGGGTGTCATCCCAGTGCCCAGACACTGGGATCCAGCTTCTATGCAACTTAATTAAAAACGTTTATTTTAGCGTAAGACAACTACCTTTAGCTCATCAGCTCAGTTATAAGCAAAATTTCTGGATTCCAGTGTCAAGCACTGGAATGACACCATTTGCTGTGCAATTTACCTTCAAAAATGAATGTTCGTACAGCTATGTGTCTGAGCACTGGGATGACATCCTCCCTGGTGGACTCAAATTACAATGTTCGTGCAGTACGCACTGGAATGACAGGGCTTTAAGAAATCCAATGTAGTGGTAAACCTTACTTATTTAGTTATACTAGAAAAAAACAGAAAAATGCTCAAACGTAGCGGTCCAAAAAAATTAAAGTCTATAATTGAAAATTACGCATTAAAATGCATGAAAAATAAAATTAGCAAAAATGAAATACGTCTGATTTTAAACTGGCGAAATATAGTAGGGAAAGAAATAGCAGAGTGTACAAAACCAAAAAAGATCTCATATGCACAGAATATAAATTCGGGTGTATTGCATCTGGTAGTAACAAATGGCAGTAAAGCATTAGAAATTCAGCATATGATTTCTCTTATAATAGAAAAAATTACGATATTTTTTGGCTACAAAGCAGTATATGGTATAAAAATTAAGCAAGAGAGTATTGACTATTTGACTATATAAGGTAATCTAAGTACATAGAATAATTTGGTATATTGAAGTGAGTAGAGTTTGTGAATTAACAAATAGAAAAAAATCTTTTGGTAATAAGGTATCACATTCGAATCGTAAAACAAAGCGTACCTTTCTTTTAAATTTACATAAGGTTACGTTGACAAGTGATATATTGAATAAAAAGTTTAGATTTCGTGTGGCAACAAGAACTTTGAGAACTATAGATTACAAAGGTGATTTAGATGCTTTTTTGCTCAACACAAGAACGATTAAACTAAGTGAGAAAGCGCAGAAGATAAAAAGAAGGTTGAAAAAAGTTTTAGTAAAGCAAGAGGTAGAGTTAGCCGTTTCAGATGCATAGCAAACCTCAATGGCTCAGAGCAAAAGCTCCGACCGGTGAAGTATTCAATGAAACTTTAAACATCGTTAAACTGCATAACTTACATACGGTATGTGAAGAAGCTGCATGTCCAAATATTGGTGAATGTTGGAATAAACGTCATGCTACTGTGATGATTCTTGGTTCTGTTTGCACTCGTGCTTGTGCATTTTGCAACGTTGCAACTGGCATTCCTGATAAACTAGACCCTCATGAGCCAGAAAATTTAGCAAAAGCGATAAAAAAGTTAAACTTAAAACATGTTGTCATTACCTCTGTTGATCGTGATGATTTGCCAGATGGTGGCGCAAATCAGTTTATAAAGTGCATAGAAGAAATTAGAAAGATAACTTCAGAAACAACAATAGAGATTTTAACTCCTGATTTTTTAAATAAGAAAGGAGCATTTGAAGCAATTGCTGTTGCATCACCTGATGTCTATAACCACAATATTGAAACAGTGCCGAGATTGTATGCAAAAATAAGACCACGAGCTCGCTATTTTCATTCACTATATTTACTGAAGATGGTAAAGCAGATTAATCCTAAAGTTTTCACAAAGTCAGGGCTTATGGTTGGTCTTGGAGAAAAAAAAGAGGAAATACTTCAGGTTATGAACGATTTGCGCAGTGCTGAAGTTGATTTTATTACAATTGGTCAATATCTACAACCAACTCCAAAACATGCAAAACTTGATAGGTATGTTACCCCAGAAGAGTTTGAGCATTATAAATACATTGCTTACTCCAAAGGTTTCTTAGTGGTTGCATCAAGCCCACTAACTCGGTCATCATACCACGCTGAAGAAGATTTTAACAGGCTCAAGGCCTGTCGTTAATATTTATGTTAATTCAAATTAATTTTTACTAATTATAAAGGAGTTGAGCGACTTTACGTAATGTCTACTATAAAAATCGAGAAGAAATCACAATTAGTTAAAGAGGTATTCGATTCCGTGGCAAGTCGCTACGACACCATGAATGATATAATGAGCCTTGGAATGCACAGATTATGGAAAGATAAAATGGTAAATAGTGTGCATTTTACAAAAAACTCTAAGGTTTTAGATGTTGCTGGAGGAACTGGAGATATAGCAATAAGAATAGTAAGAAAAGAGCCAAGTGCTAAGGTTACAGTATGCGATATAAATCAGAATATGCTAAGCAGAGGACGTGATAAAGCTATAAATTCAAACCAAATTAATTTTGATTGGGTATGTGCGAACGCAGAAAGTTTACCATTTGAAGACTCCGAATTTGATTATTGCACAATAGCTTTTGGCATTCGAAATGTTTCTGACCGCAAGAAGGCTTTAAATGAGACGCACAGGGTATTAAAACCACATGGAAAATTTATCTGCTTAGAATTTGCCCCTATGCACTATCAAAATGAGATATTTACCAAACTTTATGACTTATATTCATTTAAAGTAATTCCTAAAATTGGCAGCATAGTTGCTCAAGACGAGAGTTCTTATGAATATTTAGTGAAGAGCATCAGAGAATTTCCAACTCAGGCTGATTTTAAAATGGAAATTGAAGAGGTAGGCTTTAAGAATGTTGAGTTTCATAATATGAGCTATGGAATAGTGGCATTACACATTGGAACAAAATGAATATTAAACTCTGGTATAGAACCCTAGATTATTATCTCATCCTTCCAGTGTTTTTTTTGCTCACTATAAGTTTCATTCTTGTTTATTCAGCGAGCCCTGTAATTGCGCAGCGTCTTTCTCTACCACAGGATTATTTTATACGGCGCCATACAATTTATATAGTTCTATCACTGATTACCTTAGTAACATTTTCTTTTCTCAACACAAGAACTATACTTAACCTCTCATTCGCAGGTTTCATTTTATTTACTATTCTAGTGGCAGCTGCGATAATACTTAGTATAGAGGTAAAAGGTGCGAAACGATGGTTACATATTGTCAAAATTTCAGTTCAACCATCTGAGTTCGTAAGGCCATTTTTTTCTGTTGTTATAGCTAGTATCTTGGCCAGCGGAATGAAGTTTAAAATGCACATATCAATCATAATATTTCTGTTAGTTTTTGTGTTGTTACTTTTGCAACCTGATTTCAGTATGTCCATGCTTTTAACATATTCTTTTATTGGTCAAATGTTTATTGCATGTATACCATTTTTATACTTTCTATGCATAATAGGAATGGCCACAACTGGAACTACAATAGCTTACTTATGCCTCCCACATATAAAGCAAAGGATTTACAATTTTGTCTTTTTTACGCAGCGCGATAACTTTCAAGTCACAAAATCATTAGAAGCATTCAAAAGAGGTCAATTAACTGGAGTTGGACCTGGTGAAGGTAGCGTAAAAGCCTCTCTTCCTGATTGTCATACAGATTTTGTATTTTCTGTTTTAGCAGAAGAATTTGGTTTGATTACGTGCTTAGCCACATTGATGTTATTTGGTATCATTTCCGCCCGCTTGCTTTACGCTGCATATAGGGAAAATGAACTACTTAATCTGTTGGTGATTCTTGGTATCTCAATTCAATTCATCACACAATTCATAATAAACATAGGGGTAACATTGAGTGTTTTTCCCACCACCGGCATAACCCTGCCACTACTTAGTTATGGTGGCTCTTCTCTTTTATCTTCGAGCATTGCACTTGGCATAATGCTGTCTTTCAGTAGAAATCAAGCTATCGCATTAAAGTTTCGTGAGCGTGTTATGCTTGGAAGGTATATGGACTAAACTTGTACCGCTCACAACTGTACGAACGTTGCGATATAGGGGTCAAGAATGATGTCATCCCAGTGCCTCTATGATGTCATGAAAGTAGCTGACACTGGAATCCAGCAGATCAAGCTTTCCGCTCATCCCCAGTTATGCCTTGTTCTTCTTCCACTTCATCTATTTTAGTACTAGGCTTTAACATCATATATGTGATACCACCAACTGCTAGTGCCGCCACCGTAACTGCAACAACTGCTATTACTATAGGTATTAACTCAATTGTTCCGGTTGCAAAAAGTGCTACTGCTGCTGCAATGCCTAATACTGCGACTGCACCACTGGCGAAAAGACCTTTTTTAATTGCTGATGTAGGTTGTTTTTTTCTGTTTCTTCCAGGAGGGGTGTTGTATCCTTATTATCATCCTTATCTTGCGTTAAATCGTTTTTTTCTTCGTTTAGTTTTTTTAGCTGTTCTTCTTCTTCTTCCAGAAGCTTCTTTATATCATCAGTTCTAGCTAAATCTCTTGGAGTTTTTCCAGAATTATTCTTTAATAAAAGATCTGCTCCATTTTGTATTAGAGCATTTACTGTGCCTATAACCATATTGAGCAGCATTATGTAGAGGAGACTTTTAAAATTATCTTCTGCATTAACATCTGCTCTTTTTGCTATTAGAACTTTTACTGTATCTATATGACCATTTCTAGCAGCATTAAGTAGAGGAGTACTTTTAAAATAATCTTTTGCATTAACATTTGCTCCGTTTTGTATTAGAGCATTTACTACATCTGCATGACCATTTTTAGCAGCTAAATGCAATAACGTAAATCGATCATATGCTATTAGTGTATCATCTTTAATTTCAAACAGGTAATTTACATCAAAACCAACTTCTTCCCATTTCTTATATTCTTCTGGATATTTCTTTAATTCCTCTTTTATTTTGTCAATTACGTTGTCTTTACTTCGATCTTCTTTCTCATTAACTGCGCTTAATATTTTTTTCCACTCTTCATGTTTTATTACCATAGCTCTACCTACAAATTCAATAATACTTTAACTATTACACATAAAGTAAAAAAGTCAACTCATCTCTTCCAAAGGCTCTATATTAAAGATGGAAAGTCCAGAAGCAATGACGTGCGCTAAGGCTTGTACGAGTTGCAGCGGTGAGGTCTTTCTTATATTTTTAATTGTGTAATCTTCTGTGTTTGTAAATGTTTTTTCTATGCCCCACTGCAGTAATAAGTACTTTACGTTCTGAATGATTTATGATGTAAATTATACGGTAGTTGCTAACCCTTATCCTATATTGCCCTCTAAAGCTATGACATAAAGGCTTTCCTAGATTAAAAGGATCAACTGTAAGGCGTTTCTTTATGGCCTCCTGAACCATTAATTTAATCTTTGCCGGAAGAGCTGGAATTTCTTTTTCAATAACATTTTTTAAGAATTTTATAGTGTAAGTTTTATTTCCAGATGTTTTCATCATCCTCTACTTCTTCTTCACCTTCAGAGAGGCGATCGTCAGCTATTTCGGATAGCTCTACATCTTCTTCGAACTCTTCTTCCACTAAATCTACTAAAACTTCAGGGATAGTTTTATTTTGAATCTCTGCCATTTCTGTAAGATACTGAGCCAATTTACTGTCAAAACTTACATTAACATTGAGCTTTTTTTGACTGTGAGCCATATATTAACCAGAAAATACTACTATAAACTATAACATTTTTACTTAATTTTGTCAATTCCTCTATTCGTTGAAAAAACAATCTTGCACAAAAAAAGTCAACTCATCTCTTCCAAAGGCTCTATATTAAAGATGGAAAGTCCAGAAGCGATGACGTGCGCTAAGGCTTGTACGAGAAACATTCTTGCAGCGGTGAGGTTTAAGTTGTCTTCCAGTATGAACCGCATGTTTAAATCACTCTTGCCATACCCCCATAAAACGTGAAACGCTTCTGCAACTTCAAGTAAGTAGAAAGTAATTCTGTGTGGCTCATAAAGCCTTGCTGCAATTTTTACCACATCTGGCCACTTTGCTAAGGTTTTTATGAGGAAGAGCTCCCCATCGGTCTTTAAAAGTGAAGGATCTGCTGTTGGGAGCTCTTTTGGAGCATTACGCATTAACGAATGAGCACGAGCATGCGCATATTGCACGTAAAAAATAGGATTGTCTTTTGACTGTTCTTTAACTTTAGCAAAATCAAAGTCCAAGACCATATCATTCTTGCGTGTTAGCATTATAAAATGAGTTATGTCCCTGCCAACTTCTTCCACTACATCTCTTGCTGTGAGGAAGTTTCCTGATCTTTTGGACATCTTAACAGGTTTGCCATTCTCAAAAAAATTCACAATATTATGCAGTTTTACCTCTATTTTTGCTTGATTATCACTCAGCGCAGAGACGACTGCTTTGAGCCTTTTGACATAACCGCCGTGGTCACTACCAACCTCTAAGATCATATTGTTAAAACCACGTGATATCTTATCAAAATGGTAAGCGATATCCGAGGCAAAATAAGTCCAACTGCCGTCCTCTTTCTTCAATGCGCGGTCAACGTCATCACCAAATTTTGTAGAGCGAAATAACAGTTCTTTTCTGGAAGTCCAATTTTCGCTTTCTTTGCCTTTTGGTTTCTCCAAGTACCCTTCATACACTAGACCCTTGTCAGACAATATCTTTATACTCTCTTCAATTTTGCCACTTCTTTGTAGCTCATACTCTGAAGTAAAAACATCATGACTTACTCCAAGTAAGTTCATGTCTTCCTTTATGAGTTCTAAGATAGAACTTAAAGTATAGTCTCTAATTATCTGATTATCTTGCTTTTTTAGAAGCTCCTTGCCATATTTTTTAGCCAGCTCCTCCCCTATCGGTTTTAAATATTCACCTGGGTATAAACCTTTTTCTATACTGATTTTTTTTCCCAGAGCTTCTTTGTACCGCAGATATACTGACTTTATTAGTGTATCTATCTGCGCTCCAGCATCGTTAATATAGTATTCCTTAGTAACTTTATAACCAACTTTTTTCAATAAATTTGCCAGAACGTCACCAAATACTGCCCCTCTTGCATGACCAATATGCAGTGGACCAGTTGGATTTGCAGATACAAACTCAACATTGATGGCCTGATTGTTCCCTATATCTAGGGTGCCAAACTCTGTTTTCAGCTCATTTATTTGTTTTAGAATCCCATGCCATACTTCTATTTTTAAGTGCATGTTGATGAAACCAGGGCCCGCTATTTCCACTTTTGCAACTTCATCAAAAAGTTCAAACTCTTTAGCTAAAACCTCTGCAATCTCAACTGGATCCTTCTTTTCATGCTTTGCAAGCACCATAGCAACATTTGTATAGATATCACCATGTGCTCTATTGCTTGGAGGCTCTACAATAAAATTTGCCGCACTTGTATTTATGACACCCCTTTGCTTCAACTCATTTAATTTGCTGGAAATTAGAGAGGAAACCTGCTTGAAAATGTTCATTAACTAAAAAGCTATAAGACTTGTAGCAGTATAGCGAATAAGTGGGGCTAGTTGAAGAGTTATCTGATGTAATCTATAGCTAAAGTGACTTAGGTTTACCGACAATTTGAAGAACTGTCATTCCGCTACTCGTTAGCGGCCGCGGTGGTATGACGTGTTGCTCCGTGTCAGCTACTTGGATGACACCTATAGCCCTGTCATTCCAACGCGTAACGCTGGAATGACAAAGAAGAATGGGCTATTGGTTTTTCATATGGTTATGCAAGATCTTGATTCCCTTATATAAAAAACGCTGGTACTACATCCTGAAAATCCCAAATTGTTTCTTTGCAAACTTCACAATCTCCTTTTTCTTCTGCACAACTAGTTATTCTTTTATCACTATCAAAAAATTCTTTGCATTCATCAAGTGTTTTATCACTTATTGTCCCATCTTTTTTTACAAGTTTATGCGTTTTCTTGTCAGCAATAATCAGTGGTTGATTTTGAGAAAGCACTACCGCTGGCTTATTTTTGTCGATGCTTCCACCTTTGTAATATACTTTTGCGCTTACTACATAAGCCTCATCATCAAAAATATGATTTTTACAATTCTCATACCAATCACCTTCAACATCTTGCCGTATATCATAAGATTCTTTGCAAAGATCACCCGGAGGAATAGTAACGCACCATGCATTCATATCTCCCCTAGGCTCTGTGGACAAAATTTTAGAGAAGCCATACAAGAGCCCCGACAAAATTTAGAAAACCCATAAAAACCTCAGCCGTTTTATCGAATCTGGAAAAAATACGCCTAAAGTTCTTAATTTTACCGAAAAACACTCAATTAAATGACGCTCTTTATAAATGTGTTTATCGTAACCCCTCTGCACTTTTCGATTACGCTTCGGAGGAATAACTGCTGTACATCCCTTGCTTTCAAGACTCGTAACAAAAGCATTGCTGTCATAGCCTTTATCAGCCACTACAGTGGTATTATAGACACTTTCAGTTAATGTTGCTGCTTGTGTAATCTCATTTCTTTGACCAGGGGTCAGAGTAAATTTAAGTGGATTTCCAAGTGCATCGACAAGCGCATGTATTTTAGTTGTAAAGCCACCTTTGCTCCTCCCTAAAGCTTCTTGATCCTTGGAGTTTTTTGTATATCCAGATGAACATGGATGGGCTCGGATGATCGTACCGTCGATTATAGCAACTTCTAAATCAGGCTCTTGTTTAGTATATTCAAGCAATTTTTCCCAGACATCTCTTCCACACCATCTTTTAAATCGCTTATGTATACTCCTGTAATTACCATAAGTTTTTGGTAAAAGTCTCCATTGGCAACCACTTCGGACTATGTACCACACTGCCTCTATGAATATTCTTAAACGTTTTTCATCTTTGCTATGCATTCCTTTTACGCTTTTTATGAACTCTAAAATTTGTTTCCAATTTTCCTCTTTGATGTAATATTGCATATGGTAGTTTCTCCATTTTTTACCTATTAAGCTAAACTACCATCTTTTTCTCTCTTTTCATATTTTTTGTCCACAGAGCCTAGATCTTTTGCTACTTTCGAAATTGTTTCTCCTCTTTCTTTAAAAAGTTTTACAGCTTCTTCTTTCAACTCTGCTGTATATTCTCTTCCATTTGACATATTCTACCTCTCTATAAAAACATTTTTTTATTATAAAAACGTACCAACTTTCTCTCCACTTTTTCTGGGTAAGGTCACTTTAGCTATAGCAGTTAACTTTTACAGCGTTTCAAGGTATAGTTTTTATAATAAAGTGTTCGAATATACATGAAAACCATTTTAGCTGTTGAAACAAGCTGCGATGAAACTGCAGTAGCGATTGTAAATAGTGACAAGCAAGTCCTTGCTCACGAAATTCTCTCCCAAGCAGAACACAAAAAACGCGGTGGGGTGATCCCTGAAATAGCCTCACGTGCTCATATGGAGCATTTAAGTGGTCTAATAAAAAGCGCCGTGGAAAAATCTAACCTTAACTTTTGCGATCTTGATGCAATTGCAGCAACATCAGGACCAGGACTCATAGGTGGATTAATAGTTGGTACAGTGATGGCTAAAGCAATTGCGCATGTAGCACAAAAACCGTTCATTGCAGTGAATCACTTAGAAGCGCATGCATTGGTTATTAGGTTACTGCATGAGGTAAAATTTCCATTTTTAGTCCTACTAATATCAGGTGGTCACTGTCAATTTTTAATTGCACAGGATGTAGGTAAATATATTAAACTCGGGGAGACACTTGATGACTCGTTAGGAGAAGCATTTGATAAAGTTGCTAAGATGCTGGGTTTAAGCTATCCCGGAGGGCCATTAATTGAAAAGTTAGCTAAAAAAGGCAATGGTGCAAGATTTAAACTGCCAAGGGCGATGATAAAACGTTCTGGATGTAACTTTTCGTTTTCTGGAATCAAGACAGCAGTAAAAAACTTAGTGCAGAAACTCGAAATGAGCGAGCAAGATGTGTGTGATGTGTGTGCTTCGTTTCAAGAGTGTATTAGTGACATACTGCTGGACAGGGTTAGTAATGCGATTATTATGGCCGAATCTTTAAATATCAAAATCAATGACTTTGTGATTACCGGCGGAGTTGCAGCAAATAATTTTTTGAGAGAAAAACTGAAAGAACACATAAACTTAAACATATTTTTCCCCCCTAATAATCTATGTACAGACAATGCAGTAATGGTTGGATGGGCAGGAATTGAAAGGTTACAGAAGAATTATATAGATTCTCTCAATTTTGCACCAAGACCTAAGTGGGAGTTAGAAAGTTATTAAAAACTCTCAATTCTGAATTATAGCTAAAGTGACTTAGGTTTACCGACGATTTGAAAAACGACAAATTCGTCATTCCGCTACTCGTTAGCGGAATCTATGCCGAGATACCGCGAATGAATCGCGGTATGACGTAGGGAAAACCTTAGCTATAGGCAATGAAGGAAATATTAACTATACTTCTTTTTACCATTGTTTATATTTCCTATTTACATATATTAATATTTTATTCACTTAAAGTAAGCTAACTGCCGTTATTAATATTTTTGTAATAAAAATTGTATATGGTGCATGTAATTAAATTAAGAGGAAGATTGTGGAAATTACGCCATCAATAAAAAAAGAATTGAAGCAAAGTACTCTATATATTTGCCTAGAAAAATGCAAAAGTGCATTTTGGTTTATCTTTTGGTTTAGTGCGGGAATCAATTTATTAATGTTATTTCTACCACTTTATACCTCTCAAGTGCTTGATCGGGTGATATCGAGCGAAAGTGTATCAACACTAACTATGCTGACAATTATCACTTTATCTGCATTTGCATGTTCTGCAATGCTTGAAACTTGTCGATATTTAGCCATGGCAAAAATAGGTGATTGGATCGATAAAACTGCAACACCAGATCTGATAGTAAGGTCAATCAGGCTAACGTCAGTGCAGAGCTCAACTTCAAGTGGTGAAGCAATACGAGATCTCGGAGTGATAAAAAATTTCATTACAGGAAATGGTATATTCTCACTGTTTGATACTCCATGGTCGTTAATTTACCTTGTTGTGATTTTCATGATACATACCTCCACGGGGTTTATAGCTATTACTGGAATTATTATATTAGTCTCTATGGCAATATGGAATGAACTTGCCACTAAACGAATATTACAAGAAACCAACGAAGAAACTATACGGAATATCAATGCTATAGATGTTGCAACAAGAAATGCAGAGGTGGTTGAAGCTATGGGCATGTCAGAATTCATAGTCTCTGATTGGTGTAAACGAAATGATCAGAATCGAGCAATGCAAATTAAAGCACAAAATCGCTCTAATGTAATTACTGGAATCACTAAGTTTTTGCGCTCAACTCTGCAAATATCAGTAATTGGAACAGGTGCATTACTTGCAATCACAGCTCATAAGACTGCTGGTAGCATCATCGCTGCTTCAATTTTAATGGGTAGAGTATTAGCACCATTTGACGCTGCGGTTCATACTTGGAAGTTTTTAAATCAGGCTAGAATGTCATATGGAAGGCTACAAAGACTTATATTAACATCGCCAAAAAGAGAGCAAACGATGGCTCTACCAGAACCTGAAGGAAAATTGGAATTTGATAGAGTATTTTTTACTCCCTATGGAAGCAATAAGCCGACAGTAAAAGGAATATCATTCATTATAGATCCTGGAGATGTAGTTGGTGTTATTGGTGCAAGTGCTTCTGGTAAATCCACTATCGCAAAATTAACTGTTGGTGTATGGAAGCCAATATCTGGTGTAGTCAGACTAGATGGCGCTGATGTATATACTTGGAATCGAGAAAATTTTGGTAATTATGTTGGCTACTTACCTCAGGATATTGAGTTATTTAACACTAGTGTCAAAGCTAATATTGCTCGCATGAGGCCAGATCCAAATCCTGAAGAAATAATCAAAGCAGCAAAAATTGCAGGAATACATGAACTAATACTAAGCTTACCAAATGGATATGATACAACAATAGGAGGTCCTGGAGGAGTAACGCTCTCTGGCGGCCAAAAACAGCTTCTTGGACTTGCCAGAGCTTTTTATGGTCACACAAAACTTTTAGTACTTGATGAACCAAACGCTAACTTAGATAGCAATGGAGAGGCATGCTTAATTAATGCAATTGGCATTGCAAGAAAACAAAATACTACTACTGTTATCATCACTCACAAGCTACCGTTATTGTCCGTAGTTGATAAGGTGATCCTCATGTCAGATGGTGTCATTTACGCTATGGGACCAAAAGATGAGATTTTGAGCAAATTAGTTGCTCCATCATCAAATACCACAGAAGATGAGCGCTCTTCAGCAAATGGTTAGTTTACTTACACTAAATTCTGTATCTGAAATAACAACTGTTTCAGTATTACTAGAAATGTTTACCATTAGAAATAATATTACAAGAATAGTAAATAGATTAATAACTCCTATTAATTAAAGTTAATCGGCAGATAGTGTATATTTCTAATTAATTTAATTTATTACTTAAGTAACTTAATATTAATATTAATTTTATAAAAAAATTATAATATAAATAATGTTGCTGCGAAAATTTATAACAATATTTCCCTCTAACGTTTAATGAATTTCAATAAATTGCCTTTTTAATTCTAGATAAGTATATGCTTTGTTAATATGTTTAGTTCAAAATCCAAAAGTAAGTTTATGCTTTCTATTGGAGAAGAAGGCATAATGTTACTATATTTTAAAAATAATACTTTAAATAAAAGGTATTTTGTTAAGGGCAAAAACGATAAAGCAGTTTCCGATTTAATTTCATGTCTTTCATCAGACAAAAAAGCACCTTTATACCTGGTGCTTAATCATGCAGATCAAAATTACTCGCTACAGTTTATTACAAGGGCAAACAAGATTAGTGCCTATCTATCAGCAAAAACAAAGATGGAGCATTTTTCTCGCAATAATGACATAAGTTCAGTTTTTTTGATTGAGAAGCCAAACAAATTCAATCAAAACTGGTGCTATCTTCTTGTTTCATCAAAAGCAAAGCATTTAGTAGAATATTGGTTGAATGTGTTTATTGAGATAGGCTCCAATTTTAAGGGAATATTAATGTTTCCTATAGAAATAAGTAATATAACAAAAAAGATTCTACATAAAGATCCTAATAATTGGAAAATTATAGTTGCTGCAACTAAAACGGGAGGCTATAGACAAGTGGTTCTTAAAGAGAATAAAATGGTATTTACGCGTTTAACATCATTTACTAATGATAATTTACCAGGAATTATTGCTGGTGGAATATATCAGGAAGTGCAAGATACTATTCGATCCTTAACTAAGTTTGGGTTTGAAAAAAATAACCCTATCGACCTTTGCATCATAGTGTCAGAAGATATTAAAGCTAGTTTATCAGTCATAAATTTTTCAGAGAACAGTGTGAACATATTAACTCCATATGAGTTAGGCAAACTATTAGGAGCAGAACTAGCTATAAGTGAAAAAGATAACTTTTGCGATACCATAATTTTGTTTCATAGCTTTAAGAATAAGCCAACAGCTATTTTTAATACAAAGGAAACTAAAGAATTTTATCTATTCAATTACCTTTATTTAAACTCTCCTCGAATTTTTCTATACTTCGCTTTGGTTTTAGTTGTAATTAACGCCCTTTGTTTGTTAAATTTGTATTCAAATTTTAATGTCGCTGATAATTTATCCGCAAAGCAGAGCACCTTAAATAACCAACTAACAAAACTTAGCCAAAGCTATAATGTAAAAAAAATAGATGAAATTTACGATTTCATTAATATCAATAATATTTTATCAAAAATAGAATACTCTCCTCTTACACAAGTTAAGTATGTAGAGAAGTTAAAAGTATCAGGTATAGAACTTCGATCATTTGAATGGAATTATAATGAGGCAAAAAGTTATATTACCACAACTTTAAGGTTTAATTTTCAATCCGGTAAAAATATTTCTCATCAATACGAGAAACTACGAAAAAATTTAAATGATAATTTTCGTACCTATGACATTAGTATTTCTAGCTTACTTGCTGCTAAAGGGCAAAATCTATCTATTGATGTTGAAATAGGAGAGGCAATGTAGATTAATGACTATCTCTCAATTAAAAAGAAAAGCTACAATTCAGTTTATATCGTATTTGTTATTATCTGTTGGATTAATAGGATTATTAACATATGTTATTATCTATAACGAAAAGGTTTATAATAAAAACCAAATTGCGATTGATAAAACACGTTTTATTAATTTACAGATTACTGGAATTCAAAAAAAGGAAGTTGTTCTAAATAAAAACCTAGATTTATGGAAAAAAATTTCTTCTTCAAATTTACACAGTAGCAGATACATTGCAAATTTAAATTTCGAGCTTAGCAAGTTATATAAAAAGTACTATATATTAGAACCTGAAATATCAATTTCTATACCCGAAGAAGTTGAGCTCCACAACAAAAGTGAACGCACAAAAGTAATAAAAAGTGAAGTGGCCCTAAATTTAAGCTCAATCAGCGATAAGCATATTTTTTTATTTCTACAGTCTATTCCAAATCTGCCTGGTTATGTTATGATCAAATCTCTTATTTTAAACAAGCAGAGAAATATTGATGCTGCAACTATGAATCAGATTTTGAATGGTAATATGATAGAGATAGTGAGAGCTAATATAGTCTTTGATTGGTATACTATATTAAGTAGATAAGATAATGAATATAAAGCTGTTTTTTATTTTTACGCTACTCATTTCCAATGTTAATGCATATTGCAGTTGTGAAGATATCATAGAAAGCATAGAAATTTGTAAGGAGTATTCTTGCCGACAATATATTGGCAATGAAGATTTTATTGAGCATAAAATATTAGGATTAAATAGTGGAAATTTATGCGTATATATAGAAAAACAAGGTAATGATGAAATGGTTTGTCATCATTCTCAGTATGGAATGATGATAGAAAAAAGATATTTTGAAAGTATTCTTAAAGTTGGCAATCAAGAAATCGATGATTTTATTGATATAGCAAATTTGCGTGCAAAAGAGTGTTTCTTTATTAACAATCAAAAACTAAGCTATACAGATCGGGACGATATAATAAGAGAAGCAGTGGAAAGTGACTTTGACGTTTTGTCACAATATAGTAACGTAAAAAGCATTTTTTTTGATGAAGAGCCAGTTAATAAAATGGTCAATGAAATGGAAAAGTTCAATTTACGGTCTTCAAGAGCTGCAAAAGAGGAGGTATCAGATAATTTTAACTGTAAGGTAGTGAGTTTAGACTCAATTTTATATCTTTCTCCCGATACATGGAAAATATGGGTAAATGGAAAGCTGTTTATAAATACTAAGGATTTAAAAGTGCACTCAGTCACTGAAAATTATGTAACTTTTGTATGGACCGTGGATCAAAAAGCAATAAAAAAGCATGCGAATGATTCTCAAAATGTATATCTTGGACATGGGAGTATTATGTTTACGCTTTATCCAAAACAAAAATTTGACTTGGATAGCTTATCTATTAAATAATTTAGTATATAGCCAAAGTGACTTAGGTTTACCGACAATTTGAAAAACCGTCATCCCGCTGCTTGTTAGCTGATGAGATACCGCGAATGAATCGCGGTATGACGGTCCGCTACGTGTTAGCGGGATCTAGAGATACCGCGGGTCTATACATGCGCTTGTAGCTCAGTTGGATAGAGCGTTGCCCTCCGGAGGCAAAGGCCGTGGGTTCGAATCCCTCCAAGCGCACTTTTAATTAAATTTGACAATAGTACTTTCATATAAGATAATAAAGGGATTTATTTAGAGCATAATTATGTCTGGTGGTACCATAAACAAAGTCATACTAGTTGGTAATTTAGGAAAAGATCCTGAAATTAGGACTACACAAAATGGAAAAGAGATGGCAAGTTTTTCAATAGCCACGTCTGAAAGTTGGACTGACAAACTTTCCGGTATGCGCTCTGAAAAGACAGAATGGCATAATATCGTAATTTTTAGTGAAGGATTAGTAAAAATCGTCAAAGATTTTGCACGCAAAGGCAGTAAAGTTTATGTTGAAGGTTCTTTAAGAACTAGAAAATGGACTGACCAAAACGGTAGTGAAAGATACACAACAGAGGTGGTTCTATATAATTTTAATAGTGCTCTTACTCTCTTGGATTCGCGACCAAATTCCGATTACAAGCCGAGTGAATACAAGCAAAATGAAACAGAACAAAAAAATAAGCACGAAAGTTTTGACAACGATATAAAAGATGAACTAATCGACGATGAAATACCATTTTAACAATTTAAATTGAAATCTACATTTTTATGGACTGCTTGTGTTACTCCTTTTAATTGCAATGGAGATAGCATAGATTATAGCAGTTTGCAGCGTTTACTGACAATGCAAGTTAAAGCTGAAAATGGTGTAGTGTTGCTGGGTAGCACAGGTGAAAGCCTATCGCTTTCTGATTCTGAAAAGCGTACATTAGTTGAATTTGTATGTGAGCTAAAATTAAATACGAAAATTATAATTGGCGTACCAGGGGTGAGTCTATATCAGACTCTTGAATGGCTTGATTTTTGCAAGGGTATGCCTATTCACGGCTATCTAATGACAACTCCCATTTATGCAAAGCCCGGAATTATGGGGCAGACTGTATGGTTTGAAAAGCTACTTGAAAAAGCACATGTGCCAGCTATGCTTTATAATATTCCATCAAGAGCAGGAGTGAGTCTTCACGCTGAAACTGTACGCAACTTATCCAGCCACGAAAAATTTTGGGCTATCAAAGATTCAAGTGGCACCGTTGATACTTTAGCTCAGTATAAGAAAGTTGCTCCAAATATTGAGGTCTTTTGCGGAGATGATAATATGATATCCGATACGGCCGCTTATGGTGCGGCTGGTCTGGTTTCCGTTGCTTCCAATGTTTGGCCACATGTAGCACATGAATATGTTAAGCAATGCCTACTGTCATTCCAGCACGTAACTAGAAAAAAAACAACTTCTCAAATGACAGGAAATGACATAAAAAGTTCAACAGATATCTGGCAACAAGCTTGCAAAGCTCTATTTATTGCCAGCAACCCAATACCCACTAAAGCACTTTTGCATGATATTGGTCTTATAGAACATCAAACTGTCCGCCTACCACTCAGCACAGAAGACTTGCCTTCTGTTGAAACACTAAGGCAAGCTAATGCTTGGATGGGAGGAATTGGCTAATTAGTAGGAGTAGGAACACGACCTGCACTAGCACCATCAACTTTCACACTGCTGTCAACCAAGCTATCTGGTTGGTTACTTTCTTCTGGAAAAAAGCACTCAATTGCTTTGTCAATCAATAAGCCTAAAGGATAAAGAGCAATATGAGCTGCTATTAGAGTTAGAGGTTGTCCGGAAACTAGTAAATTCAAGCATATTCCCTCTTTAACATAACCCTACTCATAGCTAGGTATATGAAATTCTCAGTGGATGTTGTGAATACTCCTTCGATAGCCTTCTATTCCTATTAACCCAAGCAAAAGTCCTTTCTACAACCCATCTTCTTGGCTGTACTTTAAACCCTTGTTCTCTTGTTGGTAGTAGCTCAGGTGGCGTATCTTTGTGCACCCAAAATCTACATGGAGGCCTTTTAACAATTTCAATATCTATGTCATATTCTTCCTTTATGTGATTCTTTAAATTTCTTCCTTGGTATCCCATGTCAGCCCACATTTTTTTAACTTTAGTATATTTTGTTCTCATATTGTTTAATGCTATTTTAATACCATCTCTATCATTTTCGTTAGCAGCGCCTACGTAACAACCTAGTATAAAACCCTAAGTGTCTGTAATTATATGCCTTTTTCTACCCTTTACTTTTTTACTTCCATCATAGCCTTTGATCCCCCTTTTTCTGTAGTCTTTACAGATTACTATACAGGCACTCGGCTGCTCATTCCTTCCTATTTTTCTTCTACTATATTTTGTAATTTCATAATTCATTTTCTCAAAAATTCCCTGCTTCTTCCATTGCCTGAACTGCTCATACACAGTCTTCCATAGCGGAAAATCATTTGGTAAATACCGCCATTGACACCCTGTACGCAATACATAGAAAATTGCTTCTAATATTTCTCTTTTGCTATACTTTGGCGGCCCTCCTCCTTTCTTGTATGATACTCTGAAGTGTTTTTCTATTCTTGCCCATTCCCTTTCGCTTAGATCTGTTGGATACTTTTTTCTCATCTTTACCCCGTACTAAAATTTCAGATATTATAGCCTTTTACTAGTTTCCGGACAACCTCTTAAGTCTTTTAAGCGAAACGTTTGAATATACTCCGATTTTCCTTCTTGCAAGTAACAAACAGTAAAACTATTGGTATAATGCCTATGTGACGCATATTTTTCCTCCAATTGCACATTTCAATATATCAGAGTACTGGTTGGTCCAAACTCCTATACGAGGTCATCACATTTTGTGAGCATCACCGGTGGCAGAATCTGAGTAACGAGGTCTTCTTTCATATACTTTATACAAGAACACTCAGAAAAAGTGCCAACCTGCCACCTATCCACTCTGAGAAGTGATTATCTTCTCTTGCTTCCAACCAAGCAATACCTAATTCATACCTTCTGGGTAAGGTCACAGAATTTTTTACTGGAAATCTTAATTTTGTTTTAGCAATAAATCAACTTGAGGTCATAATATCTTGACATTTATTTAATGTTGCTATATAATAGCTATGTATATTTTGTGTACTATAGCAATAAAATTACCTTGTAATAGGTGTATTGGACCCGAGGGCAGTACTCGGCGCCTCCACCATGTTTTTTAATTTATATGGGGGCGAATAAGGATCGACATGCATAGTAAAGATGGTAGCTTTGCTCGGTTAGACACCACCGCTAAGAGTTCATAATTTAAATGCAAACGATAATTTTGCTGCTGAAGACGATGTTGCAATAGCTGCTTAATTTAAGCACTATAACTTCATTGCTATAAGCACGGTTTAGGGAACGCCGGGTAACAGAAGTTCCCCCAAAATTTACGTATGTAAAAGTTGTATGGAACAAACAGATTACAAAAAATTGCTTAATTCTGCTAAGTTTCAAGTTATCAAAAAGACTTCAGATGTTATGTCAGGTAATGGTTTTATCCCTCACTTAGAAATATTATTTTTCACATATTTTAATGGTGTGACCATGCCAGATCGTTTGAAAAAGTCATACCCTACTCAAATGCTTATTATATTACAGCATCAATTCTATGATTTAAAAGTTTCTGAGGATAAATTTAGCGTCAGTTTGAGTTTTCAAGGAAGACAAGAGCGAATTACTATACCGTTTTTTGCTATTAGTGAGTTTCGTGATAAAATTTCAGGAGATGTTCTAATATTTGACAAAATCAGTATCGATTCTGATAAAGAATACAAAAATGAAAAATGTACTGGAAAATTATCAAACGGTAGTATTATATCCATAGATCAACTGCGTGATAAATAGTTACTCATAAGAGGCTTAAAAGTCTTTTCTCTCGCTTTGACAAAACCTCTGAAGTTTTTATGGGCTTTTTAAATTTCGTGTAGGCTCTCATTTGGCTTCTCTAAAATTTTGTCCACAGAGGCTAGCGAATAGTCTATTTTAGTCAACCACTTCAAAGGTTCTTCTTTGAACGTTTCTACTACATCTTTTAAAGAAAAAGAAACTGGCTGAACACTCTGCAAATACCCTTCAGGCTTGCTCGACTCTATTGTTATATATCACCAAAAAAAGAGCTCTCAAATCTATATCAAAATGGCCATAGAGGAATTCATACCATCTTTGTTTCATTCTATAGCTAAACTGACTTAGATTTACCGACAATTTAAAAAACGACAAATTCGTCATTCCGCTACTATAGTATTTCCCAAAACAAATGATAAAGGTATAATATGGAATTAATGAAATATGAGGTAAGTAATGGCATACAGTGTAGACTTAAGGGAGAAAGCTATCTCTTTGGTGGAAAGAGGGAAGTCAAAATCTGAAGTAGCAGATCTTCTAGAAATAGGAATTGCAACCTTGTACAGATGGCTGAAAAAGAAAGGAAACGGTGAGAGCCTGGAGGCAGGAAAGAATGGAAGTTTTATTCGAAAAATAGATCCAGAAGTACTCAAAGAATATGTCAAAAAACACCCAGCTAGCAGAAATGAAACAAAATCTAGGATTTGGAATAAATTCAATTTGGTATAGGTTAAAACAGCTAAAAATAACCTTAAAAAAAAGTCACAGAACGTAGTCAAGAAGATAGGCAGCGCTTTACCGATAAAATCTCAAAAATAGACCACTCTAGCATTTTATATATAGATGAAGCAGGAGTTGATAATAGATTATACCGAGAATATGGACGAGCTCCAAAAGGAGAAAAAATATATGCTCTGGAAAAAAGCGAGAGAGAGTAAGTATAATAGGCGGATGAGAAGTTCATTGCACCAATAACTTTCACGGGAGAAAGAAGTATTTAATGCGTGAGATATTACTGCCACAGTTAAAGCGTGGTACAACTATAGTTATGGATAATGCTACATTTCATAAGACTCCTAAAACAAAGTCATTAATAGAGTCTTTTGGCTGTCATTTGTTGTACCTTCCAGCATATTTACCAGATTTGAATCCTATAGAACACTATTGGCATACCATCAAAAGTCGCCTCAGACCTCTAATGCACCACTATACAGACTTGCAGCTTTTAGTTGGTAATACCATAATGGAAATTTATCATTCATTTTAGAAACTACTATAGTTAGCGGAATCTATGCCGAGATACCGCGGCGGTATGACGTAGAGCTGTACTAGCTATAGAAAATTTCTATGGTCAAACCTTCAGTTAGAAAAAACAAAAAAGGATGTTACTCAACGAGTAACATCCTTTTAGAGAAAGTAAGTAGTTTTATTTATTTCGTTTTCACACTTGCAGGATGATGAACGCTATTTTCACCTACTTTCGTAGAAGGCTGTCCCACCAGTTTATTCAGATAACCTGTCTTTTTTAAGTCAGCTTGGGTTTTTGCCTTGCCATCTTCGTTAGTAAACATTGTGTGTGTTGGAGAGGAAGTTGGTGAATTGAATCCACTATCAGAACCATTACGATTACTCAAAGAACTCTGTGTAGATTCAGTTTTAGCACTTGAACTAAATTCTTCTAAGTTTTTCTCCATTGCTGCCCCAATTCCATCATTTAAAGAGTTCAGAGAGGGAATTCCAGGCACCTTTGGTGGATCAACTGGAGTAAGCTTAGAAGAACTACCACCTAAGCTACTAGATGAACTGCTTCTTCTAAGACGATTAGGATCTACTGTTACAAAGTCCTGAGAATCTGAATCAGAGACAGTAACAGTACTTTCAGTTCCTATAGAATTTAGTGAATTGCTCCTTGGTGGCTTCGGTGGAGCAACGTAAAAAGTGCTCTCCCCTACTCGTCTAGATGACGTGTCTGGTTCAGAAAGATCTTGATATTTAACTTCAGTAGTCTGTTCTGATTTCTTGCCATCCTTGAACAACGATGACAACTTGTTTCTAAGTGAAGAAGTTGTTTCTACTTCTTTATGCTCCGCAGGATTTAACAATTCCGCTTCGCTGCTAGCAGTACTTTCAGTTCTTACAGAGTCTAGTGAACTGCTTTTTGACAAGCTGCTAGTTGATTGTGTAGAGTCTTTTCTTCCCAGTGAAAAGACTGGCGAGAATGAAGAAGACTTGCTAGCTTTTCTTTCTTCTGCGTCTTTTGCGTTGTTACGCCCCACAGATTGATAAAATTCGTATTCTCTTTTACATTCTCCAATAATCCTCTTAATTTTATCGTGATGTTCAGAGAAAATTTCATAAAGACTGTTATTATCTGATAATAAATTTTGCAACTTCTTAGCGTCCAATTTATTGACAAAATCTACTTGCTGTTTCAACCGGTTGATCAACTGGTCCTTTTTGACACTTTGTTGACCATCAACAGAATAAGCTTTCTCTAATATTTTTTCTCCCAACTTAGAAAATATTTCCTTAGTTAAAGCAGAGTTATTCACGGCTTTGTCTTCAAGAACTTCCTTAATAAACATCTCCTTTACACTATTGAAATTCCTTGTTTTTTCTTCTGTTTTCAAAACAACAGTTTGACCTTCGTTACCTATTGAATATGGGATGGCATCCAAACTAGACATGCTCGCACCACCATTACTCATCTTTCTCCCAAATTTTTGAACGCCATCCCCCATTGCTCTTAATGCAGAACTAGTTCCCTCTCTTGTTGCCTGTCCCACAGAACTTACAGCTTCTTTTACTGAATAATAACCTTCTCTTGCTTTTTCTGCAGTATATACTGACGCGTCCTTAACTTTCCCAGCAGTATATTTCGCCCCATCAACTGTCTTTTCAGCTGACCATTTGAGCCCTTTGAATGTGTATTCAACTGCTTTATAAGCAAAAAATAGAGTTAGGGCAACTATTGCACCTGTTGCAGCAACCGGTAAAGCAACTGCCACAAATGGAAGTAATGCACCAACCATCACACCTACTGCACCTACTGCAATCATTTGCTCTTTTGCAGACCAATTAGAGAAATTTTTTATATCTTTTAGTTTATCCTGCACAGTTTCCATGAAAGGAGAATTTTTTTTAACAGGACTTGAATTTGTTTGTTCACTGGCTAACATTTTAAACCTCACTATTAATTAAATATATTCATATTGTACACCCTCGATTCTTAAGTTAGTGTTAATTTGACTGTTAATGTTCATTTGTCTTTGAATAATTCTGCTTGACATGTTTTTCGGAAGCGTAGAAAATTAGGTCAAGAAGCCGGAGTATTTATGAGGTGCATAAAAAGGGCACTCATCTTTTTGGCTGTTATAACTTTAATAATAATAGCTTTACTATTTAGGTATAATTCCCATTTTCACGAAGACGTAGTGCACTTAAAGAGTGACAACAAAGAATTCAAAAAAAAGCCAGAAAATTCTATAGAGTCGACCATACTACATAGAGAAAAGGAAGTGTACGATCATGTTTTCCATCCTGATGATTAATTTGTAAATAAAATAGCAATTTATGTTTGCATTTTCTTATTAAAGAAGTAATATTAGCGTATTAATTATAGAATCAATCATTATGTTTGATGAGAATAATCCTTGGAATCTGGGAAAGAAACCGGTAGGGAACAAAACTCCTAATAATGAAGATATTTTAAGTAAAGCTGTATCTGATGTAAGATTCTTTCTTAATGGATTAACCAGAAACAGGGGCAAAAAACCTTATTTCATCATTTTCATTATTTTACTGTTCTATGCTTGCACTGGCTTTTATATTGTCCATCCTAGTGAGGAAAGTATAGAACTTACCTTTGGTAAATATTCTAATACAGAAACACCTGGTTTGCGTTATCACTTCCCCTACCCTATTGGCAAGGTTTTTAAAGTGAATGTTAAGGAAGTAAATCGTGAAGAAATTGGGGTAAGTAATTCTTATGGGCGAGACACAGATCGCGGTGAAGGTGTGATGCTAACTGGAGATGAAAATATAGTCAACGTTAACTTCGAGGTTCAGTGGCGCGTTAGAGATGCTAAGGACTATTTATTCAAAGTGCGGGATTACAAACCCGGTTTCAGTGTTAAAAATGCTGCTGAAAGTGCCATGAGAGAAATAATAGGTAAAAACACGATCTCTTTTGCACTTGGTCAAGGCAGACCAGAAATTTCTAGAGATACTAGAATTCTATTGCAGCAGATTCTTGATGGATACCAAATGGGCATAGAGATTTTATCTGTTCAAATGAAAAAAATTGATCCACCAGAAAAAGTAATCAGTTCGTTTAGAGATGTACAAAGTGCTCGTGCAGACAAAGAGCGTACTATAAACGAAGCATATGCTTATAATAACGATATTATACCTCGAGCAAAGGGTGAAGCGATAAAGATAAAATTAGATGCAGAGGCATATGAGAATGAAGTAATAAATGAAGCAAAAGGTAATGCAAATCGCTTTTTATCTCTTTATGAGGAATATAGACAGAATCCTTCTCTCGTTAAGAATCGTATTTATCTTGAAACTATGGAAAATATTTTCAGTAAGGTAGACAAAGTTGTTGTAACTGATGATCTGAAAGGTATGTTTTCTTATTTACCTCTTACAAATTTAGGGAAATAACCATGAGTAGTAATATTAAAATTGTTTTTGTTTCTGTATTTGTTGTTTTATTGATTGTTTTATTTAATTCAATATTTGTTGTGCAAGAAACAAAGCAAGCGATAGTTATACAACTCGGTAAAGTTGTAAGAGATGTTAGGGAAAGTGGCTTATATTTTAAGTTACCATTCATAAACAGTGTAGAGTTTCTTGATAAAAGAGTTTTAGATTTAAGTCCTGATAAGATCCCAAGGGAAGTGATAACAGCGGATCAAAAACGTATTATAGTAGATGCGTATGCAAAATATAAAATAACAAATCCTGTTACTTTTTACCAGGCTGTGAGGAATGAATCAGGGCTGGTTAGAAGATTGTATCCGGTTATAGAAGCACACATAAGAGAAAATATAGGCAGATTTTCGTTGATTAGTTTGTTGAACGAAAAAAGATCAGAGGTTATGCAATTGATTCAGCGTGGAGTTTATTCTGAAGCTGAAAAATTTGGCATAGAAATAATAGACGTAAGAATTAAGAGAGCAGATTTACCAGAAGAAAATAGTTCTGCAATATTTCGCCGTATGCAAACTGAAAGGGAAAAAGAAGCAAAAGAAATTAGAGCAGAAGGAGAGCAAGCTGGGCAGGAAGTTAGATCAAAAGCTGATAAATTAAAAAGGGAAATTATCTCCAGTGCAGTAAAAGAATCATATGAAATAAGGGGCCGTGGTTATGCTGAAGCAACTAGAATTTATAATGAGGCATTTAAGGTTGATGAAGAGTTTTTTAACTTTTATCGCTCTATGAGCGCTTACAGTAAATCATTTGCCGAAAATAATACTAAATTTGTACTTTCACCAAACAATAACTTTTTAGATATTTTAAACAAAGGATGGAAATAATTTATGAAAAGTAAGGCATTTATTTTATCTATATTTGCATATTTTCTAATTGCGTTTTCTTCATACGCTAATATGTTTGATTGGAATGCAAAAAAGGTCGTTGATGCTAGCACTACTGCATGTAACTGTAATCAAGGACTTGCCGATTTAGTGGAAGAACTCATTCCTGCGGTTGTAAATATTTCAAGCGAACAAATAATCAAACAAGAAAGTAACAATAGAACTAAAATCCCTTTTATGCCAAGAAATAATTTCTTTGATGATTTTAGAGAATTTTTTGAGCATTTTGATCAGTTTTTTATGGATAGGGGCCCTAGTGTTAACAGAGAGGTGGTGTTGCTTGGTTCTGGGTTTATTATAGATAAAGGTGGAACTATAGTAACCAATTATCACGTTATTAAAAACGCCCAAGATATCACAGTTACTATGAACGATAATACTTATTTCAAAGCAGAAGTTTTAGGCTATGATGCAAGAACTGATCTTGCTGTGCTTAAGGTTCATTCTAATAAAGATCTTCCTTTTGTTGCATTTGGTAATTCTGATACAGCAAGGGTTGGCGATACAGTTATTGCAATAGGTAACCCATTTGGTTTGGGTAGCTCTGTAAGCACAGGAATTATATCTGCAAGGTCCAGAGACATTAGTATCGGCACTATGAATGAATTTATTCAAACTGATGCTGCAATTAATAGAGGCAACTCTGGAGGGCCATTATTTGATTTAAATGGAAAAGTTATAGGCATTAACACCGCTATCTATTCCCCATCTGAGTCTGGCGGTAACGTGGGTATAGGCTTTGCTATACCATCTAATTTAGCTATGTCAATTATTGACACATTAAAAAGTGGCAAAAAAATAAAACATGGTTGGCTTGGTGTGCAAGTTCAGCCTATAACGAAAGAATTTGCTGAGTCTTTGGGTTTAAAAGATACAAAAGGTGCACTGGTTGCAAGTATAGTAAAGGATAGCCCTGCAGAAAAAGGTGGAATTAAGGTGGGTGACATATTATTAGAATTTGATGATAAAAAAATTGATAGAATGACACAACTGCCTCAAATGGTTTCAAGAACTGAACCTGGAAAAAAAGTACAAATTAAGTTACTTAGAAAGGGCAAAGAGGTCAATATTAAGGTTGTGATTGAAGAATCTGCAAATGATGGTCAAGGTAATAATCAAGAAGAAAATAAATCAACATCCGATTACATAACTGGTTTAACTGTTTCAAACCTGCCAAAAGAATCAAAAGAAAGTAATCCTACAAAAGGTGTGATAGTTATTAATGTAGATAGTAACAGTAATGCCACGCTGCGTGGTATTAAAAAAGGAGACATTATTACCCAATTAGATGGAACCGATATAGAAAATACTAATGATTTTCAAAAACAAGTTGATTCAGCAGTAAAGAAAAACGGTAAAGATTCAATAATGTTGCTCATTTACCGCAATGGAAATCAGTTTTTTACTTCAATAAAGTTAAAGAAATAGCTGGCTTGCAGATTATTCTGTAAGGCAACATTTTGCGTTACTTCCTGTCACCCCAGTGCTCAACACTGGGATCTATCTTCTTTTTTTCTAGATTCCAGCTGGCTTTGTTGCATCGCTAGCTATGATGGATTAAAGATAAAAAAGATAGAGAATATCAGTAGCTTATTATTCTGGTATTTATAACAAGAACGGTCAGTGAATACCTAAATTTGAGTAAAAGAAATTTCACTACCACTCACTAATCCGGCTAAAATTCAAGAATTTCAATGCTTTAGCTATTTTCAATAGAATTAAATTTATTAATGTAAATAATAAATTACTATTCTTAAATTTGATCAGATTGATTGCAAAAAAACAAGATTTTCTATAGGTTGCTTATAATCCTAACTATAGTTAGCCTTTCATAAGTAGCGATGCAACAAAGCCATTCCAGCTTCACGCGCTGGAATGACCCCGAAGGGTGAGCGTGGTTATGCAAGAAGTTCTCTGAATTTGTATAGCCAGAAAAATCTTCATAAAATTTACTTCTTCTAAACTCTTCAACTTTCTTCTCATCATTTAGTGAACCATGTTTAGCAAAATATTCATCTGTCCTTTGAATATATAAACGAATCAACTCAGGAAAAGTGTAACCAACTTCATTGTAAGATTTTAAACATGTAATTGGCAATTTGTGTACATCTTTATCAGCTTTTTTAGGATCAATACATTCATCATTCCTTCTTAATATTGTATGTTGCTTGAAAAATTCTTCATATTCCTCAAAATCTTCAAAGATTTCTTTTTTTTGGTAATCTTTCCCTCTACCGTTTTGCTCTATTCTTTCTATTTTTGTCGCAAGCTGCGCTGGTTGTTTAATCGTCTTGTCTCCCTCTCGATTGAAGTACATCATGTAAGGAGTAATTGCATTGATAATTTTGTGTGTTTTCCAATGGCAACCAAAAATCTTTAGTACTAATTTGATTATCGGAGCAAGAAAAATTTTTAATTTCGCTATGAACCAAAAATAATAAAGAGACGCTTGTTTGAGTGAACTAGCAGCATTGCTAACGATACATCTCAAATGTATATCCTTATCTTTAAAATTTTTATGAACCTCTGCAGTTACATGTCCACCCAGGCAGTCTCCGAACAATATGATATCATCTGGTTTTATACCTTTTTCCAATAAGTTAGTTACAACTGCTATACCAGATTTAACTCTATTGCTACGTATCAATGAGCTGTTTCTACTTAAGCCAAGTCCATGATAATTAAAGAGATGGACAGTAATACCTTGATCTGTAGCCCAATCCCAGTTTTGGGTATAATCTTTGCTAGATTTTAACGCTCTATTCCCGCCAATAAAATATATTAGATGTTTTTCACTTTGATTATTGTTTTGATCTATATTTTTACCAGGAAGCGTTATTGTCTGGATTTTTATCCCATTTCGAGTTTTTATGAACTCTTCCTTAGTGTTTATTCTTTCCGTTGCTGTCATACCTTAATTCTCACTACATCAATTTCATAATACATAAAATCTTTAAAAGAGTCAATCCTCATGAATAAAATCAACTTTTTAAAATTCATTGAACTGTGCTTTCAAACGGTGGTGCCGGGATGTGAGTATAATGATTATCAGTACATAAAAGTCATAGAAGACAGGCTGAAAGCAGCGAATGCTGGCGAAGTAAGGCGCATAATATTCAATATGCCTCCGCATTCAATGAAGTCCATATGTGTAAGTGTTACGTGGCCCGCATGGATACTGGGAAATCAGCCAACTGCAAGAATAATAGTTGCAAGTTATTCTCGGCTGCTCAGCGAAAAGCACTCGCTTGACACCAGGTGCATAATGCAATCTGATTGGTATAAAGAGCTGTTTCCAGAGGTAAAATTATCCAAAGACCAGAACACTAAATATAAATTCCAAACAGTGCAGAGAGGATTTAGAATCGCAACATCAGTTGGAGGGACGTTAACCGGTGAAGGTGGAGATTTCATCATCGTGGATGATCCGCTTAACCCTGCTCAAGCTTTGAGTGAAACGTTTAGAAAGCGTGCCACAAACTGGTTCGATCAGACTTTGGTAACGAGGCTCAACGATAGAAAAAAAGGAGTAATTGTGCTTGTTATGCACAGGCTGCACCTGGAAGACTTAACTGGGCACCTCTTATCCAAGCAAAAAAACATATGGCATCACATTTGTTTGCCAATGATTTCTGAAAAAGTGGAGATAATCGACTCAATTACGACACAAGAAAAAGGTTTATACTCAAGAGAAGAGAATGAGTTATTATATCCCCTGGAGGGAGGAAGAGAAGAAGTTGAGATGATAAAAGTTGAACTCGGGAGTTACGCTTTTGCTGCTCAATATCAACAAAACCCCCTGCCGCTTTCAAGCGGTATAATTAAACAAGAGTGGCTAAAGCGCTATAAAAATTTCCCTGATAATCCCTCACATGTAACGCAAAGCTGGGACACTGCAGTTTCAACAAACGATTCCAGCGACTTTAGCGTCTGCACCACCTGGGCAAAAATAGATAATAAATTCTATTTACTTGATGTATATCGAGCAAAGCTTGAGTATCCAAAGCTTAAAGAGCAAGTTCTGTCACTATAGTATTTTCTAAAATGAATGATAAATTTCCATTATGGTATTACCAACCAAAAGTTGTAAGTCTGTACATTTATACATTAGAGGTCTGAGGCGGCTTTTGATGGTATGCCAACAGTGTTCTATGGGATTCAAATCTGGTGAATATGTTGGAAGATACAGCACATGACAGCCAAAAGACTCTATTAATGATTTTGTTTTAGTGGTCTTATGAAATGTAGCATTATCCATAACTATGGTTGTGCCAAGTGGCAATTTAGGTAATAACATCTTCTCCAACCATATATTGAATACCTCTTTGTCACACCCACCTTTGAAAGTCATTGGTGCAATAAATCTCATTCCAATCCACCCGGCTACTATACTGATTCTCTCTCGAGTTCTCCCTGGAATATCTGCATAAATTTTCTTTCCTCTTGGAGCACGTCCATATTCTCGGTATAATTTATTATCAACTCCTGCTTCATCTATATATAAGATGCTGGAATGGTCTATTTTTGAGATTTTATCAATAAACTGCTGCCTATCTTCTTGATTGCGCTCTTGATATAGTGTGACTTTTTTTTAAAGTAATTTTTAGCTGTTTTAGTCTATACCAAATTGAATTTATTCCAAATCCAAGATTTTGTTTCATCTCTGCCAGAGTATGATCTGGATTCTTTGTAACATATTCTTCGAGTATTTTTGGGTCTATTTTTCGAATAAAGCTGCCGTTTTTAGATGGCTTGAGGCTTTCACCAGCAGCTTTCTTTTTTAACCAGCGGTACAAAGTTGCTATTCCTATCTCCAGAAGCTCTGCCACCTCAACCTTCTTCTTCCCTTTTCCTATCATCGATATTGCCTTTTCTCTTAAATCCACACTATACGCCATTATAACCCAAATACCTTATTATACCTTTATCATTTACTTTGGGAAATACTATAGCTGCAAGATGGGCACCACATGCAATTTTGATCGAAGCAAAAACAAGTGGTCAGCAATTAACACAAGAGCTAAAGGCAAATAGCGATCTACCGATTATCGAAATAGTGCCACACAATGACAAACTCACTCGATTTTATCAAATTGTTCCGACTATAGAGTCTGGCAGGGGTTTTCTGCCACAGCAAGCGGTATGGCTCAATGATTTTGAGTATGAGATTTTAATGTTCCCAGAAGCCCGTTATGATGATCAGGTGGACAGTACAGTACAATATTTACAATGGACAAGAAAAACCACCGACAGCATCCCCAGGGTCAGGGGCTTTGGCCCCAACCCTAATAAAACGCTTAGGTGGCTGAGAGCAGTGGATTAGATCAATTGCTTCTAAATTTTTTTATGGGGAGAGTGCTGCTCGGCCTTAGTAGCATCCAGTTTTGTGGATATTCTCAAATTTTCCACACTTAATTCTAGAGTACGTTTTGGCGATCCTCCTCTAGTATTCTCACAATCCATAGACTCATAACCACTTGTTGTTGCCTCAGCTTTAGAGCTTACGTTTTCAGCATCAGTTACGAACCCGGAAGAATAACCGCTGTCTTTATTATCTTCGAGCTTCCCCTTTTTAGCTACTGATGTACCTTTAGTACACTGTTGCTCTTTCAAAGGCAACTTTGTTTCCCAATCGTTAAAAGTACGGTCAAGGCAGTATCCACCTTTGTCTTTTATAATTGGAATATCTTCTAATGCGTTTTCATCGGGATAACAGGCTGTAGCTGCTTCGCGATGTTTTATCCTATTGTAATATCCTCCTTCTCTTTCTATTCCTTTCTTCACCTTGAGATCTACCAATCTGTCCTTTTTAGATTTCACTGCCTCTTTGATAATGTTAATGTCGATCTTTTCTATTTTCACTTCTTCCTCATACCCATAAATAAAAAGTTTTTCTAAGTTAAATAAGGCACCACGACTTATATTAGCAACAACTGTTGTTTCTTGGTTTTTCTCACAATTAGAAAGAAATTTAAATGGAAACTCATCTAGATCATAGGCTTCTTTCTTATCTTTACAATACTCTTCTTTCGTCTTATCTCTTACCTCCTGTAAATATTCTTTTACATTAACACTATCAGGAATTAAACTAGCAATCTTCCCATTTTTTACAATAAAGTTAGTATCAGGAAGGTCGAAATTATTATTACTGTAGTTAAACGCATAAAGCAATTCTTTAAACAAGTTTTTTTCTTCCTCGGTAAGAGGTTTATTAGAAGACTTACGCTTTTCCAATGATGTACCCCTAAACCGTCGTAATTGCTCTTTGAACAACAAGTTTACTTCACAAGTGTCACGACTACGGTCAAGCACGTATTCACCTCCTTCAAATGCAATTGGAATTATTTTCATTGCCCCTTCATCAGGAAAACAACCCTTACATGCTTCTTCAAGAGAATCGCCCTTAGATAGCTGGTAATCTACCCATTCGTCCTTTTCACGTTTCTCTACCTTTTTAACGGCACTAATGTCAATAGCATCTACGTTTTTCCCAAACTTCTGACTAAAAAGGATTTTTAAGTTAGATAAAGCACCACTACTTATATTAGCAACAACTGTTTTTCCTTGTTTTTCTTCACAATTAAGTTTAAATGGAAACTCATCCAGATCGTAAAGTTCTCTTGCTTTTTCCTCAGTTTCACAATACTTTTCTATTATAGAAGCTTTTACCTCCTGTAAATATTTCTCTCTATCAACATTATCATGGAGTAAACTAACAATTTTCCCATCTTTTGCAAAAAAGTTAGTATAAACACCATCAAGAGTATAATTCATTAAGTTCAATGTATAAAGCAATGCTTTAGACAACTTTTCTTCTTCCTTTTCCTTAGTAACTTGCTGTTTTTCTTCCATGCTACAAATGTTCTCCGTATCTTCTGGAGGATCTGCAAAAATCCCAAGATTTGAGGATATTGGATCATTCCTTGTCGTAAGAGAAGAAGTCGATGGTGGCAAACACCAAGAACTACTCCCTGTTGGCATATTTTCACCAGCGCCTCTCGATGATGAAGGTTCACTCTGTGACCATAACAAGGGTCCTGGGATACTACCACTAGCTGCTGCAGCACCTAGATTTCCCCCTGATTTAGATGGCCATGAAACACCATAACTAACTGCAATAGAATTCAGCTGCGGCAATGGCGGAAATCCTTTACTCGTTCCAGCTAAATTTACATGATTGTGCAGTAGCAGACCTTCTTTTTCCGTTTCTGATCCTTGCTCTGACCCTCACCTGGGAGAATCCTCTAATGCTCCATCCTGACTCCGCGTGGGAAACCCCTGTGCCCGTGATTGCTCAACCGATGATCTTGGGCCACCACTTGTAGAAGGTGCAACAGAATCCTTAGGTTTCGGAGGTGAATTACTATCATAACCACTATCTCTGTTTCTTTGGTTGGGCGGTGTTCTTAGTCCACTCGGTCCTGCATGTGTAGGAGAATTGAGTGGCGACTGTGCAGGCGACAATGCTTGCAAACGAAGCTCAGGGTCAATGGACAGTTCATGGTCTTTGTTGATTACAGAGTTTTCCATGATTTTATTCAGCACACAATAAGAAATCTCTTGATTAGCAAAATCTATTCCGTATATTCCTCTCCTGCCAAATACTGGTAGGTGTTGTGGTGAAGTACAACCTTCAATATCACGTAATATGTTAATATCAAATATATTATTAATATTATTCACCTCTTTCCTAGTTAAAACCCTATCAACGTTACCGTCTTTTGCAATAGGCACTAGAATTGAGTTTTCATGATTCCCTAAATAGGAAGAACGAAGTACAGAGTCAACTGGTATGCCCACCCTACGAATAAAATCAATTATTGAAAATTTTAGACCCTCAACAACTTCATCTTCGGCACTTGGGATCTCAAAATCACGACATATCAAAGATGCTTTGTCTTTTACTATGTTCTTAATAAACTCAACATTATCAAAAATGCTTTTTTCTATGTATACACGATTATCAATTATTTCCAAGTAGTCCATTGGAACATTTCCGTATCTTGCAATTTTCGATGACAATAAATTAATAAAGCGTACTTTTAGTTTCCAATCATTAAAACGCATACAATATAGATAAGATTTTCTGTCAAAGCTTACATAGCCGGTATTTTCTTCTGCATATCCAATACCAAACTCGTGTCCTATATTCACCTTTATATCTTTTGCAAGTACATGGGCTAGGCAACATTTTAAATTAAAAACTACATCTTTATCTATTGGCACCGAAAACTTATACCTTCCTTTACTATCTTTATTCAATTGTTTTTTACTAAATTTAAAAGGAAAAAAACTTATATTAAAAGACATACTAGCACTACTCTCATCTTCACAAAATTCCTCTACTATTTTTTCCTTCATATCGTTCAAATACTTCATACATTGATCAGCACCCATACTTTTATCAAATGAGATAACAATATGATCTTCCTTATGAAAATTTCGATGTAAATTTTGTACGGTAAGATTAGTCATGACAATATCATTTTTACAAAGATTAATATTAAAGGCCCTTACTAATTCTTGATTTATTTCGCTTACATTAGGCATAACACCCCCTATTTAAATTACCATAAACTTGCTGTTACTTACCACTTTTGCCACTACCTTGACCACTAGATTGATTTTGCTTCCTCCTCTCTTCCTCACGCTTAATTCTCTCTCTAAAATCATCTATTCTCTTTGGGTCTACTTTACTTAGATCAATTTTTCCTCCTCCCGGTGGATCATTCTCACCATATCTTCGTTTTTCAGAACCTGAACCTTTATTACCATGCATATTGCCCCCAGTAAAAATATTATGTAATTAATATACTAAAAATAAAATTAAGTGCAAGCACTTTTTTATATTTTTTTTCAAAAAATTTTATTCACTCTTTTTCATAAAATTCAGTTTTCTAGATTCCAGCGTCACGCGCTGGAATGACACCTGTATTTCTCTTTGCCATCAATCCCTACTCTTTAATGTCATACCAGTACCTCTTTTTCTTGTCATCCCAGTGCCCAGACACTGGGATCCAGTGTTCTTTATCACATAAGTAGCTAACACTAGCTATCTCGATGGTGTATTACCATTCCCTCTTGCTGCACGTTCATTCAATACATCAGTAACTTTTGATCTAGGATCTTCTTGAACACTACTTGCAGAACTACGCTGATCAGCACTAGCATTAGACTTATCAGTAGTTCCTGATGGAACTTGAAAATGATCAATTGGATAATTGTGTGTAGGAGGTTTATTTCGTGCTTGTCTTCTTGCATCCCTTTTACTAGCTTTAAACTGTTTACTTTTTTTTGGTTGATTTGTCTTTTCTGCAGGCTGCTCCGCAGGTTTCGGTGGACACACCTCTTTCTTCGGTTCATGCTTCGCTTTTTTCTCTTCGTTCACTTTTTCTGGTTTTTGTGAATTTTCATGAGATTTTCTTTCAAGCCCAGTAAGACGCAATAGATGTTTCAAAGGATCTGACACAATTTCAAGCTCTGGTTTGCTCAGAGGGATTGGCCTTACAAATCCGGGTGAAACTTCAAAAAGGGAAACTGGCACTTTAGGTTTTTCTCTTTCATCCACTTTTATTTCTACGTCTTTACGAACTTCTTTAATTGCTTCTTCCTTTAATGATGTTTTTTCTGCTTTTTTATCTTCTTTTTCTGTAGATGCCTCTACCGCAGCCGCCAACTCAACTCCAAACATCTCTGCGAACATTGTAACAATCCATCCGACAACGGCCAGCTGTAACTTGAGTTTCAGATCTTGCAATGCAGTTAACCTTTCTAACGCCCTTGCAAACTCTTCTTCTGATAACTCACCACTGCCTAATTTCTCCTGCAATTCTTTTATCTCTTTGTCCAACCTCTGATTGAAACTTAAATCGCGTGCAAAAATCTTCTTGATTAACCCCTTAAGCTTATCACGCAAAAACTTAATTATCGAAAGAAGCCAATTTTTTTCTTTCTTCTCCTTAAGCATTTGGTAGATTTTCGGATCATCTACATTTACTTCAAAAAGGTTGAAGAGAGGTTCAAAGAAACTCCAAAAATCTCCGAGTGGTTTTTCACAATTGAAGTAACCCTCATCATCATCTTTGATACGTAGCTCTGCTTGAGATGATATTTCATCGATACAACTAGAGGCCTGACGCTCACACTCGAGCCTTCTAAGTAAATCTTGTCTGGAAAGCTCCTCTACGGCTGCTTTTAGTTCATTTAACTTCTGCTCCGCAGAGAAATCTTGCTCCCTGATTTTTCCTTGGAAGATTGAGCTACCGTTTTTATTATTATCTGAAAAATTTTTCATTGTTTTTGTCCCTTCAATAAAATTACTGCCTTTGTTCTTACCTAGAAAGCTTTCTACCATTTTTACTCCCTTCATAAAACTTAATAATTTAATTTTACAGCACTAAACATTTAAGAACTATTAATGTAAAGATGTCAATAAGATTATTTATATCTTTACACTATATATAGTATATCATACGCCATTTAACCTTTCAATAATATTCTTGCTGCTTTTTCAAGCTCTAGCATGCGCTTCCCTTAAATTGGTTCTTATTAGTGTTCACTTTTGCCTCTACCACCACTTTTTCTTGTAAAGTATTTGTTTATTATACTCTCTGGCATAACATTGTGCAACATACTGTATTCAGAGTGTATTGAACGAGCCTGAAAGGCTGATAAACGAGTATCAACAAAGACTGTCAGAAAGCAAAGATAAAGCTACATTAGATATATCTTAGCCACTTAAGTAGGGTTGGGCCCGACCCTGAAAGCACTGGTGTTAATTTTTTGACCCATTGTAAATACTGTACTATCCACTGTGGCGAGTTTCTGGGAACATTAAAACTCATACTTAAAGCCATACCGCTTGGTGCGGCAAAACAACCCTGCCAAATCGGAACAATTTTGAGTGAGCTTATTATTGTGTGGCACTATTCCAATAATCACTATCTGCCTTTAACACTTGTGTCAATTTGCTGCGAACAAGCTTGCGTAAAATCAGTAAATGGAACATCCTTAGTGGTCTCGATTGACTCTGTAGGTACATTACCATTTTTCTTAAAACCTTTATCTTTTGTAGCTTCCAGAACATTTTTTCCTCCCAAAAGACAGTTTTTCCCTAAACTTTTCTTCTCAGCTTTTAACTTGTTAAGCCTTGCTTCGCTCTCATCATCAATTTCTACTTCTATTTTATTACCACCTTCCTTACTAGGACTTAGATAAATATTAATCTCTCCTACCTCAGTGGTAAAAGACATTTTAATGCTACCTTTTAAGACATCTGTGCAATTTCTTTTTCCATCTTTTGTACCTTCAACTCTCACTATACTTTCCCCAATTTGAAGTATGCCGACTTTTAATTTTAACTCTTTAGCTTTCTCATTGTTTAAGATTTTCACAGGTTCAATAATACTATCTTGTGAATATTTCACATAAAAATATCTATTATCTATTTCTGCTTTAAAGTCATACTCATGAGTTTGCTTACTTTTGTTTACAATACCTTCATATGCTATACTTATTAGCTCTTCTTTCCTATCCTTACATTGCTTATTGAGATCATCTAAATAATCAAAGTCATAATGTTTATTTGTAAGCTCGGTATCACCGGAGAGAAATTCTTGTCCCATTCCACCTTTTAACAACAAATTACTTGTGATCCTTTTTATGATGATGTCTGAAGCTTTATATTCGTCGCCATCACTTTCATCGGTATAATCATGTGTATTAAGCATTGCAGTTGAAGAACGTGGATTCACACGAAGCTGAGCAATAACTTCTTCCATTTCTTTAAATATTAAACTTGTTACAGTTTCTTTATCACCTTTTTCATTACCATTACTCCAACTTGAATTTAATCTTAGTCCTTCCTTCAAGTACTCATCTACTATTTTCTCAATACTTTCTAGAATATTTTCTTCAGATTCTTGTTTATTTTGTGCTGTTATACCTCTTATCTTCTCACAAAACTTATCAATTAGCTCCTGTTCATCTGTAGTTAATGGTATTTCTAGCTTCGCTAACAGTGAGTCTTCTAGAAAAAGATAATCACTTGAACTACAGCTCGAATCCTCGTCTTCTGGGTCACAATCACTCGGTTCAGTAGAAATTATCTGATTATCGTCACCGGAGCTATACCCTGTATCATCACGAAGTGCCTGATCATCATTGTGCTTTTTAGGGTAATTACTAGAGTTATTTGTCAAATTCCCTTTATCTTTAGTAGGAACTGTTTGATTATCGTCACCGGAGCCATAACCTTCATCTGTCGCATTCCCTTCATTTTTACGAAAATTATCTGAACCATAGCTCCAATTCTTAATAGCTTGAAGGCAATTATGTTCAGTAACATATTCAAATGGAGTCTTTCCATCTTGATCTTGCATATTTTTATCAGCTCCTTTTTTTAAAAGAAGCTCTATAGCTTGAAGGCAGTTATTTTTAGCAGCATAATGTAACAGAGTTCTTTTATCTTGGTTCCGTGTATTTGGATCAGCTCCTGCTTCTAGAAGAGACTTTATATGGTAAGCATAATTATTTAATAGATTGCTATTGCTTGCTAACTCATTTAAAATGTCCCGTAATTTTTCATCTAAGTAATATGACAGAGTTTTTCCATTTTGGTTCTGTATATTTGGATCAGCTCCTGCTCCTAGAAGAAGCATTATATGTTGGATATTATTGGGAGGATCTAATAGATTGCTATTGCTTGCTAACTGACCTAAAATGTTACGTAATTCTTCATTTGATTCCTTGTTTGGTACCCCACCATGCATATTCTATAACCATTACTCACTAATTCTTCAGTGATTACTGTAATATATAGATAAGTCAATAAAAAAATACACCTTTCCTTCTTCAGTTCTAAAATATTGTCAAAAGGCTCAAAAAGATGAGTTAAAGTAAGAAGGAGAATAGCAGGTTGTTTACACTTTCATGCTATGCCCATAGCATCATATATTACTTAACCTTACAATAATTTTTTTATTCTTGCTGCTTCTTCAAACTCTAAATTTTCAGCATGCTCTATCATTTGCTTTCTAAAATCATCCTTATTAGTATTTACTTTTGGTTCTGCTATTGCCCTCTCCTGTAAGGTGTTTGATATAGGTTTTATTATAGTCTTTGGGACAATATTGTGCAATATATTATGTTCTTCTTGTTTTTTTCTTCTTCTTTCGGTCTCTCTTAATGCACGATCTAAAGAACCAGTGATTTTATCTGCATATAAAATTACTCTACCTTCAGCATTACGTGCAGCACGACCGATCGTTTGAATTAATGAAGTTGCCGATCGCAAAAATCCTTCTTTATCAGCATCCAAAATTGCAACCAACCCACACTCTGGAATATCAAGACCTTCCCTCAGTAAGTTAACACCTACTAGAACATCGATTTCTTCAGATCTTAATTTACATATAATTTCTATTCTCTCCAGCGCACCAATATCAGAATGCAAATAACTCACTCTCATATTCAATTCACTCATATATTCAGCCAAATTTTCAGCCATTTCTTTCGTCAATGTAGTGATCAAAACACAAAATCCCTTCCCTATTGTCACTTGTGCCTCATGAATTACATCATCAATTTGACTCTCTATTGGTTTCACAATGCAGATTGGGTCTGTAAGCCCTGTTGGACGGATAACTTGCTCTATAAATACATTATTGGTCTTTGCCAACTCATACTTTCCGGGAGTGGCTGAAATGTAAATAGTCTGCGGCCTAACTTCCTCCCATTCTTCAAATTTTAATGGACGATTATCAAAAGCGGAAGGGAGCCTGAAGCCATAGTCAATCAATTTCTTTTTACGCGCCTCATTACCACTGTACATCGCACCAACCTGAGGAACGGTGACATGACTCTCATCAACAAATAAAATTACGTCTTTGGGTAAATATTCAAACAAAGTAGGCGGTGGATCCCCAGCTTCCATTCCATAGAGATAACGCGAATAATTTTCAATACCTTTACATATTCCTGTTGTTCTCATCATTTCGATATCAAAATTAGTGCGTTGCTCGAGGCGCTTTGCTTCAATAATCTTGTTTTGCGAGTAGTAATAATCCAAGCGTTCATGCAGCTCTTTTTTGATTAGCTGAGCTGCCTGCAACAAGGTCTCACGTGATGTAATGTGATAGCTATTTGGAAAAATGGTGATTTTATCTATGCGTTTGATAACATTGCCGGTCATAGCATCAATTTCAAAAATTTCTTCTACTTCATCGCCAAATAACGATAAACGCCAAGCTTTACTTTCATAATGGGAAGGAAATATATCAACAATATCGCCGCGCACTCTAAAATATCCTCTCTCAAACCTGGCATCAGAGCGCTTGTATTGGAGATCAGTTAAGTTGCTCAGGAAATCATTAATACGAATTTCATTTCCAACACTAAGCGTTATGGTCATGCTGAGGTAGCTTTCAGGCGAGCCAAGACCGTATATACAGGAAACACTGGCAACTACGATCGTATCCCTGCGCTCCAAAAGGGAGCAAACGGCAGAACAACGCAGCATGTCAATTCTTTCGTTGATTGCGGAGTCTTTTTCGATATAAGTATCAGTTTGTGGCAAATAGGCTTCGGGCTGGTAGTAATCATAATAAGAAATGAAGTATCCAACAGCATTATTGGGAAACAATCCCTTCATTTCCTCATAAAGCTGTGCTGCTAAAGTTTTATTGTGTGCCATAATTAATGCAGGCCTATTTGTTCTTGCAATAACATTTGCCATAGTAAAAGTTTTCCCAGAACCAGTAACCCCAAGCAAAACCTGATCTCTTTTATTGCTATTTAGCCCTGCAATTAAGCCATCGATTGCTTGTGGTTGATCTCCATCTGGTTGAAAATGTGTAGTGATTTGAAATTCCATGAGTTCTACCTACTATGTTTTCATAATGTGTTTATTATTGTATAATACACTTGCTAGTGTAAATAAGGTATGAAAGTGAATGTAAATAGATGTAAGAAATTCTATTTTTTCCTTTTATAGAGTTTGCTCCAAACTTTATTGTTAGTTAATACAAAAAACACTGTTAAAATTATAAAATACGCCACTACTTTTAATCCAAGTTTATGCCTGCGCTCTAATTCTGGCTCTCCTGCCCATTGTAAAAAATTTACCACGTCATATGCCATATTTTCAACTGTGGCTTGTCTTGCACCATCATATTCCACCATTCCTTCAGAAAGTGGTGGCGCCATAGCTAATCTGCCTGTTGGAAAATACGAATTAAAATATAAATCATTTTCATCGTGTTCGCCGTTTTGATAGCCTGTTAACAGTGAATAGACATAATTTGCACCATCATGCCTTGCTTTAATAATTAACGATAAGTCTGGTGGAACAGCACCATTATTGCTTGCTGCAGCTGCTTCTTTTGAATCAAAAGGCGCAATAAAATAGTCTGAAGGTACTCCAGGTCTGTCAAACATTTCACCCATATCATTTGGGCCATCTTTAACTTGGTAAGAAGCCGCAATCTGTTTTACATCTTCTTCAGAAAAACCGATGTCTTGCAAATTACGAAATGCTACTCTATTCATTGAATGACAAGCAGCACAGACTTCCTTATATACCTTGTAGCCACGTTGAATTGATTCTCTATCGAAAGACCCAGTAATTCCATCACATTTCCAGTCCATTTTTTTATTTGGTGATGGTTTAAAATCTTCTGCATACACAAAATTAGTAAGGAATAATGCACAAAACACAGCCAATATATTTTTAACCAGCATTATTTCATCTCCGGCACAGAATCACTTAAGGTTTTTGGTGGTTCTTCTGGCTTTTCATATTTACTAAGCAGTGGTAAAATTATTACAAAGTATGCAAAATAATAAAGAGTGGATAGCCTACTCATAGTGATGTAAGGCTCTTTCACCTCTTGTCCTCCAAGCCAGGCAAGAAGTGCAAAATTTATTGCAAAAACCCAAAAAAATTTCTTGAATACCGGGCGGTAAGCACCACTTTTAACTTTTGATCTATCAAGCCAAGGTAACAGAAACCAAACTAAAATAGATGCAAACATAGTAAGCACACCAGTAAGTTTATCTGGAATTGAACGTAGCATTGCATAAAAAGGTAAAAAATACCACTCTGGCACTATATGTACCGGAGTTACCATAGAGTCAGCTTCTATATAATTGTCTGGATGCCCAAGATAATTGGGAGCATAAAAAACAAATGTAAACAAAGCTACAAAAAACAGACCAAAAGTTATGCAATCCTTGACTATATAATAAGGATAGAGAGGAATGGTATCCTTATCTGATTTTACCTCCACTCCACTTGGGTTACCAGAGCCAAACCTATGCAGAGCTATCACATGAAGCATAGCTAAAGCAATAATAACAAAAGGCAGAAGATAATGCAGAGCGAAAAAACGGTTAAGTGTTGGGTTATCCACTGAAAAACCACCCCATAACCATATAACTATTTTATTGCCAATTAAAGGTATAGCAGAAAATAAGTTGGTTATAACTGTTGCACCCCAGAAACTCATTTGCCCCCAAGGCAATACATATCCCATAAAGGCAGTTGCCATCATTGCAAAAAATATAAATATACCAACAAACCACACCATCTCCCGTGGCTTCTTGTAAGATCCGTAATATAACCCACGCATTATATGAACATAGACTACCATAAAGAAGAGCGATGCCCCGACAGCATGAGTGTAGCGTATCAGCCATCCATAGTTCACGTCACGCATTATACGCTCCACGCTATTAAACGCATAATCAACATGCGGAGTGTAGTGCATAGCAAGAAATATACCTGTTATTATTTGTAAAATTAGCGCTATACCAGCCAAAGAGCCAAAATTCCAAGCATAATTTAAGTTTTTTGGCACTTGGTAAGAAGCAGTGTGCCTTAGAAAAGAAAATATAGGCAGTCTATATTCTATCCACCCTAATATGCCTTTTTCTTCTTTTATTGTTTCTTTTTTGTTATCTTCCTGCATAACTTAAAGTTTTTTGAATATTGCTATCTTTAACTCATTTTATTGTAGCAGCTTATCCTCTACGCACAATAAAAAGTTTAAAGTAATACTAATTACTACTTCTTCAGCAACCTATCACGTGCTGCGTTTAATTTTTGCGCAAAATATTCCGAGCCTCCTTTATCTGGATGAACTAACTTCATTAAATTTTGATATGCTTTATTGATTTCATTTTGACTGGCCTCAGGATTCAGCCCCAGTATCTTTAATGCTTCATCTTTGGACATGTTATCACCGGTGTAATTTTCAGTACAACTTCTACTGCTATTAAATTCGTTCAAAAACTTACTCAATATAGAGTTCATCATGAAACTTACGTTATTTTTTTTTGTCAGGAAGAGAAAAAATACAAAAACACTAGGCAGAATAAATGTAATCACTATGAATATCAGAAAAAGGAAAAAGATGAATGACATGTATATTTTTTTATCATTTTATGATTAAATAGTAACAATTATAATCGTCATGGTAAATAACATGTTCATTCAGATTGAAGAAACACCTAATCCAAACACACTGAAATTTCTTCTTGGATTTGCAATTCTAAACGAAGGAGAAACGGCTGATTTTTCAAATGCAGATGAAATAAAAAACTCCAAGTTAGCAGCAAATCTTTTTCAAATAGAACATGTGGTAAGAGTGTTTTTTGGCCATGATTTTATTTCAGTGACAAAATCTGGTGGGATTAATTGGGATATATTAAAAGTGGAAATTTTAACTACAATTATGGATCACTTTACTTCAGGTGGAAAAGCACTAGATAAAGAAGGAGTGAATGATAATAACATACCAGATGAGGAATTTTTTGATGAAAGTGATATAGAAATTGTAAATAGAATAAAAGAATTGATGGAAAGTTACATCAAACCTGCAGTTGCTCAAGATGGTGGCGATATCAAATTTCGTGGCTATAAAGATGGAATAGTTTATGTTGAGTTACAAGGAGCTTGCTCTGGATGCCCAAGTGCTGCAATTACCCTCAAGCAAGGAGTGCAGAATATGCTGAGCTACCACATACCAGAGGTTGCAGGTATAGAGACCACGCTATGACTAATCAAACGGTTAGAGGAACAAAAGATCTCCTGTTTGATGAATGGTACAAGTTTAAACACATAGAGCAAATAGCAAGCAGAATCTCAAGTCTATATGGCTTTTTGCCTGCTCAAACTCCGATATTTGAATATACGGAAGTTTTCACAAAGACTTTAGGTGATAGCTCAGACATCATCAATAAAGAGATGTACACCTTTAATGATAAAGGAGGAAAGAGCATAACTTTACGTCCTGAGTTCACTGCAGCGATTGTCAGGCTACTCATTGAAAAAAAACTGCAAACACCGATAAAATTATTCTCAACAGGACCTGCATTTCGCTATGAAAGACCGCAAAAGGGAAGACAAAGGCAATTTCATCAGATAAATTTTGAGATTTTTGGCATAGAAGATCCAAAAGCTGATATTGAATTGATATCACTCGCTCAGCACTTACTAACTAAATTTGGCATCAATAAAAATGTAAAGCTGGAAATCAACTCTTTAGGTGATGGTGAAACAATAACTAAATATAGAGAAGCTTTGATCTTATACTTTACAAAGTACCAAAATGATCTATCAGAAGATAGCAAAAATAGGTTGATCAAAAATCCACTCAGAATACTAGATTCTAAGGATGAGAAAGATAGATTAATAATCTCTGGTGCACCTAAAATCAGCAATTATTATACGAAAGAGTCCTCAGATTTCTTTGAACAAATACTAAATGGATTAACAATTCTTGATATACCTTATACCGTAAACAATAAACTAGTTCGAGGTTTGGATTATTATTGCCACACAGTGTTTGAGTTTGTCACAGAAGATTTAGGTGCACAAGGGGCAGTTTTTGCCGGTGGAAGATACGATAATCTAGTATCTTCAGTAGGTGGAAAACACACTCCAGCAATAGGATTTGCAGGAGGTATTGAACGCATAATGGAGTTAATCAATTATTCTCCGAAAGAAGAGCGACCTATTTACCTAATTCCGATCGGCAGAGAGGCTGATGAACATGCTCTAACACTTGCAAATGAATTGCGCAGAAATGGTTTATATGTAATCTATGAATATAGCGGAGCGCTTAAAACCCGAATGAAAAAAGCAAATCAAGCAAATGCTAAAGCTGCCTTAATTTTTGGTGATGAAGAATTGAGTAGTAAAACTTTAAAGATTAAAAACATGGATACAGGTGAAGAAAAAATAATTGCTCGCGATAACACAATAGAAAACATCTAATTAGGAGCAAGGGAGTGTTAAATAAACTGTGTCAAACCGAAAAAAAAGTAATAAATTGATATAAAAAAATGGAGGTTTGACAATGAGTCAGAAAGTAGTAAACAGAACTACCGGTTTGGTAGATTATAAAGAATTAGAAACAAATATCCTGTCGTCTATACGAGAAGGAAGACCGTTGACAGGAAGAGATGGAGCATTAACACCGTTTATAAAAAAGTTGCTGGAGGTAAGCCTGGAAGGTGAAATAGAAAACCACTTGTCGGCTGAAAGCGAAGAGAATAATCGAAGAAATGGGAGAAATGCAAAAACTTTACGTACAAGTGCAGAGCTATTAACACCAAGAGATAGAGAAGGAAGTTTCGAACCACAAATAGTCAAAAAAAGGCAAACAAACTTACATCCAGAGCTTGAAACGAAGATTTTGAGCACATTTGCCAGTGGTATGGGCTATAGAGATATAGTGTCACATGTTGAGGAAATTTATGATCACAAAATATCGGCGGCAGAGATATCAAGTATTACTGACAAATTGCTACCAGTAATCAACGAATGGCGTAGTCGCCCGCTGCAGTCTGTATATCCGATAGTTTTCATGGATGGCATGTTTTTTAAAGTCAAAGAGGACGGGCATTGCGTAAGTAAATGCATGTATAACATATTAGGCATAGATCAAAATGGCAAAAAAGAAGTATTAGGTTTTTATTTGGCTGAAAGTGAAGGAGCTAACTTCTGGTTGGGAGTGTTAAATGACCTCAAAGAAAGAGGAGTAGAAGATATCCTTATTGCCTGCGTTGATGGGCTAAAAAGCTTTCCTGCAGCTATAAACAGTGTCTTTCCTAATGCGGAAGTGCAGATGTGTATAGTGCATCAGATACGCAACTCACTGAAGTATGTGGCCAGTAAAGATGCGAAGAGTTTTTTGAGCGATTTAAAGAAGGTATATCAAGCTTCAAGCAAGGAAATTGCCGAGAATTATCTGTTGGAATTGGATGAAAAATGGGGCACAAAGTACCCTATGGTTATAAAATCTTGGCAGAATAATTGGGAAAACTTGTCTGGTTATTTTAAGTATTCTGGTCCAGTTAGGAGGATAATCTACACCACCAATCCCATAGAGGGGCTACATAGGCAAATTAGGAAATTCACTAAGACCAAAGGCTCATTTACCAGCATAAATGCCTTGTATAAGCAGGTATATTGTGCTATAAAGAAGGCAGAGGAAAAGTGGACGATGCCTGTACATGATTGGGCATTAACTATCTCTCAACTTGATGTTTTCTTTCCTGGCAGATTGAAAATTGAGTCGAACTAAAAATGCGGTTTGACACAGTTTATTTAACACTCCCAGGAGCAATGCAAATGTTTTTCTCAGTCAGCTATAGAAGAAAATTCGTCTGCACAAGAATTTTTCATAGCATTCAATGTATCATAATCTGTAAAATCTAATTTTACTGGTGTGATAGTAATAAATCCTTCTTTTATTTTATTTACACTACCACTGCCTGAGTGCTCTCGAGACCAATTTAAGCTAAAAGAGCCATTCGAATTTTCAGTAAAAGTTAAATCCCCATCAATGTTATATTCACCTTGTTCAGCAAATTCTACTCCTTTTACTTTTTCCGTAGCAGGAAAATTTACACTCATCACTATGTTTTTAGGCCAACCAACCTTAACTAGCTTGGCAATAACCTTTGGTGCAAAAACCTTCGTATTGTGCCAGTCTATTTTATCATGATAAACTTGGCTCAGCGCAATAGAAGGTATAGACCTTGCAGCACCTTCCATTACAGCACCAATTGTTCCTGAATAACAAATATCGTCCCCGACATTTGATCCAATATTTACTCCGGACAATATTAAGTCTGGTTTTTTATTCATAACTTTATTTAGCGCAATAATGACACAATCTGCAGGAGTACCAGACACACTAAATTCCCTTTCACTATGTTGTTTTATTCCAATAGATTGTTTCACTGGATAATCAAGAGATCTTGCAGCCCCGCTTCTATCAGTATCTGGTGCCACTATCCATATTTCTGATGCAAAATTACGTGCAATCTCTTTGAGTAATTTTATTCCTTCACTTCCAAAGCCATCATCGTTTGTTATCAATATTATCATGTACAATACTCAGCTATACAGTTCCAAATTATGTAAATCACTGGCTGTAAATAAACTCATAAGGCTTTAGGTTTCTTTGCATAACTACGAACTGTAACAAAGAACCTGCTGTAAATCAATAAGAAAAGATTAGGAGTGCAAACAGGTTGGAAAGTATAGTATTTCCTAAATTTAATAATAAATTTCTTGGCTAGCAAGAAGCTGTAAATTTTTTTGCGAGACCTAAGCCGCTTTTGATATAGCTAAAGGTTTACTGACAATCGTCTCATTCCACTACCTGCTGACTTACTTTCTGCTTAGCATATCCATCAAATCAGATTCTTTGAGTTTACTATGGTCAACTTTACTGAACTTATTCACTATAGAGCTCATTTGATTATACTGCTTAATTAGAAGATTAACGTCAGTTACACTTGTTCCGGACCCCTTAGAAATTCTAAGTCTTCTTTTGCCATTTAAAATATCTGGATTTTGCCTTTCCTTTTCAGTCATTGAGTTTATGATGGCTATATATTTTTTCACTTTATTGTCATCTGGCACACCGCTGCTTAGCTTTTTTGTGAATGAACTAGGAATGAATTTCATTATGTTGCTAATACCATCCATTTTATTGAGAGTTTTTAACATTCCCACTAGGTCATTTAGGTCGAATTTACCCTTTTTTACTTTCTTTTGTAACTTATCAATTTCTTCCTGACCAACAATCTCAGCAGCTTTTTCAACCAATGATACAACATCACCCATGCTAAGTATCCTTTTTGCAATTCTATCGGGATAAAAATCATCGAGGTCACTTAATTTTTCACCACAAGCAATAAATTTAATTGGACAATCGGTGATCATTTTCATAGAAAGAGCAGCACCACCACGTGCATCACCATCAACGCGGGTGAGAATAATGCCGGTTACACCTATTACCTCATTGAATGATTTGGCAATGTTGACCGCATCCTGGCCTATCATTGCGTCGGCTACTAAAATAACTTCTGCAGGTGAAGCTATTTCCTTTACGGCTTTCAACTCATTCATCATATTATTGTCAATATGAAGCCTGCCTGCGGTGTCTAGTATTAATACATCATAATTATCGTTCTTTGCTGCTGCCAGTGCCCTTTTTGTAATTGCAATAGGCCCCTCATTTATTACTGTAGGTAAAGTTTGTACGTCTATCTGTTTACCCAGCACCTCAAGTTGTTTTTGGGCAGCCGGCCTATAAATGTCTAAAGAGGCAAGCATCACTTTTTTCTTTTGCTTTTTTAGCTTGAAAGCAAGCTTTCCTGAGGTAGTTGTTTTACCTGCACCTTGTAAGCCCACCATCATAATCACAGCAGGGGGTTTAACTGCTAGATTTAAGTCACTTTTCTCTGATCCGAGAACTGCAACTAACTTATCCTGCACAATTTTAATTATCATTTGTGCTGGAGAAACACTTTTTATGACTTTTTCCCCAATCACTTTATCTTTAATGTCGTTGATGAATTTTTTTGCAACTTCAAGTGAAACGTCAGCTTCAATTAAGGCTATGCGTATTTCACGCATGGCAAGATTAAAATCATCTTCAGAAATGATCGACTTTCCTCTTAGTTTACTAAATACAGAATTTAAACTTTCAGTTAACGATTTAAACATAATAGCGTTAGTAGAATACTCATTAAAAAGAGAGAAGAAGCTGAAACAAAACTCACTGAGTTATAACCCAGCACTTCTTTAAGTTTAGTAATATTATTAAAGTATAAACTAGTAAGTGAATTAGTCAAGTTTTGCACTACGCTGGCAAATATTTCTCTAGTTTTAGAGACTAACTGATTGAACAGCAAGATAATATAGGATATGAAAGCTCTAAAAATCCAATCAACATCCATTTTAAAATTTACTCTCGGGTAAAATAACTTGCGTAAAGGAATAAACAATAAAGTGGTACATAGTAACAAATTAAATTGCGACAAAATATTTTCTGTGTTGTACACAAAATCGAAAATCGAAGGTTTATTGTAAATAGGTAAGTAAGGATTGCCAGCGATTACGCATATAAATGCTAAAATGATCATAGTCATTTTGCCCCCCCTCTCTGCTAACGGTTTTGACTTACTTTTTGCAATAAATAAGTAATAAAGAAACTTTAGCCCCACGCTTAAATGAAGCAGCAAATTTAGAACCTTATATAAATTTTTATACCCTTTTAAGGCAACAGTGTTCATTTCAATTTCAGCTGTGATATATGATTTACTGATAAATCCAGCGGTTCCAGGAAATGCAGCCATTGTAAGTATTGCGATTATAGCACACATGCCTTCCACTGACATCAGTTTACCTACTCCATTAAAACTAATTGTTTTTGTTCGTGAAATAATCGAATTGCTGACCACAAACAATAATGATTGATAAACAAGAGAGAAGATTATATGCAGTATCAAAATTGGTATTGCCTTTTCCGAAGGGCTAAGTAAACCTCCTGCAATAATCAGCAAGCCCATTTGTCCTACAACGTTATAGCATAAAAATCTACGAATATTTTGCTCAAGAGAAGCAAATATAATGCTGTAAATTGCAGTGATGGCGCCTACAAGCGCTAATATTTCAGTACAATCTTGCCATAGGTTATAAGTGTGTAAAAGCATCACTAAAAAAGAGACTTTAGTGGTAAATAAAGAGAGATATGTAGTGCCATGTAGCGATGCAGCAGGATATGCATCAACAACCCAAAACGAAAAAGGAAAACAAGCGCAGTTTATCAATAAACCCAAAATTATCAGATTAGTACTTTGCAGTGCCAATCCTGCTGTTAATATAACTCCAACGAAAAAGTGTACACAGGCGTACCTTATTGCAGGTCCATTATCTCTACAGCCAGCTGCGATAGTAAAAAATGCACTGACGGTCATTAATTCACAGAATATTATAACCAATATCATATGTTCAGATAAAACTGCATAAAGTGAACTAATAGTGTAAGCAGCAAAAGATAGCATCTCTGAAAAAGTCAAATTTTGTGCTGGTAGAACAGCTAAAAATGCAACTGATAAAAAAGATATTAGTATGATACGAAAAGATAAATCAAAATCTAGAATTGGGAGAGACCAATTTACTGCAATGCTCAAATTTTCAGGTAATTTTAGGACTATAACTATTAATATAGTCAGTAGGAGTAACAGTGACGATTTACAAAGTTGCACAATAATTTAAACCAATATGGTTTATGCTATCTCAATATATGAATAAAATCAATTTGCATATTAACCACTAATTAAACTAATTATCATATAATTATATCAGAGTTTAGAGGGTTATAGAGAAACCGGTCAGATTAGGTTTTTAATCTAATCTGACCGATAGCTTTAATAGTGAGGTAAGCTTTAATATAGCATTCTTAATTCATAATGCTACACTCGTGCATAATTTATTTTTAATTTGTGCACGAGCGTTAGTAAATTATTTACTTTTTGAAATAAAATTTGGCATCACTTTAATATCCAGACTTAGTAAACCTCAGTAGGGCATCCAGTTGGGCCCATAAGAATTATTTGCTCGCCTTCTCTTAAGTGTCTACATAAATTAGTGGAGCCGCCGGTTTCAAGCACAATAGTGGAAATAACTCCTTTTTTTTTGTCTACTTCAGTGCCAGTTACAGCTATACCTTCCATAGCGAGGTTAGTTTTTCTGCCATTGGTTTCAAAATTTTGCAATCTAAAGAATTGCCCAGGTTTAAAATTCTTTGCCGCAAGAGGTGCTTTAATCACTATTTCTATCACTTTATCTGTTAAATATTGAACTTTTATAACCTTTGCAGTGAATTGCTCTTTGATTTTATTGAAAAATTCTTTGTTAGCCAGATCTTCAACGCTTGACCACGCATTTTTTTTCTGGATCTCAGTATCAGCTACTTGGATGACATCTTTTTTGGTGAAAGTTACTCTTACATTACAACATTCATACAATTGTGCATATGACTCCGAGATTCTAGCTGGAGTGACAGAAACGAAGCTATTAACTCTATTCAAAAGCTGGGAAATAATAGGGTAGCCGTTCTTAGCACTTGCCATAGCTTTCACGACGCTGCCGCTATACGAAGGATGAAGATCACCAAAAAAGCTAATTGTTTTATTGCCTTGCTTATACACTAATATTCTATCTTTATTTTGCATTTTAGGAGAAAATATTGGATCTATTTCTTTTCCTGATGAATTCAAATGAGTAAAATACCCATTACTTAATTTAAAATGCTTTCTATCTTCTGTTGCAATAACCGTATTTGGCTCAGTACCTGCTGCTATAAAAATAGAACGTGCTTTCATGCATTTGATTTCGCCGGATTTTGTGTCTATCAGTTTTATTGATTCAGCATGGTTATATTTATCCGTCACAACTTTAACTGGCTCTAAGTTTTCAATAAAGTAAATCCCTTCTGACAGCGCATTTTGCACCTCTTCGCTATTTAATCGATAACTTGGTGAATCTTTTAGCTCTTTTCTATATACAATTTTCACTCCCCCCAAGCTCTGCATTAACTCTAATACTTTTATTTCTCTATTCTCTTTTTTTGCTAACTCTTGCTTTTCTCGGATCAATTGTGCGTGCAGCATAAACTCATTCGCAATTTCGCGCTCTTCTTCTGTCCAATCTTTTTCAACACAGTCCTTTCCATACTTATCAACTAATATCTCATAACGAAGAAGAAATTTTTCTACTTGAATTGGATAATACGCTAAAGCTTCAGTGGCAGTGTCAATCGCGGTAAGCCCCGCACCTATGACAACTATCGGCATACGAACTTGCAGATTCGCTATAGAATCAAATTTAAGAGCGCCAGTCAGTTGTAACGACATAAGAAAGTCAGATGCCATACGCACTCCACGAGCTAGTATATTCTTTATTTTGATCATTCGTGGCTTGCCAGAGCCAAGCGCTAAAGCGATGTGATCAAAACCCAAGTTGAACGCGTCATCAACATTAATCGTGCCACCAAAACGAATGCCTCCATAAAGTGCGAAATTCTCACGTCTTTCCAGCAGTAATCTAATAATCTTTAAGTAATTCTTATCCCACCGAGAAGTAATGCCATATTCTGCCACCCCACCAAACCCATCTGCCATGCGTTCACTCAATTTTTCGTGTTTGAAATCTTTAATTAGTTGGAAATTATCGATCAAAGGCTCAATTTTTAATCCATCAATAGCGATAACGTTATGCCCATCATTCAACAAATGATGAGCTAAATTAAAACCAGCAGGACCAAGGCCTGCAACTAGAACGTTTTTTCCGGTGTTTTCTCTTGGCAATGAACGCTGAAAATTTAAAGGATTCCAACGGCTGAGCAGAGAATATATTTCAAATCCGTACGGTAAACTGAGCACATCATCCAGAATCCTTGTTTCAATTGCTGGCACATTTACGGGTTCTTGTTTTTGATATATGCACGAATTCATGCAGTCATTGCATATTCTGTGTCCAGTAGCTGCGCATAGCGGATTGTCTATCATCACAATTGCAAGACTTGCTATGCTGTACCCTTCGCTTTTCACCAGATTCATTTCTGATATTTTCTGTTCTAGTGGGCAGCCATGCAGCTCAACTTTTAGTGGGGATTGTTTAAAAGTATTGTCGTTATTAATTAGCCCCTTTGAGCAGCTATCCTTATTTTGCTTATGACAGAATATGCAGTAGTGAGCGTTATCTAATGCTTTATTCAAACTCACCTTTTTGCTTGTTAGATCAAAACCATATCGTCTTTTTACTTCATTTGAATACAGCACTTCAACTTTGTCTACTTCTTTTTTAGAAAATGGTATGAGATTTTCATGGTCAATTTTCCTATGGATACTAAAGAGTATACTCTGTTTATTTTTCACTCTCCACGCTGCATATTGTGCTGCAAGTTCTATTTCCTCTTTGTGATCCTCTTTATTTTCAAACCAATGCATCACCTGCTCAGCAAAATTTTTTTCTGTTGTTGGCAAAGTGAGAAAATGACTTAGTTTGTTAGTAATATCTATATTCGCCACATTAGTGTATTTCCTCAATGCATAGCGTTGGACAAATAACCTTTTGCATTTATATATTACAGCAAAGTCATTGTGTTTTTTCTTTAGCTCCTCTATTTCTTTTTCAACATTGAAAAGTTTTGCAATAAATTCATCAAGTAAGTACGAAAGGTCTATAATCAACTGGCTATCGCCAATGCGATTTTCTCTTGCTTCAATTAATGAACAAAACAAGCTTTCATCACATGATTTAATATAATTCAAAAATGTCTCATCCAATTTTATTAATCCACTGCGAGTATATAGACTAGAAAATGAGATATTAATCTGCATTATACAGTATGCACACTGTCTTTTGTATATTACGTATTTTGTAGCATAGCTAAAATCGTTGCCTCTGCAACCTTTTTTTCACCAACATACGCAATACACTCAAATTTACATGCACTTAAACGTGCATTTTTAACATTAGCTTGAAGAATCAGTGTGTCCCCTGGAGTGATTGGCTTTCTGAATTTTGCATTTTTAATAGACATAAAGTAAATAGCTTTGTTTTCTATTGTACCTTGACTTTCTTTACCAAGAACACATATAGCAGATGCTTGAGCTAGAGATTCAATTATCAAGACTCCTGGCATTATTGGATGACCAGGGAAATGGCCAATAAAAAATGGCTCATTGAAAGTCACATTTTTGATTGCTTTTATACTTTTACCAGGATCACACTCTATAACCCTATCTACTAAGAGAAACGGATAAGAATGTGGTAGTATTTTTATAATATCACTGATATTAAATTGCATAAGCCTACTCAATGCCTTTTAAAGCAAATTCAGGTATTTCCTTGTTTATATTGTTTAATACCATATCCGATAAATCAACTTCATCCATAGAGTATAAAACTTGGTTCTTTTTTGAAATAAATAGTACCAAATCTATGTTGTTTTTTTCTGCCGTTTTTTTAGCAACTTCTTTTATCTTGTTAAAAACACTCTCTACTGCATCTCTATAACTTTCTTCTAAATACAACATTTTTTCAGCGTAAGCATCTCTAGCATTTACAGTATGCTTATTAAACTGTTCTGTCTTTTCCTTTTTTGCTTCTTCTGACAAAAGTTCAAATTCTTCTTTTGATGGCTTAAGTTTTTCTAACTCACTTTCAAATTCTTGTTGTAATCTAGAATTCTGCTCCTTTATTTGTTGTTGTATATTTTGCAGAGCAAGAGATTCATTGATGACTTTGTCACTATCGATAATTGCAGCTTTTGTGTTCTGAGGTTGATATCCTACAAACTTATACCCCACAAATAAGGAAATAATTAAGGCAATAACTGATATAAATAACTGTATATATTTCATTCAAATCCCCGCTTCAATAGAAAATTTAACATTTGGTGATGGTATTATATCATAAGATTCCTTTACTAAAGGAAACCCAAAATCTAATCTAAGTCTACCAAAAGGAGAAGGCATTGAAAAGCCAAAACCTGGTGACACTCTTATAAGCTTACTATCATTATATGGATCTTTATATTTCCCATTTTTATCATCTAAGCCAAAAAGTGTTGCATAGTCAACAAATAATGAGCCTTTGATACCAGCATAGTCATATAGTTTTGGTAGTGGAAAATCTACTTGCTGTGTTAAATTAAAATAAGTTTTGCCTCCTAGTGAGCTTTTATTTTTGTTTTCTGTTCTTGGTCCAATACCGGAAAGGTCAAATCCTCTAATTTCATTACCACCTTTAAAAAAGTGCTGGCCAATGTTTAGATCTTCATCGGTATAAGAAAAAATATGACCTGCTGCCATCTTAAAGCGTAGTATTATGCTATCGTCAATTTTACTTAATATAGGATGCGTGTAAAAAGACAAGAACTCAGATTTTAGGAAGTTTACATTCCCTCCCAATCCTGAAATATCCTGACTTAAGCGCAGTAAATACCCTTCTTTTGGAGTATAGAGGTTATCCAGTTTATTATACGCTAATGTGTATCCTACTGATGAAATCTGATGTTCACCTTCTTGCCCCTTTATTATATCAGAGATGTCATTGTCTTTTCCATCCTTATTATCCATATGTATACGGTTATACTTGTAAGAGTAGCGAATGGAATTAGTTAAGTTTTCTATAACTTTATATGATAATTTTGTTGAAAATCCCATGTCACAACTGTCGAAGCTAGTGTGTGGTTTATCTTGTTTTTCATAAAATACGCCCACACCTAGTGATGTATCAGAATCGTTAAAATTATTTTCAACAACCTCTACATTAGTAGAAAGTGAATATTGATTTTTCTCAAGAGCAAAAGAGAGCTCTTTACCACTACCAAATAAATTACGATCTGTGAAATCAGTTTTAACAAATGCTCCGCCAGGAAAGGACATACCTCCTGCTAAAGATAATGAGGCAGTTCTTTTTTCTTTAACATTTAAGTCAAGATTTACTGCATTGTCATTAACTGCGTAACTATTTACTTTCACTGTTTCAAAAAAATCACTACTCATTAGTTTTTTACGTGATTTTTTAATCTCAGATATATTGTACGCATCACCTTCTGCTATACTTAGCTTACTTCTGATCACCTTATCTAAAGTGCGATCGTTACCATCAATTGTAATTTGATTTATATAAATCTTTTTACCCGGCAGCACTCTGTAGGTCACATCTACAACATTGTCACGTTGTGCATACTCTGGATTAACTTTTGCAAATATATATCCTTTCTCATTTAAATACTTGTTTATTTTTTCTACTGTATTATTAATTTTAACTCTATTAAATATCTTATCGTTTTCCTCTGTTATAAAGTCCAACATTTCTTCTTTTAGGCTTAAATCCTGAATTTCAGTTTCAATATTAACCTCATTATTTCCAAACAAATATTGCTGTCCTTCGTCAATCAAAAAAGTCAACTCTATCTGATTGTTATTATCAACCTCAACAATCGGTTGAATATTATTTTGAATATATCCTTTAGATGAATAAAAACGATCGAGTAATTCTGTGTTAATCAATAAATATTGTGGTGAATAACGAGTTCCGCCCTTAAACATGGCTCTAAATAACTTACTAAATATGTCATTACTATGCACTTTAATAGCTTGCTCTAGCTCGGTTTCAGAAAAGTTTTTGTTACCTATAAATCTTATATCCTTAATTTTAGAGGTTTTACCTTCTTTTATTTTGAAAATTAGATTGACCCTATTACCATCGAGCTTCTCCAACTCATATTCAATTTTAACGCCGACTTTGCCATTATTTCTATAAGTAGTAACTAAATTCATTAAATCGCTTTGCAATTTTGTTTCAGTGAAAATAGTTAGCGATTTTGACTGAATCACATTATTTAGTAACTCTTTGCTATTAAATAACTTATTACCCTTTAATATTATCTTGTTAATTAGTGGATTTTCTTGAATTTTTACTACTAAATTCTTTTTATCATCGATATAAGCGTTAACACTAGCAAACAACTTTGTTTTATATAAACCTTTTATAATCGAATCTATATCATCGTCGTCTACATAACTACCAGGTTCTAACTTTATATAAAACCCTATTGTCTGGTTGCTTACCCTCTCATTACCAATACATTTGACATCTTTCACCTGCACTTTTTCCTTATTTTCTAAAGCAACAAGTAGAGCGGGAAAAATTACTATTAATAATATGTAAAGTAGCTTTTTCATGTTTATTTTAAAAAAGACTCCTAATATCATTCGAAATTGCAATTGCCATAAGCAAAAACAATACGGAAGCACCAAAAGTAGCTGCATATTTTTGATATTTCAAACTTAAATCCCTGCGTATAACTGCTTCTATAATATAGTGAAATAAATGCCCACCATCCAATAGTGGAATTGGCAGCAAGTTAATTGCAGCTAAATTAGCTGCAATAATTGCCATGAAATACACAACCATAATGCCCCCCTTTTTAGCTGATTGCCCTGAATACTTTGCGATTTTTATTGGCCCACCTATTTCATTGATACTCCTTTTACCAACAATAATTTGAAAGAGAGCTTTGATCGTTAAGCACATAGTGTGGTAAGTTTCACTTACTGATAAGCTCACAGCCCCAATAAAAGACGACTGCTTTAATGTATTGACTGAAGTAATCCCTATCATTTCTCTTTCTACTTTGTTACCAAAATCGTCCTTACCCTCTATTATTAACGGAGTGAGGCCAGTTCTGTGCTCTGCATTATTTCTAGTATACTCAATTTCCATTTTTGTCTTAGGGTTTGACATTATCACACGTGAAATATCTTCAAAGTATTTTATTTTATGCTCATTGATTTGTGTAATAGTGTCACCTGGCAACAAACCAGCTTGCTTGGCTGCACTGCCTTCGACTACATTTCCGATAATCGGTGGAGTGTGATAATAGCCTTTAATGCTGAAAAACATTGTAAAAGCGATAACAGCGAGTACCATGTTTGCAAATGGTCCTGCAAAAACCACTGCTGCCTTTTGATGACGTGGCTTTGTATGGAATGAATATAATCTTTCTTCGTTAGTCAATTTTTGCTGATCAGCTGGAACGCTTGCTGCATTAGTATCCCCTAGCATTTTAACGTAGCCACCCAGTGGAACAGCACTTAATCTCCATCTAGTTCCAGATTTATCGTTAAAACCAAAAATTTCAGGACCAAAGCCTATAGAAAAAGATTCAACTTTAACTTTGCATGCTTTAGCAACAATATAATGCCCATATTCATGCACAAACACTATAACAGAAATGATTAAGGCAAATGACAAAAAACAATATATTCCATTGCCAAACTGATGAATGAAATTTGAAATTAACTCCACCTGTGTATTTAGATCTTATACAAATGTTAAGTATATTAAAACGCGCCTCGCTTGACAAGTATTTAGTTTAACTTTTAAATTAAAAAAAGTTTAATTGTAATGACAGATACCTCACTACTCAGAAGAAAATTAATGTATAGAAGCTGGCATAGGGGTTGCAAAGAAACCGATATACTTTTAGGGCATTTCGCATTGAAATATCTTGATAAATTTTCCTTAAGCGAACTAATCGAATACGAAAAAATAGTTGATCTTGATGATTACGAATTATATTGTTACATAACTCGTAAGACAAACCTCCCTCCTGGCTTAAATAGTCAGATAGTCAATTTAATTGCTTGCTTTATTGAAGCTAATCCTTTATGCACTCAAGATTAGTGATAATCTTATTTACTTTATCTAGTACTTCAGTATATTCTATTCTTTTCTCCTTTCTATACTTTTCGCGCTCTTGATTTGCTTCATCCAACCGCTTTGTTAATTCTAAAATTTTATCCTCAAGAATTAGTGCTGCAAGTAAGAAATTTAATGCATCCGAACCCTTACCTCCAGTTTTTTGAGATACAGAACCAACTAGCTTGTCAAAACTATTAGCAAGGCGTAATAAATGGCTCTTCTTCCCACTTTCGCAAGATATTTTGTATGTGTTATTACGTATAACTATTTCTACTACTTGCATATGGTGCTAAAAATTTCTATCGTACAGTATAAACTCAAACCCCTACTTTCATCTTATTTATGGTATAAATTTTTATTCATTTATCAAATCAGATAATTTTTTACTGCTACGAAAATATGTTTTAAAGTATTGATTCTTTGTAAACTTCTGTAACATTAAATGGCTTGTTTCTTTCAAGTTATAACTTCTAACTGAAAAAGAACCAAACCCTCTAATTTCAACTCTATTATGATGCTTCAATGTACTTGAAAGTATCCCAAAAAATCTATCAACTATAGCTGCTATAACAATCTTATCTAAAAAAGGATGTCTTTTTGCTACCCTCGCTATTATATCAGACTTTGTTGCCATTTATATGAAGCCAAAATAAGTAAACCTTATCACTTAGCAGATAATACTATGTTATATTCTTCAACACCCAATACTTCAACTTCTATTTTTTCTGATATAGAGAACTTTTTATTTTCCGGTAAATGCTCTTGATCTATTAGAAGGGTTACATCGTTCTCAACTTCAACGACTAGTCCACTATCTTCTCTCTTACCTACAATAACCTGTATTTTATCGCCTACCTTAACTTTCTTTATCAGTTCTTCAAGAGGATCATACTCTATTTGTTTTATTCCAAGATAAATTCTTGCCCGATTCACGTTAGCCCTTATTACTTTTGCTTCTATTTTATCACCTATATTATACTTCTCTATCTCATCTGAGCTATTTTTAGACCAACTTAAATCTTTCACATATATTGTCCCTTCTACGTTCTCATCTATTTCAGAATCATTGAAAGCAACAGATACATATGAGCCGGTATTATTCTTCACTTCACCAAAAACAATAGAACCAGGAAGATATTTATTGATAAATACTTGCCAAGGGTTGTCTACACACCTTTTCATGCTTAAACTCATCCTACTCTTAGCAATGTCAATACTGAGAATTTTTACATATACTTCTTGTCCCCTTGTCACAAGGCTACTAACCGGTAAATTGCTCTTAACCCAAGTTATTTCTGACGAGTGCACTAAACCTTCAATTCCAGGTCTAAGCTCAACAAACAATCCATAATCTTCTATGCTTGTTACATAACCCTTATGCACACTATCAATTGGATACTTTGACTCTGCATCTTGCCAAGGGCTATCTTCTAGCTGCTTCACACCCAAGGAAATTTTAGCATTTTCCTTATCTATTTTTATAATTTTAACTTTTATAACCTGGCCATAAGCAAAAACTGCAGATGGATGACTTACTCTACTCCAAGAGATATCTGTAATATGTAGCAACCCATCTATAACTCCCACTGCATCTGATTCATGAATACCGACAAATACACCGTAATGAGTGATGCTTTTTATTTTTCCTTCTATTATATCACCTTCATTTAAAGATTCTAAAAATTTAATTTTTTCACCAGCGTGCAATTTTTCTAACACCAGCTTTCTTGATACTACAATATTACCTTGCTTCTTATCCATTTTAAGCACGATGAACTTTTGTTCAGTTTCAATAAGGTGCTTCGCGTCTTTTACTTGCTTCAAATCCACATGACTCAGCGGTAAAAAAGCGCTTATTCCGTCACCAAGATCAACAATAAAACCACATTTAATTGAGCGTTTAATAACTCCGTTTACTTCAGCTCTTGTAACTGTATCTTCTTCTAACTTATTCCATTTTTCGTCCCTAATTGCTTTTTCACGGCTAAGAACAACATTACCATGATAATCTTCAATTCTTTCCACATAAACTCTAATTTTCGAGCCAATAATGACCTCATCATTACAACCGAGTTCCTTGATCAGAATTCTCCCGTCAGACTTTAAACCAATATCAACCACAACGTCGTTAGGGTTTATTCTTGTAATTACACCTTCTACCACATCTCCTTCTTTAATTTTGTTAACAAAAGAATCTTCAAACAAGGCATTATCTTGATCCTCAAATTGGCCTTGACATATCTCTTCTATAAACTTGTTTGATGATAGCTTTCTGATAGTAACCGGTAGATTTACAACTGGATTATTATTATTCATACCTTTAATTTAAACTTTATTAGAACTCATATATTATATAATATTAACAATTATTGACAAGTAATTTTTCGTTAATTCATTTCGAGAATTGTTTAAGCTATGTAAAATGTGGTGAGAAAATTATATATGTATCAAGAATATGCTATTTAAGAATAGCAAGTGGATTAGATCGTTCTCCAGAAGGTCCAGGCTAAAACCGGATGTTGATGAAATATTGGAAAGATATTCTATTCAAAACAGCAAGGAATCTATAGAGAAGATTGTAAATTCACAAAAAAGAATATGGGTAGAAATAGGCTTTGGCAACGGTGAAAATATGCTTTACCAGGTGCTCAATGAACCTGATCTATTATTTATAGGATGTGAGCCCTACTTAAAGGGGGTTTCTCGCTTGTTAACAAACACAGAAATACAAAACATAAAAAACATTTTAATATGGACAGAAGATGCAAGAGAATTGATTGCAAATTTTCCTGACAACAGTGTTGAAAGATTCTTTATTCTCTTTCCAGACCCATGGCCAAAAAGAAGTCACAATAAAAGACGATTAATTAATACGGAATTTTTAAATTTATTAGCAAAAAAAATACTTATAACAGGGGAAATATTCATTGCAACCGATCATCAGGACTATGCAGAGTGGATAGCATCACATATAAAGCAGTGTAACTCTTTAATCTATAGGGAAGACGATTTCACAAGTTGTACTCTTACAAAATACCACAGAAGAGCGCTCAAAGATCAGCGTAAAGTGAAGTTCTTTAAAGTAAGTGTTATTAATAATTTGCAGACTATGGATCAATAGAGTTTTTGCATATCTCTTTTACGTTAACTATAGATTAAGAATAATAAAAAAAGAGGGAGAAATAGAGTAAATTCCTTTAACTACTTTTCCTTATGAAGGAATAGACTTCTTGCATAACCCAAACTAAGTAGAAAAAAGGTACAAGGATGATGTCATTCCAGTGCTTGACACTGGAATCCAGGAAAGTTTGCTTATGAGCAAGCAAACTGATTTGGTGAGTATAAAAGTATAGCTTCTACGTCATGCCGCCACGGTATCTCAGCCGCTAACAAGCAGCGGGATGACAGCAGTCCTACGTCATACCGCCGCGGTATCTCATCCGCTAACACGTAGCGGGATGACGGTTGTCAGGGTGTCATCCCAGTGCCTTGACACATAGCTGTACAAACGTTTTCGGCTTGACTCACCAGTGGGTGTCATTCCAGTGCTCGACACTGGAATCCAGGAAAGTTTGCTTGCTCACAAGCAAACTAGCATAGAAAGTGGTTACAACGTTTTCGATGAGATTATATGGAAAACTAGATCCCAGTGTCAAGCACTGGGATGACACCCTTCACTACCCTTCACGGGCTCTTTTAGCTACAAGTATTAAGAAATTTACCGAATAAAAAAAAGGCAAAAGAAGCCCCGATTAATATCTATTTTAGAACATTGGCGTTTTTTAAGTCTTAAACACTGCAATTTAGCTGCTTTTAAATGCAACTCACCTTAGTTTGAATGTTTAAGAAATTTACTAAGCAGAAAAAAAGGCAAAAGATATCCCGTATTAGCTAGTTGTCACTCTCTAATCCTGCAAATTGGCGTGCTATACTGTCTTAAACGCTTTATAAGCGCGTTTCAGCTTATATAGGTAAAAACCCAGAAATGTTGTGAAGACGTAGGGTGCGCATAGTGCAAAAAATTAAAAATAAGACGCCAACTATGTTGTTTTCTTGCTGTTTAATCTGCACAGATGAAGATAACTGAATACCTTCAGTTTCATGATAAGGGGGCTGGCGAAGGGTGTCAAGTAAGTTTTTTCGTTTCTATTCCCAATAAAAGTTCGTTATATGGTTATGCAAGAAGTCTAATAGCAGATTTTTAAGTTTCTCTTTAACTCTTTAACCAGCGGGCTCCCATGAGGAGAGGAGATACCGTCTCGCCAGTCAACAAGAAAATTACAAAAATTGAATCTAAATTGCCTAAGTTATATTGTGAAATCAAAAAATACTGCCAATTCCCGTCCTGTGTAGCGGTATACAGATTGTAGTTGTATTAAACAAGAGCCTGATATTAGTTTTGACTACCTCAATTCTTCTGTCAGTTAATTCTTGTCTGTCAGATTAAATCTTGTCTTTTACACTTATCAACATATACACTAACCAACTACATTCAATAAATTTGTGTAAGATACCATTTTACATAAGATAGAATGGAAGCATTTTTCGATTTTAAATTACTAAAGCTTCAGTCAATCTCCTAGTCCTGTAGCTTTTGATATGGTCAGGATTAAAAGCCTTTTTTGATTTTAAAATACCAAAAACAATATGAAGCAACTTACGCATTGCAGCACCAACAATGGCCATATTATGCTTGCCTTTTTCTTTTAATCTCTTGCAAAAAGTCATAATAATAGGATTGTGATTTTTAGCTACTATAGCAGGAAAATACATGGCCTTACGTAGTGTTCGTGAACCTGATTTACTTAATCTGGGCTTGGCATATACAGATGAACCTGATGTTATATTTCGTGGTATAGTTCCAGCGTATGCTGCCAATTGTCTGGCATTTATAAAAGCCTTTGTGTCAGGAATTTCAGCTAAAATAGCTATTGCTGATTCCTCTCCTATTCCTGGAATAGTCAATAAGAGTTGAAAGTTTTCCAACAACTCTTTGTGCTGTTTTAATAGTTCACGTATGGAGTTTTTTATTGTTTCTATTGATTGTTCTATGTTCACTGCAAGGTTTTCCCAAGCATTTGCAACTTCTTCAGGCAGTCTCTCCTTCTTTTCTAAATGATTATTTACGAATGTTAATCCATCTTTTAACGCAACCGAGCAACGATAAAGATGTTTTAATTTTTTCATTTCAGGAGAAGGTGGTGTCCAACGAGTAGGTTCCTGTCTTTGGCAATAATCAGCAATAATTTCTGCATCGGTCTGATCATTCTTTTGTCTTACAAGCTTACTCCTCGCATAAGATTTAATACAATAAGGATTTACAACACTTACAAAATGTCCAGCATTGTGTAGAAATTCAGCCAAAGCTTCACTATAACAACCGGTAGCTTCCATACAAGCTTTCACTTGCTCTACGTTATGTTTTTGTAGAAAGCTCTGCAGACCTTGAAACCCATTATCATCGTTCTTAAAGCTTCTTTTCCTAGTTTCACGTTTTCCTTTTTTACTTATAAATGAGAGAAAAACATCAAAGCGATCTTTTGATACATCTATTCCCAGAAAGTTGTTGATCATATATAACCCCATACGTTACTATTTAAAATGAAAAGTAAGGCTAACCTTGTGAATACAGAATTAGAACCATTTAGGTTTTTCTACGATACCGTCCAGCCTATACTTTTGAGAAGGGAATTCTTATCTCCTCTACAGATTTTATATCTAAGAAGAAGCACAGAGTTCCTCCCTTCTCCACCTAATGCTTAAGCTTAAAACATTAGATGCTTTTGACAAGATACAAGTAGAAGATATCCTTATTGCCTGCGTTGATGGGCTAAAAAGCTTTCCTGCAGCTATAAACAGTGTCTTTCCTAATGCGGAAGTGCAGATGTGTATAGTGCATCAGATACGCAACTCACTGAAGTATGTGGCCAGTAAAGATGCGAAGAGTTTTTTGAGCGATTTAAAGAAGGTATATCAAGCTTCAAGCAAGGAAATTGCCGAGAATTATCTGTTGGAATTGGATGAAAAATGGGGCACAAAGTACCCTATGGTTATAAAATCTTGGCAGAATAATTGGGAAAACTTGTCTGGTTATTTTAAGTATTCTGGTCCAGTTAGGAGGATAATCTACACCACCAATCCCATAGAGGGGCTACATAGGCAAATTAGGAAATTCACTAAGACCAAAGGCTCATTTACCAGCATAAATGCCTTGTATAAGCAGGTATATTGTGCTATAAAGAAGGCAGAGGAAAAGTGGACGATGCCTGTACATGATTGGGCATTAACTATCTCTCAACTTGATGTTTTCTTTCCTGGCAGATTGAAAATTGAGTCGAACTAAAAATGCGGTTTGACACAGTTTATTTAACACTCCCTTCTGTGCACTGAGAATACACATATGTAAAACCTCCTAACTTGTGATCTACCGCCCTGAATACGTCTCTTTCCCTTACTAAAACCACTGTCTCGATTAAAAGGTGCAAGTCCTGCAAGGCTAGATATTTGCTTTTCTTGAAGGGTTCCAAGTTCGGGCAAATAGCAAATCAAAGTAATGGCTGTGATTTTGCTTACACCTGGTATACTAGTTATTGATATGTATTTTCTTTTAAGCTCTTGATTTTGATCAATAAATGTAATCATCTCATCTTCTAAAGTTTTAATTTGATCCCCTAACTTTGAAAGTATATCATCCAAATCGACGACGCAATTGCCCGCAAGAGTAGATTTTGGAACGACGCCTCTGGGATTCAACCCATATTGATCAGTTGTCTCCTCTAACGGAGCAGAATTTGGAAGGAAATTTATTGAATTATTTAACGTTGAAAATTCATCCTGAAAAGATCTCTTTCTTTTTTGTGCTAACGATTCATTATCTAAACTGTCTGTATTGGAGTTTTCGGTTCTTATCTTGCTTGAACCCTCTTTATTGTTTAAGTAAAATTTCCTTGAGGTAGACCGAATTCTGGCCGATGCCTCGTCTAAATATGCACGATAGCCTTCTTTTTGCCGATAATTTAATTTATTAAATAGAGTTTTATATGAAGCACGTTGAAAACGATAGGTAGCTTTCAATGTACTGAACGCAAAATCTTGATTCTTTTCGAGTAGATCATAAAATTTCCTAACAGCTTGATCTTTTACCTCTGCTATCAGTATAAAAGACATAGCGCCATTACGAAGCCCCTGTGTTGTTATGTTAAGGTAATACTGTTTATGGTAGTTACTGAGGCTATTAAACGTCTCTCTAAATTTGTTTATTCGCCTGCATCTCGCTGAATCGTTCAATTCTTGAATTACTTCACTGCTTATATCATTAGGACTATTATGCATTTCTCTACCACCACTATTAATCAGTACATTAATGTTATATTAATATTTATCAAGAAATCAATAGAAATATTTAAAAAAAATAGATTAGTCTTAGCATTAAGTATTAGAGGGTTTGAGATCTCTGTGAAAAGAACTACAAGCAGAGTACGTGTATAAGCCTGTTTTGATTAAAAAACAATTGCAGAATTGTTTAATCAATTTTAACTCTCTCCGGCCAATCTTTCTGCTTCATTACGTGAAATTAATGCCTCAATAAATTCATCTAGTTCACCTTCTTTTATAATCTGCTCTAGCCGATGTGAAGTTAGATTAATTCTATGATCTGTTATTCTTGATTGTGGAAAGTTATATGTTCTTATGCGCTCGGAGCGGTCCCCAGAGCCAATCTGACTTTTTCTCATTGTTGACCTTTCCATTTCTTTTTTTTGTCTTTCAATTTCGTATAGCCTTGCCCTCAATACTTTGAGCGCTTTAGCTTTATTTTTATGCTGTGATTTTTCATCTTGCTGTATCACAACTATCCCTGTTGGCAAGTGGGTGACCCTTACTGCGCTGTCAGTTGTATTGACTGACTGCCCTCCAGGGCCACTGGATCTATAAACATCTATGCGTAAGTCTTTTTCTTCTATTTTAAAGTCAACCTCTTCTACTTCAGGTAATATCGCAACAGTAGCGGCAGAGGTATGCAACCTTCCTGAGGATTCAGTTTCTGGCACTCTCTGTACTCTGTGCACCCCTGATTCAAATTTCAACCTTGCAAAAACTTCTGTTCCATTAATGAGTGCAGAAGCTTCCTTATAGCCACCTATACCTGTATTAGAAATGCTTATTGGCTCGAACTTCCAATTTCTTCTTTCTGCATATTTTTGATACATACGAAATAACATTGCTGCAAATAATGCTGCTTCTCCTCCTCCTGTACCTGCTCTGATTTCCAATATTGCATTTCTTGAGTCATCTTCATCTTTGGGCAATAATGCTAACTTTAGTTTTGCTTTTACTTTTGGCAATAATACCTTGTGCTTTTCGAAAAATTCTTCTTTTGCTAACTCTTTTATATCACCTTCGCTGTTTTCATCTTTCATTATTTCTTCTAAGTCTGAAATTTCCTCTTTCAGCGTGTTATATTCATCAATTATCTTGATTATTGGCCTGAGCTCAGAGTATTCCTTTGAAAGGGTAATGAATTCTTTTTGACTTAAATTGGTAGGATTTTCCAAATTCCTCTCTATATCATTAAATTTTTTCTTTAAGTCTTGTAAATTATTTTCCATATCCATATAGCACAGATCTAGCTAAGTAATATATACTGAAATAAAAAATTTCTTATATCAAGCAATAACACTATAATATACCTACTACCTTCTAGTTGAATATAATGGCAAAACAGATAACATCAAACTGCAATTTCATATTTGGAGCTTCGGACATAAAAACATTACCAAATGAGTCGGCTCCAGAGATTGCGTTTGCTGGTAGATCAAATGTAGGAAAATCCAGTCTGATCAACTTACTGATAAACAGCAAAAAAGCTGCCAGAGTTTCCTCTAAACCTGGATGCACTAGACAAATAAATTTTTACTCTATGTACGATGATAAGTTCAGACTTGTTGACCTACCAGGGTATGGCTACTCTCATGCAGGCAAGGAGGAAATTATACAATATTTAAACTTAATTGAGTATTATCTAATTCAAAGAGAAAATCTAAGAAGAGTGTTTGTGTTGATAGATAGCAAGGTAGGATTAAAAGAAATAGACAAAGACTTCATTTATTGGTTAATATATAATAACATTAACTTTAACATTGTGCTAACAAAAATAGATAAAGTAAGTCAAAAAAGCTTAGGTGCTGTTATAGAAGATATTCAAAAATGGATTAATAATGAGAATGTGTCAATTCATCAAATGAGCATCCGTGTTAAGCATAAAATAACCAAGGTAAGAGATGAGTTTTTCAAGTTTACAAGATAAAAAAATGAAAAGTAGTGAATTTTTAAAGGGTGAGGTATCATTTGAACAAAAAGCAGAAATATTACTTGAAGTGTTATCTAACATACCTAGCTTTGTGGGCGAAACTTTTGTCATTAAATGCGGCGGAATAACGATCTCAGATGAAATACTATTCTATACTTTTGTGCATAATGTTGTCTTATTAAAGCAGCTTGGTATAAATCCGGTGATAGTTCATGACGGAGAATATGAAATTAACTCAGTGTTAAAAATGCTGGGTATGGACAGTAAGTTTGTGAATGGTATCAGACTTACAGACAAAGACACTATGAAAATCATTGAAATGGCACTGTGTGGTTCAGTTAATAAAAAAATTGTTCAGCATATAAATTCTGCTGGTGGTTCAGCTATTGGATTATGTGGAAAAGATGGTAACTTAATTAAAGCCGAAAAAATAACCGCTACGCTTAGAGAAGATAGATCAAATAATATCGAAAAGATATTAGACATGGGGTTCATCGGTAGACCCACTGAAATCAATCCTGATATATTATTTTTTATTGAAGAATCAGATTTTATACCAGTTATTGCACCTATCGGTCATGGAAAAGACGGGGAAACATATCATATTGATGCCGATAGTACTGCAAGCGCAATCGCAATTGCAGTTTCTGCATCTAAAATGATAATCTTGAGTGACACAGATGAAGAAATAGATAAAATTGGTGGCAGGAAGATATCTGTTAAAAATTTAAATGCATCGATTGATTGTGGCAAAATTCAAGGAGAAAAATTTATTGGAAGGCTTATGGCATATACTAAAGTGGTAGAGGAATGTGCTGGAGTTGTTCACATAGTTGATGGTAGAATACCTAACATTATGCTTGATTTATTTACTGAAAATAATTCGAGTATATCAATTGTGAGTGATTTATAACTAGACAACTACACGAATGTTGTCTACCAGGGATGCCAGTGCCTTGACTACTTGGATTCAGCTAAGTTGGTGAGCATAAAATAACGCCTTCATACTGCCGCGGTATCTCTAGATCCCGCTAACAACTTACTATTACCCATAAATCTAAAAATGGAGAAAAAGCTGCTATTTTACTAATTCAACTTTCTATTATAAATAGATCTATGGTCTAAAAATGGAATATATGATGAAAAGAAATATAAATACCTCAACTGGCGAATGGGCAGAAAGTGAATTTGGAATTGTTAATTTTGGTGATATAAGATTAAGTAAGAGGCTTTTAAAAATAGTTAATAGTTTTGCTGAATCGCCTGAGCGTTCAATAAATCAAGCTTGTGAAGATTGGCATCAAAGTAAAGCAGCTTATAGATTTTTCCAAAACGATGCCATTTCTGAAAGAAAGATATTAGACAGTCATATAATTAAAACTGTTGAAAGAGCTAAAAACTATCTTAGCTATCCAAGACACGAGTTATATTTCATATAAAAATCATAAAAAGACCGAAGGATTAGGGATTATAGCAGCAAGATTAACATCTAAAACAACTAACTTTAAAACCCATGATGCATACAACGTTTGCAGTTACAACAGAAGGGCTACCTATAGGATTATTAGATCAAAAAATTAGTACTAGACCTCCTTTGGCTGAAGACCTAAAAGAGTTGAAAAGAAGAAGCCATAATACTGCTATTCCGATAGAAGAGAAAGAAAGCATACGGTGGATAGCATCACTTAAAGATTCTACTCACCATCCTGGATTAAAGAACGTTAAGGTAGTTACCGTTTGCGATAGAGAAGCAGATATTTATGATTTATTTGAAGTCGCTTCCACTAATCAATCTCTTTTTGTAGTAAGAGGAAATCAAAACAGAACAGTAAATAAGAAGTCGACTTATTCTGAAAAAGGTGGTGAAAGGTTGTGGGATTTAATGAATCGCATGTCTTGTCAAGGAGAAATTCAAGTCTGCTCGCAATGATAAACCTCAAAGAACAACAGTTTTAGAAGTAAAGTTTAGTAACTTTGTGATGAATGCATCAAAAAATAATGCTAGACGTAAAACCCAAAAACTTCCTAATTTAAGTTTAAATGCTGTCTATGCTATAGAAAAACACCCCCCATTTGGCGAAGAACCTATGAACTGGATTTTGTTGACAAATATAAATATTAATAATTTTGAAGAAGCAGTAGAAAAAATACAATGGTATTGCTTAAGATGGAGAATAGAGGTTTTTCATAAAATTTTAAAATCCGGTCTTAAAGTTGAAGAATGTAGGCTCCAAACAGCAGATAGATTAATCCGCTTTCTTACAATTATGAGTATAATTGCATGGAGAATATTTTTTATCACACTAGTAGCTAGAACAAATCCAAATCTTTCTTGCACTGTCATACTGACTGATGACGAATGGAAGGTTTTGTATACCAAAATGCTTAAGACAAAAGACTATCCTGAAATCCCACCACCTATAAGAGAAATCGTGAGGTGGATAGCCAAATTAGGAGGGTTTTTAGCTCGCAAAAATGACTTAGCTATAGCTTTGTGGAAGGGATGGAAACGTCTCTTTGATTTAGCAGAAGGATGGAGACTCGCTCATGAATTTTATACTTGTGGGTAATAGTAAGTACTATAAGTGGACTACAAGGAAAATAAGCAGTAGAGAATCAGCAAATAAGGAGTTATTAGCAGATATTCAAAAAATATATCAAGCTTCTAAATGTAGATATGGAGCTCCTAAAATTCATGCTGAATTAAAGGCTTCGGGTAAAAGTTGCAACTTGAAAACAGTGCAAAGTATTATGCAGAAAAATGGTATTCAGGCTATATTGAGAAGAAAATTTAAAATTAAGAAACAACAAACGGACAGTAGAGTCGTAATATTAGACCAAAACTTTATTGTCGATCAACCAAATAAAGTATGGGATTACTTATATAAAAACCAAAGAAGGATGGCTATATTTGGCAACAATAATCGATCTATATTCACGCATGGTAGTTGGCTGGTCAATGAGCAGTTCAATAAATAAACAATTGGTTATGGACTCTTTATTAATGGCCGTTAACAAGCGTAAACCTGCCAAAAATCTACTATTACATAGTGATCAAGGTTCACAATATACTTCGCAAGGTTATCAATATCTCTTATCCATAAAAAACATAGTACCTAGCATGAGTCATAAAGGTTGTTGTTACGACAATTCTGTTGTGGAAAGCTTCTTTAGTTCTCTAAAAAGGGAGTTACCAATAGACACCTCTCGGCACTCTAAACAGCATATCAAAACTGCTATATTTGAATATATAGAAATTTTTTATAACAAACAACGTAGACACTCCACTATTAACTATTGCATTCCTGAGCATTTTGATTCATCATTCTCTTTGTAAAAAACATTCCAAACTTTCTCTCCACTTTTTCTGGGTAAGGTCATACCCATCTTTTCCGTCTTCTCCTAATAAGCCTCTTCCCCCTATCACAGCTATAAATTCTTCGAATATTTTATCCCTGTCTTTTTCGTACTTACTAAATTTAGCTTGATTGCATATTCCGTTGAACCATGAAAAAAATGCATTTCTATTGATTGGCCTCTTCCCCTCTACACGCTTTCTCATTTCTGCGTCTTCCTTTGTTACCTTTTCAATAAACTCATGAACAGACAAGAACTCAATTTCCTCTGGAACACGAGTCTCATATTTATTAGTAGTTTCATTATAGTATGCATATTCATATAATTCTTTTGATTTTTTTATAAGATTTTCGGATTTGGTGATATATAGAATTTTCCCTTTCTTGAGCTCCTCTTCTATCTTTCTAAGCTTTTCCAAAGCTACTGATGTCTTTCCACTACCAGCAAATCCACTAACAACTAAAGGTAGATTATACTTTTCTTCAACTATTGCTTCTTGCTTTGCACTAAAAGTGATAAATTTGCCTAACCAACGAATTTGTGGAGCATCTCTAATCTTCACTTCACCCGTACTATCAGAAACTTCTTTGTTGTTTTGATCTACTATTTTTATGTTTTTTATTTTTTCTTTATTTTTTAAGAACTCTGAATTGCCATATTTATGACTCAGAATTACTTCTAAAATAACAAAAGCACCTTCGTTATTATACTTTATACTCGTAAACAATAATCTGTCCCTATCACTCAATTTAGCCCGAAGATATTTAACACCACCCTTACTATGTATGAGCTTTATACTTCCCTGATGTGTACCTCCTCCTTTCTCTAAATCTTCAACTATTGCATTGAACTTTTTTCTTAAAGGACTTTCGCCATCACCTAAATCATGGTCATTAAACTCATCATAAAGAAATACAGGATGCATAACTTCTCCCCTCAATTCAAGCTATAAAAGTTAACCTAATAGATACTATAAATCGTTGTCAGACCTCATTTTAATCGCCAAGTGACTCTTAAGGTACAATAATATCTCTGATTTGCCAATACTCCAATTTTGATTATTTCTTAACACCAATTCTCATTACTATGGAGTAACACTGCAGTTACCATAACTACTGTACATAAAAAATCAATTTTAATATGCTCTAGGTATACTACTCCATCTCTAAACCTTGTCAATCATTAATAAGTTGCTACTAATTTAGCAATACGTGCTGTTAAAAACCTAAACAATACAACCACTTCCAGCAACAAAAACCCAAGGTCGTGAGATACAAGGTGTTCATTTTGAAATCGGAAGGTCTGTGGTTACAATTATCTTGTAAAAACATAATTTATATCAAGCCTGCATTTTTCGCCGTTCACATTCATACATTATACGTTTTATAATACAACGCTCTTGCTTTAATCTCTCAAGTTCATTCTCATATTTGTTAAATTCTATATCAAATTTTGCTTTGCTATTTTCCAAATTCTTGTAATAGGTCCACTCTGCCGCATGCTTTGTATTATTTGAGGTCCAGAACGACTGTACTTTTCTGTCATAGATTGTATTCAACAGCTCTATCTCTCTGTTATAGTTGTCATTCGACAACCGTATTTTTTGGTCAACAGATTGACTGAGTTCATCTATTTCACTTAACCTTATTAAATTATATTCTTGTAACTCACATACGCTTGGATCATCCTCTATTCTTTGTAACGCTATTTCAAATGCATTACTTGTAAAATCTATCACATAACACCTCAAAATTAAAACATATGATTAAATTATATAGGTATTTAATAAAAAAGCAAGTTTTTGCTCGCCAATTCTAATTTCTTAATGTTATTTTCTTATGATTTTTTCTTAATTATATATACACTTTATGTAGATATTAAAATAATATTACTGCTATTCCACAAATCAACAAGAGAGGAAGTTGCTTTGGAATTGGAAGGTCTCTTGCATTACTCTACACATCCGTGTCCATTGCACTATAATGATCACCACTATTATCTTCTTTGTCTAAAGAAACATTAGCATCGGTTTGTGATGTAGATTCATCAGTGTTAGACCCAAATAACCATAAAAAAAACCACCAAAAAATGATGCAATTAATGAAAAAGGCTTCATAAGTATACTAAACAAACTACCAAAGAAAGAGCTCGGCTGTTCTTCTGTTTGTGCAGGTTCTGCGGGAGCAACAGACTCTACACCTTTGGTTTCTACATCTTCTTCTTGACTCACTTTACTATCCGTCGATGATTTATCCACTGGATCAGATTTTTCTGCATTTTTCAATAGGGCTTTTATTTCTTCGTTAGTAGTTAAATTGAAAGGAGTACATCCACTTTTATCTACTGCATCAACCTTTGCCCCTTTATCCAATAGAGCTTTTACTACACCTTCATTGCCATATCGAACAGCAAGATGTAAAGGAGTCTTTCCCTCATTATCTTTTTCATCAACCTCTGCCTTATTAGCCAATAGGGCGTCTACTACCTCTTTATTGTCATTTTCAGCAGCCCAATGTAAAGGAGTCCATCCCTCATTATCTTTTTCATCAACCTTTGCCTTGTTAGCCAATAGGGCGTCTACTATCTCTTTATTGCCATGTACAGCAGCAAAATGTAAAGGAGTCTTTCCACTAATATTTTTTAGATTAGCATTGATTCCATCTTTTCCCAGTAGAGCGTTCAATACATCTATCTCTATGTTGTCCTTTTCAAGAACCAAATGTAAAGGAGTCTTTCCCTCATTATCTTGTGCATTAACGTTTGCATCTTTATCCAATAGGGCTTCTACTGCATCTTTATTGCCATTTTTAGCAGCCAAATGTAAAGGAGTATTTTTTTTGCTATCCGCTAAATTAACATTGATTCCCTTTCCTTTCAGTAGAGCATTCAATACATCCATCTCTATGTTGTCCTCTTCAAGAACCCAATGTAAAGGAGTCTTTCCCTCATTATCTTGTGCATTAACGTTTGCATCTTTATCCAATAGGGCTTCTACTGCATCTTTACGGCCATATTGAGCAGCCAAATGTAAAGGAGTACATTCAAAATTATCTTGTGCATTAACGTTTGCATCTTTAGCCAATAGGGCTTCTACTACCTCTTTATTGCCATTTTTAGCAGCCAAATGTAAAGGAGTATTTTTTTTGCTATCCGCTAAATTAACATTGATTCCCTTTCCTTTCAGTAGAGCATTCAATACATCTATCTCTATGTTGTACTTTTTAAGAACCCAATGTAAAGGAGTCCTTCCACCTAGACATTTTGTATTAACATCAATTTTCTCTGCTGTTAATAGAAGCTCAACTATATCTTTATTGCTATTGAAAGCAGCCAAATGTAAAGGAGTACATCCATTATCATTTTGTAGATCAACAATTGCATCTTTATCCAATAGGGCTTCTACTACCTCTTTATTGCCATGTACAGCAGCCAAATGTAAAGGAGTCCTTCCCTCATTATCTTGTGCATCAACGTTTGCATCTTTATCCAATAGGGCTTCTACTACCTCTTTATTGCCATTTTTAGCAGCCAAATGTAAAGGAGTTTCTTCATTATTGATTTTTGCATTAACATCTGCTCCACCCACTATCAAATTCTTAATTTGCCCTACATCACCATTTTCAACAGCATCAAAAAGTTGGTTATTTAACTCTCTTTTTTGTTGTGTTTCGTTCATAAATCACCAATTTATTAGTATGCTAAATGATAATGCAGTATAAATATTTGATATTTATTAATATTACTACACTTACATTATATATAAAATTTTTAATTCAATTCATCATCACCTACAGCATCAGCAAGCCAAACACTTCCCTTTTTTCGTTGAGCGCCATAAAGCTTTTTCTATACACTTCGACAATCTTTGCCTCGTTTCTATGAGAGTTTCTATTGCATCTTTGTTATAAGATGAGCACAAACCTTTTTTGCCATAAACATGCCTTGATTATTCTTTTTACTCTCGAATAAATTACTATTGATTTTGTAGTATATATTATTAATAATTTAAACAATGCAACCATTTCCAGCAACCAAAATCAGCAAGCGTGAGAGCTTTTTATTTTGGAATCGGTTGGTCTGGGCACTGGGATGACAGGGAAGGAAGGCACTGCCGTCTTGGATGGAAACCAGTGTCAGCTACTCGGATGATACCTTTTTTCTACTTAGTTTGGGTTATGCAAGAAGTTTATTGCATTCCTGAGCTATTTGATTCATTATTCTTTTTGTAAAAAATTTTCTTAACTTTCTCTCTACTTTTTCTGGGTAAGGTCACTTTAAAGGAAGTCTAATAGATGCTACATAGAAATCCAGATGAGTTCCTAAAGTCTATTCCAAAAGATAAGCGCATAATGTGCCTTGACATGGGAGAAAAGCAACTAGGCATAGCATTTAGCGATAAAACACAGCTTATAGCCACAGCTCATAGTGTATATTATAGGAAAAATATGAACAAAGATTTAGGTTATCTGCATAGAATATTTAAAGAAAATGAAGCTGGATCAATGGTAATAGGACTACCATTCAAAATGGACGAGCAAGAAACTAAATGGTGTAAAACCATAATCCAATTCGCAAATAAAATAATAAAAAAATATAAAGTAAATATATACTTACAAGACGAAAGCTTCTCAACATCTATCGCAACTCATACACTAAAAATTACTGGAATATCAATCACAAAATCGAAAAAAATAGATGATAAAATCTCCGCATGTATTATTTTGCAACGAACGTTAGACAAGATAAATACAATCAAATAGTTTTTCTTGAGTTGCTATAACTAGTGCAGCCCTACGTCATACCGTCGCGGTATCTCGTTTGTAGATTCCGCTAACAAGTAACGGAATTTCGGCATTTAGCTATGAATTTAAAATGCATAGTTGAATAATAGAAAACTTAAATCTATTCTACCAAACAAGAACCTTTCGTATAAGCATGACAAATTGCTACAGCAAGAGCGTCAGCAGCATGGTGACATTTTATATCTAAGTTTTTAACTATCTGTTTCACCATAAATATAATATGATCCTTATCAGCATGGCCATTTCCGGTAATGCTTTTTTTTACATAGTTTGCATCATATTCATTCATAGTTAGCTTTGTTATTTTTAACGCTAAAATTACAACCCCTCTTGCATATCCTAAAGTTAGTGAAGATTTAGGATTTTTATTAACAAAAATTTTCTCCACCGCAGCTTCATTCGGAGAGTATAGGGAAATTACTTCCTTTAATTGTTCAAAAATTATATGTAGGCGTTCACCTGTACCCAATTTACCATCAGTTGATATGGTACCGCCGCCCAAAAATTCAATATTATTTTTTTCGATTAGGTCAATAATGGCCCAACCAGTCTTGCTTATCCCTGGATCTAGACCTATTATTTTAACCACTTAATAAACGCTTAACCAATAAATAAATAAAAATAAAAATATCCAGACTACATCTACAAAGTGCCAATACCAGGAGGCGAACTCAAAGCACAAATGGTCCTGAAGTGTAAATTGGCCTTTCCGCGCTCTAAATAAACACACTGATAAAAATATTATTCCTATTATAACGTGTGCGCAGTGAAAACCGGTAATCATATAAAAATTGGATGTATAAATAAGCTTTTCTCCTGTTTCTTGTAGAGAAAAACTCGCTTCATGATACTCTATTGCTTGCACTATTATAAAAAAAAACCCAAGCAATATAGTTATGGACAGCATTTTAATCATGCTCTTTTTATCATTTTCAAGTAAAGAGTGATTTGCCCAAGTAATTGTTGTACCAGAAAGCAATAATATTAATGTATTCATGAATGGTAGTGACCACGGATCAGGTGGCAAAATTCCCTCAGGGGGCCATTCAACTTTTTTTGCAGGAGAAAACGCCTCAAATAAAAAAACTGGATCAAGCCAGGCTTTAAAGAATGAACAAAAGAACACTATAAAAAATACGACCTCCGAGAGAATAAATAAGTACATTGCAAATTTGAGTCCATGTTTTACAATGGTAGTATGACATTTATCATAAATGGCCTCCCTTATTACATCTCTCCACCAGTAGAACAGCACCCCTGATACCGCGAAGATGCCTAAAGCTAAACCAAACATTCCGAAAATTTGTTTATGAAGCGCGCCAACTAATCCAAGTGCAAGAATAAGAATTGCTGCTGATATAGCAATTGGCCAAGGACTTGGGTCCACTAAATGAAAATCATGTTCTTTACTTTTCATAGCATTTTAAAAAATACTTACTAAGGATACAAATTAGCTTAAAATTGTCAATGTTCCTTAGGAAATTGATTGAATCTTGAAAAATTATATGCACCGTTCAAAAAATCTAACACAAATTGTGCAGTTATTCTAAACAACTCAAGCATTTTGCTCTTTTCATTTTCTCTTGCTCTGCTGCAATATCCATCAATAATATTTTCCAAAATAATGCATCCAGACTTTACTGAATCACTGTAACAAAAATTAAACCAATCCCTATATCTATTATTTTTTTTGAATCTATTTTTCATGCTATCAACGACAGTCTTGTATATAAACATGCAAGAATACAAAACCGTCATAGCCTCATAGGTATTACTATACGAGATGGATAAAAGAAAATTAGTGAAATTAAAACACTCAAGAGATTTCTTTCCACGACTTATACCGTACATAGTAAAGTAGTAGTCATATAGCACTCTATTAACAGTCACTGCTCTTTGGGCTACTTCAGTAAGCGAGATAATACTACTATAATTTTCCATTCTGGATGCAGTAATTAAGGTGGTACGAATATAATCACCTAAGAACAACGCCTCTTGTTGAGTATAGAATTTGAAGTTCTCTATATTTAGGGTGTTATTCGCTAACTCAACATCAAAAGGATGCTCAATTATATCCTTTAAAAGATTTGACCCGTAACAGCTCCTAATTATGCCACTGAACACTGTAGTTACCGATAAAGATCAAGTCAACGTAAATAATCCGCTGCTAATATTCTTTGCTAGGCTCTGTGGACAAAATTTTAGAGAAGCCATACAAGAGCCCCGACAAAATTTAGAAAACCCATAAAAACCTCAGCCGTTTTATCGAATCTGGAAAAAATACGCCTAAAGTTCTTAATTTTACCGAAAAAACACTCAATTAAATGACGCTCTTTATAAATGTGTTTATCGTAACCCCTCTGCACTTTTCGATTACGCTTCGGAGGAATAACTGCTGTACATCCCTTGCTTTCAAGACTCGTAACAAAAGCATTGCTGTCATAGCCTTTATCAGCCACTACAGTGGTATTATAGACACTTTCAGTTAATGTTGCTGCTTGTGTAATCTCATTTCTTTGACCAGGGGTCAGAGTAAATTTAAGTGGATTTCCAAGTGCATCGACAAGCGCATGTATTTTAGTTGTAAAGCCACCTTTGCTCCTCCCTAAAGCTTCTTGATCCTTGGAGTTTTTTGTATATCCAGATGAACATGGATGGGCTCGGATGATCGTACCGTCGATTATAGCAACTTCTAAATCAGGCTCTTGTTTAGTATATTCAAGCAATTTTTCCCAGACATCTCTTTCACACCATCTTTTAAATCGCTTATGTATACTCCTGTAATTACCATAAGTTTTTGGTAAAAGTCTCCATTGGCAACCACTTCGGACTATGTACCACACTGCCTCTATGAATATTCTTAAACGTTTTTCATCTTTGCTATGCATTCCTTTTACGCTTTTTATGAACTCTAAAATTTGTTTCCAATTTTCCTCTTTGATGTAATATTGCATATGGTAGTTTCTCCATTTTTTACCTATTAAGCTAAACTACCATCTTTTTCTCTCTTTTCATATTTTTTGTCCACAGAGCCTAAGTTATATTGTGAAATCAAAAAATACTGCCAATTCCCGTCCTGTGTAGCGGTATACAGATTGTAGTTGTATTAAACAAGAGCCTGATATTAGTTTTGACTACCTCAATTCTTCTGTCAGTTAATTCTTGTCTGTCAGATTAAATCTTGTCTTTTACACTTATCAACATATACACTAACCAACTACATTCAATAAATTTGTGTAAGATACCATTTTACATAAGATAGGAGATGGATTATCAAGATTGACACCAACACATAAAATGTTATCCGCAGTAGTTAAAACTCGCCGAACATTTGGTTGGAAGCCTTGTGCATACTTTTCTGTTTGTTGCAAAGCCTTATCTGGAGTAGCGTTAGGACCTGCCCCTGCTTTTAACTCAATAATAATGGGAATAGAATCTAATGCACGATCAGGACCACGAGCTAGCAGGATAATATCAGCATAACCCCTTCCTGCAAATTGCTCTGGGTAAACTCTAAGATTATACCTATAGTGGAAATTCGTGAAAACACCTACCATAAATCCATGATGTGCTGCTTCACGTGCACTACTATCATAGATTAATGAGTTTTCATATTTAGAATGAACCTTACTAATCTTTCTAAGAATTCCCTCAAGAGATTCTTTAACCCCTATCTCTCTACTAGAACTTAGCTCAGCTATATCAGCTTCCGGATTATTCCATACTCCTTTTTCTATTTTATGAAATTCTTTGCTAGCAGGAGAATCAAGTATCTCTTTAACTTCCATATTAACAAAAATACCATCCTTTCCTTTGTAGATCTGTACTAATCTGGATTTTATTCTATCTTGAATTTCATTCTTAATATTTATGATCTCATTCTCAACGTTTCGATTTCTAATCCTCCCCCTATCTATATTATTTCTTAATATGTTTTCCAACTCATTAACAGTAAACTGATGGCCACGCTTACCTTCTGAAATGGAAAATAAATCTATATTATTAATAGCGTCTTCAGCATTTCCAATTTGACCATTTTTAACAACAGCCACTTTTAAAGTTTTCGAAGTATCAAAGCTAAAATAAATCTTTTTAATATTTAACTTTTCTGCAATCTCTGTATCCAGTAAAGTAGAAAAGCTTCCTAGGAAAAAATGTGTAAAAAATCCTGCCTTCTCTACAGAGTGTAAATAGGATGGAATTTGATCTATAAATGATTGAAATCTTGTTTCGAAAGATTTAAAATCCTCTCCTTGCTGGCTTGTGCCAACTGCTTTACCTGCTTCCTCTATCAATAACTGTATTAACTCAAAGTCTTGTGGCCTTACTTTACCCATGACTCTTTTTAAGCCTTTTGCAAGCTCTTTATCATTATCAATAATATTCCTTTCAAGACCAAAATTATAACGGTTTCGTTTACCTGGTGCACCAACATGAAATAACTGTATTTGAATATTTCCATCACCATATTGAGTTTCAACCTCACCAGAAACACTAATTGTTGCGCTAAGTACTCCACTCATTGCTCTTATTTCAGGTTCACCTCCCCAAGTATTAGAGTTCCTCATGTTCTCTAAGTAATTCTCAAAATTGCCTTCAACAAAATCTCTGAACTCATTTTCATGATCACGTATATAATCAACTACTCGATTGCGGAATACATTTCTTACTAAGTTTACAAATGCATCATCATAATCCGCAGTACTTAAATTTCGAACCAAACCTCTAATACGATCTAAATTTTTGGTCACATCTTCTCCATTTCCAAACAAAGCTTTGTACCTTTGTCGAAATAGAGCATCATCGTTTCTGACAGGTATTAAGTAAGCCATAGTAACAGACCAAAATAAGCAGCTACCATCTCCTGGAACATCGATTCTTTTAAACCTACTTTCACTCTCGGAATCAACATCAGACCTTCGATAACGCTCAAATTGAGAAAATTCCTTAACTTGTTCTGTATATTGCATTTCATCTGATAACTCAGCAACTTTTGAATTAACACCTTCTTTTTTAAGACGATTTGTTGGATATTGTGTCTTAAACATAAAACCCCCTTTATTACATTATACCAAACCCACTATTTCTTATCAGAGATATCAATAACATAAACTATTTTTACCTACATGCTAACTTATGTATATAATATCTGTATTATAATGCAACACCTTCCTGACGAAAACTAAACAAGCTAAAGTAGTAACAAGAAACCATCACCTGTTTTATAGAATTACCCTATAATACCTATTAATTACCCAACCCTAATTGCTCACATGCTTTGTTTAATTTTACTTCAGTTAAGCTAGCAGGCCCTTCAGATCTAGAATTACCATATGATAAAAATTTATTTAATGAATCAATATCTCTTTTCTCTAACACAGATCGTATATACTCTGCTTGCCTAGAATCCATAAACTCCTTAATTTGATCAGAATTAGCCTTATCTAATATCGCCCATACTGGTGCCATACAACCTCTATCAATTAAAGGGACTAACAACCTCCCTTGAAATACTGAGCTACTCCTCATTTCTTTATTTAATAATAAGGCACGATGGCTATCAAATCCCTTCTTCATCCACATATACATAAAAAGCTTTACTCCTGCACCCACACAAGACTCTGAGTAATTTTCTAATTCTTTTATATACTTTAACCAAATACAATAACAACTTTCTGAAACATCACTTGACCCCAAGCAGTCAAACAATTTTTGGAATTGATCAAAGCGAAGTGCACTCTGTAGCGTATCTAAACTGCCATAATAACCATTTTCAGCTAAGTCTCTTTTTAGAAGTTCTGGATATTTATCAGGACTTATTTGGCTAAAACAAAATTCGAATATTTCAGGATAACTATTGCAACGGTTCCCTGCTGCATATACCGCTGTTTTCATCAAGATCTCATCCTTTTTCTGTGCACCCATCTCACTTTCAGGTAATGATTTTATTTTATTCCAGAAGAATTCTACTGCCTGCTCTTGCTTAAAACTCATAGCACATTTAAGCCCGTACTCATATGGATGGCAGCCATCTAAATTCAATTTAGAGATATAACCACTGATAAAATGTGACCAAAAAACTATTAAAAGGTTCCCTGATAGGGTCTTAACTAAGTGAGAATACTCCAATAGACTGCTCTTACCTTGAGCTGACAGTTTGTTTTTCCTCTCTTCAAACAAAGCAACAATATCCTCTTCTAGGCAATAACGACAAGCTGTCTCATATCTCTTTTCAGAGCTAAATGGATTATTTGAACCTTGCGCAATCAATTTTTTGCCTACTACTTGCCTATCAAGCTTAACTCCATGTAAATTGTCTACTTTTTTCCAACAATCCTCACTAGATAGCACTTGTGCAAGAAAATTACGTCCTTTCTGGCCGCTTTTTTGGTGTAGACGCCAATTTGCGTAGCACCAGCGTTCAATTTGAAAAAGCTTAGATGCTCTATAGGGGTCATCTTCTTTAATACAAGAAAATAGGACCTTTGGAATATCTGAACGCAGCATAATCACCCCTCTATGAATGGAAAAACATGGAAACTGCTACACCTAACATACACTATAGTAACTTGATACCATTTTGAGTAAGATATCCCGTTTCTAAGTTTTGTCAATCCTCAATTTGAAAAATTTTTTTAGACTTGAATAACTTTTTGCAAAAGGCTCTTAATAGGCTGAATATAAGATCTTTTATTTGCTTTTTAATTTTGTTTTTTGTCATAAGCTTGCCTTAATTCTTCTTTGGTTATTCTAAAACAAATTACTATTAATTTAGTAGCGTATCTTATTAAAAAACTAAATAATACACCCATTTCCAGCACTCAAAACCAAGGGCGGTGAGAAGTGTTTTTCTTGGGATGTGTTGGTCTACCGCTAGATCCGTGCGAACTTTTCAATATAATGATTTTGCTATACGCTAAAATCAGCTATATTGGCTCACTTTTACTAAATCCACGTACGAACTGTTTTGCATAACTTTGTTGCAACAATTTTTCGTTTTTATTTTCATAACCCCGTTTTTGCGTAACTTATTCTCACAAATATACGTACTTTTTTAGATTTTTGGACAAGTAAATAATTAAATTGTTGTTGCTACTAGTTATTGCAATATTTTACCTAAAAATGCCCATTCAAAAAATATTGCTTGTATCGTGGAAGGCGGAGAGACGGATGATAATGATAGCCTATTTATCAAGGAATTAATGATTTGCTTGGCAAGATTATTGTTTGGCGCTATACTTAATTGGTTATTAGTAGGAGATAAGATATGGTTAATCAAACTGACTCCCTAGATTCAAGTTGTGTTAATTTGGGAACAGAAAAGAATCAAGAAATAACCAAAGATCGTCGCTATTCTGGAGATTCAGGCATTGAAGAAAAGGAAGAGTTTGAAGTTTTAGATGGCGAAAATCAAGAGATACAAGCTAATCTATGTGATACACCTCCTGAAGATCTGAGTCTAGAGAATGCAATACTTACGAACTTTCCTGATGGTTGTGATAGGTCGTTTACTGTAGAGTTAAAAGATGAAGATTCATATGATATCATTCCTAAAAACTTAACTTTTGCTGAGATAATAAATATCTTAAATCAAGCTGTAAGGGGAGATAATTGTGAAGAACTAGACAAGGTTGTACAAAATATTGAAGATTATGAAGGTAGGTCTATTACGCTGGATAATGTAAATTTAAAGAGTTTTTGTGAGCAACAACTTAACTTAGATTTACAAGATAGAAGCGATCATCAACATATATATTCAAATGTACTATCACAGTATAAATTTGATCAGGAGAATTTTGAGTGTGATTATTCAGTAAAAGAGTTGGTATTACTAGCAATTGCAGCTAATGACAAGCTGACAGAACGATGTCAGGACATACTTTTTGCTGAAGGAAATCTAAGTCTTTTACCTTTACTTGTTGGTGGTCAAAAATATATTGAAGCTTTTACAGAAAAATTCCATAGTAACGATGGAGTTCATGGAAGGTTAAAAGATCAAGCTATACAACTTGTCGAACCTAATAAGATTAGCTTTTTCTCAGTTATAGCACTAAGAAAAGAGCAAGAATTATTAAATGCAATTTTTGTTGAATACGTTTTAAGAGATTTTGGACAGGTGTTAAAAACAAGTAAACCTGATCCTTTGTATGGTGTGCTTGAAACAGCGTCTCTGATCAAAAATGAAGAATTCATCACGACAGTGCTAGGTGCATTTGAAAAATATATTAATGAGCCAACTAAAAAAGCCTCAACAGAAGGGTTATTAAAAAAGAGCTTTGCTACCTTGTTAGAAACTGCGATAAGTCAAGAACACATATCTGTCATTGAATACTTGTGCAAACGATACACTAATAGTACAGGTCACGCCATTTACGATGTATATGAACAAGCATTTGCAGATGATAAAGTTATTACAATACTAAGGCAACAAATCCTGAAAAACATAGGAGCGCGTGGCAGAAGAGAAATTTACAATTTAGTTCTGAAAACTGCATTGGATGCTGGCAATATTGCATTTATTGAGCATCTATGCAAAGAATGTGCTGAGTGCAGCAATGATGTTATCGGCTATCTCAATCAAAAATTTAAAAATAACGAATTTGATAACATACAAGAATCAATCCTCATTGCATTGTCTAATGTTGAATACAAAAACACAGACGTTATAGTCAAGGTGCTTTTTTACACTGAAGAAATCTATCAAAACGCATCACATAATGAGCAAGTAATTAGGCAGGTCATACAGAATATACTGAAAAATGCAACACACTACTCAATAGGCCAAGAAGATTACTCCTTAGTCAAGGAAGTATGTTACTTATGCACAGAAGAGGGTGCAATTAACGTAATTTTTCAAGAGGAGTGTGGGATTTTTAAATCTAGCATAGAAAAGCGCATAGAAGACCTGAAAAAGGAAAATAAATTATTACAATCTGAAGCTTTACGTGAGTATAATCACAGCTATTTGCCAGGTATTGTAAATGGATTAGCTCAGACTGCTTACATAGCATATGATGAATACACTAAAGATCCAAAAGACAATAAACGTCGAAAGAATATTGATCTAATATTCAGTTTAATGCAAATTAGAAATATTCTACAGTTTTCTATTGACGTGCAAGAATATTCCTGTCATGAATGTCAAGGTTTGTGGGATGAAATGCACCAAACTCCTGGAACTTTTATAATACGAAAAAGAAGTAATAACGTTGCAGATGAATTAGAAATTCCAGTTATAACAAGTGACACTCTATCAGAAAATCCAGGACTTGAAAGTGCTGCCAGTAAGCAGGTAGAAAAAGATGTTCTTGCACAAAAGGGAGAAAGTGATATACTAGATGGCATGATGGTTTCAATAATGGATCGTATAAGTGATAATTTTGAGGAGGATAGAGTGCATAGTAGTGACCAAAATACAAGAAGCATAGAAAAGGAGTTGTCTGATGCTATCTTCAGTCTTGATTATAAAGCAGTAGAATGTTTAGTAAAACGGGTAAAACAAGAGGACAATAATGCAGAACGAATCATTAATCGGGCTTTGGAGAAAGCTCATGAGACAGAAGTTGGAAAGAAAGATCAACAGTCCAAAAATAAGGTTAAAAAAATTAGAGAATTTCTTGCAGTAGAAAGTAAAAGTATTGGTGCTGCTGCAGGTAGACAAGAAGTCCCTGTGGTAGAGCCTAAAGAAAGTGAATCAGATTCACCGAATTCTGAGGAAGAAATTAATGAAGTAAGAATACCTGTAATTGAAGCAATAGAATCTGTAGCTACTGCCATGGTGTCAGAAATGCCTTCAATGGCCACTGAAGAATCTAAATCCGAGCCTGATAACCTAAATGATGAGCAAGATGATCAGCAAAATTTAACAGTACCTAAAGTATCAAGTTCTGTAAGTGAGGATGTTTCGACATCTAGAAGTAATGAAGAAGAATCTGTAGTAATTACACAAGGCAGCCAAAATGATGGTGAACATGATAAAGTTATACCTGAAGAACACCAAGATGATGATGCTATGCAGAACATGCAACCAAAAACTTTAGTTGTTGACAGCAATCCTAGCAATACAGGTGTTGAGGGTGATGAGAAAAAACAAGCTCTCGTTCAGCCTACTGAACCTGTGTCAAAAAATGCTCAAGGTAACAGCAAACAACCTGGTTATCCAAACAAAAACAACCCTAATCCACAAGATGCAAAAAGTAAGTTGCCTGTGATAGCTGCTTCTATGTTAGCAATAACAGGAGTTGCTACAGGAATAGCTGTTGCAGTTTATTTAGAAATGCTAGCAGTGGGAATAACAGTTGGGACTTGTTGCTTAGTTATTGCTTCAATCATATACTATTGTAATAAGCCTTCAAAGTCACTTGAGAATAGCAATGCTGAAGCTGTAGTGAATCAAATAACAGTGCAAAATATAACTTAAGGTAAGAAATATAGCAGGAGAGTTGGCTTTGTTACCTATGAAAGGCCGACTATACAAGCAACTTATTGAAGATCTTATTTTTTTGCAATCAATTTATCCAATTTAGTAGGAGTGTTAAATTTACTAATCTTTCCATAAAAGAATTACAGAGAGATTTAATAATTTAAAGATCCTTCTAAAGAAATTATCTCATTTTTTATTGGCAGACAGCTTGCTTAAACCCGTAAAACTTCTCCATCTGCTCACTCCATAACATTGGTATTTCCCTCAAGTCAGATAGCTTCAAACCCCTTGGCTGCCTCCCATTTACTATATCTTCTTTAATCTTTGGTGCTAAATAATTTAATCTCAAAATTTGCTGTATACGTCTTGTACCTATATTAATTTTGGCACTCAGTTCCTTCACACTTCCATATTTTCCCTCTTCTAGCTGACGTTTCCAGGAATGGGCTCTTACTACTGCTTTGAGTAACGCATTATTTGTTTTCCCCTCTGGTTCTACTACTTTGCATTTGTTTCCTTTCTTCTTTAAATTCATTGCTATAAATATCTCTCCTGATTCAGAACTTATTACTATTCCATCGTCTCTTACCATTACCCCACTTATTAAGTTCCTTACTACTTCCTTCTGTTTTCCGAAGCTTAACTCTTCCCATTCTTCCGCTTTTTCTTGCCAATTTTTGTATAGGTGCTCTGCTCTCTTCATCACTTCTTTTTCCACTTCTCCTGCTACTACTGTTCGATTTACTGATTCACAATTTTTCCCTCCTAGATGATTGTTACATACATAATATCGGTACCTTTTATTTTCCTTTTTTGAGTATGTCAGTGTCATATTTACGTCACAGTTCTTGCACTTGATTATCCCCTTTAGTAGTGCCTCTTCATATTTTTTGCCTTGATAAGGCTGATTCTTTATCAACTCTTGCGCTTTTTGCCATTTTTCTTCTTCTATTATCGCTTCATGCTTTCCTTCATACTCTTTCTCATAATGTCTGATTTTTCCCAGATATATTGGATTTGTTATTATTCTTCTCACCGTCGCTTTTTTAAAGATATCTGATTTTGTCCGGTATCCTGGGTGCGCCAAGAAGTGCTTGGAGAACAGTTGGTGAAAATCCAACACAAACAAAGTCTAGCCAACAGTTTGGAACAGACCACTATGTTGCATGAGGTAACGAGTGTAATAGAGCTAGTGGGATGGACAATGCAGGGTACAACGAAAGTGAAGGGATTGAGTTCCGAAATACCTGAAGACATAGAGGTCGACATTTTCATGGCCATGGAAGACAGCATGAAGGATAACGTAAAGGCAAGTTATCACTCACTCTATCGGGATCTGAGACCGTGCCATGTATTGAAATGGACTTCAAGTGAACTTGGGAGATCCTATGCATTCCTACAAAGGTACGCTGGAACAAGTCAACAAAGGCAAGAACTAGCGGAAGATGCAGGGGAAGTCGGACTGATTGATAGTACTCAGAATGTGGGAAAGCCACGTACAAGGGGAAGCGATCAGCAATATAGTAACTGGAATAGGGATTGCTAGGCCAATACAACGGAGGTTGGAATAACATGCAAAATAAACTAAACCAGATAGCAGTAAGAGCAAAGCAAGATAAGCGACTAAAATTCACATCGTTAGTCCATCTGATAAATACAGAGAATCTTGCGAGATGTTATAAAGAACTGAAGCGTAACAAGGCTTGTGGAGTAGACCAGATAACAGTGGAATCATACGGAGAAAATCTGAATGAGAAACTCGAAGTGCTAGTAGAAAGTATGAAGAGGAAGCAATATCAACCACAACCAGTAAAGAGGGTATATATACCGAAAGCTGGAAGTAAAGAGAAACGCGGACTCGGAATACCATCGACCGAGGATAAATTAGTACAGATTATGCTGAAGAAGATATTAGAAAATATTTACGAGGCAAACTTTCTGGACAGCTCATATGGATTTCGACCTGGAAGAAACTGTCATCAAGCGGTAAATGCACTAGATAAAGCAGTTATGTACAAGCCAATAAACTACATTGTAGAAGTGGATATCAAGAAGTTCTACGATAATATACAGCATAAATGGCTAATGAGATGTCTAAGGGAACGAATAACTGACCCAAATTTGCTGTGGTTAGTAAAGCGGTTTCTCAAGGCAGGGATAGTCGAAGCTGGAAATTATGAAGCAACAAAACAAGGTACACCCCAAGGTGGTATAGTAAGTCCTGTATTAGCAAATATATACTTACATTATGTGTTGGATTTATGGATAGAAAAGAAATTTAAACCAAGATCCAGAGGATATATACAACTAATAAGGTTTTGCGACGATTTTGTGGTTTGTTGCGAAAGTAAGGTAGACGCGGAAGAATTTCTGGAATTACTGAAACAAAGGCTAAATAAATTTGGGTTGGAAGTATCTGAAAACAAGACCAGAGTAGTAAAGTTTGGCAAGAGGGAGTGGCAACAAGCGATAAGAGAGAAACGAAGGACGGAAAGTTTCAATTTTCTGGGGTTTACGCACTATGGTGCAAAAAGTCGTCGTGGTAGATTAATAATGGGACATAAAACCTCAAAGTTAAATCTAGCCAGAAAACTAAAAGAAATCAAGGAGTGGTTGAAAATAGTCCGCGGAAGTATTCGACTTAAAGATTGGTGGCAAGTACTGAAGGCTAAATTAACAGGACACTATAACTACTTTGGTATTAGCGGAAATTATTGGTGTTTGAAACAATTTTACACATCAGTAAGAAAGCTAGCATTTAAATGGATAAATCGGCGTAGTCAGAAAAAGAGTATGACCTGGGAACAGTTTGTACACTACGTAGAAGTAAATCCATTACCAAAGCCAAAAATACATTTTTCTTTATATGCATAAGAGGGACGACTGTGAAAACTAATATTGATGAGCCGTGTGCGGGAAATCTGCAAGCACGGTTCTTTAGGGGGAGTTGTAGTAATAAAACTCAAACGAGAGGAGTAAAGCTACAGCTTCTACCGAACACTATTTAACTCCCTTGCCAATTCTGCCATTGATTTTAGCTCCAAATATCTTTCAAATATGTGCCCTACTATTTTCGCTTCTTTTTCATTTATTATTAATTCTTTATCTTTTACATCATACCCAAGCGGCAAAGTTCCTCCCATCCATAATCCTTGCTCTTTTGATGTTGCTATTTTATTTTTTACTCTCTCCACTATCATTTCTCTTTCTAGTTGTGCTGCTCCTGATAACACTGTTTGTACAAATTTTCCCATTGGCGTATTATTATCAAATATCTGCGTTACTGCTATAAAATTTACTCTATGCCTTCTAAAAAATGATGTCACTTCTATACTATCTTTTGTTTCCCTTGATAGCCTATCCAGAGTATATACCACTACACAATCTACTTCTCCTGCCTTTACATCTTCAAATAATTCCTTTATTGCTGGTCTTTCTAAATTCTTTCCTGAGAAACCTCCATCATCGTATCTTTTGGCCAATGCTACCCATCCTTCTCGGCTTTTTATATATTTTTCACATGCTACACGTTGCGCATCAAGACTATTAAACTTTTGTTCTAGACCATCTTCATTTGACTTCCTAGTATATATCGCACATCTTACCTCTTTCAGCATTCTTTCTCCTTATCTCTCATTCCAAATAGAAGCGGCCCATTGTAGCTCATTCCCATTATTTTCCCTGCTACTGCTGACAATGACGTATAAAACTCTTCTTTATAGATTAAACCCTTATCTGTTACCATCAACGCAGGCAATAAGGATATCTTCTACTTGTATCTTGTCAAAAGCATCTAATGTTTTAAGCTTAAGCATTAGGTGGAGAAGGGAGGAACTCTGTGCTTCTTCTTAGATATAAAATCTGTAGAGGAGATAAGAATTCCCTTCTCAAAAGTATAGGCTGGACGGTATCGTAGAAAAACCTAAATGGTTCTAATTCTGTATTCACAAGGTTAGCCTTACTTTTCATTTTAAATAGTAACGTATGGGGTTATATATGATCAACAACTTTCTGGGAATAGATGTATCAAAAGATCGCTTTGATGTTTTTCTCTCATTTATAAGTAAAAAAGGAAAACGTGAAACTAGGAAAAGAAGCTTTAAGAACGATGATAATGGGTTTCAAGGTCTGCAGAGCTTTCTACAAAAACATAACGTAGAGCAAGTGAAAGCTTGTATGGAAGCTACCGGTTGTTATAGTGAAGCTTTGGCTGAATTTCTACACAATGCTGGACATTTTGTAAGTGTTGTAAATCCTTATTGTATTAAATCTTATGCGAGGAGTAAGCTTGTAAGACAAAAGAATGATCAGACCGATGCAGAAATTATTGCTGATTATTGCCAAAGACAGGAACCTACTCGTTGGACACCACCTTCTCCTGAAATGAAAAAATTAAAACATCTTTATCGTTGCTCGGTTGCGTTAAAAGATGGATTAACATTCGTAAATAATCATTTAGAAAAGAAGGAGAGACTGCCTGAAGAAGTTGCAAATGCTTGGGAAAACCTTGCAGTGAACATAGAACAATCAATAGAAACAATAAAAAACTCCATACGTGAACTATTAAAACAGCACAAAGAGTTGTTGGAAAACTTTCAACTCTTATTGACTATTCCAGGAATAGGAGAGGAATCAGCAATAGCTATTTTAGCTGAAATTCCTGACACAAAGGCTTTTATAAATGCCAGACAATTGGCAGCATACGCTGGAACTATACCACGAAATATAACATCAGGTTCATCTGTATATGCCAAGCCCAGATTAAGTAAATCAGGTTCACGAACACTACGTAAGGCCATGTATTTTCCTGCTATAGTAGCTAAAAATCACAATCCTATTATTATGACTTTTTGCAAGAGATTAAAAGAAAAAGGCAAGCATAATATGGCCATTGTTGGTGCTGCAATGCGTAAGTTGCTTCATATTGTTTTTGGTATTTTAAAATCAAAAAAGGCTTTTAATCCTGACCATATCAAAAGCTACAGGACTAGGAGATTGACTGAAGCTTTAGTAATTTAAAATCGAAAAATGCTTCCATTCTATCTTATGTAAAATGGTATCTTACACAAATTTATTGAATGTAGTTGGTTAGTGTATATGTTGATAAGTGTAAAAGACAAGATTTAATCTGACAGACAAGAATTAACTGACAGAAGAATTGAGGTAGTCAAAACTAATATCAGGCTCTTGTTTAATACAACTACAATCTGTATACCGCTACACAGGACGGGAATTGGCAGTATTTTTTGATTTCACAATATAACTTAGGCAATTTAGATTCAATTTTTGTAATTTTCTTGTTGACTGGCGAGACGGTATCTCCTCTCTCTAATATTAGCTCTGTTCCTGCTACTGGCAGTTTGTCACTACTTATTCTTTTTCCCTTCTCTAGCCGATCTGCTAGATACTCTAGTCTTTTTGTTCCTTTTCTTGACATTTCTCCATACGCTTCCTCCTGTATTCTATATGCTAGTCTCGGTATCAGATATTTCTTTGAGTATCTAGGCGCCTCTTCCCCATATACCTTCTTCCATATTTTTCTCAGTTCATCCAAAGGTTTTCTCTCTAAATTCATTACTTTCTTTTCTACTTCTTTCTCCATATTTTTAGCCTTTCATAAATAACTTCTCAATTCTGTCTGTTTCTTTCTTCAATATCTTGGTTATCTCTTTGCTATTTTTTGCATAATCCATCGCTGTCATTCCAAATTTATCTGCTTGCTCTATTTCTGCTCCTGCTTCCACTAACTCTTTTACTATTTCCACTTTCCCCACCATACATGCAAGGTGTAGAGGTATGAATTTATTTCCATATTCCTCAGCATTTACGTCTGCTCCTGATTTTATCAACTCCCTCACGATTTCTAGGCGTTTCTCCGTTACCGCTAGGTGCAGTGCTGTATATCCTTCTACATCTTTAGCATTCACATTCGCTCCTTTTTCGACTAATAACTCCACTGTTTTTACCTCTACTGCATAATGTAGAGCTGTTCTTCCTTTTTCGTCTCTTTCATAAATATTTTCAAACGAGTTCTCTAATAGTGACTCCTCTTTTTTACCGAGCTTTACCATAACTTACCCCACCTTTTCTTTAAATTTAAATCCCTAAGCCTTCCTTTTTACCACCTCATCTATCATTTCATTCACTTGGCTGATTATCTTGCTTGCTAAATTTTGACATTCTTTCTTTATTAGCGATTTGTCTCTCTTCCTTATTTCTTCTATCTCTATTATTTTTAGCTCCGGCATATAGCTCCCATTCAACATGTCTGCTATTTCTCCCACTAGCCCCTCTATTCCATAGCAGGTCAGTTCTCTACTTTTTGTTACTCCTCCTTTTTCTCTCAAAAATTTACTTGCCTTTTCACTCTCTTTGCTATCACATAGACGATACTTTTCACTTTCCCATATGTAATACATTGGTGTTGCACCATATTTATTCAGCTGATTAACTGCAGCCCCTGCTTTTACTAGCTCTTTTATTATTTCAACTCCTGCTCCTCCTATTTTGCACGCAGAGTGCAGTGGCGTACATCCACTGACATATTGAGTGGCATTTACTTCCGCTCCTTCCCTTAGCAGCACTTTTACATTTTCTAAACTCTTTGCGAATACTGCACAGTGTAGAGGTGTATAACCATTTTTATCTCTTGCATTTATCTCTGCCCCCTTTTTTATTAATAATCTCACTGTTTTGTAATCAGAGATTTCCACTGCTTGGTGCAATATCGTCTCTCCTTTTTCATTTCTTTTATTAATATCGTTACTTGATACTTCTTTAAAAAACTTACTCTTGCTAAAACTGTTCGGTAGAAGCTGTAGCTTTACTCCTCTCGTTTGAGTTTTATTACTACAACTCCCCCTAAAGAACCGTGCTTGCAGATTTCCCGCACACGGCTCATCAATATTAGTTTTCACAGTCGTCCCTCTTATGCATATAAAGAAAAATGTATTTTTGGCTTTGGTAATGGATTTACTTCTACGTAGTGTACAAACTGTTCCCAGGTCATACTCTTTTTCTGACTACGCCGATTTATCCATTTAAATGCTAGCTTTCTTACTGATGTGTAAAATTGTTTCAAACACCAATAATTTCCGCTAATACCAAAGTAGTTATAGTGTCCTGTTAATTTAGCCTTCAGTACTTGCCACCAATCTTTAAGTCGAATACTTCCGCGGACTATTTTCAACCACTCCTTGATTTCTTTTAGTTTTCTGGCTAGATTTAACTTTGAGGTTTTATGTCCCATTATTAATCTACCACGACGACTTTTTGCACCATAGTGCGTAAACCCCAGAAAATTGAAACTTTCCGTCCTTCGTTTCTCTCTTATCGCTTGTTGCCACTCCCTCTTGCCAAACTTTACTACTCTGGTCTTGTTTTCAGATACTTCCAACCCAAATTTATTTAGCCTTTGTTTCAGTAATTCCAGAAATTCTTCCGCGTCTACCTTACTTTCGCAACAAACCACAAAATCGTCGCAAAACCTTATTAGTTGTATATATCCTCTGGATCTTGGTTTAAATTTCTTTTCTATCCATAAATCCAACACATAATGTAAGTATATATTTGCTAATACAGGACTTACTATACCACCTTGGGGTGTACCTTGTTTTGTTGCTTCATAATTTCCAGCTTCGACTATCCCTGCCTTGAGAAACCGCTTTACTAACCACAGCAAATTTGGGTCAGTTATTCGTTCCCTTAGACATCTCATTAGCCATTTATGCTGTATATTATCGTAGAACTTCTTGATATCCACTTCTACAATGTAGTTTATTGGCTTGTACATAACTGCTTTATCTAGTGCATTTACCGCTTGATGACAGTTTCTTCCAGGTCGAAATCCATATGAGCTGTCCAGAAAGTTTGCCTCGTAAATATTTTCTAATATCTTCTTCAGCATAATCTGTACTAATTTATCCTCGGTCGATGGTATTCCGAGTCCGCGTTTCTCTTTACTTCCAGCTTTCGGTATATATACCCTCTTTACTGGTTGTGGTTGATATTGCTTCCTCTTCATACTTTCTACTAGCACTTCGAGTTTCTCATTCAGATTTTCTCCGTATGATTCCACTGTTATCTGGTCTACTCCACAAGCCTTGTTACGCTTCAGTTCTTTATAACATCTCGCAAGATTCTCTGTATTTATCAGATGGACTAACGATGTGAATTTTAGTCGCTTATCTTGCTTTGCTCTTACTGCTATCTGGTTTAGTTTATTTTGCATGTTATTCCAACCTCCGTTGTATTGGCCTAGCAATCCCTATTCCAGTTACTATATTGCTGATCGCTTCCCCTTGTACGTGGCTTTCCCACATTCTGAGTACTATCAATCAGTCCGACTTCCCCTGCATCTTCCGCTAGTTCTTGCCTTTGTTGACTTGTTCCAGCGTACCTTTGTAGGAATGCATAGGATCTCCCAAGTTCACTTGAAGTCCATTTCAATACATGGCACGGTCTCAGATCCCGATAGAGTGAGTGATAACTTGCCTTTACGTTATCCTTCATGCTGTCTTCCATGGCCATGAAAATGTCGACCTCTATGTCTTCAGGTATTTCGGAACTCAATCCCTTCACTTTCGTTGTACCCTGCATTGTCCATCCCACTAGCTCTATTACACTCGTTACCTCATGCAACATAGTGGTCTGTTCCAAACTGTTGGCTAGACTTTGTTTGTGTTGGATTTTCACCAACTGTTCTCCAAGCACTTCTTGGCGCACCATTTGCAACATCACTACGGCGCTGCTTAATAGTACTATGAACGCGCCCACTACTGTAGACTTCTGCTACATATGCAAATGCTTCTTGAGATGCTTCTTTGATATTCTTCATTGCTTGCGGAACAAAAGTTTTTTTGTGTTTAAGTTCTTCTATTTCTTTTTTTTGATTATCAATCTCCTCATTTTTTTTATTAATTTCAATTTTTTGCTTAGAAATTTCTTCCTCTTTAGCTTTTACTTCCGCTTCTTTTTTAGTCAGTTGGTCATTTTGCCCAGAAATTGTTTGCTCTTGAGTTTGTATCTTAGCTTCTAACTCAGAAATTGTTTGCTTTTGAGCCTGTACTTTATCTTCTTCTTTAGCTAGTTGAGCATCTTTTTTAGATATTTCTTCTACTTTCTCAGCCAGTTGAACATCTTTCTCAGAAATAGTTTTGTTCTTACTAATTGCTTTATATGAAAGTGCAATAGTTACAACAGAAAATATAGCACAACCAATAATAAATGGCAGGCCAACACTTAATGCTGCAACTGGAGCTAAGAAACCAATATAAGGAGCTGCAGCAAATATTCCTGATGCCAATAAAGTGAAAGTAGCCAAAGTTCCAGTTATATAATAGGGTACATTGTTTTTATTTATCACGATTATTCCTCACGTACTATAAAATATAGTATCATTATAAATTGTCAAGTTAACTTTTTACATAAAAAAATAATCAATGAACTTGGGAACAAGAAGATTGCTGCCAAGCTACAAACTATGCCTCTCCGTGTAATCTTTAAATGAACCTCTGTTAGAGTCAAAATATAGCTTCACACTGCCAATTGGTCCATTTCTCTGCTTTGCAATAATGAGCTCTGCAATGTTTCTAATTTTTTCCATTTTCTCTTGCCATTCCCGATGTTTATTGTTCCCTTCATTTGGCTGTTTTCTTAGTTCATAATACTCTTCTCTATAGAGAAACATTACTATATCTGCGTCTTGCTCTATGCTTCCTGAATCACGTAAATCAGAAAGTTGTGGTTTTTTATCATCCCTCTGCTCAACAGAACGAGAGAGCTGAGATAGTGCAACAATGGGAATATTTAGCTCCTTTGCAATTGCTTTCAAACCCTGCGTTACTTCCGAGATTTCTTGCACTCTATTTTCATTACTCCTTTTTGTTGTTCCTCTGATTAGCTGCAAATAATCAATGAATACCACTTCTACATTATATAATTGATACAGCAAGCGTATTCTGGTGCGAAGGGCACTAATTGATAGCGCAGGGGTGTCATCTATGATGAAAGGCAGTTCAGACAATTCTGTACTAGTATTGATAAATTCATGCAATTCAAAATCACTAATTCTCCCGGTTAATGCCTTATAATAACTAATCCCTGAATCTATAGTGATCAGCCTTGCAGTTAATTGCTCTGCTGACATTTCAAGCGAGAAAAACGCTACATAGTGTTGTTTATCTGCTCTTTTTTGCAACATCTTACAAGCATTAAGTGCGATGTTTAGCGCCAATGCTGTTTTACCCATAGAAGGCCTTGCAGCTAGAATTAATAGGTCAGATTTCTGCAAACCACCAAGAAGCTGATTTAGATCTTGAAGTCCGGTTGTAACGCCCAGCGCTTCTGGATTATTTTTCAGCGTGCTGATCTTCTCAACTACGTCTTTAATTGAACTTGCAAGTTTTATATATGTTTTCTCACCTTGTTTTTTTATTGCTAAGTTGAACAATTTTGTCATTGCTTGTTCAATTTGCGCCTGTGCAGGGTTTTCAATATCGTAGTTGTAGCTATCACCAACTATTTCTTGCCCGAGCTTAATTAAACATCTCCTTAAGTAAGTGTCACGGATTATTCTAGTCAAACTATAGATATCAAGTGCAATACTTGCTTTAGCTGCAAGCTTTGCTAAGTACTCTACCCCACCACATTCGGTAAATGCTTGGTCGTTCTCAAAAAACATTTTTAGGCTGAGTTCATTGGCAATTATGCCGTGTTTTCTGGTTTTGGATATTTGCGTAAAAATACTTTGATGTAATGGATCATAAAAATTCTCTGCCGTGATTGTGTCTTCAACTGCATCACAGATTCTATTATCACGAATCATTGCACCAATAAGCATTTGCTCGGCTTCTAAATTATGCGGTAATTTACATATTTCCTTGTCTACACTTCTTGAACTGAGGAGACTAGCTAATTCATTCATTTTAAGTTTTGAGAGTAACTGTTGATTATTGTAGAATATTTAGTCCTCATTTGAAAGATGTAAAGGCAAAAAAATTTGACTAATTCCGTGTTGCCTATAGCATTAAAACTTAATGCCCCTGTGGTGGAATGGTAGACACGGCAGACTCAAAATCTGCTGCTTGCAAAAGCATGCTGGTTCAAGTCCGGCCAGGGGCACGTTAAATATTGGAAAGTGTATATATGTTACATAAATTTTTTGATCGTTTATTTTCTATTTTTTCTTCTATAAATGTTATTCAAAAGGTAAAGAAAGATGAAAATGGAATATGTTATGTAACGGGCCTCAGGCGCTATATATCAGTATTGCTTGATTTGATTATTATTGTCTTGTTCTTGCAGTTTTGCAGCCAAGCCTTAAATCAGCTCTTTATGAACTCAGAGGATAGCAAAATATTAAGTCAAATTGCTGCAAAATCCCAAATGCAAGCACCACTGTCTGCGGAAGAAAAGACAACGCAGAGTAGACTTATAAAATTACTAATCCTAAATCAAATAGTCCAATGCATTATGCTCTTTTGCTATGTAACATATATGTGGGTAAGGTTTGCTGCTACACCTGGAAAACTATTACTTGGGCTTAGAGTTGTGGATGCACAAACTTTCGAAAAGATAACTTTAAGACAAGCAACAAAGAGATTTTTTTCCTTTATATTGTCAGTTGCACCATTATTTCTAGGCTTCATATGGTCAAATTTCAACAAACGCTGTCAAACTTGGCACGACAAGATCGCAAGCACAGTGGTTGTCACGAGTAAAAGCCTTAGAAGGCAGAACTAAAAACTACTTGACACCCTTCGCCAGCCCCCTTATCATGAAACTGAAGGTATTCAGTTATCTTCATCTGTGCAGATTAAACAGCAAGAAAACAACGTAGTTGGCGTCTTATTTTTAATTTTTTGCACTATGTGCACCTTATGTCTTCACAATATTTCTAGGTTTTTACCTATATAAGCTGAAACGCGCTTATAAGTCGTTTAAGACAGTATAGTACGCCAATTTGCAGGATTAGGGAGTGAACACTAATTACCACGGGGTTTCTTTTGCCTTTTTTTCTGCTTAGTAAATTTCTTAAACATTTTAGCTAAAGTTAGTTGCACTTAAAAGCAGCTAAATTGCAGCGTTTAAGGCTTAAAAAACGCCAAATACTGAAAATAGACAATGACCAGGGCTTCTTTTGCCTTTTTTTTTGTTTAGTAAATTTCTTAACGTTTGTAGCTAAACGACAACCGTCATCCCAGTACCTTCTCTTGTCATCCCAGTGCCCAGACACTGGGATCCAGGAATTTTATTAAGTTGGTAAGCATAAAAGTAGCCGTTTTATGCTAAAGTACAACGTTTTGATGATTATGAAAAAGCTGGATTCCAGTGTCAAGCACTGGAATGACACCCTCTTGGATGGAAATCAGCGTCAGCTACTGGGATGACAGCTAGCCTGACAACCGTCATTCCGCTGTTTGTTAGCGGAATCTATGCTTGAGATACCGCGGCGGTATGACGTAGGGTTGCACTAGCTATATCATGCATTTTATTAACCGACACTATAAACAACATCCTTACAATTATGAGATTGGACTACAACTTGCTCAAGCGTTAAGCTGCTGCGTTTAGCGTCTTTACTGTGGTTTTCTCCAAGAACCTCTGTTCTTTCTTGTTTTATTTCTTCAATGAATTTCTTGTTAACGCTTTCAGGATCAATCTTTTCCTGAGAATATATAAGGTTAGTGCAATTTGTTTTTCTATAATAATGCACGCCAGAACATATAATTAATAATGCAAATACACCTGAACCTATAAGTAATGATAATCCTATGTTATTAGTCAAAGGGTTTTGGTAAAATTTTTGTACGTTATTAACACCGCCTTCCGCATACAATAATAGAGGAAGTGCTATATTTGCAGCAACTACACCGGTCAGTAATGCAGTAAATAGTGGCCTATTGTTAATTACTGATTCTATTTTACTAGTTTTACTAATTACTTTTTTGTCAATGTTCATGAAGTCGTTTTCAGATTCCAAAGCATTAAATACAAAATTTGAATGAGTGTTATTGCTATATTCCAGTCTTACAGATTTTATAGCTTTATTTTCTGGCTGACACCCCAACACATTATCTAAAATTTCATCTGCATCTTTTCCTTGAGTTTTATGCTCTGCAGTATTTCTAAATTGCTTTATTGCAAAAAGTATTGGACTAATTGCAAGCACCGCAGCAAGTGCGATAACTGGTATAGTGATATATTTTGGGCTGTTTGTAAAAAATGCAATAAATTTTGCTTTATCTTGTAAGTATAATAAAGCTGCAGATGTGCTGAGTATAATAGCAGTGGCAGTAAAAATTATAAAGCCCTTCTGCTGCATGGCATATTTTGCTCTTGGCAAGAATCTGTTTGTTTTTTTATTTTTTAAAATTGCATCGTCATTTATGTCAGATTCACTATTTGTAAGCAAAGACTTTTTAGAGTCGCCCGCGCTCATATATGATGGTAAAGTAGTTGAAGACGTATTGCTAAGTTTGTTACTCAATTCTCCGCTTAACCGTGTTAATGTTTTATCAAGATCAAGATTCTCAGAGTTATCAAATACTGTCTCTTGAGAAGGTGATCTGCTTAGAATTGAATTTTGACCATCTATTCCACTGTCTAAACTCTTTTTCGAAGATTTTGTATCTGGGTCTATAGTTGCATAAATAGGTTCTTCTGATCCATCACCAACTGATCCTTCCATATTTAAGTTTGCTGTTTCTTTATCATCAGACTCGCCATCAAACGGACTTGTAGAGTGTGAAATTTCATTTTTATCGTTTGTTCGTGGCACTGTGCTTCTAGGCTCTGTGGACAAAAAATATGAAAAGAGAGAAAAAGATGGTAGTTTAGCTTAATAGGTAAAAAATGGAGAAACTACCATATGCAATATTACATCAAAGAGGAAAATTGGAAACAAATTTTAGAGTTCATAAAAAGCGTAAAAGGAATGCATAGCAAAGATGAAAAACGTTTAAGAATATTCATAGAGGCAGTGTGGTACATAGTCCGAAGTGGTTGCCAATGGAGACTTTTACCAAAAACTTATGGTAATTACAGGAGTATACATAAGCGATTTAAAAGATGGTGTGGAAGAGATGTCTGGGAAAAATTGCTTGAATATACTAAACAAGAGCCTGATTTAGAAGTTGCTATAATCGACGGTACGATCATCCGAGCCCATCCATGTTCATCTGGATATACAAAAAACTCCAAGGATCAAGAAGCTTTAGGGAGGAGCAAAGGTGGCTTTACAACTAAAATACATGCGCTTGTCGATGCACTTGGAAATCCACTTAAATTTACTCTGACCCCTGGTCAAAGAAATGAGATTACACAAGCAGCAACATTAACTGAAAGTGTCTATAATACCACTGTAGTGGCTGATAAAGGCTATGACAGCAATGCTTTTGTTACGAGTCTTGAAAGCAAGGGATGTACAGCAGTTATTCCTCCGAAGCGTAATCGAAAAGTGCAGAGGGGTTACGATAAACACATTTATAAAGAGCGTCATTTAATTGAGTGTTTTTCGGTAAAATTAAGAACTTTAGGCGTATTTTTTCCAGATTCGATAAAACGGCTGAGGTTTTTATGGGTTTTCTAAATTTTGTCGGGGCTCTTGTATGGCTTCTCTAAAATTTTGTCCACAGAGCCTAGGTGCTGGTGTCGGCAGTACTTTCTTGCCATCTTCATCCTTTTTTGTATAAGAAGTTGGTGTGACATTATCTCCGTTTTCTAATCCATGCATATCTGCTCCAAAATTAATTACTATGCTGCATTGATTACGCTATAGTTATTAAGATGTAGTAAATACCAGTTTACGGATAATTATTAGTATAGAAATTGTCTATCAAAGATCCTTTCATTCAGAGGGTAATCTTTGTCAAAGAGCAAAGTTATTGTGTTTTCATGGTCTTTTTGTATTTTTATCTGTGATATATTATGAAACTCCTTGTAATCTGATACTACAAGTGCTGGACGGTTTTTTGTGTCGTTAATGTCAATTTGTACGATCGTATCATTTGAGATTAGTGCTCCATTCCAATGCCTTGGGTAATAGCTATTAATAGAGGTCAGTGCAAGTAAGTTTGAATTTAGTGGTAAAATTGGGCCACCGGCAGAGAAGTTATATGCAGTGCTACCTGTGGGAGTAGATAATATTACTCCGTCCCCTCTAAATTTTTCTACTTTTAGCTTATCATTAATAGTGATATTCATTTCTACTATTTGGTTTGCTTTTCTAAAAACATATACCTCGTTTACCGCTATGTAATGATATCTCTTGCCACTTGTGTCTGTTGCTTCCATTTTTAGCAAAGTTAACTGAGTTGAAGTTGCATGCTCTATATGATCAATTAAATCTTCACTGCAACTAAAGCATTTATTCATCAAAAACCCAACATTGCCAGTGTTTACTCCGTATACGTGTGTGTTTTTGTTTTCTATAACGTAATTATGCAAGGTGCGTAGCATAAAGCCATCACCGCCAACAACTATCAGTAGATCAATTTCGGACTTATTTTCTTCTGTTATATTGATAAAATTAAGTTTCTTTAATAGTTTAGATACTTCCTGCGATTTTGATGATTGAGAAGCAACATAGCCTATATTTTTGTATTTATGCATACTTCAGTAAACTCTCTAAAACTTAAAGAGGAGGAAAATTAGAAAATGCTTCCATATTTATCGTTAAACTTAGCTAATTTGCTAGTTTTACTTGCTGACCCGCTTGTCAAACTTCCAGTCCATGCAGGGTGAGTAAGAGGATCTCTATCAAGCTTTACCCTGTCTCCCTCCTTTCCATAAGTGGAACGAGTTTCAAATTCTTGACCATCTGTCATAACTATAATAATTTTATGATAATTCATTGTTGCTTATAAACTTTTAGTCAGTTAATATTCTAGTGAACTTAATTCACTAAGTCAATCATTATTCTAAAATATTGACAAAAAATAGATAAAATGTTATACTTAATAGGGAATAAATAATAGTTATCATGATTTTCGCTTTCCCTGGTCAGGGCTCTCAGTTTGTAGGAATGGGAAAGAGCTTATATAGTGAGTTTTCCGTTGCAAGACAAGTATTTAATGAAGTAGATAGCATATTGGGTAGAAAGCTGTCTCATTTAATCTTCAACGGTCCTATTGAAGAATTAACTATTACGGAAAACGCTCAGCCAGCTATAATGGCAGTGTCAATCGCGACGCTACGCGTTATCGAGCATGTGTTTGGCAAATCTCTTTTCACTGATCACAATGTTAAATATGTTTGTGGACATTCAGTTGGCGAATATACAGCGTTGTGTGCTGCAGGAGCGTTAACGCTTGAGTCTGCAGTCAAGCTGCTAAAAGTTCGCAGCGAAGCAATGCATGAAGCTTCACTGAAATGTAAAGGCGGAATGGTCGCATTGCTTGGAGCAGAGATAAATGAAGTGGAAGACATATTAAGATCAGCCAAAATTGACGGAATTTGTGAAATTGCAAACGATAATGGCGGTGGGCAGGTAGTGGTAAGTGGTACTGCAGAAGTCCTTGAGATATTACCTGATTTATTCAAAAACTCGAGTGTGAAGAAATTGATTAAATTACAGGTTAGTGGACCTTTTCATTCATCTCTTATGAAACCTGCTGATGAAAAAGTTTTGGAATTTTTGAAGGGTATTAAAATGACTCGCCCTATAGTTCCTTTGATATCAAATGTTACAGCTAAAGAGGAGAGTGATCCCAAAGTTATAAAAACTTTGCTTGCTAAGCAAATTATAAGCAGAGTGAGATGGAGAGAAATGGTTTTACATATGGCGCGTTGTGGTATTAACAAGTTCGTTGAAATTGGCCCTAATAAAGTTTTATCTAATTTAGTTAAAAGAATTGACCAATCTATCAGTACGAAAAGCATAGGTAGCATTGGCGATATTGACAGCTTCTTTAATGAATCATTAGTACTAACAGCGAAAAATTTAAAAGTTGGGTTAAGTTAAAACACATCTGTTTGCCAGCGCGTCTAGCTGGAATGACAGAGGGTAATGCAAGAAATCAACGAACTACCTGTCATTTTATCAGGTTCTTTAATTCCAAGTAGCTGTAAAATAGTAGGGGCAATATCGGATAACTCCTATGATGTCATTCCAGTGCTTGACACTGGAATCTAATCTTTCACTATCAAAGATATTATTTTTAATATAAGATTACAACTTAATCTTTAATCTGGATTCCAGTGTCAAGCACTGGAATGACACCTTCCCGGTGTCTCAAACTACAACAGCTGTGCATATCCAGTTAGAAAGTAATGCGAAAAATTATACAATCAACGAACTACCTGTCATTTCATCAGGTTTTTTAATTCCAAGTAGCTGTAAAATGGTAGGGGCGATGTCAGATAACCTTCCGTCTCTTAGTTTTAGATTGTTACAAGATACGATGAATGGAACTTTATTTAGAGTATGTGCTGTATGAGGTGTATTATTTTCCTCATCGAACATACATTCCACATTACCATGGTCTGCAGTGACAATTAATGCGGTGTTGCTTGACTTTTTAACAGCACTAAGCACTTTTGCAAGACAATCATCTACAGCTAGCACAGCTTTCTCGGCTGCTTTTATATTACCTGTATGCCCTACCATATCAGGATTAGCGTAATTTACAACTATCAGTGCGAATTCTTGGGAGTGAATTTTTTCTACAAGCTTTTCTGTGAGCTCGGAGGCTGACATTTCGGGCTGCAAATCATAAGTTTGAACTTTTGGTGAGGGAATGAGTATTCTTTCTTCACCAAGGAAAGGTTCTTCTTTTCCACAATTGAAAAAGAAAGTCACATGAGCGTATTTCTCGGTTTCGGCAATGCGTAATTGTCGTAATTTGTTGTCTTCTATTGTTTGTCCTAGAGTATCAACGAAAGAAGTAGGAGGAAAAATATAAGGAATTTTGAGATCTTCTTTATACTTCATCATACTTAGAATTGAAGAGAATTTTGCTACCTCAATATAGTCTGTTTTGCCTAGCAAAATACTTGCTAATTGTATCATTCGATCAGCACGAAAGTTAGCTAACAGCACTCCATCTTCTGGTTTTATACCTTGATAGTCACCTATTACTGCGGGCCTGATAAACTCATCAGTTATGTTATTCTGATAATTTTCATCAATCAACGATACTGCATTATCATGACGAGGTGCCTTTGCAAATGCGATAGCCTCATAAGCCTCAATTGTTCTCTCCCACCTGTTATCACGGTCCATAGCATAGTAACGCCCAGAAACAGTAGCAATTCTTATGTCATTATTCTTTATATTCTCTTCAAATTCTTGAATGCATTTTTTTCCTGAATTCGGCAATGTGTCTCTGCCATCTAAAAATGCATGTATCACCACTTTGATTCCATGCTGTGATATTTTTTTTGCTAAAGCTCCAATATGCTTTTGATGCGAATGAACACCGCCATCTGATATCAACCCCATTATATGGCATATGCCATTCTTACTTTTTAGATTACTAATAAAATTTTGTAGATTTGTATTATTTTCTATTGTTCCGATTTCTTGATTAATGCGCTGAAGGCTTTGCATTACTACTCTACCACTGCCAATATTCATATGGCCAACTTCTGAATTACCTATTTGACCACCAGGTAACCCAACATCAGCTCCACAGGCGGATAAACTGCATTTTGGATAATTAGAGCTAATATATTGCCAGCAGGGTGGATTTACGTTGCTGATAGCATTGTATTTACTGCTTTCCACTCCATTTCCCCAGCCATCTAGTATACATAAAACGACTGATTTAATGCCCATATAAGATTAACACTAGAATTTAACAGAGAAGAGCTCCCCGGGCCGGATTCGAACCAGCGACCAATTGGTTAACAGCCAACTGCTCTACCACTGAGCTACCGAGGAATAAACCGTCTTTAATTTATCACGTTGAACGTTGGTTGTAAACGTTTTTTGTGTAGACTTTGAGTCCAACTGGTCATAGAAACAAAAACTTACTTGACACCCTTCGCCAGCCCCCTTATCATGAAACTGAAGCTATTGTATTTGCTTTCGCCAATCTGCAGATTAAAAGGTAAGGATTACTTAATGTATCGGCGTCTTATGTTCAATTTTTTGCAGTATATAGATACTGTATGTCTTTACAAAACTTCATCTACATCTAGATTTTTATCTAAATAAGCTGAACGCGCTTATAAAGCGTTACAAGACATCAAAAAATGCCAATACTCGACAGAGATAGTAAAAGACTAGCTAACTCGGGGATTCTTTGTCTTTTTTTCTGCTTAGTAAATTTCTTAAACATTTGCAGCGTAGGTTAGTTGCAATTAAAAGCAGCTGAATCTCGCTTGTCAAGCGTTTAAAACATAAAAAACGCCAATATTTTAAAGCGGATAATAACCACGGGGCTTCTTTTGCCTTTTTTTTTTATTTGGTAAATTTCTTAATATTTATAGCTAACATGAACAAACATTTGAGAGTAACTTCCGCTAGTAGGGTGTCATCCCAGTGCGTGACACTGGGATCTAGCCTTTATTATGCAGTCACTTGGTTGAAATTAAGTCTTCTGGATCCCAGTGGGCTTTGTTGCACAGCAACCGAAAAAATCTGGTAGCTACTGACAAAATTCATTATAAATAACCATTTAACTGTTGAAGAAAAAATATGCCACAGAAAATGAAAGTCAGTAACCAAAACGAATATAACAAATTCCTTGAAAAAAGGGGAAATATTTTTCGTTACATCGATGAAGCTATCGAAAATTGGTATGAAAATAGTCCAAAAATGCAGGGCGGCAACTATATTTACAGTGATAAAGTCGTAATTTTGGTGCATATAATTGTCAATCTTTTTAGAATTGGTTTAAGACAAACGGTGGGGTTTATAAAAGGATATCTGCAACAAATAGGAAAAAATTTGGCAGTTATCAGCTATTCACAAGCATCAAGAAGGTTTAAAAAACTTAATATTAAGATAAATGATTGCAGGGTTGATAAAAGCAACATGGAAAATATTGAAATTATCATAGATAGCACAAGTATCAGCATTTACAGTAACACTCCTGGCCACAGTAAGGAAAACAGTGCAGATAGAAAGTACCGAAGCTACGAGCAAGTAAGAAAGTTACATGTTATGTTAAGTGTGAATAGTAAAAAAGCTATAGCTGCAAGATACAGTAATGGCGTCTACTCTGACCACTATGGAGCTTGCGATTTGCTTGAAGAAGTTAATTTTCAGCACAAAATAAAAGCATTATATGCAGATAGGGCATACGATAGGCACAAACTTTATAAATTGTGTAAGAAATACGATATAAAGACAAAAGTTCTACCAAAAAAGGATGCAGCAGAACATTCAAAAATAGATTATATGTCTGACAGAAATGCTGCTATTAGGTTAATAAAATTATATGGACAAGATGGTGTAAAAGAGTGGAAAAAGGAAGCGATTTATGGAAAGAGATCTTACATAGAAGGATTTTTCTCAAGGTTGAAGCAAGTATTTGGATTTAGCTTTAGGAATAAATCTGAAGTAAATCGTGAAAAAGAATTACTAATTAAGTGCTATTTGCTCAACAAATTCACTGATATTGGTATGGCTAAATTTGAAATCATTACATAAATTTGTCGTAAACCATCACTGCTTAAGGTGCTATGCAACAAAGCCCACTGGGATCCAGAAGACTTAATTTCAACCAAGTGGCTGCATAATAAAGGCTGGATGCCAGTGGGCTTTGTTGCATCGCTAGCTATGATGGATTAAAGATAAAAAAGATAGAGAATATCAGTAGCTTATTATTCTGGTATTTATAACAAGAACGGTCAGTGAATACCTAAATTTGAGTAAAAGAAATTTCACTACCACTCACTAATCCGGCTAAAATTCAAGAATTTCAATGCTTTAGCTATTTTCAATAGAATTAAATTTATTAATATAAATAATACATTACTATTCTTAAATTTGATCAGATTGATTGCAAAAAAACAAGATTTTCAATAGGTTGCTTATAATCCTAACTATAGTTAGCCTTTCATAAGTAGCGATGCAACAAAGCCACTGGGATCCAGGAATTTTATTAAGTTGGCGAGCATAAAAATAGCTGTTTTATGTTAAAATACAACGTTTTAATGATTATGAAAAAGCTGGATTCCAGTGTCAAGCACTGGAATGACAAGAAGAGGGTACTTGGATAAGAGGCATTGCCCTTCTGGTAGGCCCAAATCACAATGTTCGTACAGTTATGGATTCATTCGCGGTATCTCTAGATCCCGCTACTTGTTAGCGGGATGACGGTTGTCGTTTAGCCATAAATGTTTAAGAAATCTACCAAATAAAAAAAAGGCAAAAGAAGCCCCGTGGTGGTTGGCTATTTACTATGTACTAAAATATCGGCGTTTTTTTTATTCTAAAACGCTTGATTAAGAGCGATTTAGCTGCTTTTAACTTGCAACTAACCTACACCGCAAGTGTTTAAGAAATTTACCAAGCAGGAAAAAAGGCAAAGAAACCCCGTAGTAGCTAGCATTCAAATTCTCCCTTGTCAATTTGACGTTTTTTGCTGTCTTAAACGCTTTGTAAGCGCGTTTCGGCTTATATAGGTAAAAACCCAGAAATTTTTAAAGACATGCGATGCACGTAGTGCGAAAAATTAAACATGAGACGCCAAATACCCTAAGTTTTTTGTCACTAACCTGCACAGATTGCGAAGATAAATAAATAGCTTCAGTTTCATGATAAGGGGGCTGGCGGAGTTTGTAAAGCAATTTTTCGTTTCTATTGAATGACACTGGGAGGTAGTGCAAGAAGCCTATTGTCTAACTATATACCTAAATTTTATTACGGCACTTTTACTTTAACGAGTGAGCTACCTTTCTATAAAAGACCTATCGACTGTTGCAATTATAGGTGTAAACAAGAATGATAAAAGAGTACGGGATTGAGTAACTATGTACACTTCTGCTGGCATACCAGGGTATAGGTATACATTTTTAAACTGAGCAAGCTCTGACTTTGGTATCACCACGCGCACTGAATAATAACGCCCTAGTCTTGGATCATCAAGAGCATCAGGAGAAATATGGCTTACTATACCACTAATTAAACTTAAACGACGTGCACTGTAAGCACTTAACCGGACTTTAACCTTTAGTCCTTCTAGCCCATCAATAGAGACTATGTTGCTATCTTTCTTTTGTGCTGACAGTACCTCTTCTATGTTTCTGGTCTGAATTTTAGCATCTATTATTAAGTCATCATCCGATGGCACTACGCTCATGATCGGAACTCCAGATTGTATAACACCACCTTCAGTATGGTATCTTATATCTGTAACTATCCCATCTTGAGGGGATTTAATTATTGTACGTGCCAGTGAATCTTCAGCAACCATCAGCCTCTCTTTCAAGTCTGCAATAGACGTACTAACTTCCTTAAGTTCAGCGTTTGCTCTTTCTTGAGAATCATTTTTTACGTTTATAATTTCTAATTCATTCTCTCCAATTTTTTGCTGCACTTGAGATATTGCAGAACGGTAATGTCCAACTCTGCCTTCAATTTCAGCAAACTGTTTTTCTAAAGCTAAAATGTGTGGTTTGCTTATATGGCCACTATCAAGTAATTGTCTTTTTGTTTCCAACTCCTCAGTTATCAAGTCATATTGCTTATGAGCTGCATTTAGTTGAAAGTTTAGCCCCGCTAATTCATCATTTAACTGCTTTATACGTTGTTGCAGTATGTCTGTTTTTCCCAATATGCTCTTTCTCTGAGAGTTGAACAACTTTACTTGATTCTTTATCGCTTTATTTACAAGTTCATCGTGAGATAATTTTTTAACCTCATCAGGAAACTCGAGCGTGTCCAAATCTACTCTGATTGCAAGAAGCCTTGCTTCTGTTGCTAAAAATGATAAGAGCTTCTCTTTGATAATACTTAAATTCGCCTTCTCGTTAACATCACTCAACAAAACTAGAGGCTCATCTTTTTTAACTGCTTGGCTCTCTTTTACTAAAATTTTGCTTATTATTCCTCCGCCCAAGTGTTGAACTATTTTCCTATTTGAAGATACAATAACTTCTCCACTTGCATGCACCGCACCGTCAATTGGAGCTATAGCCGACCAAATACCGCCTATTCCAAAAAAGATGAGTATCACTATCAGACCAAAAGATAGTGGCCCCCATGTTACTTTCAGGACTTCATTTACGTTATTACTTTCGCGTTTTAAAATAAAATTTATCACTGCATCAATCAATGCAAACGTCTTATCCAAAAATTTTGGGTACTTCTTCTTTTTATTTTTTGCTCCTTGCATATTTATATTATCACTATGGCCAATCAAGCCTGTCAAAGAAAATCCAGCGCTAAGCTTTTTTAACTTACTTATCATAATACTACTGTGAATTTGTGTTAACTCAAGATAACACACAAAAACAAAGAATCCATAATTTAAGCATTCCATTTAGACTGTAGAGCACCAGAATAAACTATTTAGTAACAATTTCTGCATCAACTATGTTTTTAAAATTTTTTGACGTTTAACTTCATTATAACTTTTCCTTTATTTTGTGAATATCTGAGTTACTTATATTATGTAAGAAATCTATTGCCAACCAGTCAATATTCTGTTAGGAGTTAAGATAATATAAAGTTATTATGTTTGGATTGGAAAGCAGAAAGTTCCTGATCACTGGCGCATCAGGCGGAATAGGGCAAGCAATTGTAAAAATTATGCATAAAGCCGGAGCAACTTTATGTATTTCTGGCACAAAAAAAGAAGTGCTTGAAGAAGTTGCTAAACAATATGAAAAAAATATACACATACTCCCTTGTGACTTATCAAATGCTGAGGAAGTAAATCAACTAATAAATAGAGCAAGTGAGTTGATGGAAGGCTTTGACGGGCTTGTATGCAATGCGGGCATTACGCGAGACAGTTTATTATTGAGGATGACAGATGAAGCATGGCAAAAAGTAATTGATATTAACTTGAGCTCTACATTTAAGCTGAGTAGAGAAGCATGTAAGAAACTAATTAAGAATAATTGGGGAAGAATTATAAATATTTCCTCAATAGTAGGGCTGACAGGAAACGCCGGGCAAGCAAATTATGCAGCATCTAAAGCTGGAATAATAGCTATGAGCAAATCTATAGCAAAAGAAGTTGCAAGTCGTAATATAACAGTAAATTGTATTGCTCCTGGATTTATAGATACTAAAATGACTGAAGTTTTAAATGAAGGACAAAAGGGAAAAATATTAGATAATATTCCAATGAAAAGAATGGGAACAGGGGAAGAAATAGCAGCAGGGGTCTTATTTTTAGCAAGTGATGAAGCAAAATATATAACAGGGCATGTGCTTAACATTAATGGTGGGTTATTTATGTAGCAACACTTATGTATGGACAAATTATAAGTTTTACTTTAAAATAAAAAATGTGTAGTGTAGGTTTAAGTTTGCGTTAATTTATTATTTAAAGGCAAAAAAATGAGCTCTATAATAAAAAGATTTTTTAGTGTTTTTTGTGTAGTATTGCTTTTCTCTTTCTCAGGTTATGCAGCTGACTCTGATATGGATGACACAACTAAAGTAATATGCAATATTATTGGTTATGTTTGGGGGATAGGCGGTCCACTTATGACGGTAGTAATAATTGGTGCAGCTTTGCTTGCAATATTTGGCAGGATGCCATGGCCAGCCCTCTTTGCTCTAGGCATGTTCTGTGGTGTATTTTTTGGCGCTAAAACTATCATAACGAAAATTATGCCCAACGTAAGCGATGAAGCAAAAGCTATGTTGGAAAAGTGTGGACAAAAATAACCCATAAAAGTGCAGAAATGCTTTTTTGTTATCCATTAAATCGTTTCATATCTTCAACTTGCAACAAATAAGGGCTATCTTTTGGTAGAGTTTTAACAGCTAGCCTAGCATATTTTGTAAATTGCTTTAAATCACCTTCAATACAAGCCTTTTTTGTCAAGGCAAAATAATGCATTGCCGTATCAGCTTCACATTTATATGCAATGCTTAAATATTTCCAGACAAAGGCGTTATTTGGTTCTACATTCAAAATCTGCTCCAGGTAAAAAATCGCCTTTTTTGCATCACCGTGTAATAATAAAGTATGAGATAATGCGAGTTTTACTAAATAACTATTCTTCTCAGATAAATACCTAAGCGATTCTTCATACATTTTTATTGCTTCACTTAAATTTCCAGCCTTGTATAGCATTTCTGCTTTTAATTCATATAGGTATGGGTCATTGCGTGATTCTTGAATCAATGAATTAACTTTAGCTATAGCCTCTTCTATCTTTCCTTGCCTATAGTAAACTATAGCATTTACATACTCAGAATTACCTTCATATTTATTAGATAACACATGAATAGGAGTAAAGAAAGAGTCTAGCTTTGCAACCACACGCTCAAACTTTAGTAATTTATCCGCAAAAATTGGTTTTACATTGTTTTTAACCTTATAATTTTGCACAGCAAATATGCGTTTATCACTAAGTGGGTGAGTGCGGAAATATTCCTCGGTGTTCTCATGCTCAATACTTTTAAAATAGTCAAAAATCTCTTTCATACCTGAATTATCATAGCCAGATTCATCAAGATACCTTAAAGCATAGCTATCTGCTACACTTTCTTGCTCTTGAGAATAGTTAAAAAACAGCCTTGAACTAAGCGCTACACCACTAAGCAAAATTGCACCAGCAATCTGAGGATTAATGATAATACTAGAAACTAATCCTACCATATAACTAATCATTGCTATTGATTGAAAATAACCCATAGCACCACTCATTTTCAATATATGACCAGCAGATATATGAGCAATTTCATGTGCTAATATACCAAGCAGAACATAAGGTTTAGCCGAATATTGTAAAAGCCCTAAATGAATGAAAATACTATTATTGCTAATTACGAAAGCGTTAATCGAATTATCATTAATTATAAAAACCTTCATTCGGTCACTATCAACATCCGCAGCAGAAAATAAAGGTTGCGCTAGCTCTTTCACTATTGCTTCCACTTCACTATCTCTAATAATGTTAATAGAGTAAGCATTATTATAATATGCAAAAAAGAACAATAAAGTCAAAAACTTAGCAATTTTAAACATGAAAATTCTGTATTTGTACAACTTACAGGAATTTTATATTTTAACACTTAAATTATACAAATTTATAAACGCTAGTTTGATTTTTTGACGTAACTGATAAGTTTGTCGATGGTGGTTAACTTAATTTTATGATGTTCAGCAAATTCAAGCAGCTCAGGTAAGCGCATCATAGAGCCATCATCATTCACTAATTCACACCCTACAGCTGCATGATTAAAGCCAACTAACTTTGCTATTTCAACACTTGCTTCAGTATGACCATTGCGTGCTAAAACCCCACCATCATTTGCAATAATAGGAAAAACATGCCCAGGAGTAATAATATCATCTTTAGTACTCTTTTCATCAATAGCGGTAAGTATCGTATGCGTTCTATCATGAGCAGAAACACCTGTTGTAATGCCATAACGCGCATCAATTGACGTAGTAAATGCAGTATGAGGAGTAAGCTTTTCATCCACATTACTTCTTCTCATAAACTCAAGATTTAGTTTATTCATATGAAGCTTTGTCATAGCTAAAAACACAATGCCAGTACCGTACCTAACCATAAAAGCCATATGTTCTGGTTTTACTTTTTCAGCTAAGACAACCAAATCACCTTCATTCTCTCTATTTTCATCATCAACTAAAATGAATAATTTACCGGAACGAGCATCCTCTAACACATCTTCCACAGAAGAAATACCGGGTAGACTCATTGAAGCATAAGTGGCCTGTACCATAATAATTTACTTAAATTCAATCTTAACTATTTTATACAATTTCTCTCCATTTGGCACTGTCACTTCCACATACTCACCGACTTTTTTGCCGATTAAGGCACTCCCGAGTGGTGAACTAGTAGATATTAACTGCTTTGAAACATCAGCTTCATATTCGCCTACAACTTTATAAACATACTCCACTTCACCGTTATTATCACTTAACATGCTTAATGTCACAGTTGCACCAAACATTACTGAATCACCAGACAAATTTTTTACTTCTATTATTTCCGCATGTGAGAGCTTACTCTCTATCTCCATTATACGGCCTTCAATAAAACCTAACCTTTCCCGTGCTGCATGATACTCTGCGTTTTCAGACAAATCACCTTGATCACGAGCATCAGAAATAGCTTGTATAACAGAAGGTTTTTCTTCCTTTAATTTTTCAAGTTCGGCTTGCATATTCTCAAAACCTTCCCTCGTCATAGGAAATTTATTAATAATGGATGAAGCCATAATCACCACCTAAACGCAATTAAATTGAGTAACGAAATTACTCACAATGTTAAAAATATCACCTTTTATATCATCACTCATGTCATTTGACAACTTTTTTAAAACCCCAGGATGCACAGTATGAAAATAATTAATAAGATCATGTTCAAATTTATTAATGTAACTTATTTGTATTTTACTTAACTGATTATACAGGTTAGAAAAAATATACATCAGCACTACTTGCTCTTCTATTGACATAGGTAAATGTTGTTTTTGCTTTAATAACTCGACAAGATATTTACCCTTACTCAAGGATAATTGAACACTAGCATCAAGATCAGAACCAAATTTTGCGAAATCTTCTAATTCTCTATACTGAGCTAAGCTTAGCTTAATAGAACCAGCAACTTTCTTCACAGACTTTAGTTGTGCAGCAGAACCAACCCGTGAAACTGACAAACCTATATTTACTGCAGGTCGAAATCCTTTATAAAATAATTCAGACTCAAGAAAGATCTGCCCATCGGTAATTGAAATAACATTTGTTGGCACATATGCAGATACATCACCAGCTTGAGTTTCGACAATTGGCAAAGCAGTTAAAGACCCCTGCCCTTTTTTATCAGACATTTTAGCAGCTCTTTCAAGCAAGCGAGAATGTACATAGAATATATCTCCAGGGTAAGCTTCACGACCAGGAGGACGTCTGAGCAATAAAGACATCTGCCTATATGCCACAGCATGCTTAGATAAATCATCATATACAATCAAACAATGCATTCCATTGTCACGGAAAAATTCCCCAATAGTGCAACCAGCATAAGGTGCTAAAAATTGCATAGGCGCGCAGTCAGATGCACTAGCCACAACTACAGTTGTATACTTTAATGCTCCGCTTTCTTTCAGCTTATTTACCACTTTTGCTACTGTTGAAATTTTTTGTCCAATAGCAACATAAACACAGTAAACTTTTTGATTTTCGTTTACCTCATCGTTAATCTTTTTCTGATTGATAATAGTATCAAGCGCAATAGTAGTTTTACCAATTTGTCTATCACCAATAATTAATTCACGCTGCCCTCTACCTATTGGAATTAGCAAATCTATAATTTTAATTCCTGTTTGCAGTGGCTCATGCACAGACTTACGATCAATAATGCCTGGCGCTTTAGATTCTATATCCATTCTGTTTTTGGCTCTAATTTCCCCACCGTCGTCTATAGGATGGCCCAACGCATTTACAACTCTCCCTAACAATTCATGCCCTATAGGCACCTGCACAACATCACCACTACATTTTACAACGTCCCCTTCTTTCACATCACGGTCATTACCAAGTACAACTATTCCAGCCGTATCATGATCTAAATCAAGAACTATTCCTTCTACACCGCTTGCAAAAAATACCTTTTCACCGAATTTTGCTTTTTCCAGTCCATAAACCAATGCGATACCATCTGTTACTGAAATTACTTCACCTATATTTTCCCGCTTTATAGGATTATCAAACGTCTCAACCTTTTCTCTTATTATACTTGCTATCTCAGAAACATTCATACTGTTCTTCATACAAAATTCCTTACTTTTAATATTTCCATTTTACTTAATTCAACTAACCTATCCAAGCAACTTTTTAGCGAAGCATCGATCAAATTAAAACCATACCTAACTACGAAGCCACCTAGTATAGAAGGGTCAACCACATTGCTTACTTTTATTATTTTACCAAGAAAGCTCAAAGATTCAGTAATTATTTTTATATCAGATTCCTTTAAAGTTTCTGCTGACTTTATAGTAATCTCGAATTCATTTTCATTTTCTCTTGCAAGACTTAAGAATTTTTCTAATATAAGGATCAATAAACTAGAGCGTTTATTTGCAAATATAACCATAATAAATTTTACTAAATTCTCACTCAAGTGCTCATTTATAGAAAGCATCACTTCTTTTTTGTGTGCAAAAGAAATCATAGGATGAGATAGGTACACAAAAACATCACGTTGATCCTTAAAAAAAGCCAACAAAAATTCTACTTCTTTCCTTATAATACCTAACCTGCTTCCTGAGACATGAAACAGCACTCTAGCGTAAGATGAAACTAAATTATTGTATTGGGTCTTTTTCATATTAAATCCAGTAAATCTAAATTAATTCAGCTACAAATCTTTCATTCTTCAATCCAAGCATTTTTTATATAAACAGGTCTTCTCTTTAAGGAAAGAAAATATAAATCATATCTGACTGAATAATCTAAAAAACTAAGGTTTTTACTTAAGAAATACTTAGAAGAATTTATAATAGAATGACATTGAAGATGAGATATCGGTATTTCTTTTCCAAGTAAACTTGTTTTAACTTCTATAAAAATCAGCTCCTTTTTTTTAGATACAATTAAGTCAATTTCACCGAACTTACAACGGTAACGGCGTTTTATAACATTATACCATTTCAGTTTTAAATATACTAAAACTAATAACTCGCCAAAGTAACCTACAAAGTAGCGTAACCTACTTACCATAAGAAGAACAATTATGATAACAATTAACTTTGTGTAACTACTTTGCCTCCTTCTTTATTTTTACTATAAACCTTACCTCTTGCTGCAATATCCCTATCAACCAGTTCTATCACTGCCATTGAAGCGCAATCACCCTTTCGAGTGCTAAATTTTATTATTCTAGAATACCCACCTTTACGATCTTGATAACGGCTGGCTAAGACGTTTAATAACTTATCAACTGCTAACTTACTATTATGAAGGCGTGAAAGCAAAAGTCTTCTACCATGTAAAGTATTCTTATTCTTAGCAATTGTAATAAACTTTTCGACATATGGACGAAGTTCCTTAGCTTTTGGTAAAGTAGTTACAATCTGCTCATGGTTAACTAATGAGATAGATAGATTCTTTAACGTCGATAATCTATGTTCAGTGCAACGAGATAGTTTACGTTTTTTTATTCCATGTTTCATATATCACCTAATCTTCATCAGTATGTTGTTTAGCCAACTCATCTATATCCTTAGGCGGCCAATTTAGCACATTCATACCCAAAGACAAGCCAAAATTAGCCAAAACTGCCTTAATCTCATTCAAAGACTTTCTGCCAAAATTAGCAGTTCTTAACATTTCACCTTCTGTCTTTTGCACAAGATCACCTATATAAGTGATATTTTCGTTTTTCAGACAGTTATGAGATCTGACAGATAATTCCATTTCATCTACCTTACGCAATAAGACAGGGTCATAACCCAAATCTTTAGCACCACTAGACGAAGAAACCTGCGATTTTTTATAACTTACATCAGAACTAATAAAGGGCTGAAGTTGCTCCTGCAATATTCTTGCAGCAGAGTCAACAGCTTGACTCGGAGAGATTGTACCATCAGTTTCAATTGACAATATCAGCTTATCCTTATCAGTCACTTGGCCAACACGACTGTTCTCTACCCTGTACGAAACCCTGTTGACAGGGCTATACAAAGCATTAACTGGAATAAAGCCAATTAAATCCTGTTCACTCATAAGCTTCAAAAGTTCATTTTCTTTATACTTAATTACAGGAAGATAACCTTTTCCGCTAGCCACATATATGGTCATGTTAAGCTCTACATTTTGCCCCAGCGTACATATTAATAAATCTTTATTAACAATAGAGCATTGATCATCAGTTTCTATCATCCCAGCTAATACCTGGTAAGGCCCTTTAGCGTTTAAATTTAAGCATTTATTAGAAGCACCATTTAATTTACACCTCAACATGCCCATATTTAATACTATATCAGTTACGTCTTCTCTCACCCCTTGAACTGAAGTAAACTCATGAGTTACACCTTCAATTTTTATTCCATAAACAGCACTACCTTTAAGAGAAGATAACATTACACGTCTTAATGCATTACCTAATGTTAAAGCAAAACCACTTTCCAACGGTTCTAGCACTATATCACTTTTTTCACTGGAATCATCTGATATTACCTTAACTGAACTAGGTTTAATCAATTTATCTAAATTGCTACAGAGAGAAACATCATTATTATAATACATAAAACAACCTTTTCAAATATCCTATACTCTTCTTTTTTTTCTTAACCTGCACCCATTATGAGGAATTGCGGTTTTATCTGCAATTGAAGTCACAGTCAACCCACAGCTCTGAAGTGCTTTAACCGCAGCTTCGGTACCAAAGCCAGGACCACGAATTATTACAGAGACAACCTTCATACCAAATCTCTCCATTGCCTTCTTCGCAGCAGCCTCCGCAGCCTTACCTGCAGCATAAGGTGTGGATTTTCTCGAACCTGAAAAACCACATACACCCACAGAAGTTTGACATAGCGTATTACCATGAACATCAGTTACATTTACAAAAGTATTATTAAAAGTTGCACGAATATGAACAACACCAGTAATAAACTCTTTTGTACTCTTACCAACCGTTTTGACTTTTTTCATTAAAACTCACAATAATAATAAATTTTATTTTTTCCCAGCAATAGGCAACCGAGATCTACCTTTACGAGTCTTAGCATTAGTATGAGTCCTTTGCCCTCTCACAGGTAAACCTTTTCTATGTCTCACTCCTCTATAGCATCCCATTTCCACTAAAGATTTTATGTTCATAGCCACTTCTTTTCTGAGCTCACCTTCTATAACATAATTTTGTCTAATGAAACTGCTGATCTTTTCTATATCTTCATCTCGTAATTCTGAAACACGTTCGCGCTTATCAACTTCGCAAGCGTGACAAATTACATTCGCAGTAGCAATACCTATACCATATATATAAGTTAATGCAAAAGGAACACATTTCCTCACTGGAATATTTATGCCTGCAATACGTGCCACTGGTACCTCGATACTTTATTAATAACAACTCTTAATTTATACCATAAAACAACTCAGAGTCAAACCAAATTACAAGAAATTTTACTTTCAATCTCTTGCGTTACCTCATCAACACTCAAATTAGCGTCAATTGTTAATAATTTGCCTTTATAATACTCGCGTAAACCTTTCATTTGAAGGTGATATTCACTTATTCTCTTATTAATTGCAGACATATCAGCATCATCAATTCTTTTCTCTAACTTCGTACTTTTACACTTAGCACAAGTAGTACTCTTAAAAGAAGATATACTATATATACTTTTACAGTCCAAACACGCAAGACGATTTTTTAATCTATCGATTGCAATATTATCGTCAAGCTGCATCTCAATTACAATATCAACATCTGTACTATATTTCTCCTGCAAAATTTGAGTCAAGAAATGAGCTTGGTTTAAATTTCTCGGAAACCCGTCTAACAAGCAATTACCATCCATTGATGCAAGCTGGTCACGCAATAATCCACATATAATTTCATCTTGAATTAAATTACCAGATTCTACGGTACCCTTTATTTTTTCACCTAACTCACTACTGCTAGATATAATATTCCTTAATAAATCCCCTACTGAAATTAATTTTAAATTATATTTTGCTATTAACAAGCTTGACTGAGTACCTTTACCAGAACCTGGAGGACCAAAAATCGTAATGATCATCTTACTTTCCTCGTTTTAGACTCATATTTCTTTATCCAGCTATCGTACCTATTCGAAAAAATATAAGATTGTATTTGCACAATAGTATCAGTAATAACGTTCACTATAATCAGCAAGCTCGTTCCACCAAAAATAAATGGTATATCATAATAATATCTCATAACTTCAGGTACGGTACATATAACTACCAAATACGCAGAGCCAATGAATGTCAACTTAAAAACTATATCTTGAAGGTAATCAGAAGTATGTTTCCCAGGCCTTCTACCAGGTATAAAACCACCATTTTTTTTAAGAAAATCTGCGTTTTCCTCTGGATTAAATATAAAATTGGTATAGAAAAAATTAAAAAATACTATCAGCACCAAATAGGCTACAATATATACTACTTTATTTGCCATAAAGTAATTCAAAATAAAATCGGAAAAAGCGTGCCCCTTATAGAAATTTGCAATTGAAATAGGTGTCAATAAAATTGCATTAGCAAAAATGGTTGGTACTACACCAGATAAATTAATCTTCAATGGAATATAAGTAAAATCGTCATTATGTAATCTTTTAAATTGCTTTTTAGGATGTTGAACAATAACCTTTCTATAAGAAGACTCTACAAAAATGACTAAGAGTAGCAGTAAAAAAAACAATATCAAAACAAAAAGGATAATAAATAACGATACGCTACCGTTTTTATTTAACGTTAACAAAGATGACAAAGCGCTGTGTAACTCTGATATTATGCCCGTGAAAATGATTAATGAGATACCATTGCCTATACCGCTAGCGCTGATTCGTTCACCAAGCCATATTAAAAGCATAGTTCCACCTAAAAGGCTAAAAACACCTATTGTACGAAACATAACACCAGGTTCGATTACAACCAATACCCCTTCCCTATTCATCCCTTCCAATCCAACCAAAATTGGAATTGATTGAAATACACAAATTACTATGGTCAGGTAGCGTATATAAGAATTCATCTTTCTACGGCCTGACTCTCCATCATTCTTAACTTCCTTCATTCCTTTAATCGCAGAAGAAAGCAACTGAATAATGATAGAAGCCATTATATATGGCATAACGTTCAATGCTAGAATTGTCATTCTAGCCAATGCACCACCAGAAAATAAATTAAATACTCCAAAAACGCCTGAGCCCTCTTTGGGAAATATATCATTAATTACATCAAGATTAATTCCAGGGATAGGCACATAAGTACCCAAGCGATAGCAAATTAAAGCTATTAGCGTAAAAAATATACGTTTTAATAAATCGCCTTTATATAACAACGTAGGATCCAAGCTATTAAATGCGGATTTATTGCCCATAATTTACGATAGTATTTCCACACTACCACCAACTGAAGCTACAGATTTTTTTGCAGCTTCTGACGCAAAATCAACATGAAACACAAATTTTTCGCTCAACTTACCTTTATTAAGAAGTTTAATTTTATTCTTAATAGACTTTATAAAACCTAATTTATACAGCCTCTCCTTATCTATAACAGAGTCTTTCACTATTTTTTTAGCTTCCATTAAGCGCTGTATATCGCCAACATTAATTATAGAGTATATGTTCCTACGTATAGGCTTAAAACCTCTTTTAGGCAAACGAGTATATATAGACTGTTGTCCACCCTCAAAACCATTTATGGAAACTCCACTTCTAGCCTTTTGCCCTTTATGCCCTCTACCGGATGTTTTACCTTTACCACAACCGATACCTCTACCCAGCAACTTAGGCTTCTTTTTCTTAGATAATTTAGTAAATATAGAGTTTAATTTTACAGCATTATTCATACTTTACCTGTTTCCAACTATCTCGCTAATCTTTTTGCCTCTTTTGCTTGCCACCTGACGAGGAGACAACATACTATCAAAAGCCTTAAACACCGCACATATAACGTTATGAGGATTATTTGATCTAGTAGATTTAGCTACCACATCCTTTATACCTAACACCTCAAAAACTGACCTAACCGCTCCACCAGCAATAATACCTGTTCCGGCTCTTGCGGTTCTTAAAACTATCTCACCAGAACAAAATTTAGCTTTAATATCATGATGCAAAGTTCTACCTTCACGCAAGTACACTCTAATCATCGATTTCTTTGCAGCATTTACAGCTTTGACTCTTGCTTCAGCAACTTCTGCGTGCTTACCTATTCCACATCCTACCCTACCCTTCTCATCGCCAACAACAACCAAAATTGAAAATGAAAATCTTCTACCACCTTTGGTAACCGTTGTTACTCTTCGTACCGAAACTAAAAGCTCTGATAAATCATTATTATTTTGTAAATTCTTTATAGCCATATTCAAACCCTTCTAAAATTCAAATCCAGAACTTCTTAAAGCCTCAGCAAATTGAGAAACTAATCCTGTATATTTATACGCTCCACGATCAAACGTAAGCTGCTGCTCTAATTTCATGCCAGACAGACGCTCAACCATTAAAGAAGAAACCTGTTTTATAGTTTCAGCGTTGACTTTCCCTTTACATACATCCTTAATTTTAGCATCCAAAGTAGAAGCTGAAGTGAGAGTTACTCCTTTTACATCATTAATTAACTGGACATAAAAATGCCTATTAGATTTAAATATGGATATACGCAAACGTTCAGCGCTCTTGTCAAGCTTCGCTCTATTACGCAACTTCCTTTTTTCAGCATTACTTAAAAAATTATATAACCTTCTCATCTTAATTACTTCTTTTTACTTACAACTTTACGCAACATAAATTTACCCTTTATTACAACACCCTTACCTTTATAAGGATCATATTTTCTAATTTTGCATATATCAGACGCCACCATATAGACCTTCTGCTTATCCATACCACTAACTACTAAGTGAGTTGGCTTTATACACTTAATCTCAACATCTTTAGGCACTTTATATTTCACATTATGGCTATAACCAAGATACAAAGTCAAATACTTACCATCACACTCTGCCTTATATCCAACACCGTTAATCTCAAGATTAACAGAAAAACCATCAATCATGCCGTTAATGATATTATTAATATTACTCCTATAAGTGCCCCACATAGGCTTTATTTCATCATAATCATCTTTATCTTGATCAACAGAAAGCAATAGCTGATTATCAACAATCCGGCACACAACATCACTGATTAAGCTAACTTCTTTTTCAGCCTTAGCGCTCTTTATTAACACACTACCATTATTATATTCAACTGAAACACCAGCAGGAATATTGATAGGAGCAGCACCTATACGAGACATGAATTTCTCCTATTATTTAAAACACACGACACAAAACTTCTCCACCAACCTTTAACTTATGTGCATTATAATCAGTCATCACTCCTTTGGGTGTCGATATAATAAAAATACCAAGACCATTATATGCTTTAGAAATGTCCTTATACTTAGAATAACGACGACAACCAGGCTTTGACACCCTAACTATGTCACTAATTACAGGTGACTTCTCATAATACTTCAATTTTACAATGAAAGAAGGTAAATTATCTACAACTTGCTTTTCATAATCAAGGATATACCCTTCATCTTTTAAAATCTTCAGTATAGAAGAATTCACTTTAGAAAACAACACTCTTGTTGTTCTATGCATTGCTAATTGAGCATTACGTATCCTTGTTAAAAAATCACCAATACTATCAGATAACGCCACAATATACTCCTTATATTATATTCACCAACTAGACTTTGTAACTCCTGGAACTTGCCCAAAAGAACATAAATCACGCAAAACAATTCTACATAAACCAAATTTTCTATATACTCCTCTTGGTCTCCCAGTTAAAGCACACCTATTTCTAATTTTGGTTTTAGAAGAATTTCTAGGCAATTTTTTAATTAATTTATTTTGAGCTGTAAACCTTTCTACAATAGACAAATTCTTATCATTTATTATAGATTTCAATTTTTCTCTTTTTTCTTTATATTGATCGCACAGCTTTATTCTGCGAAGATTTCTTTCTATCATAGATTTTTTTGCCATATATTTCTCCTCTCAATTAATCAAAAAAAGGAAATTTAAGAGCCAGTAATAATTCCTTTGCTTCCTTATCGCTAACTGCACTTGTTATAATATTAATATCCATACCTCTAATTTTACTTATTTTATCATAGTCTATTTCTAAAAACGAGATATGTTCCTTTATACCAAAGGAAAAATTACCATTACCGTCAAATTGCTTCACACTAAATCCTCTAAAATCTTTTTCCCTTGGCAAAGCAATATATATCAATCTTTCTAAAAACTCATACATTTTATCTCTACGCAAAGTTACTTTGCAACCTACTGTAGCACCTTTTCTGATCTTGAAGCCAGAAATAGATTTTTTTGCAAAAGTTGATAAAGGCTTCTGCCCAGCAATCAAATATAGGCTATCAAGTGGTTCATTTATTGCTTTACTATCTGTAGCAGCATCTCCAACGCCCATATTGATACACACCTTGACAAGTTTAGGCACTTGCATTATATTGCCGTAATTAAACTTATCCTTTAAGGACTTTACTATGCTATCTTTATACAATTCTTTAAACATATCAACCTAATCTATCACTTCTCCAGAAACTTTTGCAAAACGCACTTTTCTACCATCTATAACCTTAAACCCCACTCTAGTTGGAGTTTTATATTTAGGGTCCAATGTTGCAACGTTGGATATATCAATAGCTAACTCTTTATTTAATATACCACCACTACTACCAGCTTTTGGTTTAGTGTGTCTCTTATGTACATTTACCCCAGAAACAATTACCTTTCTTTTAGCATCATATGCCACAACTTTAATCACTTTACCAATTTTTCCCTTATCTCTACCAGTTAAAACTATAACGTCGTCACCACTTTTTATTTTAGCACTCATTATAAAACCTCAACAGCCAATGACATTATCTTCATAAAAGAACCAGATGATAACTTTTTTACCGGACCAAATACCCGAGTGCCAAGTGGTTCACCTTGATCGTTAATCAAAACTACAGCATTGCTAGAAAAACGAATTACAGAACCATCAGATTTTCTAATAGGGCTTTTCACCCTCACCACAACTGCTCTATATACTTTTCCCTTCTCAACCTTCCCTCTTGGAGTAATAGATTTAGTAGATACAATAACTGTGTCACCTATAGATGCAGACTTTCTACCACCCAATAAACCAATACAAAGCACTGCACGCGCACCAGAATTATCAGCTACTTCCAACAATGTATTTTTTTGAATCATATAAATATCCTATTCAATGTGAGCTATTAACAACAACCCATTTTTTAGTAATAGAAATAGGCTTGTGTTCTTGTATTAAAACCTTGTCCCCTTCTTTACAACTATTATTCTCATCATGTGCTGTATACTTCTTGTATTTTTTTATAACCTTTTTATACAGCTCATCCTTATACACTTGTAATACCGAAACCTTTACAGTTTTATCACATTTAGTCTTAATTACAGTACCACAAAAAACCTTCTTAGGCATTCTTTTCCTCTCCTTTTCTTTCATTTAATGCAGTTAGAATACGAGCTATGCTCTTTTTTATCAAACCAAAACGCGAAATATTGTTGCACTGGCCTAACTTTTTTTGAAAAACCAAATTAACAAACTCTTTTCTCAAATTTACAAGAATTTCATGCAATTCTTGTAAGGATTTTGACCTAATGTCAGCTATATCCATTGCAACTCCATTTAATTATGATTAGATACAAATTTACACTTCATAGGAAGCTTAGCGGTTGCCTTTTCAAGCGCCAATTTTGCTAAATGCATGGGAACATCACTGCTAATTTCAAACAACATTCTACCGGGCTTAGCTTTAAATACCCAAAATTCAACACTACCTTTCCCTTTACCCATACGCACATCTGCCGGCTTTTTACTAACAGGGGTATCAGGAAAAATTCTTATCCACACTTTACCAGAGCGTTTCAATGTTCTAGATATTACACGCCTTGCAGTTTCAATATGCTTAGACTGAATCCTACCAGCTTCCATAGCCTTTAGACCATAATCTCCAAAAGATAGCGTACTACCACCTTTCGTGTTACCCTTAATTCGTCCTTTAAATACTTTTTTATATTTACTTTTTTTGGGAACAAACATTTCAATATACCTAATTAGTTACCAATATAAACCCAGACCTTAACTCCTATGGTGCCATATATAGTTTTTGCTTCACAAAAAGCATAATCTATATTAGCACGTAAAGTATGCAAAGGCAAACGACCTTCTTTATACCATTCAGTACGAGCTATCTCAGCTCCGCCAAGGCGCCCAGAACAACTTACTTTAATACCTCTAGCACCCATCCTCAAACAACTTTGAATAGCTTTTTTCATCGCTCTTCTAAATGAACCCCTTTTTTCTAACTGTTGTGCAATGCTGCTTGATATTAAAACTGCATCTATTTCAGACCTTTTAACCCCTACTACATTCACTTCTACATTATTTTTTACTTTTTTAGCTATTTTTTGCTTTATCTTCTCAATATCTGAGCCTTTCTTACCTATTATTACTCCAGGTCTAGAAGAATGTATTATTACAGACACCAAATCGATCGTACGCTCTATAATTACTTTAGAAACACCAGCATGCTTAAAAGATTCATTTATATAACTGCGAATAGATAAATCTTGATGCAACCCTTGTTTATAACCCTTCTCAGCATACCAAACAGATGACCAAGTATTAATTATTTTTAACCTAAATCCTTTAGGATTAACGTTTCCCATACTTTTGCACTTTCCTTATTAATTTTCTATTTTTATGAATCATATAATTTCCCCCAATTTTACAGTTATATTACTATAACGTTTACTAACTCTATTAGCTCTACCCATAGCTTTTGGACATACCCTACGCAAAGTAAGAGACTTACCTATTGAAATTTCTTTTATATATAAATTATCGATATCCAATCCATAATTATATTGAGCATTAGCAATCGCAGAATTTAATACCTTCCTTATAAGACCCGCAGCTTTCTTTTCACAAAATCTTAATTGCACAGTGGCAAAAGAAACTTTTTTATTACGTACTAAACCAGCAACCAAATTCAATTTACGAGGAGTTGATTTTAAAACCTTAGAACCAGCTTTAACTATTACATCTCTGTTTTTCATATCAATTACCTTCTTGTCGCCTTTTTATCACCACTATGCCCAGTAAATTTACGAGTGGGCGAAAATTCACCAAATTTATGACCTATCATATTCTGATCATTAACATTAACAGGAATGTAATCCTTACCATTATAAACAGCAAACTTTAAACCCAAACAATTAGGAAGAATTACAGAAGCCCTGGAATGAACTTTTATAGCCATGTTAACAAACCCCTTGTTTAAAGCATTATTCACCGACTTTAATATAGAAGGATGACAAAAAGGAGGCTTCCACGCAGATCTACTCATAAACTAACCTTTCAATTGTTTTATATACTTATCACTAGATTTATTTTTCCTCCGAGTTTTCTTTCCTTTTGTTGCAACACCCCAAGGAGTAACAGGATGACGACCACCAGAGGTTTTTCCTCCCCCACCTCCATGAGGATGGTCAACCGGATTCATCGCAACCCCACGCACAGTAGGTCTAATTCCAAGCCACCTACTTCTTCCAGCTTTACCCAGCTTTCTATTCTTATGGTCAGGATTAGATACTACACCAATAGTAGCCTTGCAAGAAGATAAAATCAACCTAATTTGACCAGACCTGAGTCGTAATAAAACATATTGGCCATCACGACCAACGATTTGCGCATAACAACCAGCAGCTCTAGCAATCGCAGCACCATTACCTGGTTTCAGCTCAACATTATGAACGAAAGAACCAACAGGTATATACTTGAGTAGCAAACAATTTCCTGGTAAAATATCAGCATCATTTCCAGCTGTAACAACATCACCAGGCTTCATACCTTGAGGAGCTAATATATAAGACTTAATATCATCTTCCTTATATGATATTAACGCTAAAAACCCACTTCTATTTGGATCATACTCTATTTTTTCAACTATACCCTGACCACTTCTATTACGCTTAAAATCTATAACTCTATACTTCTTTTTGTGACCACCACCCCTATGACGAGTTGTAATTCTACCATAATTATTCCTTCCACCACTGGACTTTTTACCGGATGTAAGAGACTTTTCTGGCTCGTCTTTTGATAAACCAACTTTACTTACTAACACAGTTCCACGAGAAGACGGAGTAACAGGATTAAAAAATTTCATACCCATATTAAACGCTCATTATATCTAATTTTTGACCATCTATCAAAGAAAAATAAACTTTCTTTTTCTGTTTTTCACAACCAATCACACCCCTGAAACGCCTATATTTAGGCTTAATTCTAACAACATTTATAGAAGAAATTTTAACATCAAATAGAGACTCTATTGCCAACTTTATTTGACGCTTATTTACATTTACAAAAACATACAAAGAATATTTATTAAACTTCTCCCTCAGAAAAGAGGCCTTTTCTGTAATTATAGGAGATTTTATTATATTATTATATTTGATCATAATAATCTACCTTCAAGATGCTTTAAAGTATCCTTTGTCAACATCACGCATTCGTGATTCAATATATCAAAGACATTTAACCCAATAGGTTTGATTAAGTCTACATAATGCAAGTTTCTAACAGCACGCAACAAATCATCTCCATAATCACCAATTATCAAAAAGGAAGAAAATTTAAAATTTTCAATACATTTACACATTTCAGACGTTCTCTTCACATCAATATTTAAATTATCCAGAATAATCACTTGATTATTTAAATACTTTAGAGATAAAGCAATTTTTAAACCAAATTTGCGTACCTTCTTATTAAGAGAATAACTATGACTCCTCACAACAGGGCCGAAAATAATCCCACCACCTCCAAATTGAGGAGATCGCAAGCTCCCTTGTCTTGCCCTACCGGTACGTTTTTGACCATAAGGTTTAGCTGTTGTACCAGAGACATCACTGATACCTTTTGTTTTATGAGTACCAGCTCTTCTCTTCGCTAATTGCCATCTCACTATATCATGCAAAATACTCAATTTTTGCTTAGCAGAAAATATCAAAGGATTGAGCTGAGCAGTACCTACATTATTATTAGATAGATTAACTAAATTACATTCCATAACTAACTTACCAAATTACTAGCATCGTCATTTACATCTAACAGCAGACCTACCGGAAAAGGAACATCTTTATGTAAAGATTTTTTAACTGCATCTCTTACAAAAACATAGGAATTTTTAAACCCAGGAACATTATTACCCTTCACAGCAATTATACTATTTTCATGATCAATGGATAATATCTTCATATTTTGTGCAGTTATTCTGCTGTTACCTAAATGACCAGCCATTTTCTTTCCTTTAAATACTCTACCAGGATCCTGACATTGACCAGTAGAACCTTGTGATCTGTGAGCAATAGAAACACCATGAGATGCCCTAAGCCCACTGAAGTTATGCCGCTTCATCACACCAGCAAATCCTTTACCTATAGAATAACCCGTAATATCAAGATATTGACCAACCACAAAATGATTGATTCCCACTTTTTTACCACATTCTATTCCCGACAGGTCATTTAATCTACTTTCGTATAACTTACATTTATTATTTATACCCTTTTTCTTTAAATATTCCAACTGAGGTTTTGCTATATTTTTAAAATCTCCTGTGCCTAAAATGACTGAATTATAGCCACATTTATCTTGTCCTTTTATATCAATAATATAAGTTTCGCTGAGATGCAATAAAGTTACAGCCATGCGACTATTGTCAGAACACATAGCAGTATGACCAATATTCATCATTAGTAAACCAATTCTCCTCAGCGAATTTATTCTCTTCATTTCCTTCTCCTAAACCTTAACTTCCTTGACTTTTAAATCCACTTCTACGCCAGCAGAAAAAGATAAACCTGTAAGCATCTGCATCATAGTAGGAGTAAGATCATGTAAAACAATCAAACGCCTAGAAGTTCTTATTTCAAACTGTTCACGAGATTTTTTATCAACATGAGGAGATCTATTAACAATAAATTTAGAATCTTTTCTTGGCAACGCAATCGGACCAGATAATTTTGCACTGGACCGCTTTAATTCATCAACAAATTTTCGAACACACTCCTCCAATAAAGAACAATCGAAAGCCTTAATGTTAATATATATATCTTGCTTCATCTTAGTTACTACACTCACTCCAAAATCTCAGAAACAACGCCAGAACCAACAGTTCTACCGCCTTCTCTTATCGCAAAACGCAATCCCTTATCCATTGCTATCGGTACTTGCAATCCTACTTCTACACTCACATTATCTCCTGGCATTACCATCTCCTTCCCATCTAGCAATTTTATGCTCCCAGTTACATCCGTTGTCCTTAAATAAAACTGTGGCTGGTAATTCGCAAAAAATGGTGTATGCCTTCCTCCTTCCTCTTTCTTTAATATATAAACCTCCGCCTTAAACTTTCTATGCGGCGTTATCGTCCCCGGTTTTGCTAATACTTGCCCTCTCTCCACTTCTTCTCTTTTTGTTCCTCTTAACAATATTCCTACATTGAGTCCTGCACTTCCCTTATCCAGCAACTTCTTAAACATTTCTACACCTGTGCATATCGTCTTTTGCGTCTCCTTCAGACCTATTATCTCTATCTCTTCTCCCGTCTTTATCTCTCCCTTCTCTATCCTTCCTGTTACCACCGTTCCTCGCCCCGATATCGAAAACACATCTTCGATTGGCAATAAAAATGGTAAATCCACAGGCCTTGGTGGAACCGCCACATATTCATCTAACTTTTCCATCAATTTGTCTATTGATTTCTTTCCATATTCGCCGCTGTCATCCTCCAGCGCCTTGAGTGCTGACCCAACTACCACAGGCACTTCATCCCCTGGAAATCCGTATTTACTCAGCAATTCCCTCACTTCCATTTCTACTAAATCTATCATATCAGCATCAGCAACATCAGCTTTATTTATATACACCACGATATATCCAACACCCACCTGCTTCGCCAGCAATATATGCTCTCTCGTTTGTGGCATTGGCCCATCAACCCCTGACACTACTAATATCGCTGCATCCATCTGCGCTGCACCTACTATCATGTTCTTTACATAGTCAGCATGTCCAGGACAATCAACGTGTGCATAATGCCTTTTTTCCGTCTGATACTCAACATGCGCTGTTGCTATCGTTATCCCCCTCTTCCTTTCTTCTGGCGCTTTATCTATCTGATCGTACGCTACAAAATTTCCATAATGCTTCGTTATCGCCGCTGTTAACGTTGTCTTCCCATGATCCACATGTCCTATTGTTCCCACATTTACATGCGGCTTTCCAAATGCTTCCACTACTGCTGTCATAATTTAAACTTTTCTACCTAAAATACAAATACATCAATAAATAATATGTTGATTTTATAAAAATACAACAAAAAAAGAGCGGATAGTGGGAATTGAACCCACGTCACTAGCTTGGAAGGCTAGAGCTCTACCATTGAGCTATACCCGCACAATGGAGGAGGTAGGATTCGAACCTACGTACGCAACGCGGACAGATTTACAGTCTGTTACCTTTAACCACTCGGTCACTCCTCCACAAAAATTTGTTAAGAGAACGCTATTTTAGTACCTTAACTCAAGCTTTTATTGTATTTAATACTAAACACCTAAAATTAAAAAATCAAGCAATAAAACCCACCCTGATTAAAATCATGCAGATTTCATTTTATACAACACAATATTGCCAATAAAACGTCTAAACAAATAATGCGAATCATGCGTACCTGGCGCTTCTTCTGGATGGTATTGCACAGAAAAGACTAGGTAATCCTTCATCATTATTCCCTCTACACTATTATCAAATAGAGAAATGTGAGTAATTTCAACATTACTTGGAAGAGAAGCTGAATCAACAACGAAACCATGATTTTGGCTAGTGATCTCAACTTTTCCACTACTTACATCATAAACTGGATGGTTACTCCCTCGGTGACCAATATCCATCTTGATGGTCTTTGCCCCCAAAGTAATCGCAAGTAATTGATGGCCCATGCATATGCCAAAAATTGGTATTTTAGATTTTATAATAATGTCTATTTCTGAAACTACACTTTCTCCTATTTCTTGCGGATCACCAGGACCATTTGAAAGCACTATACCATCTGGATTCATACTCAACACTTTTTGAGCAAAACCTGTGCTTGGTCTGATTAATTCAACTGTACAACCAAGTTCTATTAAGCGTGAAACTATACTGATTTTTACGCCAAAATCAACGATTACAACCCTATATTTTGCATTAAGGTCACTTTTAAAATTACTATGCAAGCTGACTTTATTGGTTATTTCTATCCCATTTACAGATTTGTATTCCTTCAATTTGTCCAACGCATGCGCCTTACTCGATGAGCATATCGTTCCATTTTGAGATCCATGTTCTCTCAAATGTCTCGTTAAAGCTCTAGTATCAACTCCTGATATCCCAATCACGTTATTTTTCTCTAACCAATCATTTAAACTGATATATGAAGAAGGGTGGGACATAGAAGAAAGTTCACGCATAACCACACCACTTGCAAAAATTTTCTTTCCTTCATTATCTTTATGGTTTATTCCAATGTTACCAATATGAGGAAAAGTGAACGTTATAATTTGATCAGCAAAAGAAGGATCAGTTATAGTATGCTGATAACCGGTCATACCAGTGGTAAAACAGACCTCACCTATGCACTTGCCTTTTTTACCTACTGATTTTCCCCAAAAGCACTTGCCATCTTGTAAAATTAAAACTGCGTCCTGCACTTCATTATCTATTTAACTGATTCAAAACAGTATACAAGAATTTTAAATAATACGTAACTCTTTCTAAAATTCCAAATTTAACCACGAGGCGGCGAAGAACAATATGAAAAAAATTTTTAACGTGCCCTTTCATAAAATATGTTGACTATCTCCGTATTTTATATTAGGTATACTCCGGCAATTATGAAATGGAGGTTTATTATGTCAAATGAAATCCAACCTAAAAATAAGTTACTAATTGTAGGAGCTGGCTTGCTATTCTTTGCGATGGTGTTTCCATCATTTTTTCTCTTAGCAAAAATAGCCATAGGATTAGCTATGATCGCAATTGCAACAATCGTGGTAAAAATTCTCTCAAAAACAATATCAAACGTTCTTGAAAAAAAAAAAGTAGATCAGAATCAGGCAGAACAACAAACAACACAAAGTAAAATTATAAACCTAGCTATTGGATTAACATTTATATTTGCAGGAGGATTATCAATGCTCATTATAGCAAAAACTGGCTTAATTGCAGCATGTGCAGCTATAACTGCTTTAGCTCTACACGAATATGTTAAAAATGAAGAAATAGGAAAAGAGATAAATGATAAATTCGATAAGGTAGCTGACGATACAATCAATTTTATTGTTAGCAGTGTTGAAAAACTTATTCCAACAAAGCCGCCAGGCATACCAGCCTAAACTGTCTCCGTTCAGCAGAGTGGTTTAAGAAACAATAGATAGAAGGTTTTGAAAAGGGTTCAGCCTTCTTTTTATGTCCGTCTTGAGGAACTTCTTGTACAATTAGTTTCTCTTGAGAAAATGAATCTAACATTTTAACATTCCCTTTAACTCTTACATAATATATTGAAAAATAATCAACCTAACTTATAACCTGCAGCTTTATCAGCTTGTTAGGCAGGATTATTAAAGAATTAGTTGAACAGACGTTATCAACTCCATCCACAAGTTCTCCGCTTGTTACTCCAGTTGCAATGAACACTGATTCACCTCTTGCCATATCTTTTACGGTGTAGATTTTTTCTGGATCGTGGATGTTTAAATTTTTTGCTCTTTCTTTTAACTGATCCGTGTCAAATATTAATCTTCCCTCCATCTGTCCGCCGATTGAGCTTATCGCTGCAGCCGCAAGCACCCCTTCTGGTGCTCCTCCTATGCCGATATACATATCATGATTGCCATTTACTAGTGAAACTACGGCCGCAACATCACCATCATCTATTAGTTTAATTTTTGCTCCTAATTTCCTGATTTTCTCTATTAATTCATCATGCCTTTCACGTTTAAGTACAGTTACCACGAGATCATTCACTTTGCATTTTTTTGCCTTGGCTAAATTGTCTAGATTCTTCTCAATGCTATTTTTTAGTGAGACTACACCCTCTGGAAGATTTTTTCCTACCGCTATCTTTTCCATATAAACATCAGGTGCATGTAAAAAATCACCTTTTTTCGTTGCAGCAAGAACGGACATTGCCCCCTGTTTGTAGTGAGCGCAAATTGTGGTACCCTCAAGTGGGTCAACAGCAATGTCGATTTCAGGACCATTTCCAGTGCCAACCTTCTCGCCAATATATAGCATTGGTGCTGAATCTCTCTCACCTTCACCAATTACGATAGTACCATTTATTTCCATTGAATTTAATACTGTACGCATTGCATCAACTGCAACCTGATCAGCCTTTTTTTCATCGCCGAAGCCTGCTAGTTTATATGCAGCAAGTGCTGCAGCTTCAGTCACTTTAACTAATTTATAGGCTAAATCTTCCATCATTTGCTTTAAGAACTATATTCAATATATATCATGCTGCTTGAAACTGCAATATGTCTTGACTGGTTGTGGGAAAGTTGCTACAATAAATTGGATAGTAATAGTGGTAAAATTTGACATGACTTATGAAAAGATAAAGGAAATTGTAACTAACAATCCTAATATAACTGCTGAGGAGTTTGGTGAGAAGTTAAAACAAAGTGGGACAACGGATACAAAGATTTGTGATTTATTTATGGATATCATCCGTTCAACTTTAAACGATCGTAATACATTTCTAAAAGCTGTTGAATTGCTCGCGAAGTCAAACATTAAAATTGATATTGGAGATACTGTTTCTAAGACTGTATTGGATTATGCTGTGGTATGTGGACAACCTGACGTTATAAAGATATTTTTGGAAAGCGGTAAGTTTGATCAAAAAAGAAAATTGAATGCTTTCTCTCTTGCTATTAATGGGGAGAAAGTCCAAGAGTTTGAGGTGTTTTTAGACTACATAGATCATGCAAGCACACAAGAGCATCTAAATGCAGCTCCTCGCAATGAGAACACTGACATTATGAAGATGCTTTTAGATAATAAGAGACTTACTGGAATAGAAAAGGTTAACGCTCTGAGTGGTGCCTCTATAGATGGTGACTTACCAAAAGTTAGGTTACTTTTAAAGCATATGACAGGTATACCAGAAGATGGTATAAGAAATCTTCTAAAAATAATTGAAGAGAGGAAATTATCACTTGGAGAAGAACTTAAAATAGATTCTGAGTTTAAATTAGACTTCAACAACCCTAATCACCATACGTACCTCTCAAATTATGTAATAATTGCAATACTTAGATCAGCAATAAACAAAAAAGAGGAGCGAAATACACCTGACGCAGGAAAAAATGGAGCTGGGTTCAGTAGCAGTAATATAAGTACTGATCAGACTACTACACTAAATAATGTTGAGGACTTATGTGAAAAGATAGATAAGAATATAAAACTTGCAATTCGTTATGATAATGGAATCGCTGATCTTGAAGGCTTGCAAAAAAGATTAAAGAGAGAGATTAATTTTCGAGATAAATGTAAGCAAGGTGCTGTGCTAGGAAATGCATTGTTAGAGCATGCAATTAAAAATGAAAGATTAAACACTATAAAATTTCTCCTACAAAATGGAGTAACCGTTATTAATGTAATTGGTCAAGAAAAAGGAATTAATCGATACTACATTAGTAAAACTGAGGAGAGTAAATCTATATTATGCTCTGTTGTTTCCTATACTGATAATAGTAATGCTGAGATTCTAAGCACGCTACTGCAAAGTGTTAATGCAGAGCAATCAAAGTTAAATCCCGAAGACGAATTATACATATTATACCAACAATTAAAAGATGATGCGTTCTGCACTGCTATTGCAGAAAATAATTCTGTAGCAGCGACAGTGCTAATACAGAACGATCAAGAAACACGCGCATCAGCAGTAAGCAAGAATGGGATACCTATAGCAACAGTGCATCCTATATTAACAAAAGAAACAAATACCAATCAAACTGTTACACCAAATAGTGGTAACGGTCAGCATCATAATAACAAAAATAAAACGCCTGTATCAACAAGGACTGACCGAACTGCCACACCAAATAATGATAACAAAGCTAACAGCTTCATAGATGCTCAATTTTCTCCACCAAATACACAAGAAACTAAATATAAAGAAAGCAAGGAAAATTTTTATACCTCATTAACAAAAGATGTTGTTGGAGTTGTTGTTACAGGGTTATTCATTGCTGCTGCTGTGATGGTTCCATCTGTGGCTGGTGCGGTGGTTTGTGGTGTTATAGCTGCTTTGGTTGCAACATATATCGGATTACATGTAAAAAATTCTACATTACCAAGCTATAAAGAAATGGAAAAAAATAAAGTTGAACACGTGAGTTCAGGTATACAAAAGGTGTGATTTAAGAGAAATCTTTGCCAAGCAGGATGTCATCCGAGTAGCTGACACTGGGATCTATAGCTAGCACAGCCCTACGTCATACCGCCGCGGATAGATTCCGCTAACAAGTAGCGGAATGACGAGTTTCACACTTATCAAATTGTAGGTAAACCTAAATTACTTTAGCTATAATTTACCCAACAAACTTAGATTTTATGCTAAATTGTGCTGCTACTAACTTTGCAACCGGTACTCTATAGGGCGAGCATGAAACGTAATCCACCCCTGATTCGATGAGAAACTCTATAGATCTTGGATCTGCTCCATGCTCTCCACATATACCCAGTTTTATTTCTTTTCGGGTTTTTTTACCTCTTTCAATGGCTATCTTGATTAACCCCCCTACCCCTTCGATGTCCAGCACTTCAAATGGGTCGTTTTCGAATATGTTGCTTTCCTTATAAGAATCGAGGAAATTAACTGAATCATCTCTTGAAAGTCCCATGGTTGTTTGCGTTAAATCATTAGTGCCAAAACTAAAAAACTCTGCATGTTTTGCTAACTTATCAGCAATCAGTGCCGCTCGTGGCAGTTCTATCATAGTGCCGATTGAATAAGCCTTGTCTGATGTCATTCCAGCGCGTGACGCTGGAATCTGCATCTGGATCCCAGCTGAGATGACAGAGGATTCTTTCTTTGCTAGCTCGCATATCAGAACAAACTCTTTCTCACTCATGATAAAAGGAATCATGATTTCAGGCTCCACTTCTATCTTCTTTTCTTTCTTTAATTCACTTGCAGCACTAAGTATTGCCCTAATCTGCATGCTATATATTTCAGGATGAGAAATGGCAAGTCTACAACCTCGATGGCCAAGCATTGGGTTCTTTTCTGACAACTGTGCTATTTTATTTTTTACTGATTCAACTGACTTACTAAGTGATTTGGCGATTTTTTCTATAGTAGACTGATTATTGGGTAAAAATTCATGCAAAGGCGGATCAAGCAACCGTATAGTGACTTCCCTGCCCTCCATAATAGAAAATATTTCTTTGAAATCAGACTTTTGCATTTCTTCCAGTTTAATGAGCGCATTTGCCCTTTCATTTTCATCGTCAGCTATTATCAACTTTTGAATGAATTCGATTCTATCACTAGCGAAAAACATATGTTCTGTGCGACATAAGCCTATACCTTCTGCACCGAATTCTTTTGCAATTTTTGCATCTTTTGGAGTATCAGCGTTCGCTCTCACTTTGATCGTTTTGATTTCATCTATCCAGTTAATTATCGTTTTGAATTCTTGCGATAATTCAGGTAAAATTGTAGGGAGAATGCCAAGCATAACCTCCCCTGTTCCTCCGTTGATGGTAATTGGTTCACCTTTATTTACTTTTGTATCCCCTACAGAAAAGAAAATTCCATCTTTATCGATATAAAGTCCACTCACACTGCAAATGCATGGCTTACCCATTCCACGGGTTACAACAGCAGCATGCGAGGTCATCCCTCCACGTGCTGTTACTATGCCACTTGCAGCATTCATTCCATTAATATCTTCAGGACTCGTTTCTGACCTTACTAAAATCACTTTTTTGCCCTGCTCTGCAGCTTTTTCAGCATCACTTGCACTAAACACTACATATCCGGAAGCAACCCCTGGAGAAGCCGGCAGTCCCTTCCCTATTACTTTCTGGTCACTCTTAACATCAAGAACTGGATGCAATAAATTGTCAAAAGTTTTTGGATCAATTCTCAATATTCCTTCTTCTTTTGTAATCGTTCCTTCGTTTACCATATCAACTATTATGCGAATAGCAGCTTCAGCCGTGCGCTTGCCAGACCTAGTCTGCAAAATCCATAACTTACCGTCCTGTACAGTAAATTCGATATCCTGCATGTCTTTATAATGCCTTTCAAGTTTTTCACATACCACGCATAATTTTCGGTAGACACTTGGCAGCAACTTCTCCATGGTGTTTTTTTGCTCTCCGTCAATTGGCATAGGAGTATAAACACCAGAAACCACATCCTCACCCTGAGCATTAACCAAAAACTCACCAAAAAGCTTTTTTTCTCCAGTTGAAGGGTTTCGTGTAAATATCACACCAGTTGCAGAATTATCATTTAAATTACCAAAAACCATTGCTTGCACGTTGACTGCTGTTCCAAGGTTTTCAGGAATATTATGTATTCTTCTATAGGAAACAGCCCTATCATTTTTCCAAGAGGCAAATACTGCATTAACTGAGTTTAACAATTGCTCTTCAACGTTCTGCGGAAAATGTTTTCCTGTTTTTTCATGTACTATCCTTTTGAAATTGCTAACAATTCTCTTTAAAACATCAACATCAAGATCAGCTAAGCTTTTTGCTCCACTCTTTTGCTGCTCATTATCAACAACATCTTGAAATAGGTGATGGTCAAGCTGTAGTACAACATTGGAGTACATCATAATGAAACGGCAGTAGCTATCGTAAGCAAAACGTTCGCCACTTTTTTTTGCAAGCCCAACAACGGTTTCATCATTTAGACCAACATTTAAAATAGTATCAAGCATGCCCGGCATTGAGTTGACACTACCAGAGCGTATGGAAACTAATAAGGGGTTATTTAAATCCCCGAATTTACAACCGATGTCATTTTCGAGCATCGTCATGTAGTTTTTGATCTCGTTACGTAGGTCGTTAGACAATTCATTATCCTGACAGTAGGCCTGACAAACAGAGGTGGAAATTGTGAAACCAGGTGGAACAGGAATGCCAACATTGCACATTTCTGCTAAATTTGCTCCCTTCCCTCCCAGCAGATTTTTCATTTCTGCATTGCCTTCGCACTTGTTCTGGCTGAAGTAATGTATTAACTTTTCCCCCATCATTTTCTCCGGATTTTCACTGATAAACACATTGTACATATAGTCCCAATAAACCTGTGAGGACTTGAAACCTTAGGATAATAAATTTTACAAAATTTGGCAACAACGTTCCTTCTGGCAACATCAGTAAAGTTAACAAAAAAGATGACAAATTATTATCAATAAGAATATATAATATAAAGATACATTTAAAAATTTTTTTATGGCTCTTTATTTAAGAGATAGGGTCAATTTTTCTATGAGTAGCTACAATTTAAAGACCTTGCTTCATCAATGTAATGGAACAAAACCTTTTTAGTAAGTTCAAAACCTTCTAAAGTCTCTCCTTCGCATCTTGCTGTAATGCAGTTTTGCGTATTTGATACCCTAAGAAGCCACCAACCTTTATTATCGGTTACCTTAACACCATCAAGATTTGAAAATACAATATTTTGCTGCTCCAGTGTTTTCTTTATTGATTCAATTATTTGAAATTTTTTCTCATCTTTCACTATAATCTTTACTTCATGAGTGATATATAACTTCGGTAAATCCTCAATTACTTGAGATAGGCTTTGGTTTTTCTTAAGCAAAATGTCAACTGCTTTAACAGCAGAATATAGCCCATCATCAAAACCTAGCTCAGAAAAGAAGAAGTGCCCGCTTAATTCACCAGCAAACTTTGCCTCTTCCTCTACCATCTTCTTCTTAACTAGTGAGTGTCCAGTAGCGCAGGTAATAACTTGCCCTCCTAACTTACTAACAAAATCATGCACTTTCATACTCATTTTTACGTTGGCAATAACTTTGCTTTCTGGATATTCCTCCAACACTTCACGTGCAAAAATTATAAATAAATGGTCATTGGAAACAACGTTGCCTTTATTATCAATTAAGCGCACCCTATCGCTATCGCCATCTAGCGCAATGCCAAGATCACATCCATATTCCTTCACAATGTCAATTAATTGAGCGAGATTTTTTTCCTCTATGGGATCTGGATCATGCAGTGGAAATGCCCCATCTATAGAGTTATTGGTTACGATATGCGTATGACCAGGCAAGATCTTTTCAATATACCTTATAATTCCACTTGCTGGACTATTTCCACAATCCCAGGCTATTTTTAATTTCTGTGTAGCATTATTCTTCACTGCACCTTTTAATATGCGAATGTACTCACCATATATATTTATGTTAATTAAGCTTCCAATTCTTGTACTATTTTTAATTGGACTGCTTATAATTTCCTTCATTTCTTGATCTGAGAAGACTTTTTTATTACTAAAAAATTTAAAGCCATTATATTCGCTGGGGTTATGAGAGGCAGTTATTATGATACCAAGATCCGCCTGCGTGATTTGTGTTGCAGCGTAGAGCATAGGTGAAGAGCATAGTCCAACGCGTATAACATTTGCACCGGATAAAGTTAAGCCCCTAATTAATTCTCTTTCTATACCTGGTGAATCTATTCTGCTGTCGTAGCCGACACAAACACTAGCTACGGTTTGGCCAAACTTTCTACCTATCTCGTACCCATCATTAATCTGCAAATCTTTGCCTACTATACCTCTAATATCGTATTTTCTTATAATGGTATTGTCCATACTGCACTGCTTAAGGAGTAACTACTATATAACATAATGGACAAGTGTTCAAATTTCTTCTTTATTTACCCATATAATTAGTTGATTTTTTAATTAAAATTGTTAGTATTATAGTATATTTTCTAAAAATGTAAAATTATGCCATGGGAGAACGAAAATGTATTTATAGCTGAGGGTCAAAGTTTAAATGTAGATGAACAGCAGAAAAAGGATATTTTAGATGTGATTGAATCTTGTAGCAGCTTTCAAGAGACTATAAAACAATTGGAGGAAAAAAATTTAATCTGGTATTTTATTGGCCCTTTACGCAAAGATGAGAACATTACAGGACAGATAAATTTAAAGTGGGAAAAGGAGTTCCAAAAATTTGAGCAATCAATAAATGAAACACATAGAGAATTTGAAGCATCTTTACCAAATCAAAATTTCTTAGTGTATTCAACAAAAGATAATGACTTCAAAATTAGATTTGAAAATGAAGAAAAACCAATAGAAATTAGCAATATTTTAGGGGCCAGCAGTGAAGGTAAGGTTTATAACATATCTTTAGGGAAAGATAGTCAAATAACCGCAAGCAAGAAAAATGGCAATGAGAGGCACTATGATTTTACTGGCTCCGGCTCATGTGAAATGACCATTAACTGGCAGGCTAAAGATTCTGAAGGTAACAGCATAGACTGTAGCATGATCGTAAAATTGGATTCTGGTGGTATACAGAGTGTTATTGGTAAGCCAAAGTTTGGAGGAATAACGAGTTCAGAAGAAGTATTAAAGTTAGTTGGACAAAATAAAGAAGTTTTTATCAACGGAAAAACTTTATATCAAGCTTTTACTAGGCTCTGTGGACAAAATTTTAGAGAAGCCATACAAGAGCCCCGACAAAATTTAGAAAACCCATAAAAACCTCAGCCGTTTTATCGAATCTGGAAAAAATACGCCTAAAGTTCTTAATTTTACCGAAAAAACACTCAATTAAATGACGCTCTTTATAAATGTGTTTATCGTAACCCCTCTGCACTTTTCGATTACGCTTCGGAGGAATAACTGCTGTACATCCCTTGCTTTCAAGACTCGTAACAAAAGCATTGCTGTCATAGCCTTTATCAGCCACTACAGTGGTATTATAGACACTTTCAGTTAATGTTGCTGCTTGTGTAATCTCATTTCTTTGACCAGGGGTCAGAGTAAATTTAAGTGGATTTCCAAGTGCATCGACAAGCGCATGTATTTTAGTTGTAAAGCCACCTTTGCTCCTCCCTAAAGCTTCTTGATCCTTGGAGTTTTTTGTATATCCAGATGAACATGGATGGGCTCGGATGATCGTACCGTCGATTATAGCAACTTCTAAATCAGGCTCTTGTTTAGTATATTCAAGCAATTTTTCCCAGACATCTCTTTCACACCATCTTTTAAATCGCTTATGTATACTCCTGTAATTACCATAAGTTTTTGGTAAAAGTCTCCATTGGCAACCACTTCGGACTATGTACCACACTGCCTCTATGAATATTCTTAAACGTTTTTCATCTTTGCTATGCATTCCTTTTACGCTTTTTATGAACTCTAAAATTTGTTTCCAATTTTCCTCTTTGATGTAATATTGCATATGGTAGTTTCTCCATTTTTTACCTATTAAGCTAAACTACCATCTTTTTCTCTCTTTTCATATTTTTTGTCCACAGAGCCTAGCGGCTTTAGCGTTTGTACCACCTGGGCAAAAGCGGATAATAAATTCTATTTACTTGATGTATATCGTGCAAAGCTTGAGTATCCAAAATTTAAAGAACAAGTTCTGTCACTAGCTGCAAGGTGGAAGCCACATGCAATTTTAATCGAAGCAAAAACGAGTGGTCAGCAATTGATTCAAGAGCTAAAGGCAAATAGTGACCTACCTGTTATCGAGATAGTGCCACATAGCGGTAAACTTGCTCGATTCTACCAAATTGTTCCAATAATAGAGTCTGGTAAGGTTTTTCTGCCACACCAAGCAGTATGGCTCAACGATTTTGAGTATGAAATTTTTATGTTTCCGGAAACGCGCTACGATGACCAAGTAGACAGTACCGTACAATATCTGCAGTGGGTAAGAAATAGTGCCTCTAGGGTTATGGCTGTACGAACATTGTGATTTAGGCCCACCAGATGCAAGTAGCCTATGGATGACGGGAGAATTAAATGACATCGTTTACTATACAATGTTTGTACAGTTCTGGATAAAAAAATTAGCTAACAAATTTATAAACATCAGTATACAACTCATCAACGCTTGGTTCTTTACTATTTTTGGCAAAATCTTCCGACTTTTTTACTAAATCACGTACTTCCTTATCAATTACTTTACATTCTTCTTCTGAAGCAATTTTATTATCTATCATGTATTTCTTTAAAGTGCCTATAGGGTCATGATTTTGCTTCATATCTTCAACTTCTTCTTTTAAGCGATAAGTAGCAGGATCTGACATCGAATGGCCGCGATATCGATATGTCTTCATTTCAAGCAGGATAGGCCCTTTTCCGCTGCGTGTGTGTTCCGCTGCTTCGCTTGTAGCCGCATAAACAGAGAAAAAATCCATTCCATCAACTTGTTTTCCAGAAATACCAAAACTTTCTCCTCTTTTATATAACTCTGTTACTAAAGTTGATCTTTGCACAGAAGTTCCCATTGCGTATTCGTTATTTTCTATGATGTAAACCACAGGCAACTTCCACAAAGCTGCCATATTAAATGATTCATATACTTGTCCTTGATTTGCAGCACCGTCACCAAAATACGTGAATACCACGTTATCTTTTTTCTTATACTTATTAGCAAATGCTATTCCTGTGCCAATTGGAACTTGTGCTCCCACTATTCCATGTCCACCGAAGAATTTTTTTTCAACGTCAAATACGTGCATCGAACCACCTTTACCTTTCGAGCATCCTGTTTCTTTGCCAGTGAGTTCTGCCATTACAACATTTGGATCAGAATCACATGCGAGCATTAAGCCATGGTCTCTATAACTTGTGATAAAAGCGTCACCTAATTTTGATGCAGCTTGAGTTCCAACTGCAACTGCTTCCTGTCCTATTGATAGGTGACAGAACCCGCCTATTAATCCCATCCCATATAATTGTCCTGCTTTTTCCTCAAATCTGCGTATGAGTAGCATTTTCCTGTAGAATCCAATTATCTGTTCTTTAGTGAAATTTTCTGCTTTCATATCGATTTCTTTTTCATTAAACTAAAATAATATCAGAAATTTTTAACATTTTGTAATAAATCTTAATGGATTACTACCACTGGCTTGAAGCTTTTCACATTATCTCCGTCATTATGTGGATGGCAGGTATGCTTTATTTACCCAGGCTTTATGTCTACCACGCAACTGTAAAACCGGGATCGAAAAATGATAGCTTGCTTCAAACAATGGAAAAGAGGCTACTTAGATATATCATAAACCCTGCAATGCTTTTCTCACTTGGTTTGGGAATGACATTAATGATTATAAGAGAAGCATATCGCGAAGGGTGGTTTCATGTGAAAGCACTAGCATTATTTTTTATGTTTGCTATTCATGGACTGCTTGCAAAATACAGGAAAGATTTTGCAATGGGTTCAAATGAAAAAAAACACGTTTATTTTCGTGTTTTAAATGAAGCAGTTACAGTATTGATAATAGTTATAGTTATTATGGTTGTTGTAAAACCTTTTTGACTGACCTTACCCAAAAAAAGCAGAGAGCTCAGCTACTCTTCTATTTTCATTTTTGACTTTTTTGAAAATAACATAAGCTAAAGTGACTTAGGTTCTCTAATTGCACATAAGTCAACAATAATTTTCACACAAATCAAAACAGCATATCTTCTTATATGTTGAAATTAAGTCTTTATAAGTATTAAGAAGTAGTAATATAAAGATGTATAGAGAAGAGGAACCGTATATCTTCTTGGTCATAAGGACCGCGGTGGAGCAAGGTTCTCTTCTCTGTTTATTATACTGAAAGTTCCGAACAACTGATTGAGCTTTTAGGCTCGTATATAAGGCTGGAAAATGCAGTATATGTTATTATTATGGAGGAATTATGAATTCATCAAACATTATTGCTGGCATTGATGTTAGCAAAGGTAAATTAGATATCCACATTCACCCACTTGAGCATTATAAAATATTTGAAAACAATGTACAATCCATTGATGAAATACTGGACTTTTTACGTTTGCATAATGTAACCAAAGTTGGTCTTGAGGCAACTGGTGGATACGAAAAATTATGTGCCTATACTTTACTAAGCAATGGTTTTGAGGTGTACATCATTCAACCAAGGTGGGTGAGAGACTATGCTAAAAGCCTTGGTATTACTACAAAAACTGATAAAATAGACTGCAGTATCATTTCACGTTATATCAATAACACAGATATGCGTGTTACTCCTTTAACAGTTGATAATGGTAATATTGATTGCTTGAAACAAAAATTATCTCGTAGAAACCAACTTGTAGAAATAGCAAAAATACAAAAAACCCAAATCCAACAGGTAACGGATACATCTATAATCAAACAAATAGAGGAGCTTCTTGCAATTTTACGTAATCAAATTAAAACTTTAGAAGATGAGATGATTACATTTATCGATCAAAATCAAGAGCTTAAAAGAAAATACATATCAATAACTAGTATACCAGGTGTAAGCAAAATCACAGCCATTACTTTGATTTGCTATTTGCCCGAACTTGGAACCCTTCAAGAAAAGCAAATATCTAGCCTTGCAGGACTTGCACCTTTTAATCGAGACAGTGGTTTTAGTAAAGGAAAGAGATGTATTCAGGGCGGTAGATCACAAGTTAGGACGGTTTTACATATGTGTATTCTCAGTGCACAGAAGGGAGTGTTAAATAAACTGTGTCAAACCGAAAAAAAAGTAATAAATTGATATAAAAAAATGGAGGTTTGACAATGAGTCAGAAAGTAGTAAACAGAACTACCGGTTTGGTAGATTATAAAGAATTAGAAACAAATATCCTGTCGTCTATACGAGAAGGAAGACCGTTGACAGGAAGAGATGGAGCATTAACACCGTTTATAAAAAAGTTGCTGGAGGTAAGCCTGGAAGGTGAAATAGAAAACCACTTGTCGGCTGAAAGCGAAGAGAATAATCGAAGAAATGGGAGAAATGCAAAAACTTTACGTACAAGTGCAGAGCTATTAACACCAAGAGATAGAGAAGGAAGTTTCGAACCACAAATAGTCAAAAAAAGGCAAACAAACTTACATCCAGAGCTTGAAACGAAGATTTTGAGCACATTTGCCAGTGGTATGGGCTATAGAGATATAGTGTCACATGTTGAGGAAATTTATGATCACAAAATATCGGCGGCAGAGATATCAAGTATTACTGACAAATTGCTACCAGTAATCAACGAATGGCGTAGTCGCCCGCTGCAGTCTGTATATCCGATAGTTTTCATGGATGGCATGTTTTTTAAAGTCAAAGAGGACGGGCATTGCGTAAGTAAATGCATGTATAACATATTAGGCATAGATCAAAATGGCAAAAAAGAAGTATTAGGTTTTTATTTGGCTGAAAGTGAAGGAGCTAACTTCTGGTTGGGAGTGTTAAATGACCTCAAAGAAAGAGGAGTAGAAGATATCCTTATTGCCTGCGTTGATGGGCTAAAAAGCTTTCCTGCAGCTATAAACAGTGTCTTTCCTAATGCGGAAGTGCAGATGTGTATAGTGCATCAGATACGCAACTCACTGAAGTATGTGGCCAGTAAAGATGCGAAGAGTTTTTTGAGCGATTTAAAGAAGGTATATCAAGCTTCAAGCAAGGAAATTGCCGAGAATTATCTGTTGGAATTGGATGAAAAATGGGGCACAAAGTACCCTATGGTTATAAAATCTTGGCAGAATAATTGGGAAAACTTGTCTGGTTATTTTAAGTATTCTGGTCCAGTTAGGAGGATAATCTACACCACCAATCCCATAGAGGGGCTACATAGGCAAATTAGGAAATTCACTAAGACCAAAGGCTCATTTACCAGCATAAATGCCTTGTATAAGCAGGTATATTGTGCTATAAAGAAGGCAGAGGAAAAGTGGACGATGCCTGTACATGATTGGGCATTAACTATCTCTCAACTTGATGTTTTCTTTCCTGGCAGATTGAAAATTGAGTCGAACTAAAAATGCGGTTTGACACAGTTTATTTAACACTCCCTATAATCAATATAAAAAGCCATATAAAATTGCTTCCACTGCTGCCATGAGAAAATTACTTACTCTTGCTAACTCTTTAGTAAGAGATGGTAGAGTGTTCACTGAGGAATATAGTCCTAATTCTACTTTTATCTAGTACTAGCGTAGCTGTGAATAAATACGTCCACACAAACTTTAAGTATTTATTCACAGCTACATCAATTTTTCTATTGACTTTTAACACAACTGCTCTACATTCCATGGGACCCATTTTTGATATACTACCATGTCGGTCAACTTCTCCAGAAGAATATTGCCTTGGTGTCAACCCTATATATGCTCCAACTGTATCAGATTTCTCAAACCTATGTGGATTATCAATAGCAGCTTTAAATGTCATTGCCACTATAATACCAACTCCTGGAGTAGTAGTTAACAATTTGCAATCTTCATCTTTTTCACCTTGTTCTGAAAGTATTTTGTCAAGCTTTCTTAATGACTTTTCTATTGCTTCCAAACTACAAACTAACGCTTCAATTGAAGTCTTACTGACTTTATCTAAATCTTTAATTGCTTTTTCCACTCTTAAAGACAAGCTTTCAAATTTTGATCCTTTACCGACCATGTATCTTCAATAACCCTCTTATTGTTCCGACAATTTGCTGTTTGCTACATATTAACTGTCTTCTGCTTCCAAGCGCTATTTTAATTTGACAAGACTCATCTGATTTTACTAACACTTCTTTGTACAACCCAGCCCTCATCATCTGCGCTATACCCCTCGCATCGTTTTTATCATTCTTATTGATTCTTGCAGACAATGCTGCTGCCATATGCCTTGCATCTACACAAATTACTGGTAATCCAAAACTCCTTAACTCTTTGCACATTGATATTGACAACTGTCCACTTTCTATTCCTATGGATTCGTATTTTTTGCCTTGGCTAAGCAAATACTCTGCTATTGCATTACTTTCGCTTGCAACAACCTCTTCCTTAACAATTTTTCCTTTCTCATCAACGATACTGATGAAAGTTTCTTTGAGTGAGACATCTAATCCGCTATAATATTTCATGACCTACTGTAAAAGTTTAAATTATTTTTGAAGAATTTATTCTACTGAATTCGTTACTTCGTGCTAAAATAATGGAGTATGTCTCTCCATCATTCAACAGCAATTACAGTATGTTTACCTATAATTTGATAAGCGTAAAACTCGTCATTCCGCTACGTGTTAGCGCCGCGGCGGTATGACGCAGGAAGACCTGATCTGTAGCTGTATTTGTCCAATTTACGAAATAGAGCAGTATTACTTTTATACTGTCTTTACCCGCAAAAAAATTGCACAATTTCTATAATTATGGTATAATGGTAAGGGTATTTTTAATGAATTAGATACAGGAAATGCCACTTACACAGATCATATTATATAGCGTAACATTACTTGCTGTAGCTGCAGTATTTCTCTTTTTGAGAAAAATATACAAAAATCGCATTAGAAAAATCATATTTCCTAGAAAAGTTTTTAAAGAAGAGTGGGAAGAAGACAGAAAATTCAATGAATTGTATCAAAAAAATAAGCAAAAAGAGTTGCTGAAGCAACAAGAAACGCTACGCGAGAAACAAAAAGATGTGCAAGTTTATAAAGAAGATCCAGAAATAGTTGACATAGCAAACCCGGTAGGTAAATGGACAAAGATGGTTATGATGGGTAATGGTTTAATGCAGCGTTTTGCACAATTGATACATAGAGAAGGCGGCCAGAAAGGATTTTGGGAGCTGTTTGTAAAAGCTCAGGCTTCAACTCAAGGTAAACATAAGGGGAAGGGCAGATAATCCATGCTTGAATGTGAAAATTTATCCTGCGCTCGTAATAACAAAGTATTATTTAAACATCTTAGCTTTAAAGCTGAGCCAAAATCAAAGATTCTAATCACTGGTCCAAATGGTAGTGGTAAAACCAGCTTAATTAGAAGTTTATCTGGACTTTTGCCGCCGGTATCAGGCAATATAAGGCACTGCGGAAAAGACATATATGATGATCCAAAATCCTATATACCTTCTATGGTCTACGTAGGGCATAAAAATGCCTGCAAGGATAGCTTAACTGTGACTCAAAACATAGAATTCTGGGCAGGAATACGAAATACTAGGGAATTGATTGTGGCAGCTGTTTGTTGCTTGCAGTTACAGCCTGTACTTAATATTAGATATGGCGAACTTTCTGCAGGCTGGAGAAGAAGAGTTGCGCTTGCCCGCCTCGTGATTTCTAATGCAAACGTTTGGCTGATAGATGAACCATTTTGTAATCTTGATAGTGCGACGTGTGAATTAGTGCTGAACCTAATCTCAATACGCTCTGAGCAAAATGGTATAGTAATTATTACAGGGCATAGCTCTACAGAGCAATTGTGTGATTTTACAACGATCGATATACGCGATTTCAATAGACTTCTTGCATAGTTTTTGGCCTTACTATTACCCATAAATCTAAAAATGGAGAAAAAGCTGCTATTTTACTAATTCAACTTTCTATTATAAATAGATCTATGGTCTAAAAATGGAATATATGATGAAAAGAAATATAAATACCTCAACTGGCGAATGGGCAGAAAGTGAATTTGGAATTGTTAATTTTGGTGATATAAGATTAAGTAAGAGGCTTTTAAAAATAGTTAATAGTTTTGCTGAATCGCCTGAGCGTTCAATAAATCAAGCTTGTGAAGATTGGCATCAAAGTAAAGCAGCTTATAGATTTTTCCAAAACGATGCCATTTCTGAAAGAAAGATATTAGACAGTCATATAATTAAAACTGTTGAAAGAGCTAAAAACTATCTTAGCTATCCAAGACACGAGTTATATTTCATATAAAAATCATAAAAAGACCGAAGGATTAGGGATTATAGCAGCAAGATTAACATCTAAAACAACTAACTTTAAAACCCATGATGCATACAACGTTTGCAGTTACAACAGAAGGGCTACCTATAGGATTATTAGATCAAAAAATTAGTACTAGACCTCCTTTGGCTGAAGACCTAAAAGAGTTGAAAAGAAGAAGCCATAATACTGCTATTCCGATAGAAGAGAAAGAAAGCATACGGTGGATAGCATCACTTAAAGATTCTACTCACCATCCTGGATTAAAGAACGTTAAGGTAGTTACCGTTTGCGATAGAGAAGCAGATATTTATGATTTATTTGAAGTCGCTTCCACTAATCAATCTCTTTTTGTAGTAAGAGGAAATCAAAACAGAACAGTAAATAAGAAGTCGACTTATTCTGAAAAAGGTGGTGAAAGGTTGTGGGATTTAATGAATCGCATGTCTTGTCAAGGAGAAATTCAAGTCTGCTCGCAATGATAAACCTCAAAGAACAACAGTTTTAGAAGTAAAGTTTAGTAACTTTGTGATGAATGCATCAAAAAATAATGCTAGACGTAAAACCCAAAAACTTCCTAATTTAAGTTTAAATGCTGTCTATGCTATAGAAAAACACCCCCCATTTGGCGAAGAACCTATGAACTGGATTTTGTTGACAAATATAAATATTAATAATTTTGAAGAAGCAGTAGAAAAAATACAATGGTATTGCTTAAGATGGAGAATAGAGGTTTTTCATAAAATTTTAAAATCCGGTCTTAAAGTTGAAGAATGTAGGCTCCAAACAGCAGATAGATTAATCCGCTTTCTTACAATTATGAGTATAATTGCATGGAGAATATTTTTTATCACACTAGTAGCTAGAACAAATCCAAATCTTTCTTGCACTGTCATACTGACTGATGACGAATGGAAGGTTTTGTATACCAAAATGCTTAAGACAAAAGACTATCCTGAAATCCCACCACCTATAAGAGAAATCGTGAGGTGGATAGCCAAATTAGGAGGGTTTTTAGCTCGCAAAAATGACTTAGCTATAGCTTTGTGGAAGGGATGGAAACGTCTCTTTGATTTAGCAGAAGGATGGAGACTCGCTCATGAATTTTATACTTGTGGGTAATAGTAAGTCGCAAAACTGTACGTAAACCTCTCGATTTATACAGCTTCTATTACTCAACCTTGATGATTCTATCAAAGTCTTTGTTTTAACCGATTGCTCCTCCCATTTCTGGTTGATAGTCAGCTAAAACCGAATAACTCAGCCCCTTCGCTCCATTCCCATTACAGAAACTTCTTTACTACTATGAGCTAATCCGCCCCTGTATAAAACATAGTATAAAAAGAGCTATTTCAGCAAAATTTTAAACAAATAAAGTTCATTAGCTTCACAATTGGCACTTTATGAGAAAAGTACACTTGATATATAAATTTAAAATACAAGTTAACGAATTATTATGATTTTTACCAAGATAATAATATAGTAAGGTTTGGTAGTGAGGTATCAAAATGGGAAAATACACTAACGCATGGTTTTATAAGAAGACTGACCCAAATCATCACGATTGTGCAAATGATGGTACTTGCGGGCAATCTATAACGGATTTTAGGATTGGTAATTCTGACATTTCTTTTTTTGATAGTAACAAAAACTTAATTGCCAAAGTACCTAAACTACCAAAGTATTCTAGGGATAAATATGGGCATCAATTGTATAAGGAAGCTGAGTCAAAGCAGTTCAATTATTTTTCCACAAATATACATGATGTTTTATCTAACAGCTTTACCGTTAAATACGGGTATATAAATTGTACTATAAAATACGACAACTTATCTCAACAAGAACGAAGTCAAATAGAAACAGACATTAAAACTGCCTATGAGGCATTTAAAGAAAAGTTTTGCTTGAAAAATAGTAATGCAAGTTACGATATAACGGTTTACATTTTTAATAATAGAAGCGATTATACAAAGTATAACAATCTTCTCAGCATAGATGAAGATGGTGGTCCAGGATATATTACACGAGGAGTAACAGATTATCAGAATATTCTGACATATAAGCAAAGTGCCATGGATTTTGTTCTAGGTCATGAGCTAGGTCACATATTTCAATTACGTTTTTCACCATCAGCAACAGTCCGAACTTTGAATATTCTGGATACTGAACTCATAGCAAATGTTGTTGGACGAGAGGTAGAAGAAAAAAATTATAAAGCTATTTGCAAGCAGATGGGTGTAGATGAATATAAAGACCGTGGATGGATGTTTCAATTTAAATATAAGGACACAACTGGTAGTATATACCGCAAAGATCTTTCAGAAGAAGAAAAATTTCAAATTATACAACGTATCAAGAACTCTGGATTAGATGAATATGAAGACCGTGGATCGATGTTTCAATTTAAATATAAAGGTACACTTTATAAATATCACAAGAACCTTTCAGAAGAAGAAAAATTTAAAGCTATACAAAATGTCAAGAATATTCATGAACTATAGTATTTCCCAAAGTAAATGATAAAGGTATAATAAGGTATTTGGGTTATAATGGCGTATAGTGTGGATTTAAGAGAAAAGGCAATATCGATGATAGGAAAAGGGAAGAAGAAGGTTGAGGTGGCAGAGCTTCTGGAGATAGGAATAGCAACTTTGTACCGCTGGTTAAAAAAGAAAGCTGCTGGTGAAAGCCTCAAGCCATCTAAAAACGGCAGCTTTATTCGAAAAATAGACCCAAAAATACTCGAAGAATATGTTACAAAGAATCCAGATCATACTCTGGCAGAGATGAAACAAAATCTTGGATTTGGAATAAATTCAATTTGGTATAGACTAAAACAGCTAAAAATTACTTTAAAAAAAAGTCACACTATATCAAGAGCGCAATCAAGAAGATAGGCAGCAGTTTATTGATAAAATCTCAAAAATAGACCATTCCAGCATCTTATATATAGATGAAGCAGGAGTTGATAATAAATTATACCGAGAATATGGACGTGCTCCAAGAGGAAAGAAAATTTATGCAGATATTCCAGGGAGAACTCGAGAGAGAATCAGTATAGTAGCCGGGTGGATTGGAATGAGATTTATTGCACCAATGACTTTCAAAGGTGGGTGTGACAAAGAGGTATTCAATATATGGTTGGAGAAGATGTTATTACCTAAATTGCCACTTGGCACAACCATAGTTATGGATAATGCTACATTTCATAAGACCACTAAAACAAAATCATTAATAGAGTCTTTTGGCTGTCATGTGCTGTATCTTCCAACATATTCACCAGATTTGAATCCCATAGAACACTGTTGGCATACCATCAAAAGCCGCCTCAGACCTCTAATGTATAAATGTACAGACTTACAACTTTTGGTTGGTAATACCATAATGGAAATTTATCATTCATTTTAGAAAATACTATACTACATGTGATGTTTGCTTCAAGTTTAGATGCAGTAAACTACCAACTAGATCAAGTTATAGCTGATAAATATATACGTATACAATCGCAATTAAAAATAGCATCACCTGACATGGATAATATTACATCAAAAAATATCAAATCTCTTCAGCAGGAGGCAAATGCAATGATAGAAGGTAATCAAAAAGTAATCGATAAATTCTGTGATGTTATATCTTGATACTTAGAAATGCCAAATTCTGTAGAGCTAAGCAAGAGTTTAGAACAGATAGCATGTTAACTACTTTTACTTATATATTAAACACAATTCAATTTTCACACTCATCCAACTCATCAGCAGTTAGGCCACTTGCTCGCACAATAATATCACTAGCAACACCTGCCTTTGCTAGATTTTTCGCAACTTTGATTTTTTCTATTTTTTTAACCTTTTCTTTACTATCCTTCATATCCCTAGATAAAAATTTCTTCACTAATTCTTGCTCTTCAGTTTTTCTTAGTAAATTGAGTAGTTTATTCTCTTCATTATCTTCATTTGTTTTAGGCAGCAGAACTTTAATATTCACTGATAATGCATCTGATATTTCATATAATTTGTCGAATGAAACAGTAGTATATCCTTTTTCATACTCGTGTATTTCCTTGAGTGTTAAACCAACTTTATCCGCCAAATCTTTTTGAGTATATCTTCTTATCAACCTCCATTCTCTTATTCTTTGCCCTATTCTGTAGTATATAGAATCAGTGCAGACTTCTTTTCTTATATCGTTATATTCGTAAATAGATAAGCCGGTTGCTTGGGAAATTATGTCAACTGAAACTCCTTCTTTAACTAGATTTTTTGCTACTTCTAATCTTGCCTCCTCTTGATTGATTTTCTCGCTAATATGAACAAACCTGACTAATGAAGGTACTATTTTGCCTAACTTTTGATTCTCGTATATTTTTGTTAGATAGAGTATTTCCTCGTCTTCATCTTCATACTCTCTTACTGTTATTGGTTTAGGTAATAGATCTACAGCATTAACTGACAATACTCTTGCTATTACATATAGTACTTCAATTGGAATAGGAATATACCCATTTTCATAGCTGTTTACTTCTTGGTATGTTAAACCTATTTGACTTGCTAATTCTATTTGAGTATGCCCTCGCATTAACCTGCTATTTTCTATTTTTTGTCCTATTTTGTAGCTTATAGAACTAATATCTCTTACAGAAACAAACATATATACCTTACTTAGAAACAAATTTTCATGCAATTTGATCAGCAGATAAGCCGACTATTTGCAAAATAATATCAATAGAAATTCCTCCTTTTACTAGATCTCTTGCAACTTTGATCCTTTCCGCTTTTCTCACTTTTTCTTCACAACCTTCAAACAAAGATTTTATTAGTGCATTACGTAGTTCTTGGCTCTCAATTTCTTTGTATTCTTTAATCAAATCAAGCAGCTCATTTTCCACTTTACTACCTTCATCTTTCTCTATTAGTAGATCTGTAATATTAATCGATAACGCTTCTGCCATTTCATATAATTTATCAAGTGGAACAGCAGTCCTTCCTTGTTCATAGTTGCTTACTTCGTGACGTGTTGTACTCATTTTTTCTGCTAAATCTTTTTGAGTATACTCTCTCATTAGCCTCCATTCTTTTATCTTCTTTCCTATTTGGCAGTAAATAGAACCTCCTTTTTCTTCAACGCATTCATCAGCAGAGAGACCAATTGTTTTTGCAACAATATCAACAGAAACTCCTGCTTTCACCAAACCCTTTGCAATTTTTATTTTTTCCGATTTTCTACTACTTTTTTCACTAACTTTGACAAATTTGGTTAGTAAACAAAACATCTTACGTAACTCCTGATCATTGATCTTTTTATATTCTCTTACTAGATTTAATATTTCTTCTCCCTCATCTTCAAGACAGCTTTTTGATACAGGAATAAGATCCGTAATACTGATTGATAGTGCTTCAGCTATAGTATATAACTTTTCAATTGGAACTCTACGATTCCCTTTCTCATATTGCAGTATTACCCAGTATTTTACACCAATTTTCTCAGCTAAATCTTTCTGAGTATACCCCCTCTCTAACCTCCAACTTTTCACTTTTTCCCCTACTTCATAGTCTAGAATTTTTTCCACGCAAAGAACCATACATATAATATTTTCTATTATAGCTCAAAGGCTCCAGATATAATAGCCAGACTCTGGAACCTTTAAATTAAAGTGCCCTACAAGTTTCTTTACTATTTTCACGTACTTTGTCTGCCCATGAAAACAATTTTTCACTTACTTCCTTCTGCTTTTCACTCCATAAGCCACATCTAGTGAAACTACCTCTTTCTACCGCTTCTTTAACTTTCACTCCGTTATCTAAGTGAAGAAGGTCGCCCTTCCTCACTTGACTTCAAAACCGGACTTGATAGTTTCCCATCATCCGGCTCCTCTTTAATTTGGTGCTTGTCATTCATACTCCTGTGTAAATCATCATGACAATGTCCATGTAACAAGGTTAAATTTTTGTTCATATTATTACGTCTGTTTCGGTCTATATGATGTATCTCTAAGATGTCATCATTTTTAAACCAAAGCCGACAATGGCTACATTTACCTTGCTGTAACTTCAATAATTTTATTACTCTTAGTGGTTTTTCTGGTATTTTCTTTAGACGATTACCCCAATAAACCCAATCACCATCATATGGGGACTTGGTTCCTTTTACTTTGACATGCCTTTTAATAGCATGATCTCCGTGTTTAATAAGAAGTATTTTGTTATTCTTCATAAATCGCCAATTATCGTTTTTATACTTTTTAAAGTATTTACCTTTAATCCAGTATTTTCCTTTGGCTGGGTGTCTATAGACTGCCCATTTCCAGAGCTTTCTAAACATTATATTATCAATAAACTTAAAGGTTTTTTTTGAAACCACTGAAGAGTAATATTGACACCACCCTCTGGTGATTGGGTTGAGCTCTTTTATTATTGCTTCTTGTGGTGCTCCACGTAGTTCTCTAAGTTTATGTTTGATAGTAAATGCATGCTGTTTTATAGATTCTCGACTTGGTTTGATTAATAATTTATAACCTTTCTTATTATTTTTCGTAGGGTAATGCCTTATTGAGAAACCAAGAAAATTAAATCCCGGCTTTTCCCCTTTTAGAGTGTGAGAAATTCTTGTCTTTGAAGGTTTTAATTCTAATCCGATGGTTTTTAACCACTCTTCAACTAGAATCTTTGCCTTAAGAATAATTTCCTCACTCTCATGTATGATAACAAAGTCATCACCATAGAGAGCTACACTTATAGATCCTTGTGCATCTCTATGTGATCCCTTACCATATTTCTTTTTCCAAAATTGAAAAAGTTCACTTGTTAATGCTTGCTTAATATTTTGTTCTAATCCATATAATGCTATACATGCAAGTAATGGTGATGTTGTTCCACCTTGAATTGTACCACATTTAGTGGGTTTAAACTTTTTTTCTTCCATAACGCCTGCTTCCAACCATCCTTTTATAATTTTTCTTAGAGTTGGTGTGGTATTAAGTTTTTCTAACATTGCGTTATGATCGATATTATCAAAGCATCCGGAAATATCAGCATCCAGTATAAATGTTGTTTTCCTTCCAAGCACAATAAATATGGCTTCTATTGCATCATGACATGATCTACCAGGTCTAAAACCATATGCGTTTGGTTCAAACTTCGCCTCCCATTCTGGTTCTAGTGCCATTTTTACAAATGTTTGTTTTGCTCGATCTGCTATTGTGGGTATCCCTAACGGACGTTTCTCAGTCTTTCTAGGTTTGGGAATCCAAATGCGTCTTGATGGCTTTGCTTTTTCTCTTATATCTAAGGAATTTGCCAATTGCAATCTTTCTCTTTGATTAAGATTAGCTTTTCCATCAATACCTGCAGTCTTTTTCCCTCTGTTATCCTGAGTTACCCTTCTAACAGCGAGCGTTCTTGTACTTGTTGATTTGAGTAATAACCTCTGAAGATTATGCATCTTTTTGATATCATTACATTTAGAAGCTTGGTAAATTCGTTTTTGTAGCTTAAATGAAGATTTCTCCAGCTTACGCCAGGGAATTTCATTCCATTCATACCTAACTTTTTGTTGGTCCATAACATATTCACTATTATTCACAACTTTACCTTCCAAATTAAAGTATCTACGTCTGCGTATCCTAAGCATTACCTTAGGCATTAGCTTCTTAGACAATCCCTCCACATAAATGCTTGTGGCTGGCTACCTACTTATACTCAAGCGAATATAAGAGCATTCATGTAGGTTACTCCGTTTCACGGTTTTTGTTTCACGTTAGACTTAGATTCCTACTGTTTGCCGGAAGCTGAGAACATCTATAATTAAGATTTGGAAGTCTTAATTCCTCATTTGCTTCATACCTTTTGGTCTATGCGTCTTCAACCTCATTTCGCATATTCTGCCTAACGACAGTTCTGACGTAGGTTTCTCTCGTAATCATATCTAACTCTGTTTGCGGGGATTTGCTATAAGGTTTAGCATTACCCGCTTTTGTCTCATGCTTGCACCCCAGAGGTTGCCACTCTCTGAAATGTGAGACATACATTATCCCTGATGTCTAGGGAGGATGGAATTTAACCATCACAAAAACCGCAACATCGGATCGCACTCCAAATCTGCATTCTTTTCCTCTAGTACAGTTAAATTAGCTTCACTTTGCTTCAATTTCTTCTGTAGTTCTTTATTTATCCCATTTACTGATTGAACTTCATTTTCTTTATCTTTCAACTGATCATTTAAGCTCTTTATTACATCATTTTCCTGTAGTTCTTTCTCTATCTTTTGTGTTAACTGCTCAATATTTTGATTCTTCCAAGCTAATTCTTGCGCCATCCTTTTCAATTCAGCTTTAAGTCTTTCAGCTTCTTCTTCCCAAATTTGCTTTCCCTCGCTTAATGCGCTTATTTGTGTATCACCTTCTTTTTCTATCTTTTGATTAAGTTCTCCTAATTTTTCGAGTTTCTCTATAAGTGACTCAATAGAAGCATCTTGTTCCTTTATTCTTTGATCTCTTTCAAATATCGCTCGCTGTTGTTCATTAACTTTATCTCTCAAGGAGTTGCGTTCTAAGCTTAGATTGTCACGCAGCTCTGCAAGTTTGTTAATTTCATTTATAGCCTCATCTACACCTTTTAATCCTTCTTGTTCATACTTTTTCTCATAATCTTTGTGTATTTCTTGTTCATCGTAGTCATCGTCAATGTATTCATCAGTAATTTCAGACTCTTCATCACCAATCTCGCTTTCAACAGAAAAAGAACTTCTACGTGAAGAAGGTGTGCTAGGAGAGGAATACCCACTGCTGCTTGGTGTAGGTGACTGTGGTGATATATGTGGATCTTTTGTAAATATTTCCTCTGCTGGTACTTGCTGATCGTCTACACTCCTAGGCTCTGTGGACAAAAAATATGAAAAGAGAGAAAAAGATGGTAGTTTAGCTTAATAGGTAAAAAATGGAGAAACTACCATATGCAATATTACATCAAAGAGGAAAATTGGAAACAAATTTTAGAGTTCATAAAAAGCGTAAAAGGAATGCATAGCAAAGATGAAAAACGTTTAAGAATATTCATAGAGGCAGTGTGGTACATAGTCCGAAGTGGTTGCCAATGGAGACTTTTACCAAAAACTTATGGTAATTACAGGAGTATACATAAGCGATTTAAAAGATGGTGTGAAAGAGATGTCTGGGAAAAATTGCTTGAATATACTAAACAAGAGCCTGATTTAGAAGTTGCTATAATCGACGGTACGATCATCCGAGCCCATCCATGTTCATCTGGATATACAAAAAACTCCAAGGATCAAGAAGCTTTAGGGAGGAGCAAAGGTGGCTTTACAACTAAAATACATGCGCTTGTCGATGCACTTGGAAATCCACTTAAATTTACTCTGACCCCTGGTCAAAGAAATGAGATTACACAAGCAGCAACATTAACTGAAAGTGTCTATAATACCACTGTAGTGGCTGATAAAGGCTATGACAGCAATGCTTTTGTTACGAGTCTTGAAAGCAAGGGATGTACAGCAGTTATTCCTCCGAAGCGTAATCGAAAAGTGCAGAGGGGTTACGATAAACACATTTATAAAGAGCGTCATTTAATTGAGTGTTTTTTCGGTAAAATTAAGAACTTTAGGCGTATTTTTTCCAGATTCGATAAAACGGCTGAGGTTTTTATGGGTTTTCTAAATTTTGTCGGGGCTCTTGTATGGCTTCTCTAAAATTTTGTCCACAGAGCCTAGATAAACGATCAGGAGAGTGAATCTATCAATTTTACCTTCTGTTACTTTATCGCGTAATTTTTCTAGATCAGGACGAACCAAATTAGATCCACTGTAGCCGTTATCAATAAATTTATACTCACTCAATAATTTGTACCCATCCATACCAATTTGCTTCTCTAAAGCTGCAACTTGACTTGCTATTGTATTTTCTTGTGCTTGTTTCCCTGAAGAAACCCTTGCATATAAACTCACTGTTACCATTTGATCCTCCTTGAATCCCATTTTTACCCTTTAAGTTTTTTTGACTTTCTCCCTTTGATGCTGACTTTTCATAAGCATCTGATAAATACTTTTCTGCCAACCGGTTAGGCTCATGGCTACAACTAATCCGTATAGCTAATCTCTTATTTCCCATTATCTTTCCTTGAAATAATATGTTCATATCATTCATTGAAGCTGATGGTTAATTGATTATTAGCGCTATAAATAAATGGAACTCTTGTTTTTGGACACAGAAGTTTTCGAGAAATAGTTTTCTCTAGTTTTATGTTTTTTGCGACATTGTTGGCGGAGTAATAAGAGCCTTGTTCGGTAGAAGCTGTAGCTTTACTCCTCTCGTTTGAGTTTTATTACTACAACTCCCCCTAAAGAACCGTGCTTGCAGATTTCCCGCACACGGCTCATCAATATTAGTTTTCACAGTCGTCCCTCTTATGCATATAAAGAAAAATGTATTTTTGGCTTTGGTAATGGATTTACTTCTACGTAGTGTACAAACTGTTCCCAGGTCATACTCTTTTTCTGACTACGCCGATTTATCCATTTAAATGCTAGCTTTCTTACTGATGTGTAAAATTGTTTCAAACACCAATAATTTCCGCTAATACCAAAGTAGTTATAGTGTCCTGTTAATTTAGCCTTCAGTACTTGCCACCAATCTTTAAGTCGAATACTTCCGCGGACTATTTTCAACCACTCCTTGATTTCTTTTAGTTTTCTGGCTAGATTTAACTTTGAGGTTTTATGTCCCATTATTAATCTACCACGACGACTTTTTGCACCATAGTGCGTAAACCCCAGAAAATTGAAACTTTCCGTCCTTCGTTTCTCTCTTATCGCTTGTTGCCACTCCCTCTTGCCAAACTTTACTACTCTGGTCTTGTTTTCAGATACTTCCAACCCAAATTTATTTAGCCTTTGTTTCAGTAATTCCAGAAATTCTTCCGCGTCTACCTTACTTTCGCAACAAACCACAAAATCGTCGCAAAACCTTATTAGTTGTATATATCCTCTGGATCTTGGTTTAAATTTCTTTTCTATCCATAAATCCAACACATAATGTAAGTATATATTTGCTAATACAGGACTTACTATACCACCTTGGGGTGTACCTTGTTTTGTTGCTTCATAATTTCCAGCTTCGACTATCCCTGCCTTGAGAAACCGCTTTACTAACCACAGCAAATTTGGGTCAGTTATTCGTTCCCTTAGACATCTCATTAGCCATTTATGCTGTATATTATCGTAGAACTTCTTGATATCCACTTCTACAATGTAGTTTATTGGCTTGTACATAACTGCTTTATCTAGTGCATTTACCGCTTGATGACAGTTTCTTCCAGGTCGAAATCCATATGAGCTGTCCAGAAAGTTTGCCTCGTAAATATTTTCTAATATCTTCTTCAGCATAATCTGTACTAATTTATCCTCGGTCGATGGTATTCCGAGTCCGCGTTTCTCTTTACTTCCAGCTTTCGGTATATATACCCTCTTTACTGGTTGTGGTTGATATTGCTTCCTCTTCATACTTTCTACTAGCACTTCGAGTTTCTCATTCAGATTTTCTCCGTATGATTCCACTGTTATCTGGTCTACTCCACAAGCCTTGTTACGCTTCAGTTCTTTATAACATCTCGCAAGATTCTCTGTATTTATCAGATGGACTAACGATGTGAATTTTAGTCGCTTATCTTGCTTTGCTCTTACTGCTATCTGGTTTAGTTTATTTTGCATGTTATTCCAACCTCCGTTGTATTGGCCTAGCAATCCCTATTCCAGTTACTATATTGCTGATCGCTTCCCCTTGTACGTGGCTTTCCCACATTCTGAGTACTATCAATCAGTCCGACTTCCCCTGCATCTTCCGCTAGTTCTTGCCTTTGTTGACTTGTTCCAGCGTACCTTTGTAGGAATGCATAGGATCTCCCAAGTTCACTTGAAGTCCATTTCAATACATGGCACGGTCTCAGATCCCGATAGAGTGAGTGATAACTTGCCTTTACGTTATCCTTCATGCTGTCTTCCATGGCCATGAAAATGTCGACCTCTATGTCTTCAGGTATTTCGGAACTCAATCCCTTCACTTTCGTTGTACCCTGCATTGTCCATCCCACTAGCTCTATTACACTCGTTACCTCATGCAACATAGTGGTCTGTTCCAAACTGTTGGCTAGACTTTGTTTGTGTTGGATTTTCACCAACTGTTCTCCAAGCACTTCTTGGCGCACCATCTGCATACACCCTCTATTGTAGCGGTTTCTTCTCTCAAGGATGGGCTGCTTCCTATAAGTCAATGGGCACTGCACTTTTATAATAAAATATCTTACCATGATTATAATTCCCTGGCACTTGATGATGCAGAAGGAAAGAGACTAATAGCTGACCTGAAAGAGAATTTTGTGATGTTAATGCGTAATCATGGATCCATAACGTGTGGTCGGACTATACAAGAAGCAATGTTTTACACGTATCATTTAGAACGAGCGTGCAAAACTCAATGTTTAACGTTAGCAATGAATAAGGAGTTATCAATTCCAAGTGAAGAAATTTGCTCAAAAGCTGTAAAGGATCTCCTATCAACTATGTTTTTTTTAAAATTTTTTATTTGTGTAATTCTGTAACTTTGTTCAATCATGTAGGCAATAAAAACCCGTGTGTCATAGAAATAAAATTTTATATCAAACACTGCCACAACAATTTCTGCTTAGCTAATGAATATGTGCTTTAAGTCTGTGTGGACGCACATATTCATTAGCCAATTTCAGTTACCGTTGTGAGGATTTTTAAGTATGCAAATTAATTGCTTCTTTAAGTTTTGCATTAGCAATTACTATAATTTTTCGCATTAGAGCTGTTATAGCTACCATTTTCTTCTTACCACTTTCAACAAGCTTGGAATAAAAGGCACCAAGTACAGATTTGGACCTTGCAGCAGACATGGCAGCTATAAAAAGCTTTTTACGGACATTACTTCTACCACCTATAATCCTTCGATAACCAACAGCTTTACCACTTTCCCTAGGATGAGGTGCAACTCCGGCAAGACTTGCTACTTCTCTTCTGTTTAAGTAACCAAGCTCTGGTATTAAACACAGAAAATCTTGTGATAACTTTTTACCTATTCCAGGAACTGTTTTAAGGATTTTTTGATGTTCTTGTAACTCATGGCTTTCATCAATGATTTTTTGTATAGTATTACTGAGTTCATCTATTTGGCTATTAAAGAATTCAATAGTTTTTTGACAACTTTCCCTTATATGGTCGTTTTCAGGTGCTTCCAGTCTACATTTTTCCTGAGTTCTCATTTGCGTGATGCCATCACGACGTTGACAAAGTGCAACCAAGGTTGATTGTTTTTCAGAAGTAGGTACAAATAGAGAGAGAGTTCTATGGCGTTCAAATCCATATTGAGCAAGAGCCCTTGCATCTGATTTATCGGATTTTGCTAAAGTTCCGTGAGATAAAATAAAACTTTTTACTTTGCGGGTATTAGCTCGATGTACGGTGATATTCTTGTCAATAAGAAAATGCGACAAACCAAGCTCATATTTTCCTGTGTTTTCTAAAGTCACTAAAGAATTAGGTAAGATATCTGAGAATTTTTGAAACAATTGTTGCCAACCAGAAGTATTATTGTCAAATTCGACAGCATTTTTCTGTTTGTGAACCGCAACAACATTCTTGAATTTTCCGATGTCAATGCCAATAAAATTTTGATAAGATGTAACCATGATAACCTCGATAGTTTTATTAATTTAAGATTGTAAACGGGTGCATATATATGTCCCATACAACTATTCAAACGTATCGAGAGATGGGCTAGTGTACCTTGATAGGAACGGTTGTAATACCAATCTTTGTTCGGTCGCACACGCCCGTGATAGCCCTATTCCTATAGTGAGTAGGGTTATCTTCCCTCTTGTTTCTTTTATAACATGTTTTTAACTTACAATCTTTGTCGAGTATTGGCATTTTTTGATGTCTTGTAACGCTTTGTAAGCGCGTTCAGCTTATTTAGATAAAAATCTAGATGTAGATGAAGTTTTGTAAAGACATACAGTATCTATATACTGCAAAAAATTAAACATAAGACGCCGATACATTAAGTAATCCTTACCTTTTAATCTGCAGATTGGCGAAAGCAAATACAATAGCTTCACTGTCATGATAAAGGGGCTGGCAAAGCTTGTCAAGGAATTTTCTTATTTCATTTAAATTGCTTGTAACCTTTTTATACACTCGTCTTTACCAAGAATCACCATGATATCAATGATTCCAGGTGCGTCCATTACCCCGGTTGTGGGAGCACGTAATGAGTGGTATACATCGCTTATTTTCATATCGTGCAATTTTGCAAATTCCTTGATCTGAGAAGATAAAAAACCCTTGTTCCAGTCTTCATCACCGATCTTTGACAGAAATGACGCGAGTAACTTGATTATATCGAGGTTAGATTTGACAATTTGCTTGGCTTCTTCACTTAAATCAAGAGGCGGGTCTTTTATATAAAACTGCGCTAAATCCAGCAGTTCAGTCAGGTAATTTGCTCTTTTTTTCAGCTCCGTCAGCCCTTGCAGTAAATAGCCCTTTTTCCTGTCAGTTAGAGTACTTTCTCCAAGTATTAGAGCCAGAATATCTTTATTGCTCATATTACTAATATAGTGGTTATTCAAATGCTCCAGCTTTTTGAAATCGAGCCGTGCAGGTGAACGACCAATGCTTTCTAAATTAAACCACTCTATTGCTTGCTCATCGCTAATAATCTCATCATTACCATGGCTCCAACCAAGCCTCAGTAGGTAATTACGCATCGCTTTTGGCAATATTCCCATTTTCTCGTAGTCGCAAACACTTGTTGCACCGTGCCTTTTGGATAGCTTATTTCCATCTTCCCCATGAATAAGCGGCACATGTGCAAAACGTGGAACATCAAAATCAAGAGCCTGGTATATTAGCAATTGCTTAAAAGTATTAGTGAGATGGTCAGAACCGCGTATTATATCAGTTATTCCAGCATCATGATCGTCAACTACCACGGCAAAAATATATGTTGGAGTGTTATCAGAGCGTAAGATCACTATATCATCAAGCTGCTCGCTATTTACTTTGATTTGGCCGTATATTTTATCATCAATGACGATCTCTTGCGAGTCTGGCACTTTAAAGCGGACAACAGGCTTTACGTTTGATGTCACACTAGTACATTTATGCTTGTATATTTTTCCTTCTTCTCTTGCTTTTGTCTTCTTTTCTGTAACTTCATCCTCAGAGCAATAACAGTGATACGCCCTACCCTTCTCAACTAAAAGGTTTGCTACTTCTTTATGCCGCTCTATTCTTTTTGACTGATATACTATTTCCCCATCATAGCTCATACCGAGCCATTTTAGCCCTTCTATAATTGCATCAATTGCTTCTTGTGTTGAACGTTTTCTGTCGGTGTCCTCAATCCTTAGCAAAAACCTGCCACCATGGTGCCTCGCGTAGAGCCAGTTAAATAAAGCAGTACGAGCCCCTCCAATGTGCAAAAACCCTGTTGGTGATGGAGCGAATCTCGTGACTACGTCTGGCATGTTATTGTTACAGTAAAGTATAGGCTATGATACCCAAAATCCACGTTTGTAACAATGTAGAATTTATTTATCCTGAGAGATTAAATTTTATTTATTTTTAATAAATTGTGTTGTATAATTTAGTATTGGTTGAATATAGCGAGGTGAGTTATGGATGGACTTGTAGATATAGCAAAATTGCTTTCAGATAATGAAGCCAATGTCAGTTGGCGTTACACCGGCCCATTTGATAAAACAAAACAAAGAGTACAGGTAGATAATCTCCTGCATTTAGCTGCAAGAATACAAAACAAAGGTAAATTTGTAGACATTTGTAAGAAGAACATTGCTTCTGTAACTGCGCATAATGAATATGGAGATAATCCATTTCATGAAGCAGCAAGAAGTGGAATTTTGCTGCCTGCAGTAAAAGAGATTGTGAATTACTTAGAGACGGAAGCTTATAACAAAATTACAAAAGCAAAAGAAGCTGGAGATTGGAAAGAAGTAAGCAGATTGAAAGAGGAACTCAAATGTAAAAAAAAATATATTAAAGATGCGCTCTGCAGTAAAGACCGTGCTTTTAATAAGAAAAGGGAAACTCCTTTTTATTACTTAGATGCTGCACAACAGAAAGAAATTAAGCAAATCGCAGACATAAAAGACAGCTTTATATGTAATCAGAAGTTTCACCTGTGTTTATATATAGTAGGGGCTATAGCGTGTATTGCTGCCTTGTGCTTATCTTTATATTTTCTGTATCTATCTTCTCAGACTTTTGCACTAAGCTCGATGGTTGCAATAGCTTCTGGCGGAGTCACATACCTGTCAGTTAAGGCATGTAACGAGATACATGCCTTGCATAACGAAAGCACTTTAGCGGAAGTTAATGTTATGCAGAGTTCAGGTGGTTTAGCTCCAGCATGAAGATTAAAATTACTTGCAGGCAATGATATAGAAATTTACTTTCTTAACTTAAGAAAGTATACTCATAAGATGATGGAAAAGAAGTACAGTAAGATTTTAATAGCAAACAGAGGGGAAATTGCCTGCAGGATTATCAGGACTGCTCGTAGGATGGGTATATCTTGTGTATGCGTATATTCGGATGCGGATATAAATTCTGTGCATGTAAGACAAGCAGATGAGTCAAGATATATCGGCCCTTCGCCATCTTGTCTCAGTTATTTAAACATTGAAAAAATATGTGAAGCAGCAGTTGAAACAGGTGCTGAGGCAGTTCATCCTGGCTACGGTTTTTTAGCAGAAAATCCAGATTTTCCACGTGCTCTTCAAAAACATAATATAGACTTCATCGGTCCCAGTGCAGAAACAATAGAAGTTACAGCCAACAAAATAACAGCAAAAGAAGCGGCAAGAAAAGCTGGAGTGAATGTAGTGCCAGGATATATGGGTAAGATCAGCGATGCTGCCCACGCAGCTCAAGTTGCTGAAGAAATTGGCTTTCCGGTTATGCTTAAAGCCGCATCAGGCGGTGGTGGCAAAGGAATGCGAATTGTAAATTCCAAAAAAGAAATTGAACTAGCGTTCACATCAGCAACAAATGAAGCAGAGAAAAGTTTTAAGGATGGCAGTATCTTTATAGAGAAATATATAGAACTACCAAGACATATTGAAATACAAATCATAGCAGATAAATATGGCAATATAGTGTGTCTTGGAGAAAGAGAATGCTCGATACAAAGGAATAATCAGAAAATAATAGAAGAAACTCCAAGTCCATTCATTAGTGAAGAAGTAAGACAAAAAATGTATGCCCAATGTGTTTCTTTAGCAAAGCAAGTTGGCTATTTTTCAGCAGGTACTGTTGAGTTTGTTGTAGATAAAGACCAAAACTTCTATTTTCTTGAGGTAAATACGAGATTACAAGTTGAGCATCCAGTAACAGAATTTATAACTGGAATAGACATAGTAGAAGAAATGATTAGAACTTCCTGTGGAGAAAAATTGAGATTCAATCAGGATGATATTAAACTTACTGGTTCTGCAATAGAAAGTAGAATTTGCGCTGAAGACCCATCAAAGAAATTTTTCCCTTCCAGCGGAAGAATAAAATATTACGATAAACCGGGTGAAAATGATTATGTAAGAATAGATGATGGAGTTGCTGCAGGTTCAGAAATTAGCACGTTCTATGACTCAATGATTGCAAAAGTTATAACATATGGAAAAGATAGAGTAGAAGCGATCAGCAGAATGCAAAAAGCATTGTCTGAATGCTATATAGAAGGAGTAACAAATAATATAGAATTTCTAGAATCCATCTTCCATCACCCAAATTTTATTGCAGCAAAGCTCCACACGAGATTCATTCCAAACCATTACCCCAGTGGGTTTCACGGCGATTTTGTTACAGAAGAATATATAAAAGTATTTATTTTTGTTTCGTTATATGTTTATTTAGAAAACGAAGAAAAGTACCATTATAAAGCAGTGAATGAAACGCTTGTAGTTGTAATAAATGACAATAAGTACTCTGTAAACGCAAAGTACCAAGATAATATATTAACAACAGTATATAATCACAATACATACTCTGTAGTAGGCAAGTGGAAATCAAGTTATAGGTTGCTAAACATCACGATTAACGATGATACCGATATAACACTTAAAGTAGAAAAACAAGGCAGCAAATACTTCATAAGACATGCAGGCATGAAAGCTGAGTGTTGTATATTTAAACCTCATGTAGCTGAATTAAGTAAGTTAATGCTAAATAATGAAACAGAAGGGATTTCAGTAGATGCTGTAAAATCCCCAATATCTGGCTTATTAGTTAAGTTGCACGTAAATACAGGAGATCAGGTAGAAATAGGACAACCTTTATTTGTGGTGGAGGCAATGAAAATGGAAAATATTATATGTGCTGAAGCAGCAATGGTGATAAAAAATATTCCCGTTCAAGAAGGAAAAAATGTGCAGATTGGTGATGTAGTATTAGCTCTGCTTTCTTAAATAACACAAGAAGTATAAACTTGACCCAAACAAGATAAATGAAAACACTTGATGAGCTATGGCAATGGCTATTGGTATGTGCAATAATAGAGTAATTACACCCAAAATGATCTGAATGATAACGGAGAGCAGCATAATATATACCGGTTTTACACTGGCATTTTTTATTGTGAGTATCACTGTCAGAACTAATATTAGCAATGCCAGTGCTCGGTGTATAAATTGCACTGTCGCTCTGTTCTCAAAGATATTCAGCCATATAGGCTGTAAGAAAAATAAATCTTCTGGAACGATTTGTCCGTCCATTAGTGGAAAGGTATTGTAAATCAAACCAGCATTTAATCCTGCAACAAATGCGCCGAAAATTATTTGTATCATGATCAAAACTAAAATAATTCCTACGTAGTACTTGGTGTTACAACTAATCTTAAGTTTTGTCTGCTTTGGCCTGATTTGGTAATCAAAAAATTGATATGACAATAATGCAAAGATAATTAATGCTAATAATAAGTGAAGTGCAAGCCTATAGTGGCTAACATGAGGTTCAGTTACTAAACCACTCTTAACCATATACCAACCAGCAAAAGCTTGTAAAGCTCCAAATAATAATGCCACAAATAGCCTTATTACTACCTTTTTAGATATTTTTCTTCTTAATGTAAAATATATAAATGGCAGGACAAAAACTAAACCTGTTAGTCTTGCAACCAATCTGTGTACATATTCTATTAAGTATATAGCGCGAAACTCCTCCATACTCATACCATAGTTAAGTGCTTTATATTCAGGTGTAGCTTCGTATTTTAATTTTTCTTGTAGCCAGTCTTGTTCACTCAGTGGTGGTAATGTCCCAGTAATGGGTTTCCACTCCGTGATTGACAATCCTGCTTTTGAAAATCTGGTAAATCCACCAATCCCTACCATAAGGATTACCATGACCGAGCAGAGAAAAAGCCAAATAGTTACAGCTTTTGCTTCCATAAACCATGCTGAGTTTTGTTCCATCGCTCAGGGTAAAGAATAAATTCCCACAAGGCAAGAAAAGCTGCAACGCTATGTAGCAGACTATAGACCGGAAAAAATATCGATACTATATAAAAATAAAAAGGCATCTTTTGCTGTTTGACAGCTATTACCAAAAGAATCAGGTTAGTAATGTATACCACTACAAAGTAGTACAAAAATAATTCATTTAAAACTTTAGTTAATATCAATGAAAGCAGTAAAAATGGAGTAGTAAAAAATATAAAAGCTGCAGAGCCAACAAAAAGATTCAATAGCAAAATTCCTTTAAATCCAGTGTGTTTATAAAGTGACTTTATATTTTTTAAATGAACAATATAAGTTTGCATATAGCCTTTGATCCAGCGCGCTCTTTGCTTAATCCAAGCAAACACAGTAATCGGTGATTCTTCCAATGTTTCCGAATCAATAATTCTAGTTTTATATCCCATTTGCGCAAGTCTCAAACCGAGGTCAGCATCTTCGGTCACACTATAAGCATCCCAGAAAAACATTTTTCTTAGAATTTTTACTGAAAAATGATTACTGCTACCACCTAAAGGTATCGGCATGTTCATTTTTTGGAATCCAGGCAATAAGTATTGAAACCAGCTCATATACTCCAGAGAGAAGGATTTTGTAAGAAAATTATAATCACAATTATAGTAATTTAATTTCGCTTGTACACAGGCAAGCTTATCGTCGCCCTTATTAAATTCAATCAGCGCTTTTTTTAACTGCAATGGATCAGGCTTGTCATCTGCATCATATATTACTGCATACTTTCCTCTAGCAAAGCTCATAGCATAATTGCATGACTTGGCTTTTGTTTTAGGCAAAGAGTGAGGCACTTTTATTACTTCAAAATACTGCGGTAAAGTATACTTTTCTATAGCTGCCAGTGTTTCCTGGTCATCACTTTCTACCAGAAGCTTTACATCTAATTTCGACTTTGGATAATCCAAACTTTTAACGCTTTCAATTAATTGCCCTATTACTGCACTTTCTTCAAATACAGGCAGTAAAATAGTATATATAGGTTCATTCAGCTTACTATAATCCACTTTTTGATTAGAGGTTTCACATAAGCTAAAAACTGTAGCTATAAACTTGAATAAATAACTAGAACATCCGATTATAAATATCAACATCAAAGCAAAATATGTATATTTCTCTGTTAGTGTTAAAATTGAAGTTACAATAAAGAAAGAAGCAAAAAATATTGAGCTTAGTTTAATGCTTTTGGCTGAAAAATTAGGATTCTTGTAATATAAGTAGTTGCTTGCAAATTCTGAAATACCAAAGTGCGAGTTAAGAAGATTTAAAATCTGTTCGCTATCCACTTTTATTAATACATAGTCAATACCGTAATGTGCTTCGACCCAACGATTGACATCTCGGCTTGTGTCTTCAACTATAAAAAAAGTAGTATCATTTAATTTTTGCCAAGGCATTATATTAAATTTATAGTAAAAAAGTTTCTCTTGCTCTTTGCACAAACTAGAATCAAACTTAATTTTTTCTATATTATCAGCTTGAAGTATAGGCAATTGTTGCATTAAACCTAATGCAATTTTTTATTTAAGTCACGTGAAAATGAAGATATGACCTCGCTACTACGCTTATCATCTTTACGTTCATGCATTATTTTTTTTACAGCATCAGCAGCTACACTCGCTGTGTTAGCCTGTAAATCTCCAAGAGCTTTTTCAACTTGGTCAGTGACTTTCTTCAAGTTAGAATGGGCATTGTCATCTAATGTCTGATCTAGCTGCTGTCTATTGTGCTTAATGATACTATTAGCTTTATCAAGTGCTTCATTCATCATTTTATTAACTTCTGCATCTAATTCTTTGTATTTTTCAGAAGATTTTTTGTAATACTCCAACATATCTTTCCTGAATTTTTCAGTTTCTTCACTTGAAAATTTGCTTTTGTTACGCTTATTGTTAAGCGCATTTTCTATCACTTTCTTTAGCAATTTATACGAAAGGACAAAACTTACCAAGAAGGCAAGACCGATAATCAGTGATGTAGACATAAAAACCCCTAAAATTCTTTGGACACCAAGTCAGCAACAAACTCCTCTTCAATTTCAGAATTAGTCAATTTAGTATAATAAATTAAAGCAATACTAGTAGCCATTTGTTTTAACTGATCAGTATATTCAGATTTAAATTCTACCACTTTTTCTTCAATAAGCTTGCTCTTTTTTTTGTCTTCCTCTTCTAATATACTCTTAACATTAGCTCTCATTTCTTCTACCTGAGCAAGTGCATCATCTATGATTTTTTTTGCCTGTATTCTAGCTTGGTTTAAAGCGGCATTATATTTGGCAATCTGATCTTCCGTAAGTCTTAAAAGATGAACAGAACTATTAAAAGAACCCAATACTTCTTTACTTCTAGTGCTTATTATTTCATCTAACTTTGGTAAAAATAAACAACTTACTACGAAAAAAAGTGAAGAGAAAAAAATTAAAAACCAAAAAACTTGAGAAAAGAAGGTTGAAACATCAAGCTGTGGCATGTGTTAAGCAGCAAATATTAATAACATTGCAAGTACAAACGCAAGCAATCCCATGATTTCAACCATGGCAGCACCAATATAAACGTAACTTTTCATTTTACCTTCTGATTCAGGGTTTCTCGCAATCCCATTTAACATAGCAGAGAAGATATTAGCTATACCTAAACCAGCACCGAGCATTCCAAACACAGCTAAACCAATTGCTATAAATTTTAAAGCTACTAAATCCATATATTACCTTTAATTATTTCTTTATAATATAATTGTAAAATATTCTACAAGGAAGTCAATTACTTTACTGCATCTGACAAATATACACATGTTAATATAGTAAATATATAAGCTTGTAAAATTGCAACAAATACTTCAAATCCTATCAATGCAATTATGAACAAAAACGGCGCAGGAGTGAGAAATATGTTCATATTTACAATAAACCCTGCTATCACTTTGATGATTGTATGACCAGCAATCATATTTGCTGCAAGCCTTATTGATAGGCTAATCGGCCTTACTAAATAAGCAAACAACTTAATAATAATTATTATAGGTGCAAGCCACGAAGGAGTTCCTTTTGGTAGCAATATGCGTAAAAATTCTACTCCCCTTTCTTTAAATCCAACAATCGTTATATAAGTAAAAACTACCATCGATAAAGCGAAGGTGACTATCACATGACTTGTGACCGTGAAACTATAAGGAAGAACACCAACTAAATTACACGATAAAATGAAAATAAATACTGTGAATATCAATGGAATGTGCTGCAAGCCTTTGCTTCCAGTGTTATTTTCTATTATTGAAATAACAAAATCATATACATATTCAACTGCAGCTTGCAAATATCCTGGTATTACTGACCCCTTCTTTATTCCAAAAAGCAAAAAGAGTATCACCAATATCACCGAAATCATTGTGAAAAGAGATGAATTGGTAAAGCTTACGTCATACCCAAATAACCTAGGTAACTCTATTATTGTATATACTTTAAACTGTTCCAGTGGATTTAATGCCATTTTAATCTGAACTATAAACAGTAAATAAAGTATGAATTTTATAGGACAAAGTCAAGAGTTAAGATAGGGCTCTATGTTATTGTAATATTAGCATATTAACAAAATATGTAATTAGGATGCCAATTATAGCCAGCACTGTGTTTTTAAATTTACCAATCTTATTAAATTATTCAATAATTTGACTTGACATCTTATTTTAATTATAATTTAATTTTTAGTGAGGTATTCCAAGGTGCGCCAAGAAGTGCTTGGAGAACAGTTGGTGAAAATCCAACACAAACAAAGTCTAGCCAACAGTTTGGAACAGACCACTATGTTGCATGAGGTAACGAGTGTAATAGAGCTAGTGGGATGGACAATGCAGGGTACAACGAAAGTGAAGGGATTGAGTTCCGAAATACCTGAAGACATAGAGGTCGACATTTTCATGGCCATGGAAGACAGCATGAAGGATAACGTAAAGGCAAGTTATCACTCACTCTATCGGGATCTGAGACCGTGCCATGTATTGAAATGGACTTCAAGTGAACTTGGGAGATCCTATGCATTCCTACAAAGGTACGCTGGAACAAGTCAACAAAGGCAAGAACTAGCGGAAGATGCAGGGGAAGTCGGACTGATTGATAGTACTCAGAATGTGGGAAAGCCACGTACAAGGGGAAGCGATCAGCAATATAGTAACTGGAATAGGGATTGCTAGGCCAATACAACGGAGGTTGGAATAACATGCAAAATAAACTAAACCAGATAGCAGTAAGAGCAAAGCAAGATAAGCGACTAAAATTCACATCGTTAGTCCATCTGATAAATACAGAGAATCTTGCGAGATGTTATAAAGAACTGAAGCGTAACAAGGCTTGTGGAGTAGACCAGATAACAGTGGAATCATACGGAGAAAATCTGAATGAGAAACTCGAAGTGCTAGTAGAAAGTATGAAGAGGAAGCAATATCAACCACAACCAGTAAAGAGGGTATATATACCGAAAGCTGGAAGTAAAGAGAAACGCGGACTCGGAATACCATCGACCGAGGATAAATTAGTACAGATTATGCTGAAGAAGATATTAGAAAATATTTACGAGGCAAACTTTCTGGACAGCTCATATGGATTTCGACCTGGAAGAAACTGTCATCAAGCGGTAAATGCACTAGATAAAGCAGTTATGTACAAGCCAATAAACTACATTGTAGAAGTGGATATCAAGAAGTTCTACGATAATATACAGCATAAATGGCTAATGAGATGTCTAAGGGAACGAATAACTGACCCAAATTTGCTGTGGTTAGTAAAGCGGTTTCTCAAGGCAGGGATAGTCGAAGCTGGAAATTATGAAGCAACAAAACAAGGTACACCCCAAGGTGGTATAGTAAGTCCTGTATTAGCAAATATATACTTACATTATGTGTTGGATTTATGGATAGAAAAGAAATTTAAACCAAGATCCAGAGGATATATACAACTAATAAGGTTTTGCGACGATTTTGTGGTTTGTTGCGAAAGTAAGGTAGACGCGGAAGAATTTCTGGAATTACTGAAACAAAGGCTAAATAAATTTGGGTTGGAAGTATCTGAAAACAAGACCAGAGTAGTAAAGTTTGGCAAGAGGGAGTGGCAACAAGCGATAAGAGAGAAACGAAGGACGGAAAGTTTCAATTTTCTGGGGTTTACGCACTATGGTGCAAAAAGTCGTCGTGGTAGATTAATAATGGGACATAAAACCTCAAAGTTAAATCTAGCCAGAAAACTAAAAGAAATCAAGGAGTGGTTGAAAATAGTCCGCGGAAGTATTCGACTTAAAGATTGGTGGCAAGTACTGAAGGCTAAATTAACAGGACACTATAACTACTTTGGTATTAGCGGAAATTATTGGTGTTTGAAACAATTTTACACATCAGTAAGAAAGCTAGCATTTAAATGGATAAATCGGCGTAGTCAGAAAAAGAGTATGACCTGGGAACAGTTTGTACACTACGTAGAAGTAAATCCATTACCAAAGCCAAAAATACATTTTTCTTTATATGCATAAGAGGGACGACTGTGAAAACTAATATTGATGAGCCGTGTGCGGGAAATCTGCAAGCACGGTTCTTTAGGGGGAGTTGTAGTAATATAACTCAAACGAGAGGAGTAAAGCTACAGCTTCTACCGAACAAAAATTGCTTGAATGTCTTTTCTTGCTTGATAAATAAAACCGTGGATTATATAGCCAGTTTTATTATATTGATATTCTGTACCCTCAATCACATTTCCATCAAGTGATACTCTCATCAATGAATTTTCATTCACTTCGTCAAAGCGTATACCAAATTGGTAAATATAAAACGACTTTTGATCTTCAGAACGTACCGAGAGGTGAGTGTATGTATGGTCATCCAGCTTAAGGTAGGACAAAATTTGATAGGCGTAAACCAGATCCCTTTTTACTTCGCTTTTTGTTAACATCCCTGTTAAAATCTTCTGAAGGTTTATACACAAAAAGAGGCTTGTAGTAAACTAATAAGTTTATGCCACTCTGTCTTGCTTTCTGAATACCAAACACTTTTGTGTTGTAGCTTGCTTAAAAATAGTTATCATTATTATAGAGTTTATATACAGAATTTATGCTTCTAAATTACATAATATCTTAACTATAAAAATAATTTTCTATATAATATTTCATATGTTTTAAAGCTTCATTTTTATGTTATTATAAATGTAGGTTTTAAGATTGAAAATAATATGGTAAATATTAACACAAAAAAGCAGCCAGCAGGGTTTTTCATATATCTCTCTGGTCTTTCAGGAAGTGGTAAACTTTCCACAGCAATAGAATTATCCTATATGATAAACGCATTAATTGTAAATAGTAAGTTCTATAACAATATTCAAGTTTGCTCTATATACAATGGTGTCTTTGAACGTGATCAAATACCTAAAGAAGTTCAAGATAGAATATATGGCATTATGCAAATTATGCTTCAGGTAATAGAAAATTATCCAATTCACTCAAAAAATTACATATTTATTGATGAGTTGATGGAAAATAATGACCAGAACATGAGGATGTATGATTCAATAGTAAGGCTTAGTAAAAAAATGAACACAGAAATCCTTCCTGTGGTACTTAGGTGTGATCTGCCGACATTACAAAAGCGTATTGCATTAAAAAGGCAAAGAAAAAATAGGAAGGCGATTAATGTAAATAGCATGATAGAGCAATGTAGAATTAACAATTTATTTATACCACCGAGTGCCATAGAGATAGAAAATTCAGATATGAGTATAAAAGAAGTAGCTCAAGAGATAGTAAACCAGATGCACAGGCTTTACGCAAAAGAATAGTCTATAGCAATTTCATATACTGAGGCTCATTTAAATATAGAGCTTCAACTTCTTTTAATTTTTGCTTGTTCTTCAGTCTATAATGAACTAATAGTCCTGCATGGCCAGCATTTAAATTGCAATCCATATATGTAATGCAGTCACTGCTTGTAGCATGACCAGGGTCACGTGCTGCAGTTGGACCAGATAGCGGCAATAAATTGAAATCAAATAACTGCGTATAAAACCCTTGAGCATTTTTGATTATAGCTCTGATATTTTTTTTGCTATTCGTACAAAGCAAAGATATTGTGTAAGCTTGAACTTCCAGCGCATTAACTCCGTATAATGGCTTATCTGTAGCAAGATTTATACCTTGTGCAGCTGATATACCAACTCTAATTCCAGTGAAACTTCCTGGTCCAACTACTACCGCCAAATGATCTATTTTATCATAATTATAGTTGTGCTTATCAAACAAAGTATTCAGTATTTGAAAAAATGATTCTGCATGACTATTGCTGGCGGAATTGCGCTCTACAAAACAGTTACCATCATAATCAACTATTGCTATTGAACTACCAATACCTACAGTATCAATCGCCAAAATAGACATTACTTAAGCTTATCATGGAGTTTTGAAAATATTATAGCAAAGGCACCATTACCCATAACATTTGCTGAAGTGATTATTGGATCAAACACTATATACAATGCTGTGATTAACGAAAGCATTTCTGGAGAGAATTTAAGATATTTCTCAAGAATAGGTAGCATTACCATAATTCCTCCTGCCGGCACTGCAACAATAGCAAACTTAAATAACAAAAAATAGAGAAGGAAAGTCACATAGTCTGTTGTGCACAATGAATAACCGGAGGCAATTATCATCGATAATATTATGATAAAAAAGCAATCACCTACTAAATGAAAGCTAGCAGTTATTGGTACAACAGACGATGCTATGTCAGGTTGCTTTACATTTTTTTTGCTTCCTTCAAGAGTAAGCGGCATAGTTGCATTACTAGACATTGTGCTCATTGCAGTAATAAATGCCGGTATCATATTGCCTATACTAGCTATCCAGCTTGTGATCTTGAATGAATTTGCTGCTCCATATAAGAGAAAAACATAAAGGTAGGTTGCAGATGCTATAATAATGAAAATTATTGAGTAATCCTTAAATATTATAGATAAAACTTGATCATGCTGCATTTTTAAAGCAAGCCCAAGTACGAATATTGGAATAATCGGCGTCAAAAACGTCTTCAAAATAAAGAGAGTTAAATCTAACATTTTGTTCGAAAGCTCTTTGCTTTTCTTAGGTAGCAGTATAGACACTACTATGCTGGACACAAATCCACAAGCAAGGGCATAAAAATTAGAAAGGAGTAGCGGCAGCCTAAATGACCATAAAGGAACAATTGTTTCTTCATACGTTATATCTTGTATTGAATAAGTGTTTTGTATGATAAAATGCCCAACAGAATAAGCTATTAAACTTGAAGCCAGATTCGATAAGAAGATCATTATAATAAGTAACAATATAAACTTTATAGCTGACTGCTTAAGATTGTTAACACTGCTAAAGATTAACGCAAAAACAATAAAAGGCATTATAAATAGCAAAACCTCTTTTATACTCAGGCTCGTTGAGTACAAAAAGGTTTTTACTTCCACTGGAACTAAATGACCAAAGAATGCAACTGAAGTGATGACCGTGAGTAAGATTAATAGTTGTAGCACGTTCTTATATACCAATGTCCTATGGACATATATATGGTAAGTTAGTTGTTAAGTAAAGCACAACTGTCTAAACTGCTGTGGAACACTATGAAAAACCAGCTGCTTTTGTTGCTCCCGCGCGTACTGTACGAATATTATCTATCAGATCCCAGTGCCCTCTTCTTTGTCATTCCAGTGCTTGACACTGGAATGACAAAGAAGAGTGAAATTAGCACTCACTTATTATTCGTGTCGTTTTCAGTAAAAGCCTCCTCCCATGTGCCTTGAGTTGCTGCACGGCTATACTCTGTTACTCTATTTTCAAAGAAATTCGTATGTTCCACGCCATTTAGTATTTCATCGAGCCATGGAATAGGATTATCATTGACATCATATATGGATTCAAGACCTAATTGCATTAACCGTCTGTTTGCTACGTAGCGTATGTAATTGCGCACTTCTTCTGCGGATAGTCCTTCAACATCTCCGAAATCAAAAGCAAGCTTTATAAATTCATCTTCAAGTTCAACGATAGTGCGGCATGCAGAGTATAATTCCTCTTTAAATTCTTCGTCCCAAATTTCATTATTCTCTTTAATAAATGTATTAAATAACATAATAATTGAATTGGTGTGCAAAGTTTCATCACGGGCTGACCAGGCGATTATCTGCCCCATGCCTTTCATTTTTCCAAAGCGTTGGAAATTGAGCAAAATTGCAAACGATGCGAATAACTGCAACCCCTCGGTAAATGCACCAAACACTGCTAGAGTTTTAGCTACATGTTTTTTATCGTGTTTTTTGCTTTCCTCAAATTCTAGCATGTACTCATACTTCTTTCTCATAGCATCATACTTTAAGAATGCTTGATACTCGCTTTCTTGCATGCCAATTGTGTCTAAAAGATAAGAATAAGCTGCAATATGTATAGTTTCCATATTGGAAAAGCTTGCAAGCATCATGCATATTTCTGTTGGCTTAAATATATTTGAATAATGCCTCATGTAGCAGTTATTTACTTCAATGTCCGCTTGAGTAAAGAATCTAAAAATCTGAGTTAGTAGATTTTTCTCTACGTTTGAAAGTTTAGTTTTCCAATCTTTCACGTCATCAGCAAGCGGAACTTCTTCAGGTATCCAATGGATTCTTTGTTGCTGCAGCCACGCATCATACGCCCAAGGGTAATTAAAAGGTTTGTATATTGGATCTGCTTCTAACAATGACATAAGACACCTATTATTTTCTAAAGTAAATATTATATTAAGTGATATTGAGAACTAGTCAATTTAATTTTTTGAAATTTGACGTCAGGTAGTTTATTAGTGTATTATAGCTTCAAGTAATTTATCAACAGAAATGCGAATATTAATATCTTTTATTTTATTATTTACAGTGAGCTGCACTCACACTATTCACAATCACGGAGCTCCTGGCATTAGTGTTGAATTGTGGAGCAAGATAAAAGTAGGTGACGATAAAGAAAAAGTGGTTCACACTTTAGGATCACCAACATTAGTATCAAAGTTCGATGGTAACGTTTGGTACTATGTCTCATATAAAATTAAACAAGCTAACTTCTTAGGAAAAAGGAAGTATAGCAGTAAGTCTCTGCAAATTTCATTCGATCAGAACGGTAAAGTTGCAGATACAAAAGAAACTGACATCTTAGAGAGATCTTTGGCTGTTTCTGATTGAAAGTTTGCTCAGATCTTCCTACGTCATACCGCGGTTCATTCGCGGTATCTCAGCATAGATTCCGCTAACAAGTAGCGGAATGATGGCTTATTAAATTATAGAATTACTTTAGCTATAGAATAAAGTCTAGTGTTACTTCACGCCAAATGTGGTGGTGCTGAGTAGGCAAGCCAGTCAATGGGCTACATTTATATACTGCACGCATTGCGTTATCTGCTATCGACCTGAAAAGTGGATTATTTCGATAGGAATCACTGTCTGCTACATCGGCCATAATTATCTCGCCTTGACTGGACAATAATAAGTTAATTTTTATATTAAAATTTTCTTTGTAAGCTATGCTTTCAGGAATGCTCCAGCATTTTGTAAGTTTGTCTCTTATAGAGTTAATAATTTCTGTTACAACTAATTCATCCTTTTTACTCTCAACGCTTTTTTCATTTCCTATTTCATTTTTTGCCTCTCTAACATCCCTTCTTAGTTTTTTCTCTACACTTTTTTTTCTTTTTGGAATTGGAATGAACTCTTTACCCTCGTTAATAATGACTTCTTCTTGCATTTCGATAATTTGCCTCGGTTGTGCTGTTTTTTTCACAACAGTGTGCTCAACTATTTCTTTTTTCCTTTGTGGTATAGGAACAGCTGACGTATCATTCGTTTGGGCTTTTGTTGAAGATAACGAAAAAAGCAAAAAACAACATAAAGACAAAAAAAGAATATAATTAGAATAGAAAAAACGCATATGTTAAGCAGCTTGTTTTACTGGTTTAAAGCTAATATTGCACGTAAAGTCAATATATTTTAGTTGATGGACGAGTTTGAAGTAAATAAGGAATCCCTTCAAAGCTGAAGGCAAGCGAAAGATTGCCTTCTCGACAGACAAAGGAATTGTATAATGGATTAAAAGGAACCGTATGACAAAAATTATAGCAAAAGAATATACAGAACTTTTAGAGCAGTTGAAGGATCGTATTGCAACAAGCCGTTATAAGGCAGCAAGAACAGTAAATAAAGAACTGCTACTGCTTTATCATTATATTGGAACACGGATTCTAGAAAAACAAAAGAGTCAGGGTTGGGGATCTAAAGTAATTGAGCAGTTAAGTAGAGACTTAAAGGCTGGATTCCCTGAAATGAAAGGTTTTAGCACGAGAAACTTGAAATATATGCGCCAATTTGCAGTGGAGTATCAAGATATTGAATTTGTGCAACAACTTGTTGCCCAATTGCCGTGGGGACATAATGTATTTCTAATGGACTTAGTTCAGGACAAAGAAGCGAGGCTATTCTACATAAAAGAAGCTATAGAACATGGCTGGTCACGTAACATTATGGTGATGCAGATAGAACTTGGACTACATAAACGTCAAGGGAAAGCTATTACTAACTTTAAAGAAAAATTACCATCCTCTCAATCAGATTTAGCACATTATACATTAAAAGATCCGTATATTTTTGATTTTTTAAGTATAGGTAAAGATGCTCACGAAAGAGAAGTAGAAAAAGGACTCGTAGGACATATGGAAAAATTTCTGTTAGAACTCGGTGAGGGATTTGCTTTTGTTGGCAGACAATTTCATTTAGATGTTGGAGATGAAGACTTTTATATTGATTTATTATTCTACCATTTAAAATTACGTTGCTTTATAGTGATTGAGTTGAAAGATAATAAATTCAAACCAGAATACGCTGGAAAAATGAATTTTTATCTTTCTGCAGTTGATGACTTACTGAAGCATGAGACTGATCAACCATCTATAGGATTAATTTTATGTAAATCAAAAAATAATGTACTGGCCGAATATACACTGCAAGACATGACAAAGCCAATAGGTCTTGCAGAATACCGAATAACTGAAAATCTACCAGAGAACATAAAAACAGCTTTACCGACGATAGAAGAATTAGAAGCTGAATTATCCAAAATTTCAGATAAGGAAAAGTAGTGTTACTAAAATCATTCAAACAATTATTTAGCAAACCAAAAACCAAAAGCTCAGCATGGAGGCTCAGGAAGAAGAGTGGCAGCCAATAACTTACTCTCTCATAGCCTTGAAACTTTGGAAGCAGACAGTGACGGAGTAAGTAATTTTTATGGATTACAAGCTCTAGGTGCACTATCCTATAATATCATACGGTCAATATACTCTAAATGAGATGGAAAGATGAAGGCATCATTATAGCTGCTAAAAAATACGGCGATAAAAACTTAATTCTTTCTCTGTTTACAAAAAATCATGGAAAGCGCAGGGGATTAACTAAGCTAACAAACAATAGCAATTATAAGTTTCAAATAAGTAATCTATTACATGCAGAATGGAGTGCTAAGTTACCTGAAAATCTAGGTTTTTTTAAGTGCGAATTAATCGAATCTCCATTCCATCATTTCTTTCAAGATAGGTTAAAAAGCATTACTATTGTTTCTTTCTCCTCTATTTTAGAAAAAGTGCTTCCAGAGAGTGAACCTTGTGTTGTACTGTACGATAACTTTCGATATTTCATCGATATAATTAAGCACAATAATGAACTTTGGCAAGGCCATTACCTCAACTTAGAGCTTCTGCTTCTTACGCAATTGGGATTCAAGTTAGACTTATCCAAATGCGCTGTAACAGGTGTTAAGGAAAATCTACAATTTATTTCTCCAAAAACTGGCAGAGCAGTGTCAAAAAAAGCAGGAGATTATTATGCAGATAAACTCCTACCTTTTCCACCAATGTTGCATGATGTATACAATAATAACCTACAAAACAGCTACTCATTCCAAGAATTTCAGTTAGGACTGAAAGTCACAGGATATTTCTTAAATAAGTATCTATTTTTGCAACTAAATATGGAATTTCCAGAGCTAAGAAATCTCATGCTTTCGCTTTAATCTTAGTTATCATTTTTTTGAAAGAATTTTAGAATTCAGCCAGTAATCACTCTATTTCTACCACTGTTTTTTGCCTTATATAAATATTTGTCAGCACGTACTATAAATTTTTTAATATCGTCAAGGTCAGATTCTTGCATTTCTGCAATTCCAATGCTCACAGTTACATTGTGGGTTGTATTTTTATCCGCAAGTATAAAAGGTTTTTTAGCAATAATTTTGCGTATTCTTTCCGCAATAGTATACGCATCTGATGTATCGGTATCTGGCATTACAACAACAAATTCCTCACCACCAAATCTAGCTAACAAATCTGTCACTCTAATATTTTCAGAAATTCTTCTCTGTATTTGCTTTAAAAGTTCATCTCCAGCACTATGTCCAAAATTGTCATTCACCATCTTAAAATAGTCTATATCAAGTATCATAAGAGACAACCTTCTATCTTTTTCTACAGAGTCCTTAACAATGTTTCTCAAGTGTGCATCAAAATATCTTCTATTATAACAGTTAGTTAATGGGTCCTTTATAGACATTTCCGCATTATTAAATAAATTCATTCTCAAGGCATCTTGATATCTTTTGCGTTTCACTTGCGAATTAACCCTTGCTATTAACTCACCCTCATCCAAAGGTACTGTTAAATAATCATTAGCACCTACATCAAGTGCTTTTACTAAATTGTTTTTATCATAATCCTCAGAAAGAATTAGAATTGGTGTATAACGTGTTTCCACCTTACTACGAAACCCAGAACACAAACGCAAGCCGTCAGTTTTTGAAAACTGCATATCAGAAATGATCAGGTCGTAATTATCCTTAATACCAACCTTTAATGCCTCTACTGGATCACTCAGTATTTTAATTGACCTAAAGCGGTGCTTTAGTACATTATATATCTGCTCTGCTTGAAAGACATCTTCATCTACAACAAGTATGTTAGCATCAAAAATCTGATTAGAATAATCCATAATACTGTTTCCTGCTACTCCGCCAATCTCAGCGTTGGTTTCTCCTCTTAAACGCAATTCATCTATAATCATTTTTAAGCGCGTGAGAGACTTGATCCTTGCAGATAAAGCAGTTTCGTCTATTGGTTTAGTCAGAAAATCATCTGCACCAGCATTAATGCCCTGTACTCTATCATGAGCGTCATGCAGTGCAGTTACCATAATTATTGGAATATGAGTCGTTAAGGGATCACTCTTTAGCTTCTTACAGACTTCAAAGCCATTCATTTTTGGCATCATGATATCGAGCAATATAATATCAGGCTGCTGCTTTGCTACTAAATCCATGGCTTCCTCACCATCATAGGCTACGATAACCGTATAGTACTCTGCTTTTAGTCGAGCTTCTAAAAGCTTGACATTAGATAGTACATCATCTACTACCAGAATCTTCGCTGTCATTATCTTTAGATGTATTATCTATATCGTAAGTAGGATAAAGCTTACCATTTTTACCAACTATGTAATTTACTTTCTCAGTATTACACTCTTTATATAAGTCTTCAATTCCGGCATCCTTCAATAACCTTTTGGCTTTTGACTTTGCAATTATAAAACACCTATATATAGTCTTAATAAAATCAATAAATACAGGTACCTTATTTTTATCAAGAACAATTATGCTCACTAAAGCTACAACTAAAATTTCTGAAAGACCTATATTGAACATTTTCCTATGAAGCAAGTACTTTAATCCTTCTGATTATAAATATTAATTTGCTTAAATCAAGTTTAGAAGCAACCATCTCATCTAAAAAACTATTATAACGTTCTATGTAGTCCTTATCATTACAAGCCCAGGTTTGAACCTTATCTTCGGGGTTATCAGTAGCTTTTATGACTTTAACAGCTAGCTTGTGATGGTAATTGCTTAAATCGTCCAATAAATCATTAACTAAGCTGCGATCCCAATAAGAAGAGCGGCTTTTCATCTTGATGGCAATTGTTCTAATCAGATCGAATCTTAACAGCGACTTCAACTCAAAGTATATTTTACCAGCATCAAGAATGGACAAAGATGTCTGTTCAGCAACAGATATAATGTCCAGTGCATAAGCAAGAACGCATAGATCAGCAACTTTTTTTGCTAGATCTTTATTTATATTAAGTTCTACTAAAGAAGTTGATCCATGGCTATAGACCTTTAATAGGTGTTCATCTAAAACATCAGTTAAGTTCTGGCCTAAAGTTTCAATTGCATCTTTAAATTTTGTAACATCATCCAATTCTACAAAGCTAAGCTTGCCAAGATTTTTCACTAACCAAAATGATACCCTACCAATAAATTTCTGCACGTTCCTCACTATTTGTAAGTATGAGTTAACATCAATTTTTCCATCCAATTCATCAATTTTCTGCCACAGGCTGTTTAAATCATACAGGTGGTTAACAACAATATATATGTTAACCGCTTCTTGTATCTTAATTCCAGTGTTCTCAGCCAAATTATTGATGAATATACAGCCCATTCTATTCACTACATCATTTGCAATGCAAGTAGAGATAATTTCTCTACGAAGTTGGTGTTTTAATATGAAATCCTTAAATTTTGTTACCATCTTTTTAGGAAAATAACCTAGCAAGTAGTCATTAGATATAAGATCTTTTTCAGGCAGATCGGAATGTATAATTTCATTTTTTATTGCCGTTCTAGCATAAGACATTAGAACAGAGAGCTGAGGAGAACTGAAACCTTCTGCACCAGTTAACATCCTTGCTATCTCTTCTTCAGCTGGAAGAAATTCTACGCTTCGGTTTAACAGTCCAGATTTTTCTAAACTGAGCAGCAACCTGTGGTGCTGCTCCAATCTCTCTTTAGCTTGCAAACACTCAAGGAGTAATGCTTTTGTTTCAATTCTGTTGTGGTTCTCAAGCACTTTGGATGCAACTTCGTCCACCATACTTGCCAGTATTTCATTCCTTTTTTCTAAAGAAATATCCCCTGCTTTCATAGCTAAAACAAATGCAATCTTGATGTTAACTTCAAGATCCGAACATATCACTCCTGCCGAATTATCAACAAAATCTGCATTGATATATCCACCTCTTTCAGCATATTCTATTCTTCCAAGCTGTGTGCATCCCAAATTTCCGCCTTCTATAAACATAGAAGCTCTAATATCTTTACCATTCACTCTTAACTCATCGTTTGCTTTGTCACCGACCATGCTATGGTTTTCACTCTTTGCCTTAACAAACGTGCCGATTCCTCCATTCCATATGAAGTCCACTTCTGCTTTGAGTAGATATCTAATCAAATCACTTGGAGGTAGCATATCTTCTGTTATATCAAAGCATTTTTTCATTTCTTGAGAAATGTTTACTTGCTTGCTGCTACGCTCAAATACTCCTCCACCCTCAGAAATCAAATCTTTGTTATAATCCATCCAAGTTGAAAATGGTAACTCAAAGAGACGTTTACGCTCTGTGAAACTCTTTTCTGCACTAGGATTTGGATCAATAAAAATATGCATATGGTTAAATGCGCCGATTAAATGTATATTTTTTGAAAGCAGCATACCATTTCCAAATAAGTCGCCAGCCATATCCCCAATTCCAATAACAGTTGCATCTTGGTAAATATCCTTATTCATTTTCCAAAAATGCCTCTGCGCTGCAATCCATGCACCTCTGGCTGTAATACCCATTTTTTTGTGATCATAACCTGCTGATCCACCAGATGCAAATGCATCGCCAAGCCAAAAGTTGTATTCAGAGGCTATTTGGTTTGCATAGTCAGAAAAAGAAGCAGTGCCTTTATCTGCTGCAACTACCAAGTATGGATCATCCTCATCATACCTAATCACATTCTCTGGTGGAATTATTTTGCCATTAACTACATTATCAGTAATGTCAAGCATTCCCCTGATAAAACTCTTATAGCATTCAACACCTTTCTCTCTTAAAATATCTTTGTCTTTATAAACTTGCTTAATTACAAACCCACCCTTTGCGCCAACAGGTACAATAACCGCATTTTTTGTCATCTGAGCTTTCATGAGCCCCAAAACTTCAGTGCGAAAATCTTCCGTCCTATCCGACCACCTTAAGCCACCACGGGCTAATTTCCCTCCTCTTAGATGTATTCCCTCAAAAAGGTTTGAATAAATATATAATTCACGATACGGGCGAGGATCAGGCAAACCATTTATTTTACTTGAGTCAAATTTTGTAGATAAATATGGTTTATCGTCTTGATAATAACTGGTCCTTAAAATAGCCATTATCAAGTAAAATATCGAGCGCAAAACGTAATCATGTGAAACATTGCTGATCTCTTTTAGAAGTTCCTCAAATTTTTCTATGAAAATGTCCGTGGTTTCTGCTCTATCAATGTCTATGCTAGGATCAAATCTTGCATGAAATAGTTGTATCAAATACTTTACTATTTTTGGATACTCTGAGACTACCTTTTGGATATATTCTGGATTGTAGTTAAATGACGTCTGCTTTAGGTAAGCACTTAACGCTCTAACCAGAAGCACTTCTTTCCACTCCAGCCCAGCAATAATGACCAAACTATTGAAATAATCATTTTTAATTTCCTTTCTAAACACTTTCGCAAGTGTTATTTCAAATTGCTCTTTTAGAGTAATGTTGTCTATTAATTCATCGACTCTTGACAACACAAAATGGTGTATCCATATTCCGCCGTTGATTTTTATGTAATAACCATTATGAGATAGGATCTTCGCTCCCAAATTCTTAGTAATCCTTAATATCTTCGATAATTCAAGACCTCCATTGCTCGAAGTGTAAACCTTTAATTGATAATTAAGATTGTCACGAGTAAGTCTTAAATCGACCTCGCTAACTCCTTTTTTCCTCACTATCTCCAATTTTTTCATATCGTAATATGCGTCATGAGGTTCGAAACTCTCTTGATAGCTTATTGGAAATGCCTTGCAATAACGGATGAATATATCCTCAACAGTGCTAAAAGTATTATATAAATTGTCTATAAAACGATCTTCCCATTTTTCCGTAATGTTCCTTAATTTGTTTTCGATACGCAAAACTTCATCATCAGGAACACTAGCGTTTTTAGCCTTTAGCACCACGTGCAATTTCATTAAGTCATATTCGTTTATAATGTGGTGGTTATAAATATCTGAACTTTCTGCATTTATCTCATCCTTCAATATATTGCTTATCTTGAGCATTAGCCTGGAGCTAGCATAACGCATCGGTATCAGCACTATACAACTAGTAAACGCTCCCTTACTTCTTAAGCATAACTTGACTCTTGGTCTTATTGCAAGGGACATAATAGAAGTACAAATTTGAAATAATTCTTCCTCATTAAACTGGAACAATTCATCACATGAGAATGCTTGTAAAATATAAATTAGAGCTTTGTTATTGTGGCCCCCGGTTACAAACCCTGCATTTTTTTCTATAACTTTAACTTTATCTCTTATTATTGGAATAGTTCGAATATCTTGGACCTCCGCTATAGAAGTAAATAATCCAAAAAAACGCCGTTCCTTTACCACATTACCCTGGTCATCAAATTCTTTTACTCCTATACAATTCATGTATGTACGCCGATGGACTATTGAGATTAGATCTGATCTCAATATGTATAGGGAATCAAGGTTTACAGAAGGAATCAACGTACTTTGACCTACTCTCATCAGGCCAAGGTCCTTTTTGCTATCACAGATGAGTTTTTCATCTTTACCAGCAATATATTCTTGATAACCTAGAAATACAAAATTATTGTTTTTTAGCCAATCTAAGAAATCCTTTCCTGGTGTCACTCCAGCATTCGACGCTGGCTGCTCGATGATAGAAAGAAGACTTTTTGCTTCATCAAGTTTCTTGAGCATTAAGTGCCAATCTTTCACAACGCAATTAACCGCTTTCAGCGTTTTCTGTAGAGATTCTTTTAATGTATCAACAAAGCTGTCACTTATACCTTTGATAATTACATATATAACTGACTCTTTGATTCCATTACTTTCTTCCAAAGGGTAAATCTCATCTATTAGGCCATCTTTTCTTTTAATGTTAATTATGCTATTGCTGTAATAGCATATGGTTAAATCGTGCGACTTAATAGTTGCAATAACGGAGTCAACCAAAAATGGCATATCATCGTTTGTTATCTTAATCGTGGTAAAATCGCCTTCTATTCCTGGTATATCATCTATATTGCTTACTACTAACTTACTTTCATCTTTCTCTTTTTGAGAAACAAAATTGTAAGCATCGTTTACAATATATAGCAAAAACTTATCGTTGGCTTTTAGGTCGCTTTTATAAACAAAACTATAAAAATACTTAATAAATTTTTTAATTTTTTCTTTATCTTGCTGATTTTCTTGATCAGCTAACTTAAATAAAGACTCAGTGTCAACATTATGATCTATACACATTTTTTTTAACAAAAATACACAGTGAACTTAAACCTTTTTAACTAAGATTTCATTATCAAGAGCGTACACTATTAGTTCATCATTTTCTACTACTTCCCCTGATAAAACTAATTTAGCTAAATTATTTTGAATACACTCTTGTATAACCCTTTTTAGGGGCCTTGCTCCATATTCAGGGTCATAGCCAGTTTGTGCTATTAGTTCTTTAGCTTCCTGCGACAAACTTATACTCAGTTTACGCTTAGCAAGTGTTTTTTGTAAATAAGAAAATTGAACATCTATAATTTTATAGATGTCATCTCTGGTTAAACTGTGAAATATAATAATTTCATCCAGTCTGTTTAAAAATTCTGGACGAAATGTTGATTTAACTATTTGCATCACTTCATTTGATCTCTCTGGTGTCATTCCAGTGCGTGACGCTGGAATCCACTTTTTTTCCTGGATCCCAGTGTCAAGCACTGGAATGACAGAGGGCTTTTCAAGAGAGCTATTTTCTTTTGCTCCTTTAAGCATTATCTCAGCGCCAAGGTTAGAAGTTAAAGTCAGTATGGTGTTGCGAAAATCAATTAATTTGCCATGACTATCAGTGAGTCTCCCCTCATCCAAGATTTGCAACAATAGATTAAATATATCTGGATTTGCCTTCTCTATTTCATCAAACAGAATAACCTGATATGGCCTTCTTCTTACTGCTTCGGTTAATCTGCCACCTTGCTCGTAGCCAACATACCCTGGAGGCGCGCCAATTAGCTTTGAAACAGAATGTTTTTCCATATATTCTGACATATCAAAACGCAGAAGCGCTGATTGATCGTCAAACAGAAATTCAGCAAGGGCTTTCGCAAGTTCCGTTTTTCCAACTCCAGTTGGACCTAAAAATAAAAATGAACCAAAAGGCCTGTTGGTATCTTGCACCCCAGAGCGGGAGCGCCTAACTGCATTACTTATCGCTTCTATTGCATCTTTCTGCCCTATTACTCTTCTTCCTATTTCATTCTCCATGTTAAGGAGTTTTTCCTTTTCACTGTGCATCATATTATCAACTGGAATTCCCGTCCACTTTGAAACAATGTTTGCAATGTCATCTCCAGTCACTTCTTTCTTTAAGAAACTATCAGTAACCTTTTCCTGATTTTTTAATTCATTCTCAAGCTGAGGAATCACACCATACATCAATTCCCCTGCCCTTCCTAAATTTCCACTCCGCTGAGTTAATTCCAGCTCTTTTCTAGCGTTATCTAAATTTTCGGCTGTTTCTTGTATTCTAGCTATTTTATTCTTTTCCATCTGCCATTTGCTGTTCAAGTCAGCAAATTTACTGTTTAGGTTTTCGATCTCTTCATTTATCTTTTTTAAACGCTGTTTAGAATTTTCATCACTTTCTTTTTTTAGAGCCTCTGCTTCAATCTTTAGCTGTATAACCTTTCTCTCAAGTTCATCAATAACTTCAGGCTTGCTATCCATTTCAATTCTCACCCTGCTTGCTGCTTCATCAATCAAATCAATTGCTTTATCAGGTAAAAACCTATCTGTTATATACCTATTGGACAACGTTGCAGCGGCAATTATTGCACCGTCTGTAATTCTTATACCATGATGCACCTCATATCTTTCCTTCAAACCCCTGAGTATTGAAATGGTATCAGTTTCAGTTGGTTGAGAGATAAACACAGGCTGAAAACGCCTTGCAAGTGCAGGATCTTTTTCTATATGCTGACGATATTCATCTAAAGTTGTGGCTCCTATACAGCGAATTTCTCCACGCGCAAGAGCAGGCTTTAGCAAATTTGAAGCATCCATTGCACCACTTGTTGCTCCTGCTCCAACTAAAGTATGAAGCTCATCTATAAACAAGATAACTTTTCCCTCCGCTTTCGAAAGCTCATTAATAACTGCTTTTAACCTTTCTTCAAATTCTCCTCTAAATTTTGTTCCAGCAATTAATGCGCCAAGATCGAGGGCTAAAACTTTTGCATCACGCAAACCAAGTGGCACGTCATTTGCAACGATTCTATTTGCAAGCCCCTCAACTATTGCAGTTTTTCCAACGCCAGGTTCACCGATCAGCACTGGATTATTTTTTGTCCGCCTCAGTGACACCTGCATAGTTCTTCTGATCTCTTCATCACGACCAATTACAGGATCAAGCTTTCCTTGCATAGCAAGCTCTGTAATATCTTTTGTATATTTCTTTGCCGCGTTTAATTTTTCCTCACTGTTTGGCGAGTCCGCACTGCTGCCTTTTCTCATTTCTGCAATAACTGAGTTCAGTTTTTGTGGAGTAACACCATTCTCCGCCAGAATTTTGCCTGCAGTATCATCTTTTTGTGCAGTGAGGCCCTGCAGTAAACGCTCAACGGCAACAAACGAATCTTTATTCCTCCGAGCAATACCAATTGAATCTTCAAAAACTTTTGCTATTTCTCTTGAAAGTTGAAGGCTCCCACTTCCTGGACCTTCAATTACTGGCAACTTTTTTATTGCGCTATCCACAGCATCGGAAATACTTTGCACATTTCCACCACAAGCGTTTATCAAATCCTGAACTAAACCTAATTCATCCTCAAGCATCACTTTGAGTAAATGCTCAGGCATAAAAATCTGATGCCCAGCTCCCAACGCTTTCATCTGAGCACTTTGAATTAGACTTTTTGCTTTTTCGGTAAATTTATTTAAGTCCATAACACCAGTTAAATTCGTATTTGCTGATGTATATAACAACTGATTTCATAAATTTAAACCTAAAGTTGTTTATTGTTAGGTATGAAATTTAAAACTTTTTTTTAAAAGAAACTATTATAGTAATTATAGCCCTACCCTTTACTTCATTAGACCATCTTATGGATAGTCTATACAGATCGACCCTTTTGTGAATCTGCGTTTCTGCTTTCTTCAACTTGTTTTGCAAAAGATGTTTCCTGTTTCTGAAGTGGTTTAGCAATTTCGCGTACAACGGCAGTAACTGCTGTTAAAAACGTTTTTAACAATGCACCTAAAACTCCACCAACTGCTTCCCTGCCATGTATATGAGCTTGCTTTTCGTTGTCGTCAGCAGTTTCCCCTGCCCTCCTTCTTGGATCCATCCTATGAGCAATCACCGAAAACAACACTCCCCTGATTGAAGACTTCACTTTTTCCTTTGCTTCGTGGACATCCCCATCTTTTGCTGTTTCATGTCCATGGCTTAAGTGTTTAGCGTTCATTAGCTCCTTTTGTTGCTGGGCAAACATGCCACTTAATACTTCTTCTATCACTTGCTTTCTTCTCTTCTCTCTAACTCTTTTCATAGATTCTGATTTATCGCGAGTGTGTTTGGTAGTTTCAAATTCTGCATCAATATCTTCAGACGCAGCCTGACTATATAAAGTCTCTATGAGCCTGTCTATACTTCGCTTTATTTGCATAGTCCTTTCGTAACTATCCGAATTATCGATTCCTTCGTCGATCTGATTTAGAATATCCTCAAAAACTTTTAAATAGTCTTGAATATATTGTATTATATATTGTTTATCTTCCTCTTTGTGTTGTTCTTCTTGATTCAACTGATTTTCATTTTCCAAACTTCTCTCTCTTTTATCATCGTTATTTTCTTCAATATTATCACCGTCTTCCTCGAAAAGGTTTTCGTCGTTCATGATTTTTTTTAATTTAGTTAAAATTCTCACCAGTTATTATTGTATATGAAAAATTTAAATTAACATTAATGAAAAGCGTTTACAACTTCAGCACTAGTTAAAACTACAGTAAAGCTGTCAAAAGTAACAGGATCATAATATCTCTCATACAATTCAACTGAACACCTAAGCCTTATCTTTTCCTTAGCATTAAAACTAATTTCATAATCATTATTAGAGTTTAGCATAGCAGAATTACGTAATAATTCATCAGCTAATACAGAGTCTAAAATTCCATTAATTTTTATCGTAATGTGTCTGCTTCCAGCACAATCGAGCACTTTCCTCCAGCCAAAAGAAGAAATATCTTTCACCTCTTCTCTGTTATTACGCAAAGTAAACCTTAGGTTTCTTATATTATTTAACACAATAAAATTATTGTCATGACCTTTAATTTTTAGCTGTAATTTGCTCATTATCACCTCCTTTTATTAAAATATCAAAATTAATTGTTGAATGTAAAATTTCATCGTGCTGATCCATAGCACAATTACTTTCTAAAATGACCTCACTACTAAAACCTTCAATGCTCTTAAGTATCAAGTTAATATGCCTTATAATGGCAAACATACTGTCTATATGATAAGTATATATGTCGCATGAAAATCTTGCCTTTGTAGCAAAATTGGACAGCATATGCAGGTTATTATAATTCACTACACGCAATCTCAGGTAAGGAATGGTGACCTGTTTAGGTAAGTAGTCATAAATGTTAGTAACATATTTCCTTAAATCAGAGTTTGCTTTTAGTGCTGCATAAATACTATTGTACAACTCGTTTATAGCTTGAATTTTTTCCATGATTAATCCTCAGATTTACTCAGACGCGGCTGTACGGACATTGCAATTTGCAGGCAATTTGCGTGGCAGATGGTGTCATTCCAGTGCTTGACACTGGAATCCAGCTTTTGATCGAAAATGTTGTATAGTGCACAATCAATTTTTCTGGATCCAAGTAGTCAAGGCACTGGGATGACACCCTTCTGGTGGACAATGTTTGTACAGAGCTACTTGGATGACAAGAAAGAGCTACAAAACAACCTTTGGTTCGCGAAATGGAGAATAAACCTTCTTCACTTCAGATAAATGGCTACTTACCCCCGATTCACGATCTTTGTAAATAGCAGAAACATGCCGCATAATACCGAGTTTTATCTGCTCAGGAACATTGTCATAGCCAGCCTCGTATACAACATCAACTCTTATTGCATTCAAATAATTGAAAAACTCAACGTAGCCCCCTACATCGCTAAAATAATACTTAAGTGTTCTCTTCTCTTGATTTTTAGACATCATTGCAGTAGCCAATACTATCTTACTCACAGGGCCATAGCTTAAATAGATCCTACGAGGTACATAATCTTCATATGAAACTTGCCATGTTTGCTTTACTAGTGACTTTTCCATATGCCATTCAGCGTAATCAGTTGCCATAAAAATTAAACTTGAAATCAATTTATCATCCTGGTCGTTCTCAATGCGTAAAAAAGATTTAACCTCTTCTAAAGTAACTGGAAAAGATTCAGGCTTAGGTGTACAGTCCTAGAGTGTGATGGTATGATAAAATATGAGAAAAAAATACCATCAAAGGAGGAGTTATGGGACAAATATTACATGGGTGCGCCAAAACAACACAGACGATTCGTAGAGCAATACAAAATAGAAAAGAGAGCATAGCAAAACTCTCCAAGCATTATAACCTTAATCCAAAAACTATTATTAAGTGGAGAAAACGTTCATTTACGAAAGATGCTGATATGGGTCCAAAGCATCCAAGATCGACTGTTTTAACGCTAGAAGAGGAAGCTATAATAGTTACATTTCGCAAGTATACACTACTGCCACTAGATGATTGCCTTTACGCTCTGCAGTCTACAATTCCGCATTTGACTCGCTCTAGCTTGCATCGTTGTTTACAAAGACACAACATTAGCAGATTACCAACTGTTGATGGAGAAGTTAAGTCAAAAAAGAAATTCAAACAATATCCTATCGGTTACTTTCATATTGATATTGCTGAAGTTAGAACTGAGGAGGGCAAATTACATTTGTTTGTTGCTATTGATAGGACATCCAAATTTACCTATGTTGAGTTGCGTAACAGTGCTACAAAACCCATAGCTGCTGAGTTCTTACGTAATTTGATTAGAATTTTACCGTATAAAATCCATACTATTTTGACAGATAACGGTATACAATTTACAAACCAGAAGCGTCATAAGTATGCTTTCCAACACATATTTAATAGAGTTTGCGAAGAGAATGTTATTGAACATCGTTTGACAAAAGTTAGCCATCCTTGGACAAATGGGCAAGTTGAGCGTATGAATAAAACTTTAAAGGATGCTACAGTTAAGAAGTATTACTATCAATCGCACCAGCAACTTAAAGAACACCTTTATAACTTTGTTATGGCTTATAATTATGCAAAGAGACTCAAAACTCTTAAGGGTCTTACTCCTTATGAATTTATATGTTATCAGTGGACACAGTCTCCAGAATTATTTATACTAAATCCACACCATCACACTCTGGGACCATACACTTAGGCTCTGTGGACAAAAAATATGAAAAGAGAGAAAAAGATGGTAGTTTAGCTTAATAGGTAAAAAATGGAGAAACTACCATATGCAATATTACATCAAAGAGGAAAATTGGAAACAAATTTTAGAGTTCATAAAAAGCGTAAAAGGAATGCATAGCAAAGATGAAAAACGTTTAAGAATATTCATAGAGGCAGTGTGGTACATAGTCCGAAGTGGTTGCCAATGGAGACTTTTACCAAAAACTTATGGTAATTACAGGAGTATACATAAGCGATTTAAAAGATGGTGTGAAAGAGATGTCTGGGAAAAATTGCTTGAATATACTAAACAAGAGCCTGATTTAGAAGTTGCTATAATCGACGGTACGATCATCCGAGCCCATCCATGTTCATCTGGATATACAAAAAACTCCAAGGATCAAGAAGCTTTAGGGAGGAGCAAAGGTGGCTTTACAACTAAAATACATGCGCTTGTCGATGCACTTGGAAATCCACTTAAATTTACTCTGACCCCTGGTCAAAGAAATGAGATTACACAAGCAGCAACATTAACTGAAAGTGTCTATAATACCACTGTAGTGGCTGATAAAGGCTATGACAGCAATGCTTTTGTTACGAGTCTTGAAAGCAAGGGATGTACAGCAGTTATTCCTCCGAAGCGTAATCGAAAAGTGCAGAGGGGTTACGATAAACACATTTATAAAGAGCGTCATTTAATTGAGTGTTTTTTCGGTAAAATTAAGAACTTTAGGCGTATTTTTTCCAGATTCGATAAAACGGCTGAGGTTTTTATGGGTTTTCTAAATTTTGTCGGGGCTCTTGTATGGCTTCTCTAAAATTTTGTCCACAGAGCCTAGGCAATTTAGATTCAATTTTTGTAATTTTCTTGTTGACTGGCGAGACGGTATCTCCTGTCATCCCAGCACCTTCTTCCTGTTATCTAAGTAGCTGACTACTTGGATCCAGAAAACTTAACTTTAAATAAGTGGCTGCATCTAGATTCCAGACTGGAATGACAAGGCTATAAGTGTCAACACTGGGTTAGCCCAAGCGAGACGTCATGCCGCCGCGGATAGATCCCGCTAACAAGTAGCGGGATGACGAGGTTATCGTCATGCCACCGCGAACCGTCATACCGCCGCGGTATCTCTTAGCCGCTAACACGTAGCGGGATGACGGTTGTCGTTTAGCCATAAATGTTTAAGAAATTTACCAAACGAAAAAAAAGGCAAAAGAAGCCTTAGTCATTGTCTATTTTCAGTATTGGCGTTTTTTAAGTCTTAAACACTGCAATTTAGCTGCTTTTAAATGCAACTCACCTTTGTTTAAATGTTTAAGAAATTTACTAAGCAGAAAAAAAGGCAAAAGAAACCCCGTGTTAGCTAGTTGTCACTTTCTAATCCTGCAAATTGGCGTTCTCTACTGTCTTAAACGCTTTGTAAGCGCGTTTCGGCTTATATAGCTAGAAATGTTGTGAAGACATAAGGTGCACATAGTGCGAAAAATTAAAAATAAGACGCCAAGTACGTTGTTTTTTTGCTGTTTAATCTGCACAGATGAAGATAACTGAATACCTTCAGTACCATGATATGGGCGCTGGCGGAGTTTGTCAAGTAGGTTTTGCATTTAATTCATTTGATAATTCAAAAAACTTGAAAGAATAAAGATAGCTATTGAAATTATCTTGATTTACATCAGTTATCCAAGTTTGACATTGAATACTTAACACTTCCTCTATTAACGCCTTTCTGTAATGTTTATCCAGATGAGACATTATATCATCAAGTAGAAGAAGTGGTGCCTTATTGTAATGAATACACCTTGCTTTTACACTGGATAAAATAATAGAAAGCAGTAATAACTTTTGTTCTCCAGTGGAGCACAGATTTATTGGTACGTTTCTTTTTTGACAAAAAACCCGAAAATTATCGTTATGCACACCAAGGGTTACTCTACCAGTCAATGAATCTTTTTCTCTGTTTTCCTTTAGACGATTCTGAAAATATTCTGCAGTATCGTCCAAAGTTAGCTGGCTGCTGAATTTCAAACTTGCCTTCGGAAAAAGCTTACTGGAATGGTTATCAATTGTATCTTGTAATATTTTTAAAACAGACGATCGCATATGTAAAATACTAACTGCATTAACGGCCATTATGTTTTCAAGACTAGAGAACCAGTTTTTGTTCAAAATGTTCTCCCTCAATAGTTTACTTCGCTCATGTTTAGCTTTTCTATATTTCATGTAGCAGCAAGTGTAATTTTCTTCAAACAGTGAAACTATACGGTCTAAAAATTTTAATCTGTCACTTGGAGAATTAAGAAGAACATAGTCCATTTGTGGAATCAGCCATATTACATTGGATATCTTATACAGAGATGAATAACTTGATTGCGTTTTTCCATCAATTTGTATTAGTTTCTTATCAAAACTCTTTGCGATACCAATTGAATTAAAATCCGTTCCATTAAAAAAATCATAGTGCACTACCCAATCTTCATTACTGAATCTATTTTGTATCTCACTGGCTTTTGCTTTTTTCATTCCATTGCTTTTAGCAAGCAACGAGATTGCTTCAAGTATATTAGTTTTACCAATACCATTTTCGCCAGTTATTACAACTGAGCTATCATCTGAATCCAGTTCAAAGTTTGAGTGGCTACGAAAATTATGTAATTTCAGCTTTTTTATGTAGCAATGGGTAGCCATTAACCTATTCTTTAGTTTACATTCTCCTTACTTCTTCCAGAACCTCATCAACATGCCTACTAACTTTTACATTTTTCCAGATCTTCACTACTTTACCTTTTTTATCTATTAAAAAAGTAGTGCGCTCTATTCCCATATACTTTTTGCCAAACATACTTTTCTCTACCCAAACACCATATTTTTCCAACATTTCAGCATTCTCATCAGAAACTAAGGAAAATGGCAGAGAATATTTTGCTTTGAAGTTAGCGTGGCGCTTAACACTATCTTTTGATACACCAATTATCACTGTGTCAAGGGAAGAAAAATCATCTATTTTATCTCTAAAGCCTTTTGCCTCCATTGTACAACCCGGAGTATCATCTTTAGGATAAAAATAAAGAACTACATTTTTTTTATCAAAGAATTCACTCAATGATAAATTTTCACCAGAATCTGTTGGTAAGCTAAAATCAGGTGCATTATTTCCTACTGCTAATTCCATACCTTGCTCCATTAATAACACTTCTATCTATAGTAGTATATTGTAGTCAGAGTATCAAATTTTATATATAGCTAACACAGATAAGATTCTTGATAGGGGGCTTATTGATAACTGCCTTCTCGGCTTGCCGCTTTTGATAAAGTGTGGTTTTCAAGACCATATCAATAGATCCTATTAAAAACCAATCGAATCTTCACATGTTTGTTCTTCATAAAAGAAGTTCAATGTTATCGTAGTACCAAGTTTTGCTTCACTTTTAATGTCGAAAGTTCCACCCATTAACTCTACTAATTTCTTGCTTAGCGGCAATCCGATGCCCGTACCTTCATTTCTATATCCCGAATCTGCTTGGCCAAAAACAGACATAACTTTATATATATCCTGCTGCATTATTCCTATTCCATTGTCATGAAACTCAATAGTTAATAAGTTTTTTTCTATATTTTCTTTTACCACCATTCTTATTAAACCACCCTTTGGGGTAAATTTGATTGAGTTTGATAATAAATTTATTATAACTTGTTTCATTCTCTTAGGATCTGCAATAACTAATAATTGCTTATTAATTATCTCTTTTTTTAAATTAATCTCAGTTTCTCTTAATTTAGGTAATAGCATATTTATGCATGAATCCATTATTTTGTTCAGGTTAAACTTCACTTTTTCTACTGTTAAACTACTTGATTCAGCTTTTGAAAAATCTAACACATCATTAATTAAGGTAAGTAAGTGTGTTCCTGCATTATATATATCGTCTGCATACTCCTTGTATTGAGAATTATCCATTGAACCTAAAGTTTTATTTTTGATCAACTCCGCAAATCCAATAATAGCATTAAGAGGTGTGCGTAATTCATGTGTAACGCTTGCAAAAAACTTTAGCTTGTTTGCATTTTCTTGCTCTAATGTCTCTTTTATCTGCTGTAATTCAATGTTAGTTTTATGTTGCTTGGCTAGCATTTGGGTATTAGAAGAGTGCAAATAGAACATTATTAATATTAAAATTATTAATAATAAGCCTAAAAATGTTAAAAATAGGCCATATGCTATAATATAAGAATTATTGTGGTTTCGAAGAATCTTCAAAAAAAACGACGGTTTAACGCTATTTTCATGGAATATAGGAAAAATAGAAGTTAATGTATTTCCTGTAGTATAAAATATTTCTTGGTTACTTAATAGTTCATCAATTTCATCGTTTGTAAGTAACTGTTCATAATCATAATCTTGAGTGTTAAAATTACTGAATATTATTCTGCCGTTTTGATCATACAGTATTAAGCTGAAATCCTTTACTTTGCTCACTGATTGTAATAATTCAGCACGCAGTTTTACCAGTTGGTTTATGTAGTCAAAACTTTTGTATTTAATGTGATGCTTTTCTATTAGTAAATAATGGTATTTTTTTATTATGCCATTTTCCAGTATACTTTTTAAGTTTACACTTGAATCACGGTAAGAAGAAAGGAAATTACTCCTTAGTAAATAATTACAATATATCACACTGAATAAAATCATAAAGATCGATGAGAGTAATGCAATAACTTTTGTGTATTTGTTTTTCTCCAGCGCAGAAAACATTGATTTACCTAGCTTATACATATCCTTCTTATTGTGAAACAACGGTTTTTATGTTATTAATAATAAAATTTAGCATATAATATTTTATGACAATTTCTCCTATTTTGCCAGTTTATTCTCCTGTTAACATAAATTTTTCTTATGGTAAAGGTATCTACCTATATGATGTTGATGGTGAGCGCTACGTAGATTTTCACTCCGGAATAGCCGTTAGTAGCTTAGGTCACACTAATTCGCGATTAATTAGTGCTCTTAAATTGCAAGGAGAAAAATTATGGCATATATCAAATACCTATAATATACCTGCCGCCAATAATTTTGCAGAAAAATTAATAAACAACAGTTTCGCTGACACTGTATTTTTCTCAAATTCTGGATCAGAGGCAGTAGAATGTGGGCTTAAGATTGCTAGGGTCTATCAAAACGGAAAAGGCAATAAAAACCGTCACAGAATTTTAACATTCCATGGTGCATTTCATGGAAGAACCTTCCTAACTTGTGCTGCAAACGATAAACAGAAATTTTCTGAATTACTGAGTCCCTGTATTGATTGGTGTGATAATATCGAGCCCAATATTGAGAGTGTAAAGAAAGCAATTTCAAGTGATATAGGCGTTATATTAATAGAACCAATACAAGGGCAAGGTGGTATCAAAGTAATGAATGAAGTCTTTATGAAAGAACTAAGAAAGCTGTGTGATGAGAATGACATATTGTTATTTTTTGATTGCGTGCAATGCGGTGCCGGTAGGACAGGAAAATTATTCGCATACGAACATATAGGAGTGGAACCTGATATATGTGCTCTTGCAAAGGGAATAGGCGGGGGGTTTCCGCTAGGGGCTTGTCTTGCAACTGAAAATGCTGCTAAATACATGGCAGTTGGTATGCACGGTTCCACTTTTGGTGGCAATCCGCTTGCAACCTCAGTAGGTAATGCTGTGCTCGAAGAATTGCTCAGCCCCGGCTTTTTGAAAAATGTTGAAATTAGAGGTAAATACCTAAAAAATAAACTAGAAAACTTAGCAAGTAAATTTCCAATAATAGAGGAAGTGAGAGGGAAAGGGTTAATGCTTGGAATAAAAGTGAAAGCAGACAATCAAAAGTTTGCAGAAGAGTTAAGTCATCGTGGTTTACTCACTGTTGGGGTAACATCAGATAATGTTGTAAGGATTTTGCCCCCATTAATCATCACTGAAAAAGAGATTGATGAAGGCATCGAGATTTTGACTCAATATTTATCTGAGAAATCTTCTGATTAGATCCTTGCATTAATATGAACGACAATCTGGTATGTTTAGGAATTATTACCTCTCCTCACGGAATTAAAGGAGCTGTTAAAGTAAAAACCTTTACTGAAAAGCCCGAAAATATCTCCTTATATGGTGAGCTAATAAGTGGTGATGAGAATTATGAAATAGACTCAGTATCCGTCATAGGTGATAATTTAGTAATAGCTACAATAAGCGGAGTAAATTCCCGTAATGAAGCAGAGCTTTTAAGGAATAAGAAGCTATATATAGAAAGAAGCAAGTTACCAGAGCTAAATGATGAGGATGAATTTTACCAAAGTGACCTTGTAGATATGGAAGTAAGGCTGAAAAGTAATGAATTATATGGCCATGTAAAATCTGTGTATAATTTTGGCTCAGGGGATATATTAGAAATTTTAGTTATCAGCACAAAAAAACGCATTATGCTATCTTTCACTAAAGAGATATTTCCACATATAAATATAAAGGGGAGGTATATAGTATTAAATATGCCAGAATTTATTGACTAATAAAGACTTTGATATTTATATAAAGCTACTTATAATTGTAAGATCAAACTAAAAATGTAATTATGGCAGAAAGAGCTAACGATATCAGACCAGGTCAGGTGTTGGAACATAACGGCGGATTATTTTTGGTTGTAGGTATTATGCATACTCAACCTGGTAAAGGTGGTGCATACATACAAGCCGAAATGAAAAACATCAAAACCGGAGCAAAACACTATGAAAGATTTCGCTCTGATGCAACAATCAGAAGGGCAATTTTAGATGAAGAGGAGTATGTTTACCTTTTCACTGAAGGAAACATTGTAAATCTTATGCATCCAAGTAATTACGAACAAATCACTATAAATTTAGAATTATTGGGAGAAAAAAAGATTTATTTGCAAGATAATATGAAAATTAAAGTAGTAACTTATCAAGACAAAATAATTTCTGCGCATGTGCCTGATTATGTTACACTTGCTGTGAAAGAAACAGAGTCTGTTATTAAAGGACAAACTGCTACTGCTTCTTATAAGCCTGCAATTTTAGAAAACGGAATGCGTGTTAACGTGCCTCAGTTTATAAAAGAAGAGAATAAAATTATAGTACACACTACTGATGACAGCTATTACGAAAGAGTAAAAGAGTAAATGTCCATTTCCTCACCACGAATCAATGTGATGCTTGATTCTGTACGCAGTGCTTCCAAGCAGCTTATGCGCGATTTTAATGAATTGCAAATCTCCAGTGTTAAGTCAGCGGACTTTATCAATAAAACTTATTCAAAATCCAAGCAAACCATATACGATTGCTTGCACGACTACAAACGAGACTATGGGTTTATTTCCGAAGATGATACTGATCAAGAAGTAAAAGATGACACTTATACCTGGTTTATTATGCCTATAGAGGGCAGGGAGAATTTTTCTAGTTGTATGGTTTATTTTGCAGTATCAGTCTGCCTCATTCATAAAAACAAAGTTGTAGCAGCTGTAATTGATGCTCCGGCTCTTAGAGAAACTTTTTGGGCAGAAGAAAAGAAAGGTGCTTTTCTTGAGGATTTTAGATCTCGTCATATAAAAATGCGGGTGAAAAGCCGTGAAGGGGGTCTAATAGATGTAAGTGGTAATTTGTTAAAATTGCTGCCTGGCAATAATAATGTACGCTCCATCGGTTCAACAGTTCTGGGTTTTGCATATCTTGCTGCAGGAAGATACAGTGGAATAGTTTACTCTGGAATTAACAAATACAAAACTTCGCTCGGTAGGCTTTTTCTGCAAGAAAGCGGTGGAAGGCTAACGGAAGACAACGGATTGATTATTGCTGGCGATATTAAATTAGGATAAACAGGCTACAGAGATAGACAACTTTTCGAAAACTTTTACAAGAGATTCTGTTAAATGTTCTATCATTTCATCGGTATGGTAAGGTGTAGGGGTAATACGGAAACGCTCAGTTCCTCTTGGAACTGTCGGGTAATTTATATGTTGAACGTATATTCCATACTCATCAAATAATAATTTTGATGCTCCTTTGGATAACTCTGGGTCGCCAATTATTATTGGAATTATATGAGTTTCTGTTGGAATGAAGTTAATTCCTGCATTTCTCAGTGAGTTTTTTACTTTTTCAACGACTTGCTTTTGCTTTTCCCTTTCAATGTTGCTCGATTTTAGGTGCTCAACGCTTGCCTTTGCTGCCGCTGCTAAAACAGGCGACATAGCAGTGGTGAAAATAAATCCTGGAGCGGAACTTCTTATTACATCCACCAAATTCTTTGAAGACGCTATATACCCACCCATCACTCCAAAAGCCTTCGATAGTGTACCTTGAATAACGGTTATTCTATCCATCAGGCCTTCTCTTTCTGCAATTCCGCCACCATGTGAACCATACATGCCAACTGCGTGCACCTCATCCAAATAGGTGATTGCATTATGTTGATCTGCAAGATCGCATATCGTTTCAAGCGGCGCTATATCGCCATCCATTGAATATACGGATTCAAGTGCTATTATCTTTGGTGTTTTTGTGTCTACGGACTTTAACAACTGCTCTAAGTGATCAACATCATTATGTCTAAATATATGTTTTGGTCTTTTTCCTGATTTTATGCCTTCTATCATCGAAGAATGGTTTTTCTCATCTGAGAAAATTACCACGTCAGGAATAACAGACGATAAAGTGCTAAGTGTTGTCTGGTTAGCGAGGTAGCCACAAGCAAAAGTTAAAGCAGCCTCTTTTTTATGCAAACAAGCTAAGGATTTTTCAAGTTCGACAACCTCTTTTGTTGTGCCAGATATATTTCTTGTTCCTCCAGCGCCAACAGATGAATTTTGAATAGCGGCAATAACTTTCTCATTTTGTGACATTCCTAAATAGTTATTACTGCACCAGACTATTACTTCCCTATTTCTTTCATAGTCCATAATGTGAGGGAGCCTACCTGGCAATGACGCAAAGTTCGTAAATTCACGGTAGCGCCCCTCATCTTTTATATCTTTGATTTTGTTCAAGAATATTTCTTCGTAGTTTACCAAGTTTTTATTCGCTAATAATTAATATAATTATAATAAATTATTAAATGGTAAACTACAATATTTATTCTTCAACTTACTGTTGCAGCAAGCTCTTTATCAGCTATAAGTTCAACATTACTACCCTTAAATGAACTTGAAGGTCTGTTACAGCAATATATGATTAAAGCAGCAACTAAACAACAAACTCCAACACCTGCTATTATTCCTGTTGTCAGCAAGCTAACACTAAAAGCAAAATATGCAGCCGGTGCAGCAGCCCCTGCAAGTATTCCAGCTACTGCGAACGTCCATATAGCTACGGTAGGCCACTTACTCTTTTGCGTATTTTGTGTTGCAGTAATACTTCCATTTCCTGGATTATTAGGCAGCTTGCCATTGGTTTGAGTATCACCTACTTGTCCAGAGCTTCCGTCAGCTACTGGAGGCACTGGTTCTGGTGTTGGCACTGGATTCGGTGTTGGTGTTAGATTCGGTGTTGGCACCAGCGTAGGTGTTAGAATTGGATCTTGTGTTAGGTCCGGTGTCAGTCCTGGCGCCGGCGTAGGTGTTGGAATTGGATTCGGTGTTGGTGTTAGATTCGGCGTTGGCGCCGGCGTAGGTGTTGGAATTGGATTCGGTTCTTGCTGCCTGGTGGTAGTTTGAGTACCATCTTCTTGTTCAGGGATTTCGTTAGTTAATGTAGGTACTGGATCTCCTAGAAGACTATTGCCATCATCACTTGAAAAATCTATTAAATCTTTTTTTAGTGCATCATCTTGGTGCTCTTTAGACACGGTTTTATCATGCTCACCATCATTTGGCTGTCTTGTTGTAATTACTACAGGCTCTTCTTCATTAACTATATCCTGAATTGGAGAGCTGCTGCCAGAACCTGAAGGAATTACAACATATTCGCTGCTAGGGTTTGAAGGAGTACCACTATGCTCATCACCACTCACAGAACTCTGTAGTAAAAGTGGTTGTGTGTCTTGATCACCTTCAAGCTGGAAACTATTCTCACTTGAAGAAGCATTAGGCGTTTCAGGTGTAGTTGGTTGAACAGGTGGTACAGTATTGCTTAGATTACTAGGCTGCCCGCCATTGGTTTGAGCACCATTTTTCTTATTTTTTATGTATTGGGTTAAAAATTCTACTACTTCACCCCTAAAGGGACCTTCTTGATTTTTCGCGTATTTTAGTACAAGATCATGGTTTGCATTTTTCAGGACATCTTTAAATTCCTCTTCTAAGTTATCATTACCTTTGCTTATAATTTCATCAATCTTTTTCTTAACAGGACTAGCAAGTTCCTTAACATCTTTTTTTTTGCTTCTTTTAAACATTTTACCCCTCCTATAATCATTACCTATAGCTTCTTCTATTGAAGCCTCACCACTATTTATAATATCTTTTTCATTGTCAACAATATTTTTTTCTGTCTGCTTACTGCCAGCACTTTCAAGTCCTGGATTTTCTGATTGATCATCACTTTTTTCATTCACTACTTGGCTCAAGACCGGAAGTTCATTTATTACAGTTGAAACACCTTCAACATTTATAACAGGTGATACTGCATTATTACTGCTTCCTTTATTAACTTGTGTATCTGTTTGTGTCTGTATATTTGCTTTACTGGAAGTATTGATTAATTTACTACTTTTTAACAAATTGCTAATTAGATATAGATTATTCAAAGTATCTCTATTTTTTTGATACTCATTACGAGTCATACTTGGAAAAAGTTCCATGCTTGTTTTTTCAAGCTGCTCTGCAACTACTGGTAAAGCTTTCTCAAATTCTTCCTTGCATATTGCCTGAAGAGCTGCGAATTTTAGGTCAACATGCTGACATAAGAGTACAACAACTTCATAACTAGCTTCCTTTATCGCATTTCTCAGTATATTTTGTATGGTTTGCCTGAATACTTGCTGTTTATTATTGAGTATGCTTTGACAAATTTGAACACGAGCTAGAACACTGACTATAATGTCTTGACTTCCAGTATTAGACAATGCAACTAGAATTGATTCATATATTTCATCAAATTCGTTATTTTTAAGTTTATGATCAAGATAATTAATCACATCGTTGCTGCACTTAGCACATTCTTTGCATAAGTGCTCAATAAATGTAACATTACCAGCATCCAATGCAGTTTTCAGAATTAAATCATAAATTTCTTTTCTGCCACGAGCTCCTATGTTTTTCAGGATTTGTTGCCTTAGTATTGTAATAACTTTATCATCTGTAAATGCTTGTTTATATACATCGTAAATGGCATGATCTGCACTATTAGTGTATCGTTTGCACAAGTATTCAATGACAGATATGTGTTCTTGACTTATCGCAGTTTCTAACAAGGTAGCAAAGCTCTTTTTTAATAACTCTTCTGTTGAGGCTTTTTTAGTTGGCTCATTAATATATCTTTCAAATGCATCCAGCACTATCGTGATGAATTCTTCATTTTTGATCAGAGACGCTGTTTCAAGCACACCATACAAAGGATCAGGTTTACTTGTTTTTAACACCTGTCCAAAATCTCTTAAAACGTATTCGACAAAAACTGCATTTAATAATTCTTGCTCTTTTCTTAATGCTGTAGCTGAGAAGAAGTCAATCTTATTAGGTTCGACAAGTTGTATAGCTTGACCTTTTAATCTTCCATAAACTCCATCGGTACCATGGAATTTTTCTATAAAAGCTTCAATATATTTTTGACCACCAACAAGGAGAGGTAAAAGACTTAAATTTTCTTCAGCAAAAAGAAAATCCTGATATTGCTCTACTAGCTTGTCATTAGCTGCAATTGCCAATAGTACCAATTCTTTTACTGAATAATCATACTTGAACTCTACTTGGTCAAATTTATACTGTGATAGTACATTTGAATATATATGTTGATGGTTGCTTCTGTTTTGTAACTCCAAATTAAGTTGATTTGAACAGAAATCTTTGAGATTTTCATTATCCAGCGTAATAGACCTGCCTTCATAATTTTCAATATTTTGTACAACCTTGTCTAATTCTTCACAATTATCTTCTTGTATAGCTTGATTTAAGATATTTATAATCTCAGCAAAAGTTAAGTTTTTAGGAATGATACCATATGAATCTTCATCTTTTAACTCTACAGTAAACGACCTATCACAACCATCAGGAAAGTTTGCAAGTATTGCATTCTCTAAACTTAGATCTTCAGGGGGTGTGCTACATGGAGTAGCTGGTATCTCTTGACTTTCGCTATCTAAAACTTCAAACTCTTCTTCAATACCTGAATCTTCAGAATCTGGTTTTTCAAAACCATGCCAACTTTTGATTAATCTTTCAGAATTTGATTGGCCCTGTGAAGTTGTATCTTGTGATACAAAGTCTCTAAAATTGGAACCAAACATGTTTTACCTCCTAACTAGCAGCTAAGCTAAGTATAGCATTAAACAGAAATCTTGCCAAGCAAATTATTCAGTCTCTTAGCAAAGCTGCTCGCGTCATCCATCTCTTCGCCTTCCACGATGCAAGCTTGGTAAAACAATAAGTGAATCATGTCCTCCAATGTTGGGTTTTCACCATTTTCAGCGTGAGATTTCATTATACTTTTTATTACAGGATGCTTAGTGTTAATTTCCAGCACCTTTGGCGTGCGGTAATTTAGCTGCTTTTGTTCACGCAAAAAACGCTCCATGCGAAGATCCATAGCACCTTCATCAACTGCTAGACATACAGGGCTGTCAGTCAATTTTTTAGAGATCTTTACGCTTTTCACTGAATTGCCAAGAACCTTGGTGAAATATTGCAGTATAGAGTCCGTATTTTCTTCAGTCTTTTCTTCATCTTGCTTATTTTCTTCATCTTTTTTATCTTCTTCTGAAGAGAATTTTTCCAAATCAACATCAGCACGGGTCACAGACTTAAATTTTTGATCTTTATATTCATGAATCACGCTAGTCCAGAAATCATCAACTGGATCAACAAATAGGAGCACTTCTAGTCCTTTACTGACGAATCCCTCAAGTTGCGGACTGTTTTTCACTGAATCGAGGCTATTCCCGGTGAGATAATAGATATGTTCCTGCTCAGGCTTCATTCTGCTTATGTAGTCATCAATGCTGACTAATTTCTCATCACCAGTACTATGAAATCTGCAAATTGAGAGTAGCGCTTCTCTCTCATCAGTTGGCATAGCTTCACAAAGACCCTCTTTTAATACTGCACCAAAATTGGTCCAGAATTTTGTATATTCCTCTAAATTCTCTTTTGCCTTTTTACCGAGCTCTGATATTACACGCTTAGTGAGGGATTTTCTGATTTGCTCAACAACACGATTATTCTGCAGCGTTTCTCTGCTGATATTAAGAGGCAAGTCCGGTGAATCAACAATACCTTTCAAGAAACGTAAATACTGCGGTATGATCTGTACGTTATCTTCAGTGATAAATACTTTATTTACATATAACTTAACAGAGCAACGTCTATCTGGATGAAATAAATCAAAAGGTTTAATAGAGGGAACATAAAGCAAATTTGTATATTCTATTGCACCTTCATTTTTATTATGCAATATCATCCAAGGCTCCCCGCCAACATGAGCAACACTGCGGAAAAAATCATTGTGCTCCTCTTGAGTAACGTCATTTTTTGGCTTAGTCCAAATTGCAGCTTTACTGTTTAACTTTTCACTTTTTCCTTCTTCATTTATGAATTCAACAGGAAAATTGATGTGATCAGAGTAAGTAGTGACAATGTTTTCAACACGAAATTTATCTAAAAACTCACTCTCTTCAGGATGCATAATGAGTGTAATTTTAGTTCCACGAGAAATTTGATTATCTAGTTTACTTATCGAATACTCTCCATCTCCTTTGGATTGCCAGACCCAAGACTCCTCTTCTCCAGCTCTCCTTGATTCCACTATCACCTCCGATGCAACCATAAAGCTTGAGTAAAAACCAACACCAAACTTCCCAATCAGCTCCACAGCTTGGCTTGAATCCTTGCTATTCTTAATTGCATCCAAAAATTTTTGCGTACCAGAGCTGGCAATTGTACCAAGGTTGTCTATTAAATCTTGCCTATTCATTCCGATGCCATTATCAGTGATATATAGCTCGTTCTTATCTTTATTGGAGCTGATAGTGATTTTTAATTCGTCATTCAAATCTAGCAAATTAGGATTTAGTTGAGATTCATAGCGCAATTTATCACATGCATCCGATGCATTTGATATTAATTCACGCAGAAAAATGTCTTTATTGGTGTAAAGTGAGTGAATCACTATGTTTAGTACTTTCCCTACTTCAGCGTCAAATTTTAAATTTTCAGTTTCTTGTACGTTATGCATTTTGAGCTCCATTATTTGCCTACTACCCTAATAATTTAAGTATTGAATTACGATCTTTCAAGGTCACGTACATCAAAATTAATGTGGGTGTAGTTATTATGACACCCAATTTATGGGATCTCTTGCATAACAAACTTTTGGCAGCGTGTTGAGAAACAAAAAAACTTCCTTGACAAACTCCGCCAGCCCCCTTATTATCATAATAAGGGTGTTTATGACTCAAAACTTGTTTTTGACCTGCAGGCTCAATGACAAAATTCAGTAAAAAACTCGAGGTATCTTTTGGCGGATTACATAAAATTATAGCGGCTGCATGTCTTTTAAATTTTTTCTACATTCAGCAAAAACGCGCTTCATTTAAGCGTTAGCGCATTATTATAGCGCCAATTTAAATTATTAAAGGGTCAAAACTCGCACTACGGGGCTTCTTTGCCTTTTTTTTTATTTGGTAAATTTCTTAAATATTTATGACTAAAAGAGCCCGTGAAGGGTGTCATTCCAGCGCGTGGCACTATCCAAGAGGGTGTCATTCCAGTGCTTGACACTGGAATCCAGCTTTTTCATAATCATCAAAACGTTGTACTTTAACATAAAACGGCTACTTTTATGCTTACCAACTTAATAAAATTCCTGGATCCCAGTGTCTGGGCACTGGGATGACAAGAGAAGGTACTGGGATGACACCCTGACAACCGTCATCCCGCTGCTTGTTAGCGGCTGAGATACCGTGGCGGTATGACGTAGAATTTTATACTCACCAACTCACCTGGATCCAAGTAGTCTGGGCACTTTAGACAATGTTACAAAAAATATTATAGAATTTAAGAAGATAATCCCTAGAAAATTCCCACGTTCAAAGGTAAGTCGTGTATAATGTTGTTTAATGTTTTGAATAGAAGAGTAGGCGGCATAATTTAAGGCGTATTGCCAACTTAATCATAAACCCATTTTGGTGAATCTAAATTACCTTAGCTACATTTCTAGCTGTAACTATAAATGTATGGATTTTTTATCGTACTATGTTACAATTAATGTCTTGCTAAAAATTAAATATTAATGAACGAACTAAGAAGGTTAAGTATTACACAAATGCATGACGGGCTCAAAAAAAAGAGTTTTTCTGCCGTTGAACTCGTAGAGGCGCACATCAGTGCGGTTGAAAATGAGAAATTAAATGCATTTATAACAAAAACCCCAGAGGTAGCGATGAAAGCTGCCAAAGCTGCAGATGAATATTTCTCTAGGCAAAAGGATGATTTAATCTCGCCGCTCATGGGTATACCAGTTGGCATCAAAGATCTATTCTGTACAAAAGGAATAAAAACAACATCATGCTCAAAAATGCTGGAAAATTTCGTTCCGACTTACGAATCTACGGTGTCTGACTTGCTTTTAAAAAGTGGAGCAGCCATGCTCGGTAAGCTTAATATGGATGAATTTGCTATGGGTTCTGCGAACACAAACAGCTATTTTGGCCCTGTTGAAAATGTGTGGATTAGAAAAAGTGATGGGGAAAAAGTTGTTCCTGGTGGATCATCTGGTGGATCTGCAGCATCGGTTGCTGGATTTTTATGCGCTGGAGCGTTAGGGAGCGACACCGGTGGATCTGTACGCCAACCAGCAGCTTATTGTGGAGTAGTTGGAATAAAGCCAACTTATGGAAGATGCTCGCGTTTTGGTATGATTGCATTTGCGAGTTCTCTGGATCAAGCAGGAGTCATTACTCGTTCTGTCTCTGATTCAGCATTAATGCTGGAAGCAATTTGTGGCTATGATACAAAAGATTCAATATCAAGCGAAAAGCCAGTGCCTAAATTTTCTAGCTTCATAAATGGTGATGTCAAGGGTAAGCGTATTGGTATACCAAAAGAATATAGGATGGATGGAATTTCAGAGGAAATAGTTCATAATTGGGAAAGAGTTGCTTCCTATTTAAAAGAAAATGGTGCTGAAGTTGTTGACGTTACTCTGCCACATACTAAATATGCAATACCAGTCTATTATTTAATCTGTTCTGCTGAAACTTCATCCAATCTTGCTCGTTATGATGGTGTGCGTTATGGATTAAGGGTTGATGCTGATACCCTTGAAGAAATGTATTCACTAACAAGAGCAGAAGGTTTCGGTAAAGAGGTGAAAAGAAGAATTTTAATTGGCGCTTATGCGCTTTCCTCAGGTCATTACAATGAATATTACGAAAAAGCGCAGTGCATTAGGGCATTAATCAGAAATGATTTTATAAAAGCGTTTGAAAAAATAGATTACATACTTGTGCCATCTGCTCCAACAGAAGCTTTTGGCTTAAATGAAAAGCCAGATCCGCTAATTATGTGCATCAATGATGTGTTTACTGTGCCGGCAAGTCTGGCAGGATTGCCTGCTATTTCTGTTCCTGTAGGACTCTCCAATGAGGGTTTACCACTTGCCTTGCAAGTAATTGGAAATTATTACGACGAAGCTGGAATATTAAATGTGGCAAGTGTGATAGAGCAAAATTGTGGCAGAACAATTAGCACTGATTTCCATCCAAAAGAGTGTCATTCCAGCGCGTGAAGCTGGCATAAAACGGAACTAGAATTAAATGCAAAAATTGCTTTACAAGCTTCGCCAGCCCCCTTATCATGAAACTGAAGCTATTTATTTATCTTCGCAATCTGTGCAGGTTAATGACAAAAAACTTAGGGTATTTGGCGTCTCATGTTTAATTTTTCGCACTACATGCATCGCATGTCTTTAAAAATTTTTAGGTTTTTACCTATATAAGCCGAAACGCGCTTACAAAGCGTTTAAGACAGCAAAAAACGTCAAATTGACAAGGGAGAATTTGAATACTAGCTACTATGGGGTTTCTTTGCCTTTTTTCCTGCTTAGTAAATTTCTTAAACACTTGCGGTGTAGGTTAGTTGCAAGTTAAAAGCAGCTAAATCGCTCTTAATCAAGCGTTTTAGAATAAAAAAACGCCGATATTTTAGTACATAGTGAATAGCTAACCACCACGGGGCTTTTTTTGCCTTTTTTTTCATTTGGTAAATTTCTTAATATTTATAGCAACATGAACAAACATTTGAGAGTAACTTCCGCTAGTAGGGTGTCATCCCAGTGCTCCTGTGATGTCATTCCAGTACTCCTTTCTCGTCATCCCAGTGCGTGACACTGGGATCTAGCCTTTATTATTTGGTTGAAATTAAGTCTTCTGGATCCCAGTGGGCTTTGTTGCATAGCAACCGAAAAAATCTGGTAGCTACTGACAAAATTCATTATAAATAACCATTTAACTGTTGAAGAAAAAATATGCCACAGAAAATGAAAGTCAGTAACCAAAACGAATATAACAAATTCCTTGAAAAAAGGGGAAATATTTTTCGTTACATCGATGAAGCTATCGAAAATTGGTATGAAAATAGTCCAAAAATGCAGGGCGGCAACTATATTTACAGTGATAAAGTCGTAATTTTGGTGCATATAATTGTCAATCTTTTTAGAATTGGTTTAAGACAAACGGTGGGGTTTATAAAAGGATATCTGCAACAAATAGGAAAAAATTTGGCAGTTATCAGCTATTCACAAGCATCAAGAAGGTTTAAAAAACTTAATATTAAGATAAATGATTGCAGGGTTGATAAAAGCAACATGGAAAATATTGAAATTATCATAGATAGCACAAGTATCAGCATTTACAGTAACACTCCTGGCCACAGTAAGGAAAACAGTGCAGATAGAAAGTACCGAAGCTACGAGCAAGTAAGAAAGTTACATGTTATGTTAAGTGTGAATAGTAAAAAAGCTATAGCTGCAAGATACAGTAATGGCGTCTACTCTGACCACTATGGAGCTTGCGATTTGCTTGAAGAAGTTAATTTTCAGCACAAAATAAAAGCATTATATGCAGATAGGGCATACGATAGGCACAAACTTTATAAATTGTGTAAGAAATACGATATAAAGACAAAAGTTCTACCAAAAAAGGATGCAGCAGAACATTCAAAAATAGATTATATGTCTGACAGAAATGCTGCTATTAGGTTAATAAAATTATATGGACAAGATGGTGTAAAAGAGTGGAAAAAGGAAGCGATTTATGGAAAGAGATCTTACATAGAAGGATTTTTCTCAAGGTTGAAGCAAGTATTTGGATTTAGCTTTAGGAATAAATCTGAAGTAAATCGTGAAAAAGAATTACTAATTAAGTGCTATTTGCTCAACAAATTCACTGATATTGGTATGGCTAAATTTGAAATCATTACATAAATTTGTCGTAAACCATCACTGCTTAAGGTGCTATGCAACAAAGCCATCCCAGTGTCAGTTACTTTCATGACATCATCATAAAGTAAAATGAGATCCCAGTGTCACGCACTGGGATGACGAGAAAGGAGTACTGGGATAACACCTACGCACGCTCACTTTGTCATTCCAGCGCGTGACGCTGGAATCTAGTTCTTATTGTACATTTACTTGGTGTAGAGTTAAGTTTCCTGGATCCCAGTGTCTGGGCACTGGGATGACACCCTCTTGGATGGAAACCAGTGTCAGCTACTCGGATGACAGGAGATACCGTCTCGCCAGTCAACAAGAAAATTACAAAAATTGAATCTAAATTGCCTAAGTTATATTGTGAAATCAAAAAATACTGCCAATTCCCGTCCTGTGTAGCGGTATACAGATTGTAGTTGTATTAAACAAGAGCCTGATATTAGTTTTGACTACCTCAATTCTTCTGTCAGTTAATTCTTGTCTGTCAGATTAAATCTTGTCTTTTACACTTATCAACATATACACTAACCAACTACATTCAATAAATTTGTGTAAGATACCATTTTACATAAGATAGAATGGAAGCATTTTTCGATTTTAAATTACTAAAGCTTCAGTCAATCTCCTAGTCCTGTAGCTTTTGATATGGTCAGGATTAAAAGCCTTTTTTGATTTTAAAATACCAAAAACAATATGAAGCAACTTACGCATTGCAGCACCAACAATGGCCATATTATGCTTGCCTTTTTCTTTTAATCTCTTGCAAAAAGTCATAATAATAGGATTGTGATTTTTAGCTACTATAGCAGGAAAATACATGGCCTTACGTAGTGTTCGTGAACCTGATTTACTTAATCTGGGCTTGGCATATACAGATGAACCTGATGTTATATTTCGTGGTATAGTTCCAGCGTATGCTGCCAATTGTCTGGCATTTATAAAAGCCTTTGTGTCAGGAATTTCAGCTAAAATAGCTATTGCTGATTCCTCTCCTATTCCTGGAATAGTCAATAAGAGTTGAAAGTTTTCCAACAACTCTTTGTGCTGTTTTAATAGTTCACGTATGGAGTTTTTTATTGTTTCTATTGATTGTTCTATGTTCACTGCAAGGTTTTCCCAAGCATTTGCAACTTCTTCAGGCAGTCTCTCCTTCTTTTCTAAATGATTATTTACGAATGTTAATCCATCTTTTAACGCAACCGAGCAACGATAAAGATGTTTTAATTTTTTCATTTCAGGAGAAGGTGGTGTCCAACGAGTAGGTTCCTGTCTTTGGCAATAATCAGCAATAATTTCTGCATCGGTCTGATCATTCTTTTGTCTTACAAGCTTACTCCTCGCATAAGATTTAATACAATAAGGATTTACAACACTTACAAAATGTCCAGCATTGTGTAGAAATTCAGCCAAAGCTTCACTATAACAACCGGTAGCTTCCATACAAGCTTTCACTTGCTCTACGTTATGTTTTTGTAGAAAGCTCTGCAGACCTTGAAACCCATTATCATCGTTCTTAAAGCTTCTTTTCCTAGTTTCACGTTTTCCTTTTTTACTTATAAATGAGAGAAAAACATCAAAGCGATCTTTTGATACATCTATTCCCAGAAAGTTGTTGATCATATATAACCCCATACGTTACTATTTAAAATGAAAAGTAAGGCTAACCTTGTGAATACAGAATTAGAACCATTTAGGTTTTTCTACGATACCGTCCAGCCTATACTTTTGAGAAGGGAATTCTTATCTCCTCTACAGATTTTATATCTAAGAAGAAGCACAGAGTTCCTCCCTTCTCCACCTAATGCTTAAGCTTAAAACATTAGATGCTTTTGACAAGATACAAGTAGAGGCTACTTAGATCCTGGAGGGAAGCGTGCGTGCAATTATTGTGCATGAATTTAAATGGCACAACTTATGACAATTATCTTCGCACCACAACGTTTGTGAGACTCAGTGTTTAGATTTACTTCGCCTATTCAGCTAATTTTTATTACAATTATAACAAAATAATTTTGATTTTAATGAAAACTGTATATGTATGTCAATCCTGTGGTCACAGCACTGGTAGGTGGGTAGGGAAGTGTATTGCATGTGACAATTGGGATACAGTTGTTGAGGAAATAGCAGTAAAAACGAGCAAAAGAAGTATATCTTCGCCAATTTTAATAAAGACGTTATCGGGTAGCGAAATTATCATTCCAAGTCGTTTCCTAACAGGGATAGAAGAATTAGATAGAGTTTTTGGTGGGGGTATCGTTCAAGGTGCTAGCATTTTAATTGGTGGCGAACCTGGAATTGGGAAATCTACCCTTTTGCTTAAAATTGCAGCTAATGTTGTGCAACTTTCCTCTTTTGAATGTCTTTATGTATCTGGCGAGGAATCTTTAGAGCAAGTGAGTCTCAGAGCAAAGCGTCTTAAGATAAATGAACCTAAAATCAAGCTTTTATCTACAGTGTCTTTAACTGATGTAGTAGCAACAATAAAGGAAAATAAAAGTATTAAATTCTTAGTAATTGACTCTATACAAACAATGTATGATAGCAGAATTACATCGGCACCAGGAACTGTAACTCAGGTTCGTACTTGTGCACATGAATTAACCATTCTTGCGAAACAATATGGTGTTTCTCTCTTGATAGTTGGCCATATAACGAAAGATGGACAAATAGCTGGACCTAAAACTTTGGAGCATATGGTAGATACGGTATTATATTTTGAAGGTGAAAATAGTAATCAATATCGCATTTTACGCACTATTAAAAATAGATTTGGTCCTGCAAATGAAATTGGTGTTTTTGAGATGTCTGAAGCAGGACTTGTGCCTGTTGATAATCCATCATCATTGTTTCTGATGGCCCATGACAGAGAAGTAGTTGGCAGCGCCGTATTTGCAGGAATTGAAGGTTCAAGACCAATTTTAATGGAAGTGCAAGCATTAATAGCAGGGACTAATATGGCAACCCCAAGAAGGGCAGTAGTTGGGTGGGATATTAATCGATTGGCTATGATCATCGCGGTGCTAAATGCTCGTTGCAAAATGTTTTTGCATGATAAAGAGGTATACCTAAACATTGCAGGGGGACTCAAAATACAGGAACCATCGGCTGATCTTGCTGTTGCTGCTTCCCTTATTTCAAGTGTAGTAAATTTACCGCTGCCAACTTCTTCAATAATCTGCGGTGAAGTTGCACTTTCAGGAGAAATTAGGAATGTCTCGCATGCTGATCTCAGACTAAAAGAAGCACAAAAGTTAGGATTCAAAAAAGCAATTATGCCTAAAAATGGTAATTACTCTTCTCATGATATTGAGATAATTAAGCTTGGTCACGTAAGGGAATTAAGAGAAATTTTTAATTACAATTAAATAATGCTTCAGCAAATTCTTTACTAGTAAACTCCTTTAAGTCCTCTATACTTTCGCCAATTCCTATAGCATGTAACTTTACCTTATAAGCTTCTGCAAGTCCAATTACTACTCCGCCCTTAGCGGTGCCATCTAGCTTTGTTACGATTAGCCCGGTAACATTAACCATTTTGCTAAATGCTTCTAATTGGCTATAAGCATTTTGGCCGGTAGTTGCATCAAGAACTAAAATAACGTCATGAGGGGCAGTGTCATCCAATTTCTTTATCGTTCTATATATTTTTGATAACTCCTCCATAAGGTTCACATTATTTTGTAGCCTGCCTGCTGTGTCAATTAGAACAACATCAACGTTATCTTTTATAGCTTGACTCACAGCCCTATACGCCACACTTGCAGAGTCGCTACCGTACTCTCCAGTAACAATGGAACAATCAGAACGTTCTGCCCAAATGTTTAATTGTTCACTAGCAGCAGCTCTAAATGTATCGCATGCAACAAGCATAACGGACTTTCCCATCTCCTTATATTTATATGCAAGTTTACCTATAGTTGTGGTTTTACCATTACCATTTACTCCGCATACCATTATTATATGTGGTTTTTTATTTAAAATTAACGGTTGCACGACAGGGTTTAATATAGCTTCTATTTCGTTCATTAACTGCTGTGTGATGATATTATACTCAACTTCCTTGTCAAATTTGATGCTTGTGAGCCTGTTAATAATTAATTTGGAAGTTTTATGACCAATGTCCATGCTAATTAGCAATTCTTCTAGCTCATCTAAAAGCGACTGATCTAATTTTTTTTTGCCAGAAAAAATACTTTTCACCCCGTCGCTAAAGCGAGAAGAAGTTTTTAACAGTCCTTTATAAAGGTTACCAAATAAACTCAAGGGAATACTCCTTTTAAAATTACAATATAAAGAATGACACGCACTACGTGTATTTGTAAAGTAAATACACTCGTAACCCATATATTTTGTGAGTAAAATATACTGTTTGCTAGTGCATTTTTCTTTAGTTTTTAACCTAAATATGTTATAACGTAGAATAGCAGTTCACAGGTAATTTTATGAGTTATAATGAGAAAATTTTAGATCATTACGAAAATCCAAGAAATGTTGGCTCTCTGGATAAAAATGATCCAAATGTTGGTACTGGTTTAGTTGGTGCACCATCGTGCGGTGATGTAATGAAATTGCAGATAAAGGTCAATGACAAAGGTGTTATTGAAGATGCAAAATTTAAAACTTTTGGTTGTGGTTCTGCCATTGCTTCAAGTTCCTTGTTAACAGAGATGATAAAAGGGAGAACCATCAGTGACGTTACACAGATAAAGAATACTCAAATAGTGGAAGAGTTGTCTTTACCTCCAGTGAAGATACACTGTTCGGTACTTGCTGAAGATGCTATAAAGGCTGCTATTCATGACTATCAAAGTAAACAAAAGAATTAAGAAGCTACGAACATGGGTGAATATCAAGAAGTAGGCGGAGGTAAAACTGTAAAAAAGAATAAAAAACTTATCACTATAACTGCGGAAGCAGTAGAAAGGATAAGGTATTTATTGGACCAAAAGAAGCATACTAACCTCGAGAAACCGGAAGAAGCAATAGGAATAAGAGTGCTAATTAAACAAAAAGGATGTTCTGGTTTAAAATATGATATTGAATATGCATATGATACTCGTCCTTTAGAGTCGATAATTGAGGAAACCTGTAGTGATGACCAAAAAGTTAAAGTGTTGATCGATCCAAAATCCGTCATGTTTATTCTTGGCTCTGAAATGGATTATGTAGAAGAAAAATTTTCATCGGGTTTTGTTTTCAAAAATCCTAATGAGAAAGGAAAATGTGGTTGTGGAGAGAGTTTTCATGTCTAGCAACTATTTTGCATTGTTTGAAATTGAACCAACTTTCAATATCAGCTTTGATGGGCTAGAGAAAAAATATATTGAGCTAAGCAAGACTGATATAAATGAAAGACAGTCCAAAAACATGGAAAATATCAACAAAGCTTATCAAGTGCTAAAGTCACCACTAGAACGTGCCGAGCATTTGTTGAATCTTTTTGGTGTGGGAAGCCCAAAGGATCATCCGAATTCTGAAATATTAAATGAATCAATGGAAATAAGAGAGTACTTACTAGACTGCAACGATCTACAATTTGCAAGCAGGATGATTGATGAAAAAATAAAAGATTGCGTTAAAAACCTAATTAACACTTTTGCTGTAAAGAATTTTGATGGAGCTGCTACACAAGTCCTAAGATTAAAATATTTATATAAGTCATTTGAGGAGGTGAAAAAGAATGCAACCAATTCAAATTTCTGAACCAAATTCAAGTGAAGTAGTTTTTGGTATAGATCTTGGTACTACCAATTCTTTAATTGCCATGGTAAATAAAGCTGGCAATGCAGAAATATTTAAAGATGAGCAAGGAAGAGAGCTACTGCCTTCTGTTATTTCATATGAAGATAATACATTGAAAACTGGCTGTAACGTCGGTCGAAATGCAATCTACTCAATAAAGCGTTTAATGGGTAAAAGTGTTGAAGAATTAAATAAAGAAGGCCTCAATTTTGAAATAGATAACGAAAGTGAAAAAGTTATTAGAGTAAAATGCGCAGAGGAAAAGTATCTTACTCCTGTTGAGATTTCTGCTGAGATATTAAAAGCTTTATGTGAGAGGGTAAAAAAGTCTAAGGGGCTGGAAGTAAAAAAAGCAGTGATTACTGTGCCAGCTTACTTTGACGATTCAGCACGTAACGCAACTAAATATGCAGCAAAATTAGCTGGAATAGAAGTTCTTCGCCTCGTTAACGAGCCAACCGCTGCAGCGCTTTCTTACTCCATTGAAAAGAACAATAATAGTGGAATATATGCAGTTTATGACCTTGGTGGAGGAACATTTGATATTTCGATATTGAAATTACATCAAGGAGTGTTTCAAGTCCTTGCAGTTGGTGGTGACACCAAACTCGGCGGTGATGATTTTGATCATCTTCTGAGTTCAATTGTGCTTAATAAGTATAGAGAAAAGACTGGAGAAACCCCTAAGCAACTAAATTCCTTACTTATCGAATCACGCTCTGTGAAAGAGTACCTAAGCAATCACACTATGGGTATCTTCGAATTTAATGTTAATGGCAAGTCATTTAAATGCGAAATTACTAGAGAAGAATTCGAGCCGGCAATAAGTCCTTTAGTTAATAGGACTATCAATATAGTCACTCGTACTATAAGTGATATAGATCTTAAAATTGATGATATAAAAGGAGTAATTTTAGTTGGTGGTGCAACTAGAACACCATTGGTTCAAAATTCACTAGTCAAACTCTTTGGAAATAAAGTACTGAATGACGTGGATCCAGATAAAGCAGTTGCCATTGGGGCAGCCCTGCAGGCTCACGATTTAACTTCGAGCTCAAAAGATAGGAATATTCTCCTGGATGTTCTACCTTTATCACTTGGCATAGAAACTATGGGAGGCATAGTTGAAAAAATCATACCAAGAAATACGCCACTACCAGTTTCAGAAACAAAAGAGTTTACAACTTATGTTGATGGGCAAACAGCAATGAAAATTCACGTTTGTCAGGGAGAACGTGAAATGATAGAGGATAACAAATCTCTAGCGCAGTTTGAACTAAAAGGTATACCGCCACTGCCTGCAGGTTCTGCAAGAGTTGAAATAGAATTTACAGTTAACGTTGACGGGATCTTGACTGTTACTGCAAGAGAAAAAACTACTGGAATTGAGCAGGCAGTTAAAGTAAATTCAAGTTTTGGCTTGAGTGAAGCTGATGTTCAAAATATGGTTAACCAGTCAATAAACAGCTTTGATGAAGATATGAAGGCTCGTTCCCTTGCAGGTGCTAAAATTAATGGAAATAAACTCATACACTTGGTTGAAAACAATAATAACCTTTCCACTGATCAAAAGTTGAAAAACCTATTACAAAATGCAAAAAACGCTTTACAAGGCAATGACTTGAATGAAATTAACAACACTATCGCCGAGTTAGAAAATTCTTCTTTAGAGTTATGTGAATTAACAAATAGGTAGAAAAAGCTTACACAACCTTGTGCAATACCCTATTTAATCTCAAAGCAACAGGTAACCTGAAATTAAATGGTAACCAATCGACCTTCCCCAATTTAAACGATAAACCAACTATGCTTACACGCCCAATGATATTTTCCATTGGTACAAAACCAACTTCAGGAAACCTGCTATCCAAAGAATTATTTCTATTGTCTCCCATAACAAAAAATTGATCGTTAGGTACATAATAAACCGGAGTGTTATATGATAGCTTATTAGAAATGTTATCTATCAAAATCTCATGTTCCTTGCCACTTAAAAGCGTTTCTATATATCTTGGTATGTTACGATTTGACTCATAATCAAAAAAACTTTCAATTTGCTTTCGCTCTACTTTCTGATCATTTAGGTATAATTCTCCCTCTATTATTTGCACTTTGTCGCCCGGTGTTCCTATTACCCGCTTAACAAATCGGATACTGTCGTTTTTTGTGGGTTTGAAAACTACTATGTCGCCACGCTTTGGAGGGGTGTAAAAAATCCTGCCGCTAAAAATGTTTGGAGAAAATGGAAAGGAGTGTTTACTGTAACCGTATGAGTATTTACTAGTAAAAATGTAATCCCCTTCAAGTAGGGTGCTTTTCATTGAACCAGAAGGTATATGAAATGGCTCGAATAAAAAACTACGTATTGATAGCGCAATTAGTAGTAAAAAAAACAATGAAGATAAAAATCTTCCCGTTCTTATCACCCAGTTTTTGCTTAGTCCTTCCAACTTTGTTTTTCTTATAAATTAAGTTTATTATAATACATAAATTAAAAAATGGTAATATGAAATTTTACTTGTGAATGTTATTCCTCTATTCAAAACAATTTTGAAAAGGCGGTTCATTTCTTTCAACGGTGTCATCCAAGTAGCGTGACACATAACTGTACGAACATTGCAATTTGCAGGTAGGCAGATGAAAGTAGCTGACACTAGAATCCAGCCTTCCTGCAATCTCATCGAAAACGTTGTGTTTTAACAACCACTTTTTATGCTAGTTTGCTTGTAAGCAAGCAAACTGATTTGGTGAGTATAAAAGTATAGCTAACGCGAGCTCTACGTCATACCGCCACGGTATCTCTTAGCATAGATCCCGCTAACAAGTAGCAACTGTTCAGCCAATGGCGTCAACTTAAGGGAAAATATCAATGATTGTGCATAAAACTTCTCTCTAAATTTTTTACCATTAAATTACCCAAAAGCTGCAATAAACAGCACTTTTGTTTCTGTTTTATTTCAACAAAGAAGTCTAAAATGTGTCCTTTTTAGGTGAAACATGCAAAAAGGAAAAAATCTTATTCTACAAATTAAAAATATAATATACTCGAAAGCTTTTCAGAGAATCCATTGTGTTGAGTTTCACACGAACAAGCTTTTACGACAGTATTTTCTATGATTTTAAAGTTAATTAAGAAAAGTTTAGGAATAGAATGTGAGCTCATTAAGTTCCACCCTCAAAGCAAGCTTTTTCTAAAGCAAGATATAAATACAGGTTTTAAAGAATTTAAGCATCCAAACAGCCTATCAAGATGAGCCTGAGCTGGAGAGGCTATAGGTTTATTGCAGCAGATGGTTCTGGTATTCAACTCTGAAGAAATCGTATCCGAGTTTGAACCAAATGGAACAACAAGCACCGCTAGCAATTTGTTCGTTGATTTGTGTACTTTGCTAATTTGTAGTGCTCGTCTTGCAGTTTGGGAGCAAACGTTGGCAGAGGAGAACGACTCACTCCCCCTTTCGATGTTCACTTCCCTTTTCAACACGTTCATCAGTGGTTCACTCACGTTCGTCTTTCTGATCCACACCTTCCAGCTTATATGCTGATTTTTCCTTAACGCTTATGACCCTATCTCTTGAATAGAGCCACTTAAGGTGGTTTGAAACCTGCTCCTGAAAACCGATTTCGAAGGACCTCCTTCATCTTCAATAAAACAAACATTACTTTGTTTGTTACTGCAGCACACCATCATTCTTAGGGTCGAGAAATTTAGAAAGAGCCATTGCCAAAATGCTTAGAAAAGATTAATAATTATACACACAGTTATTCAACCATATTTTTGACTTACAATTTTGAATATTTGCTCTTAACCTGACACATATGGCTTTTTGAATACTCCCAATGAACATATTTATAAATAAATATTTACTCTTCTTTTTTATTGTTTTTAGGTTTTTCTTGATCAACCATTTCTCCACCGATCTCTTTTATTTTTAGTATCAACGACTCTGGTACATACATGTCAATTACTTCTTCTGCTGTCACAAATAAAGTCTGATAAGAGTGTGAATTTATTATCCAATTAGGCAATATGTCTTCTGCTTTTATTGCAGAATGTTCCTCTTTTTTGTCATATACTGTGTAGCAATATAAGTGCACAGCAAAAAATAATATATAAGAGAGCAATATTCCTTTAAGCACTCCGAGAAAGATTCCAGTAACTCTATCGATAAACCCCAACCTTATGGGCGATAATATGTACATTAGCCAGTTATTTATTATCATCAATATAAGATTAAGTATAATAAATACAGAAATTGTAGAGAGTATGTTTAACGTAACTTTAGAATCAAAATATTTACTATAATTTAGAGTGAAAAAATCATAGTGATTAGCTGTCAGAAAAACTGATAAAAATAGAAACATTAGTGCGCATAGCTCTTTTATAAAGCCTCTAGTTATCGAGATTATTACACATAGAACAACAATGAAGATAATTAGACTATCGAAAAGCATATTTTATATCTATATGGTTTTCAAGATATAATAGTTATAAATAACGAGGTTGTAAAATTAATTGTATTTATGCTGCATCAGTTGATCTAAATACCTAGTGATCATGTCAATTTCTAAATTCAGATAATCATTTACTTTGTTGTACTGAAAAGTTGTATTTTCCCATGTATAGGGAGTGATATTTACTGTAAATTCCTGATTAATAACTGAGTTCACTGTGAGAGAAACCCCATCTAGTGTAACAGAGCCTTTTTTTGCAACAAATTTAATTAATTCTTGTGGGCATGATAGCTTGATTTTATGAGAATCTAAATTTCGCTCAATTGTTAAAATTTTTACTATCCCGTCAACATGACCCTGAACTAGGTGGCCATCGATCTTATCACTTAATCTCATTGCTTGTTCGAGATTTATTTTTTTGCCTATCTTCCACGTATTTAAGTTAGAAACCTTCATAGTTTCTTGAGACGTTTGGACTGTAAATGTATCGCTCATTATATCAACAACAGTTAAACACACACCAGAGCAAGCTATTGAGTCTCCTTTATTTATAGAAGGTAAGTTTTGTGTTTTGATATGGAAAATTTGATCAGAGTTGGAGTGAGTGGTAGTATCAGTTATAGTCCCGATATCCGTGATAATTCCTTTAAACATGTGGTGAAAATAAATAATTTTACCATGAAAAATTTTTTACAACAACTTATTTCTATTTTGTTATAGCTAAAGTAATTCTGGTTTACCGACGATTTAAAAAACGACAAATTTGTCATTCCGCTACTTGTTAGCGGCTAAGAGATACCGCGGCGGTTGTAAGTTAAAAATATGTTATAAAAGAAACACCTTGGTTACACTTTGTCAACGTCGTTACGCAAATGAGAGCTCAAGAAAAATGCAGACTAGAAGCACCGGCATGTAAAGGAAAGTTGTCAAAAAACTGGCCCTACCCAGAAGGTATGAATTAGGTATTGCTTGGTTGGAAGCAAGAGAAGATAATCACTTCTCAGAGTGGATAGGTGGCAGGTTGGCACTTTTTCTGAGTGTTCTTGTATAAAGTATATGAAAGAAGACCTCGTTACTCAGATTCTGCCACCGGTGATGCTCACAAAATGTGATGACCTCGTATAGGAGTTTGGACCAACCAGTACTCTGATATATTGAAATGTGCAATTGGAGGAAAAATATGCGTCACATAGGCATTATACCAATAGTTTTACTGTTTGTTACTTGCAAGAAGGAAAATCGGAGTATATTCAAACGTTTCGCTTAAAAGACTTAAGAGGTTGTCCGGAAACTAGTAAAAGGCTATAATATCTGAAATTTTAGTACGGGGTAAAGATGAGAAAAAAGTATCCAACAGATCTAAGCGAAAGGGAATGGGCAAGAATAGAAAAACACTTCAGAGTATCATACAAGAAAGGAGGAGGGCCGCCAAAGTATAGCAAAAGAGAAATATTAGAAGCAATTTTCTATGTATTGCGTACAGGGTGTCAATGGCGGTATTTACCAAATGATTTTCCGCTATGGAAGACTGTGTATGAGCAGTTCAGGCAATGGAAGAAGCAGGGAATTTTTGAGAAAATGAATTATGAAATTACAAAATATAGTAGAAGAAAAATAGGAAGGAATGAGCAGCCGAGTGCCTGTATAGTAATCTGTAAAGACTACAGAAAAAGGGGGATCAAAGGCTATGATGGAAGTAAAAAAGTAAAGGGTAGAAAAAGGCATATAATTACAGACACTTAGGGTTTTATACTAGGTTGTTACGTAGGCGCTGCTAACGAAAATGATAGAGATGGTATTAAAATAGCATTAAACAATATGAGAACAAAATATACTAAAGTTAAAAAAATGTGGGCTGACATGGGATACCAAGGAAGAAATTTAAAGAATCACATAAAGGAAGAATATGACATAGATATTGAAATTGTTAAAAGGCCTCCATGTAGATTTTGGGTGCACAAAGATACGCCACCTGAGCTACTACCAACAAGAGAACAAGGGTTTAAAGTACAGCCAAGAAGATGGGTTGTAGAAAGGACTTTTGCTTGGGTTAATAGGAATAGAAGGCTATCGAAGGAGTATTCACAACATCCACTGAGAATTTCATATACCTAGCTATGAGTAGGGTTATGTTAAAGAGGGAATATGCTTGAATTTACTAGTTTCTGGACAACCTCTAAGTTGGGCTTGAATACCATTTTCCTGCATAACACTTTCCACTGTTTTGATGTTATAATTTTTGCCTAAAGCTTTTATGTATTTTAGACGCTAACTATGGATTAGAAAAATAGTAAGAGAGGAGGGAAAAAGAGGGTAAACTCCAGTATTTTAGCGATAATAGGAGGTTACTCAATGAATAAGAATATAACACTGTTTTGTAGATGATTATTGTAAAATAATAGATGAAAATTTTGCAAGCAGACTACTGCCAAGTGGCAAAAAACCTACCAGAGTGCCAGAAATAACGTATTCTGAAATTATAACAATAATTCTACTATATCAGCAATCTAGATATGAAAATTTTAAATCATTTTATCAATACTATCTAAAGTTATTACATAAGTCAGACTTTCCAACACTGCCTTCATATGATAGGTTCATTGCATTAAAGCCGCGAGTTTTATGGTATTTAGCGATTCTGCTGCAATGGTTAAGCAAAAGAGACAGTATATTGATTCAACACCTATTGCAGTATGTCACAGAAAGAGAATCTCAAAAAACAAAGTTTTTTCCGGAATTGCTGAGATAGGAAAAAGCACTTATGGTTGGTTTTATGGTTTCAAATTACATATGGTAATCAATGAAAAAGGTAAGGGGTTACTTTGACAAAAGGTAATGTTGACGATAGGAAACCAGTTCCAGACCTGACTAAAAAATTAGCGGGTTTATTATTTGGAGATAAAGGCTATATTAAAAAAGATCTATTTTTTTGATAGAAATCTCAAGCTTGTGACCAAGATAAAAAAAGGTATGAAAAATGTATTAATCTCGCTAAATGAGAAGATTTTTCTGAGAAAAAGATCTATCATTGAAACCGTCTTTGGTTACCTAAAAAACAGATTAGATACCCGCCATAGAACTCCTATTAATTTTTTAGTTCACATTTTTTCCACCCTTATTTCATATTCTTTAAAACGGAAAAAACCTTCTATTTCCAACACTTTCTTCATCAGCTAATCCATAGTTAGCGTCTTGACTACTTGGATCCAGAAAAATTGATTGTGCACTATACAACATTTTCGATCAAAAGCTGGATTCCAGTGTCAAGCACTGGAATGACACCACCTGCCACGTAAATTGCCCGCAAATTGCAATGTTCGTACAGTTATGTGTCACGCACTGGGATGACAAAAAAAGGAGCTACTCGGATGACACCACTTTTGCTTCAATATTTGCGATGCCCCTGAACAGATACCAGCAAAGAAAATAGCAAAGATAGAGAGTACCGCGGCTATAAACAAGTAAGAAAATTGCACATAATGTTGAGCAAACAAGTCATAGCTACAAAATACAGTAATGGCGTTTACTCTGATCACTATGGAGCATTGGGGAAATTTGATGTTAAATATGCTATAAAAGCACTATATGCAGATAGGGCATATGATAGAAAAAAGCTCTATAAGCTGTGTAATCAATATGGCATAAAAACGAAAATTCCTCCGAAAAACAACGCAGCAGAGCATCCAAAATTGGATTATATGCTTGATAGAAATGCCGCTATTCAGTTAATGAAATTACATGGTGAGAATGGTATAAAAAGATGGAAAGAAGAAGTAAATTACGGAAAAAGATCGTATATTGAAGAATTTTTCTCAAGGTTGAAGCGAATATTTGGGTTTAGTTTTAAGAATAAATCTGAGACAAATAGAGAGAAGGAACTACTTATTAAATGCTACTTAATGAACAAATTTACTGCAATTGGTATGCCTAAATTTGAAATAGTCGCATAAAATTATTTACTCTGGAAAAAACTTACGTTGCTATGCAACAAAGCCATCCCAGTGTCGGCTACTTTGTTCGGTAGAAGCTGTAGCTTTACTCCTCTCGTTTGAGTTTTATTACTACAACTCCCCCTAAAGAACCGTGCTTGCAGATTTCCCGCACACGGCTCATCAATATTAGTTTTCACAGTCGTCCCTCTTATGCATATAAAGAAAAATGTATTTTTGGCTTTGGTAATGGATTTACTTCTACGTAGTGTACAAACTGTTCCCAGGTCATACTCTTTTTCTGACTACGCCGATTTATCCATTTAAATGCTAGCTTTCTTACTGATGTGTAAAATTGTTTCAAACACCAATAATTTCCGCTAATACCAAAGTAGTTATAGTGTCCTGTTAATTTAGCCTTCAGTACTTGCCACCAATCTTTAAGTCGAATACTTCCGCGGACTATTTTCAACCACTCCTTGATTTCTTTTAGTTTTCTGGCTAGATTTAACTTTGAGGTTTTATGTCCCATTATTAATCTACCACGACGACTTTTTGCACCATAGTGCGTAAACCCCAGAAAATTGAAACTTTCCGTCCTTCGTTTCTCTCTTATCGCTTGTTGCCACTCCCTCTTGCCAAACTTTACTACTCTGGTCTTGTTTTCAGATACTTCCAACCCAAATTTATTTAGCCTTTGTTTCAGTAATTCCAGAAATTCTTCCGCGTCTACCTTACTTTCGCAACAAACCACAAAATCGTCGCAAAACCTTATTAGTTGTATATATCCTCTGGATCTTGGTTTAAATTTCTTTTCTATCCATAAATCCAACACATAATGTAAGTATATATTTGCTAATACAGGACTTACTATACCACCTTGGGGTGTACCTTGTTTTGTTGCTTCATAATTTCCAGCTTCGACTATCCCTGCCTTGAGAAACCGCTTTACTAACCACAGCAAATTTGGGTCAGTTATTCGTTCCCTTAGACATCTCATTAGCCATTTATGCTGTATATTATCGTAGAACTTCTTGATATCCACTTCTACAATGTAGTTTATTGGCTTGTACATAACTGCTTTATCTAGTGCATTTACCGCTTGATGACAGTTTCTTCCAGGTCGAAATCCATATGAGCTGTCCAGAAAGTTTGCCTCGTAAATATTTTCTAATATCTTCTTCAGCATAATCTGTACTAATTTATCCTCGGTCGATGGTATTCCGAGTCCGCGTTTCTCTTTACTTCCAGCTTTCGGTATATATACCCTCTTTACTGGTTGTGGTTGATATTGCTTCCTCTTCATACTTTCTACTAGCACTTCGAGTTTCTCATTCAGATTTTCTCCGTATGATTCCACTGTTATCTGGTCTACTCCACAAGCCTTGTTACGCTTCAGTTCTTTATAACATCTCGCAAGATTCTCTGTATTTATCAGATGGACTAACGATGTGAATTTTAGTCGCTTATCTTGCTTTGCTCTTACTGCTATCTGGTTTAGTTTATTTTGCATGTTATTCCAACCTCCGTTGTATTGGCCTAGCAATCCCTATTCCAGTTACTATATTGCTGATCGCTTCCCCTTGTACGTGGCTTTCCCACATTCTGAGTACTATCAATCAGTCCGACTTCCCCTGCATCTTCCGCTAGTTCTTGCCTTTGTTGACTTGTTCCAGCGTACCTTTGTAGGAATGCATAGGATCTCCCAAGTTCACTTGAAGTCCATTTCAATACATGGCACGGTCTCAGATCCCGATAGAGTGAGTGATAACTTGCCTTTACGTTATCCTTCATGCTGTCTTCCATGGCCATGAAAATGTCGACCTCTATGTCTTCAGGTATTTCGGAACTCAATCCCTTCACTTTCGTTGTACCCTGCATTGTCCATCCCACTAGCTCTATTACACTCGTTACCTCATGCAACATAGTGGTCTGTTCCAAACTGTTGGCTAGACTTTGTTTGTGTTGGATTTTCACCAACTGTTCTCCAAGCACTTCTTGGCGCACCTTGGAATACCTCTTAATTATTGCTAAAATACTCGAGCTTACCCTGTTTTCCTCTTCTTAGCTGCACTTTTATCTCTTTATTTAATCCATAGTTGGGGTTAAAAACATTTTAGATGCCTCGCACTTTTATTATAGATTGTCTTTAACACAAATTTTCAAACTATTAAATCCGTGTCCACCTTGTAGTTAAGGAAGGACATTTCTCCATTGTTCAATCAAAGCGTGTACCTTCAACATTCTTATACCCGACGATAACTACTTCCTCTCTTCGATTTACTTGGCTAGGGATCTTGTATTGATGTTGGTAGCAATAGATAATCCAGATAGTTTACTGCTAAGACTGACATCTGTCGAGCTGTGCGGAACACCAGCCACAATAAACTTTTCGCTTACTAGTATCAAATTATCTCTTTTATCAGCATTGCTGTTGAAAACAACTCCAATAAACGCTACCTTGTCACCTTCTGTTATTGATTTGATATTTTGAGATCTTGCATATCCCTCTATCTGATTATTTGCTTCTTTTAACTTTTCACTAGCTGCCTCCTTTGTTGTTTCAGAGTACTTCAATTCAAACCCCATAGATACAGATTCTTTTAGCTCTTCCATCTTCTTCTTTTCATCAGGATTTTCGTTATCTACAACTTGTACCATAATATCAACTCTACCTCCTTCTCCAACTTGAAATTCTGTAAGTACAGCAATTACTTTATCTTTATCCAAATCACTTAATCCAGTGAATAGCCCATCTAAAAAAGCTTTAAACCTGTTTTCACTACTAATCATTGATACAAGACTTTGTTTTGGTTTCCCATTTTCATCACACATTAACTCTTTAACTGCATCAAACAAGTTTTTATATGCACATAACTCAAATTTATTGTCATTTCTTCCTAACTCTTTCTTTTTTCCTTCAATTTCTTCCCTTAATCCTTTTTGTTGATAATTTATTGCTTCTCTAAATTTATCAATTAATTTAGGTGCAAGATTGATTAGTTGCACCTCTCCTTTGAACTTATTCTTAGATGTGATAGATCTTGTTTGTCTCCCTTGAGAAGAAAAAGCTCCTTCAAAGTATTCCCTTGAATCTTTATTTTCAACCTTTACTAAGTCTTTATTTTGATAAAAAGTGCCAGGTGAAGGTGCTGATTGACTAGGTCCGGTTTCTCCATAACCCATTACATATACCTGAGTGACTTGTCTAATTTCTCCTTGTTTGAGGCCAATTTTATTTAATATTTCTTCAGTAAATGAATACTTGTTATACTTAAATTTTTCACTACCAGCTTCCTGTACATGAAAAATAAATACCTTGCTTTTATTGACTTGTTCCTTAATAACAATTATGTACGTAGTAAGACGGTCCTGTATATCTGCTTCTGAGTGGTTAAATAAGCATACTTTTATATCTTTTGCCTTTTTAGGCTTTTTTACTAAAGGCAACTGTCCAAGTAAGAACCTACTTAAGTAATCTCTTGTATATTGCTCTGAAGGAAACGTGTAGTATACTTGGCCTAATAGATTTTCCATTCTATTTTGAGTATCTTCATTACTATAAACCGTATTAAACAAGGATTGCATAATAGGTTCTTCATTTCTTTTTATCTTAGATGCTACTTCAGGAATTTTATATGATTTTTTCTGCTCATTAAGGTTAATACCTACACAAATAGCTTTATCAGCATTTGTTAATAAGCGCATCTTATTACGACGCAATCCCCTAGCGTAACTTTCTGCTTCTGTTAATGCATTATTTACATTACCCTCTGCCTTTAATTCCATTACCACAGGAACAGCTGACCAAGATCGCTCTTTTCCTCTTATAAGCAACATAATATCACTATACCCCCTCCCTGTTAATAACTCTAAGTATAACTTCAAGTTGTAGCGATAACGAAAGTTTATCAACATACCACTGATAAAGCCATGTTGTGCTGCTTCTTTGCTACTATTTTGTACGAGATTTTTTCCTTTGAGGTCAGAGTAAAGTTTTTTAGCTTCTTGAATTATCTTTTCAATAACATCTATACCATCTTGAAAGTCACCTGTAGCTAACTTAACTATACTGCCTTCTAAATTTTCATCTGCTTTGCAATCTACTTTTTTAAAATCTTTGACTTCAGGGTTCTTACTTGTTTTATGTTCTACTAAGACTTTAAACTTCCACCTCTGATCCTCTTTTTTCTTTTTTTCTTCTTCTTCAAGTATTTCTCTACCTATTAGAACCTTAGTTCCTACATTTTTGCCTATATTGTCGCCTATATTCTTTATTTCTTCCTCCAAATTGGCACTGGACTTTTTGCCTTTGCTTTCTGAGAAAACAAAAAGATGTTTTTTCTTATCTTCTCCAAATTCTGCAATAACATGTAAATCTTTTCTAATTACCTGAACTTCCCGAAAATGCAAATTTTGTAGCTCAAGTTTTGCAGCAAGTTCTGTGCTCTTTAAACTAGCGAACATGCCAAGAAAGAAGTTTATAAAGAACCCTTCCTTTTCTGGTGCAGCAGAAGCTCCACTTGGTTTTGGTATTTGATCCAAGAATGACTGAAATCTTTCTTGAAATTTTTTATTAGCAGTGCTCGCCTCGAAAAGATGCTGTATTAACTCCTTTTTATCATCTGGCATATTACCACTCCTTAATGTGTTCTATACTTAGATACGTCTGCTTGAATAGAAGCGGTAGACTTCAGATCATTTAAAGATGATGATACATCGCCACCAGCCTGACTAGCTTGCTCGAACTCATTTATTTTCTTATCTATAATATCACTTAACCCGCAGTCCGATAGTAATTCCAAGATTTTTGTCATAGATTCTTTTATTCTAAATTCCTTATGTAGGTTGCACGCGCAATCCCATTTTTGTTTGTAAGCAGGATTTTGTTTTAGAATTTCCTCTATAGCCCTTACAAAATTATTACTATATTTAGTATCATCAAGAACTTTATCCAACAGATCTTTTCTACCTTGAATGTATAAAGCACAACAAGGCTCCTGTAGCATACGAAATGACTCGGCTATCTCCTTACGCCCTGCTTTAGTTACAGAGTCTAATATCTTTTCTAAAGGCTCAAATGCACCAGCTTTGGAAAGTTCTGATAACATATTAATTAATCCAGGATCACCTTTACTTAATTTATTGAGACAGTATTCCCTATGTTTTGCAAAACCTTCTTTATCCAATATCCACGTTAAAAAATCACCTCTTACCTGCATTAATTTCTTATCAAGCGCCACACATACTTGACGTCCTATCCCAGAAATCAAGTGAACAGAATATTTCTCAAATGAGATATTCTCAGGCTCCAAACAACCAATTAACTCTTTTACATACCAGAACAAATACCTACCCTCTAACTCGTCCAATATAGAGTAATTGCCACGAACCTCAAAATCTTTCTGCAGAAGCATCTTATACTTATCAGCACCTAGATTAGCAAGACAAAAGTCTATGACATTAGCATTGCTATGCCTGAGATTGAAACTACCCGAGGAAGTAGCATACAGTGCTGTGTCAATTAAAATTCCATCACGTTCATTTTGTGTTATTCTCCCTTCTAATTTACCTAAAAAGAATTCAAGAGCTTCTATACACCCTTCTTTTTTTGCACATTCAAACCCATATTTCCATAAGTCAACTTGGGTGTTATAGTCTAAGTTTTTATGATAGTTCTTATTATATTTTGCTATTAATTCTTTGAAGTTATTTAGGATTTTTTCATTAGGATTTGAAATAAGGTCACCATTTTTATCCATTATCCGAATATAGTGTGACCAGAACTCCATCAGCCTAGAATACCTACCCAGTGTGTCTGTAACAAACTCCCCTTCTGACTCTGAATCGCCTTGATATTGCTTTAGAGATGGAAAATTTTTACGTATACTTTCCTCTGAGCAAAGCCAACAAACAACTTGATACCTGTCGTAGTCATCTAATAGATCTTCATCGTCTATTCTCTTTATGCCAAGTAATTCATTTACAATAGAGGCTCTATTGAGAATAAAATCACCAAATTGCCTGTGCATCCAATACTTAGCATCTGAGAAATTATTTAGCTTTTCAGCAACATAAGAAAGATCTGCACTCATTAAGATTTTTTTCCCAAATGGCTCATACCATTCCTTAATCTGAAAGCGCTTTACAGCATGATCTGGGTCACTTTCTGGAACTGAATTTATAAACTTTTTTTCATTTTCATTCATGACTATCTTACCCCCACCAAGTTAATATTAGCATCGTTTTTCATGAAAGCATATATTAGCCAGAATTGCAAGATTTTTAATGAAGAAAGAGTAGGGTTAAGGAAGGCTATAAAAAATTAATTAAAAAGAATGTTTAAGAGACTGTACATGATGTCAAGAAAGGAATAAACTAAGAGATAGTATATATAAATGAGGATATATGAGGAGTGTATACCCAAGTGACATAAGTCGGGAAAGATTTGAGATTATTTTACCAGATCTAGAGTCCTGTAGAAAAAAAACAAAACCAAGAAAACTGGATTTGTATGATGTATTTTGTGGAGTGTTATACGTCCTGAAAAGCGGTTGTCAGTGGAGAATGCTACCAAAAGCGTTTCCAAAATGGCGCAATTGTTACAACTATTTTAAAAAATGGAGTGAAAAACCAAGCATAGGTGAAGAAAGTATTTTGGAATGCGTTTAAAAAAAATTAGTTGGAGAAGTCCGAAGAAACAATGGTCGGAAAGAGAAAACCAGTTTCTGTATAATTGATGCTCAAAGTGTTAAAAACGCAGATACTGCTGAAAGAAAAGGCTATGATGCAGGTAAAAAGATTTTAGGCATAAAGCGCCATATTGCTGTAGATACACAAGGTTTACCGCATGCAATTTATGTAACGACTGCAGAAGCAGCTGATCGTAGCAGTGCTGTGAAAATGGTTAAAAATGCTAAAGAAAACCTCTCTGAAGTTAAAAATATACTAGTTGATGCTGGCTATACAGGAGAAAATTTTGCAACTCAAATAAAAGCAACTAGAGGTAATAAAACGAAGCGAATTACATACCTTTGCTGTATTGCCAAAAAGATGGGTTGTAGAGAGGTCTTTTGCTTGGTTGGAAAAATGTAGAAGGTTATGGAAAAATTGCGAGCGTAAACTCAACACCAGCTTACAAATGGTCGTTCTGGCTTTTACTGCTTTGCTTCTCAAAAGATTATGAACAGGTTCTTATGACACTAAGTTGAATGTTTTTCTATCCAATTTGAAATAAAAGATATTTTTCTACACCTATATACAACAAATTTGCTGTTCTAAAAAATACATAAAACTCTTGCTAATTAGATCAAGTGTATAATAATCAAAACATAGATTTTTAGAGTGAGGTAAATTATGTATCATAATGTACGCGAAAGTAACGGTAATACTAAGTTACATTGTGCTGCTTTTCATGGTAACTTAGAAGTAGTTCAAGCTCTATTAGATGAAGACGCTAATGTTGATGCACAAAACGACAATGGCGATACTGCTTTACATATAGCTGCTCAAGAAGGCCACTTAGAAATAGTTCAAGCTCTGTTAGATAAAGGAGCTAGTGTTGAAAAACAAAATAGTGAAGGCTGCGCTGCTCTTCATTGTGCTACTGAAAAGGGTTGCTTAGCAGTAGTTAAGTACTTTATAAATGAAAAAAGAATCAATGTTAACCAAAAGAACGATGATGACACTCCTTTACATATAGCTGCTGAAGATGGCCACTTAGAAGTAGTTCAATTTCTGTTAGAAAAAGGGGCTAGCGTTGAGGAACTAGGTAACGAAGGATGTACTGCTTTGCATTATGCTGCTAGAGGAGGTCACTTAGGGATAGTTCAAGCTCTATTAGATAAAGATGCTGATATTGATGCACAAAACAACAATGGCAATACTGCTTTGCATATTGCTGCCGAAGACGGTCGCTTAGCAATAGTTAAGTACTTTGTAGACGAAAAAGGAATTGATATTAACCAAGAGAACGATGATAATGAAACTCCTTTGCATCTTGCTGCTAGCAAGGGACGCTTAGAAGTAGTTCAATTTCTGTTGGAAAAAGGAGCCGTTTTTGAGGCAAAAGAAAATGATGACTTAACTGCTTTGCATTATGCTGCTACAAATGGTCCCTTAGCAGTAGTTCAAGCTCTATTAGATAAAATGGATAATGCTGACATACTAAAGAAGAGTTTCAAATATGTCTTGCATATTGCTGCTCGAGAGGGTTACTTAAAAATAGTACAAGCTCTACTAGACAAAGGTGCTGATATTGATGCACAAAACAAGGATGGCGATACTGCTTTGAATGAAGCTGCTGGACGTGGTCATTTGAAAGTAGTTCAATGTCTGTTAGAAAAGGGTGCTAGTTTTGAAACACGAAACAACGAAGGCTGTACTGCTTTGCATATTGCTGCTGAGATGGGTCACTTAGACATAGTTCAAGTTCTATCAGATAAAGGGGCTGATGTTGATACACAGAGCGGGCATGGTAATACTCCTTTGAATGAAGCTGCTCAAATGGGTTACTTAGACGTAGTTCGATATCTTGTAGAGAAAAAAGATGCTAATATTTATATAAAAAATACTTATAATAATACTCCTTTGGATAGTGCTTGTTCCAAAGATCGTAAAGATATTGTTGAGTATCTTAATTTTCAAGAAAAGAAGCATTCTGAAACTTCAAGAGCAATAAAGACCGGTTTCTCTGTAGGTGTAATAGCCACGTTGACAGTAACCATTGGACGCATTGTTACTCATATAAGTTTATCAATATTAGTTATTGCTGCATTGATAGTTGGAGCCATTGCTGGTGGCATGACATATACAGTATTAAAGCCTAGTACTAAGCTAAATGAATATGAAGTAGAGGGACAAAGTTTACCAGAAACCGATAACATCTTAAGAGTAAATGCTACATAGCTCTTGTTTTTTATGTCAAGTATATAATAATAAAATATGAGGTTTTAAACTGAGGAGAATTATGAGTTTTGACAAGTTGGAAGAAATACTAGCTTCTATTGATACTGACGTTGGTTCAAGTAAGAGTAATATCGTTGGAAAAATAGAAGAGAAGCTAAAACAAGTAGATACATCTGGCCTATTACAGCTTGCTGTTTTGAAAAACAATAAACGAATAGTAGAAACTCTTATACAAAAAGGGGCTGATGTTAATGGGGTGGATATATACAATCGTGATCCATTATATTATGCTATCTTACATAGAAATACACGAATGGTAGAGGTCCTGATAAAAAATGGGGCAAGTGTTAGGAAGAAATATAATGATGGAAGTACTCCTTTGCATCATGCTATCTTGGGTAACAAAACAAAAATAGTAGAGCACCTAATAAACAATGGGGCTGATCTTAATGCAGTAGATGAAAAAGGTAGGACTCCATTATACTTGGCTGGCCGAAATACAAAAATGATCTCGATTCTTATGAAGAATGGAGCATGTCCCTTACTGGAAAATAGAAATGTTGAATTTTTGAAGTATTTAATTGCACTCATTAAAGATGGTGATATAGATAATTTGGAGAAGAGAGAAGCGAAACAGAAAGAAGAGCAAGTAGATGATGAATATGAATCACTTAAATACTCATTGCTGCTTAGTGATAACAGCTCTTTGATCTCTATTATAAAAAGGGAAGAATTCAATAATTTAATATCTGAGTGGTCTTCAGGTGCACCTGACTTAAAAGAGGGCCAAAAAAATTTGAATAAGGCGTTGTTAAGTCTCCTAAAAGACTTTCCATTTTGTAACATTACAAGGTTTGAGAATTTTTTACAAGACAACAAAAGTAATGATGATCTAAAGATTGTTCTCAATCTTCAAAAAGGAAAGTCCAAGTTGACAATACTGCATGTAATACAAAGTATGGAGCATTTGGCAGTAGAAAAAGATATGGCCTGGGCAGTTGGAGCATTTATAACTTTACTTTTAAAGGCTGGAGCTGACCCTAACATAGTTGACAGTGAAGGACAAACACCTTTGCACTATGCTGCTTATTATAATACTTTAAATATACCTTTACTTCTGAACAAAGGAGCACGTAATCAACCTGATAAACAAGGAAAAACTCCTCTAGATATTGTAATTATTAACAAAAAACCTTTTGAAGTGAATATTTTAGAACAAATCTTTTTAACTCAGGAGCAAATGAGAGCAAAAAGCCATTTAGAAAATATTTGCGGTCATAGCCTTGACACTAATCAACTAAGAGAGTTTTTAAATCAGCACAGAGGAAATGAAGGTCTTAAAGAGATTTTAAATCTTCGTGATAGCAAAGGAAAGTCTCGTATTTTTCAAAAGATTAGAGATGCTTGTTATGGTGATAAAATTCATTTTAAAGAAGCAGAAAGGTTGCTGTTAGAAGCAGGAGCAATTGATTACAAAGGATGGAAGGACAAAGAACATTTACCTAAAGCTTCCACTTTATGGGACATTTTAATATTAAACCAACGGGAGGAATTGAAAACTTTTTTAGATATGGTCAATGCAGCCGAAAACATGAACGAGTTAGAGCAAGTTGTAAAAAGAGCTATAGAAGCAGGAGTAATGCTGAACTTTGCTGTGTCAGGAAGTTTATATGACAAGAAATATGAGAGTAAATATGGCTTTGCAGATTGTGTAATAAGAAAAATTAGTGAATTAAAAAAGAACTCTAGAATTGCAAGTGATGTAGAGGTTGCTAGTCGTATAGTATGTAACTTAGTATCAAAAGGAGTAGTACTACATACTATAAGCAGCATCCTTGTCATTGATGAACTAGAAGAGTTTAAAAGCCACAAAGCTAATATGGTAAAAGCCTATGAAAGTTATGCAAAGCGTAGTTTGAAATTTATGGAAATTGTTAAAAGTGCAACTACTGGCAAGGTGAAAAATGTAAAAGCGGATAACTCTATTCTCTATTTGGAATATTCAGAAAATAGTGTAGTTGAGGTTGCGAAAATCATAAATGAAGCAAATTTAACTCATGGAAGTATAGAATCTAGAAGAGATGTAATAGCAATCGGTGAAAGTGAGGTAGAAATTATAACGGAAGATGGGATAAGAAATTATACTAATCTTACGGGCAATATAGTACTGACTTTCTATACTAGTTTGGGAAAGATAGACGTTAAACTGTATCCTGACGTACAAGATAAAAGCAAAATTATAGTAGAAGTGAGTAATAAAGAGGAAGTATTGGAAAAATTCGAAGGTCATGAAGAAGAATTAGGCGAGGATTGTGAACTTGGTAATTATTGTGTCTACGATGCTATTGAACGGGGATATTTTGAAAGATCTGGTGGATTAATGCGTCCTGAAGTAATAAGCGAGTCTAACAACAAATGGGCAGAACGTGAAGAATTAAGAAGGGTTTCTAATTCGAGGGAAGAAATTGCTAAGTAGAAGGTATTAAATATTAACTAAGATAATTAGCAATCTAAGAAACGAATTATCTTAAGCTCTACACAAATCACTCGCTCTTTTTTACAATTAATTTGGTTTATAGAACTACTCGTAGTAATCAAAATAAGATTTTTTCTTATAGTCAAGTTATAGTAAAATGAAATGCGATAAAGTTGCATTATTCTTTCTACAGCTAAATTTTTGCCTTAGCGTATTTATTATACAGGTAGTACAAAGCCATCGTTACACTTATATATCGTCAATAATCTATTAACAATTCCTATAGTATAATTAATTTTGAAGGCTTTAGTAAGGGGGAAGTATGACAGAAGCAAATCCAATAGTTACATTAAAGGCTAAAATTAAAGAATTTGGTTTTAATAAATTAAGAGCTAAAGATAATAAAAGCGCAAATTCTGGTGAGCAAGCATATAAAGACATTAATAGAATGGATTTCATCATTAACGGAGAGAATATAGATAGGGACTTTGTTGACCGATTATATAAAAAACATATTAGCTTGGTTAAAAATAATAAAGATGGAGAAAAGAATTATCGTTCATTTGCAAAAGAGGTTTTTAAGGAGATGTTTCAACATTCTAGAGCAGAAGCTCCAAATGATCATATTCTAGAAGAGTTAGCTACTAATTGCAATCAAGCAGGATATGAACATATATATGGACCATTTATGATGGAACTTTACGAGAAACATAAATTATTTATGAATGTCAATAGTGGTGTTGAGAGAAAAGTGTACATTGACTGCAAAAATCCAAATTCTGTAAAAGTTGAGTGTAAAATCCCCAAAGCACCTGTAAAGCTTCTAGATTTTTCTGAGAAAAAAATATGTGATATATCATTTTCAATGGAATTTACACTTGAATCTCAGAATGGTAAAGAGGGTCTAATATATAGAGACGGTAAGTTATTACTTGATGTTCCTGAGGAGTTAAAAAACTACCAAGATGGCGATAAGAGTTTATTTGATATTATAAGAGAATATTTCGAAAAATTTTGCAAAATATTAGGATTTACGTTTGCAACAAAAATAGAGCACAACTTAGGAAATGAATTGAAAGTAGACAGTCATGGCTATCTGGAAAATGTGGAACCTCCTGTCCGGAGCAATAATCATGCTCATGGTTAAAAAAGTATACTCTATAAGCTCAAATGAGAAGAAATTACCTAATTTAAAAATTTTACTTGATGATTATGGATTTTCTCAGGGAGTGTTAAATAAACTGTGTCAAACCGCATTTTTAGTTCGACTCAATTTTCAATCTGCCAGGAAAGAAAACATCAAGTTGAGAGATAGTTAATGCCCAATCATGTACAGGCATCGTCCACTTTTCCTCTGCCTTCTTTATAGCACAATATACCTGCTTATACAAGGCATTTATGCTGGTAAATGAGCCTTTGGTCTTAGTGAATTTCCTAATTTGCCTATGTAGCCCCTCTATGGGATTGGTGGTGTAGATTATCCTCCTAACTGGACCAGAATACTTAAAATAACCAGACAAGTTTTCCCAATTATTCTGCCAAGATTTTATAACCATAGGGTACTTTGTGCCCCATTTTTCATCCAATTCCAACAGATAATTCTCGGCAATTTCCTTGCTTGAAGCTTGATATACCTTCTTTAAATCGCTCAAAAAACTCTTCGCATCTTTACTGGCCACATACTTCAGTGAGTTGCGTATCTGATGCACTATACACATCTGCACTTCCGCATTAGGAAAGACACTGTTTATAGCTGCAGGAAAGCTTTTTAGCCCATCAACGCAGGCAATAAGGATATCTTCTACTTGTATCTTGTCAAAAGCATCTAATGTTTTAAGCTTAAGCATTAGGTGGAGAAGGGAGGAACTCTGTGCTTCTTCTTAGATATAAAATCTGTAGAGGAGATAAGAATTCCCTTCTCAAAAGTATAGGCTGGACGGTATCGTAGAAAAACCTAAATGGTTCTAATTCTGTATTCACAAGGTTAGCCTTACTTTTCATTTTAAATAGTAACGTATGGGGTTATATATGATCAACAACTTTCTGGGAATAGATGTATCAAAAGATCGCTTTGATGTTTTTCTCTCATTTATAAGTAAAAAAGGAAAACGTGAAACTAGGAAAAGAAGCTTTAAGAACGATGATAATGGGTTTCAAGGTCTGCAGAGCTTTCTACAAAAACATAACGTAGAGCAAGTGAAAGCTTGTATGGAAGCTACCGGTTGTTATAGTGAAGCTTTGGCTGAATTTCTACACAATGCTGGACATTTTGTAAGTGTTGTAAATCCTTATTGTATTAAATCTTATGCGAGGAGTAAGCTTGTAAGACAAAAGAATGATCAGACCGATGCAGAAATTATTGCTGATTATTGCCAAAGACAGGAACCTACTCGTTGGACACCACCTTCTCCTGAAATGAAAAAATTAAAACATCTTTATCGTTGCTCGGTTGCGTTAAAAGATGGATTAACATTCGTAAATAATCATTTAGAAAAGAAGGAGAGACTGCCTGAAGAAGTTGCAAATGCTTGGGAAAACCTTGCAGTGAACATAGAACAATCAATAGAAACAATAAAAAACTCCATACGTGAACTATTAAAACAGCACAAAGAGTTGTTGGAAAACTTTCAACTCTTATTGACTATTCCAGGAATAGGAGAGGAATCAGCAATAGCTATTTTAGCTGAAATTCCTGACACAAAGGCTTTTATAAATGCCAGACAATTGGCAGCATACGCTGGAACTATACCACGAAATATAACATCAGGTTCATCTGTATATGCCAAGCCCAGATTAAGTAAATCAGGTTCACGAACACTACGTAAGGCCATGTATTTTCCTGCTATAGTAGCTAAAAATCACAATCCTATTATTATGACTTTTTGCAAGAGATTAAAAGAAAAAGGCAAGCATAATATGGCCATTGTTGGTGCTGCAATGCGTAAGTTGCTTCATATTGTTTTTGGTATTTTAAAATCAAAAAAGGCTTTTAATCCTGACCATATCAAAAGCTACAGGACTAGGAGATTGACTGAAGCTTTAGTAATTTAAAATCGAAAAATGCTTCCATTCTATCTTATGTAAAATGGTATCTTACACAAATTTATTGAATGTAGTTGGTTAGTGTATATGTTGATAAGTGTAAAAGACAAGATTTAATCTGACAGACAAGAATTAACTGACAGAAGAATTGAGGTAGTCAAAACTAATATCAGGCTCTTGTTTAATACAACTACAATCTGTATACCGCTACACAGGACGGGAATTGGCAGTATTTTTTGATTTCACAATATAACTTAGGCAATTTAGATTCAATTTTTGTAATTTTCTTGTTGACTGGCGAGACGGTATCTCCTCTTTCTTTGAGGTCATTTAGCACTCCCAACCAGAAGTTAGCTCCTTCACTTTCAGCCAAATAAAAACCTAATACTTCTTTTTTGCCATTTTGATCTATGCCTAATATGTTATACATGCATTTACTTACGCAATGCCCGTCCTCTTTGACTTTAAAAAACATGCCATCCATGAAAACTATCGGATATACAGACTGCAGCGGGCGACTACGCCATTCGTTGATTACTGGTAGCAATTTGTCAGTAATACTTGATATCTCTGCCGCCGATATTTTGTGATCATAAATTTCCTCAACATGTGACACTATATCTCTATAGCCCATACCACTGGCAAATGTGCTCAAAATCTTCGTTTCAAGCTCTGGATGTAAGTTTGTTTGCCTTTTTTTGACTATTTGTGGTTCGAAACTTCCTTCTCTATCTCTTGGTGTTAATAGCTCTGCACTTGTACGTAAAGTTTTTGCATTTCTCCCATTTCTTCGATTATTCTCTTCGCTTTTAGCCGACAAGTGGTTTTCTATTTCACCTTGTTCGGTAGAAGCTGTAGCTTTACTCCTCTCGTTTGAGTTTTATTACTACAACTCCCCCTAAAGAACCGTGCTTGCAGATTTCCCGCACACGGCTCATCAATATTAGTTTTCACAGTCGTCCCTCTTATGCATATAAAGAAAAATGTATTTTTGGCTTTGGTAATGGATTTACTTCTACGTAGTGTACAAACTGTTCCCAGGTCATACTCTTTTTCTGACTACGCCGATTTATCCATTTAAATGCTAGCTTTCTTACTGATGTGTAAAATTGTTTCAAACACCAATAATTTCCGCTAATACCAAAGTAGTTATAGTGTCCTGTTAATTTAGCCTTCAGTACTTGCCACCAATCTTTAAGTCGAATACTTCCGCGGACTATTTTCAACCACTCCTTGATTTCTTTTAGTTTTCTGGCTAGATTTAACTTTGAGGTTTTATGTCCCATTATTAATCTACCACGACGACTTTTTGCACCATAGTGCGTAAACCCCAGAAAATTGAAACTTTCCGTCCTTCGTTTCTCTCTTATCGCTTGTTGCCACTCCCTCTTGCCAAACTTTACTACTCTGGTCTTGTTTTCAGATACTTCCAACCCAAATTTATTTAGCCTTTGTTTCAGTAATTCCAGAAATTCTTCCGCGTCTACCTTACTTTCGCAACAAACCACAAAATCGTCGCAAAACCTTATTAGTTGTATATATCCTCTGGATCTTGGTTTAAATTTCTTTTCTATCCATAAATCCAACACATAATGTAAGTATATATTTGCTAATACAGGACTTACTATACCACCTTGGGGTGTACCTTGTTTTGTTGCTTCATAATTTCCAGCTTCGACTATCCCTGCCTTGAGAAACCGCTTTACTAACCACAGCAAATTTGGGTCAGTTATTCGTTCCCTTAGACATCTCATTAGCCATTTATGCTGTATATTATCGTAGAACTTCTTGATATCCACTTCTACAATGTAGTTTATTGGCTTGTACATAACTGCTTTATCTAGTGCATTTACCGCTTGATGACAGTTTCTTCCAGGTCGAAATCCATATGAGCTGTCCAGAAAGTTTGCCTCGTAAATATTTTCTAATATCTTCTTCAGCATAATCTGTACTAATTTATCCTCGGTCGATGGTATTCCGAGTCCGCGTTTCTCTTTACTTCCAGCTTTCGGTATATATACCCTCTTTACTGGTTGTGGTTGATATTGCTTCCTCTTCATACTTTCTACTAGCACTTCGAGTTTCTCATTCAGATTTTCTCCGTATGATTCCACTGTTATCTGGTCTACTCCACAAGCCTTGTTACGCTTCAGTTCTTTATAACATCTCGCAAGATTCTCTGTATTTATCAGATGGACTAACGATGTGAATTTTAGTCGCTTATCTTGCTTTGCTCTTACTGCTATCTGGTTTAGTTTATTTTGCATGTTATTCCAACCTCCGTTGTATTGGCCTAGCAATCCCTATTCCAGTTACTATATTGCTGATCGCTTCCCCTTGTACGTGGCTTTCCCACATTCTGAGTACTATCAATCAGTCCGACTTCCCCTGCATCTTCCGCTAGTTCTTGCCTTTGTTGACTTGTTCCAGCGTACCTTTGTAGGAATGCATAGGATCTCCCAAGTTCACTTGAAGTCCATTTCAATACATGGCACGGTCTCAGATCCCGATAGAGTGAGTGATAACTTGCCTTTACGTTATCCTTCATGCTGTCTTCCATGGCCATGAAAATGTCGACCTCTATGTCTTCAGGTATTTCGGAACTCAATCCCTTCACTTTCGTTGTACCCTGCATTGTCCATCCCACTAGCTCTATTACACTCGTTACCTCATGCAACATAGTGGTCTGTTCCAAACTGTTGGCTAGACTTTGTTTGTGTTGGATTTTCACCAACTGTTCTCCAAGCACTTCTTGGCGCACCACAGCATAACCCACCCCAGCTCCAAGCAATGCACCAATTACAGCAGATGCAATAAACACTGCAACAGAGACGCCAACAGGAATTAAAGCAGCAGCCCCTAAACAATATGCTGCAACTAGACCAATAACTAAACCAACTGTTGCTCCACAAATATAGTATTTGCTACTGCTTTTAAGTTTTTCTTGCGAGTTTGATACCTGATTTACATTTCCACTTTTATTGCTAGTATTGCATCTTTCTAAACCACTTTCTAAATAACTTCCCAAACTATTTTTTAAACCATCTTTTAAATCACTGGCTAACTCTTCTTCACTGCAATCTTCTATTATTACAATACCTCGTTTGAGTAATTCTTCTTCATATTCATCATTAATACTGTTCCTACCAAGATCAAGCACTTTGATTTCCGTTTTTTGTTTAACAAAGCCTAATAACTCGGTTGTATCTACGTTATCCAACTCATGTAAATCTAAAGTTTTACCTCGGATATATCTATTAAATTCTATTGCCATTCTCCCTAAGCATTGTCAAATATATTTCAATTTTACCTAATATTTCAACAAAAGTCTACTTCTTATTCTTAATCAACTCTAAAGCCTTCTCCAAATCTATACTCTCAATATCTGCACTCTTGCCCAAAGCAACGTTTGTTTTACCGCATTTTATATAGAATCCGTACCTACCGTTGCAGATAAAAACTTCTTTTCCCTTTTCATTGACCCCGAGAGATTTTAACTCTTTGCGTGGACTGTTTGCAATAATTTGTACAACTTCGCTCAATTCTGTATTCAGCACCTCTTTGGAGCTTTTCTTAAGAGAAAAGTATCTACCATCATAGAAAATATAGTACCCAAATCGCCCAAGGCCTATTTTTACTTCCTTTCTGGTTTCAGGGTGTTCTCCGATTACTTTTGGCAAGGAAAGTAATTGAGTAGCAGTGCTCAGATCAATATCATTAACATTTATATCTTTTGGTATAGAAACCGCTTTTTTCTTTTCTGACTCATTATTAAACTGCAGGTAAAGCCCAAAAGGACCTTTTTTGATCACCACCTCTTGTCCTGTTATATCATCTACACCTAAACTTTTTGGATATTCTGAATTGTCGTTACTACCTGTAATTTCTTTTGTATGGTTGCATTCAGGATAGTTAGAACATCCAAGAAATACCCCCGCGCGCCCGAAGTTCAATTTCAATATGCCATCAGAGCAAATAGGACATTTCGTATTCACCTCTTTTCTTCCTTCTTCTGAACAAAACCAATCGACTACCAAATCGTGAATGCCGCTGAAAACTTCATCATGCGTCATTTGCTTAACAGAGTTTACATGACCAAAAAATGGCACCCAAAAGTGGCCTAATTCTTTTTTCCAATCTGCATGTCCATTTGAGATTAAATCAAGCTTTTCTTCCATTTGTGCTGTGAAGTCATACTCTACACAACGCTGAAAAAAGGTTTCTAAAAATATAGTAACGATTTTACCGCGGCTGCTTGGAATAAATCTTTTGTTATCCAATGAAACGTACTCACGATCTTGTAATACCGAAATAATTGTTGCATAAGTTGATGGGCGGCCTATACCGATTTCTTCCATTTTTTTAACGATACTTGCTTCACTATAACGAGGTGGCGGTTGAGTGAAATGCTGTTTTGGCTCAACTGAAATCAGCTTGCATGCTTCCCCTTCCTTCATGGCAGGTAGCAGGCCTTCATTTTCGGCTTCCATGTTATCTTGGTAGACTTTATAAAAACCATCAAAGAATATACTTGATCCACTTGCTCGCAGAATTACTTTCTGGTCAGTAGAACTAATTTCAACTACCACTTGATCAAGGATCGCCGATTCCATTTGACTTGCAATGGTCCTTTTCCAGATTAAATCGTACAATTTAAATTGCTCTGGCGTTAAGTAATCCTTAATACTACCCGGCGTTCTACTTATATCAGTTGGACGAATTGCTTCATGTGCTTCTTGAGCATTTTTGACCTTTTTTACATATTTACGAGGAGACTGCGGTAAATATTTATCACCATATAATGACTTAATTGACCCTCTAATTGAGTTTATAGCCTCATCTGCAATATGAAACCCATCTGTACGCATGTAAGTTATCAACCCTACAGTTTCACCACCAATATCGATACCTTCATATAAATTTTGCGCTATGCGCATAACACTTTTCACATTAAAATACAGTTTATTCACTGCATCTTGCTGAAGACTTGAAGTAATAAATGGAGGAAGCGGGTTTCTCTTAACTTGCTTGCGTTCTACTGTGCTTACAGCATACTGCCTTGACTCAATCTCCCTGACTAAGTTCTTTGCTTCTTCTTCATTCTTAATATCAAATTTTTCTAGCTTTTTATTGTCATAGTGGCTTAGCATAGCAAAAAAAGCCTCATCTTTGCTATTTTGCATTTCTGCCTTTATGCTCCAATACTCCTGTGTTATAAACTTACTGATTTCATCTTCTCGTTCGCATATAAGCTTTAATGCAACAGACTGCACTCGCCCTGCAGACTTGCTCCCCGACAATTTCGTCCACAGCAGTGGTGACAAACTAAATCCAACTAGATAATCCAAAGCTCTGCGTGTTTGCTGTGCACGCACTAAATCCATATTTATTTCACGTGGATTTTTTATAGCCTCTTGTACTGCTCTTTTTGTTATCTCATTAAAGACCACTCTATAAATGTTGTTTTCATTACTGATTGCTTTCTTTTCTTTTAATGTCTCTATCACATGCCAAGCCATTGCTTCCCCTTCTCTGTCTGGGTCTGTTGCAAGATATATATCTGATGTTTTGCTTGCAGCTTTTACTAACTCTTTTATATACTTTTCTGCTTTTTCAATGGTTTTATACTTTATAGCAAAATCATTATCCGGATCGACAGAACCGTTTTTTGCTGGAAGATCCCTCACATGTCCAAAGGATGCAGCTACTTTGAACTCTTTACCCAAATATTTACCTATTGTCTTTGCTTTCGCAGGTGATTCAACTATTAATAATGCCATGTTGTTAATTATTTTAGTACTTAAAGATAATATGTTGAGAAATATACGATGAAAAGTAAAAAAATATTTTAATAGGTCTTGTGAATTTTACACAATGGGTTGTGGAACCTTTTCAGAAACCCGTTGGACGTTGTTATCTTCAAGTGACTTTGAAGGCTCATTACAATAGTATATGATCGCAGCAGCAACCAGACAACAAATTGCTCCAACTGCTATTCCCATTGCTAACATTTCCAAATGAACTGCAATAGCTACTCCTAAAGCAACTCCAGCTATTCCAATAACCATACTACACCCAATACCTATCTTACTATAAACACTTTGAGATTCTTTTACTGGCTGATTTAAATCTTTTATATTAGATTGTGTAAGTATTTGTGGTTGATCATCTTCCTCTAGTGCAAAATCTTTCATCATCTTAATTTTAAATAATTCTTTAATGATAATTTTATACTCATCTTCTTTTGGTATGCTTCTATCGTAATTGGGCAAGAAACTCTTGATATTTGCACTAAATTCTTGATTAATTTTTGCAAGGGCCCTTTGCTGTTCAAATTGGATATTTTCAGGTCTATCTAAATCTATTCCTCTCAGTATAAAATTATCTACCAAATCTTCTTTGAACTCTGGATTATTTCTAGCATATTGAATTAATTTCTTAGCTAAATTTTCTACAAATGGTGTAATGTTCTCTTTTGTAATAACATCTTTTTGTGCTTCTAGCTTTTGTTCTTCTTCTAAATGGCGATCATATTGTGCCACGATTTCGGAGCTAATTTCGTTTATACTACTAATAATCTGGGTCCATGTGCCTTGAATGCAGGCACTGCTACTTTCACCATAAGTTGTTGCTGCTATATATATTTGTTTTAGGAGAACAAACTCTTTTTGCTCTCTCCAGACCTCTTCTATATTCAAACAACTGATCTCTTTGAACAACTCATCTACTTTTTTACCGTCATCTATACCATTTAATAATTCATGTAGTTCTGTTTTATTAAACTGTTCTTTATCGAGGATTACGCTATTTCCAAGTTTTTCTTTTACCTTAGATAATTTGTTCTTTACCAAATCTGGATTTTGTTCCATAAGAGTGACTAGCAACTCCTTTTTTTCTTTCAGTGGAACGGAAAATTTATCAATAAGTAGTTTTATATAACCTATAGATTCAGGTATAGTAATTTTTGCATCATCTCTCGTATAATCATATTGTAATTCTTGTGTAGGGTATCCTTGGTCATATTCACCGTGGAAGTTCTTTTTTAAATACTGCTGTTTTAGTACTTGCTCAGCTTTATCAATGACAGTCTTAATAAATTCTTCATCACTTGGTACATCACCACCGTTTAACACTTCCTCCATTACACTTTTTTTTTCGTTCTCTTTAAGACCGAGTAACCCTATTTTAACTTGATCATTTTGATATTCCTTAAGCAGTTTAGGTATACTTTCCACATAAGAATTTACTGCTTGCTCTAATTGACCTTCACTAGCTTTTATAGATTCTACTAAGTTTTTAGTGATAAACTTCGTTTTCTTAACTGCTAAACCTGCGTGCACAGATTGTTTATCATTAGTAATATTTCGTAGTGTACTATCTTTTTCAGGAACTAAACCATGCTTGAACAAAAACTCTTGTATCTCAGGTGAGTGATTATAAAAATGAGATAGTGTGTGCCATTGCTCATCTTTTGAATTGATTAAAAAAGGGTATTTATCAGGTTGTGTCAATATGTACCTCACCAAATCTCCACTATAATTACTTCTAGCTACATTAAAAATCATCTTTTTTATGCTCTCTTTATCTACGACTTGATTGTTAGAACATTTTTTCAATAGGAAATCATAAAAGACCTTCTGATCTCGATTATTTAACTTGATTCCAGAACATTTAGATCTGGCTAGAACCTCTATATGTTCAAAATCAATATTATTATAAGATAGATCAAATTTAGTAAACTTTGTAAGGTTAACATTAGCTAAAGCTTCTGCACCCTTATTACCAATGTTGTTACAACCTAAATCAAGTGAAGTAAGATTTGGAAGGTTGTCCTTAGCTAAAGCTTCTGCACCTTCAGCGCTAATGTTGTTAGAGAATAAATTAAGCTTTTTAAGATTTGTAAGATTACCATTAGCTAAAGCCTCTGCACCTTCATCACCAACTTTGCAATGATTTAAATTAAGCTTTTTAAGATTTGTAAGATTACCATTAGCTAAAGCCTCTGCACTTTCAGCGCTAATGTTGTTACTAGATAATTCAAGTGAAGTAAGGTTTGGAAGATTGCCCTTAGCTAGAGCTTCTATACCTTTATCACCAATGTTATTGCTTAAATCAGGGCTAAGAAGATTTCTAACATTCTTAGTAGCGAATAAAGCTTCTACACTTTTTTTATCAAAATGATTCCCTAAATGAAGCAATTTAAGATTTGGAAGATTGCCATTAGCTAAAGCTTTTGCACCTTCATTACCAATCTTATTAGCTACTAACCGAAGTGAAGTAAGATTTATAAGGTTACCATTAGCTAAAGCTTTTGCACCTTCATCACTAATGTCGTTACAAAGTAAATGAAGTGAAGTAAGATTTATAAGGTTACCATTAGCTAAAGCTTCTGCACCTTCAGCGCTAATGTTGTTACAAAATAAATGAAGTGAAGTAAGATTTGGAAGATTGCCACTAGCTAAAACTTTTGCACCTTCATCACCTATTTTGCTAAAACGCAAGATAAGCCTTGTAATGCTTTGGTTCCTTTCTAGGAAGCTTACTAAGTCGCTTATATTTATGGCGTTAGATGAAAATAAAAGAGTATCCCCTTTGACATATTGTTTAAAATCCACTTTTTCTTCTCGCTCAACATTACCACATAAATATTTTAGTTGGTATTTCAGTGATTGTCAATTTTATTAACAAATTACGTGAAAGTTTGTAGAAAATACTGGACTCTGTAGCATTACAAAAAATCCAATTATTTTCTTGCATTACTCTCTGTCATCCTGTTGCTCCTTTCTTGTCATTCCGCCGCGAACCGTCATACCGTCACGGTATCTCTTAGCCGCTAACTAGTAGCGGGATGACGAATCACTTGACCGTCATACCACCGCGAACCGTCATACCGCCGCGGTATCTCAGCCGCTAACACGTAGCAACTGTTCTCCCTCGTCACGGTATCTCTTAGCCGCTAACACGTAGCGGTATGACGAGCTTATCGTCATACTGCCACGAACCGTCATGCCACCGTGAACCGTCATACCGCCGCGGTATCTCTAGATCCCGCTAACAAGCAGCGGGATGACGGTTGTCGTTTAGCCAAAATATTAAGAAATTTACCAAATAAAAAAAAAGGCAAAAGAAGCCCCGATTAATATCTATTTTAGAACATTGGCGTTTTTTAAGTCTTAAACACTGCAATTTAGCTGCTTTTAAATGCAACTCACCTTAGTTTGAATGTTTAAGAAATTTACTAAGCAGAAAAAAAGGCAAAAGATATCCCGTATTAGCTAGTTGTCACTCTCTAATCCTGCAAATTGGCGTGCTATACTGTCTTAAACGCTTTATAAGCGCGTTTCAGCTTATATAGGTAAAAACCCAGAAATGTTGTGAAGACGTAGGGTGCGCATAGTGCAAAAAATTAAAAATAAGACGCCAATTACGTAATACTGTTGTCGTTTAATCTGCACAGATTGAAGATAAATGAATACCTCCACTACCATGATAAGGGGGCTGGCGAAGGGTGTCAAGCAAGTTTTTCTTTCCCGTGAATTCCTTTTGAAGTCGAGTATTGAAAATTGACTGGAGAGTTGTGGATTATTTTGTATATGTCATAACAAGCCATGGCACTCTCAGCAAAACCACTTAATATTAACTTTAGTTTGCCTGAATAAGTAGCTATATCTCCGATTGCATATATCCTATCTCTACTGGTTTTTAAGGTAGTCGGATCAACAACTATGCGGCCATGTTCTAACTCTATACCCCAACTGTTTATTGGCCCAAGATTCATTGACAATCCAAAAAATGGCAGCAAAAAATCAGCGGATATTTCTTTTTCTTCCTTAGAGGCAATGTTTTTTACTATCACTGCGCTCAACTGCCCATCACCTCCTGCTAGTTCGTGTAATTGATATGGCACTACCAGTTCTATCTTTCCATCATTTTCAAGTGATTCTAATTTATTTCTAGTTTCAGGAGTGCAGCGAAATTCCTTTCTTCTATGTATCACATAAATTTTCTTTGCAACTTTAGAAAGTTCTACAGTCCAATCAGCTGCAGAATCACCCCCCCCTGCAATGACTATAGTTTTGTCCTGAAAATCAGAAATCTTATTTACACTGTAAAATACAGATTTATTTTCATATTCTAATATACCACTTAAGGGTGGACGGTTAGGTTCAAACATTCCGTTACCTGCAGCAACAATAACAGCCTTACATTTTACCTCTGTGCCTGTATTAGTTATGATAATAAAGCTTTGATCGCAGTTATTCGAAATCTTTTCCACTTTTTGACTTAAATGGTAAACGGGCTCAAATGGTGAAGCTTGCTCCGTTAGTCGTTCAATTAATTTCTGGGCAGTAATTACAGGATAACCAGGTATATCGTATATTGGCTTTTCTGGGTAAAGAGCTGTGCATTGTCCTCCTGCTTGATCCAAAACATCTATTACATGACATCCCATATCAAGCATTCCCGCTTGAAAAGCAGTGAATATTCCAACAGGCCCTGCACCTATTATTACTATATCGGTTTTCATATTCAGATGGTAATCTATTTATAGATATTAGCTTTCTTCGCTAATAAGGTCAATTCACAAAGGGATGTATTTTTAAAAATGTGGCTAGATTAGATAAGATTTCCAGCGTTACGAACCACATAGTCCAAATAAGCTCTAAAAATCAGCTAACATAGTGGGATGCTAAAAGTAGCGTGCGGACGGAATGGGATTCGAACCCATGGTACGCTCATCACGTACGTCAGTTTTCAAGACTGGTGCCTTAAACCGCTCGGCCATCCGTCCATTTCTTTTCTATCACAACATTTGATTTTAAGCAATCTATAAAAGCTTTACTTGCCCACGCAAAAGTTGCTAAATATACTGTCCAATATTTCCTCAACATCAATAATTCCAATCACCGCACCAAGTTCAAATGCAGCAAGCCTCAAATCTTCAGATATTAATTCAATTGGATTATCGATATTAAAACGTTGTAAATGTTCCAGTGCTTTCTGCATGTGACTCCTATGTCTTTGCCGAGTAATCACAGGAGTGTCTCTATCATGCCCAAATTTTTCCTCTGCCTTCTCTTTTATGAGAGAGATCAACTTGTTTGTACCTATTCCCTTTAGAATAGAAATGGGTAAAAGATCTATGCCATTAATTTTTATATTGTGATTATTGATAACATCGTCAGCTTTGCTCAGAACATAAATGGTGTCATTTTGGTCTGATGTCATGCAAGTAGCTGACACTGGAATCCAGCTTATCTCATCATGAACATTGTTTTCAGCACATGTTTCTAGAATCCATTGTCTATTGCATAATTTGCAAGTATTTTTATATCTGGATCCCAGTGTCACGCACTGGGATGACACCGTTTGTTGATTACAATATTTGCATAGTTGTGTGTCAACGACAGATGGTATATTGCCTGCGGCTTGATAGTTGACATCGTGTCGTTGTTCAAAAGGAAATAGTTCTATTCTTAAATCAGCTTCAAAAGACCTTTTTTTCGCTCGACTTATACCTTCTGATTCTATTGGATCTGAACTCTCACGAATTCCAGCAGTATCAGAGAGAATGATTGGGTATCCGCCAATGTCAATATGAGCTTCAAGTATATCTCTTGTTGTGCCTGCATATTCAGAAACAATAGCAATATCACGCTTGGCTAAGAAATTAAACAGAGTTGATTTACCGACATTTGGTTTACCAGTTATTACAATATGTAAACCCTCACGCAACCTTTCGCCCCGTCTATTATCATTTAAATGCTCTTGTATCAACTGCACGAGAGATTGCACTTCATTATTAATTTTTTCCAATTCACTTTTTTCTGCCCAAATGTCCTCTGGAAAGTCTATATATGCTTCGATTTTGGATTGTATCGTTATTAATCTTTGCCTCCAATTGCTGTATAGTCTCTCTAATTCTCCTGATATCTGCTTAATTGCTTGTTTAGCTTGCATTTTCGTCTCAGCATCAATTAAGTCTGCAATCCCTTCTATTTGCGTTAAGTCAAATTTACCATTTAGAAAAGCCCTAAGTGAGAATTCTCCTGGTCTGGCCATAACAAAAATTTTCGATAATTCCTCCAAGATGATTTTTATGACTGCCTTGCTTCCATGCACTTGTAACTCTATAACGTCCTCGCCAGTGAAACTGTTTGGAGCAGGGAAATAGATGATTATTCCATTATCTATCAATTGATTGGAATCATCATATAGATCAACTAAAGTAGCAAATCTTGGTTTAATTTCTTTCTTAATATGAAAATGATTTAAAGCTTTAAGCGCGTAGTTGCCTGAAATTCTAATTACTGCAACTCCTGACTTACCAAATACGGTCGATAAAGCGAAAATAGTTTCATTTGTGTTTGTCATTATTTATATAAACTAGTTTGCTTTTTAGCAATGTTATACTTAAGGAACCAAAATACCTAATCTAAAGATATCTAAAATTTTTACTTATTTTGCTGATTTATATTAATGCAGTACTATCATACTAGTGAATGTATTATATAGAAAAGCTGTAAAAGTCACCCAGGTGAAAATATTTATTTTGAAAACTGATAATATGATTTATAATGACTGACACAAGTTTTAAATATTTTATGCTCAAGAAATTAGCTTGGTATTGGTCTTTTGTAGAGTTAATTAAAGGGTTTGCTATTACATTGAAATATATGTTCAAACCAAAGGTTACGTTGAGATATCCTATGGAGAAGGGCCCTTTAAGTCCAAGGTTTCGTGGTGAGCATGCGTTGCGTAGGTATTCAAACGGTGAAGAACGATGCATAGCTTGTAAATTATGCGAAGTTATCTGCCCTGCTCAAGCAATAGTTATTGAAGCAGAGGAAAGAGAAGACGGTAGTCGTCGCACCACACGCTATGATATTGACATGACAAAATGCATATACTGCGGGCTTTGCCAAGAGGCATGTCCAGTTGATGCAATTGTGGAGGGTCCTAACTTTGAATTTGCTACTGAAACAAGAGAGGAGCTAATGTACAATAAAGAAAAGTTATTGCGTAATGGTGAAGTTTGGGAAGACGCAATTGCACTTAGGTCAAAAAAGAATAGACCTTATTATTAACTAGGTATGTCAACAATTAAAATTTCTTACAGCAAGTATGTAATAGATCTCTTGTACAACTGTGATTTAAGTGAAAGACTAACAGCCTACCTTTTGGCAGCACATGACGCTGGAATCTGGAAAAAAGGACCAGTGTCAAGCACACAATTGTGCGAACGTTTTAACCTGAATGTGCAGCAAATGGTGTCATGCAAGTAGCTGACACTGGGATGGCTTTGTTGCATAGCACCTTGTGTTGGATAGATCAGGAAAAACTTATGTAGCCATTTCAAACTTAGGCACGCCTATTTCGATAAATTTATTCAGCAAATAACACTTGAGTAGCAGTTCCTTCCCACGATTAATTTCAGATTTGTTCCGAAAATTAAACCCGAATGTTTGTTTCAGTCGCGAGAAAAAACTTTCTACATAAGATCTTTTTCCGTAGTTTGTTTGCCTTTTCCACCTCTTCATTCCATCTTCGCTGTATGACTTTATTAGTCTAATTGCAGCATTTCTCTCTGCCATACTTTGGATGCTCTGCTGCATCGTTTTTTGGAGGAATTTTTGTCTTTATGCCGCATTCATCATACAATTTATAGAGTTTATGTCTGTCATATGCTCTGTCTGCATATAGTACTTTTATGGCATGAACTTCTTTAAGCAAATCGCAAGCTCCATAGTGATCAGACCGTTACTGTATTTTGCAGCTATGGCTTTTTTGCTGTTTATATTCAACATTACGTGTAGTTTCTTTACTTGTTCATAGCTGCGATACTTTCTATTTTCGCTATTTTCCTTGCTGTGGCCAGGTTATAAATGCTGATGCTTGTGCTATCTATGGCAATTTCGATATCTTCCATATTATTTTTATCAACTCTGCAATCATTGATCTTAATATTAAGTTTCTTTTGATGCTTGTGAATAGCTGCAAATTTTTTCCTATTTGTTCAATGTATCCCTTTAAAAATCCCACTCAAATCTATTCTGAATAGATGGGTTGTTATATGTATCAAAATCACCACTTTATCACTATAAATATAGTTGCCGCCCTGCATTTTTGGCCCAATTTCATACCAATTTTCGATAGCTTCATCGATGTAGCGAAAAATATTTCCCCTTTTTTCAAGGAATTTGTTATATTCGTTTTGGTTACTGACTTTCATTTTCTGTGGCATATTTTTTCTTCAAAGGTTAAATGGCTATTTTATAATGAATTTTGTCAGTAGCCACCAGATTTTTTCAGTTGCTATGCAACAAAGCCCACTGGGATCCAGCTTCTGTATCAAAAACGTTTGTTTTAGCATAAAACAGCTACCTTTAGCTCATCAGCTCAGTATGCTTACTTATAATCAAAATTCCTGGATTCCAGTGGGCTTTGTTGCATCGCTACCTATGAAAGGCTAACATAGTTAGGATTGTAAGCAACCTATAGAAAATCTTGTTTTTTTGCAATCAATCTGATCAAATTTAAGAATAGTAATTTGTTATTTGTATTAATAAACTTAATTCTATTGAAAATAGCTAAAGCATTGAAATTCTTGAATTTTAGCCGGATTAGTGAGTGGTAGTGAAATTTCTTTTACTCAAATTTAGGTATTTACTGACCGTTCTTGTTATAAATACCAGAATAATAAGCTACTGATATTCTCTATCTTTTTTATCTTTAATCCATCATAGCTAGCGATGCAACAAAGCCATTCCAGTGTCAAGCACTGGAATGACAAGAAGAGGCTACTTGGATGACACCCTTCCCTAGCGGAAATTGCTCTCAAACTACAATATTTGTGCAGCGTGGATAGGATAGTAGCTATAGAAGCTTTAATGATACAAGAAAAAATAAACAGCTATTATTTTTTTAGTAATTAAGTAAAATAGAGTGAAAGATTGCGAGGAAGTTTTGAAAAATAAGATAAAAAAAATAGTAATTTCAGGAAAGGAAGTGTGGCCAATCATCGAGGGCGGCAAAGGCATTGCAATCAGTGATGGAAGGTCAAGTGGAGCATTTGCTGCAGCAGATGCTGTGGGTACGTTTTCTGGTGCAAATGCTAAGCTTATTGATGATAATGGCGAGTTAGTGCCATTAATTTACAAAGGCAAAACAAGAAATGAAAAACACAGTGAATTGATAGAGTATAGTATTGAAGCTGGGATTAGTCAGGCAAGAATAGCAAATGAAATATCAAAAGGCCGTGGAAGAGTACATATGAATGTGCTTTGGGAGATGGGGGCAGCAGAACGCGTGCTTCATGGCATATTGGAAAGAGCAAAAGGCTTAGTTCATGGTATTACCTGCGGTGCTGGTATGCCTTATAGGCTTGGAGAAATTGCAGCTAAATATCAGGTTTATTATTACCCTATTATCTCATCGGTACGCGCTTTTAAAGCATTATGGAAACGTGCTTACCAAAAAATATCTTCTTATTGGCTAGGTGGAGTAGTTTATGAGGATCCATGGCTTGCTGGTGGTCACAATGGACTGAGTAACAGTGAAGACCCAGAACTACCACAGGCTCCATTTGAAAGAGTTGCAGAGCTTAGATCTTTCATGAACGAGATCGGTCTTTCAGAAACACCAATTGTTATGGCAGGAGGAGTGTGGCATTTGAAAGATTGGGAACATTGGTTTGACAATCTGCAAATTGGACCAATAGCTTTTCAGTTTGGCACTCGTCCACTTTTGACGAAAGAAAGCCCAATTTCTGCAGAGTGGAAAAAGAAGCTACTCACTTTAGAAGAAGGTGACGTATTTTTAAATAAATTCAGTCCAACAGGATTTTACTCATCTGCAGTAGAAAATAACTTCATACGTGAGTTGCAGGAACGGAATTCACGTCAAATAAAGTTTTCAGAAAATGCCAGCAAGGAATTCAATAGTGAATTTGCAATGGGTAGCAGAGGTAGGAAGATTTACCTTACTGCAAAAGACAAAGAACTGGCAAATACATGGACTAAAGCAGGGTACACAGAAGCAATGAAAACCCCAGATTCAACTGTTATTTTTGTGACGCCAGACAAATTTGCAGAGATAAGACAAGATCAAATCAATTGCATGGGATGTTTGAGCCATTGCCTGTTTAGCAATTGGAAAGATCATGGCGACCATTCAACAGGGCAAAAACCAGATCCACGGAGTTTTTGTATACAACAGACACTGCAAAACATTATACATGACAGCGATATTGAAAATGAACTCATGTTTTCCGGACATAATGTATATAAATTCAAGCAAGATCCGTTTTATGAGAATGGCTATGTACCGACAGTAAAAGAACTGGTAAAAAGGATATTGACTGGGTATTGAGTCAGCAGTGGCCTGAAAAGTCCATTTTTCACTTTATAAAATGTTTATATTTTACCACCTACTGACCTTACCCAGAAGGTATGAATTAGGTATTGCTTGGTTGGAAGCAAGAGAAGATAATCACTTCTCAGAGTGGATAGGTGGCAGGTTGGCACTTTTTCTGAGTGTTCTTGTATAAAGTATATGAAAGAAGACCTCGTTACTCAGATTCTGCCACCGGTGATGCTCACAAAATGTGATGACCTCGTATAGGAGTTTGGACCAACCAGTACTCTGATATATTGAAATGTGCAATTGGAGGAAAAATATGCGTCACATAGGCATTATACCAATAGTTTTACTGTTTGTTACTTGCAAGAAGGAAAATCGGAGTATATTCAAACGTTTCGCTTAAAAGACTTAAATAATTTTATCAGAAATCTTCAAGAAACAGATGAAATAGCTAACAGGCAATAGCTGTTTTTTTTATGACGCAGTGTCACCTTATGTTAAGAGCGTGGTCTCCTGGACAGTTTGAAGTTGTTCGTCGCTCTGTGAACAAAACGGACAAGCACGATGCGCGAGCTATTGCTTTTTTTCTAAGCAAAGGTATGTTGCCTGAAGCAAAGCAAACAATGCAAGCAGTTAGCTTCTCTTCTTCAAACAAGAGACCAGTTACGGGTATCTTTAATCAATAAAATGCATGGTCTTTTTAATTACCATGCGGTAAAAATTAAAAAGGAAGCACTTACAACTAAGGTGGGTGCTATTGGAAAGTATACTTGGGATCCTTTAGAAAAGGTTGAAATTGAAGTAATTAGCTATCATTTGGAAGCTATTCGGGAAATCTTAAAAAACTTGAGAAGGAAATTATAGCTTTTGCCAAACAGCTTCCTGAACCTTATCAGCATAAAAGGAATTGGCCCAATTTCTGCAGCTATTTTTATTGCAACAATTGGAGACATTAATGATTTTCATAGGCCTGAAAAACTTACTGCATATTTTGGAATTGTGCCACGAGTTTCTCAATCTAATCAACAGTGCACGATCGGAACAAACGTGATATTCTTTAGTGCAGTGTACTTGGGTTGCTATACGCTTATCTGAACAGCTTATGTAAAAAAAAGCGTGGTTCTGCTAAGGCTATTATTGCTACTGCCAGGAAATTTCTTACAACTATTTTCTATACTCTTAAAAATGACTGGGTTTTTAAAGATTTCACAAAATTTGAATTTTTTATTGGACAACAATCATAGGAGAAAAAGTGAAGAGAAAGTTAAGAAAATTTTTTACAAAAAGAACGATGAATCAAAATGTTCAGGAATGCAATAATTAATAGCAGAATGCCTACGCTATTTATTGTAAAAATTTCTATGTATTCAAATATAGCAGTTCTAGCTTGTTGAACGGAGTGCTTAGGTATACCAATCACATAAGCAACTTAAAGATCACCTTTACAACTTTGTTATATTATGCAAAAAGACTCAAAACTCTCAAAACCTTATGAATTTATATGTAACCAGTGGACACAAGCATCCTGTATTATTTATACTAAATCCATACTATCACACTTTGGACCTAGTTCTTTATTCATTCTCACAATCCGTGAACGGTTACAAATACTGGAGTTTACCCTTCTTCTTGTTATTTTTCTAATCTATAGTTAGCGTTCAAAACCATATTCGAAAAGTATCTCATATATTTCCAGATTTTTTTAATGATGTTTATTTCATCCTCAACATTGTCTCTACCTTTATGAACTAAATTACAATTTAGCAGCATTAAAAATTATAACGTATTCCTACTTCTAGAATCGCGTTCGGTATTTGCACTGGTGGTTTAAAGCCCCTCAGTTGCCCGCCCGCGGTAATACCAACTGTACCAACTATCTGTGGAGCAATTTCATAATCAACACCAACCTTCAGTTTATAGGAAATAGAACCCAGCATTTTATCTACTACCTCACCTTCACCAAAGCTAAAAGGCATTACTTGTAGGTATCCTCCTAAGCCTCCACTGACATACAGCTTAACGGGATCAATGTCAAGGTCAGGGTAATAACGGTAATTTGCCAATAAACTAGCCCCCCTTTTCTTTTCTTCTTTACCAAACATATCACTTATGTCAGTGAGAACCTCAAGTTCAAACTTAGAGTTTTTGTCATGATGATAACCAAAAACAACGCTAGGTTTTATTTTTAAGCTGCTACCCCATCCGGCACCAAAGTTTAAACCTGCATAATACTGATCTTCTGACTTACTTGCACTATTACTAGCTGCACCTGCTAAAGATGAAGTAAGCAACACAGCCAAAACGCACAATCTCTTTATTTTCATATAACTCCTCATACAAAAAAATATATAATGCATAAGTATATATGCTTTGTATTAAAAAAGATATAACTACATGTCAAAAAAAGTATACCCACAAAGTAAAGGATGTGCTACTCGGATGTATCCGTTCAGCCAATGGCGTCAACTTAAGGGAAAATATCAGTGATTGTGTATAAAACTTCTCTCTAAATTTTTTACCATTAAATTACCCAAAAGCTGCAATAAACAGCACTTTTGTTTCTGTTTTATTTCAACAAAGAAGTCTAAAATATGTCCTTTTTAGGTGAAACATGCAAAAAGGAAAAAAACTTATTCTACAAATTAAAAATATAATATACTCGAAAGCTTTTCAGAGAATCCATTGTGTTGAGTTTTACACGAACAAGAAAACTTCCTTTTACGACAGTATTTTCTATGATTTTAAAGTTAATTAAGAAAAGTTTAGGAAATAGAATGTGAGCTCATTAAGTTCCACCCTCAAAGCAAGCTTTTTCTAAAGCAAGATATAAATACAGGTCTTAAAGAATTTAAGCATCCAAACAGCCTATTGAGCAAACGTTAGCAGAAACCTGAAGTCGTTACTCAAATGCGTTCATTAAATCAAATTATTTATCTACGACCGTCTTCATTAAAATTTATTCAGCAGCATTATGAATTGAAAGTAGACTTTATTTTTCGCTCGCAAAAAAGAAATTATAGCAAGCTATGGTTCATCTGGTGAATTAGATTTTGTGCTAGAAAATAAAACGAAAAGCCAAAAAGTAAGAGTAATAGTGCTTACATTAGCCAATGGGGAAACAGAGTTTTTGACCGAGACTTTGGAGCAAAGCTTATGTGTTAAGGTGGCATATAGAAGAGCGCTATAAACGATTCAAAATAGGTGCAGAGTTAGAGAATTTTTCTGGCGTAAATTTAGAGGCTGTATTACAAGAATTTTGGGCAAACTTAGTCATGTGTAATATATTGTTGCTTCATATCACAAGGGCCTTGGAATCCAGATAAAATTGCTGATAAATTTTTCAGTTTTATTTGGTGTAATGAGGCAGAAACTCTATCAGGTACTTATTGCGCCAAAAAACTTTCAAGCCCTTTTTGATAGAGCAAGTATACGCGCTAAAGTTAAAATCCGACCAGGACAGCCGCAATAAGGTAGATAAGCCCAAACGCCATCATGTCTTTAGGAGAGTTTGCTAATGAAAGTTCTTAAGTTGACGCCATTGAGTGAACGGTTACTATTTAAAAGGATATGTTCAAAAAAACTGTGTCAAATCAACTCATACATTTCATTACCAACTTCATGATGAAGTTCTGCAGTTGGATGGGGAGTGTTAAATAAACTGTGTCAAACCGCATTTTTAGTTCGACTCAATTTTCAATCTGCCAGGAAAGAAAACATCAAGTTGAGAGATAGTTAATGCCCAATCATGTACAGGCATCGTCCACTTTTCCTCTGCCTTCTTTATAGCACAATATACCTGCTTATACAAGGCATTTATGCTGGTAAATGAGCCTTTGGTCTTAGTGAATTTCCTAATTTGCCTATGTAGCCCCTCTATGGGATTGGTGGTGTAGATTATCCTCCTAACTGGACCAGAATACTTAAAATAACCAGACAAGTTTTCCCAATTATTCTGCCAAGATTTTATAACCATAGGGTACTTTGTGCCCCATTTTTCATCCAATTCCAACAGATAATTCTCGGCAATTTCCTTGCTTGAAGCTTGATATACCTTCTTTAAATCGCTCAAAAAACTCTTCGCATCTTTACTGGCCACATACTTCAGTGAGTTGCGTATCTGATGCACTATACACATCTGCACTTCCGCATTAGGAAAGACACTGTTTATAGCTGCAGGAAAGCTTTTTAGCCCATCAACGCAGGCAATAAGGATATCTTCTACTTGTATCTTGTCAAAAGCATCTAATGTTTTAAGCTTAAGCATTAGGTGGAGAAGGGAGGAACTCTGTGCTTCTTCTTAGATATAAAATCTGTAGAGGAGATAAGAATTCCCTTCTCAAAAGTATAGGCTGGACGGTATCGTAGAAAAACCTAAATGGTTCTAATTCTGTATTCACAAGGTTAGCCTTACTTTTCATTTTAAATAGTAACGTATGGGGTTATATATGATCAACAACTTTCTGGGAATAGATGTATCAAAAGATCGCTTTGATGTTTTTCTCTCATTTATAAGTAAAAAAGGAAAACGTGAAACTAGGAAAAGAAGCTTTAAGAACGATGATAATGGGTTTCAAGGTCTGCAGAGCTTTCTACAAAAACATAACGTAGAGCAAGTGAAAGCTTGTATGGAAGCTACCGGTTGTTATAGTGAAGCTTTGGCTGAATTTCTACACAATGCTGGACATTTTGTAAGTGTTGTAAATCCTTATTGTATTAAATCTTATGCGAGGAGTAAGCTTGTAAGACAAAAGAATGATCAGACCGATGCAGAAATTATTGCTGATTATTGCCAAAGACAGGAACCTACTCGTTGGACACCACCTTCTCCTGAAATGAAAAAATTAAAACATCTTTATCGTTGCTCGGTTGCGTTAAAAGATGGATTAACATTCGTAAATAATCATTTAGAAAAGAAGGAGAGACTGCCTGAAGAAGTTGCAAATGCTTGGGAAAACCTTGCAGTGAACATAGAACAATCAATAGAAACAATAAAAAACTCCATACGTGAACTATTAAAACAGCACAAAGAGTTGTTGGAAAACTTTCAACTCTTATTGACTATTCCAGGAATAGGAGAGGAATCAGCAATAGCTATTTTAGCTGAAATTCCTGACACAAAGGCTTTTATAAATGCCAGACAATTGGCAGCATACGCTGGAACTATACCACGAAATATAACATCAGGTTCATCTGTATATGCCAAGCCCAGATTAAGTAAATCAGGTTCACGAACACTACGTAAGGCCATGTATTTTCCTGCTATAGTAGCTAAAAATCACAATCCTATTATTATGACTTTTTGCAAGAGATTAAAAGAAAAAGGCAAGCATAATATGGCCATTGTTGGTGCTGCAATGCGTAAGTTGCTTCATATTGTTTTTGGTATTTTAAAATCAAAAAAGGCTTTTAATCCTGACCATATCAAAAGCTACAGGACTAGGAGATTGACTGAAGCTTTAGTAATTTAAAATCGAAAAATGCTTCCATTCTATCTTATGTAAAATGGTATCTTACACAAATTTATTGAATGTAGTTGGTTAGTGTATATGTTGATAAGTGTAAAAGACAAGATTTAATCTGACAGACAAGAATTAACTGACAGAAGAATTGAGGTAGTCAAAACTAATATCAGGCTCTTGTTTAATACAACTACAATCTGTATACCGCTACACAGGACGGGAATTGGCAGTATTTTTTGATTTCACAATATAACTTAGGCAATTTAGATTCAATTTTTGTAATTTTCTTGTTGACTGGCGAGACGGTATCTCCTCTTTCTTTGAGGTCATTTAGCACTCCCAACCAGAAGTTAGCTCCTTCACTTTCAGCCAAATAAAAACCTAATACTTCTTTTTTGCCATTTTGATCTATGCCTAATATGTTATACATGCATTTACTTACGCAATGCCCGTCCTCTTTGACTTTAAAAAACATGCCATCCATGAAAACTATCGGATATACAGACTGCAGCGGGCGACTACGCCATTCGTTGATTACTGGTAGCAATTTGTCAGTAATACTTGATATCTCTGCCGCCGATATTTTGTGATCATAAATTTCCTCAACATGTGACACTATATCTCTATAGCCCATACCACTGGCAAATGTGCTCAAAATCTTCGTTTCAAGCTCTGGATGTAAGTTTGTTTGCCTTTTTTTGACTATTTGTGGTTCGAAACTTCCTTCTCTATCTCTTGGTGTTAATAGCTCTGCACTTGTACGTAAAGTTTTTGCATTTCTCCCATTTCTTCGATTATTCTCTTCGCTTTTAGCCGACAAGTGGTTTTCTATTTCACCTTCCAGGCTTACCTCCAGCAACTTTTTTATAAACGGTGTTAATGCTCCATCTCTTCCTGTCAACGGTCTTCCTTCTCGTATAGACGACAGGATATTTGTTTCTAATTCTTTATAATCTACCAAACCGGTAGTTCTGTTTACTACTTTCTGACTCATTGTCAAACCTCCATTTTTTTATATCAATTTATTACTTTTTTTCGGTTTGACACAGTTTATTTAACACTCCCGCACAGAAAGTTAATTCTTATATCAAACCTTTCTTTACTAGATTATATAATCAATATAAAAAGCCATATAAAATTGCTTCCACTGCTGCCATGAGAAAATTACTTACTCTTGCTAACTCTTTAGTAAGAGATGGTAGAGTGTTCACTGAGGAATATAGTCCTAATTCTACTTTTATCTAGTACTAGCGTAGCTGTGAATAAATACGTCCACACAAACTTTAAGTATTTATTCACAGCTACATCAATTTTTCTATTGACTTTTAACACAACTGCTCCATAATCCTTGGTAATTTTACATAAGTTAAAAGTAGCATGCTTTCCATGGTTCTCTCCGCGGTCTGAGATGACAATAAATTTGTCAAGCCGCATTATACTTGTTAGGCGGAAGTGGACGGCAACATGTTTACCACGAAGTCTAAGCTTCACCCTAAGTTCTTGCTTGTCCCTTCCATCGGCATTGCTATCTTTATTTTCAATAAAATTATTGTCCTATGCTCTTTTGATGTTTATTGATAACAAAATTCTGTTTTATCAACCAACATCCTATGCATAATTACAGCTAATTTTCTTGCTACTGCTACAATTGCTTTTTTCATCCCTTTTTTCTTCGCAAGCTTCAATCCCCAGCTTCTCAACTTAAAATTTTTCCTACTGATTGTAAGTAAGACTTGTGCAGCTTCATACAACATACTTCTACATTCCATGGGACCCATTTTTGATATACTACCATGTCGGTCAACTTCTCCAGAAGAATATTGCCTTGGTGTCAACCCTATATATGCTCCAACTGTATCAGATTTCTCAAACCTATGTGGATTATCAATAGCAGCTTTAAATGTCATTGCCACTATAATACCAACTCCTGGAGTAGTAGTTAACAATTTGCAATCTTCATCTTTTTCACCTTGTTCTGAAAGTATTTTGTCAAGCTTTCTTAATGACTTTTCTATTGCTTCCAAACTACAAACTAACGCTTCAATTGAAGTCTTACTGACTTTATCTAAATCTTTAATTGCTTTTTCCACTCTTAAAGACAAGCTTTCAAATTTTGATCCTTTACCGACCATGTATCTTCAATAACCCTCTTATTGTTCCGACAATTTGCTGTTTGCTACATATTAACTGTCTTCTGCTTCCAAGCGCTATTTTAATTTGACAAGACTCATCTGATTTTACTAACACTTCTTTGTACAACCCAGCCCTCATCATCTGCGCTATACCCCTCGCATCGTTTTTATCATTCTTATTGATTCTTGCAGACAATGCTGCTGCCATATGCCTTGCATCTACACAAATTACTGGTAATCCAAAACTCCTTAACTCTTTGCACATTGATATTGACAACTGTCCACTTTCTATTCCTATGGATTCGTATTTTTTGCCTTGGCTAAGCAAATACTCTGCTATTGCATTACTTTCGCTTGCAACAACCTCTTCCTTAACAATTTTTCCTTTCTCATCAACGATACTGATGAAAGTTTCTTTGAGTGAGACATCTAATCCGCTATAATATTTCATGACCTACTGTAAAAGTTTAAATTATTTTTGAAGAATTTATTCTACTGAATTCGTTACTTCGTGCTAAAATAATGGAGTATGTCTCTCCATCATTCAACAGCAATTACAGTATGTTTTCCATTCATCCTCTTAAATAAGTTCACTACTTATCGTTCTACAGCCAGAATGTCACACAAACGAAAGTTTAATCTGTGCTTACTGTAGACATGGGGTTTTAAATGTGATACCCATGGATGTGAAGTCCCACCCCTGAAGATTAGAATTCAAGCAGTTTAGCTTTAACCATATTGATCAGGTGTTGCAAGCCGTTATCTTACACATCTTCAGACAACTCTCGCTTTACATACATGCTCTTGTCCTCCTTCCCTTTCGGGTTAAAGTTAGTTGTTCACCTCGAGGCCATTTATTCTGAACCCCGCTTAGCTCCGCTAAGTATTTCTTAATGCGTACCACGGCGCACCCTCTCGATTTATACAGCTTCCATTACTCAACCTTGATGATTCCATCAAAGTCTTTGTTTTAACCGATTGCTCCTCCCATTTCTGGTTGATAGTCAGCTAAAACCGAATAACTCAGCCCCTTCGCTCCATTCCCATTACAGAAACTTCTTTACTACTATGAGCTAATCAGCCCCTGTTTTTCGCATCAGTACTCTCACCCTTGGAGTTTAGCTCCTTGGATTTCTCCCTTACCATCGAAACGACAGGTTCCCACAGTTCCACACAATAGCCTAAAATAGATTCATGCCACCTATATGCCGGACGCTACCTACCCAGTAAGCAAGTTTCCGGTAGATTTATCCCAGAAGAGTAGTGGACTCCTGGTTTTAACGTCATCCAAAGCCTTTCGTACACCTCATCAGTGGTTCATTTTCATTCATCTCTCTATTTCATACATGACGTATAAATACGCCTTTTCCATAACGCTCACTACCTTGCCAAAGCAGCTTATGGTTGTTTGAAGCCTGCTCTTGCAAACCGGCTCCGAGGGGCCCTCCCTCATCTATTGCGTAGCTTTTGCACTTAGTTTGCTCTTACTTGAACATTCTTTGTGTCTCTACGGCACACCTAACCCAAGAAAGGTTTCCCTACGTCATACCGCCGCGGCGCTAACGAGTAGCGGAATGACGAATTTGTTGTTTTTCAAATTGTAGGTAAACCTAAGCCACTTTAGCTATAAAAAGTAGATCATAGCTAACGTTTAAGCCATGTGTTAAAGCTTTTAAAGAGGTCTTAGTTTACTTACTTCTTTATTTTCTTTATTATCAGATATCACTTTTAAATAATATGGAGGAGCAAATTGTCAGCAATTGCCATTATTGATTTTGGTTCACGTACGACATCGGTAGTTAACATTAGCTACCTGAGGGTCAGAGTCGCCTTTCTTAAAGATATTTTAAGTATACTAGATGTATTATTGATACGTGATAATAAAACTGGGGGGTTTTATGGAAACATCTGAATTAACTTTACTCGACTTGCAGAACTTTTTTGAAAAATTAAAAGGGCATGTGCGTAGTGAAGTAGAAAAATATGTAGATGAAGAGGCAAAAGAAATTAAGGACAAAGCAGCAACTTATATAACAAACAAAGTATTAAATAATATGGTGGGTAATAAACCGATAGGTGAGCTCCAAATAGATAAACCCAAAACAGATAAGCCTAAAAAAGTTATGGTAGCTGAGAATCAATATGGTGGAGCGCAAAATAAAGAGGTCATCAAAGCTCTATTTATAGGGAAAATACTTGTATGGAATCGCTCAAATAGTGGCCAGAAATACGAAATTAAAGTTAAGGGAGTGGAAGAGTTTGTAGATAACAAAACTGGAAAAGTGATTGAGGCTAAGTCTCTATCCAGAGTGTGTATAAAATTGGTTGGTGGTGGAAGTTATAGTGGTTGGGAAGAATTGAAATTATGTCTTGACCATAAAGAAGGGCTGCAACCCCTGAAGTACCACCGTAAAAAGTTCTTCTTAGATAAAAATAGATCATAGCCAACCCACGCCGTCCGTCAAAGTTTTAAAGAGGTCTTAGTTTACTTACTCCATTATTTTCTTTATTATCAGATATTGCTTTAAATAATATGGAGGAACAAATTGTCAGCAATTGCCATTATTGATTTTGGTTCACAGTTTACACAGCTTATCGCAAGACAAGTAAGAGGAATGGGCGTTTATTGTGAGATATTTCCAAGCAACATCAGTTTTGAAACAATATCAAAATTCAATGGGTTTATTCTCTCTGGAGGACCACAATCTGTAAATGATGATTGTTCTAAAATAAGTGGAGTAGCGCATGAAATTATAAAACTTAATGAGGCAACAAACGTTCCTATACTTGGAATATGCTATGGACAGCAACTCATTTGTCATTATTTTGGAGCAAAAGTAAAAGAGAGTTTCAAACAGGAGTTTGGCAGAACTAAAATCAAGATACTAAAAGAATCCCCCATTATAAAGGATACCTGGGATGTTAATTCTGAAGTGGATGTATTAATGAACCATGCGGACAGTGTTGATACTATACCACAAGGATTTACTGTTATCGCATCAGGTGTGATAAATCAAACAATTGCAATGATTGTCAGCGAACAGCGGAAGATTTACTGTACTCAGTTCCATCCTGAAGTTAAGCCTACAACAAATGGCAGTAAATTGCTCTCTAACTTCTTGGATATTGCAAATTGCAAGAGAGACTGGACAATGAAATCGTTTATTGAAAAGCAGAAGGAAAAAATCAAAAATGTAGTAGGAGAGAAAAAAGTGATCGCTGCAGTAAGTGGTGGGGTTGACTCAAGTGTTGCAGCGGCTCTCACACATAAAGCTATAGGAAAACAATTGAACTGTATTTTCATCGATACTGGGTTGTTACGCAAGAACCAGACCATTGCTATGTTAAAAGAGATTCCGATAAACTACGTTGATAAGTCAAATTTATTTTTGAGTAGGTTGAAGGGAATAACTGATCCAGAAGAAAAGCGAAAAATTATCGGTAACGCTTTCATTGAAGTGTTTGAAGAAGAAGCAAAAAAAATAGGTGATGTGGATTTTTTGATGCAAGGTACCATCTACTCTGATGTAGTTGAGTCAGGGCATGCCTCAGACAACACTAGTACAATTAAGTCTCACCATAATGTTGGTGGGTTGCCAGAAAAGATGAACCTGAAGCTAGTAGAGCCTTTACGCTACCTCTTTAAAGATGAGGTAAGGCTACTTGGAAAAGAAATTGGGCTTTCAGACGAGATAATATTTCAACATCCATTTCCTGGACCCGGACTTGCAGTGAGGATTATAAGTGAAGTCGATGAAGAAAAGGTGCGAATATTGCAAGAAGTAGATGAAATATATATTAATACGATGAAAAATTACGATCTATACGATAAGATATGGCAAGCTTTTGCTGTATTATTACCAATAAAAACTGTAGGCGTCATGGGAGATGGTCGTACGTACGGATATGTTTGTGCTTTGAGGGCTGTAACATCGTCCGATGGTATGACGGCTGATGCATTTCCATTTGAAAGTAAGGATCAACACTTGCTAGTATTTTGGGATTTTTTACGCAATGTCGGCAGTATAATTGTTAATAATGTTCCCGGAGTAAATAGAGTTGTTTATGATATAACTTCCAAGCCACCTGCAACTATTGAGTGGGAGTAAATCAAAAAGATCCCGTGACGGTATAGTAATTCGTCATTCCCCTACGTGCTAGCGGCTGAGATACCGCGAATGAATCGCGGTATGACGGTGTAGATGACGGTTAAGTAATTCGTCATCCCGCTACGTGTTAGCGGGATCTATGTGAGATACCGCGGCAGTATGACGTAGGACTGCTGTTATCCCGCTGCGTGTTAGCGGCTGAGATACCGCGAATGAATCGCGGTATGACGGTTCGCGGCGGTATAGTAACTCGTCATCCCGCTACGTGTTAGCGCTTACTATTACCCACAAGTATAAAATTCATGAGCGAGTCTCCATCCTTCTGCTAAATCAAAGAGACGTTTCCATCCCTTCCACAAAGCTATAGCTAAGTCATTTTTGCGAGCTAAAAACCCTCCTAATTTGGCTATCCACCTCACGATTTCTCTTATAGGTGGTGGGATTTCAGGATAGTCTTTTGTCTTAAGCATTTTGGTATACAAAACCTTCCATTCGTCATCAGTCAGTATGACAGTGCAAGAAAGATTTGGATTTGTTCTAGCTACTAGTGTGATAAAAAATATTCTCCATGCAATTATACTCATAATTGTAAGAAAGCGGATTAATCTATCTGCTGTTTGGAGCCTACATTCTTCAACTTTAAGACCGGATTTTAAAATTTTATGAAAAACCTCTATTCTCCATCTTAAGCAATACCATTGTATTTTTTCTACTGCTTCTTCAAAATTATTAATATTTATATTTGTCAACAAAATCCAGTTCATAGGTTCTTCGCCAAATGGGGGGTGTTTTTCTATAGCATAGACAGCATTTAAACTTAAATTAGGAAGTTTTTGGGTTTTACGTCTAGCATTATTTTTTGATGCATTCATCACAAAGTTACTAAACTTTACTTCTAAAACTGTTGTTCTTTGAGGTTTATCATTGCGAGCAGACTTGAATTTCTCCTTGACAAGACATGCGATTCATTAAATCCCACAACCTTTCACCACCTTTTTCAGAATAAGTCGACTTCTTATTTACTGTTCTGTTTTGATTTCCTCTTACTACAAAAAGAGATTGATTAGTGGAAGCGACTTCAAATAAATCATAAATATCTGCTTCTCTATCGCAAACGGTAACTACCTTAACGTTCTTTAATCCAGGATGGTGAGTAGAATCTTTAAGTGATGCTATCCACCGTATGCTTTCTTTCTCTTCTATCGGAATAGCAGTATTATGGCTTCTTCTTTTCAACTCTTTTAGGTCTTCAGCCAAAGGAGGTCTAGTACTAATTTTTTGATCTAATAATCCTATAGGTAGCCCTTCTGTTGTAACTGCAAACGTTGTATGCATCATGGGTTTTAAAGTTAGTTGTTTTAGATGTTAATCTTGCTGCTATAATCCCTAATCCTTCGGTCTTTTTATGATTTTTATATGAAATATAACTCGTGTCTTGGATAGCTAAGATAGTTTTTAGCTCTTTCAACAGTTTTAATTATATGACTGTCTAATATCTTTCTTTCAGAAATGGCATCGTTTTGGAAAAATCTATAAGCTGCTTTACTTTGATGCCAATCTTCACAAGCTTGATTTATTGAACGCTCAGGCGATTCAGCAAAACTATTAACTATTTTTAAAAGCCTCTTACTTAATCTTATATCACCAAAATTAACAATTCCAAATTCACTTTCTGCCCATTCGCCAGTTGAGGTATTTATATTTCTTTTCATCATATATTCCATTTTTAGACCATAGATCTATTTATAATAGAAAGTTGAATTAGTAAAATAGCAGCTTTTTCTCCATTTTTAGATTTATGGGTAATAGTAAGTACTATAAGTGGACTACAAGGAAAATAAGCAGTAGAGAATCAGCAAATAAGGAGTTATTAGCAGATATTCAAAAAATATATCAAGCTTCTAAATGTAGATATGGAGCTCCTAAAATTCATGCTGAATTAAAGGCTTCGGGTAAAAGTTGCAACTTGAAAACAGTGCAAAGTATTATGCAGAAAAATGGTATTCAGGCTATATTGAGAAGAAAATTTAAAATTAAGAAACAACAAACGGACAGTAGAGTCGTAATATTAGACCAAAACTTTATTGTCGATCAACCAAATAAAGTATGGGATTACTTATATAAAAACCAAAGAAGGATGGCTATATTTGGCAACAATAATCGATCTATATTCACGCATGGTAGTTGGCTGGTCAATGAGCAGTTCAATAAATAAACAATTGGTTATGGACTCTTTATTAATGGCCGTTAACAAGCGTAAACCTGCCAAAAATCTACTATTACATAGTGATCAAGGTTCACAATATACTTCGCAAGGTTATCAATATCTCTTATCCATAAAAAACATAGTACCTAGCATGAGTCATAAAGGTTGTTGTTACGACAATTCTGTTGTGGAAAGCTTCTTTAGTTCTCTAAAAAGGGAGTTACCAATAGACACCTCTCGGCACTCTAAACAGCATATCAAAACTGCTATATTTGAATATATAGAAATTTTTTATAACAAACAACGTAGACACTCCACTATTAACTATTGCATTCCTGAGCATTTTGATTCATCATTCTCTTTGTAAAAAACATTCCAAACTTTCTCTCCACTTTTTCTGGGTAAGGTCAGTCGATATTTTTAGGTACTTTTAAATTTTTTGACTTATGCCAACTAGCACAATCCATGATAAGAAATGCCTCCCTTGTTCCTAAATATTGTGACATCTGCTCAAGGAATATATTCATACAATCAGTATTGACGTTTGAGCTAGAACTCTCTCCATTTCTGGGATTAACTGCACTATAGAGATAAAAATTTTCCTACCTAGTTTTACCTTAACCTGTGTCCTAATGCCTTTTTTAAACCACCCGTGTCCAATCTTTGAATGTGTGCCAAACCGCGATTCATCGAAGAAAAATAGCTCTTTTTCAGGATACATGACAATAGTTTCATTAAGATTTTTTTTTAAATCCCTCTTGTTTACTTTTATCTTGTCCGTTATGCACTGGTCTTGGTGTGATACATGAGAATTTCATTCTTTGCATATTACGGTGTACTGTAGATTTGCTGATATTCAAACCAAACTTTTCTTGAATTCTTATTTTCATTTCTTTTATAGTAATATTGGGGTTTTCCTCTATCCACACCTCAACTTGTTCACGTTGACTTTGATTCAATATAGTTTTTCTACGGCGTTGAGGCGGAGCAAATAATTTTTCTTCTCTGCCAAATTTTAGGTGCTTTATCCATGCAGTAAGTGCCTTTCTTGAAATGCAGCATATCTTTGCTACGGCTGTTATACTGTGCTTTTTTGCTGCAATTACAGCATTTAGTTTTTTTGCAACATATGCGTTATTTCTTACTTTCTTCAGCATTTCTTTTGCTGATTCCACCACTTTTTCATCCAATAATTTTGATCTTAATGCCATTTAAACCTCGCTATTTTACTTACTTCAGTATGGCTTTTTTTCTATTATTGTCTATCCGTTACTTGTGTAGCGGGAATTGGTATAAGTAGCCTTCTTCTCCTGTCATCCCAGCACCTTCTTCCTGTTATCTAAGTAGCTGACTACTTGGATCCAGAAAACTTAACTTTAAATAAGTGGCTGCATCTAGATTCCAGACTGGAATGACAAGGCTATAAGTGTCAACACTGGGTTAGCCCAAGCGAGACGTCATGCCGCCGCGGATAGATCCCGCTAACAAGTAGCGGGATGACGAGGTTATCGTCATGCCACCGCGAACCGTCATACCGCCGCGGTATCTCTTAGCCGCTAACACGTAGCGGGATGACGGTTGTCGTTTAGCCATAAATGTTTAAGAAATTTACCAAACGAAAAAAAAGGCAAAAGAAGCCTTAGTCATTGTCTATTTTCAGTATTGGCGTTTTTTAAGTCTTAAACACTGCAATTTAGCTGCTTTTAAATGCAACTCACCTTTGTTTAAATGTTTAAGAAATTTACTAAGCAGAAAAAAAGGCAAAAGAAACCCCGTGTTAGCTAGTTGTCACTTTCTAATCCTGCAAATTGGCGTTCTCTACTGTCTTAAACGCTTTGTAAGCGCGTTTCGGCTTATATAGCTAGAAATGTTGTGAAGACATAAGGTGCACATAGTGCGAAAAATTAAAAATAAGACGCCAAGTACGTTGTTTTTTTGCTGTTTAATCTGCACAGATGAAGATAACTGAATACCTTCAGTACCATGATATGGGCGCTGGCGAAGGGTGTCAAGTAAGTTTTTCGTTTCTCAACACGCTGCCAAAAGCTATGCAAAAAGTCTAATGAGTTAACTCCCATATATCCTGAGTAGCTCTTGTGCATTAGCCTTTATTAGAGTAGGGCATTTTCTGTCATTTAATAGGGAACGCAATATTTCAGTTGCACCTTTAATGTCGTTATTATGTATCTTTACTACAGCGATAGCTTCTTGGCTTGAGTAAGGATACACTGCACTTGATTCTAAATTATCAATTTTATCTTTATTTATTTTTTCACCGTTGGAGTGAAGTAAGCTCATTACTTCTAAGTATTGTGCTAACTCACGCAAAACATTAGGAGCATCTTTATTATCTGCCAAATCATTATAAATAGATGCTGTGTCTGTTGGCATTGAATCTGAGATATGATTGAATGCGCGTTCAAAATTTGCTAAATACTCCCAATTTGAATCTATTTCTTCTAGCAGCGGCTTATTATCTTTTTTAAAGAATAATACTTCGTAAAACTTGTCACCCGCAGTTATAGATTGTTTTGTGTTATCAATGTTGCGCAATAAGTATAATGTGATACCAATTAACATTGGTGCGAGTGCAAGCAGAAAGATGTATTTTTTCATGGTAGTATTCCAAATAGTTATATATTTATACATTAATGCTTTTGATTTGCAAAAACATATTGACATAGTGATTATATCACATAATAATATTCTCAAAGTTGTTTGAATAGTTGGAGATTAAAATATTTCTAAAGTAGAAATAAAGACAGCAGTATTAAGCTAAATTATTTTTTGTCGGATTTATCCGATGTACCCTCAACCTTTTATAGGTTGAAGTCTAAATTTGAGAGTTTGATCCTGGCTCAGAATGAACGCTGGCGGCAGGCCTAACACATGCAAGTCGAACGGAGTTATATTGTAGCTTGCTATGGTATAACTTAGTGGCAGACGGGTGAGTAATGTATAGGAATCTACCTAGTAGTACGGAATAATTGTTGGAAACGGCAACTAATACCGTATACGCCCTACGGGGGAAAAATTTATTGCTATTAGATGAGCCTATATTAGATTAGCTAGTTGGTGGGGTAATAGCCTACCAAGGCAATGATCTATAGCTGATCTGAGAGGATGATCAGCCACACTGGAACTGAGATACGGTCCAGACTCCTACGGGAGGCAGCAGTGGGGAATATTGGACAATGGGCGAAAGCCTGATCCAGCCATGCCGCATGAGTGAAGAAGGCCTTCGGGTTGTAAAGCTCTTTTAGTGAGGAAGATAATGACGGTACTCACAGAAGAAGTCCTGGCTAACTCCGTGCCAGCAGCCGCGGTAATACGGAGAGGGCTAGCGTTATTCGGAATCATTGGGCGTAAAGGGCGCGTAGGCGGATTAGTAAGTTAAAAGTGAAATCCCAAGGCTCAACCTTGGAATTGCTTTTAAAACTGCTAGTCTAGAGATTGAAAGAGGATAGAGGAATTCCTAGTGTAGAGGTGAAATTCGTAAATATTAGGAGGAACACCAGTGGCGAAGGCGTCTATCTGGTTCAAATCTGACGCTGAGGCGCGAAGGCGTGGGGAGCAAACAGGATTAGATACCCTGGTAGTCCACGCTGTAAACGATGAATGTTAAATATGGGAAGTTTACTTTCTGTATTACAGCTAACGCGTTAAACATTCCGCCTGGGGACTACGGTCGCAAGATTAAAACTCAAAGGAATTGACGGGGACCCGCACAAGCGGTGGAGCATGTGGTTTAATTCGATGCAGCGCGAAAAACCTTACCACTCCTTGACATGGAAATTATACCTATTCGAAGGGATAGGGTCGGTTCGGCCGGGTTTCACACAGGTGTTGCATGGCTGTCGTCAGCTCGTGTCGTGAGATGTTGGGTTAAGTCCCGCAACGAGCGCAACCCTCATCCTTAGTTACCATCAGGTAATGCTGGGGACTTTAAGGAAACTGCCAGTGATAAACTGGAGGAAGGTGGGGATGATGTCAAGTCATCATGGCCCTTATGGAGTGGGCTACACACGTGCTACAATGGTGGCTACAATGGGCTGCAAAGTCGCGAGGCTAAGCCAATCCCTTAAAAGCCATCTCAGTTCGAATTGTACTCTGCAACTCGAGTGCATGAAGTTGGAATCGCTAGTAATCGTGGATCAGCACGCCACGGTGAATACGTTCTCGGGTCTTGTACACACTGCCCGTCACGCCATGGGAATTGGTTTCACTCGAAGCTAACGACCTAACCGCAAGGAGGGAGTTATTTAAAGTGGGATCGGTGACTGGGGTGAAGTCGTAACAAGGTAGCGGTAGGGGAATCTGCAGCTGGATTACCTCCTTAGGCTTTGCACATAACTTACCATTTTTAATGATGGTGTTGTTATGTGCTATACTGCTGTCTTTACTTCTACTTTATTTTAATTTCCCGATAACGGAATTTTATGAGTGATAGACCTCTTTCTCCACATTTACAAATATATAAAGTACAAGTTACTAGTTTTTTCTCTATTATGCACAGATTGACTGGTATCTTGCTATTCCTTTTATTAATGATACTTTCTTGGTATTTCATATTACATGTTTACTTTCCTGAGTTACTTATAGTAAGGTACTTAAATGCATTATTATTCACTCCTGTTGCTAAATTAGCTTATGTCTTATGTTTTATAAGTTTTGTATATCATTTTCTTAATGGTATTCGTCATTTATTGTGGGATGTTGGGCTTAATTTAGAAATTACTGGCGTTTCAAGGAGTGCTATACTGCTGACAGTAACGCTACTTCTTTCTACTATGGCTTTTTTATTTATGTTTATATGAGTCAATCTGGAAATTCAGTACATCATTGGTGGGACCAGCGTGTTTCTGCGGTAATTTTACTATTCCTGTTTCCTTGGTTTATCTATTCATTTTCTTGCGCATTTTATACTGATAGCTCTTTGTCTTTTAGTGAAAAATTTATTAATCACCCTTTAGAGCTTTTATTTTTTGTTGTATTGTTGTTTTGCATTTTTTGGCACGCAGTTCTTGGAATGCAGGTAGTGTGCGAAGATTATATACACAGCGTACCTCTAAGGATTTTTACAATTACATGCATAAAGTACTTATCAAGCATTACTTATATAGTCCTTGCTTTTACAAGCTTTATCTTCTACAGGCATATTTTCTTGTAAAATTGCCAATTCTGTGTTAATATATTATTAGTGTACTAGTTTTATTATTGAGCTATAGCATTATAGCGATTTTGGTTTAGCAATATGTTCGGGGTATTAAAAAAGGGGGCAACAGATCTTACACTTAAAGCAAAAGGTCTATTTACTTCATCTGAGCCTGCCACAACTTATGTCGAAGACCTTAGAAAGGTAATGACATATAAAGGTGAAAGAAAATGCAAATATCCAGGGAATTACGATCAGATTAAAAAGTCTGGAAAAATTATAGAAAACAGGGATATACATGGAAAGCTTATACTAGAAGATGGAAAACCCACGTATAAACTTTTGTATGGTCAAAAAGATGAGAATGGAGAACAACCAAGTTTCAGATTATCTTTAGTTACCGAAAATAAAGATAATGATAATGATAGATCTTATTTTACTATCAATTATATAGACAATCAGGGTAAGCAAATTCCTATAGATTGGTTAGATAAGTCATATTTTGAGCCATTAGGCTTTTCGAGAATGGATTTGAAAAAATACGTGCCAATTTTTGAAGCTAAAAAAACTAATGATCCTCAATATCCGTTTGAATTAACTAACTCTTCTGTAGAGGTAAAAAATAAAGAAGGTAAAGTTCAGGAAGTTGTTGATGAAAAAGGAAGAAATGGAAAATTACTATACACTAGTGATTACAAGAAGTTAAACACTAGTTTTTCTGAAATTAGAGATCAGAATGGTAATCTAGAGCTAGATAAAAGTCTTATATCTGTTCCTATCGTTTTTGCTACAAGCTTGGCTAAAGTTTGTACTAAATTGTTGACTTCTCTTCCTATAAAGTTAGGGGAGCATTTAATAAGCAAACAAAATCCAATTGCAAAGTCTTTTGGTTATCTTTTATTTACTCCTGCAATGGCAGTAAAAAATTTAGTGAATATGGGAGCTACTATACTTAAGGCTCCAATTTTATTATTTGTAGCAGATAAGAAGAAGTATGGTGATGCTTACTACACTATGTGGAAACACCAATTGAAAGGATGTTGGGAAGAAGCAAAAAGTGACTTTAATGTTATTAAAGGTGGAGAAAGGCTAAAGCCGGAGCAAAATGATGATGAGCCACTTAGTATAGTGGGCACATGGGATGAGCTTGACGCCAGGAGGAGAGGCTTAGAAAACGCGCTGAATAAAAGTAGTGAAAGTATAGATAAATTTAGAGAACCAGGTGTTGAAAAAAGCTTAAAGAATGAAAGCTTAGCTGAATCTAAAAAAGCGGCTACCAATCAGGAGAAAGTGAGTGCCGCTCCTCATGCTGATAAAGTACTAAGCAAACGAAATTCATTGCGAGATGAAGAAATTCGATTACCTTCTCGCTAATTACAACTGTACGAACGTTGTGATTTGTAGGTAATTTTCATAACAAGCGGTGTCATGCCAGTGCTTGACACTGGCATCCAGTTTTTGGTAGTTTCATTGAAAATGCTGTATAGTGCGCTTGTTTATGATCGATTTTGCTGGATCCCAGTGTCTAGGCACTGGGATGACACCCTCCTGGTAAGCTCAAATCACAATGCTCGTACAGCTATGCCTCGCTAATTAGCCATTACTTTAAATTGATACCCACCCTCTATTTAATCATTTTACAACAAAAACTTGCATGCATCTTGCTCTTAGTATAAGATATTAATTATTTAATTAATTTTCTTAACTATATGCGCCCTGTGATATTATGTGGTGGTAGTGGCAGTAGACTTTGGCCTTTATCTAAGCCAAAGCAATTTCAGAAAATATTTAGTCAGAACACTATGTTTCACAACACTTTGTTGAGACTAAAAAGTAGTTATATGCCACCCATAATTACCACAAATATACAGTACGAGTCGTTAGTGAAGAAGGAGTTGCATACGCTGCGAGAATATAAAGTGATTTTCGAACCAGTGAAAATTGGAACAGCAGCAGCGATATTAATTGCTGCGCTTCTCTGCAATGAAAACGAGATAATGTTAATTCTGCCTTCAGACCATTTTATAGGCGATTTAAATAATTTTTATGCTTCTATTGAGAAAGCGTCTAAGTTAGCCTCTGAAACTAACTCTATAGTAACTTTTGGGGTTAAGCCTCATGAATTCAATTCTGAATACGGCTATATAAATGCAGTATATGATCAGAAAGAAAAATGTCATATAGTGAAAGATTTTACAGAAAAACCCGAGCGTAAGTTAAGTAACGATCATTATTGGAACTCTGGAATATTTGTATTTAAAGCAAAACGCTACATAGATGAGATCAAAAAATCTGCCCCGAATCTTTACAATTCATGTTTTGCAAGTGTGAAACATTTCACACCGCAAGAGAGATTTCTATATTTAAAACAACGAGATTTTGCAGGAATTGAAGGCATATCCATTGATTACTTGGTAATGGAAAAAGCAAAGAACATTACAATGGTAGAGGCTAATTTCGATTGGTTGGATGTTGGAACTTGGAATTCAGTTTTAGAATTGAGTGAGAAGTTTAGCAAAGAACCAGTGTCATTTCAGCATGTGATTAGAGAAAAAGAACCAGTTTCAACGACAGAAAGTAATAAAAATTTATTGGTGGAGCTTATAAGCAACCAAACAAAAGCCTAATATCGTTTATTAATAAGGTTAAGAAAGCAAAAGCGATAAGAAGAGAAGTCAAGCCATGGGGGTTTTATAGTATAATTTTAATGAGCGAAAATTTTCTTATAAAATATCTTTTTATAAATCCATTAAGCTGCACTTCTAAGCAATTCCATCACTATAGAGATGAATACCATATAGTACTATCGGGAGTTGGGTATGTTAGTTTAGGCGACAAAGAATATGCTATAGTAAAAGACCATATGATAGAAATCCCAAGGGAAGTTTCCCATAGGATTGAAAATAGAAGCACAAGCTCTCCACTTGAAATAGTTGAATTTCAGATAGGAGAGCATTTATCTGATAATGATATAGTGAGATTGGATGATGTATATGGAAGAATATGGTAACGCCATAAATGCATTTGTTGGCAATTTATAATATGGGTATAGCTGCTTTATGTAAAAAATAATATTTACTAAATCTTAATATTTTAAACCTATACCCATATTTTAATAAATAATGAGTTGTAATTAATATGAAGGATCCATTTAAAAGTGACAATTATAGAGAAAATCTCGATTTCCTTAAAGAAGCTATAAAAGCAGGAGATGAGTTAGTAACTATTAGACATTATAATAAAACGGTAAGGGATTTATCTCAGGCATTAAAGCGTTTTACAGATAAGGCAGAAGATGTAGCTAAGTTTGTTATACGTAGTGACTCAATTGATTATATAAAATCGATGAATGGAAAGCCATCAGGTCTTAAGATATTAAAGGAAATATTGAATAGAATCTCGGGAAGAAATGTTCCAGTTAAGAATATAAGTAGTTTTATTGATAAATTACCTCTTCCTACTTCAATGACAATCTTTGAATATCTAGAGGCTTATCGTAAAATTTCAGGTTTGGAGCAAGTTGAAAGAGGAAATATTGTAATAGCTCCAGAAAAGCCAGAACGCAGTTTTCTAAAAGAAGATAGACAAGTGGAAGTTAATTATAATGATTCAGGCCATGGAAATTCATTAGATGAAAAGCCTGGATACAAAGAGATATCAAATTATCAAGAGAAGAAGAGTAAAATTTTAACAGAAAATTCACAAAGTTCAAAATCGCCTAGAGAAGAGCTAATTTATGCAACAGTTTCTAAAGAACATATAGAAGCAAAAAAAGAACTTAAACAAAAACAACAATCTAAACCTCCAATATTGCCAAAACCATCAATAGCACCCCCATTGCCAAAAAAAATGTTTACTGCTGGTCAAGAAGTTAGACAAAAACCAAAAGTAGTAGGAACTGTTTCTAAATCAACTAAAGATAAACCTGAATTACCACCAAAACTTAAAAAGTTAGGTCATACTGATCAAAAATCAAGCACAAAGCTAGAAATGGTAGTATCTTCTATGGAAAAAGAAATTAATTATAATATCGATATTAAAGTACAAGAGATAAGAAAAAAATTCAAACAAAATCAAGCAAAAGAAAGTCCTAATGCGCAAACTATTGAAAGCAGGACCCCTCCTGTTGCACAAGTGAATATAGATGTGGAGAAAAAAACTAGGCCATCACCAAAAGTTGCTTCCCAATCTCGCTTATTTCCAATGAGGGATGAAATATCTCAGATGAATCCCTTATCAGCAAAATCTGATCCGAGACCTCATGTTAGCAAAAGTGCTCTTCTCACAGATGTAAATGTAAAGCAAATAGTTGTACAATTTGAAAATTATGGAAGGAAAGTATCATAACTTATTGAATAAAGCCAATAATATTCTTGATTTCTTTTATGTTATAGAAGCACAAGCTCTCCACTTGAAATAGTTGAATTTCAGATAGGAGAGCATTTATCTGATAATGATATAGTGAGGTTGGATGATGTATATGGAAGATTTTGAAATTCTAATGTTAAAGATACTCTATAAGTCTGCTAAATTTAAGGAAGCAAAAATCTCTAGTTTTCAAATAAAGAAAAGTCTACAATTATACGAAGTTTCAAAAATATAATGTTTTACCTCAAAATATTTTGTAATGTCCATTGCCTTTGAAATTACTATGGCTGCTTGCTATTTGCGAGCAAGAAATGCCAGATTTTGCTCTATAATGACTTTGTTCTCTATTATCGGCATTGCCCTTGGAGTTGCAACGCTAATAGTAGTGATGTCTGTGATGAACGGATTCAGAGCAAAGTTGCTTGACTCAATACTTGGCATTGATGGCCATATTAATGTTTATTTTGATAGGAACATAAATTCAGATTACTGCACAGTTTCGAAATCTATTGAGAAAATTCCTGGTATATTAAAAGCTACTCCTATGACCAATGATCAAGTTATTATTGTAGCAAATGGTAAAATTGCAGGTAGCGTAGTGCGAGGTGTGTCAACTAAAGATTTGCTTGATAGTACTGCCGTTACAAATAATGTAATTATAGGTGATGTAAAAAAATTTGATGAAGGGATAATAATAGGAGCACGATTGGCAGAAGCTTTGAACGTTGACTATGGCGACGAAATTACGTTTATATCATCTGAAGAATTTGATGCATTACTTGGTGAAATGCCGCGAATGAAAAAATATAAAGTTATAGCAATATTTGATATGGGTATGTTTGAGTATGATAATACCTTGATATATATGCCTCTAAAATCAGCACAAGCCTTTTTTAATTATGAAAATAGTATAAAAAATATAGAAGTACTTGTAGACGACGTTACTAGAGCTGATAAGCTAGCAGATGCTATAGAAAAAGAAATAGGAATGGAAGCTGAAAGTTGGCAATCACAACAAAGCCATTATTTTAGTGCTTTAGAAACTGAAAGAAATGTGATGTTTTTAATTCTTACTTTGATTATAGTTGTAGCAGCGTTTAATATTATCTCAAATTTAATGATGATAGTGCAAGAAAAGAAATCCGCGATTGCAATTATGCGTACATTTGGTGCAACAAGTGGAAGCATTATGCGCATATTTTGTGCTTGTGGTCTATTAATCGGTTTTACGGGAACTTGTCTTGGCTGTATTATAGGTGTCGTTTTTTCTCTCAATATCGAAAGTATTAGAGTATTTTTAGAAAACGTTACTAACGTCAAGCTGTTTGATCCTATGATATACTTTTTTTCAAGTTTGCCAGTGATATTAGTACCCCAAGACGTAGTAAATATTTCTGCACTTGCGTTATTCTTATCATTTTTAGCGACAATTGCTCCTGCATTGCAGGCAGCTGCACAAGATCCTGCGGAGATACTACGTTATGAATGATACTCAGCAAAAGTACATAGGTTGGTTCTTAATTGTATTGTTATTTACCGGTTACATCGCAATAAATAACATAATCTTTTTTAAAATAAATCAGCAAGAGAGTGAAAATAATGTGAAAATTTTAATGGAAGGCATGGATGAGCTTAGAATGTTGCTTGAAGTTAATCAATCTAGAACGGAAAAAAGGATATTTGACTTAAAGAGAAGTCAGCATACTCAGTGTGAGCAAGGTGATAATAACTCAAGATGTAAGAACCTTGCAAAATTGCTATTACTTGTGGTTAAAATGAAGGATTCGTTATTGCGAGAAGCAAAATTTGATAATCATATAAATTCAATAAAGCCTTTGATATCAGAGCTTGACGATCCAGAGATAGAAAATGCAATGAGTGAATTAGAAAATGTGAAAGAGATAAATACTTTACATGAATTAAAATTATCTTTTGAAAAAACCATTGCTGTTATTAACTACAATAAAAGTACATTATTAAAAAAAATCATTTCAAACTGGATAAAGGTAGACGACCGGAATGATCCATTAAGAGTAAAATTTGCGAAAATTGAGGAGTCAATAAACGATAATGATTGGCAGAGCATAGCTACTACAATAGGAGATTTAGCACACCCAGAATTCAAGCCATGGCTGAATAAATTGAATGGTCTTATTGTAGCTTCTAAGAATATTTCAACAATATATCATCACTTATTACAATATATCTCATGATTTATTTTATAATTTTCGCTTTTTCGTTTTTATTTGGCATATGGGTCAAGGTAAGTGGTGAAGTAATAAAATTAGAATTAGGCAATTACGCTATAAGTATTGATCTATATTTCATTATTTTTACTTGTGTAGTTTTGTTATTTTTATTAATTACACTTGTACGCTTTTTTTCCTCCATTTCATCAACATTTGCCAACATAAGAAATAGAAGAAGGGATAGGGAAGAATTGCTTCTCTTTGAAGCTTTCTTTAGCATAGACTTAGACAATATAGAGAACGCCCAAAAGGTAGTTAAAAGTCTAAATGAGAAGAGCGATAGGTTGTCTTTAATAAAGCTCTTTAACTCAGGTAAGACGGGAAATTACAGCTTTTTCAGTAATGGTTTAACAGACATTGCAAATAAAAATCGTAACTTAGCTCTACTTCTAGCCAATAAGCTAATTGTTTACCTTAAACAAGAAAAGGTAGTCTTTCAAAAATTTATAGAATATTGCTCTAGCTCAATCAACGATAAAATGCTATCTATTCCCTTTCAAATAGAGCATTGCATATTGAAAGAAGATTGGATTAATGCAATTTTGAGATTAAAGGAAGCAGTTAAGTTCAATATTTTTCTTCCCTTTGACCATAAAGAAATGTTTGCAGTTTTTTATTGTGCTTTGGCAAAACAATATGAAAGTAAAGGGGATTTTAAAGGGGCTATAAAGTCTTTATTCAGAGCACAAAGTTATTATGCAACTTTTCGGCCCATCAATTATTTAAAGGCAGAATTATATATTAAACTTGGAAAAATCAGAAAAGCTTCTGCAGTGCTAGAGATAGAATATGCAGTAAATCCTACTCCTCAGTCAGCTAGAATGTACATCAATTTAAATAGTAAAGGTGCTGAAAGACTATACAACTTACGCCCTGATTATTATTTTAGTTACTGTTTACTTGCTTTGTCCTCAATGAGTTCAGGTAAATATGATCTTGCAAGTCAATATTTAGACACTGCTATCAAAAAAGCTAATTACATGTCAATCTACTTTATTGTAATACAGCTCAAGGTTACATTGCAAGAACACGACAAGGTAATTTATTGGCTAAACAAGATGGGCTCAGAAGCTTTGCCTGATCCAGGCTGGAAGTGTAAAAATTGTAACAGAGAACTAAAGCAATGGGATCATAAGTGTTCAAGTTGTAATAGTTTTAATTGTATTTATTATGTATTATAAGATTCCACAAAGTGTAGAAATTACCATTAGGCTACTTTCACATTGATATTGCTGAAGTTAGAACACTTTCTTAATATAATCCTTATCTTCAAACAATAAACCTGCAAGTTTCTTAGTTAGACTTGGTTTTAATGTCAAAAAAACTTGCTTTTAGACACTAACAGTTATATATTTTTAATAAATAGAGTTGTATACAAAATGAAGAGCTTAAAGGAATTATCCTTAAGAATTAAGAATATTAGGTCTGTCCAGAAAACCACGAAAATAATGCAAATGGTTTCTGCAGCAAAGTTATTACAAAGCCAAAAGAAATTATCAAATTCAAAATTATATGTATCTAAGCTGCATAGCATTATTTCTTCATTAATGCTATCAGTTGATCAAGAATTACTGGCAAAAATTCTAAATGTCAGTAACGACGGTTCTTACCTAGTATTCATTGTTGCGTCTGATCGTGGCTTATGCGGCAACTTTAACTCTTCTATTGTCAAATTTAGTCAAAATAAGTTAATCGCAAATGGCAAAAAAGTAGATATTGTATTTCTTGGTAAAAAAGCTTTTGATGTAGGTAAAAATAGATTTGACTCTAAAAGTATCTTAAAAATTGAAAATAGTAAGGGAATCACGTTAAAGCACGTAGAAGCTTTGGTTGATGGTATAGATTTAAGTAAATACGATAAAGTTAAAGTTTTTTATAGTAAATTCTATAATACCTTCACGCAAAAACCAATGTTGGAAACAATAAAACCATGGAGTGAAGACTCATCCTTGATTGACAACTCTCTGGCTGGTCCAACAATAGATTACGGCTATGAGTATGAACCACAAAACATTGAATTTATTTTAAAATCTTTGGTTCAAGATTACGTTGTAATTGCTCTTTACTCTGCTTTGCTTGAAAGTGCAACAAGTGAGAATAGTGCTAGAATGGTTGCTATGGAATCAGCAAACAGAAACACTAAAGAGATGCTGAACAAACTAGCATTGCTTTATAATCGTTCTCGTCAAGCAGCAATTACAACTGATTTAATTGAAGTTATAGGTGGTGCAGAGTCTTTATAAAAATCTAAGGAATAGAAAATGAATATATTAAATATTGCAGCAGATATCACTAAATTAATAAAAAAGCAGAATCAAGACGCGGAAGTTACAATATATGAGACTAATAAAACTTCAGTTTCTCAGCGTCTATCAAAAATTGAGCAAATATCACAATCTAAAAATTGCACTGTGGGAATCAGAGCTATAGCAGGTAAAAACAAAGCTGCGTATATTTCTACAAACGATTTGAATAATCTTAGTGATACGGTAAGCCAAGTGGTAGAAATGGCAAAGAATGCGCCAGAAGATCCTTGCATTAATTTTGCTGTAAATGGTAGTAATTATATCTCTTCTGCAGATTTAAGTATCTCAGATAATAATGTTGTAACCGTTGATAACCTAAAAGAAATTGCTGAAGCTGCAGAAAATTCAGCCCTTGCACATAAGAGTATCACTAATTCTGAAGGAGCCTCTTCTTCATACGCTTTAGTGAATACAGTATTATCGACTGTTTCTGGTTTTATTGGCTCGTTTAGTAAATCAACCTTTGCTAATCAGGTCTCTGTTGTTGCTGGAAGAGAAAGTGAAATGAAGGTTGGTTACGATTATGATATAGCATGTAATTTTAGTGATTTAAAGTTGCCAGAGTTAATAGGAAAAGAAGCAGCAAAAAGAGCAGTTGATCAATTGAATTCACGTACAATTAAAACTGGTAAATTTCCAGTTATTTTTGAAAAAAGAGCAGCAAAAGGGCTAGTAAAAAGTTTTGCTTCTGCTATAAATGGGAGCAGTATTATAAGCAACAGTTCTTTCTTGAGGGGTAGTTTAAACGCTCAGATTTTCAACGATAGAATTAATATTATCGATGACCCGTTGTTGCCAAGAGGCATAGCATCGAGACCATTTGATGGAGAAGGGATAACTAGCAAAAAAAATATATTTGTAAAAAACGGAATATTACAAAATTGGATTTTAGACTTATACTCGGCTAAAAAATTAGACTCAGAAACAACCGGAAGTGCAACTCGTGCAAGTAATGCTGCAGTTATTCCTGCAGCTAGTAACTTCTATATTGAGAATGGTAATGTATCGTTTGAAGAATTAATTCAGGAAGTGAAAAAGGGAGTATATGTAACTGATTTATTTGGTTTTGGTATCAATTTAATCAATGGCGATTACAGCCAAGGCGCTTCCGGATTTTTTATAGAAGATGGAAAAATAACGTATCCAATACATGAGATTACCATTGCTAGCAATTTGAAGGATATGTTTAGCAATTTAGTCGTTGCAGATGATCTAACTTTTTGTGGGCAATTTAATTCACCGACAATTAAAGTTAGCGAAATGACGGTTGCAGGTTCGCTTAACGATTAAAAAATTTATTTGCATCAAGTACAACAATTGTGTATTATTGTCATGTAATGTTAAGAATAGACTATGGAGTATAAAGGTTTAGTTTCAATAGCTAAGCTTAAAGCATTCTCAATCGTAATTTCAAAGTTTTTCATCACATTAGTAATGTTAGTTAATAATTTAGGAGTTGTTTAAATGGAATTTGGTAATGTAAAATGGTTTAATGCCGAAAAAGGCTATGGTTTCATCAAGCCAGAAGGTAAAGGGGGTGATGTTTTTGTACATATTAGCACATTGGAACGTTCAGGAATAAGGCCTGAGACACTTAAAGGAGAGAATAAAGAGAAGGGAATAAAAGGAGAAAGGGTGAGTTATGAGGTTAAAGAGGAGCGCGGTAGAAACGGAGAAGATAAAAAATCTGCAATAAATTTAAGATTGGAAGATTAATCTATTATGAAATCTTTTAACAGGATTAACGTATTGTGAATAATTTTCATGGGATGGGTCTCCCAGCTTCGCTTACACAAGCTCTAGATAAAAATAATCTTTTCGTCCCAACTCCGATTCAAGTACAAGCGATTCCCTTAGCGCTACAAGGTAAAGATATTCTCGGATCTGCTCAAACGGGAACTGGAAAAACTTTGGCATTTGCTATTCCATTGGTTGCTAAGTTGCTGAATGAGCCTAACACTGGTTCAGCTTTAGTCATCGTGCCAACCAGGGAGCTTGCGCATCAGGTAACAAATGAGATAAGAAAACTCTTATCTCAAAATTCTGCACTAAGGGTCGCTTTGTTGATTGGTGGTGAGCCTATTTTTAGGCAGCTAAATCAGCTTCAGAAAAAACCACAAATTGTAATAGGTACTCCTGGTCGTATTATAGACCATATTGAGCGTAAAACTTTGATTACTCGCAATGTTAGCGTTCTTGTGCTTGATGAAACGGATCGTATGTTTGATATGGGCTTTGGAATTCAAATTGAAGGGATCATGAAATATCTGCCAAAAATACGGCAGACTCTTATGTTTTCTGCAACTCTTCCTAGTGATATAGTTAAACTTACTGAGAAGTACCTTAATCGACCAGAACGTATTTCTGTTGATTGTGAGACTACAACTTCTGTAAAAATTAAGCAAGAGATTGTTTATGCATCAGAATCAGAAAAATATGAAAAGCTTGTTACACAACTATGTCAGCGCGAAGGATCAATCATTATCTTTGTCAAAACAAAGCAAGGAGCGGATCTGCTAGCTAGCAGATTGCACAAAGATGACTATAGCGCTTTAGCAATTCATGGTGATTTAAGGCAGCACAAGCGCGAAAGGGTCATTAATTCTTTTCGTCGTGGCCGCAATCAAATCATGGTTGCAACAGATGTTGCTTCTCGCGGCCTTGATATTCCCCACATTCAACATGTTATCAATTATGATGCACCACAATCGCAAGCTGACTATATTCATCGTATAGGCAGAACTGCACGTGCTGGAGCTGAAGGGCATGCGCTATCTTTTGTTACACCTCAAGATAAGAGAAGACTGCCTGCATTGGCAGACAAAGAAGGAGAGCCAAATTTTGATTGTAGTGTGCAATTTAAAAAACGTAATAGCAAAAAGGTCTTTAAAAGGCCAAGTACGTTAAAGACTAAATACGGTAGAAAAAAGATCAATGCATTTAAGAAGAAAAGCAGAGTACTAGAAAAAGCGTATTAAATAGGATTTACCTACAACTTGATAAGCGTAAAACTCGTCATTCCGCTACTCATTAGCGGAATCTATGTTGAGATATCGCGGTGCTATGACGTAGATCCATAGTGGGGATTCAAATTGGCTACAGCGAACTCCTGGATTTCAATTTTTTTAATAATTGTGTGCTATTCATTATATATGAGTTCCCACTTTTAAAGAGAATAGGAGATGATTTCCAAAAACTTAGAGGCAAGTTTGAATAGAGCACTACTCATTGCTTCTAATTTTAATCTAAAATATGCGAAAGTAGAACATTTATTGCTGGCGTTAACTAAAGACGTGGACGTAAATTACGTTTTATCAAGATGTAATATCAGAGCCGATGAAATCATCAATATGGATAACATTCTATCAAGATGCAATATTAAGGCTAATGATTATAATAATAATATAAAAGGGTTTTTACAAAGCAGTTCTGAATTGATTATCAGTGGAGTTAAACCTAGCTCAATCTTTCAATGCATAATACACAGAGCAATAATACGGGCTCATAGCTTGGGGAAAAAAGAAATAAATGGAGCAAGTGTTCTAGTAGAAATTTTGTCTGGGCAAGATTTCTACGTTGAAGATCTATTGCAGAAACAAAGTGCGAAAGATTCCAATTTGATTTACCATATATCTAATATGAAATACTCTAACGATATAGATGAATACACCACCAATCATAAAGTAAAACTTGATAAAAATAATGACGCTCCTACTACAGTAAATAAAGGTGAGCTACTAAAAGATGAGGAAATTCTACAAAGTTATTGTAAAAATTTAAATGACTATGCAAGAAGCAAAAAAATAGATTATGTTATTGGTCGTGATTATGAATTAAATCGCACTATAGAAATATTATTGAGGCGTAGAAAAAACAACCCTTTATATGTTGGAGACCCAGGTGTTGGCAAAACAACAATAGTTGAGGGTTTTGTATTGAAGATCATTGAAGGCAGTGTTCCGAGTGCGCTCAGGTCCAGTGTAATTTATGCTTTGGATTTAGGATCACTCCTTGCAGGGACACGCTACAGAGGTGATTTTGAAGAGAGAATAAAATCTATAATAAAAGCGATTGAGGCAAAACCAGGTGCTATCCTTTTTATTGACGAAATACACACTATCATTGGAGCAGGTTCTACAAGTGGTAGCTTTCTTGATGCAGGTAACCTACTCAAACCTGCGCTTGCAAGAGGTACACTGCGTTGTATAGGTGCAACTACATATAGAGAATACAGCACTAGTTTTGAAAAAGATAAAGCACTAGCGAGAAGGTTTCAAAAAATTAATGTTAAAGAATCTTCTGTTAATGAAACGATAAAGATACTAGATGGTATAAAGCACTACTATGAAGGGTATCATGGAGTATATTATACAAAGAATGCCATTAGGTCTGCGGCTGAACTTTCGCATAAGTATATTACTGGGCGAATATTACCTGATAAAGCGGTTGATGTTATTGATGAGGCAGGAGCATATTGTAAATTGCTAAGAAACAGGGGTAAAATTGTAAATAGTAGAGATATTAAGAATACCATTACTAGAATTACAAATGTGCCTTGCGGATCTGAATCTGATGATTTGCAGAAAGTAAAGTCTTTAAAAGCTAATCTAGAGAAGGTGATTTTTGGCCAAGAGCAGGCAATAGAATCTCTTGTTAGTTCTATTAAAATTGCTAAATCTGGGTTGAGAAATTACAATAAGCCTTTAGCAAATTATCTTTTTGCAGGGCCAACCGGTGTTGGTAAAACCGAGCTAGCAAAACAATTAGCAGAAAGCATGGGCATGAATCTTATACGCTTTGATATGTCCGAATACATTGAATCTCATACGATATCAAGGATGATTGGTTCTCCTCCTGGATATGTAGGTTATGATCAGGGTGGATTACTCACAGAGTCTGTATCTAACAATCAATATAGTGTTGTGTTGCTTGATGAAATTGAAAAGGCCCATAGCGATATCTATAATATATTGCTACAAATTATGGATTATGGTTGTGTTACAGACACTTACGGACGTAAAGTTAACTTTTCCAATATAATTTTAATTATGACAACTAATGCAGGAGCAGTTGAACGCAGCAAAAGTTTTGTTGGCTTTGGGCATAAAAATTTTAACATTGGTGATAGTGAAAAAGCGATAGAACAGGTTTTTAGCCCTGAATTTCGTAATCGTCTTGATGCGATTATTTCTTTTTCTGACTTAAGTACGGATGTGATTTTGCATATTGTGGATAAATTTGTCCTAGAACTGAAAAAGCAACTGACGCAAAAAGGCATAAACTGCTTGGTAGAGGATGAAGTGAAATCTTATCTTGTACAAATGGGTTATAGTAAAGAAATGGGAGCACGTCCGATAGAGAGACTTATTGAAAAAGAGATAAAAAGTTACTTAGCGGAAGAAATACTGAATCGTAAATTAACAAAAGGAAAGAAATTAAGAATTTATATGAATAAAGTAGTAAATAAAATTGCTTTTGATATAGTTTAAAATCCTTGTATTGAACTTCATCTTTGTTACAATTTATAACTTAAATTTAATTTGAATTATAGTGATAAGTGATAAAGTAAAACAAGTTCTAAGCTACTACGAAAGTGAAAACCCCGGGGTAAAAGCAAACCTTACTCGTATTCTCATGCATGGAAAGCTTGGTGGCACTGGCAAGTTAGTGATTCTGCCTGTAGACCAAGGGTTTGAGCACGGGCCAATAAAAAGCTTTGAAGTTAATCCCGATGCTTATGACCCACATTATCATTTTCAGCTTGCGGTTGATTCGGGAGTAAGTGCATATGCTGCTCCACTTGGTATGATTGAAGCTGGTGCTTCGACTTATGCTGGAATGCTCCCACTTATTTTGAAACTTAATAGTTCCAACTCCTTACATTCAAAAAATCTGACTTCTGATCAAGCAATAACCTCTTCTGTGAAAGATGCGCTGCGTTTGGGCTGCTTGGCTGTTGGATTTACTATATATCCTGGTTCTGCCAAGTGTTTTGATATGATGGAAGAAGCTCGTGAAATCGTAGCTGAAGCCAAATCTTATGGGCTTGCAGTAGTGCTATGGTCTTATCCACGTGGTGAAGGAATTTCCAAAGAAGGTGAAACAGCAGTTGATGTTATTGCCTATGCTGCGCACATAGTAGCTTTACTTGGCGCTAATATAATCAAAGTAAAGCTTCCAACTAGATATTTGGAAAAAGAAAAGATAGAAACAGAAAATATTGAATCATTATCTAAAAGAATTGAATATGTTAAAAAATCTTGTTTTGCAGGGAAAAGAATAGTAGTTTTTTCTGGTGGCGAATCGAAGGAAGTAGATGACATATGCAATGAAGCGAAAGAAATTAAGCAGGGTGGTGGTAATGGTTCAATCATTGGACGTAACACTTTTCAACGCAAAAGGGAGGAAGCTTTATCTATGCTAAAAGATATAATGGATATCTACACATAAAAAACGGCTGGGTGGCAGAATGGCTTATGCGGAGGACTGCAAATCCTTTTATACCGGTTCAATTCCGGTCCCGGCCTCTTTCATTTTCTATATCTTGTAAAAGTTGCTCAATTCAACAGTAGCTTTAAGTGTGTAACCTATAGAGAAAGCTTGTCCATTATTCATAAGTAAAATCAATTTCTTTTCAAGTTATGTTTATACTCTTATAGCGTTTCATGGTAAAAAATAAACTAAAAATAAGCAAAGTGTTTTACAAAATGATATTACGTAATTTATTGTTTTTACTGCCGCCTGAAGTTGCTCACTCTTTGGCAATCATGGCATTAAAGAAAATACCTTATAAGAATCCTATAGAGCTACCAGAATCTTTGAGTGTGAATTTTTTTGGTAGTAAGCTCAGAAGCCCCGTAGGCTTGGCTGCAGGTTTTGACAAGAATGCAGAAGTTATAAGGCCTATGCTTTCATTTGGTTTTGGGTTTATTGAAACTGGTACTGTAACTCGTAATCCACAATATGGAAACAAAAAACCAAGAATTTTTCGGTTAATTAAAAATCAAGGGGTAATTAACAGATTGGGATTTAACAATAAAGGAATAGACTATTTTCTTAAACAAATAGATGAAACCAAGCTTGATGACTGCATTTTTGGTATAAATATAGGAAAAAATAGTGCATCGAAAGACCAAATCCGTGATTATGTTGATTTAATAAAGATGGTATATGGAAAAAGCAATTATATAGTGCTGAACATCTCATCCCCAAACACGCCTAATTTACGCAATCTGCACAATAAGCAAGAATTATCGGAATTGTTGAAATCCATAACTCTAACCCGGAAATCAATTGATAATTCCGCAATAATATTAAAAATCTCACCAGATATAGATCAGCAAACGAAAGAAAATATCGCTGAGCTTGCGTTGGAATATAAGATTGACGGATTAACAGTAAGCAACACTACGGTAAGTAGAGATAATCTGCATTCCCACCACAACGAAAGTGGCGGATTGAGTGGCAAACCACTGTTCAAACTTTCAACCGAGTTATTGGGCGATATGTACAAATTTACTAAGGGCAAAATATTATTGATAGGGTGCGGAGGAATCTCAAGTGGTGCTGATGCATATAAAAAAATAAAGGCAGGAGCCTCTTTAGTGCAACTGTACACTGCTCTCATATACCAAGGGCCTCAAGTTGTGGATAAAATCAATCTGGAACTTGCAGAATTAGTAAGAAGGGATGGATTTAGTAACATTAGTGAGGTGGTGGGTTGTATACATTAATTTTGAAAGTTGTTGTTATTATTTTAGTAAAACTAAACTAATTCTCTGATATAAAAGTGTGGTAGGAAGTGCTTTTCTTTTAAACAATGGGTATGAAAAATTTGAATGATGCAATATCTAAAATCATTGATTATAAATTTACAAATTATGCAATATTAGAAGAGGCACTAACTCACCCAAGCGTAAATAAAAGGAATAGCAAAAACCAGATTGTAAGCTACGAAAGACTGGAGTTTTTAGGCGATAGTGTTTTGAATATGGTTGTGTCTGCTATATTGTATAAACTATTTCCTGAAGAAAAAGAAGGAGCATTGGCAAAAAGAAAAACGGATTTAGTTTGTGGCAACACCATTGCTAATGTTGCTAAAGAGATAAAATTAGGCAGTTTTATCATCATGAATAATAGTGAACGCTGCAATGGAGGAAGATGTAACCTAAAAAATTTAGAAAACTCGCTTGAAGCACTAATAGGTGCAATTTATATTGATGGCGGGCTTGAAAATGTTGAAAAATTTATTATCCAATATTGGGAAAAGCTAGCTAAAAGTATGCTTGACCCCCCTCAAGATCCTAAAACCTCACTGCAAGAGTGGACTCAGAAAAGCAAATTGCCTTTACCAGAATATGAGCTTGTAAAACAAACTGGACCAGCACACAATCCTGAATTTACTATATCAGTTTGCATAGAAGATTATGGTAAAGTTTCTGCATGCGCTTCTAGTAAGAAGATTGCTGAACAAAAAGCTGCTGAGTTGATGCTAGAAAAAATTGGAAAAAACGCTTCAGTTTAGGCAAAATAGGCATTAATGTAAGTTTTAAGGAAGCTAATAGCGTTTAGGGGAAATGGTCAATTTAAGGAGAAGCATAGTATTATTCATAAAAAAGTTGATCTACCAAAAATTAAGCCTTATGTAGTGGAATATCAATGGCCGTTGTTGGAGATGCGGAAAAAAAAGAAGTAGCAAGTTACCAAAAGGTGTTATGCCAGATACATTTGGTCCAAGAGTTGTTTTGTGAAGTTGACAGAGTCAAGGAGAATGAAAGTTTTAAAAAATAGCATATTTTTTAATTATAAAAATTTAATATTAACTGATATAGCTAACCCAAGAAAGGTTTTCCTACGTCATACCGCCGCGGTATCTCAGCATAGATTCCGCTAACAAGTAGCGGAATGACGAATTTTTGTTTTTCAAATTATCGGTAAATCTAAGTCAGTTTAGCTATATTATCTCTCACACCGCTTAGCTGAACAGATACCATAAAAGATAGCTAGAAAGCAATTGCACTTGCAGCAAATTTCAAGATACAAGCTTCTGTATTTATTTTAAATTAAAAAAAGCTCAAGAAAAATAAAGTCAATTTTTGACGTCCCAAATATTACAGAATGTAGTTGGTTGATTGAGTAAAAACCAGTGAACGGTCAGGTTAAAACATGTTTTTAAATTTTTGCCAAAATCCTGGTTTATTATCATTAACCTTTGTAAATGTTATATTTAAACTGTATTTCGGATCATTTGGCACGTCGTATTTTATGCTAAATGTTGAAACTTTATCGTTATTGTAAATATGCACATCATCATATGATAGCTTTGTTGTGTAACACTTTACATGCTTTTGCTTATCATACACTAAATCGCCTGACTCCCTTTCTAGTTCCACAAATTTCGTTTTTTTCTGACATTCCTTTATTTTTATTAAATCCTTATCTAGTGATATTGAAACTGGCAGCGTATTTCCAGCGTATTCTTTAGCTAAAAGTTCACTTTGAGGATACATTTTTATTTCCCTTCCAAAATGTGAGTCTATGAAATTATTACTCCAAAATTTATCGCCAGAATGTACGTATTCGTCAGTAGCATACGGTACACCACCATAACTGCATTGAACTTTATAATCTCCAACACCGTTGTTTTGAAAAAAATCGTGAATGGCAGTATAGCTACCGGCAGCATCGTTTATATAATCCATTACCTTATTCCTTGAACTTTTGGTTTATTATATCATAATCATCAGGCCAATCAATCAAAAAAGCTCTCTCTTGCTGTTTTTAGAACTGATTTTAAGCAAGTGCTCTTGATTAGTTGGGAGCATATTTATAAGACTGTGACATTCGTGCCTCCCAGTTTTTCACATACTGCTGAATCAATTCAGGATAATCTGTAATAATTAATAAATTTTCAGCATTTCCTTTTTTAGCTGTCTTACTCAGGTTAAACGACCCTGTGATAACTTTTTGATTATCAACAATCATTATCTTATTATGAGCAATTTTTGGCTTATCATCGATCCAAACTGGTACTCCACCTGAAAATAATTCATTTATAACACTATATTTTGAGTAGAGTTGCGATTTATCTAAAATGACTTTAACATCAACGCCACGCTCTTTAGCATTGATCAAAGATTTTGCAATTGTTCCAAGAGTAAATGTATATTCTTGAACTAAGATAGATTTTTTAGACTGATCTATTACGCTGATTATCGGCATAGCACAGTCTTCTCCAGGTGAAAAGCAAACCGTAGCTTTTGGGCAGGGCGAAAATATAAAACCCGCATAGTAATACAGAGAAAAACACATTAACAAGAATAAAAAGTGAAAAAGCCTCACAACAACCCACCCCCGGATATACGGCGATAGGCTACATCATAATTTAATCACCTGTCAATAGACTTCTTGCATAACCATATAACAAACTTTTATTGGGAATAGAAACGAAAAAACTTACTTGACACCCTTTGCCAGCCCCCTTATCATAAAACTGAAGGTATTCAGTTATCTTCATCTGTGCAGATTAAACAGCAAGAAAACAACGTAGTTGGCGTCTTATTTTTAATTTTTTGCACTATGTGCACCTTATGTCTTCACAATACTTCTAGGTTTTTACCTATATAAGCTGAAACGCGCTTATAAGTCGTTTAAGACAGTATAGTACGCCAATTTGCAGGATTAGAGAGTGACAACTAGCTAACACGGGATTTCTTTGCCTTTTTTTCTGCTTAGTAAATTTCTTAAATATTTAAACAAAGGTGAGTTGCATTTAAAAGCAGCTAAATTGCAGTGTTTAAAACTTAAAAAACGCCAATACTGAAAGTAGACAATGACTAGGGCTTCTTTTGCCTTTTTTTCGTTTGGTAAATTTCTTAATATTTATAGTTAAACGACAACCGTCATACCGCTACGTGTTAGCGGAATCTATGCCGAGATACCGCGAATGAATCGCGGTATGACGGTGTAGATGATGGTTAAGTATCCCGCTACGTGTTAGCGGGATCTAGAGATACCGTGACGGTATGACGGTTCGCGGCGGTATAGTAATTCGTCATCCCGCTGCTTGTTAGCGGGATCTAGGCTCTGTGGACAAAATTTTAGAGAAGCCATACAAGAGCCCCGACAAAATTTAGAAAACCCATAAAAACCTCAGCCGTTTTATCGAATCTGGAAAAAATACGCCTAAAGTTCTTAATTTTACCGAAAAACACTCAATTAAATGACGCTCTTTATAAATGTGTTTATCGTAACCCCTCTGCACTTTTCGATTACGCTTCGGAGGAATAACTGCTGTACATCCCTTGCTTTCAAGACTCGTAACAAAAGCATTGCTGTCATAGCCTTTATCAGCCACTACAGTGGTATTATAGACACTTTCAGTTAATGTTGCTGCTTGTGTAATCTCATTTCTTTGACCAGGGGTCAGAGTAAATTTAAGTGGATTTCCAAGTGCATCGACAAGCGCATGTATTTTAGTTGTAAAGCCACCTTTGCTCCTCCCTAAAGCTTCTTGATCCTTGGAGTTTTTTGTATATCCAGATGAACATGGATGGGCTCGGATGATCGTACCGTCGATTATAGCAACTTCTAAATCAGGCTCTTGTTTAGTATATTCAAGCAATTTTTCCCAGACATCTCTTCCACACCATCTTTTAAATCGCTTATGTATACTCCTGTAATTACCATAAGTTTTTGGTAAAAGTCTCCATTGGCAACCACTTCGGACTATGTACCACACTGCCTCTATGAATATTCTTAAACGTTTTTCATCTTTGCTATGCATTCCTTTTACGCTTTTTATGAACTCTAAAATTTGTTTCCAATTTTCCTCTTTGATGTAATATTGCATATGGTAGTTTCTCCATTTTTTACCTATTAAGCTAAACTACCATCTTTTTCTCTCTTTTCATATTTTTTGTCCACAGAGCCTAGAAAATAAAACGAAAAGCCAAAAAGTAAGAGTAATCTCTCCAGTACTAGCTAACTTTACCTTAGATGGTCTTGAAAAGTTATTAGAAAGTCGCTTTGGTAAACTTGGTAGTAGAAGAAGGGATAAAATCAGAAGTGGAGTAAATTTAATCAGGTACGCGGACGACTTTATTATTTCAGGTAACACATGCGAGTTACTAGAAAATGAAGTCAAGCCATTAGTATCATTCTTCCTTCGTGAGAGGGGTCTAGCCCTGTCAGAAGAAAAGACAAAGATTACATTTATTACAAAAGGGTTCGACTTTCTTAGTTGTAATGTACGTAGACATAGCAAGAAATTAATTATTACGCCCTCGAAGGAAAGTATTAAGAGGTTTCTTAAAAAAGCGCGTGCATTAATAAAAGCAAATATAGGCAGTTCATAAGCTGTAGTAATTAAGTCACTCAATCCTTTATTAAGAGGATGGGGAAACTATTACCGTCATGTGTGTGCTAAAAAAGCGTTTAGTAAGATCGACAATGAAATTTGGCATAGTTTATGGAAATGGGCAAAGAAAAGACATCCCCGTAAAGGATTACGTTGGATAAAGAATCGCTACTTTAAAGTAATGAACCATCGTCAATGGGTCTTTGCTACTTCTGTATGCAAAACAAATCAAAGAAAATAAGGCTTATGAGCTTACTCAAACTAAGCGATATTCCTATTAGACGTCATATTAAAATCCTTACTTTTACTCACAAATATAAAAAGTGAGTAAGCTAAATAATTTAGGATCAAAATGATAGAAACAAGTACAAGCGTGCAATATACAGATGGCTTAGGGGATAAATGGCTGGAAAGAGAGTTAAAACACATTAATTTGGGAGATATAAGGCTTAATAACAGATGGCTTAGGGGATAAATGGCTGGAAAGAGAGTTAAAACACATTAATTTGGGAGATATAAGGCTTAATAAAAGACTTATAAAAACAAGTTATTAGCTGTAGTGGGTGGTAAGGGTGCATATAAGCAATGAAAAGCTTGAAGATAAGGAAATTTATTCTTCCCATTATAAAGAAACTAAGGAAAGAATAAAAGGAAACCAGTTGGTATTTTCAGTTCAAGATACAAGTTATTTGGATTTTGACTCTCATATAAAGACCAAGAGACTAGGCAGTATTTCTAAAGCTTATACAAAGCATAAAATGGGTTTACTGTTGCATAGTGCCTAGCAAAGACGGATTACCTTTAGGTCTATCTTCCCAACAATGTTGGGCGCGTTCTATTAGGGAAGAAGAAACGGTACAAGAAAAAGCAAACAGAAAATACCGTACCTCCATAGAAGAAAAAGAAAGTTATAAGTGGATAACAGCTCTCAAAGAAACTATAAACAACCTTCCTCCAAATGTACAACTTTTGGTGATAGGGAAGCAGACATCTTCAAATTTTTATGGGTGGCTGAGACGTTAGGTAGTTTTTATGTAATCCGCAATCGAGCTAATAGAAGATTTATCTGTACTGAAGTCGGAAAAACAGATTTGCAAACACGCATCACTCAACTGCCAGTAAAAAAGAAAATTTCTCTAGAAGTTACTAAAGGTGAAAACCAGAGATCAAGGAAAGCTAATATTGAAGTTAAGTATATGAAAGCCTATCAGATCTTCTTCCATTTATGGGTCAAAAGATACAATACATAAAATAAGTCCCTGTATATGTGGTAAGTGCAAAAGCTCCTGATGGATTGGAAGCTGTCGACTGGACTCTACTAACTAATGTACCATACTTTAGATGCCATAGAAAAGATAAATTGGTATAAGCTAAGATGGAAAATTGAAGAGTATTTTAGGATTTTAAAATCAGGATGTAAGATAGAAAGCTCTCGCTTAGCTACAAAAGAAAGATTACAGAAGTTAATTGCTATAAAAAGTATAATCGCGTTTAAAATTTTATATTTGACAAAAGTGGCTTTATCAAATCCCATGGAAACTTGTACTAAAATTTTAAGCAACGAAGAGTGGAAGGTCCTTTACATGCGTGAGTATCGGGTAGCAACATTACCCGAAGAACCTCCAAACATAAAACAAGCTATTATTTGGTTAGGAAAATTGGGTGGATTTATGAATAGAAAAAGTGATAATTTACCAGGGTCTATGACTCTATGGCGGGGCTATGAAAACCTTAAGGAGAGCATTGTTATGCTTGTTCGGTAGAAGCTGTAGCTTTACTCCTCTCGTTTGAGTTTTATTACTACAACTCCCCCTAAAGAACCGTGCTTGCAGATTTCCCGCACACGGCTCATCAATATTAGTTTTCACAGTCGTCCCTCTTATGCATATAAAGAAAAATGTATTTTTGGCTTTGGTAATGGATTTACTTCTACGTAGTGTACAAACTGTTCCCAGGTCATACTCTTTTTCTGACTACGCCGATTTATCCATTTAAATGCTAGCTTTCTTACTGATGTGTAAAATTGTTTCAAACACCAATAATTTCCGCTAATACCAAAGTAGTTATAGTGTCCTGTTAATTTAGCCTTCAGTACTTGCCACCAATCTTTAAGTCGAATACTTCCGCGGACTATTTTCAACCACTCCTTGATTTCTTTTAGTTTTCTGGCTAGATTTAACTTTGAGGTTTTATGTCCCATTATTAATCTACCACGACGACTTTTTGCACCATAGTGCGTAAACCCCAGAAAATTGAAACTTTCCGTCCTTCGTTTCTCTCTTATCGCTTGTTGCCACTCCCTCTTGCCAAACTTTACTACTCTGGTCTTGTTTTCAGATACTTCCAACCCAAATTTATTTAGCCTTTGTTTCAGTAATTCCAGAAATTCTTCCGCGTCTACCTTACTTTCGCAACAAACCACAAAATCGTCGCAAAACCTTATTAGTTGTATATATCCTCTGGATCTTGGTTTAAATTTCTTTTCTATCCATAAATCCAACACATAATGTAAGTATATATTTGCTAATACAGGACTTACTATACCACCTTGGGGTGTACCTTGTTTTGTTGCTTCATAATTTCCAGCTTCGACTATCCCTGCCTTGAGAAACCGCTTTACTAACCACAGCAAATTTGGGTCAGTTATTCGTTCCCTTAGACATCTCATTAGCCATTTATGCTGTATATTATCGTAGAACTTCTTGATATCCACTTCTACAATGTAGTTTATTGGCTTGTACATAACTGCTTTATCTAGTGCATTTACCGCTTGATGACAGTTTCTTCCAGGTCGAAATCCATATGAGCTGTCCAGAAAGTTTGCCTCGTAAATATTTTCTAATATCTTCTTCAGCATAATCTGTACTAATTTATCCTCGGTCGATGGTATTCCGAGTCCGCGTTTCTCTTTACTTCCAGCTTTCGGTATATATACCCTCTTTACTGGTTGTGGTTGATATTGCTTCCTCTTCATACTTTCTACTAGCACTTCGAGTTTCTCATTCAGATTTTCTCCGTATGATTCCACTGTTATCTGGTCTACTCCACAAGCCTTGTTACGCTTCAGTTCTTTATAACATCTCGCAAGATTCTCTGTATTTATCAGATGGACTAACGATGTGAATTTTAGTCGCTTATCTTGCTTTGCTCTTACTGCTATCTGGTTTAGTTTATTTTGCATGTTATTCCAACCTCCGTTGTATTGGCCTAGCAATCCCTATTCCAGTTACTATATTGCTGATCGCTTCCCCTTGTACGTGGCTTTCCCACATTCTGAGTACTATCAATCAGTCCGACTTCCCCTGCATCTTCCGCTAGTTCTTGCCTTTGTTGACTTGTTCCAGCGTACCTTTGTAGGAATGCATAGGATCTCCCAAGTTCACTTGAAGTCCATTTCAATACATGGCACGGTCTCAGATCCCGATAGAGTGAGTGATAACTTGCCTTTACGTTATCCTTCATGCTGTCTTCCATGGCCATGAAAATGTCGACCTCTATGTCTTCAGGTATTTCGGAACTCAATCCCTTCACTTTCGTTGTACCCTGCATTGTCCATCCCACTAGCTCTATTACACTCGTTACCTCATGCAACATAGTGGTCTGTTCCAAACTGTTGGCTAGACTTTGTTTGTGTTGGATTTTCACCAACTGTTCTCCAAGCACTTCTTGGCGCACCACATCATAACCTCTCAAAATTGTGGGTAAAAGTAAGATCTAAATCCGATAGAGCATTGTTGGCACACCATCAAAAGTCGCCTCAGACCTCTAATGCACCACTATACAGACTTGCAGCTTTTAGTTGGTAGTACCATAATGGAATTTTATCATTCATTTTAGAAACTACTATAGTTAGCGGAATCTATGCCGAGATACCGCGGCGGTATGACATGGGGAAACCTTGCTTGGGTCAGCTATAGTAAAAAGATTACTAAACATTTCTCCTTAATTAATTTTATTAAATATTAGCATAATAAATTAAGTTTAATATTTTTTTATTAAAATATTAAATTAAAATATTGATTACTTAAACAGCATGAATTATGATATTATTAATTTATATAGTTGAAATTTTAGGAATATGTTTATGCCAAAATATGTTAAGGAGTATATTAAGGAATATGTTAGTAATATTGCTGAGTCTAATATATTAAAGGTTTATACTTTCAAAAATGAATCTCAAATTCAGGTATTTTTCAAAATTGAAAATGAAGAAATTGATAGAATTTTTTCAGGACAAGAAATAGTAACATTTTTAAATTACACTACCAAAAAGAACTTAAACCTGAAAAAAATATGATAGATCGTAAAAATAACTTTACCATTAGTAAAAACGTAAAACAAGGCATTATTAAAGATGTAGAAGGTATACGTAGAAAAAATGGTAGATATTCATATAAAGTACCAGTTTTATCACCTGAAGAACAATACGAGGAATTGTTTGAAAGCAAGCTATCCGATTTGATTTGAATCATTTTATGTCAAGCAACATATCAAAAAGCATGAACTTGAAGAATAGATTTGAAGAAACTTTGGGTTTTGACCCCGAAGAAGGGCTATGTCATCCGTTAAATTATTTTATTACTGCTATAGGACTAAAGAATAAAGAAGATTTTGCTAAGCTTCTCAAGCATGAATATGTTGTATCTGAGCAAGATTTTATAGCTTATGTTGATACAGGACAAGGACAAACGACTAAGTTATTAGCAATACAGGTTTTAGCGCAATGCTTACCTGTTCTTGATGTTCAGAGCATTGACAGGCGTGAAGGAGAATCATTTTATGATGAAATGATATACGATCAACTATGTAAAGATTCATCCTTGATGAGAAGACAAGTTAACATTGATCAAGAACAAGTCAAACGTGCTTTAAAGGATGTAGGAACAGAACGCTACTTAGAATTTATCTTTGCTTGTGGTACTTACTGTAAAAAGAATGGTACTGATAATTCCTATTACACCTCCAATAGTGATAGCGATTACCCCATAGATAATAATGATTATAACGTAAGCTCTGCACATTCTATGTTGGTGTATAAAGCAGAAAATAGTAAATATATATTTTTTGATCCTAATGAAGGGGCAGTTGGCTTTTGCCCCGATACAGGAGTTGCTAATTTAACCTCTGAAGAAATTTGTAAGACACTAGAGTTGGCTGTAAACCTTTATTCATACGATCAATATATTGAAGATTTTTTGATTGTTCCAGACAGTTTTTACACTTATGTTATGCTTGCAGATGCAACATTAATGTTAAAAAAAGCTGAACAATTTTACGAAACAGCAAAAGATCCAAGCTCAAAAATTGTAGATATATCTGTTAATAAAAATACTGGTAATTTATCATTTATACCTGTAATACCATAAAAGTGTATAATTGCTACAAGACTTGATTTTTAACCTTTCATGTAATACAAGTGCAATATAGTCAATTAAAGCAAAGCTATGCATCCAATCATATATCTACTCAACACGTTACTTGATTTTTATAGCTTCATTCTAATATGTTGGATTATCCTAGATTTGCTGATTAGGCTTAATATAGTGAACGTGTATAATGATACTGTCAATCGCATAATGCGCACCTTGAATCAGTTGACTTATCCACCACTGAAAATTATCAGAAGATACATACCACCGTTCAACGGATTAGATTTATCTATAATGATATTGCTAATAGCAATTCGCTTTGTACAATATACAATGAATTACTACTTTTAAGTAGATGCTAAAAAGATATCTAAAAGCAGCAGTATGTCTATCACTCTTAATATATATATATATATCAGTTTTTAGCTACAACTATAAAGATCCTTCCTTAAACACAGCCACAAATGAGGAAGTGACAAATTTAGGTGGAATAGTAAGTTCATATTTAGCTGATATATTGGTTCAATTTCTTGGATTAACTAGTGTTACAATAGCTACAACCATAGTTTACTTGTTGATCTTCAGGCCATCAAAAAGGCTGCTAAAAATTCTCTATTTAATATTAATCAATTTAGGGATATGTGCTATACTACCACAACTTTCGCTAGGCATCACTGCAAGGTACAGACACAGTGGAATAATAGGGAATGCACTAATTAATAACTGCCCGTTTTATGTATTTGTGATAGTAACATCAATAGGTCTTATAGGATCGGTTGGTTGGAAGAGAACAATTTACTCTCTATTCTTCTTATGTAAAAAAATAGCTTACTTATTTGTAAATGTTCCATTCTTCAGATCACATAAAACTGCTGAGTATTCAATTGCACCATTAGTAGTAGAAGAAAAACATAGAACTAAAATCACTACTAAACAACAACCAAAAGAAAGACAGAAAAAAGCTACCGAAGAAATTTTCAGTGAGTTCGAGTTTCCAAGCATTCATTTACTTTCTAAAGCAGAGGAGTCTTTGCAGAGAAAGCAGCTGAATAAAATGGAGAGCAATAAAAATTTATCTCTGCTGGAACAAGTCCTGAGTGATTTTGGCGTGCAAGGAAAAATTATCAGTGTATGCTATGGGCCGGTTGTGACTTTATACAAACTTGAACCACAAGCTGGCACGAAATCTGCAAGAGTGATTGGCCTTGCAGATGATATTGCACGTTCAATGAGTGCACTCTCTGCACGTATTTCAATAATTCGTGGGCAAAATGCTATGGGAATAGAGTTGCCGAACAAGGAACGAGAAATTGTAATGCTGCGTGATTTGCTTGAATCCCCAGAATACCAGAATGCAAACTTAAATCTTCCAATTGCGCTTGGCAAGGAAATAAGCGGAAAACCAGTTATTGCAGATCTGACTAAAATGCCCCACTTGCTTGTTGCTGGAACCACAGGGTCGGGTAAATCAGTTGCGATTAACACTATGATTCTTTCACTCGTTTATCGATTAAGTCCTGATGAATGTAAGATGATAATGATCGACCCCAAAATGCTTGAGCTTTCGATATATGATGCAATACCGCATCTAATAACGCCAGTGGTAACAGAGCCAAAAAAGGCTGTAGTCGCTCTTAAGTGGATAGTGAAAGAAATGGAAAATCGTTATCGCATGATGTCGTATTTGAATGTGCGCAACGTAATAAACTATAATCAGAAAATCACAGAAGCGATGAATAGTGGAATAGAATTGGAGCGCGTTGTGCAGATTGGCTTTAATTCAACAACAGGCAAACCTTTGTTCGAAAAAATACCAATCAAGATGGAGACATTTCCATATATTGTAGTGATCGTGGATGAAATGGCAGATCTAATGCTTGTTGCCGGTAAAGAAATAGAGTGCTCTATTCAACGTTTAGCTCAGATGGCTCGTGCTGCAGGAATACACATCATAATGGCAACACAACGTCCATCCGTGGATGTGATAACAGGTGTGATAAAGGCAAACTTTCCAACAAGAATCAGTTTTGCTGTTACTTCTAAGATAGATAGCCGCACAATACTTGGCGAACAAGGGGCTGAACAATTGCTCGGCATGGGTGATATGCTCTATATGGCCTCTGGTGGTAAGATCATTCGAGTTCACGGCCCATTTGTAAGTGATAATGAGGTGCAAGATATAGTTGATCATCTAAAAATGCAAGGTGAGCCGAATTACATGGAGGAAATCACCAAAGAAGATGAAAATTCTTCTGTGGAATCAGAAGGTGAAACAGAGGATGAAGAAAACGACCTTTACAACCAAGCAGTGGCCATCATTCAAAGAGATCAAAAAGTTTCAACCAGTTATATTCAACGACAACTTAGAATAGGCTATAACAGAGCTGCAAACATCGTTGAAAGAATGGAAAAGGAAGGTATTATCAGCGCTCCAAATTACTCAGGGAAAAGAGAGATATTGGTTGAATAACAGGGCTTCTTTTTTTGCAACCTTGTAAATACCTTAATTTAAGTTTCCGCACTTTCAAAAAGCAAGTCAAACAAAATTATTAAAAGGTCAATACATAATGACAGTTAATTTAATAATAACTTAAACATTGGGAATGTAAAATTATAATATATTAATTAACTAGGGGGTAAAAATGTCAACAAATTGGCTTCATGATTTTTTTTTCGGTTCTAATGAATCGACAATAAAAGCACTAGAAAAACTTCAACAGGTGGATGCTGAGCAGTTTCAAAAGGCATTCAGTGCACTAGAAAAATTGCAAAAAGGTCAACAGATCAACGCTGATCAACTTCAAATTGCATTTAGCAGGTTAGAGGAATTGCAGGCAACTCAAAAGATCGATGCTGAACGGTTCGAAAGTATACAAAAGTATTTAGACGGTTTGCAAGAAAGACTCGCAGACGTGGAAGAAAAAGTGGAAACACTTACAGAAGCAGTAGGGGAGCAAGAAAAAGTAATGGCAACTTGTATCATAGTCAGTGCTGTTGCCGCAATAGCGATAACTTGTTTTGTTGCATTCTGCATCTATCAGGGAGTTAAACTTGAAAAGGAGAAAGAAAAGAACTTGTCTAAAGATACGCCAGACGCAAAACTTAATAATGCAGATGACGCTGGTATCTCTGAAAAACTGGATAACTTAAAAGTGGATGGCTTACAAAAATCTGTAAACATAGCTGCATAACACTCTTCTTGAGGAGGTGTTACATAGCTTGTAACACCTTACTCTTCTCTTAGCCTATGTAGGTTTTTTGATAGCAAACATATCACTTTTTAGAAAAATATTTGTGACATATTATTGTAAAGTTAGTAAAGATTCTGGTTTACTTAAAGTTTGTTAATTGCTATCTTTTAAAACACTATATTTACTATAGCACCATATGCTCAGGATTTTTTCTAAAGTTTTGTTTATATTAATGTTTTTGGTTTCTAGCTTTTTTACTGTGCATAGTGCTGAAGCTAAGTCTAAGGTAAAGCTCAGTAAGAAATACATACCTCCTGGTAACCCTGGTGGTGCAAACTTTCATACAGATGAGGATTTTGCTGAGTCATATAAACTGTATGAGAAGCGTAGGGAATTGCTCAAGAAAAAAAAGTCACAAGATCGAGCTATAAATAAAGAAGATCTAATCAAAAAATTAAAAGAGAAAAAAATTGCTAGTCTTGATAATGAGCCAAATGACATGGAAGCTTGCATAGTCGACGATGAAGAGAGCGCTATGATAAATCAGCATGGTATTAATATCGCGCGTTTAAGGGGTGCTGTATTTATAGATCAAGAGCCAGTTTCCCAGTATGAAAATAAGCAGTATGAAAGTGAGCAGCATGAACAAGAAGGAAAAAAAATTACTTCAACACGAGAAAAAAAAGTTTCTCCTATGAATATCACTATAAAAAAAACTCCATCAAAAAGAACATGTTCACATGATTCTATTGCTAATTTGGATAACGTAGATGCTTATAGTTTGAATGGTTCGAGTTCATTTGGCAGTGTAGCTGACACAGTAAAATAGTATCACAATTAATAATATGCTAGATAAAGACCTAATATTGAATGATGATGCATATGAATTATCGCCGATTTCCAGGCACAAAACTCATGTTGTAGAAGTTGGAAAAGTAAAGATAGGTGGAAATAATCCTGTAGTTGTACAATCTATGGCGCTTGGCGTGCATATAGATTCTGATAATATAAAAAGTAGCGCAAAACATTATGCAAAAGAGATAACAGAACTAGCACGTGCAGGTTCAGAGTTAGTACGGATTGCTTTGAATTCAGAGGAGGTAGCAAGAGCAATACCTTATATAGTAGAAGAGATAAATAAAGAAGGTTTTGACGGTAAAATATTGGTAGGCTGTGGTCAGTATGAGCTAGATAAATTAGTTCAAGATTATCCAGACAACATCAAAATGCTGGGTAAAATTAGAATCAATCCAGGCAATATAGGCTTTGGCCACAAACGTGATGAGAAGTTTGAAAGGGTTATAGAGTATGCAATAATGCATACTCTTCCGGTTAGAATTGGAGTAAATTGGGGTAGTCTTGATAAATACCTTTTACAAAAACTGATGGATGAAAACTCTTCGCTTAGTAATTCAAGGCCTTCTGATGTTATACTGCGCAAAGCACTTGTAATGTCTGCTCTTGATAGTGCAAAAAAAGCTGAAGAAATTGGTCTAAGTTCAAACAAAATAATCATTTCATGTAAAGTTAGCAAAGTACAAGATTTAATTTTAGTTTATACGGCACTTGCAAAATCTTCCAATTATGCACTGCATTTGGGTTTAACTGAGGCTGGTATGGGCAATAAAGGTGTGGTAAATACCGCAGCAGGGCTTACTTATTTATTGCAAAATGGCATTGGAGATACCATACGGGCTTCTTTGACTCAACGTCCTGGTGAATCGCGTACTAATGAAGTGGTGGTGTGTCAGGAAATATTGCAGTCTATAGGCTTGCGACACTTTAACCCTCAGGTTAATTCATGTCCTGGTTGTGGGCGCACGAGTAGCGATCGTTTTCGTATATTAACTGAAGAGGTGAATGGCTATATAAAAACTCATATGCCGATGTGGAAGAAAAAAAATCCAGGTGTAGAGCATATGAGCATTGCTGTTATGGGATGCATAGTAAATGGTCCTGGAGAAAGCAAACACGCAAATTTGGGAATCAGCTTGCCTGGATATGGAGAAAAACCTGTTTCAGCAGTCTACAAAAACGGCAAATATTTCAAAACTTTACAAGGTGATAATGTCTCTGAAGAATTTAAGGCAATTATTGATAATTATGTGAAGGAGCATTACACGTAACCTTTCACGGTTAATTAATAGATAAATCGCAAATAAAAAAGAAAATTAAACCTTGTTTTTCTTTTTTCGCTATTAATATATTTATAACACAATTGAGTTTAAATAATTGATATGAAAAGCTTTTTACTTATTTTACTATTAGTTTTGTCTCCATTTTTAGCATCATCTATAAGCATTGAGGACATCGAAGAAAATTGCAATTACGAATATTACCCTAAATTAGATTCTTCTTCTGCTGATGAGTTATACGTTATAAAGCGAAATTATTATAGATACGGTAAGGAATTAAAAATACTAGCAGATGAGAGGATAAAGGAGATCACTTTAGGCACTAGTGATGTAACCAGACTGCATTCTGTGGTTTTTAGCAAAACACGATCTTTCATTTGAGCTTTCTTCAATTTAAAGTAAATACAGAAAATTGCTGCCTATAGCTAAACTGACTTAGATTTACCGACAATTTGAAAAACCGTCATTCCGCTACGTGTTAGCGGGATCTATGCTAAGAGATACCGTGACGGTATGACGGTTCGCGGCAGCATGACGATAACCTCGTCATCCCGCTACGTGTTAGCGGCTAAGATACTGCGAATGAATCGCGGTATGACGGTTCGCAGCGGAATCTATGCCGAGATACCGCGAATGAATCGCGGTATGACGGTTCGTGGCAGTTGTAAGTTAAAAATATATGACGCGTTAGCTATAGCTATCTTCAAAAATATGATTGAATAATTATTAATAATAGTGTATAATTATTAATATTTTTAAGCACTTTTGCTATGGCTCTTTCAAAATTTCTCGATCCTCGCAATGATTTGTGTTTCAAAAAAATCTTTGGAACGGAAAAAAATAAGAATATCCTGATCCACTTTTTGAACGATATTTTAGGGTTTACTGAGATAAATGCAATACAAGAAGTTGAGTTTCTTAGCACTATTATGGATCCCGAAGTTGCCTCTGATAAACAAAGTATTGTTGATGTTCTCTGCAAGGATTCTCACGGAAATAGATATATAGCAGAAATGGTGCGACCTGAAAGTCTTTGGTCATATTGTTTAAATGGAGAGGAATTCCTTCAGAAAGAAACTGAAAGGATTCTAAAACTTATTAAACCAGATGTTTTGCCATCTGAGTCTACGTATTAGTGCGAATCGGGCAACCGGTTGGTGCCGAGCGATGCGGACAATGAACCTCCTCTTAAAAAAGAAGATGCTCAATCGTAAGAATGGCATAAACTGCAAGCATCATGTGGTTGGAGGGCTAGGCTAAGTGGTATGGTGAACTTAAGTGAAGCTTTATAAGTACCGATACGATGAAAGAGCTAAAGATGCTGATAAGCTCTGACCAAAAGGTAATGTGGATAAGTTACATTTTTCATTTCTGGATGTACGCAAATAATAATTCCACCGGTATAGAGAAGCCACCTAACCCACTGCTGTATGACTGGAGGAACAGGGTAAGCCTGTATTTCCGCCTACATGGCAAGCAAACCGCAAGGAATGCTGATGGATGTGCAGGTAAAGGAAAATGGAGAAAGCGAATGCTATTTTGTAACGAAATGGATAGAATTTGTAACATTAATTCGCGTGAAAACGAGCAGACTTCCATTTGGTCCCTCGTGACAAGAAACTTTGTCAACCACTTAAGGTAGGAAAGCAGATGATTACAAGTAAAACTGTAAGTGCACCTACCAACAACACCGAAACATGGAACCAGTTACCCTGGAAGAAATGTCAAAAAGTTGTTATGAGGCTACAAAGACGTATTGTTAAGGCTGTTCAACAAGGAAGATGTGGTAAGGTGAAAGCTTTACAACATCTGCTCACACGCTCTTTTAGTGGCAAAGCTTTGGCTGTTAAGAGAGTGACTGAAAATCAAGGAAAAAACACAGCAGGTATAGATCGTCAACTATGGTCAACTTGCAACACAAAATTTCAAGGAATAAAGCTATTAAAACAAAGAGGATACAAACCTTCTCCGCTAAAACGAATTTACATTAGTAAGTCTAATGGCAAAAGAAGACCTCTTGGAATACCCACGATAAAAGATAGAGCCATGCAAGCATTATATCTGCTGGCGTTGGAACCGGTAGCTGAAACAATCAGTGACCGACACTCCTACGGCTTTAGACCCAAAAGATCCTGCGCAGATGCTATTGTCGCTAGCCATTTGTTATTGGCAAGTCGCAATCAACTTCAATGGATACTCGAAGGTGATATCAAAGGATGTTTTGATAACATTAACCATGAATGGCTTATAAAGCATATTCCTATGGAGAAGAAAATTCTTCATAGCTGGTTAAAAGCTGGCTTCCTAGAGTCAAAAACTCTGTATCCCACAACTGCAGGTACCCCGCAAGGTGGTATAATCTCTCCAATACTAGCTAATTTTACCTTAAATGGTCTTGAAAAACTATTAGAAAGTCGATTTGGTAAACTAGGTAGTAAAAGAAGAAGCAAAATCAGAAGTGGAGTGAATGTAATTAGATACGCAGATGACAGTGCGCCGTAGAAACACGGGAAGTGTTGAAGCTGTGCAATAGATGAGGGAGGGCTCCTCGGAGCCGGTTTACAAGAGCAGGCTTCAAACAGCCATAAGCTGCTTTGGTAAAGAGCTAAGGTAGTGAGCGTTATGGAAAAGGCACAATTATGTGTCATGTGTGAAATAGAAAGACGAACGCAAGTGAATCACTGATGAAGTGTCGAAAGCGTAGAGACGACGTCAAAACCAGGGGGTAGTCGTTAATCTGGGATAAATCTACCGGGAGCTTGTTTACTGGGTAGGTGGCGTCCGGCATAAAAGTGGCGTGAATCTATTTTAGGCTATTGCATGGAACTACGGGAACCTGTCGTTTCGATGATAAGGAAGAAGTCCAAAGAGCAGATCTCTGAGGATGAGAGTACCGATGCGGAAAACAGGGGCGGATCAGTTTGTAGTAGTGAAGAAGTTTCTGTAATGGAAATGGAGCGAAGGGACTGAGTTATTTAGTTTTAATTATTTTGTCAACCGTAATGGGAGGAATTAATGAATAAAACAAAGTCTTTTGATATACCGAAGCAACTTATTTGGAGAGCTTATAAACAAGTATCGAAAAATAAAGGTGCTGCAGGTGTAGATGAGGTCTCGATAACAAAGTTTGAGGAAAATCTAAAAGATAATTTGTACAAACTATGGAATCGGATGTCATCCGGAAGTTATTTTCCTGAGCCAGTAAAAGCTGTTGCAATACCGAAAGATACGGGAGGACAAAGAACTTTATGTGTTCCTTCAGTGTCCGATAGGATAGCACAAACAGCCGCTTGTACTAGACACAACTTAATCTGACAGGTGAGAATTAACTGACAGAAGGATTGAGGTAGTTAAAACTAATATCAGTCTCTTGTTTGATGCTACTAATATTTTTCTGAAAAGCAATATGTTTGCTATCAAGAAAAGTCTGCATCGGTGTTTTGCCATAGCAATACTTACCTGAATGAGGTCTTGTCTCATTGTAAGAACGCAACCAATGATCAACATCAATCTGCAAATCTTCCAAAGAACTGTAGATTTTCTTTCTAAAGATAATATTGTAACACTCATCTTGCATAGTTCTATGAAACCTCTCACATATGCCATTAGTTTGTGGTGAATTGGCCTTAGTTCTTGAATGATCAATGTTTTCAATTCCTAAATATAGCTGATAAGCGTGATTTTCTGGTTTGCCACAGTATTCCGTACCCCTATCAGTCAAAATGCGGGATAATGGTACATTTTGTCCATCAAAGAACGGTATGACTCTATCATTAAGAAGATCTGCAGCAGTAATTGCAGTTTTGTCTGTATAAAGCTTTGCCATAGCAACCCTTGAATAGGTATCAATAAAAGTTTGCTGATAGATTCTTCCTATACCCTTGATATTGCCTACATAATAAGTGTCTTGAGAACCTAAGTAACCAGGATGCTCTGTTTCAATTTCACCATGTGCTTCCCTTTGTTCTTTCACTTTCTCTAAAGCTGCAAGTTGCTCTTCAGTTAAAATTATGCCATCTTGTGCAACCTTCGCTTCAAGAGCTTTAAGTCTTTTTTTGAACGTTTCAATATCGTTTCTTAGCCATACAGATCTTACACCACCTTCGGAAATTATTATACCCCTTTTTCTCAGCTCATTTGCAGCTCTTTGTTGTCCATATGCTGGAAATTCTGTTGCGATATTTACTACTGCTCTTTCTATGTCTTCGGAAACTCTGTTTGCCATAAGTGATTTTTTCTTACTTATCTCATGCAGTGCTTCTTCTCCTCCATTTTCATATAATTCCTTGAATCGATAAAACGTATCTCTTGAGTAGCCCATTACTTTGCACGCTTGAGATACATTTCCTAATTGTTTTGCTAGCTCTAATAACCCTAACTTTGGTTTTAGTATTTTTGCTTGTATTGTACTCATATCTAACACTCCTTTCTTTTATTATTTTATAACTTACTTTTCTAAAGTGTCAGATCAAGTCTTGTTTAATACAACTAAGTAGAAAAAAGGTATCATCCGAGTAGCTGACACTGGTTTCCATCCAAGACGGTAGTGCCTTCCTTCCCTGTCATCCCAGTGCCCAGACCAACCGATTCCAAAATAAAAAGCTCTCACGCTTGCTGATTTTGGTTGCTGGAAATGGTTGTATTGTTTAAATTATTAATAATATATACTATAAAATCAATAGTAATTTATTCGAGAGTAAAAAGAATAATCAAGGCATATTTATGGCAAAAAAGGTTTGTGCCCATCTTATGACAAAGATGCAATAAAAACTCTCATGGAAAAGAGGCAAAGATTGTAGAAGTATACAGAAAAAGCTTTATGATGCTCAACGGAAAAGGGAAGTGTTTGGCTTGCTGATGCTGTAGGTGATGATGAATTGAATTAAAAATTTTATATATAATGTAAGTGCATTAATATTAATAAATATCAAATATTTATACTGCATTATCACCTAGGCTCTGTGGACAAAATTTTAGAGAAGCCATACAAGAGCCCCGACAAAATTTAGAAAACCCATAAAAACCTCAGCCGTTTTATCGAATCTGGAAAAAATACGCCTAAAGTTCTTAATTTTACCGAAAAACACTCAATTAAATGACGCTCTTTATAAATGTGTTTATCGTAACCCCTCTGCACTTTTCGATTACGCTTCGGAGGAATAACTGCTGTACATCCCTTGCTTTCAAGACTCGTAACAAAAGCATTGCTGTCATAGCCTTTATCAGCCACTACAGTGGTATTATAGACACTTTCAGTTAATGTTGCTGCTTGTGTAATCTCATTTCTTTGACCAGGGGTCAGAGTAAATTTAAGTGGATTTCCAAGTGCATCGACAAGCGCATGTATTTTAGTTGTAAAGCCACCTTTGCTCCTCCCTAAAGCTTCTTGATCCTTGGAGTTTTTTGTATATCCAGATGAACATGGATGGGCTCGGATGATCGTACCGTCGATTATAGCAACTTCTAAATCAGGCTCTTGTTTAGTATATTCAAGCAATTTTTCCCAGACATCTCTTCCACACCATCTTTTAAATCGCTTATGTATACTCCTGTAATTACCATAAGTTTTTGGTAAAAGTCTCCATTGGCAACCACTTCGGACTATGTACCACACTGCCTCTATGAATATTCTTAAACGTTTTTCATCTTTGCTATGCATTCCTTTTACGCTTTTTATGAACTCTAAAATTTGTTTCCAATTTTCCTCTTTGATGTAATATTGCATATGGTAGTTTCTCCATTTTTTACCTATTAAGCTAAACTACCATCTTTTTCTCTCTTTTCATATTTTTTGTCCACAGAGCCTAGAGATACCGCGAATGAATCCACAACTGTACGAACATTCATTCTTGAAGGTAAACTGCACAGCAAATGGTGTCATTCCAGTGCTTGACACTGGAATCCAGCCTTGCCGTAATCTCATCAAGAACGTTGTGTTTTAACATAAGATCAGCCACTTTTATGCTTACCAACTTAGTGCCCAGTCAAAATTCCTGGATCCCAGTGTCTGGGCACTGGGATGACATCCTTCTGGTAGGCTCAAATTGTAATGTTCGTACAGTTGTGGAATGAATCGCGGTATGACGGTGTAGATGATGGTTAAGTATCCCGCTACGTGTTAGCGGGATCTAGAGATACCGTGACGGTATGACGGTTCGCGGCGGGATGACGGTTCGTGGCGGTATAGTAATTCGTCATTCCGCTACCCGTTAGCGCCGCGGCGGTATAGCTATAGGATGACAAAAAAAAGGGCACTGTGACGTACTTAAACCACAATTATCAGTTAATACTAATCGCGGCATTACAAAAAACGCCAAACTTTTCTCTGCTTTTATGCAAGAAGTCTAGTCCATATATTCTTCCCACTTCTCTGTAACCTTTCCAATTATTTCTTCGCTCATTTCAAACTTTTGAGTTATTACATCAATCAACTATAAACCCTACTCCCTCCTCTATATTTTTGTACATCTTCTGGATTAAATCTTGAACTTACATGTACAGTCCCAGAGTGTGATGGTATGATAAAATATGAGAAAAAAATACCATCAAAGGAGGAGTTATGGGACAAATATTACATGGGTGCGCCAAAACAACACAGACGATTCGTAGAGCAATACAAAATAGAAAAGAGAGCATAGCAAAACTCTCCAAGCATTATAACCTTAATCCAAAAACTATTATTAAGTGGAGAAAACGTTCATTTACGAAAGATGCTGATATGGGTCCAAAGCATCCAAGATCGACTGTTTTAACGCTAGAAGAGGAAGCTATAATAGTTACATTTCGCAAGTATACACTACTGCCACTAGATGATTGCCTTTACGCTCTGCAGTCTACAATTCCGCATTTGACTCGCTCTAGCTTGCATCGTTGTTTACAAAGACACAACATTAGCAGATTACCAACTGTTGATGGAGAAGTTAAGTCAAAAAAGAAATTCAAACAATATCCTATCGGTTACTTTCATATTGATATTGCTGAAGTTAGAACTGAGGAGGGCAAATTACATTTGTTTGTTGCTATTGATAGGACATCCAAATTTACCTATGTTGAGTTGCGTAACAGTGCTACAAAACCCATAGCTGCTGAGTTCTTACGTAATTTGATTAGAATTTTACCGTATAAAATCCATACTATTTTGACAGATAACGGTATACAATTTACAAACCAGAAGCGTCATAAGTATGCTTTCCAACACATATTTAATAGAGTTTGCGAAGAGAATGTTATTGAACATCGTTTGACAAAAGTTAGCCATCCTTGGACAAATGGGCAAGTTGAGCGTATGAATAAAACTTTAAAGGATGCTACAGTTAAGAAGTATTACTATCAATCGCACCAGCAACTTAAAGAACACCTTTATAACTTTGTTATGGCTTATAATTATGCAAAGAGACTCAAAACTCTTAAGGGTCTTACTCCTTATGAATTTATATGTTATCAGTGGACACAGTCTCCAGAATTATTTATACTAAATCCACACCATTACACTCTGGGACCATACATTTGATATAAATGGGGCAAAAAGACTCCTAAGTATCCTTTTAATTTGTGTCTCTATAAAAATCCTCAAATCATTTAATGTACTTTTATTGCTAAGATTAGTAATGTACCTACCTTTAGTTCTTCCAGTGCGTTCAAATTTTACATCCTTAAATTTGTCTTGTAATTCATCAATGTAATTACAATTGACATGAGCTTGGTGTCCTTGAGTGCTTACCATAACATTTACCTGACTATGAACAAAACACTATAATATATCATATTTTTAATTTTTTAGCAATTACAGTCCGTATTCCTCCCACTTCTCCGTGATTTTTCTTACTATTTCTTCGCTCATTTCAATTTTCTCTCCCCATTCTCGTTTGGTTTCAGGCGGAATTTTGTTTGTCGCATCAAATCCCATTTTACCTCCCAGGCCACTTTTAGGGGAAGCAAAGTCTAAATAATCAATAGGTGCATTTTCTATCATGATTGTATCACGCACAGGGTCCATTCTCGTTGATATTGCCCACATCACTTCCTTCCAATCACGTACATTTATATCATCATCAACAACGATGATAAATTTTGTGTATAAAAACTGCTTGAGAAAAGAAAGTATGCCCATAACAATTCTTTTTGCCTGCCCTGGATAGGATTTTTTTATCGACACTACTGCTATTCTATATGAGCAACCTTCCGGCGGCAGATAAAAGTCCACTATCTCTGGAAATTGATTGATGAGGATGGGCACAAAAATTTCATTGAGTGCTTCACCAAGAGTTGATGGTTCATCAGGTGGCTTGCCGGTGAAAGTGCTAAGATATATCGGGTTTTTACGCATTGTAATTGCAGTAATGTTAAATTCAGGAAATTGCTCAACAGAATTATAGTAGCCAGTGTGATCTCCGTATGGCCCTTCGTTTTGATATCTATCCAAACTCACATAGCCTTCCAGAACGATTTCCGCGTGAGCTGGCACTTGAAGCGGAATAGTCTTACAATTTACAAGCTCAAGCGGCTTCTTTCGCAGTAGTCCAGCAAATTGGTATTCTGACAATGTTTCTGGCACCGGGGTTACTGCAGCAATAATCGTTGCAGGATCACTACCGATCACAGCAGCAGCAGGAAATTTCATATTTTGTTCCTTCTCTTTCCATCGTTTATGGTGACCTGCACCACCACGATGTGCAAGCCAGCGCATTAGAGTCGTTTTTTTATCTATGACCTGCATACGATATATTCCAAGATTGAAATTATCTTGTTTGTCTTTCGTGGGTCCTTTTGTTACCACAATCGGCCAGGTGATAAGTGGTGCAGGTTCATTTGGCCAGCATGTTTGAATGGGCAGTAGACTTAGGTCCACGTCATCTCCGGTTAGCACTACCTCTTGACATGGAGCTTTGTTCACGACTTTACTTCGCATCGATAACACGATTTTTAATAGAGGAAACATTTTTATAGCATCCTTAAAGTTTTTTGGCGGCTCAGGTGATCGCAAAAATGCTAAAAGTTTACCAAGATCTCTTAGTTCATCAGGATTTATGTTCAACCCCAATGCAATCCTCTTAATAGTACCAAATAAATTCACCAAAACTGGAATCGAATTTTTGCCATTTTCTGTGATAACATTTTCAAAAATGATCGCTGGCCCTTTGCTTGACAAAACTCTGCGATGAATTTCTGTCATTTCAAGAACTGTTGAAACCTCTTCCTTAATCCTAATCAGATCCTTTTTTTCTTCTAAGGCTTTAATGAAGTCGCGTAAGTTGTTGTACATATTCCAGTTTTTAAAATTTTAAGTTTACATTTAGTTTTCAAGCACTTTATTAAAATTTGATCTATGCACTGCTTTTCTGTCTAACAAGCTTTCAGTTAATTTGAGATCAAATCTTCATATTGCTTACTAAGTTTGTATTTCCTTCCTCTATTGGAAAAATCTACAATCTCGATAAACCCCATTTCCACCCACTTTTTACAAAGTTGCGCATTAGTACGAGGCTTAAAATTAAATAGTTTGCCAACCTGACTAGCTGTAATAGCGGAAAACTCCTGGAAGAGTTCAAGAGCTTTACGTTGTTTAGGATCAAGCTTACGTATAAGATCAGTCTGATCAGTGTGGTATTCTTCTTCATTTATACGTTGTAAAACGTTCTCAAATGAATTTGCCATACCTTCTACGAAATACTCCACCCACTTAGTGATATCTGCTTCAGCTCGCCCCATGTAATAATTGTGCGATGTTATTGCTTCATAATAAGCCCCTAGATTTTTAGCATAATATTCTTCCAATGAGTAAAGCCCTTTTAGGTCATATCCACCAAGGTGTAAAATTAATGTAGTCAGCAATCTTGCAGTACGACCATTACCGTCATAGTAGGGGTGAATTGTTACAAATTGATAATGAGCAATACCTGCAATAACTGGGCAAGGCACTTGCTCACTGTCACGAATCCAACCAATCATACTGCTCATGAGCTTTGGTACATCCTTTGCTTCAGGTGGCATATAAATTATTGCACGTGTACGGCTATCACGAATAACGTTTTGACCATCACGATAAGAGGTTGGCTTCACTTTAGATTTTCCACTTGCCATATGAAGCGTTTGAATGGCTTTCTCAGTAATAGGGATCGTTCTCGCTGATTGTTCAACTTGGGTTAAAGCTGCATAATATCCTTTAACCTCATTTTCATCTCTCCTATATTTTGGAAAGTGGCTTTTACCACTTAAAACCTCTTCAATCTGTTTAGGCTCAAGTCGATTTCCTTCGATCATAGTAGAATAGTGTGTGGTATAAAGCCGTGCAGTTTCACGAAGAGACGAAAGCATCGGTACAGTGAGCGGCAAATGTAACACTTTTTCTTTTGCTGCTTCAATCCTCATAAGGCAATTAGCAATTTTAGAAGTAATCGTATAATTTGGCATCGGCATAATATCTGCATTACATTACTTCTATATTATGCTGATAAAATGCAGATAATACAACATTTACACAACGCCGACCATAAACTGCAATAAATTCGGCTGATCGAGAAAGAAGTTTGTCTTGTAGAATAGCTATTTCTTTTTCCCTGCCAATTATTGGCTCGTTCATATGTTTATTCCGCGAAAAATTATACACAGCGGAATAAAACAAACAACTTAAATTTATGCTCCACGCGCTTTTGCTGTTTGCATCTTAAACTTTCTGATTAGTTTTGCGCTTAGTTTGTATTGTTAAAGTTTGCATTTGAGGCAAAACTGGCTATAAAATACACTTGATATAAATGTTTTTATATATTAACATTAGATGCTTTTTTTAATATACAGATAAATGTGTACTAAAAGTTTTATATTGTAGGTTTTTAAATAAATTGTATGTCTAGGGTATCGTTTTTATTGATTTTAATAATAGCAATAGCAAGCTTGCCGATAATAAATAATTGGCTTTCAAATCGCAGCCAAATGCTAAACGATGATTATATAGGTGAGAGATTAGATGATTATATCAGTAGAAATTTTGATAAGATCGTAAGAACTCTCAAAGAGGAGTCGATTAAAAGTAGTTACGCTGCTCGAGATAATGTGACCAAAAGTAAAATTTCACAATACAAGGATCAAATATTTGACCTTACTTATCCTTACTCCGGAAATGAAAATAGTAGTGTTGTAGCTGCAGGCTTCTTTGACTATTCTTGTGGATATTGCAAAGCTATGAAGAATGATATAAAGCAGTTAATTAACGACGGTAAAATTAAGTATATCTTTAGGGATGCTCCAATACTTGGTAACGCCTCTTTAAGGGCAGCAAAAAGCGCTTTAGCTGTTTACTTTATTGATAAAGAAAAATATTTCGACTTTCACTATTCTGCTTTAAGTCACAAAGGAGGATTTTCAGACGAAAGCATATTGGATATAGTGAAAAGCATAGGGATTGATGAGGACGATTTTAATAATTCCATGAAAAATAATGCAGACAAAATTGAGCAAATGATAAACGACAGTAAGCTCCTAGTAAGAGATTTGGGAGTAGGTGGTACACCTTTTTTAATAATTGGGGATAGTCTGTTTGTAGGAGCAACTGATTTGAATGTATTACGCAAAAAAGTAGATGAATTAAGTCATAAACAAGGCTAGTTGCAATTTGCCATAAAATTTTATTTTTTTTGCTTGACAACTCAAATGAACCTGAGTATAGTAATTGTGGGTATGACAGCAGTTTAAGGTATTATCTCAGTGGTCTCATCCACTTTCCATAGCGTCATTTACTATGTGAAACACTTTCAAATTACAACATTTTCTTCAACCAAACTATTTTACTTTCACAGGAGGACATATGTCATTCACAGAAATTAGATTTCCAGAAAATATATCTTATGGTTCCGCTGGAGGACCGGAATTTTCCACTGACGTTGTAACAACTCATAACGGTTGTGAACAGCGCAACATCAATTGGTCTCATGCACGTACTAGATACAACATAGCTTACGGGGTCAGATCAAACGAGCAGCTATTAGAATTAATAACATTTTTTCATGCACGAAAAGGTAAAGCAATAGGGTTTCGTTTTAAGGATTGGTCGGATTTTATAGCCATTAATCAAGAGATTGGTATAGGAGATAACAAAAAAACGACTTTTCAGCTAATCAAAACTTATGTAAGTGGGGAAGATAAGCATATACGCATGATCAAAAAGCCAGTACATGGGACAGTAAAGATTTATTTAAATGGTAAAGAAGAGAGTGAATATTCAGTAAATTATTCAACGGGAGAAATAACATTTATGAAGCCACCAGTAAAAGATGCGATAATCACTGCGAGCTTCGAATTTGATGTGCCCGTGCGCTTTGATACAGATTACTTAAACGCTTCTATTGATGACTATGGAAGCAATAGCTGGAACAACATTCCACTAGTGGAAGTGAAATTTTAGTTATAAGCGAGCATAGATCTACATCATACTACAACAACTGTATTATAATTCGAAAGCAGCTTGCTCAGCCCTATGCCCTCAAATATGAAGATGTCATTCCAGTCTGGAATCCAGGAATTTTGATTGGACGCTAAGTTGGAGAACATAGAAAGTAGCTTGCTTTATGCTAAAATAAGCATTTTTGATAAAACTGTATGGAAAACTGGATCCCAGTGGGCTTTGTCGCATCGCTATTTATGAAAGGCTAACTATAGTTAGGATTATAAGCAACCTATTGAAAATCTTGTTTTTTTGCAATCAATCTGATCAAATTTAAGAATAGTAATTTATTATTTATATTAATAAATTTAATTCTATTGAAAATAGCTAAAGCATTGAAATTCTTGAATTTTAGCCGGATTAGTGAGTGGTAGTGAAATTTCTTTTACTCAAATTTAGGTATTCACTGACCGCTCTTGTTATAAATACCAGAATAATAAGCTACTGATATTCTCCATCTTTTTTATCTTTAATCCATCATAGCTAGGCTCTGTGGACAAAAAATATGAAAAGAGAGAAAAAGATGGTAGTTTAGCTTAATAGGTAAAAAATGGAGAAACTACCATATGCAATATTACATCAAAGAGGAAAATTGGAAACAAATTTTAGAGTTCATAAAAAGCGTAAAAGGAATGCATAGCAAAGATGAAAAACGTTTAAGAATATTCATAGAGGCAGTGTGGTACATAGTCCGAAGTGGTTGCCAATGGAGACTTTTACCAAAAACTTATGGTAATTACAGGAGTATACATAAGCGATTTAAAAGATGGTGTGGAAGAGATGTCTGGGAAAAATTGCTTGAATATACTAAACAAGAGCCTGATTTAGAAGTTGCTATAATCGACGGTACGATCATCCGAGCCCATCCATGTTCATCTGGATATACAAAAAACTCCAAGGATCAAGAAGCTTTAGGGAGGAGCAAAGGTGGCTTTACAACTAAAATACATGCGCTTGTCGATGCACTTGGAAATCCACTTAAATTTACTCTGACCCCTGGTCAAAGAAATGAGATTACACAAGCAGCAACATTAACTGAAAGTGTCTATAATACCACTGTAGTGGCTGATAAAGGCTATGACAGCAATGCTTTTGTTACGAGTCTTGAAAGCAAGGGATGTACAGCAGTTATTCCTCCGAAGCGTAATCGAAAAGTGCAGAGGGGTTACGATAAACACATTTATAAAGAGCGTCATTTAATTGAGTGTTTTTCGGTAAAATTAAGAACTTTAGGCGTATTTTTTCCAGATTCGATAAAACGGCTGAGGTTTTTATGGGTTTTCTAAATTTTGTCGGGGCTCTTGTATGGCTTCTCTAAAATTTTGTCCACAGAGCCTAGTGCTTTTTCTATGTACTTCTGCCCAAAGGTCAATGATATCACCACCTTCTTTTGTTGCAAAATCGTGCCATAGGCCAGCTTCACTGCCACTTACTTCTACTACTAGACTCTTTCCTTTATCACCTTGTACATTGCCTACATAAAACTTATCACCACGAAAAATACCTCTTGTCAATAGATAAGAAAGACATGATCTGATATTTAGTAGAAGTTGATCTTTTAACTGTTCTTTCTCCTCTAATGGCTTATAATGTCCATTCTTTAGTGGAGTTGCGGTATTAAAATCACAATAGATATCCATAAAATCTCCAATATATTTAAAGTTTAGAAATTTGGTTAAGCTGTAGCTATCCAGCGTCCGTTAACGTTCTTAACGAATTTTGTTGGTATAGGCTTTCCGTTTCTGAGCTCGTACATTACTTTTAAGGTATTTTTATGCTCTTTAGGTTTAAACATTACAATGCCAGACGTGTAGAAATTTCTTAAAACTCCTGCACCACTTAAAGATTGAAATGGATTCTTTTCTAACATGGCTGTAGATACTTTTTTAGTATGATGCGTAAGGATGATGCCAGCCATGGGACTCGTTATAGAACGTAATTTTTCAGTTCCATCTTGCAAAAAAGAAAGCATGGCTCTGCTATTTCCATAATCACGTATATTATAGAGAGAATCTATCACAATAAGATCAACTGTTTTTGGGTTAAATTTTTCTTCTATAATACTTTTTATTCTTTCTATGCCTTCAAGGTTCAAAGCTAATTTTGTTTTTGGAGTAATAGCTAAGTTTTCTGTTGCTATATCAAGAATCTTTTGGTTAACTTTCAGTTGCTGCAAACGTTCTCTTATATAATCGTATTCCATTTCATTCTGTAGGTAGAATACTTTCAGTGGTCTTTCAGGTTTCATGCCAAGAAATGATATTCCTCCGGCCATATGCACTAATAAAGAAAGTAAAAAATTACTTTTGCCGATTTTTGGAGTACACCTATAACTAAAAGACCACCTGGAGTTAAGATTCTTGGGCCTATTATATCTTTTGGCATTGGTGATTTATCATTTAAGTAATGTCTTACAGAAAATACTTTTTCTCCGTTTTCTTGCAACGTGGAATTTTTTTCAGCTTTAGTGTTCAACCACTTTTTGGCAGAATCTATGTTACCTTCAACAAAAGTCCAAAGACTGAGTATGTCTCCCTTCTTTTCTTTATAAATGTCGTTCCAATTTCCTGCTTTCTCTCCTTTTATTTCAACTATTATCTTATCTTTACCTAAATTTCCCAGATAGAACCTATCTTGATAAAATTCTCCGCCCGGAAGTAAGTAAGATACACATTCCTTAATATTATTAATCAATAGTGATTTAATCTTTTGAGATGAAAAATCCATAAAATCTCCTTTTTTTCCAATAATTTTACTCAACATATTTTTTAAACGTTCAGAGTCCAAGTTAGCGAGTTCGCAAACAGTTCTAAAAGATTCTGTGCTGTGGATCCATGAATAAGCTTCTTCTCTAAGCTCTCTATTCTTTCCTGTTGCTTCCCGAATAGCTTGTTCAACAACAGCAGTCCATAGTTTCTCTTCATCGTACTTCAAAACGGAACCCAGTCAGATTTAATGTCGTTACTTTGTTCAGGAGTAATAGCTGCAGCAATTCTATTCCTGTCTCCATATCTACTATCGGTCTCAATGCCAACTTTTGCGGTAAATTCTAGGCCATTTAAATCAGCAATGGAGCTAAGTTTACGAGCAAGTGTTGCTTTTTCTGAAGGGTCATTTTGATGAATATTGCGAGCAGACTCCAAAATACTTCTAATCATAGCACGACCCATTTCTCCCCAGACATCTTCTTTTTCAACGCTTGCTTTGCCACTTTTAATACCAATTACTTGATAAATCTTACGTTTTGCATATGGCCCTTCAGTGACAGTAAATTCAGCGTTTAAATAGATGCTGCCAGTAGAAAGACTCCTAGCGAACCAACTTTCATATCCTCCCGGCTTTATTGCCATTTTTACCTTGACTATTGTACCTTTCGGTATTAAACTGCTTTGCAGTTTCACGTTGTTAAAATCAGTTAAATCCTGTAACATAAATACTTCTATAATAAAGTTGAAATCAGTTATTCCATTGGTCAACGAACTGCCAGCGGCCATCTATCTTATCGACAGTCTTGCGCAGAACACGTTTTCCATTGCGTAACTCAAATACTATTTGACATGCGGTTTTTTCATCGTCATTTTCTTCATCCTTTCGGAACATCACCATTCCTGTGGTGTAAAACCCTCTTAAAGATCCAGCACCACTTAAACCTTGAAATGGATCTTCTTCTAGCATCTTTTTGGACAATTTTTTCGTGTGGTGAGTGAGTATTATACCGGCATCTGGATTGACAACATTACGAAGTTTTTTAAGTGTTTTTTGTAAAAAGAATAGCATAGCGCTGTTATCATTTTCGTTGCCATATTCACTGCTAAAGATGTTACGAAGAGGATCTATGGCCAAAATATCAGGCTTAAAACATTTGTCCTCTAGAGAGTTTTTTATTTCGTCTATCTCCTCACTACTAAGCGATAGTTGTACTCTTGGCGTGATCATGAAGTTGTTTGCACCAACGTCCAAAAATTCTTTATCGAGTTTTAACTCTTGTAGACGCTCTTTTAAATATCCATCATCAATTTCAGTCTGCAGACAGAGAACTTTCATAGGCTGATTGGGAATCATACCCAGAAATGAAACGCCTGCTGCCATGTGCATGAGCCATGAAATTAAAAAATCGCTTTTACCAATTTTAGGTGGCCCGCCAAATACCAACAAACCCCTTGGAGTTAATATCCTCGGGTAGATGATGTCTTCTGGGATTGGTGCTTTGTCACTTAAATACTCTTTTACGCTGAAAAAAGGGATTTTTTGACCAGTAGTAAAAATGTTTTGTAGCATAGTTATTCTCCATTAAGCAGCAGTAGAACAGGCTTTAGCTTTGATTTTCGTTAGTAATTTACCCAGATGCGGTTCTTCAACCATATCAAGGCACCCACTTCGATCTTTAGCCGGATATCCCCAAGAATTAATCGTCTGACAGACAAATGAACGTTTCTCCGTTCCATCATCTTTCTTGATTCCAACCATGCTGATTACTTCATCAACAATGCCGGGAATTTCACTTGCGGTTTTAGCGCCTTCACATTGAGGTAGCCAAGTTGAGCGATTGAAATCATCAAGGTATTGTCCAAGAGTTCCAACGGTAATAATGTCTTTATTTGGAATATGTTGAAACTGATTGAGCCAAGCTATCATCTCTTGAGCAAGTGTTCCGTAAGCAGCTCTCATATCTTGCTTTCCACTTCTCTCAGAAAAAGCTTCCGGTTGCATTTTTGCCCATAAGAGACAAAGACGTGATGCTACGGTAATGCTATCAATGAAAATACATCGATATTTAGAAAACTCTTCATTGTATTTACTTGATACGTGCTCATAGTGTTTTTGGCTATACGCTTGATCAGATTTTAGTGCAGGGTTTGGACCACCAATTAGGCAGGCAATATCCCGAGCTTGACTCCAAGTACGAACACTAATCGAATCTCCCTGCCAATCTTGAACAGCAAGCAGACCTGCTTCAAAGTCAAGACATAGTGTTGGTTCACTTATAGTCTTTAAGAGACTGGTTTTACCAATACCGTAAGGACCAAAAATTACTACTTTTATGCCTGTAGTTGTTTTCAATCTTTCATTATTGTTTAAAATTTTAAAAGTCATTTATTCACCTCAATGGTATATGTTATATATTCAGGAAAGGTAGAATTTATGTTCAATTTTTCTTTTTGCCCTTGTAGTAGATGGAAGAGAGTTTTATACGTATTTTTCTTACCATAGTATTTAAAGTAGTTCTTGATATGTTGTTCATCTTAGCAACTTCATATAAGTTAAAGTACTTGAGTTGTTCGCATATCCTCTGCATCTTTCTTGGTAGCGTTGAAATCATGTAATCTACATCAGTACGTTTCGCTACTTCATCTTCAAAAGCTTCTGTTTTCTCAATATTGATGTAGTTATTAATATTGCGTTTTATACATAGTTGTTTCTCTAATAAGTTGTTGGCACGACGTTCAGTTAATCTTGCTACAAAAGTGTTAAAGCTACCTTTACTTTCATCATATCTATCAAGATAAGTCCAAATTTCACAGAAAAGTTCTTGCTCAAGATCTTCATGAGTTTCATGAGTAAAGCATTCAAAAAGTTTTAATCTCCTAGCTTGATACCGTATATTTTGAACAACTATGGGGTCAACACCAGTTTTTAGTTTCATAACTTTTCCCTAAAACAATTAATGCTTTAAGGATGAGAACCTATAGGTGCACTTTGTAGGACAGGGGCAAAAATAAATAATACAGATGCAATTTTTAAACTACTGATATTCAATTACTTTTCTTCAAGAATAATACACATCCAAATTTAAATAATACTGCAACAAAAAATTAGGCAAAAATTCATTTTTTTTGGACAAAAATTTTCCAAATCCTGAATATATATTATATAAGCCTTTCAAACTCATCACAGGTGTCAATTCTTACACAATCAGGAAGAGCAGCAATAGCAGCCAGCATAAAAAAGCAATCTATCCATCTTGCTTGGGGAACAGGTGATTCAAGCTCTGGAAGTAGCCATCAGGTCGAAAAAGTTTTTGTTGAGGGTGAAATAGCTCTAGGCTCTGTGGACAAAATTTTAGAGAAGCCATACAAGAGCCCCGACAAAATTTAGAAAACCCATAAAAACCTCAGCCGTTTTATCGAATCTGGAAAAAATACGCCTAAAGTTCTTAATTTTACCGAAAAACACTCAATTAAATGACGCTCTTTATAAATGTGTTTATCGTAACCCCTCTGCACTTTTCGATTACGCTTCGGAGGAATAACTGCTGTACATCCCTTGCTTTCAAGACTCGTAACAAAAGCATTGCTGTCATAGCCTTTATCAGCCACTACAGTGGTATTATAGACACTTTCAGTTAATGTTGCTGCTTGTGTAATCTCATTTCTTTGACCAGGGGTCAGAGTAAATTTAAGTGGATTTCCAAGTGCATCGACAAGCGCATGTATTTTAGTTGTAAAGCCACCTTTGCTCCTCCCTAAAGCTTCTTGATCCTTGGAGTTTTTTGTATATCCAGATGAACATGGATGGGCTCGGATGATCGTACCGTCGATTATAGCAACTTCTAAATCAGGCTCTTGTTTAGTATATTCAAGCAATTTTTCCCAGACATCTCTTTCACACCATCTTTTAAATCGCTTATGTATACTCCTGTAATTACCATAAGTTTTTGGTAAAAGTCTCCATTGGCAACCACTTCGGACTATGTACCACACTGCCTCTATGAATATTCTTAAACGTTTTTCATCTTTGCTATGCATTCCTTTTACGCTTTTTATGAACTCTAAAATTTGTTTCCAATTTTCCTCTTTGATGTAATATTGCATATGGTAGTTTCTCCATTTTTTACCTATTAAGCTAAACTACCATCTTTTTCTCTCTTTTCATATTTTTTGTCCACAGAGCCTAGATATATTAGAGTAATACACCTCATCCCAGAATATTACCCCAAGTTCTAATCCGTTACGAAAAAACTCGAGCATCTTTTTCTTCTCCTTATTACTAGATTCTCTATACAGCTTATTCACAATCTCAGTTATAGCATCAGCTGTGTTATCCACTATATTAGTATTATAGAGATTAATCCATTTTTTATACTTATTGCTTGAAGGAATGCTATCTTTTACCGTATGTTGAAAGGTGATCTGACACATACCAAAACATGGATAAGAAGCTGCTAAGCTTTCAGCTACTGAATTATGGTATGCAGCACGCATGAAGAAATCAATGAGGGCAGAACTAGATTTCGATCTTTTGTGGCTATCGGATGAGTTACATTCTGTAAACTGCTCCTCACATAGACTTCGCATACTGAATATTTTACGAGCTATAAAGGTTAATTTATCCATTGTTTCAATATCATTAGCTCTAGATGCAATAATTAAAAAAGCACGAGTGCAATCCACTAAGCATAAAAAGTCTGTTGAACGTAGAACTTGAACTTCTTATAACTTAATTTGCCATTCATCAATTCAACATAAAAAGGATGTTCTTCTATTCTATCAATAAGATCAGATGATTCTTTTATAGCTATGCTACAAAATTCTTCTTTTATGTCATTATACATTGCATGAGCCTCACAATAAAAACTGAATATAATAATTATCACTAATATAGTATAATTATTATGAAAAAGCAATTATACTTTAACAATAAGCTAATATATAAATGTGGGGCTGTAAATCAAAAATTTCAGCAACCTAAAGAAATTTTACTATTACCTTCTATATTGAATTCTCTACAAAGATCAGCAGACAAGTTCATGCTTTCCCAAGAAAATCCACCGTCATTTTCTGACTCTTTACCAAAATGTCCATAACAGGCTGTACGTTTATATATAGGATGATTAAGCGATAAATGCTTGATTATACCTTTTGTTGATAAATCCACACTATTCTCAATAAACTTTTTAATCTTTTTTTCATCTATCGTATTTGTACTAAATGTGTCAATATAGAATGAAGTAGGTTGTGATATACCAATTGCATAAGAAAGCTGCACAAGACAACGTTTAGCCAAACCTGCAAAGACAATATTTTTAGCAAGGTATCTTGCCATATAAGCTGCAGATCTATCAACTTTGGTTGCATCTTTTCCGGAAAACGCTCCTCCACCGTGTGGAATATAACCTCCATAAGTATCAACCATAATTTTCCGTCCGGTTAATCCACAATCACCAACCGGCCCACCAATAACAAATCTACCTGTTGGATTGACTAAGAGATTTTCCTCATGACACATCCATCCTTCAGGTAAAGATGAAACTATGTAAGGGTAAATTATTTCTTTTACTTTTGATTGATCCAAATCCTCAGGGTGCTGTATTGAGACAATAATACTTTCAGCACGTACCGGGAGGTTATTCTCATATGCCAAAGTGATTTGTGACTTTGCATCCGGACCAAGTTTTGCTTCTTTAACTGCGCTCATGATATTTTTCAGAATCGAGTGCGCATAAAAAATGGGAGCCGGCATAAGGTTTTCTGTCTCTGTTGTTGCATAGCCATACATTATGCCCTGATCTCCAGCACCTTGATCCAACCCTATTGCAATGTCATTTGATTGCTCATGTAATAATATATTTACCTTCACTTTTCTCCAGTGGAAACCATCATGCTCATAACCAATATCTTTTATTGTATTCCGTACAATACTTTCAATCCTGCTATTTTTGATGTTAGGTCCGAATACTTCCCCAGCTATAATAACGTTATCTTTGGTGACTAAAGTCTCTATTGCAGCTCGCGCAAAAGGATCAGTGAAAAGGTATTCATCAAGTATTGCATCTGAAATTTGATCTGCTACTTTATCTGGATGACCAGCCGCCACTGATTCACTGGTTACTAAATTTTTATATGAACTCATGCTTTAGGTTTCTGCTTATATAATACCAAAACTGCTATAAAAAACACAGTTAGTAATCATTAAATGGTGGGTCTGGGAAGAGTTGAACCTCCGACCTCACGCTTATCAGGCGTGCGCTCTAACCACCTGAGCTACAGACCCATGATTTATTCAAGCTGAAGCTTTCATATTATCTGTAGGCAAGATATCAATAAAAGTCTTTTTATTTGCTGACCTTCTAAAGCTGACCCAGCCTTCTATTTTAGCAAAAATCGTATGATCTTTACCTATACCAACATTCTTTCCAGGATGGAATTTTGTGCCTCTTTGGCGCACAATTATGTTACCAGGAATAACCTTCCCATTCTTCTTTATTCCTAACCTACGACCTGCTGAATCTCTACCATTACAGGAACTACCACCTGATTTTTTAGTTGCCATATTTTACCTCTTACTTTTGAAGATTAATTTCATTGATACGAAGAACAGTTATATACTGCCTATGACCAGTTTTCCTACGGTAATTTTTTCTTCTTTTCTTCTTAAAGATTATAATTTTTTCTCCTCTACACTGCTCCAATACTTCAGCTTTAACAGTAGCATTAGATGAATAAGATAAGCCATTATTTGAAATACAAATCACCTTATTGATTTCCACCTCTTTTTTTTCTTCAGCTTCTAACTTCTCTACCTTTATTATACTGCCTTCTTTTACTAAATATTGCTTTCCACCAGTCTCAATTACTGCAAACATGATAAATATAAATTATTGTTATTAACTTTAATCGTAAACGATGTCATATATACTGTCAATATAAATAAAAAGCACGACTTAACGTTCTTTTTGAGCTACTAAAATACTTTTAAGTAAACTCGAGAACAGGGTTTGCATTATGCTCTAAAAGTAATTCTACAAGCTCTTGCAACAGTTCTGTTATTAGGAAGATCTGCTATAATTACAGCGAATTACTTTATTTTCTTAATCACTTGTTTTTCTCTTGCTATTGCAAGGCTTTTCTCTGGCACGTTCTTAACTATAACACTGCCCGCTGCAATTATAGAGTCATCATAAACATTGAGCGGTGCAATGAGTGAGCTATTGGCGCCAACAAAGCAATTGCTCCCTATATTCGTTTCATATTTATTTTTCCCATCATAATTACAAACAATAGTGCCTGCTCCTATATTACTCCCCTGCCCTACTTTAGTATTTCCTATATAACTTAAGTGTTTTATTCTAGTGTTTTGACCAACTTCACTTGTTTTCACTTCCACAAAATTTCCTATTTTTGCCTTATTACCAATTGTTGTGTTTCCGCGTATTCTGGTAAATGGACCGACCTCAGCATTACTTTTAATTAAGCAGTTTTCTAAATGCAAAAATGGCAGTATTTTCGCACCAGACTCTATTTTCACTCCAGGACCAAAAAAAACGTATGGGTAAATCACTGAATCTCTGGCAATTTGCGTATCAAGAGAAAAGAAAACAGTCTCTGGCGCAACAAGCGTTACTCCGGCGTCGGTAAAAATTTTTCTTTTATTTTCTTGAAAGTAAAATTCAGCTTTTATAAGGTCATTTCTGTTATTTATTCCCGTTGCTTCTTCTCCACCCGTAATAACGTAACCGACATTTAAATTACTCTTCACTGCAATGGAAACTATATCGGTCAAATAATATTCATGAGTTGAGCTATTGCACTCTATTTTCTCCACCAATTCACGTAAATTCTTTGCATATGCAACCATTATTCCAGCATTGGCAAGAAACTCTTCATGATTATTTTGATCACTCTTTGCTTCTACGATTTCTCTTAAGGAACCATTCTCAATGATTAACCTACCATATTCTTTATTGCTTGCCCTAAAACCTAGGCAAACTAGAGCCTTGCCTTCTAAATAACTAATCATTTTAGTTATTGTGCTGCTTTTTATGAGCGGAGTATCTCCATACTGCACAACAACTATGTTCGAGTCTGGCAATTCTTTCAGGTTTCTCATCGCAGTTTTGACTGCATCTCCCGTGCCGAGTGTTAATTCTTGTGTAATTAACTGTATATCCTCAAAGCACTTTAGTCTTTCAATTAAAGGCAGATCAACTACAACAGCAATATTTTCAGGATTTAACTGTTTTGCATTGTAAATGACATGCTGAAGCATGGAAAAATTGCCTATTTCGTGCAGAACCTTAGGCAAATCTGAATTCATCCGCCTGCCATACCCGGCAGCAAGTATGATGAAAGTATGAGCTTTATTTATCACTTATCTTAAAGATGAAAAATGAAAACCATAATGATCAAGCCAACTGATTTTGTTATCGTAAAAGCTTCTTAGGTCGCTGATTTGATATTTTAGCATCGCAAGCCTTTCTATACCAATGCCAAACGCAAAACCATTGTATTTAGTGCAGTTTATTCCAACATTTTGAAAGACATTTGGATGCACCATACCACATCCAAGCACTTCTATCCATTTACTACCTTTATAACTTATGTCCACTTCCGCAGAGGGTTCAGTAAAAGGGAAAAAACTATTACGAAAACGTATCTTCAGCCCTTTATCTCCAAAAAACTTATTAAGGAAGTGATGAGTAGTAAATTTTAACTGGCCCATATTGACGTTTTCATCGACATATAACCCTTCTATCTGGTGAAACATAGGAGTATGAGTTGCATCAAAGTCATTTCTGTATACTCTACCTGCGGCTACTATTTTAATTGGGAAATTTTTTGTTTTTTCCATGGTTCTAATCTGCACAGATGAGGTGTGAGTGCGCAGTACCATTCTTTTATCGTTTATTTTATTCTTTAAGTAGAAGGTATCTTGCTCCTCTCGCGCAGGATGATGACTTGGAGTATTCAGTGCATCAAATACATGAAATTCATCTTCAATGTCAGGGCCATCAACTGCTTTAAAACCCATATGTGCAAAAATAAGCTTTACTTCATTTATAACTTTACTGAGTGGATGGATCTTGCCAATTTTTTCTGGTCTAACGGGCAACGTAATATCAACTGCCTCGTTCTGCAATTTAAAGTTAACTTCTTCTGTTTTTAGTACATTTTCCCTATTCATGATAAGATGATCTATCTTATCACGTAAAGCGTTAATAACTGCGCCTAAATCACGCTTTTTCTCTGCATTTTCTATCTTTTTTAAGTTATCAAAATAAGCTCTAACTACACCCTTTTTTCCCAAATATAATAGCCTAACTTTTTCTAAATCTTGCAAAGAAGAAGCATTCTCAATTTCGGAAACTGCTTTATCTTCAAGTGAAAGTATGTCATCTAATAACTCTTTATTCATCTTAAAATGCTGGCTTAAACTTTCATTATAGTGAAATTTTAAATATCATCAACAATCCGAAAAATTGCCCTATTCTGATTATTAATTTATTGACCAATTAATCTTTTTTATTTACCTTTGTGTTGATGAATTTGCTGTATCAACTATGTACAACAGTAACACTGAAACTAAGAATAAGTATAAAATAGAGGATTTACCTAAGCTCTTTAAGGAAAAATCCAAAAACATAAGTAAAGCATTTTCTAGCGAAACAATTAAGATCAGTACTATTCGCTCGAGAAGTATTGAAAGCAATATACAAAAATTTTCATTTGAGCTAACAGCAACAGATAAAGACACCTTTAATATAAGATTATTTAGAATAAACCCTTTAATTGATTTTTTCAAAATCTGCCTTCCTCAGGAAAAAAATTTTACAGTCAACATGAAAGTGCCGAAAGAAAGCAGTGAATTATATAATCACTACCGTAAAACTAACAGTTATAAAACTGTAGAAGAATTCATAAATAATGCTCCATCTCAAATTCTCTTACAAGGAATAACAATAACACTACAAACAGATGCTAAAAACATTAATCTGGATAATTTGCACCAAATTGGGTCATTTTTAAACGAAAAGTCAAAACATGCAGAAAAAAATGAAAATCAAGACAAAAAAGAACAGAGTGAGACTAACCAAAAAAACGCACAAAATAGACAAATCGTACCAGTTACAGGCCTGTTTGGCTATAATTTAACAAGTAGTAAAAAGCAAGTGATGCGGGTTCCAATAGTTGTTGCTGCAATGCGTGACAATTTTTTTTGGTTTGGATCTTCTTTTCGGCTACCCAATTTTTTTAATACAATACAATTCTTCTTTCAACAGCCACCAAAACTGTCCATACGAAAACAGAGGGCTTTGACTTACCACCCAACACTTCAAGAGGCAAAACAGGACAAGGTAACACAAAAAGATGGAATCGATGAAAGAAGAATAGAAGGCGTCACAACGCTTATTTCTGATTTCGGTCAAACTACTTCGCACACAGAGTATTTTAAAGCTAATAGAAAAAAATCGAAAAAGCAATCTCAAGAACTACCAGAAGAAGAAAAACAATCTACCATAAAACAAGTACGAAATGATGCTAGAGTAGCTATGATAGATAACCAAATTGAGCACAGGGGGAAAAAACTCGATGAAATATTTATTGAAGTGATAAGTGGATACAAAAATCAAGATCCAGAAACATTTTGCAATATTTTCAGCTCAGTATTCAATATTGTTTACTTTCAAGATAAACAATTACATGCAATATTAGAGCCAGGCGAAATATCAGAAGTATTACAGATACTCGAAAGGCCACAACCTCTTAGTAACTCACTTTTAGGTAAAGAATATTTACAAAAACAAGTATATAGAAAAAAAGAGCAATTGCTCAAATTAGTTTCAGGTGTTTATATACAACAACCTTCTCCACAACATGAAAATACTCCTCATAAATCTACAAACCCTTTACCAATTAAAGATCTTTCACCAGCAACAAATGAAGCTAAAACTCTACCACCTACTAACATTACACTCAAATCATCATTAAAAACTGTATTTTCCTCAAAAAAGGCTTATTTTTGTCTATTTATAATAATAGCATCTGCATCAACACTTTGCTTATGGCATTTTCCGTTAGGAAAAGTGTCAATGTTAAAAGGATTAGTGCCACCAGAAAAAAGAGAAAGTATTGGGTTAGCATTGAACATAGGACTACCAATATTAATCGCGCTGTGTATTTTGAATTTAGCTCGCTTTATATATTCTGAATATTCTATAGAATCTGTTAAGCAAGTAAGTGAAAACGATCCCCTTTCTCACGCCTATAGCTAGTGCAGGCTCAGTTTTTCTACGTCATACCGCCGCGGTATCTCTAGATCCCGCTAACAACTTACTATTACCCATAAATCTAAAAATGGAGAAAAAGCTGCTATTTTACTAATTCAACTTTCTATTATAAATAGATCTATGGTCTAAAAATGGAATATATGATGAAAAGAAATATAAATACCTCAACTGGCGAATGGGCAGAAAGTGAATTTGGAATTGTTAATTTTGGTGATATAAGATTAAGTAAGAGGCTTTTAAAAATAGTTAATAGTTTTGCTGAATCGCCTGAGCGTTCAATAAATCAAGCTTGTGAAGATTGGCATCAAAGTAAAGCAGCTTATAGATTTTTCCAAAACGATGCCATTTCTGAAAGAAAGATATTAGACAGTCATATAATTAAAACTGTTGAAAGAGCTAAAAACTATCTTAGCTATCCAAGACACGAGTTATATTTCATATAAAAATCATAAAAAGACCGAAGGATTAGGGATTATAGCAGCAAGATTAACATCTAAAACAACTAACTTTAAAACCCATGATGCATACAACGTTTGCAGTTACAACAGAAGGGCTACCTATAGGATTATTAGATCAAAAAATTAGTACTAGACCTCCTTTGGCTGAAGACCTAAAAGAGTTGAAAAGAAGAAGCCATAATACTGCTATTCCGATAGAAGAGAAAGAAAGCATACGGTGGATAGCATCACTTAAAGATTCTACTCACCATCCTGGATTAAAGAACGTTAAGGTAGTTACCGTTTGCGATAGAGAAGCAGATATTTATGATTTATTTGAAGTCGCTTCCACTAATCAATCTCTTTTTGTAGTAAGAGGAAATCAAAACAGAACAGTAAATAAGAAGTCGACTTATTCTGAAAAAGGTGGTGAAAGGTTGTGGGATTTAATGAATCGCATGTCTTGTCAAGGAGAAATTCAAGTCTGCTCGCAATGATAAACCTCAAAGAACAACAGTTTTAGAAGTAAAGTTTAGTAACTTTGTGATGAATGCATCAAAAAATAATGCTAGACGTAAAACCCAAAAACTTCCTAATTTAAGTTTAAATGCTGTCTATGCTATAGAAAAACACCCCCCATTTGGCGAAGAACCTATGAACTGGATTTTGTTGACAAATATAAATATTAATAATTTTGAAGAAGCAGTAGAAAAAATACAATGGTATTGCTTAAGATGGAGAATAGAGGTTTTTCATAAAATTTTAAAATCCGGTCTTAAAGTTGAAGAATGTAGGCTCCAAACAGCAGATAGATTAATCCGCTTTCTTACAATTATGAGTATAATTGCATGGAGAATATTTTTTATCACACTAGTAGCTAGAACAAATCCAAATCTTTCTTGCACTGTCATACTGACTGATGACGAATGGAAGGTTTTGTATACCAAAATGCTTAAGACAAAAGACTATCCTGAAATCCCACCACCTATAAGAGAAATCGTGAGGTGGATAGCCAAATTAGGAGGGTTTTTAGCTCGCAAAAATGACTTAGCTATAGCTTTGTGGAAGGGATGGAAACGTCTCTTTGATTTAGCAGAAGGATGGAGACTCGCTCATGAATTTTATACTTGTGGGTAATAGTAAGCGCTAACAAGCAGCGGGATGACGGTTGTCGTTTAGCCATAAATATTAAGAAATTTACCGAATAAAAAAAAGGCAAAAGAAGCCCCGATTAATATCTATTTAAAAACATTGGCGTTTTTTTATATTTTAACCGTCTAATAACCGCGATTCAGCTGCTTTTTAATGCAACTAACCTTTAGTCATAAATGTTTAAGAAATTTACTAAGCAGAAAAAAAGGCAAAAGATATCCCGTGTTAGCTAGTTGTCACTCTCTAATCCTGCAAATTGGCGTTCTATACTGTCTTAAACGCTTTATAAGCGCGTTTCAGCTTATATAGGTAAAAACCTAGAAATGTTGTGAAGACATAAGGTGCTCATAGTGCAAAAAATTAAAAATAAGACGCCAATTACGTAATACTGTTGTCGTTTAATCTGCACAGATTGAAGATAACTGAATACCTTCAGTTTCATGATAAGGGAACTGGGGGAATTTGTCAAGTAGTTTCTACCTGAAACCACAATATTCGTACAGTTGGAAAATGGTTGCGGGAGTAGGATTTGAACCTACGACCTTCAGGTTATGAGCCTGACGAGCTACCGAGCTGCTCCATCCCGCGTCGTTGCTTATTTAGTTATTATATATACAATAATAGAAAATAAAAGAATAAAATTGCGTCACAGTCACATATCGGTATGTTTGTTAACTTTCTTTGACATAATAGTTAGTTATATACGTCATAACCTACACAATGAAAAATATAACTTGATACTATGGTTTCCTGTGTGTCAGTGTGTAGGAATTTTAACCTATTTTTCCCTAAGTTTTGAACCAAGCTGCATATCTATTTTTCTTTTGCTTTTACCCACACTAATTCTGATTGCAATATTGTATAAAAGGTACGCGATATTATGTATCGCTTTAATTGCAGTGCTCATAGGGTTTACAGCTAGTAAATTAAGAACAGCTTTAGTTGATACTCAAATTCTTAATAAAGAGAGATATGTAAAAGATATCGTTGCTACAGTGAAAGATATTAATGACAGGGGCTCATATAAACAATTTCTGCTTTCTGTTGAAAAATCCCCTACTATCTCAAAATCCTTTCCTATCATCCCAGTGCCCTCTTCTGTCATCCCAGTGCCCCCTTTTGTCATCCCAGTACTTGATACTGGGATCCAGAAAAAAAAAGATATGGATTCCAGCGTCACGTGCTGGAATGACACCGGATAGAGCTCTAGATAACATCAGAATATCAGTTAGAACCAAAGTGGAAAAAGGCATTAAAATAGGCGATCAAGTAAAATTATCAGCAAAACTCTTCCCTCTAAAGATTGCGCCCTCGGAGCATGCATATGATTTTGCAAGAATAGCATATTACCAGAAAATAAGTGCAACAGGTTTTGCAACAAGCAAAATAGCTTTGCACAAAAAGGCTGAAGCAAGGAAATTTCTAGAGTATATAGAATCTTTCCGTCAATATATTTATGAAAACCTGCAGCAAAATATCAAAAAACCACATGCGGATATAATCTCTGCATTACTGATCGGTAAAAAGGACGGGATAGATCAAAAAACTATGGACGCGATACGAGATTCAGATATAGCACATTTATTTGCTATATCTGGTTTGCATTTATCATTCGTTGCTGGTCTGTTTTTTGTAGTGTTTCGTAATTTATTCGCAATATCTGAAACTTTGACTCTTAAGTATAACACCAAGAAAATATCTGCATTCCTTACTATCTTGCCAACCACGTTTTATTTGTTGATTACCGGTATGCAAATTTCTGCTCAGCGTGCCTACATCATGGTGATTTTAGTACTCGTTGCAATAATGATAGAGAGAAAATATCGAGGGTTAATAGCAATTGCGTTTGCTGCTTCAGTGATACTCTCAGTAGAACCAGAAGCAATTTTAAAGCCAGGCTTTCAGATGTCATTTTCTGCGGTTTTGGCACTGGTTGCCAGTTATCAAATTAATGCTAATAAATTGTTCAAAATAAAAATAATGAAATATTTTGTATCGATAATGATCAGCTCAGTAATAGCAAGTTTAGCAACTGTTCCGTACACGATATACAATTTTAATTATTTTTCAATTAGTGGCATTATCACAAATTTAGTTGCTATACCAATAGTTACATTAATTATTATTCCACTTGGAATAATTTATGTCTTATTGATTCCTTTAGGTATTGAATGGATTATAGCGCCATTTATAGAGCGCCCAATTGACAGTATTTTGTATATAACAAACGCTATCGCTAGTCTTCAGTATTTGGTTATTCCCATTCGCACTTTTCCTGCCTTATCAATTATTATAATAACATTTGGGTTATTATGGCTGTGCTTGTGGGAAAGAAATTGGCGCTTCTTCGGAATTTTCTTTATTGTGCTGGGTATTTTCTCTAGTGCTATGTATAGAACTCCTGATATCTTGATAAGTGCTGATAATGTTGCTGCAAAGGAGAGTGACAACTTACTATATTCTCTCACCAGAAAAAATAGGAACTTTGTTGTCAAAACATGGGCAAAGCAAAATGGGCAGAACCAAATTTTGAATCATAAAAAATACAATAACTCAGATAAAAGGCTAAAATGTAACGATTATGGCTGCATATATAATAAAGGAAATAATAAGTCAGTGTTGCTAGCTTATAAAAAAGAAGATATTCTAGAAAATTGTGATAAAGTTGACTTAATAATTCAATTAAGTGAATTCGACTATTCAGTTTATAATACTAAAACTATCAAATATGCCGATTTAGAAACACATGCAATTTGGTTAACAAATCGTTACATAAAGATTAATAAAGTGCGCTCCAATAGGCCTTGGCACATGTTGAAAAATTAAGAAACTTGATTTTAAGGTTTGGTTAATGTATACTTAAATAAATTTAAACTAGAAAAATGTTATGGTTACAGACACTAAAGATCCTTTCAAAGACTATTTTGATTTTTTAGGATTTAGAAAACTTTCTGACCAGCCCAGTAGAATTTTGAGCTCTATAAGAAAGTATTCTGGTACTATATCGATAGCAAGTACCATTGCTACTCTTATAGCATTTACTGCCTTTTCTATTCAGCCTGTTATAGTGGCCCTACCCAGATGGTATGAATTAGGTATTGCTTGGTTGGAAGCAAGAGAAGATAATCACTTCTCAGAGTGGATAGGGTCAATCCAAAATATTTAAGGTTAACCATGCAAGTATCGATGATGAGAAAATAAGGGAACTGGGATCAAGCAAAACAACTGCGTCAATTAGTGCAGGGTATGCCATCTAAGGATTCTTGCGATCCAAATTATCGACGTCTTTGGTATGTTAGAACCTGTTTAAAATCTCAAAGAGATGAGCTAAAGTAGGAACAGGTAAATAATGAGGTGTATAAATGAGTCAAAGGTATCCAAGCGACATAAGTCGTGAGCAATTTGAAAAAATCAAACCAATTTTAGAAAGTAGGAAAAAGAAAACGAGACCAAGATTAATTGATATATACAAAGTATTTTGTGGAGTGTTATACGTGCTAAAAAGTGGTTGTCAGTGGAGAATGTTGCCAAAAGAGTTTCCAAGGTGGGAAAACATATATTACTATTTTCAAATGTGGAGTAAAAAGAAAGGAAAGGAGCCAAGCTTGTTGGTTAAAAAAAATTGGTTGCGACAAAACAGTGGTCGGAAAGAGAAAACCAGTTTCTGCATAATTGATGCTCAAAGCGTCAAAAACGCAGATACTGCTGAAAGAAAGGGCTATGATGCAGGTAAAAAGATTTCAGGGTCATATCGCAGTTGATACACAACACATGCAATTCATATAACAACGGCAGAAGCAACTGATCGTAGCAGTGCTGTGAAAATGGTGGAAAATGCTAAAGAAAACCTCTCTGAAGTCAAAAATATACTCGTTGATGCTGGCTATACAGGAGAAAATTTTGCAACACAAATAAAAGCAACTATTGGTGCAACTGTTGAGGCAGTAAAACGAAGCGAATTACATACCTTTGCTGTATTGCCAAAAAGATGGGTTGTCGAGCGGTCTTTTGCTTGGTTGGAAAAATGTAGACGGTTATGGAAAATTGCGAGCGTAAACTCAACACAAGTTTACAAATGGTTGTTCTTTCCTTCATTTCTCTTCTATTGAGGAGATTTTAAACAGGTTCTAAGGGAGGGGATAGTAGTAATACTGTCTCCTTACCTAACCAAGTTGCTAAAACTAAAGGATTTGAAAAACGTGCTCAATACTATGCTGCTAAAGCTTACTCAAGGCAAGCTGATAAAGGTGACCAGTATCATAACCTTAAGGAAATTATCTTCATTGCTATAGCAGATTGTGTACTGTTTCCTAATAAATCTGAGTACAAATCAAAGCATACTATTCGAGATGAAGACACTAATGAGCATGATCTAAAAGATTTCTATTTTATATTTATTGAGTTGCCAAAATTTCCAAAGAATAAGGAAGATCAGTTGGAAAATATAGTTAAAAAATGGGTTTATTTTTTTCGATATGCAGATGAGACTAGTGAAGAAGAGCTGGAAAAAATAATAGGTAGTGATGTAATAATTAAAAAGGCCTATGAAGAGCTAAATAGATTTAACTGGTCAGAAAAAGAATTTATTGCCTATGAACAGAAAATAAAACGTATTCTTGATGAACAGGCTGTCCTTGCTCAAAAGCTTGATGATGCTACTGAAAAAGGCATCAAAATTGGTAAAGAGAAAGGTAGGAAAGAAGGGAGAGAGGAAGGCAAAATTGAAGTCGCAAAAGCAATGCTGGCTAATAATGTTGATGTCAACACTATTGTTAAGTTTACTGGACTTTCCATTAAAGAAATTGCAGAATTAAGGTCAAGTTAAGAAGAAGTAGCATTAGAAAGGACTATTTTAAAATTAAACAATAAAGTTAGTGGGTTTTCTAAAAAAATTGTTTTGCTCTACTTTCCTAAAAAATAAATGTAACAAATAAGATGTCTATTTTAAGCATTGCTTATTTGCCAATATTCCCTTAACTTGACGCTTATGCACAGTCCACGGTATCACTCCAGTGCGTGACACTTGTATCTAGTTCTTATTATACAACCACCTAGGCTCTGTGGACAAAATTTTAGAGAAGCCATACAAGAGCCCCGACAAAATTTAGAAAACCCATAAAAACCTCAGCCGTTTTATCGAATCTGGAAAAAATACGCCTAAAGTTCTTAATTTTACCGAAAAACACTCAATTAAATGACGCTCTTTATAAATGTGTTTATCGTAACCCCTCTGCACTTTTCGATTACGCTTCGGAGGAATAACTGCTGTACATCCCTTGCTTTCAAGACTCGTAACAAAAGCATTGCTGTCATAGCCTTTATCAGCCACTACAGTGGTATTATAGACACTTTCAGTTAATGTTGCTGCTTGTGTAATCTCATTTCTTTGACCAGGGGTCAGAGTAAATTTAAGTGGATTTCCAAGTGCATCGACAAGCGCATGTATTTTAGTTGTAAAGCCACCTTTGCTCCTCCCTAAAGCTTCTTGATCCTTGGAGTTTTTTGTATATCCAGATGAACATGGATGGGCTCGGATGATCGTACCGTCGATTATAGCAACTTCTAAATCAGGCTCTTGTTTAGTATATTCAAGCAATTTTTCCCAGACATCTCTTCCACACCATCTTTTAAATCGCTTATGTATACTCCTGTAATTACCATAAGTTTTTGGTAAAAGTCTCCATTGGCAACCACTTCGGACTATGTACCACACTGCCTCTATGAATATTCTTAAACGTTTTTCATCTTTGCTATGCATTCCTTTTACGCTTTTTATGAACTCTAAAATTTGTTTCCAATTTTCCTCTTTGATGTAATATTGCATATGGTAGTTTCTCCATTTTTTACCTATTAAGCTAAACTACCATCTTTTTCTCTCTTTTCATATTTTTTGTCCACAGAGCCTAGTGTACTCGTTTCTAATTGAGTTTTCTGGATCCAAGTAGTCACGCTACTTGGATGACACCAATGAGTGATAGAAAGTTTTGCAAGAAGTCACTAATTGCAAAAATTTAATGTAAGTGGTAAAGTAGAACCACTGAATAAAAAACATATGTTAATTAATACAACGTCGGAGCTGGAGGACATATGTGAGGGGTTGATAGCAGAAAAGCCGAAATTTATAGCAGTTGACACGGAGTTCATTAGAAATAATTTAATCTACTACCCAAAATTATCGTTAATTCAAATTTCTTGCGGAGAGAAGAGTTTTATTGTAGACGCATTAGTGCCAGAAATTGATTTATCATTCATTAAGAAAATAATGCTAAATCAGGGGATAACCAAAGTGTTTCATAGCTGCCGGCAGGATATAGAATCCTTACTCACTGTGTTTAAATGTATTCCCACTCCCATTTTTGATACCCAAGTTGCCGCTATGTTTTGTCATTATTATCATGACTTTATTGGTTACTCAAAAGTAGTGGAGCAATATCAAGGAATAGCACTGGATAAAATTAAAGCTAAAAATTCAGACTGGTTAAGAAGGCCGTTATCCGAGGATCAGTTAGATTATGCAGTAAACGACGTGATACACCTATATGACCTATACCAAATATTGTGCGATAAACTTGAAGAAAATAATAGGATGGGTTGGTTTCAAGAAGAGATGGAATCAATAGTTGATATAAATAAGTATCTACATAATCCAAAAGATGCATGGAAGAGGATTAAATTTAATTATGAAGTAAATCCAAGATTGATACTAACTGTTAAAGCAGTTAGTGAGTGGCAAGAGACCTTAGCACAGCGCTATAATATGAATCGTAATAAAGTAATTAATAATGCTGTAATAGCTGGTTTTATTGAAAATAATGTAGAGCATGTTGATGAGATTTTAGATGATCTCAAGAGGAATGCAAAAAATATAAGAGATGCAGATTTACTAGAGTTTGTGAATATTTTTAATGAAAATGAGAGAAATTGGATGCAGCAAAACAACACCTTCCCGAATAATTATGACAAATCTGTATTCGATATACTCTCAATTATTTTAGATAGTAAATGTAAAGAAAGTAACATATCAAGGAAATTAGTTTCTTCAAAAGATGAGTTAACTGGGTCAATATCTAGGCAGACAGATAAACTATTCAAGGGGTGGAGATATGATTTTTTTGGCAGGTCAGTTGAATCATTTTTGAACACAAGCTCAAAATTTGAGATTTTAGCAGTGAAATCCGCAAATAATACAACTAAAATTCGGAGTAATTTGGTGGAAGCAAATTGTGAATTGAAATCAACTGCTGAGATTTAACGAGTCCACTATATCTTTTACTTGAGAAAAAACATACTCTTTGCTTACACTGGTATCGATAATAAAGTCACTCATCTTCCTTTTCTCCTCAATAGATAACTGAACATTGGAGATTAAATTTAGCTTTTCTTTATTTATGTTGCGTTCGTTAAGTCTTTGAGCTTGCACAACGCTATCTGCATGGACGAAAACAATAAGGTTGCAATATAAATAAAATTTTGTTTCTAATAGAAGTGGCACATCTAAAACTAAAAGTTTTCTATCGATCTTTATTTCCTTAGCAATAAAAAGTTCTAGTTCATTTCGCACAACGGCATGAACCAAAGATTGAAATTGTTTCCAATTTTCATCGTAGGCTAAGAAATATTTAGACAGTACTGTTCTATCTATTTCACCATTTACTACCACTCCAGGAAAATTTTTTTCTGCATAGCTTATTATGCTTTTATCCACTTTATAAAGTTGGTGTACAACAGAATCAGCATCAAATACAGCAGCACCAAACTCTTGAAAGCAATTAGCTACAAAGCTCTTTCCTACACCAATTCCGCCTGTTAGACCTATGATCATATAGCAAAATACATCAGACTCTTTTCGAAACTATAGCTAAGGTTTCTCTATATATATTAACTAGATTTTCTAGATCCCAGTGGGCTTTGTTGCATAGCAACTGAAAAAATCTGGTGGCTACTGACAAAATTCATTATAAAATAGCCATTTAACCTTTGAAGAAAAAATATGCCACAGAAAATGAAAGTCAGTAACCAAAACGAATATAACAAATTCCTTGAAAAAAGGGGAAATTTTTTCCTATTTGTTCAATGTATCCCTCTAAAAATCCCACTCAAACCTATTCTGAATAGATGGGTTGTTATATGTATCAAAATCACCACTTTATCACTATAAATATAGTTGCCGCCCTGCATTTTTGGCCCAATTTCATACCAATTTTCGATAGCTTCATCGATGTAACGAAAAATATTTCCCCTTTTTTCAAGGAATTTGTTATATTCGTTTTGGTTACTGACTTTCATTTTCTGTGGCATATTTTTTCTTCAAAGGTTAAATGGCTATTTTATAATGAATTTTGTCAGTAGCCACCAGATTTTTTCAGTTGCTATGCAACAAAGCCCACTGGGATCTAGGTGTAAAAGTATTTGCAAATTATGCAATGGACAGCTGACTCTAGGGGTATATGTCAAAACAATGTTCGTAAGCTGGATTCCAGTGTCACGCACTGGAATGACATCAATCGTTAACGTCTTACATTTATTCTATTGCCTTATGGAACATTTGAACAATCACGCTTGGATTTGGATGACAAAAGGTCTGATGAATGATTAAAGTTACTTTTTCAACCGAACAAAAAGTAAAAGAATACAGTGGTAAAGTCACTGGCTTTGATATATTACAACCGGATGCTTTGAAAGAAGTAGTTGCATTGAAAGTAAATGGTGAGTTATATGATCTCTCACGTGAAATTGAATCTGATACAGAGATAGAGGTGATACAACTGAGTGACGAAGCGGGTTTAGATATAATAAGGCATGATGCTGCTCATATAATGGCGCAGGCAGTGAAAGAGCTATTTCCTAATACTCAGATTACTATCGGCCCAACAATTCAGGACGGTTTTTACTATGATTTTGCTACAGATCGTACCTTCACTACGGATGATCTTGCTGCAATAGAAAAGAAAATGAAAGAGATTGTAAAAAGTAATCACAGATTTGTTCGAGAGGTTTGGACTCGCAAGCAGGCAGTTGATTTCTTTAGTGGTATAGGCGAAAAATATAAGGTTGAAATTATATCCTCTATATCAGAGAGTGAAAACCTAACTGTTTATAGACAAGGCGATTTTGTAGACCTATGCCGTGGTCCGCACTCACCATCAACCGGCAGAGTTAAAGCGTTTAAACTTATGAAAGTAGCGGGTGCATACTGGCGAGGTGATGCAAAGGGCCCAATGTTGCAGCGAATATATGGCACAGCATGGAGAAATAAGGATGAATTAAACGCTTATCTTGAGTGTCTCAAAGAAGCAGAGAAACGTGATCACCGCAAAATTGCCAAGGATATGGATTTATTTCACATCCAAGAGGAAGCTGTCGGGCAGGTTTTTTGGCATGAACAAGGATATATTTTATATAATGTTCTCGAGTCTTACATCAGAAAGAAGTTAATAAATAATGGCTATTTTGAGGTAAAAACCCCTATTTTAGTAGGCAAAGAGCTGTGGGGAAAATCTGGACATTGGGATAAGTTTCGTGAAAATATGTTTACTGTTGACGAGTCTGAAAGTAAAAAGCTAGCAATAAAACCCATGAATTGCCCCTGTCATGTGCAGATTTTTAATTCTCACACCAGAAGCTATCGTGATTTACCGATACGTATGGCAGAGTTTGGCATATGCCATAGAAATGAAAGCTCAGGCTCATTGCATGGACTGATGCGAGTGCGTGGTTTTACGCAAGACGATGCACACATTTTTTGTATGGAAGAACAAGTGAATTCTGAGACTATAAAGTTTTGTGACCTTTTAAAAGAAGTATATTCAGAGCTTGGATTTAATGAAATTTCTGTGAAATTTTCAGACCGTCCAGATATTAGAGCAGGTAATGATGAAGTGTGGGATAGAGCTGAAAAAGCGCTGCTTGAAGCCGTTCAAGAAGCGGGCTTGAGTTATAAACTTAACCCTGGTGAAGGTGCATTTTATGGTCCAAAGTTAGAGTTCGTTTTGAAAGACGCAATAGGCAGAAATTGGCAATGTGGAACATTACAAGTTGATTTCATTTTACCAGAACGTCTGGGAGCTTTTTATATAGGGGCAGATGGACACAAGCATCACCCTGTCATGTTACATAGGGCAATTCTTGGGACTTTTGAGCGTTTTATTGGAATTTTGATAGAAAATTATGCAGGAAAATTTCCAGTTTGGCTTGCTCCAACGCAACTTGCTATTCTGACCATTACAAATGAGGCTGACAGTTACGCCACAGAAATCAGCAATGTCTTAAAAAAACAAGGTGTGAGAGTCAAGACTGATTTGACCAATGAAAAAATTAGTTATAAGATACGTTTGCATAGTTCAAACAAGGTTCCTATATTATGGATTATAGGCAAAAATGAAGTTACAAGTAAAACTGTGTCAGTGAGAAATTTAGGATCAGAAAGACAGGAGTCTTTTTCTTTGGAAAAGGCTACTGAATCGCTGTTAAAAAGTATTAATTTGAATTAAGGGAGTTAAAGTTTGCAAGTTAAAAAGAACAATAAAAACAGAATTAATGGATTCATCACAGCTAAGGAGGTACGCTTAGTTGATCATAGTGGTGAAATGGTCGGAATCGTGCCAATAGAACGAGCTTTGGAATTTGCACAGGGTGTTGGTTTAGACTTGGTAGAAATTGCACCTGATTCAACTCCTCCAGTATGTAAAGTTCTGGATTATAGCAAACAAAAGTATGATATAAAAAAGAAGGCAAGTGAAGCAAAAAAGAAACAAAAAACATTAACTATAAAAGAGATTAAACTGGGCCCCAATATTGGTGATCACGATTACGAAACAAAATTGCGTCAAGCAAGAGACTTACTTGCCCACGGACATAAAATCAAAGTTACAATGAGATTTAAGGGCAGAGAGCTTATAAACACTGAAGTCGGACTGGAAAAATTAGAACGGCTAATTAGAGACACTGAAGATATTGCAAAGGTAGAATTGGCACCTAAAAGGGAAGGGAATCAATATTTTTTAGCTCTGGTTGCTAAGTAGCAAAACGGCTTAAGAAGTATAAGTAGAGTTAAACTATCGCTCTCTCTTTGATAACATGGCGAAAATGTCTTATTAATCCTTGAATCGGCCAAGCTGCAGCATCACCAAGCGCGCAAATTGTATGTCCTTCTATTTGAGTTGTAAGGTCAAGCAGCTTATCTATTTCATCAGGCTTAATATCTCCTGCCACCATCCTCTTCATAATCCTCCACATCCATCCAGTACCTTCACGGCATGGTGTGCATTGTCCACAGGACTCATGCATGTAAAAGTGTGATAACCTCTCTATTGCAGCTATTATATCAGTTGATTTATCCATCACTATTACAGCAGCAGTACCAAGCCCTGATTGTGCGGTTCTTAATGAATCAAAATCCATTTCAATAGTATCGCATATAGATTTTGGAATTAATGGCACTGAAGACCCACCAGGTATTACAGCAAGTAAATTATCCCAACCCCCTCGCACTCCACCTGCGTATTTTTCAATCAATTCACGTAGTGGAACTCCGAGCTCTTCTTCAACATTACACGGGTTGTTTACGTGTCCTGAAATACAAAAGACCTTGGTACCAGTATTATTTGGTTTACCAAGAGATGCAAACCATTCTCCTCCGCGATTCAGAATATCTGGAACCATGGCTATAGTTTCAACGTTGTTTATTGTGGTTGGGCAGCCAAAAAGTCCAACACCTGCGGGAAATGGAGGTTTCATGCGAGGAAAGCCCTTTTTTCCTTCAATTGATTCGAGTTGAGCTGTTTCTTCCCCACATATGTAAGCTCCTGCACCCCTATGGATAAACACATCAAGATCATAACCTGATTTGCAGGCATTTTTTCCAATTAAGTTTTCTTTATAGGCTTCCTCAAGTGCTTTTTTTAGAACTAAATATTCATTATAAAATTCACCCCTGATATAAATATACGCAACTGATGCGCTGATCGCTTTGCCGGCTAGGAGAATTCCCTCAAGTAACTTATGTGGCTCATATCGCAATATATCTCTATCTTTACATGTACCAGGTTCTGACTCATCTGCATTGACTACTAAATATGCTTTTGGGAGATTTTTGGGCATAAAGCTCCACTTAAGGCCGGTGGAAAATCCTGCACCTCCTCGACCTCTCAAACCAGATTTCTTTACTTCATCAATGATCTTTTCTGATCCTAAATCTAGTAACTCCTTTGTTTTTTGCCAGCTACCACGTTTTTTTGCATCCTCAAGTAGTGGAGTTTCTTTACCATTTAAGTTTGTAAATATTTTGTCCTGTTCCTTCAGCATGCTTTTTAAGATTCTAAGTGATCCCGACGCGATTCGAACGCGTGACCCACTGATTAAAAGTCAGTTGCTCTACCGGCTGAGCTACGGGATCATTTCATTTTTTAGCTATACTAAACAGTAATATAGTTTTTATCCGTTTTAATCAAACTAAAATTTTCATGTGTGGTTAAATAAATTATATAATATACTGCGTTAGTGATAATTTAGTTCAAAAATCTATGGATAATTAAAAAAAATTTCCAAAGGAAAACTTCTTGTTAATTTTCGGTTCACAGATTTATTTGGCAAAGCTTATAGTGTGATGTACAAATCTGAAAAGACAAAAAGATAGAGAATTGTACATAACTGCAGAATTTGTGCACTATTTAGCAATAGCCTAACAGATAAATATTTCTTGCATTTCAGCCTGAGTGATTTATGCTTTAAGCAAGAATTACCTGGGGGTATAGCTCAGCTGGTAGAGCATCTGTTTTGCACGCAGAAGGTCAGCGGTTCGATCCCGCTTGCCTCCACCAATATAGGTTCTAGCATATCATAAAGTCAGCTTATTTTAGCTCATGAGTATTTTATACTAGTTCCCTAAAAAATCCCTATTTCTTTTCGTAACTTTTCTCTACACAAGTAATGTTTGTTATTATAATTCTGATATATACTAACTTAACAATAAATTAATCAATAAATGTTAGAATACTAACAATGAATTTATTGGTAACACCTATGAGTGGAAAAAACATGTTTTTAAGATGGTGCCTGGAAAAGAGATGCTCATCAACAAGATTAGCCATATATATTGGCCTGACCGGAATACACCTATTAAAAAAGTTGAGCTTGTACCACTGGATGATAAAAACGATATAGCACTAGACTTACTACCTATAAAATTTTGCGGTGGTAATCTTTGCCAAGACCATTTCTCATGCATAGAGGAAGAAAATGAAGGAAGTCTGGCGATCGACCGTCATAAATATGATTCTAACTTAGATCACATAAATAATAAGCATGCATTTGTATATTATGGTAATGATACATTGGCTAAGTTATCAATTGCAACACAGCTTATTAATCCTAAGTCCCTCAATATTTGTGGTAGTATTATCGGATCGAAACAATTGGAATACAAATATGTAACATGGGAAGATTCTGGCAACAGTAAATATTATTTTTCAGACAGGGAAGGAAATATAATAGATTCACCTGACAATAAGGCATTACAAGATATTATATCATACTACTGCGAAAAATATATAAAAGATATACCACTATCTAGTATACAAAAGAGCACACTGTTATCAAGCGTGTTTGCCAAAATCTTTATTCAGGACCTAACAGAAAACCAACTAAAGACCCTTGCAAATACTCTTAGTAACGAGCAACTACAAAAAATAATTCCTGAACTAAATTCAAATCAACTGCAGGTTCTTGCACAGAATTTAACGAATGGACAGCTACAAAAAATAATTCCTGAGTTGAGTTCAAACCAGTTGCAGGCTTTAGCAGAGAACTTAACAGATGAACAACTCCAAGCTTTAGTGGATCATCTAACCGACTACCAATTACAAACTCTCGCTCAGGAACTAAATCCAGAAAAATTACAAATAATTGTTCCTATTTTAAATGATGCTCAGCTTGAAGCTCTAGTTAGAGACTTAAATCCAGAGCAAGTAAAAGAAATTTTACCTCACTTAAAAGTGGATCAGTTCAAAGCACTTATTAAAACTTTAAATGACGAGCAATTTACAGTGCTTGCAAAAGACTTGGCTGAGCACCATTTGACGATACTCTCCAAAGAATTAGAAGGTGATCAGTTAAAAGCTTTAGTAAATAGTCTGCAAGAAGACCAACTGAAAGACTTAGTTAATAAGCTTGATCCTAAGAAACTTGAAGCAATTGCTCAGGATTTAACTGATTCTAATAGGATTCAGATTATCATTAAGTCTTTAGCTGACAACCCAGACAAACTTCAAGCTTTTGCTCGCAATATGTCTAATGAGCGGTTTAAAGAACTTTTGGATAACGTAGGTGCAGAAGAGCTTAAAGACATCATTCACAAGCTGCCTTATGAGAAAGTAACAGCTGTGATTGGTGATCTTGGCAATCAAGATCAGTCTAAAGCTATTATTGATGCATTAAAAGAGAAGTTTGATGAACAAAACAAGAAACAAGAGGAAATGAAAGAAAAACTTGAAGAACTTAAGGAATTGCTGGAAGGTGATGATATAGTTAACCCCCAATCAATTTAGCTATCAACATTCTTTTGTAGTAAATGAAGAGTATTACCTTAACAGTAATGATGCTTATACTGTTCAGGATTACTCCATATCTGTTTAGCAGATTACAGAAGATAATGAATAATATTATTTTTAATATTATTATTTAAGGAGTTAATGAATATGAGTAATTTAACAGAAGATAAAAAATTTAATGTGGAGTTAATTGAGACACCATTAAAAGAGATATCAGGAACTAAAGGGATGGTACAAACTTCGACATTTGTAGGATCAGTCAATTCCATAATAAAACATATCAATAATGTAGTAAGCCAAACCACACAGCACTTATCTACAATAAAGAAGGAAATTGGTGATAAAGATTCAGGTTTAATTGAGAAAATCGATAAATTGAGAGATGAAGTAGATTCATTCACGGATTCTGACATAACAAATCCCAACACCTTTTTTTCTCCAGAGTTAAATCCACTAGGATAGAAAATAGCTAATAATTAGCAAAAATAAGAAAAAGGTAATAGCCCACTGGGCTATTACCTTTTTTCACATACCATTTCAATATAGCTGAATTGATTTTGAAATTATAATTTTTTATAGGAGTTAATATGAGTAATTACAGTATGAAAGAAAGCGAAGACGACTTTGAAGTGAAAAGCGGAATGAGCGGTACTAACCATAGAATAATAAATGACATAGAGGTCAAAATTAAACCTAAATCTTTTGAGAGCGATAAAGAAAAGAATGCACAGGTCAAGTATGTCCACACAATTCTAGATAAACTAATCGCAGATTTAAACGACACATTTGTTCCTAAATTGAATGACGTGTTGAAAGGTCATCAAGATTATATGGATGAATTGTATGATAAAATTGACGAATTAAAAACAGGAGCAACTGGTGGTGATAACATAGATGAATGGGAAGCACCAACTCACTCTGATATCTTGTAGTAGTTAGGAAAGTAACAGCTTACTATAGCTAAAGTAACTTAAGTTTACAACGATTTGATAAACGACAAATTCGTCATCCCGCTGCTTGTTAGCGGGATCTAGAGATACCGCGGCCTGACTTGTACTAGCTATAGCAGGCTGTTACTCTCTCTACATACCGTTTCAATACAGCTGAATCAGGGAATCTATTTTAAAACTTTCGGCATATAATTCTCATCATGTTTTGCAAACACCGTATCTGCAAGAAAGGTACTATTATCAAACATTTTACCTTGCATAACAACACCACTTTTTTCTGAAAACATTGGTGGAAGTATTCCCTGATATTTCACCATAACGCTCTTATTAAAATCTGTCATTTGAAAAATCACTTCACTTTCGTTGCGTATCACGCTATTTTCAACGACCATTCCACCAACACGGATTGGCTTTTGATTATTTGGTAAAACTATTGCCTCACTTACTGTATAGAAAAATGAGATATTTTCTTTGAGCGTTGTTAAAATAAAAAAGACTATGCAGCTTAAAAAGCAGAAAATTCCTGAAGTTATAAGTAATCGCTTATGTTTCTTCTTCATTATTATCTTTCAGGCTTTCTAGAATTTTTTTACTTTTAGTATAGCAAGAAATGGTAAAAATCAGTTCTCCGGTAATCAACGTAAAACTAATAAGGTAAGCAAAAATTACATACGTATTCATAATGCACTGCCAATAAATAACTCACCTGCATCAAAATAAATTAAGCTTCCATCCTTTTGCTGCAACACCAATTTACCACTTTTATCTATATCAGCAAAAATTCCTTCATACAATTTGTCAGCTAACTTTACACTGATTTGCTCGTTCATCTTGAATGCTCTTGTAAGCCACATTTTTCTTATAGCATAAAACCCATCAAATAGCCATTGCTTTCTTAGCTTGTTAAAATTTATTATTAATTTTTTTAACAGATCCATGTTAGACACAGATTCACCGTAATTGCTAATGCACGTTGTTCCTGGAAGTGGTGCATGATTGACATTAATTCCAATTCCTATAATCAGCCAATTCGAATTGGATCTTTTTTCAAGCAATATTCCGCTTATTTTCTTGCCATCGATTAGAATATCATTTGGCCACTTATACTGGAGATTTAGACCATTTATAAATGACAGTATAGTATTTCCAACAGCAAGAGCAGTAACAAAAGTCAATTCTGTTAATTTGCCAATATCTGTGACTTGATTTATCACCAAACTCGCATAGAGATTACCTTCTGGAGAAACCCAACTTTTTCCAGTGCGTCCCCTACCTTCTGTTTGTTTATCGGCAATAATAATAGTTTCATTAGATATCCCTCTCTCAATTAAATCCAACGCTTCTTCGTTAGTGCTTGAAACTTCTTTATAGTGATGAATATGAAAGCCCTCAAATGTTTCAGGAATCATTTTCTTAATTCTATCAAAAAACTCTCTTATCCAGAAAAACTGTTGCTACGGTTAGCAAAACTTGATAATACAGGTGATTTCATATTGCTATATGGAACCATATTATCATTTACGTCATAGGGCATTGCTTTAGGACCGCTGTTAACATTTGTTTCAGTAAGTGGAAATACCCATTTGTAATTAGGAGCTTCCCCTGCATGCTCGGAAAGTCTAGCATGATTTACTTGAAAATTAACGCTATCAAAATTTTTTTTACTTACATCATATAAAAGCTTCTTCTTTGGTTGAAAAGACTGCACTGATGGATTGTCACTTCCTAAACTTGCTTGTAGCCTATCTGGTTCTTGTATTGATGAAAGCATAGAAGAACAATAACTGTTAGAGCAATTATTCATAAGAGATAGCTGTCTTCGATACTCGAGTATATTATGAACATTATTTAGTTCAGAAAAACACCTAACTCCTCCTGACCGTTCTTCTAATTCTTGGGTGATACTAACACTAGGAAGGCTATTGTTGGCAATTATTGAGTCCTCAAAGTCACTGCCCCAGGAAACGTCAATATCTATTGTACTAGCCTGATTAGGTTGTTGCCTTCTTTCATTTAATGCATAACTAAGCCCCAAGGCCAGTTTTGCATTATGTAAAATCTGAGATTGTTGGGGCAAATATATTGGAAGTGACATATTTTCTTGATAAATTTTGATGGAATTACTACCATCTCCCAAATTGTTGTGTGCATCCACAACAATTGACGGCAATTCAGGAAACGATTTGAGTTGATCCATGCTATTTAGAGGCGAGGTGGGTTCTGGATATGGTGGCAACGATTCCTCTGTTTGGTTAGCTTGCTGATCAGCACCATTAACCATAACGTTTTCAGGTTGCGGTGTTTCTGTTTCTTCCACTGGATCATCAACTGGTGGTTGTTGTGGAATAGGAATAACCGACTTTTCAGGCTCTTGCGAGAGCAACGGTGGCGTAGGAGTAGGTGCATCTTTTTCTTGTACTAGACTTTGTCCTTTTTCTTCATTTTTACTTCCTGGTTCGCTACTAACCTTATTAGATTTACCCTTACTGCGTATGGCGGAAATAGTAAATGCTGCTAATGTAATTACTGAAGCTAATGCAGCAACTACAGAAATGGCAAAAATTGCCAGAGGAGCTGTAGAAATTACAATACCAAATTTAATTGCTAAAGCAACATAAGGAAAATATAAAACAGCTACAGCGCTAAATCCACCTAGCAAGAGAGCGGCAATTGAAAATTTCAAAACAGTTTTTCTTTTACTCATTTTTCACCACAAAATATTAATTAATCACTAATTATAAACACTAAGTTGTTAATTTGTCAATGAATTAATCAATGAGTAAAGATCTTCTGCGTACAAGAAAAGAACGAGGTTGATCAGTGAAGCCACTGAAGTGATAATGAATAGACCCTTAGAATAAGCAACCTTATTACCACTAGCTTTATCAAAATACATAACTTTCATGATATTTAAATAATAGTAGCATGATATCACACTCGCTATTACAAGGATCAAAGACAGGCTGATAAAGCCAGAATTTATTAAACTTTTGAATATAAAAAATTTAGCGATAAAACCTGCAAGTGGAGGTATTCCCGACATCGAGAGTAACAGTACAGAAAGATGAAATGCTACAATTGGGTGTTTCTTCCCTATACCAGATAAATTTGCAATATCACAATCGTCATCGTCAATTTGTACGAGATATGAGAATAGTCCTATGCTTGTGATGATATATATCACCAGATACATTAAGGCACTATCTGTTCCTGCTTGTGTAAAAATAGAAAGTGAAGCAAATATAAAACCAATGTGACCAATTGAACTGTAAGCAAGCAGCCTTTTTAAGTTTTGCTGACGCAAGGCCCCAAAAGCTGAGATAAGCACAGACAATGCTGAAACGTATAAGAAAATAGGCTGAACATAACTTTTTACATTTACTAACTCTTCATTCATCAATCGAATTAAAAATGTTACAAGTGCAGCTTTTGGAGCTGTAGAAAAAAACGCAGTTACTATGGTAGGTGCACCTTGATAGACATCTGGAGCCCACATATGAAAAGGAACAATAGCAAGCTTGAAACACAAACCAATTAGAACAAAGACTAACCCAAAGACTGTTCCATAAGTTATTTGATGGTTTTGCAAGAATGAACTTAACTCAGAGAAATTGACTTGTCCTGTATATCCATAAAGCAGCGACATTCCATATAGCATAATGCAGGAAGATAGTGCACTGAGTGTAAAATATTTCACTCCCGCTTCACATGAATAAATCGAATCTTTATTAAAGCTCGCAAGAACATACAAAGATATACTCATCAACTCAAAAGCTAAATAAAAAGAAATCAGACTATTTGCTGAAACTAAAGTTATCATGCCAAATAGCGCAAAAAGAATCAGTATTGAAAATTCATATTTATAGTCATATTTTGATAAATTCAGCATCAAAAGTATTAAAATTCCTGTGCTGAGAATTAACCCTTGGGCTGACCTAATGTATAAATTGAGTTTTAACAACGAATTAAAGAGAAAAATTTCATTGTTTTCTGCCGAAAGAATTAAAATAATCAAAGTTATCACTGTGCAGCCAAGTGCTAATAAGTTGATAGTTCGGCGGTTAAATATAATTCCAAGCAGTAGCAACACTAACGAGGAGATAATAGAGAACGTTTCCGGCAATATCTGTATATAATTCATAGCGCATCATATTTGACTAACAAATTTGCCATACATGGCTTCAAATAATTCAGTGCAAGGGTTGGGTAGAATCCAAGCAAAATAACAAACACTGCAAGCAGAATTAAGACAGAAAATTCTATGCTATCCAAGCGGTTATTTAATAATTTAGAATAGCTAACCCCCCATATTATTTGCTTACATAAATTCAGCATATAAACTGCGCTTAAAATAGTGCCAAGTGCGATAAATCCTGTAAAAAACCCTATGCTCTTAAACATTCCAACCATAGCCAAAAACTCACCTATGAATCCAGATGTTCCAGGTAGCCCTATTGAAGCCATTGAAAATAAAATGAACATAAAACCAAATTTTGGCATTGTGTTTACTATGCCAAAATATTTTGCAATCTCCAAAGTTCCAGTTCGAGTATATAGCATTCCAACACATAAAAATAAAGCAGCAGAAATAAGGCCATGACTAATCATTTGAAATATAGCGCCGAGTACTCCTTCCTCACAAAATGAAAAGAGGCCAGCAGTAACGATCCCCATATGTGCTATTGAAGAATAAGCTATTAACTTCTTTATATCATCTTGAGCAAACGCAACTAGAGAAGCATATATCACAGCAATAATGCTCAGCACAACAACGAAATTTGAAAAATACAAACTTGCCTGAGGAAGCATTGGAATAGAAAACCTTAAAAATCCATATCCCCCCATTTTAATAAGCAAGCCAGCTAAAATCACAGATCCAGAAGTTGGTGATTGCACATGTGCATCAGGAAGCCAAGTGTGAAATGGAAACATCGGTACTTTTATTGCAAAAGAAATAAAAAATGCAATCCACAGCAATGACTGCACTTTAAGATCAAGGCTTGGCACTAATGTAGCTAATTCTTGTATATTAAACGTCCCAAAAATGCTATAGATGTACACCAATCCAAGTAGAAATAATAATGAGCCAGTTAATGTATAAAGAAACAACTTAAACGTCGCATATACCCTTTGCTTCCCTCCCCAGATGCCAATAATAAAGAACATTGGTATTAAAACAGCTTCAAAAAACACATAAAAGCTTATAGCATTCAGTGAAACGAAAAAACCGACTACAACACTCTCAAGCAGTAGAAATAATGCCATATATGGCTTGAGGGTCGTATAACTCATTTTGCAGTTGTAGAGTATACAAATTACAAACAAGAAAGTTGTAAGCAGAAGGAAAAGCAACGATATACCATCTATCCCTATTCCAACATTTCTAATTGGGTAGCTGACAAACTGAAAGTCCGCATCGTTATAATCAAATTCTATACAAGCTACAATGCTAAGCAAAAATGGAAGTACAGCAAAAAATAGGGCAAGGAATCTTAAGTGTATAGATTGATGATTAATCCTGATTAAGGATAAAATCAATGCTCCTATCAGTGGAAGCAAGAATATACTAAGTAACAACACCTTCTATTTAATTCCAACAATATATAAAGCACCGATTATTAGAGTAACAAACATAATAAATGCATAATCAAATATATAACCAGTTTGCAACTTTATAGAACTTTTTGAACATTCATTAACCAACCTTACAACACCATTTGGCCCAAATGAATCAATGGCCTTAACATCAAACTTCCATAGAAGCCTAGACATAAACCTTATCGGTGCAATGATAACAAACTCATACACCTCATCAAAGTACCATTTATTCTGCAAAAACTTAAGTAAAAATTTACTCTTAATTTGCCTAATTACTTGATATTGGTAAATTAGGTATGCAAGTGCTATTCCACTTAGGCTCGCTAAGGTTGGCAGTAGTTTTATAAAGAAATTATGAACTCCATGCTCATCAATCACCATTAAACTTGATTTCCAAAACGCATTACTAGTTATGTTCAAAATATTTGCTCCCCACACTCCAGAAAATACCGAACCAAAAGCAAGTATCAGTAATGGTATAAGCATAATCTTTGGTGCCTCATGTATATTAATTTTACTTTGTTTTTGGCTATGGAACACAAGAAGCAATAACCTCCAAGAGTAAAACGCTGTGAAGAATGCAACAACTAAGCTTATTACAAAAGCAAAGCTATCCGTGCTATAAGCATGTTCAATTATCAAGTCTTTTGAGTAAAAACCTGCAAATGGAAATATTCCAGAAAGTGCAAGAGACCCAATCCACATGAGAGTGTAAGTGCAAGGGATTTTCTTCCAGCAATTTCCCATTTTCTGAATATTTTGCTCATGATGCATTGCATGAATCACATTGCCAGCACCAAGAAATAGTAAAGCTTTAAAAAAAGCGTGTGTCATTAAATGAAAAATAGCAACATTGTAAGCAGAAAGCCCACATGCCATGAACATATAACCAAGTTGACTGCAGGTTGAATAAGCAATTATTTTCTTTATATCGTTCTGAGTAATCGCAACGGTGGCTGCAAAAAAAGCAGTAAGTGCACCAACAATAACTATTAATTCTCGTGCCACATTTGATAACTCAAACAATGGAGAACATTTTGCTATTAAAAATATACCGGCTGTTACCATCGTTGCTGCGTGAATGAGTGCAGAAACAGGGGTTGGCCCTTCCATTGCATCTGGCAACCAAACATGTAAACCAAGCTGTGCAGATTTACCCATACAGCCAATAAAAAGTAATATGCATATTATATGAATTATTTTAAATTCACAGCAGAATGCCCTAATGTTCTGTGCGCCAAGAAGATCAGCTGTGTCAAAAACTTCAGTAAATTTCAAAGAGTGAAATGTATAATAAATGAGAAAGATCCCAATCAATAGTGCAAAGTCTCCTACCCTATTCACAACAAATGCTTTAATTGCTGCATTATTTGCAGAATATTTTTGGAACCAAAATCCTATGAGTAAATAAGAACATAGGCCAACCCCTTCCCAGCCAAAAAAAAGCTGCACGAAATTATCGCTTACAACCAGCACAATCATGCAAAACGTAAACAGCGATAGGTAAGAAAAAAACCTCGACTTCCCTTTATCATGCTCCATATAACCGATAGAATAGAGGTGGACTACTAGTGAAACGGTGGTAATAACAATAAGCATTAAGGATGAGAGAGCATCCACACTAATTGCCCAATTTACTTTTAATACACTTAATGAAAACAAAGGAAATAAAACTAAATGATAGTTTTCAGAGAAGGTGAGAAAAACATACCAAGATAAAACTGCAGATATTCCAATCCCTGCCGTTGTAACTAACTGACTAAAAACATCTTTTTTAAAAAGTGCTGCAAATAGCGAACCAAAGAGTGGCAAAAATACTATTAATTTCAGTATATCCATCATACTTTCATTCTTTCATTAAGTTCGCTTGTTCAACATCTATATTGCCACGGCTTCTATAATATACAACCAATATTGCAAGCCCAACTCCTGACTCTGCTGCCGCAACAGTCAACACAAACATCACAAAAATTTGCCCAACTATATCATTCATAAAGGCAGAAAAAGCAACTAGATTGATGTTAATCGCCAGCAATAATATTTCTATTGACAACAGTATGTTGATTATGCTCTTACGGTTGATGAAAATACCGCATACTCCAATAGTGAACAAAATAGCAGCAACTATCAGAAAATGATTTAATCCTATTTCCATTCTACTCCTTTTCCAAATTTAGCCTTAATCAATTTTACAGATGAAGATTGTGTCAATTGCTTTAATACATTCTGTTTTTTAACTCCTTTTTTCTTGTCCTGCAAAGTAAGAGCAATTGCACCGACAATTGCAACAAGCAGCAGAATACCAGAAAGATGAAAAGCGTACATGTAGTCGGTATACAGCAAATTACCAATAGCTTTCACATTATTGGTATTATAGTTTATAACATTGCTTATATTCGGTGCTGAGCTGCGGATTACAAAGCTGATGACTAGAAAAAACACAACACACAACATAGCACCAAGAGTGCAATGCTTTGCAAAACCCTGGCGCAACCTTATGTAGTCAATATCGAGCATCATAACTGCAAAGAGGAACAACACCGCAACCGCACCGATGTATACTATCAGCACCATCATAGCAATGAATTCAGCTCCAAGGAGAATAAAAAGAACTGCAGAATTAACGAAGGTGAAAATTAAAAATAATACTGCATGCACAGGATTTCTTACACTAATCACACAAACAGCAGATAAAATGCTAAGAATTGCAAAAAAATAAAAGAAAAAAGGCATTGATACTTTAACTGCAACAACAATTACTAATTTAAAGTGACTATCGTAGTAAAGTCAATATTAAATGCCTACCTTATGGATGAACTTGCGATTGTGATTTTAAACATTCGGGAGTAAGTACATTCTTAATTGCAGTACACATACTCATATCAGGATCATTTTGCTTCTCTTCACTTACTTTCTCGCAAAACTTTCCAATACCATAACCCACCAGTGCACCAACTACTGCAGCTGCAATAAACACCACAACAGCAACAATAGCAGGAGCTAAAGTGGCGGCTCCTGCAAGGTATGCTATAGCTGCTCCAATAATTGCACTACCACTTAAAGCACAACAAGTTTTATAGATACTTGTCTTGATCTTCACTTCTGTTTGTGGTTTTGAAGCTTCTTCTATCCGTTCAAGTTTTCTTGCAAGTAAACGTCTACCAATCTCCGTACCATCTGAACTACCACATTTCTCCAAAATCTTCGAAATATATTCTACATAGCTCCCAATAGATTTTATATACCCTCTTAATATGTCTATCTTACCTTCATTGACATATTTTTCAATAGTATCAGGGGTAAGCTCATCAAATATTAGCAAATAGCGGATTTCTGTTTCATTAATTGTTTCAATAAATTGCTCAGAAGGTTTCCCTACACATTCAATATACTTATCTATGATATCGGTATTTTTTTTAGATAACTCTGCAACACCTCGTCCTGATTCATATCTTTTTAATTTATGTTCGTATCTACACAGCAACATGTCCACAACAGCACTTTCCAATTCTTCAAGCGATATTTTTCTTTGCTCATCAGAATTAGTAGGCATATTTTCTCCTATTTACTATACTTAACATACAATAATTTTAACTAATATTTTCACAATTGTCAAATTTAGGCGTCCATTTTTCTCAAAGTTCAAAGTACACAACAAAAACTTTACAGAGTGCAAGTAGTAAAATTCTTGACAACTTTAATTTATTAATACATAATATATGTATATTAATAATCAGCGGTAGCTCAAGATGTACAACATATTTGGTTATTTCAAAAGCAACAATAGTTCTAACGCACAAAGTAGCAGACTAGATGGAGAAAGTTATCAATACACCACAAGAGACTATATGACAATTTACTTTAATAACACACTAGCAAGTTTCAGTAGATCATTGAGAGAATTTAAAGAAAAAGCGTATGGATTTATGTATGATATCGGAACTTGGTTGAAAGAAACATATGAAAATCTCACTGAACGACCTGCAACGCATAATCGCTATACCCCAAAAGAAAAACCCCTTGTTGAAGTTGAAGAAATAGAAATGAAGAAACTAAACCGTACATATAAGCCATTCCAAACTCCACTTATCCACCCAACAAGCAGAAGTTCTGGTGCCAATACCTCAAATCAAGTTGTTGTTACTCGACATACACCTGAAACTACTAAAACAAAATAGATGTAAAACCTACGTTTAAATATGTAGTACTTGAGTGAAGCATTCTTTAACTGTTCTATTCAATAAAACCTTTACAATATTTCAATCATAGGTTTAACTTTACGAAGTTATAATCTATAGGGCTACGATGAACGATTATCTCTCACTGCTAAATCCAGAACAACAATCAGCTGTAACTAACATAGATGGACCAGTTTTGATACTGGCAGGAGCCGGGACGGGAAAAACAAGAACGATTACTTCAAGAATAGCACACATAATTAGGAACGGTCACGCTTATTCTGATGAGATATTAGCAGTTACATTCACAAATAAAGCAGCAAATGAGATGGTATCAAGGGTACTTGAGCTAACTGGCACAAACATACCATGGCTTGGCACTTTCCATGCAATTGCAGCAAAAATTTTGCGCCTGCATGCAGAAATTGTGGGCTTAAACCCCAATTTTACAATCATTGGTGTGGATGACCAATTACAGGTAATAAAAAACGTCATGAATGAAATAAGCCCTGATTACCTATCAGAAAAATGCAAGACCATTATGAATATTATTCAGCAATGGAAAGAGAAGTGCTTATTGCCATCTGAAGTGGAAGATATTCAATCATTTAGGCCAGTATATGTAACTGCACTCAAAGTCTATCACCAGTATCAGGAAAGGTTGAAATTCCTTAATTCTGTCGATTTTGGTGACTTATTGCTATATAACATACAGCTCTTTAATCAAAAGACCGAAGTTCTGTCCTACTACCAAAACAAGTTTAAATATGTTATGGTAGATGAATATCAAGATACAAATGCAATACAATATCTTTGGCTAAAATACCTTGCAAAAGAGCACTCAAATATTTGCTGTGTAGGAGATGATGACCAGTCGATATATAGTTGGCGTGGTGCAGAAGTTGAAAATATTTTAAAGTTCTCCGATGATTTTAAAAATGCAAAAACCTTCAAGTTAGAGTGTAATTATAGATCAACACCCCACATACTTGCAACTGCGTCATATGTTATCAATCACAATAAGACTCGCTTAGAAAAAAAATTGTGGACAACAAACATTGAAGGGGAAAAGGTAAATCTAATAAAATTATGGGACGGAAAAGCTGAAGCAAGGTTCATAAGCGAACAGATATTAAAGCTCAATAAATACAGACTTAGTGACATTGCAGTGCTGGTAAGGGCCACTTTTCAAACTAGAGTTCTCGAAGAGTATTTTATAAAATATTCAATTCCCTACAAGATTATAAGTGGCGTAAAATTCTACGAACGTCAGGAAGTCAGGGATATAATTGCATATTTAAGGCTTGTTACAAACAATAACGATGACTTAGCTTTCGAAAGGATCGTAAATCGGCCAAAAAGAAGCATAGGAGCTACAACTCTAAAGAAAATATACACGACTGCTCAGGATAACAAAATTTCTTTTTTTGAGGCAGCAAAAATATTAGTTAATAGTAATCAAGTAACCGAAAGAATTAAACTCTCACTCAACGATTTTTTAAATAAAATTAAAGCTTGGGAAGAAATAGTAAGCGTAAAACCACTGCATGAATTCATTAAAATCGTAGCAAACCAATCAGGGTATATTGAAATGCTTGAAAATGAGGAGGTAACAGGCTTAGCACGAATAGAAAATGTCAAGGAGCTCATCTCATCTTTAAAGAATTTCGATAATGCCACAACTTTCTTGGAGCACATAAGTTTGGTGATGGAAGTGGATAATATGAATAACGATGACACTGTATATGTTATGACTCTTCATGCAGCCAAAGGACTTGAATTCCCGTGCGTGTTTCTACCTGGTTGGGAAGAGGGATTATTTCCTCATCAAAGATCTTTTGATGATAAAAGTGGTAAAGCTTTAGAAGAAGAAAGGAGACTTGCATATGTTGGCATAACCAGGGCAAAGGAAAAGTTAATCATTTCATGTGCAGATAGGAGAGAAATTAATAATCAGTGGCAACCAATGCGCACTTCTCGATTCATTAAAGAATTGCCAAGAGAAAATGTTGAGGTAATTAAAAGCAACATTGCTTACTGTTGAAGCTATAATTGCAGCCCTTACTACAAACACATCTTGCAAACCTGAATTACTTCAATTATATGTTTCTCCTGGCAAAAAGGGAGTGTTAAATAAACCATACGCGTCAAGTTAAGGAAATATCGCCCAATATAGCACCATTTAAACTTGTTTGTTACATTTATTTTTTTGGAAATTTTGATCTAAAATAAGATAATTCTTTTGTGTGTCCAGATAAGGTGAGTATGTTCAGTGGGAATCAAACCCCATCAGGATAAAAGTCGGAGTCCTGTAGCTAGGGTAGCAATGTGGAGGGAAACCAAGATATTGAAGCCTACCGACAACGTTATCGTAAGGATAATGGCGAATTACCAGGCCGTAGCGAAAGCGAACACATAGGTGGCCCCGAATGTCAAGTACTAAAAGCTGAGCCCACAAAAGAAGGGTGAAAGCAGTATAGGTGGCTGAAATACGAATGACACAGCGTACCTACTTTAGCGGGGTGTTAGTGACAGCATGGTAATGAGGACATACAAAGTAACTGGAGAAGCCCTCCTCATCCCAAGGAGAAATACCTTGGAGTGATAGGTTCTATAACTGGAAAACAGGAAGTGAACTGAAGATGAGAGGGTGGCGGATGGGTGCGTAGTAGTGAAGAAATGAGGTAACGCTCATGGAGCAAAGGCACCCTACTAGTAGAAATCTTTTAACAAAAGGGAGGTAAAGGTAAAAATGACAAAAATACCAACAAAATTACAAGACCTGAGAAGGAATATATATACCAAAGCGAAGGCAGAACCGGAATGGCGATTCTGGGGAATCTATGTTCATGTCTGTAAAATGGAGACACTGGAGGAAGCTTACAAGCTAACGAAGAGGAGTAATGGGGCACCAGGAATTGACGGGGTGACATTCGAATCGATAGAGGCAGAAGGCATAAGAAAGTATCTTCAACAAATAAGACACGAACTAATAACCAAGACCTATAGCCCAAATAGGAACCGGAGAAAGGAAATACCAAAATCTGGAGAAAAATTCAGAACGTTGAACATACCCTGCATCCGGGATAGAATAGTGCAAAGTGCACTAAAGCTAATAATTGAACCGATATTTGAGTCTGACTTTCAGGACGGATCATATGGGTATAGACCAAAAAGAAAAGCGCATGAAGCAGAGTAGCGAAAGTAGCAATCAAAGGCAAAACAAAATGTATTGACGTAGATCTGAAATCCTACTTTGATAACGTGAGACATCATATTCTTATGGAGAAAATTGCCAAAAGGATAAATGATAAAGAAATCATGCACTTGATCAAGCTAATCCTTAAGGTTGTAAGTTAAAAACATGTTATAAAAGAAACAAGAGGGAAGATAACCCTACTCACTATAGGAATAGGGCTATCACGGGCGTGTGCGACCGAACAAAGATTGGTATTACAACCGTTCCTATCAAGGTACACTAGCCCATCTCTCGATACGTTTGAATAGTTGTATGGGACATATATATGCACCCGTTTACAATCTTAAATTAATAAAACTATCGAGGTTATCATGGTTACATCTTATCAAAATTTTATTGGCATTGACATCGGAAAATTCAAGAATGTTGTTGCGGTTCACAAACAGAAAAATGCTGTCGAATTTGACAATAATACTTCTGGTTGGCAACAATTGTTTCAAAAATTCTCAGATATCTTACCTAATTCTTTAGTGACTTTAGAAAACACAGGAAAATATGAGCTTGGTTTGTCGCATTTTCTTATTGACAAGAATATCACCGTACATCGAGCTAATACCCGCAAAGTAAAAAGTTTTATTTTATCTCACGGAACTTTAGCAAAATCCGATAAATCAGATGCAAGGGCTCTTGCTCAATATGGATTTGAACGCCATAGAACTCTCTCTCTATTTGTACCTACTTCTGAAAAACAATCAACCTTGGTTGCACTTTGTCAACGTCGTGATGGCATCACGCAAATGAGAACTCAGGAAAAATGTAGACTGGAAGCACCTGAAAACGACCATATAAGGGAAAGTTGTCAAAAAACTATTGAATTCTTTAATAGCCAAATAGATGAACTCAGTAATACTATACAAAAAATCATTGATGAAAGCCATGAGTTACAAGAACATCAAAAAATCCTTAAAACAGTTCCTGGAATAGGTAAAAAGTTATCACAAGATTTTCTGTGTTTAATACCAGAGCTTGGTTACTTAAACAGAAGAGAAGTAGCAAGTCTTGCCGGAGTTGCACCTCATCCTAGGGAAAGTGGTAAAGCTGTTGGTTATCGAAGGATTATAGGTGGTAGAAGTAATGTCCGTAAAAAGCTTTTTATAGCTGCCATGTCTGCTGCAAGGTCCAAATCTGTACTTGGTGCCTTTTATTCCAAGCTTGTTGAAAGTGGTAAGAAGAAAATGGTAGCTATAACAGCTCTAATGCGAAAAATTATAGTAATTGCTAATGCAAAACTTAAAGAAGCAATTAATTTGCATACTTAAAAATCCTCACAACGGTAACTGAAATTGGCTAATGAATATGTGCGTCCACACAGACTTAAAGCACATATTCATTAGCTAAGCAGAAATTGTTGTGGCAGTGTTTGATATAAAATTTTATTTCTATGACACACGGGTTTTTATTGCCTACATGATTGAACAAAGTTACAGAATTACACAAATAAAAAATTTTAAAAAAAACATAGTTGATAGGATTATTGGATCAGAAAATTAGTACTAGACCTTCCTTAGAGACTGTACATGATCTCAAGAAAGGAATAAACTAAGAGATAGTGTATATAAATGAGGATATATGAGGAGTTTATACCCAAGTGACATAAGTCGAGAAAAGTTTGAGATTATTGTAGCAGATCTGGAATCTTGCAGAAAGAAGACAAAACCAAGAACACTTGATTTATATGATGTATTTTGTGGGGTGCTATACGTCTTAAAAAGCGGCTGCCAGTGGAGAATGTTACCAAAAGAGTTTCCAAAATGGCGCAATTGTTACGACTATTTTAAGAAGTGGAGTGAAAAATCAGATGTAAATAAAGAAAGTGTTCTGGAGCTGGTATTAAAAAAAAATAGTTGGCGTGGTCCGACAAAACAATGGTCGGAAAGAAAAAACCAGCTTCTGCATAATTGATGCACAAAGTGTAAAAAATGCAGATACTGCTGAAGAAAAAGGCTATGATGCAGGCAAAAAGATTTCAGGAATAAAACGCCATATTGCAGTAGATACGCAAGCATGCAATTTATATAACGACAGCAGAGATAACTGACCGTAGCAGTGCTGTGAGAATGGTCGAAAATGCAAAAGAAAACCTCTCGAGAGTAAAAAATGTACTGGTTGATGCAGTGGAGAGAATTTTGCAACTCAAATAAAAACGATTATTGGTGCAACCGTTGAAGTGGTAAAAAGAAATGAATTACATTCCTTTGTTGTGTTGCCCAAAAGATGGGTTGTGGAGCGATCTTTTGCTTGGTTAGAAAAATGTAGAAGATTGTGGAAAAATTGTGAGCGGAAACTCAACACTAGCCTGCAAATGGTCGTTCTTGCTTTCACTGCTTTACTCCTTAAAAGATTATGAACAGGCTCTTAGAACAGTGATCAAACTCAACTTGAGCATTCCAGAGCTACACCGAAAACAGAGGAAAGAGGATCTTTGTCCAGCAGAGTAAGCAATGCCACATCAGTAGCGCATCTATCTTCTCAAATTAGCACCGAATATTAGCACTTGTCCAAACTAGGGGATGTTTTTTAAACATCCCCTAAATTCACATACAGGATTCTTTAATAAATCAATAGAATTGTATATCCTGTTTTAATATTTCCTTTACTAAATCCACAACTTTTTCATTTAATAATTTTGATGTTAATGCTACCCTAAACCAACTAGCTATATTTACCTTGTATAATCTTGTTTCCCATATTGTTTATTCTATAAACAGGAATCGGTACAAGAACTTCTAGTGATATGCACCTTGTGGTAAGAAAAAATCAATATATTCACGATAAATTTACCTCATATCTGTGTTTTATATGTGGAAATTGGAATGGAAATTTATGTAGGCAAAGAAAAAAGAATAGCAAATGTGGTAACTGAGCACTGGAGTGACATAAAAGGATCAGACAGAGATTGGCCAGAAAGGCCCGAAATAGACACTGCAGAAATAATGGAGTCATGGCAGCATTGTTTTATCATTGAAGTCAAGGATCAAGGTTATATTTGTGAAAATGCAGGAGAAAAGGCTGTTGAATTCTATGGTTTTGAGAAAAAGACGCGCATTGATAATAAGTATGCAATTGATGCACCATTTCTGCGACTATATAAAATAGATGCAGTCATTGATAAACTTGATACTGTAATAGAGAGTAAATGCCCAATCAATGAAGAGGAAGAAAGTGAAAGTGTTAAAATGAGACAAGTATTGTTGCCACTTGGGAATAAAGAAGGTATAACACATATATTGGGCGTAATTACATTTAAGCTCCTTTAATATACAATTTAAATTTGATTCTTTAATAAAATTATTTATACTAATGCTTAATTACTATTAAAGAACTCAATAGTAGTATTTGTAAATTTATTTGGAATATGAAGAAAATAAAATTAAAAACCAAATCTTCTGTTAAAAAGCGCTTTCACCTTACAGCTAAGGGTAAAGTCATTTCTACTCAGTCAGGCAAAAGGCATGGCATGATAAAGAGAAGTAAATCTAATATTCGTAATCAGCGCGGTACAACGATTCTTGGTAAATCTGACTCGCGTATAGTTAAGCTTTATATGCCTTATGGTATTTAATAAAATGGAGGTAAAATAAAATGGCTCGGGTAAAACGTGGGGTCACTACTCACGCTCGTCATAAAAAAATATTGAAATTGGCGAAAGGTTATAGAGGACGCGCAAAAAGTTGTTATAGAATTGCATTACAAAGAGTTGAAAAAGCATTGCAATATGCTTATAGAGACAGAAGAACTCGTAAACGTGATTTCCGTAGCTTATGGATAATACGTATTAATGCAGCAGCAAGAGAGCATGGGCTTACTTATGGTAGGTTTATACATGGTCTTACACTTGCTGGCATTGATTTAAATAGAAAAATTCTTGCTGAGATGGCCGTTAATTATAAGGATGATTTTGCCAAATTAGTAGAAGCTGTAAGTGGTAAATTAGCGGAGAATTCTTAAAGCAAAAACACTGTGAGAATTATTTTCATGGGGTCACCAGGGTTTGCTGTTAATTCTCTGAGCTTGTTACTGAAATCAAAGAGCAAAGTGGTAGCAGTATACACCAAGGCTCCAAAACCTTCAGGGCGTGGACAGAAGCCAACGAAATCTCCAGTACATGTTATTGCTGAAGAAAGTAACATAGAGGTATGCACTCCTATCTCTCTAAAGTTTTCGGCAGAGCAAGAAAAATTTAGAAATTTAAAACCAGACGTTGCAGTTGTTGCCGCGTATGGATTGATACTTCCAAGAGAAATTTTGAATATTCCCAAATATGGTTGTATTAATATTCATCCTTCATTATTACCAAGGTGGCGTGGTGCAGCTCCGATACAGCACACAATTTTAGCAGGAGATCAAGAAACCGGGGTTAGCATTATGCAATTGGATGAAGGATTAGATTCCGGCCCTGTTTTAAAACAGGAAAAATTTCTTATCGAAAAGAACGATAACTACAAGACATTGCATGATAAATTGTCTGAATTAGGCAGTGATTTACTGCTGAAAGTGCTAAACGAAATTGAAAAACAGGTTCCCTTAAAACAGAACGATAATGATGCATGTTACGCTGACAAAGTGGAAGACTATAAAATTTATGCAAGTGATGCTTGTGAGGTTGCTTATAGAAAGGTTAAAGCGTTTTACCCAAAAGCGTTCATCAAGATAGAGAATAAACGTATCAGGATACTTGATGCTGACTTTGAAGCTCTCGCTTCAGAACAAGGTAAGATTGTTAACGATAATATGCACATAAGTTTAAAAGGTGGCACTTTAATTCCTAAAGTTATACAAATGGAAGGGAGAAATCCTTGCAGTATTGAAGATTTTATTCGTGGCTTGAAATCAAGCATGGTAAAAAAATTTATAGAATAGACTACTTTGAAGGGAAGGTTAGGAGGGCTAAAGCAACTTCTACAATTTGGTATTCCGCTGCTTGTTACACAACTGTACAAACATTCATTTGTGAAAGCAGTGTGTTAAATATTATAGCAGGTTTTGCCTCAAACACAAAGGCGGTGCCCAGACTACTTGGATCCAGAAAAAAGGATGATGTCATCCCAGTACTTGACACTGGGATGGCTTTGTTGCATAGCAACCGAAAAAATCTGGTAGCTACTGACAAAATTCATTATAAATAACCATTTAACTGTTGAAGAAAAAATATGCCACAGAAAATGAAAGTCAGTAACCAAAACGAATATAACAAATTCCTTGAAAAAAGGGGAAATATTTTTCATTACATCGATGAAGCTATCGAAAATTGGTATGAAAATAGTCCAAAAATGCAGGGCGGCAACTATATTTACAGTGATAAAGTCGTAATTTTGGTGCATATAATTGTCAATCTTTTTAGAATTGGTTTAAGACAAACGGTGGGGTTTATAAAAGGATATCTGCAACAAATAGGAAAAAATTTGGCAGTTATCAGCTATTCACAAGCATCAAGAAGGTTTAAAAAACTTAATATTAAGATAAATGATTGCAGGGTTGATAAAAGCAACATGGAAAATATTGAAATTATCATAGATAGCACAAGTATCAGCATTTACAGTAACACTCCTGGCCACAGTAAGGAAAACAGTGCAGATAGAAAGTACCGAAGCTACGAGCAAGTAAGAAAGTTACATGTTATGTTAAGTGTGAATAGTAAAAAAGCTATAGCTGCAAGATACAGTAATGGCGTCTACTCTGACCACTATGGAGCTTGCGATTTGCTTGAAGAAGTTAATTTTCAGCACAAAATAAAAGCATTATATGCAGATAGGGCATACGATAGGCACAAACTTTATAAATTGTGTAAGAAATACGATATAAAGACAAAAGTTCTACCAAAAAAGGATGCAGCAGAACATTCAAAAATAGATTATATGTCTGACAGAAATGCTGCTATTAGGTTAATAAAATTATATGGACAAGATGGTGTAAAAGAGTGGAAAAAGGAAGCGATTTATGGAAAGAGATCTTACATAGAAGGATTTTTCTCAAGGTTGAAGCAAGTATTTGGATTTAGCTTTAGGAATAAATCTGAAGTAAATCGTGAAAAAGAATTACTAATTAAGTGCTATTTGCTCAACAAATTCACTGATATTGGTATGGCTAAATTTGAAATCATTACATAAATTTGTCGTAAACCATCACTGCTTAAGGTGCTATGCAACAAAGCCCACTGGGATCCAGGAAACTTGACTTTAAATAAGTGGCTGCATAATAAAGACTAGATTCCAGTGCCAAACACTGGAATGACACCATTTGCTGTGCGATTTACCTTCAAAAATGAATGTTCGTACAGCTATAGCGGAATCTACAATAAGATACCGCGACGGTATGACGTAGTAGCTATATATAGACAAATTTTCTTTTCTTAGATATAATCTTAAAAAACTTTCCATATAAAAATGAAAATAAAAAGAGCTTTAATATCAGTATACGATAAAACGAATATAATTGATCTTGCATCGTTTTTAACGCAGCAACAAATAGAAATTCTTTCAACGGGAAATACTTATAAAGCACTATCTGATGCCGGAATAAAAACACAAGAGGTTTCAGATTACACACAATTTCCAGAGATACTGGGTGGTAGAGTAAAAACTTTACACCCTAAAATTCATGGAGGAATACTTTGCAATAGAGAAAAGCACAAAACGGAAATACAAAATCTAGGTATTGAGCCAATAGACCTGCTTATAACTAACCTATACCCATTTTGGGAGACAGTGAATAGCGGCTCAAATGAAGAACAAATTATAGAACAAATTGATATCGGCGGAGTGGCGTTAATTAGAGCTGCAGCAAAAAACTTTCGTTTTACTTCAGTTATTTCTAGCATTCAAGACTATGAAGCACTAAAAGCTGAGATGATAAAAAATAACAATGAAGCAACATTGGAATATAGAAAACATTTAGCAATCAAAGCATTTGCTTTCACTGCACACTACGATTCTAATATTCACAGTTGGTTTTTATCCCAGAGTAAAAATAATGAGTTGCCAGAGTTTTTTGCACTATATGGACATAAAGTACAAGAACTCAGGTATGGTGAAAATCCTCATCAAAAAGCTGCATTTTATAGCAATCAATTTACCAAATATCCGCTGGAAAAAATACATGGAAAAGAGTTGAGTTATAATAATATAGTAGATATAGAGTCCGCACTTAACATAATTTCTGAGTTTAAAGAGCCTGCAGCAGTAATAATAAAGCACAATAACCCATGTGGCGCTGCTGTTAGTAATAATGCTTTGGAGGCATATGAAAAGGCCCTATCGTGTGATGAAGTAAGCAGTTTTGGTGGCATAGTTGCCTTAAATCGGGAAATAGATTTAAAGCTAGCAGAAAAATTAAACGAGATATTTTTGGAAGTAGTGATAGCACCATCGGTAAACAATGAGGTACTAAAAATTTTGCAAAGAAAGAAAAATTTAAGAGTGATTATTCATAAATCTTTCCAACAAAATGTGAAATACCAAACTAAAAATGTTGTTGGTGGGTTTTTGGTGCAAGAAAATAATGACCACACAATAAAAGCAGAACAAGTAACAGAATGCACTACAACAGAAAAAGAAAAGGAAGATCTTATTTTTGCCTGGAAAATATGTAAACATGTGAAATCCAACGCAATAGTTATAGCAAAAGATGGTTGTGCTATTGGCATCGGTGCAGGGCAAACAAGCAGAATAGATAGTGTGAACATTGCAGTAAAAAAAGCAGGTGAAAAATGTAAAGGTGCAGTGCTTGCTTCAGATGCATTTTTTCCATTCCCAGATAGCATAGTAGAAAGTGCAAAACATGGAATTACAGCTATAATTCAGCCTGGTGGCTCGCTGAAAGATCAAGATGTGATAAAAGCTGCAAATGAAAATAAAATTGCTATGTTTTTCACTGGCGTTCGCAGTTTTTTCCATTAGGCTTTGTGTCTTATCCAAACTACACTGCTACAACTATACGAACATCGTCTACCATGCACGCTAACTATGGATTAGAAAAATAGTAAGAGAGGAGGGAAAAAGAGGGTAAACTCCAGTATTTTAGCAAGAAATAGGAGGTTACCCAATGAATAAGAATATAATAGAATTGTTCTGTTTTGTAGATGATTATTGTAAAATAATAGATGAAAATTTTGCCAACAGACTGTTGTCTAATGGTAAAAAACCTACCAGAGTGCCAGAAATAACGTATTCTGAAATTATCACAATAATTCTACTATACCAGCAATCTAGATACGAAAATTTTAAATCATTTTATCTATATTACTTAAAGTTGTTACATAAGTCGGACTTTCCAACACTACCTTCATATGATAGGTTTATTGCGTTAAAACCACGAGTTTTGTGGTATTTAGCAATGTTGCTACAGTGGTTAAGCAAAAACCACAGGCATTTCCTATATTGATTCAACTTCAATTGCAGTATGTCATAAAAAAAGAATCTAAAAACACAAAGTCTTTGCTAGAATTGCAAAAATAGGGAAAAACACTACTGGCTGGTTTTATGGCTTTAAATTACATATGGTAATCAATGAAATAGGTAAGGGGTTACTTTGACAAAGGGTAACGTTGACGATAGGAAACCAGTTCCAGACCTGACTAAAAAGTTAGCAGGTTTATTATTTGGAGATAAAGGTTATATTAAAAAAGATCTATTTTTTTGATAGAAATCTAAAGCTTGTTACCAAGGTGAAAAAAGGTATGAAAAATGCATTAATTCCTCTGAAAGAGAAGATTTTGTTACGGAAGAGATCGATTATCGAAACGGTCTTTGGTTACCTAAAAAATAGATTGGAAATTGAACATACTCGCCATAGATCTCCTGTTAGTTCACATTTTTTCCACGCTTATTTCATATTCCCTAAAACGGAAAAAACCTTCTATTTCCAGCACTTTCTTTACCGGCTAATCCATAGTTAGCGTTAGAGATACCGTGAATAAATCACGGTATGACGTAGAGCTCGCGTTAGCTATACTTTTATACTCACCAACTCAGCGTCCAATCTGGATCCCAGTGGGCTTTGTTGCATTGCTAGCTATGATGGATTAAAGATAAAAAAGATAGAGAATATCAGTAGCTTATTATTCTGGTATTTATAACAAGAACGGTCAGTGAATACCTAAATTTGAGTAAAAGAAATTTCACTACCACTCACTAATCCGGCTAAAATTCAAGAATTTCAATGCTTTAGCTATTTTCAATAGAATTAAATTTATTAATATAAATAATAAATTACTATTCTTAAATTTGATCAGATTGATTGCAAAAAAACAAGATTTTCAATAGGTTGCTTATAATCCTAACTATAGTTAGCCTTTCATAAATAGCGATGCAACAAAGCCATCCCAGTGTCAAGCACTGGGATGACAGGAGAAGGAGGCTACTTGGATGACAGGGGAAGGTACTAGCCTGACAACCGTCATCTCGCCACGTGTTAGCGGGATCTATGTTAAAGTATGACGGTTAAGTAACTCGTCATTCCGCTACTTGTTAGCGGGATCTGGAGATACCGCGAATGAATCGCGGTATGACGTAGAGCTCGCGTTAGCTATACTTTTATACTTACCAACTTAATAAAATTCCTGGATTGTATCTTAAAAAAAGTCAAAAGACTATGATAAGCAAAGGAGTGATACTGTGTCTGGGTAAAAACCGTTGCTGGCTTAAAGCAAAATGTAGTACGAGCGGTAGGTGGATCTAAAAGATCGAATTACAATTCTGTATACAGCATTTTGCATTATTGTTTGATTATATTTATAGGTACAAAAATGGCTAGAATAATTTTTATGGAAGTGGATGTTTCCAAGGAAACATTGGATTAACGGCAAGCATAAGCGCATAGCAAACGTGAGTGATGCTATATCTAAGTTTATAGAAACAAATATAGTCGATTTACCCATCAAGTTATGTGTAAACCGGCGGCTACGAAAAACTCGTTGCAAAATTGTTACAAGATAACTGTCCATAAAGCTCACCCGAATCGGGTATATGCATTTGCCAAAGCTTGCAATCATTTTGCAAAAACTGACAAATTAGATGCTAAATTACTGGAAAAATACGCTGAATTTATCAGTAAAGATGGTGAAGTAAAAGGATGTACAAAAGCAAGAAGAATTAAAGGAGCTAGGAGCAGTTGAGCGTAATTTAAATCATGCAAATAAGTGTCGTCTGCAAAATGCAACGGGAAAAGCTAGAGAATATATAGAAAGACAAATAGAGTTTGCTGAAAAACAATTGAAGGAAATTAGGCAAGACATAGAAGACGTGATAGCTGAATTGAAAGGAAAAAATGAGCTTTTAATCAGCTATAAAGGTATTGGGCCAAAGACAGCGAGCGTTCTACTGACAGAGGTACCTGAGCTTGGTAGATTAGAGAATAGAGAAATTGCATGCTTATACCAATTCCCATTACACGGCAAACAGATGGACAATGATGGAAAAAAAGCCATAATGAAGTAAGTAAAATAGTTGAGGTATAAATGGCATTAAGATCAAAATTATTGGATGAAAAAGTAGTAGAATCAGCAAAAGAAATGCTGAAGAAAGTAAGGAATAATGCATATGTTTCAAAAAAACTAAATGCTGTAATTGCAGCAAAAAAGTACAGTATAACGGCTGTAGCAAAAATATATTGCATTTCAAGAAGCGCACTAACTTCGTGGGTAAAACTCTTGAAATTTGGCAGAGAAGAAAAACTGTTTGCTCCTCCACAACGCCGTAGAAAAACTAAATTAAATCAGGCTCAACTACAACAAATTGAAGCATGGATAGAAGAAAATCCTAATATTACCATTAAAGAAATGAGAATAAGAATCCAGGAAAAGTTCGGATTAAATATCAGTAAATCTACAGTACACCGCCATATGCAAAAGATGAAATTCTCATATATTACACCAAGACCAGTTCATAATGAACAAGATAAAAGCAAACAAGAGGAATTCAAAAAAAAATCTCAATGGAGCTATTAGCAAGTATCCAGAAAAAGAGCTATTTTTCTTTGATGAATCACGGTTTGGCACACATTCAAAGGTTGGACATGGGTGGTTTAAAAAGGGCACAGGTTAAAACAAAATTAGGTAGGCAAAATTTCTGACCTTACCCAGAAAAAGTGGAGAGAAAGTTGGTACGTTTTTATAATAAAAAAATGTTTTTATAGAGAGGTAGAATATGTCAAATGGAAGAGAATATACAGCAGAGTTGAAAGAAGAAGCTGTAAAACTTTTTAAAGAAAGAGGAGAAACAATTTCGAAAGTAGCAAAAGATCTAGGCTCTGTGGACAAAAAATATGAAAAGAGAGAAAAAGATGGTAGTTTAGCTTAATAGGTAAAAAATGGAGAAACTACCATATGCAATATTACATCAAAGAGGAAAATTGGAAACAAATTTTAGAGTTCATAAAAAGCGTAAAAGGAATGCATAGCAAAGATGAAAAACGTTTAAGAATATTCATAGAGGCAGTGTGGTACATAGTCCGAAGTGGTTGCCAATGGAGACTTTTACCAAAAACTTATGGTAATTACAGGAGTATACATAAGCGATTTAAAAGATGGTGTGGAAGAGATGTCTGGGAAAAATTGCTTGAATATACTAAACAAGAGCCTGATTTAGAAGTTGCTATAATCGACGGTACGATCATCCGAGCCCATCCATGTTCATCTGGATATACAAAAAACTCCAAGGATCAAGAAGCTTTAGGGAGGAGCAAAGGTGGCTTTACAACTAAAATACATGCGCTTGTCGATGCACTTGGAAATCCACTTAAATTTACTCTGACCCCTGGTCAAAGAAATGAGATTACACAAGCAGCAACATTAACTGAAAGTGTCTATAATACCACTGTAGTGGCTGATAAAGGCTATGACAGCAATGCTTTTGTTACGAGTCTTGAAAGCAAGGGATGTACAGCAGTTATTCCTCCGAAGCGTAATCGAAAAGTGCAGAGGGGTTACGATAAACACATTTATAAAGAGCGTCATTTAATTGAGTGTTTTTCGGTAAAATTAAGAACTTTAGGCGTATTTTTTCCAGATTCGATAAAACGGCTGAGGTTTTTATGGGTTTTCTAAATTTTGTCGGGGCTCTTGTATGGCTTCTCTAAAATTTTGTCCACAGAGCCTAGCGATGCAACAAAGCCATCCCAGTGTCAAGCACTGGGATGACATCACAGGAGCACTGGAATGACACCTTCCTGCCCAGTTCATGTTGCTATAAATATTAAAAAATTTACCAAACAAAAAAAAGGCAAAAGAAGCCCCGAGTAGCGAGTTTTGACTCTATATTACTGTAAGTGGCGCTGTAATAATGTGCTGACGCTTAGTTTAAGCGCGGTTTGGCTGAATGTAGAAAAAATTTAAAAGACATGCAGCCGCTATAATTTTATGTAATCCGCCAATAAACACTCTGAGTTTTTTACTGAATTTTGTCATTGAGCCTGCAGGTCAAAAACAAGTTTTGAGTCATAAATACCCTTACTATCATGATAAGGGGGCTGGCGGAGTTTGTCAAGGAAGTTTTTTCGTTTAATCCGTTTCTATGAGCTACTTGGATGACGAGGAAGGAGCACTTACATATTTATGGCAACCTCATTACCTACGCTCGAACAGTTTTTCAATATCACTCAATTTCATTTCTATATAAGTTGGCCTTCCGTGGTTGCATTGTCCGGAATATGGGGTTTTTTCCATTTGCCTCAGCAACTCATTCATCTCCTCTAACCTCATTTTTCTACCCGCTCTAATTGATCCATGACAAGCGATAGTGGCCAATATTTTGTTCACTTTATCTTCTACTGGCAATGTATCTTCTATTTCCGTTAATCTACCCACTATATTAATTAGCATCTCTTTCACATCTATTGCTCCCAAAATTGCAGGGATTTCTTTTACTATCACTTTATTCTCTGATTTGATTTCAATATCAAAACCCATTTCAAATAACTTATCTTTATAGATTTCAATCATCTCCATTCCAGCTTGATTTTTGATTTCAACCGTTTCAGGAAGAAGTAGTTTTTGTCTTTTTATACTTGATTTTTGTTTTAGGCATTCATATACTAGTCTTTCGTGGGCTGCATGCTGGTCGACTATAATCAATTTGTCTCTTACCTCGGCAATAATGTAAGTATTATAGACCTGACAGCGTGCAAACCCGAGTGGGTGGCTCTCTATCAAATCAACTTGCTCTAACACCTTTTTTTCTAGAACCATAGCCTCCGCTTGTGCTGGGAATTTCTGTATGCCGGTATAATTAAACGATTTTGACTGTTCTGATAAGCCTTTTGCTTTTTCATTTGGAGAGGCAAATTCTTTTATTAGTTGATTTTCAAAAGGACTTGGCCTCCTTTCATAAAATTCTTTTTGAACATTAGACTTATCAAAAGGATCTGATAATGAACCTTTCACAAAACCCTCTATCGTATTAGTAGTTTTCTGGTCACTAGCTGGAATGACATCAAAGGTGCCTATCCTTCTTGACAACGCTTTAATTAATCCTCTTGTCACTATCTCATATATGAGCTTCTTATTCTGAAACCTTACTTCTGATTTATTTGGATGCACATTTACATCTACTTGATCATAAGGTATCTCTAAATGTAACGCTGCAAAAGGATACCTATCGCTTGGAATAAAATCATGATATGCATACCTAACCGCACCAATAAGTAAATTATCTTTAATTGGCCTTCCATTAACAAACGTATAGATTTGAGTTGACTTACCACGATTGACGGTCGGCTTACAGATGTGTCCCGTAAGTTTAATGCCGTCTTCTTCTTCATTGACCTCCAAAGAATTGCCCTGAAATTCTTCTTCTACTTCACACAATCTATGAAATAACGAAGTCTGCTTAGCGTATTTTAAGAGCTTTTTATTACCTGAAGTGAGAGTAAACCCTATATGATAGTTAATCATTGCTAGGTTGTTTACAATATCAACAATGCTTTGAGTTTCTGCTCTTTCGGTTTTTAGAAATTTTAGTCTATTTGGGGTAGCGAAAAACAAATCTCGTACTTCAATATGTGTCCCTTGTGATAAAGAGTAAGGAGTTAGCTCCCCTATTTTCTCTCCACCCTCATAACTTATAGACCATGCTTCACTTGCTTCTCTTGCCTTAGACGATAATTTTATCCTACTTACTGCTGCAATTGAAGGTAGAGCTTCTCCTCTAAAGCCAAGATGCTTGATTTCTATCAACTCACTATCGCTCAATTTTGAAGTAGCATGGCGCATAAACGCAAGTTCTAAATCGTTTTTTTCTACTCCGTTACCATCATCTGTCACAATAATAAGGTTACGCCCACCACTTTCTATTTTGATCTCTATTTCTAAACTTCCAGCATCTATTGCATTTTCCACTAATTCCTTTACTACACTTGCTGGCCTTTCTATCACCTCCCCCGCTGCTATACGGTTTATGGTTTTTGTGTCTAAAAGAATTATTGCCATAGATTTATTATGAAACTGGTTTTTCTTTTACTTCTTTGGTCTGTTTTTCTCTCCACTTTTTTAACCTACCTGCAATTTCACTGTTGGAATTTGACAATATAGATACGGCGGTAATGGCAGCATTATATGCTCCATTTTCTCCTATAGACATGGTTGCAACTGGAACACCCTTTGGCATTTGAACTATAGAGAGTAGACTGTCCAGCCCATTTAATTGTTTACTATGCACAGGAACGCCGATAACTGGTAAACAAGTTAGTGACGCAACCATACCAGGTAAATGAGCTGCACCTCCTGCACCAGCTATAATAACCTTAAAACCTTCTTCTTGTGCAGATTTAGCAAAATTGAAGAGCCTTTCTGGTGTTCTATGTGCAGATATTATGAATATGTCATGTGAAGCTTCTAATGCTTTTAACATATTAACGGTATGGACCATAGTGGTGTAATCTGACTCACTTCCCATAATAACAGCAACATCTTTTTTTATTTTTGTCATATTCAACACAATTTTACTTACTAACTAAATAATGTTCCAGCTAAAAAGCAACAAATATTTAAGTCATATTATAAATAGAATATATAGAATTCTCGTTAAAATAGAAATTTTAAAAATTTAAATAAATATCTATATTAAGATATAGAGTATAAACTTCTTATGTAAGATAAATTTATAAAATAATTATTTTTGTATTTCAAGCTTTGTAATTTTAGCTTGTTCTTTCTGTAAATGACTTTTTCAGATAGGCTGATAGTAAAATGATAATTTAAAATTACTAGAAATTTGATTGAAATATTAATATACAATCAACTTAAAGTTTTAAATATTGATATCATATAATTATTGACAAGTTATATGATATTAATATCTTGGTATATTAAATATTATGTTATAATGTTTAATAAAGTTAATTGATATGTGAGTGTAAAAATTATGGAAATAATATCGTTAAATAACTTAGACAGTGCAGGAATAAAAACAAAGTTGCTTTATATAATAAATAAAATTATAGAAAAAAATGCTTGGACTCAGGCTTTTGCAGCTGAGAAACTTGGTATTGATCAGCCAAAGGTATCGCAAATTAAAAATGGTAAAATAGATGGTTTTTCTTTAGAGCGATTGTTAGGATTTCTAAAAAAACTTGATCATGAAATAACAATCACGATGACAGAAAGCCAAGAAATAAAATCTGAGGCAGAAAAAGTAAAACATGAAGTTGAATCGCAATAGATACAAAGTTGACAACTTGTTTTTTGTGATATAGTATAAAACTTATTAAGGTAGTATCTTATGGCTGAGTCTATTGTAGAAAAGTGTACAGAACAGGTAAGTAACCGTTTCAAATTGGTTCTATTGGCAAGTCAAAGAACACATGATTTAAATACAGGGGCAAGTAATCCAGTTCAAACAGCTCAGTTTAAAGACCATAAGAACACCATAGTTTCCTTACATGAAATAGCAGAAAAACAGGTGGATACTCATGACCTATTTAACCTTTTGGTAGGTAGATGCAAGGAGTACATGAAAGGAAATATGAATAATGTTTACAGCAGTAATACAAGTAAGCTAGCGAATTTATTAAATTTTTCTGATAACACAGATCTTGATGTAAGTCAAGAAAGCCAAGATTATGAAGTGGATGGTGAAATAAATGATCAAGATGGCGATGAAGAAGTATCCGTTTAGAAATCTACTGAAGTTACATAGTCTTTAAATGATTCACATTGCTATCTATACACTGTTGTTCTGTATGAGTGTAATGTTGTGTCGCATAGTCTCTAAGTCAAGTGATGTGTACAATAAGGTTTTAGCGTTCAATAAATTCTCAACGCAAGTAGTTGTACTCATAACAGCAATATCAATCATTCTGAATAATTTTTTTTTAATTGATATAGCATTGTTGTATGCTAGCGTTAGCTTTATATCAACTATAGCACTAATGAGATTAATGTTGTTTTAATAATTTATGATAGGATCCGTTCTTATATTTTTAGGCATTTGTTTAGTAATTATTTCAAGTGTGGGAGTAATTAGATTTCCTGATTTCTATACTAGGTTACATGCAGCAGGTATTACAGATTCTAGCGGTGCAACGTTATTGTTAATTGGTTTTTCTTTGCAGAATGGATTTTCAATCAATACTGTTAAAATAATATTATTAATTCTTATAATATGGGTAGCTAGCTCAACTAATGGCTATATTTTAGCGCGCACTTATTATAAAGTTAAGAAAAAAAACTGTTAAAGAAGGTTAAGGTGTTAGAAATATTAAATGTAGTGCTACTTTTGTTGTTACTAACAGTTACGGTTTTTATAGTCTTCTCGCGACATTTAGTCGTAAGTGCTGTTCTAATGTGTGTATTTAGTTCACTTATTGCGCTTATATACTTAATTATGAATGCACCTGATGTTGCAATTACTGAAGCTTCTGTTGGTGCGGGGCTCAGTACGGTTTTTACGTTTGCAGCACTCTCCTTGATAAAGAATCATAAAGTAAATCTATCTCATAACCCTATAACGCTTTTTTTTATGTTATTTCTGGCTGTATGTTTGTCATATTTTATGATTCAATTGCCAGATTTTGGCAGCCACAATGCTCCGATCCACTTGCATGTTGCTCCTTATTATGTGGAAAATACCGAAAAAGCTACCGGTATTCCTAATATAGTGACAGCTGTTTTGGCAAGCTTTCGTGGTTATGACACGTTTGGAGAAACTATAGTAGTTTTTACTGCTGCGCTTTGTATAACGTTGATATTAAAAGAAGAAAAAGAAAATGATTAAAGATCCGATATTAAATGCAGTAACATTTTTGATGATACCTTTTATCATTTTATTTGGTTTATACATACAATTTCACGGTGATTACACTCCGGGTGGAGGTTTTCAAGCAGGAATAATTATTGCCTCCGGGATAATATTATATTCAATGCTATTTGGTGTATCTACAACTCTAAAAGCAATACCTTATTCTGTGATTAGATTGACTAACATGTTAGGTATTTTAATTTATGGAGGAACGGGCGTTGCAACAACTTTACTTGGCCAAAGTTTTTTATCTTACGATATCTTGTCAGCCAATAATAGAACCGGTCAAAAATTGGGTATTTTTTTTGTGGAATTAGGTGTAGCATTTACTGTCTGCTCCTCTATGTTAATTATATATATAAATTTTGCTCGTAGGAAAAAACAATGACTTTATATAATTATACAATTATTATTATATTAATGGTGCTAGGTTTATATATTATTATAAACGATAAAAATTTAATCAAGAAAATGATAGGAGTAAGTGTCTTCCAAGCATCTGTTTTGTTGTTTTACATATCTCTAGGGTATATAAAAAGTTCCTTGCCTCCTATATTGGTTTCAAATTTTTATTCATATAGCAATCCTATACCCCATGTTTTAATGCTTACTGCTATAGTGGTTGGAATTGCAACATTTTCAGTTGGATTGTCCATAGCAGTAAAAATAGAAGAAAAGTATGGAACAATTGATCAAGACAAGTGTACATAAATTAACAGTATCTTAAACTATATGAAGTAACAAATAGCCACAAGTTAAAAGTAAAATTATAGACTTGCTCGTTGTAAGTTTGTTTGTTAATAAGGAATAAAATTATAAACTATAAAGGTAATGATGTCAACTATTAATGATGCAGAAGATAAGAAAAAAATTATCAGAGATCTTGTAACTAAAAGTATAAAAAAAGGTGGTTTTGTCACCTTTGATGATATAAATGATAAATTATCAGATGAAAATTTTTCGTCTGACTTTATAGATGATGCTATATCTTTATTGCAGGACTCCGGAATTAATGTGCTTGAAAGTAGCGAAGATGAAGAAGATGTTCCTTCCAACAGTGATGATAGTAAACTTGATGATGATGACACATCGCCAAATGTTACTGCAACTTTAGTACAAAATGATGATCCAGTAAGGATTTATTTACAAGACATGAGCTCTGTAAAGCTTTTGTCAAGGGCAGATGAAATCGAGATAGCAAAAAAAATTGAATCTGAAAAGCATAACATGTTACGTGCAATAATTGAAACATCAGTAACATTAAAGGTGATAAAAGTATGGCGTGATGATTTAAGTAGTGGAGCTCTCTTACTGAGAGAAATTATAGATCTGGATGCAATTTATAACTCTGATTTTAATGTGGTACCCAAAGAAGAGAGTGAAGAAAGTGCTGAAGATGTTGAGGATTCTGAGGATGTTTCTGAAGATGCTGAGTACTGTAGTGATGATGAGAAAGATAGTAAAAAAAGTGATGATGAGAAAGACGGTGATAATGAAGATATAAGTTCAGTCAATTTAAATGTTTCTATTCTTGAAATGGAAAGTGACTTATTGCCAAAGGTCATAGTTGCATTGGATGAGATAATTACTTTAGCAAATGAAGCATTCGTATTAAGAAAAAATTCTAAAGATTCCTCTGATGAACTAGAGAATTTATATAATCAAATATGGTCTATAGCATTACAAATTAAGTTAAGTGATGCTGCTGTTGCCAGAATTACACAAGAACTTTATAAGATAAATAGATCCATCACGCTTGAAGAGGCTAATCTTATTGCTGAGGCTAGAAAATACGATATCGATAGAGAAAGTTTCTATAAAGTTTATGATGACGTGCTTTTAAAGCACGAATTGAAAAAGATAAGTCTTTTAAAGATCAATGAAAATCAGTCCTCTTTTACAGGTGAATTAAAAAACAAATTTTTAAGGTTTATAGACGATAACTCTGAACATATAGCTAGTACTTTGAACGGTATTAAGCAGCATATACAGGAAGATAACGTGCAAGAATTTAAGGAGCTAATCAGGAGAATACAAAAACACGAACGAGAAGTCTCTGAAGCAAAGCAAGAGATGATTAAGGCTAACTTAAGGCTAGTAGTTTCCATTGCTAAGAAGTATTCAAAAAGAGGCCTTGATCTGCTTGATTTGATACAAGAAGGCAATATTGGTCTTATGAAGGCCGTGGATAAGTTTGATTACAAACGTGGATATAAATTTTCAACTTATGGCACTTGGTGGGTAAGACAATCAATCACTAGGGCAATACCTGAGCAGTCTAAAGTAGTTAGAATACCAGTTCATATGGTGGAAATTATCAGTAAAATCAACAGAGCATTAAGAAAGATGACTCATGAGATGGGAAGGGAGCCGACGTTAGAGGAATTGAGTGTAGAACTGACAATGCCACTGGAAAGAATACGCAAAGTTATGAAAATAGCAAGGGACCCAGTAAGTCTTGAAGCTCCAACAGGAAAGGATGATAGTAGTACCTTCGGTGATTGTATAGAAGATAAGCGCGTTTCCAGACCAGAGGATGCTGCAATACTTGCTGACTTGCGCGGCATTACGACCAACGTTCTTGCAACTCTAACACCAAAAGAAGAAAGAATTCTAAGAATGCGTTTTGGCCTTGGTAAAGATGGGAAGGAGCATACCTTAGAAGAAGTAGGAAAAATTTTTAATGTAACACGTGAGAGAATTAGGCAAATAGAGGCAAAAGCACTGCGCAAGTTGAAACATCCAAGCCGCGCTAGAAAACTTAGAGGGTTCTTTTAAGCATATGCGTCAAGTTAAGAAGAAGCTGATTTTGCCCGGAAAAAATGGAGAGAAAGTTAGGCTAAAGTTGTATAATTTCACCACTATTTTTCTTTTTTTATGAATCTAATGAAACAACATGCTAATTTACGGTAAATATTATGACAAACAAAAATGACAATTCTAATTCAAAGTATAGAAATTTTTATGTTCTGGGTGATAGTTTATCCGATAATGGCGCAATCATTGGAATTTTAAATAATTTGTCCTTTGCAAAAAGCGTAAAATTTGATGCCCCTTTTTATCAAGGGGGATCTTTTAGCAATGGCCCTACTGCTGTTGAATATGTAGCAAAATATTTAGATTTAGATGAATTTAAACCTGGGTGGAGTTATTCATTTTTTGGTAGATGCCACGAACAGCAAGGTCAAAACTATGCAGTTTCATGTGCAACAGCGTCTGAAATTTTTGACCCTATTTTTTCTTATTTCTTCAATAAATTTCGTTTAGCTAACCAGCTAGATGCGGTAATTAAACATCATCCAGATATAGGTAAAGAAGATTTATTTTGCATCATGATCGGCGGAAATGATGTTATGGTTGCAACTGCTTATGACAATACTAAAGCGGAAGAAGTGTTGGAACAAGCAGTGAGTGAAATATGTAATGCACTTAAGGTTCTAAATGAACATGGTGTTAAGCATGTAGTTGTTGCAAACGCACCTGAAGTTGGCTCAATACCAGCTTTTAATAGAGATGAAGAAGCAAGGGAACTAGCTACAAAGCTCACAGAGAGTTTCAATGCAAAATTGGCTAATGGCTTAGATTGTATGAAGAAAAGTACAGATCTTGAAATCAAAGCATTTGATCTTAACTCTAAAATGAAAAGTATGCTTAGCGAATACAAGAGCAAAGGTTTAAATTGTCAAGATGCATGCACATCGAACATTGCAGACCAAATTGGGAGATTTAAAGAAAATATAAAAATACTCTTAAAGTTGATATTTAAAGGGGAACTTGACATTCACTATAACCCTAGGTGTAGCGAAGAAACACTAAAGTATTATTTCTTTTTTGATTGTTTCCATCCAACTGCAGAACTTCATCATGAAGTTGGTAATGAAGTGTATGAGTTGATTTGACACAGTTTTTTGAACATTCCCTAGATCCCAGTGTCCCTATGATGTCATCCCAGTGCTTGACACTGGGAACCAGAAAAGTTTGCTTGTTCACAAGCAAACTAGCACAGAAAGTGATTACAACATTTTCGATGAGATTATATGGAAAACTGGATCCCAGTGTCTGGGCACTGGGATGACATCGTTTACTATGTGCCATATTGCAATGTTCATACAGCTGTGAGTCACGCACTTTGCTTCAATATTTGCACATTAGCCACTCCTCTGAACAGATACAGTCAGTTTAGCTATAATTTCCTAAGTTTGCTCATAATCTCTTGACTTGACACATATGTTTTTTTCCCAAATGTTACTATCTTCCTCCTTTTCCTTTCTCAATTTGTGCAACCATTTCCTTTACATTTGCACGCGTGAGAAGGGAATTTTTGCTGACATGAGATTTTGCTGCTGTTAGGTGATTCATTGCAGATCTTTTATTTCCTGTTGGAAATGAATGAGATTGTTTTTTCTTCACACCGATATCCGCTTGTGCTGCTGGGGTGGTTTTGCTTTCAGCAAGCCGTACATTAGCATTTCCTTTTACTTGATTTTGCTCAAATTTTTCTTTTAATGCCTTTACTTTACTGCCCATCTCGCGATTAGCTCCTCCTTTCATAGTAGCTGCTGCTACTTTTGGTATCGCCTTACCAGCAGCTTTTTGTGCTGATTTCCTATTGTCTTGATTTTCAGATTTTAGTGGTACTGTAGGTTTACTTTCAACTGATTTTTTCCCTACTACTTTTGGCTCTGTGTTTACTTTTTGGCTTAGATTTTTAGGCTTTGGCGGTACTGCAGGTTTATCTTTGACTACCACTTTCGATTTTTGTCTAACTTCTTGACCAGTAGTAAACATTTTTTTTGGTACTTGCGGTGCTCTTGGTGGTTTTGGTGGTACGAGGGATTGAGATTGTTGTTTCTGCTTACGTTCTCTTTTTGCTTCTATATGTTCTTTAGAAACTGTTGCATAAATTGGCTCTTCTTTGGGCGATTTTGAACTCTGCGAATTTTCTATTAAAATTTTACTCTTCTTCTCTTGATAATTTGATATCTCTTCGTATACAGACTCTTCATTTAATGAACTTCCATAGCCTAAATCTTCTCTCTGTTCATATAAAGGATTTTCCTTTTGCTTTTTCTCTTGATAATTTGATATGTCTTCATATTCATGCTCTTTATCTAATGAACTTCCATAGCCTAAATCTTCTCTCTGCTCATATAAAGGATTTTCCTTTTGCTTTTTCTCTTGATAATTTGATATGTCTTCATATTCATGCTCTTTATCTAATGAACTTCCATAGCCTGAATCTCCTTTTCTTTCTTGTAGCTCATATAAAGGATTTTCTTCTTGCTTTGACGCTGTTCTATCCTCTAAGTTCACTCCATACAATCTATGTTCCTCCTGATTTTTTTTACTTTGCTCTAAATCTGAAATTTTCTTTAAAACATTTAGGTATTCGAATGTTATTTTTTCAGCAAGACTGGGCAATTTATCATTAGCAAAATTTCTTATACCGTTATCCTGAATTGAAGTATCTTTTCCCAAGATTTTATTAAATGTTTCCTTGAATATTCCAAAAAAACCTGATGGCTTTTTGTTCACCGGTTCTATATAATTATTCAAGTCACTACATATAACAAACTTAGCTACATCTTCTGCCTTATCTGTAAAACTCTCTAATGTTTGGGATAAATCCCTCACTGTTTTATTATATTGTTCACCAATGTTTTTCAGCTTTATAGCTTCTATCAAGGAGTCGAGATTTTTTTTATAGTTCTCACTTTTAAATGGATCATTCATACTAATTACAGCTCATTATTTGTTAAAATATAGATCTAAAATATTAAGATCTAGTAAATATTACCTTTGTAATTCATGTAGAACTATAGCTACATAAGTAAGATTTCCCTACGTCATACCGCGATTTATTCACGGTATCTCATCCGCTAACAAGCAGCGGGATACTTAACCATCATCTACACCGTCATACCGCCGCGGTATCTCTTAGCCGCTAACAAGTAGCGGAATGACAGCAGTCCTACGTCATCCCACCGCGAACCGTCATACCGCGATTCATTCGCGGTATCTCTAGATCCCGCTAACAAGCAGCGGGATGACGATTGTCAGGCTAGCTGTCATTCAAGTAGCTGACACTGGTTCCTTTATGACGGCAGTGCCCAGAGGTGTCATCCCAGTGCCCAGACACTGGGATCCAGAAAACTTAATTCTAACCAAGTGGCTGCATAATAAAGACTGGATGCCAGTGTCAAGCACTGGCATGACAGCAGTCCTACGTCATACCGTCACGGTATCTCTAGATCCCGCTAACAAGCAGCGGGATGACGAATTACTTAGCTGTCATACCGCCACGAACCGTCATACCGTCACGGTATCTCTTAGCATAGATCCCGCTAACACGTAGCGGGATGACGATTGTCGTTTAGCCATAAACATTAAGAAATTTACCAAACGAAAAAAAAGGCAAAAGAAGCCCTAATCATTGTCTATTTTCAGTATTGGCGTTTTTTAAGTCTTAAACACTGCAATTTAGCTACTTTTAAATGCAACTAACCTTAGCTATAAATGTTTAAGAAATTTACTAAGCAGAAAAAAAGGCAAAAGAAATCCCGTGTTAGCTAGTTGTCACTCTCTAATCCTGCAAATCGGCGTTCTATACTGTCTTAAACGACTTATAAGCGCATTTCAGCTTGTGTAGGTAAAAACCCAGAAATGTTGTGAAGACATAAGGTGCACATAGTGCAAAAAATTAAAAATAAGACGCCAACCACGTTGTTTTTTTGCTGTTTAATCTGCACAGATGAAGATAACTGAATACCTTCAGTCTCATGATAAGGGGGCTGGCGGAGCTTGTCAAGGAAGTTTTTTCGTTTCTGTGAGCTACCTGGATAAGAAGTCTATTGATTTCATTAGAGCCAAAACTCTTGAGACCTAGGTGATAATTCTATCTAAAAGGATGCCAAAAAAGAGAAGCAACCCTACGTAGGAATTATTTTTAAATATGGACATGCATTGACTGGGATCGTCAGGATTGAAATTTTTGTATTGGCGGTGAAATATGAACCCTACAGCAAGTAGAGCAATATAAAAAATGTTATTTAATGATGATAAGATACCAGCATATAGCCACGTCATAAGAGATATTAAATAAAATCTTTTCAACCAAGATTTTGTTGTATTACCAAAATATAATGCGGTAGATTTCATTCCGAGTTTTTCATCATCTTTTTTATCTTGATGAGCGTATACGGTGTCATAACTAAGCGTCCAAAAGACGCATCCTATATAAAACAGCAAGGATTCTATACTGATCTGGTTTATTATTGCTGCTGAGCCCATGAGCGATCCCATATTGAAGGTAAACCCTAAGAACAATTGTGGCCACCAAACATACCGCTTTAATAAAGGGTAAGTAGCTATCATACACATTGAAATTATTCCAAGTATGAGTGTAGTTTTATTAGTTAATAATAAGATTACCAGGGCAATAGACAGTAACAGTGAAAGTAAAGCTAAAGCCTGCTTTATGTTTAATGCACCACTTGCAAGTGGCCTATATTTTGTTCGTTCAACGTGCGCATCTATTTCTCTATCGAAAATGTCATTGATTATGCACCCTGCAGGTCTCATTAAAAATGCACCTATAGTAAACAAAACAAGAAGAAAAAGAGCCTGATACGATAGAGAAGTTGAGGCTAAAAGAATACCGCTCAAACTGGGAAATAGCACAAGCCACAAACCTGTTAAACTGTGCAATCTCATTAATGAAAAGTAACGATTGAAATGCATTAATTAAGTGTGATTATGTAATATTTTGCTTACATTAACAAAATTATCGAACGCTAAATCAGGCTTGAAAACTAACTCAGGTATAAATCGCAAATCAACATAACACAATATAGATTTACGTATTGACCATGCAGATTGGTTCATTTCATTAACAACAGTGTCAATATCACAGTTATTCTCAGAAGGATCTCCAGTGTGTGACCACGTACTTTTTTCTGGATCTAAGTAGTCAGCTACTTGGATCTTCAATGAAGATAACACAATATATACATCTGCTTTTTTCAAATCTTTACTTAATTTTACGTCAGATACTGCTACATTTTTATTGAACACCTTACCTTCCATTAGGACTCTTGATATTGCTCTATGCAATACCGATGCTATTTTTAGGTTTCTAATTTCCTTTTTCATATCCAGCTACTATAACACCCTTTCTTCTTGCACTAATTGATAAGCTTCCAAAATATCTCCAACTTTAATATCGATATTACCCTCTAGTGATACTCCGCATTCAAAGTTTACACCTACTTCTTTAACATCATCTTTAAATCTACGTAGTGCTTTTAACTTTCCTTCATGCACCAATTTGCCACCACGCACTACCTTAATTAAAGAATCTTTTTTTATGACTCCATCACTTACATAACATCCAATGATATTACCAGCTTTAGATACATTAAATATTTGCCTTACAGATGCAGAACCAACACGAACCTCTCGTGTAATAGGCTTTAACATTTTAGTTAAATACATTCTCATGTCGTCAATGAGCTCGTATATTATGTTATAAGTATGTATTTCTATACCTTTTTGTTTTGCCAAATCCCTTATTTTTGAGTCCACTTTTACATTAAAAGCTAAAATTACTGCACTTGATGCTTCTGCAAGCAGCACATCTGAATCTGTTATCCCTCCTACTGCTTTGTGTAGGATATTTAATTTCACTTGGTCTTTACCGAGTTTATCAATTGAACTTGATATTGCTTCAATAGAACCAGTTACATCGCACTTTAAAACTACAGATAGTTCTTCTGTTTCACTGTTATTACGACTGAATATATCTAAATTATTGTCGCCCAAATCTTCTTTCTTTTTCTTGATCAACTCTAGCCTGTATTCAACAATTTCACGCGCCTGCTTTTCAGAATTTACAACAACAAATTTATCTCCAGCATTTGGCACACCATTTAGACCAGTAATTTCAATTGGAGCGGAGGGTAGTGCTGCTTTTTCTCTTTGACCAAGGTGATTAACCATACTACGTACTTTACTGTATGTTGTACCAACTACCAATATATCACCAACCTTTAACGTTCCTTCCTCAACTATCAACGTAGCTGATATTCCTTTTGCTTTATCTATTTTGGATTCTATTACCCATCCAAGTGCTCGACAATCTTCTATTGCTTCTAGCTTCATTAATTCAGCGATTAACAAAATTGCCTCTTCTAGTTTATCTAAATTAGTTTTCTTTTTTGCTGATACTGGCACAATTATAACATCACCACCGAGCTCTTCAGGAATGAGATCATATTGAGGTAAGCTACTCATTACTTTCTCCACATCACCAGGCTCAGATTTATCAATTTTATTAATAGCAACTATAATAGAAACATTTGCTGCTTTTGCATGATTTATTGCTTCAACTGTTTGTTTCATGATTCCATCGTCAGCTGCAACTACTATTACAACTATATTAGTAATATTGGCACCACATGCACGCATCGCAGTGAACGCTTCATGTCCTGGTGTATCAATGAAAGTAATTTTTTGCTTATCTTTTGTCGTTATTTGATAAGCACCTATGTGTTGAGTTATGCCACCTGACTCTCTTTCTGCAACATTAGATTCACGAAATGCATCGAGCAATGAGGTTTTACCATGATCCACGTGGCCCATAAAAGTGACGATTGGTGGTTTAAGTTTTTTAAGCAGGCTTTCTCTGCCTTCTATAAAAAATAAATCCTTTTCTTTGTTGGCATCGCTCACTCGTTTGGCCGTATGATTAAATTTTTTCACTATTTCACATGCTATATCTGGATCCACCAGATCATCTACTCTATAACTCTCACCAACTTCTTCTTTGAACATTTTTAGCACACTCTTGCTATCTTCTGCCATACGAATAGATAACTCCCTGATAGTTATTTTGTCTAGTACAATAACTTCTCTTGATATATTTTTACCCTTAGTAAACTTTGACTTTCTACCTCTTATACCAAATCTTTGCTTAAATACAGGGGGTTGTTCAGTTTTTTCATCTATTGCCTGTGCAATTACCAGTTTAGAATGCTTAGAATATATATCTTTGTTGACTTTAGAAGACTTTTTATCGTCGCCCTCATAGTCAATATTATCTTCTCTTAGTTCAACTAAGTGAGTATCACTTAAAACTTTCTTATTTATTTCTTTAGATAAAGCGTCCGCTTCATTTTTCTCGTCAATCTCTTTATTGCTGTCTTCTTTTGCTGTTTTCTCTTTTTCTTCTCTCTGATTTCTTTCTTTCAGCAAAGCAGCATTCTGCACAGCATTAATGCGGAAAATTTGTTCTTTCTCTGTTAAAGAACATAATTTACTCTCGTCAAATAAATTATGTTCTTCTGCATCATGAGATTTTTTTCTTCTTTTTTTTACTACTGTAGCTCCAGTACTTGGGCTAGCTGAAGAGTTTAAATTGAGGTCTAATTTAAGCTTGCTTAAGCCTTGGAGCGTTAATTTTTTATTACTGATATCTTCATTATTCATATTATTTTATTATATTAATCCAAGCTTTTTACGTGCTTCTATGATTATTGAATCTACTGTATCTTTTAGATTTTCTTTGCTATCAGCTGAGGAAGAGAGCATGCTGCAAAACTCATAACTTGATAAATCTGCTATGTCCTCTAAAGTCTTAATATCATGTTTACTAAGAGCAATTTTATTGTCTATTGATAAAGTTAAATTGATTACATCATCTTCCATACCTAAACTTTTTAGCTCTTCTATTTTTCTATCATTTTCTGTTTTTAGGTACTTGTTTGCTCTATTATGAAGTTCGTTTGCAATATCTTCATTAAAGCCCTCTATTGAAGCAAGCTCTTTAATTGAAGCGCTGGATATATCTTCTACGCTTGAAAAACCTTCTGTTACCAATAGCTGACCCATAATCTCTTCTAAGTTTAAAGCTTCAGCAAATAAAGCTGAACATTGACTAAGTTCTTTACTTCGCCTTTCTGATTCTTGCTGAGTGCTTAATATCTCAATTTTCCATCCAACAAGCTCTGAAGCTAATCTTACATTCTGGCCCTTTTTTCCTATAGCTAAACTCAATTGATCTTCAGCAACTATTAACTCCATGCAATTTTCATTTTCATCAATAATAACCTTCGATACTTCTGCAGGAGTAATGGCTTTAATAACAAATTGACCCAAATCTGAGGAGTAATTTATAACGTCAATTTTTTCACCATTTAATTCGTGTATAATAGTTTTTATTCTATCTCCCTTAACTCCAACACAAGCACCTACTGGATCAATGTTCTTGTCAGGAGAGAAAACAGCGACCTTAGACCTTGAGCCGGCGTCTCTAGCTATACCTTTAATTGTTACTAACCTGTCAGCAATTTCTGGTATTTCTTGATTTAATAATGCCTCTAAAAAGCCTTCATGAGTCCTAGAAAGAATAATTTGACGTCCATCATCAGAGCGCTTAACAGTCTGTATGTAAGCTTTAACCTTATCGCCTTCACGAAATGATTCACCACCGGTCAAATTTCGCAAAGGAAGGTATGCCCTAGTGCCATTTATGTCTATAATAAGATCTGAATATTCTACTTGTTTAACAATACCATACCTTATTTCTCCCGCCTTATCTTTAAATTCCTCATATTGCTTTTTTGACTCTTCATCTTTAATTATTTGAGCAATCTTTTGCTGGGCAATTCTTGCTGAAGCAAGATCAGTGTTAAGAGAGAGCAATTCACTAACAGTATCTCCAACTTTTGCATCTCCTTTTATTAATTTAGCTTGTGTAAGCGTAATTGATTCATACTCAGTGTTCTCTTCTTCATTTGATTCGTCATCAATAACTTTTAGTTTTCTGTATGAAGTAACTTTGCCTGTATTTCTATCTATATTAACTACAATTTTACTTTTGCTACCACACTTTTGATAAGCCACTGCTTCTATAGCACTTTCCAGTGCCTTTATTACAACATCAAAATCTAAACCTTTTTGAAGTGAAAGCTCTCCTGCTGTTTTTATTACATCAAGGCTTCCAACTATGTTATTCTTGTTACTTTTCTGCTTAACACTGCTTTTACGATTAGCAATCATAATAAATAAATCCAATGTAATTAGTTATAATTATAGCTTCAACGGGCAAAGAACGCTATCTTAAATGTTGAATGATTGCTAATTTAAGTCAAGTTTTTTCATGTCTTTGTATGACAAGCAACGCAGGAGTAAAGAATAAAGTTAAAACCGTTGCAGCCAATATTCCACTTGCTATGGTTGTTGAAATGTCAACCCACCACTGGCTTGATGGAGCATCATATGTGATTTGTAGCGTAAAAAAATTGATATTTAACCTGGTAATCATCGGTATTAAACCAAGAACTGTGGTTGCAACGGTAAGCAATATTGGCCTAACGCGAGAAATTGCAGCGTTTATTACACATCGCTTGATGTCATTTTTGTGTACCTTAATTTGGTGACGAAAGGCATCAAGCAATAGTATGTTATTATTCACTATAATTCCTGCCAAAGCAATTATCCCCACTCCACACATAACAACTACGAAAACTTGTTGGATAAGAAAGAAAACAAAAAACACACATGTGGTGGATAAAAACACTGCTGTCATTACGATAAATGTATGGTATACATTATTAAACTGTGTCACTAATACTAATATCATTAGTGTAATCGCTAATATAAAAGCCTTTAACAAAAATGTTCCTGATTTTTGTTGATCTTCTTTGTCGCCTTTAAAATCAAATTTTACTCCCTTGTCCCAATTCTGGGCAATAGAACTCTGAATGAACTTTACTCTTTCATCAACAAGATAGCCAGTATCCACATCAGCGGAAATTGTCACTGTACGTAATCCATCAATCCTATTTAGTTTGTTTACCTTTTTTTCGGGAGCATATTTTACTATGTTGCTCATAGGATACGGGCCATTAACTGTATTGATAAAAAGATTATCTATAGTCTTCATGTTGCGGTCCCTTCTGGGGAAACGGAGTACAATATCGATTTCTTCATCCGTGTTATTTGGTCTATATTTTCCAATCAACACTCCATTTGTAACCATCTTTATAAAATCGCCAATGGTTGCAACACTTACTCCAGAACTTGTAGCTTTACTCTTATCAACACTCATATTCCACTCTATTTCAGGTGCTGATCTGCTATCTTGAATATTTATAAACCCGGATGAAGGTTGGTTCATAATTTCTAGAATTTTCTCTGCTGCTAAATTCAAACTGGATGCACTTCCGCTGAGGTTAATTTGTATTGGCTTGTCAGCCGAAGGTCCTAACTTTTCCTCTTGAACATTAATTATTATTCCTTTCATGTCTTGCACACTGCTCCTTATATCATTTAGTATGTGCTTAGCTTTGCGCCTGAAGCGCCAATCCATAAGTTCTAGTTGTATTCTGGCGATAACGTTGTCTGAAAATGCTCCTGATCTAGCATAAGAAACATGAATTTCTTTTTCAACGCTCAAAATGCGTTCTTCCACTTCTTTTAGTATCAAATCTCGTTCTTTGGCTGATAAGCTTTCTTTTGCTTTAACACTGATTAAAATATTATCTGAATCCACTTTCGGAAAAAACTTTACTCCAGGGCCAAAAGTAAAGTACAGCACACTAAATGAAAACAAAACGAATACAGTAGCACATACGAATTTTTTAGGATGATCCAAAACCTTCTCTAGCATGCGTACGTAAGCTCTTATTATAGGCCCAGCATTTTTTATTTCACCACTTTCTATAGCACTCATTTTTTTTGTTTCTTTTTTTGAAGTTATCGAAGGCTTACCAAATATTGCACCAAGTGTTGGTATAAAAACCAAAGCCATAATGAGCGATCCAGTCAAAGTTAGAATTATTGTAATTGGTATGTACTGCATGAATTTACCAACAGTATCAGGCCAGAATAATAGAGGAAAAAACACTGCTAATTTAGTTAACGTCGATGATAGAACCGGATAAAACATATCACGAACTGAAGTGTGAAAGGCTTCTACTTTGTCCATTCCGCAAATCATCTTTCTATCGGCATATTCGCTGATCACAATTGCATCATCAACCAGCATGCCAACAGCCATGATTAAACTGAAGAGCACAACGATATTTAAGGTTATACCCATAAAGTAAAGAGCTATTATCCCAATGAGAAAGGAACCGGGTATCGAGAGTGCCACAAGAATAGCAATTCTTGTTCCCACAGAAAGCATCATTATGATCAATATTAACAACACAGCAAATATTATGCCGTTTTCCAAGTCATCAAGCACATCGCGGACGTTTTTTGACTGGTCGTTTAAGTACGCCACTTTTAAATTTTTAGGTAATTGATCTTTTGCCTTATCCATTAAGTATTTTACTTGATTTACTGTGTCTATTATGTTTTTTCCGTTACGTTTTGAAATTTCTAGCACGACACTAGGTAATCCATTAATGCGAGCAAACCCTTGGTGATCCTCAAACCTAGGGTATACTTTTGCTATATCTTTGATTCTCAAAACTGCATCGCCTTGAGATCTAATAGGAATATTCATAATATCTTCTATATCTTTTAATAACCCTGATATTTTAATCGAATATTTACCGGTATCGTTTTCCAGTGACCCAGCTCCCACTAGTCTATTATTGCTTGATATAGCTTGGAATATTTCGTTTGATTGAATGTTATATTTTGTTAGAACTGTGGGCTCAATTATAACTTCCACTGTTTCTTTACGCATACCTGCCACTTCAACTTTGAGAACATTTGGCAGAGATTCTATTTCTTTCTTTAGCTTGCGTGCTATTTCAGTCAAGGCTCTTTCTGGCAAATTACCAATTAAGCCGACATTGAGTATCGGAAATAAGCTCAAGTTTATTTCATTGATTATCGGAGATTCCGCTTCAACAGGTAACTTCGATTTTATGTTTGAAAGCTTTGAACGGACATTATCGAGCACTTCTTTATTATCATACTCTGTTCCAAATTCGAGTATCATGTGAGCACCATCATTAGTCACGAATGCCTTTAGTTCTCTTACACCTTCGATGGATCTTAGTTCATTTTCTATAGGAAGCACTAATAGCTTTTCACTATCTTGAGCAGAAATCCCAGGAAGTCCAACAAACACGCTGATTATAGGAATTTGTATATCAGGGTTACTTTCCCTTGGCATTTTTACATAAACGTATGAACCGAAGATAAAAATTACTATAAGTAATAATACCACCGCCCTGTTTCGCTCTATGAGTAAGCTCTGCATGTTGAATGTTAACTGAATATGTGCGTTTGTACAATATTATAGTCGAGATACATTGCATATTAATTAATCCTTGTATAGCTTTAAAACTTTACGCAAATAATTAAAATTTCGCAAAATTGCAAGTATAAGAAAATTTCTGTATAATAATTCTAGAACAGTATTTGAGAGGTTATTATGGTGGCAATTTTAAATGTAACAAAAGGCAAGAGAAGAGTTATTGTGTCTGGATTAGCTGGAGCTTTATCAGCTTTAATATTTTTAACAGCAATCCACATTGCCGCAAAGATAGCCATTATCATTTCTGCTGCTGTGGTTACTTACTTATTACTTTCGCTGATTCATAAAATAAGAACTAAAAAAGAACGGCCTGCTGAAATTACTGGTGTTTCAGAAGATGAAGGGTATAGCAGTGTTGATGAAGGTGAAGAAAAAGATATGGAAATATCCGAAAAAGAACCAAAAAAAGAACCAAAAAGAACTGAAACTGAGCTAGAAGAAGAATTAAAAAATAAAAGAGCACAAGAACGCATGGAGAAAAGATTACTTGGTGACTCTATAAATGCGTTTGGCGAACCAATTCTTGTTGAAATTATAGATACTGGAAATAGTAATCCTGTTGATTATACAAAAACTATGGTAGTGCCTGAGAAAATTATTCTTGGCATGCCAGATGATAAAACTCTTACACAAAATAGCTCTAGCTCTATAAAGAATCAGATGAAATCTCTTCCTGAACACATGGATGTATCTGATAATCCACTTCCTGGGCAGCCATCGAGCGACCTTACCAATGTAGGGCTTGAGTCAAAAGCACGCAGAAACTATCTGCTGCAAAGTGGCTATCACAGTATGGGAGTATAACCAATAATTCAATGAGAATGCCAGAGCGGCTAACTATGGAAGATATTGTTAACCAACGTGTTTAGAGTTTATATCAAACTCTCCATCTTATATTGAGGATCAGATGCAATGCCATACACTCTATTTGGCGGAGTAATTTTATTTTCTATACCAAAAACCATACCTTCAATTATTGCTGTGAGTACTTTTTCAAGGTTACAGTCTGCTCCAGGAACACGGTGCTCTAGGCGGCATCTTTTAGAATCGTTGCCAAAATAGGGAATTCTTATCGCAGCAGTTCTGTTATTTACTCCCCAACTAATCGTAGTTGGAGTGTGAATATCCGGGTACTGAAATCTTAAATATGAATCATCATTTGGAGCAAAAAACAACATATGTTTTTTCATCATTGCACATAATCCGCCAATACTATGAATCAAATAATCACTATACTTTTGCTCATTGATATAAAATAAGTTATCGTTATTTGAATTCACGAGATTAACATGCACATTTAATGCACTGCCTGCTCTATCCAAATAAGGCTTTGCTTTAAAAGAAACGTTCCCACCAAGTTTTTGTGCTACTTCAGTAAGTAATTGTTTTGCTAACTCAAAATGCTTAATTAAATTGTCGGAGTTCGTATAACAACCACTTTTTATCTCATATTGATGTGTAGAATTCTCCTTCTCGCAAGAAAATTCAAGAAATGCTATTTTATTTTTGATGCTATTCAGAAATAAATATTCTTTTTCTATTCCTTCAATGTAAAACTCTAGTTCAATACCGAATACAGCATAACAACTCAAATTACTTAATATAATCATAAATTTGCTTCAGTAAATCTATATTAGGTTAGCTATATTTATATGAATACTTTACTTATTTGCCAGTAAATTTAACATCTTATTTATACATAATGTATTACTATTTTTAATAGCATGCTTCTAATCCTCGATACAAGCGACATTTACAAATTTTTCATTTCTTTGAAATAAAAATGATCAATTTTAGTGTTTTTATACCCTTTACAACCCATCAAAAAATCACCATAATTTTTAGTATGTATTAAGTAGTATTAGCTTTTCATTTTGCAGTAAGCTATTGATTGTCTTATATTTTTCTAATTATTGCTTTTTTCTTGGTGTGGTATATGAACTTAACTAGCCCTAAGGTTTCTACTATGTTTTTTGATCAGATTATTACAGTAACGGATCACAATGTTACTTGGGAAAAAATCCAAAATTGTCTTTATAATCTTTATGGAGAAGCAACATATAACAGCTGGCTGAGTTCGCTAAAATTTATCAGTAGCAGAAATGAGGAAGTTCTTTTATCCGTGTCAACAAGGTTTATAAAAGAGTGGATTACAGTTCATTACATGAAAAAAATACTATCATTATGGCAAAGCGAAGATAAAAGTATATGTTCTATTGATATTCAAGTAATTGAGGAAAGGAATTCAAATTCTAATGTTATACTAAAAAACAGAGAGGAAAGTAATCATAATCTTGGTTCACCACTGGATCCCAGATTCACTTTTGATAATTTTGTGGTAGGAAAGTCAAATGAATTAGCATTTACGGCGGCAAAGCGTGTGGCAGAATCTATAGATCCAATATTAGGCAGCAATCCTTTGTTTCTATATGGTGGAGTGGGACTTGGTAAAACACATCTAATGCATGCTATAGCTTGGCACATAGTCAATTCCCCATCAGAAAAAAGAAAAGTAGTATATTTATCAGCAGAGAAATTCATGTACCAATATATTACAGCGCTGCGAAGCAAAGATATTATGTTATTTAAAGAGCAATTTAGATCAGTAGATGTATTGATGGTAGATGATGTGCAATTTATCAGTGGTAAAGATAGTACACAAGAAGAATTTTTTCACACTTTCAATGCATTGATAGACCAAAATAAACAATTGGTTATATCAGCTGATAGGTCTCCTAGTGATCTTGATGGAGTGGAAGAAAGAATAAGATCACGACTCGGTTGGGGGTTGGTGGCAGATATTAATGAAACAACTTTTGAATTAAGGCTTGGTATATTGCAGGCAAAAGTGGAGCAGATGAATATGTATGTTCCGAAAGATGTCCTAGAGTTTTTAGCAAGGAACATAAAATCTAATATAAGAGAATTAGAAGGAGCATTAAATAAGGTTACCCATACCTCATTAATTGGAAGAAGTATGACGGTAGAATCAGCTAGTGAAACCCTAATCGATCTTCTTAGGTCAAATCATAGGTCAGTCACAATAGAAGAAATACAAAAGAAAGTAGCTGAATTTTTCAATATAAAGGTTGCAGATATGCAATCCAATAGAAGGCTTCGCAGTCTTGCAAGGCCAAGACAAATAGCTATGTATTTTGCCAAAAAATTTACGCAAAAAAGCCTACCAGATATTGGGAGAAACTTTGGTGGCAGAGACCATGCTACTGTTATACATGCAGTAAAACAAGTAGAAAATTTTATAAAGACCGACTCAAAATTTGCTGATGAAATCAATCGATTAAAAAAAATGTTTAAGTAGCGTTTTTAAAATAGCTAATAACAAATCCTAAAATGAATCGACTATAGTTTTAATCCGTTTAAGTTTAAAATCTTCTGTTAGCTTCGCAGAATACATTTCCTTATTGTGTTGATTATAGAAGGTAAATTCGTGATCATCTAAATTTAGTATTGCAAAGCCAAAGCCAAAAAAGTTTCTAACCTCGTGTGCTAAGTAGTTTTTACCATTTGAATAGTCAAATTCTACATTTTGATAAACAGATTCTTGATCTTGAGCGTGTAATGATGCACCACCGTTTCCAACTATAATTTGGTCTGGAACATTATCCATTAATAAAATCTGGGCTATATGAATGTGGCCAGAAACTATGGTAGTAACATTGCTTGGAAATTTATCTCCAAAAGCTTCGATTTGTGTAAGATTACCATGGCTTTTTAATGTCAAAAATTCTTTTTTTGGAGATCTCCAAAGCGGTTTATGAGTTAAAAACCACATGGGCTTGTCAGAACTATTTTGTATCAATTTATCAAATTGCCTCTCAAAAGCATCAATTGTGCTTTGGGTTGTAAAAATATCCTCACCGGATGAAGAGTCGAAGATAAAAAATTTCATCGGTCCAGTATCTAAGGACCAACTAGAAACGAAGTTTCCACATTTTTCAGACGAAAAGGGGTATGAATCTAGATACCTGAACCATCCTTCATAAGCTCTATCACAACTCTCATGGTTTCCACGAACAAAAAGGAAAGGGGATTGTGATAAAATATCCTTTGCAGGCTCAAACCAATCAGCGTACCAAACTTCTTTATTATATCCATAAATATCGCCACACTTTTTTGTATTTCTACATTTTGTTTGTCTATAATGATAATCACCAACATGGATAATTAAATCTGGTTTATGAAGGGCGATTGAATCTAAATTTTTTTTTAAAGGCCAGCTATCTACCGAATTACATTCCTGCTGAAATAACATATTTATTCTACAGCCCGTGTCACCAATGAAAGCAATTTTATTAACCTTTTTTGGTAATATAGGAACCCGTAGATCCTCAATACTAATGTTTTTGGCACTTGTTTGTACTGTCAGTTCACAAACTGTTTCGTTATGATCACCATTGTTAATTGAGCTGCGATTCAGCATTTCTGTTTCCTCGCCATCGACATAAACAATGGGACACATGTCATTGTCTGTAATTGCACGTATGCTTAATTTATTTTCTGGGATAACTTGAGACCATGTGTATAATATTTGTGCATGGACGAAATGAAAGCTAGTTATAAGAGAGAGAGCTAAAAAAATAAAGATATTAGCTATATTCATTTGTATAAAAACCTAAGTTAAAAATTAGTAGTAAGGTTATCTTAAATGATTAAAATTTATAATCACAAAATTCATAATCAAATTATACAGGTAATTTCTAAATTATTCTAGTATCAGATTGACACTCTAGATGAAAAATTCTAAAATGATTAAGTAATTTAAAATAATTATATAAAAACTAGAATATAGTGCGGCCGTGGTGGAATTGGTAGACACGCAGCGTTGAGGTCGCTGTGGCTCATAAGGCCTTGGAAGTTCAAGTCTTCTCGGCCGCACCAGTTTTTATCGCTGTTTAATATGGGTAAAAATGTTTATAGGAAATCAGAGTAGCAATAAGGTGGAAAGAGCTATCAGCGAAATCAGACGCGGTCGGCCAATTGTAATATATGATGAAAGTAATTACCTATTGTTCGCTGCTGCTGAGGCTTTAGAAAGAGATTTATTTAATCAATACAAGCTTATATCAAGTAATGTATATGTTACTTTAACTTCAAGTAAGGTAAAATACATATCTCAGAATAAAGAACATAATAGCAAACGTCTGTTGGTGAATAATTTTGATGAACTGCTCCATTTAATAAACTGTTCAAAGGAAGATTGCATAAAAGAGTTGCAATGCTCAAAGACAATAGATGAATGTGCTATTGCCTTGCTTAAGTTCTCAGAATTATTGCCATACGCGTTAGTGGCTGATATGATTTTTGAGAATAACCATGAAATGCGAAATTGGTGCGAGAAAAATGACGTTATTGCACTGGACACGTCATTCATAAATAATTTTCAAGAAAATCAGGATGTATATGAAGTGTGCAAAACATCATTATTTTTAAAACAGACTCAAGAAGTAAATATCATATCTTATAGAACCGAAAGTGGCGGAAGAGAACATCATGCAATTATCATTGGCAATCCAGATAAAGATGATGAACCATTAGTGAGAATTCATTCTTCGTGCTATACTGGTGACTTGTTGGATAGCTTATCATGCGATTGCAGAAATCAGTTACATCAAGCAATTCAAATGATAGCTGACTCTGGAAGTGGTATTATATTGTATTTGATGCAAGATGGAAGAGGCATTGGTTTAACTAATAAGTTAAGAGCGTACAGTATGCAAAGAGGACATAATCTTGATACTGTTGATGCAAATAGAATATTGGGTTTTGAAGATGATGAAAGAAGTTTTGCTGTTGCAGCTAAAATGCTTAAGAAATTGAACATTAACAAAATCCAATTACTTACAAACAATGATAGGAAATTGTCAGAATTGGAAAGTAGTGGTATAGGAGTTACAAAGTGTCTACCACTTATTGTGGAACGTAATAAATATAACGATTCATATATGGAGACAAAGTTTAGTAAGCTAGGCCATAGATTAAGAGTTTTTTAGCTTTTTTGTTGTAACTACTTTGTTAATTTGCTATGTTTATTAACATAAGTTAAGATTTTTAGGAATACTAAAATGCTAAGATTTTTTAAGCGAGAAAAAAATACTGAATCCTTAGATAAGGATATAAATTGGAATTCAAACCGCTACAGCACAGTTATTGCTCAAAGGAATATTCTACTTTTATTTGCATTAATATTATTAGCAACGATCTCTATCAGCATATTAGTCATATTTAAAATTAGCACAAGTAGCACTATTGAGCCATTTGTTATAGAAATTGACAAGAAATCAGGAATAGTGCAATTGGTTGATCCTGTCACAGTAAAACAGTATTCTGCAGATGAAGCGCTAAACGATTATTTTATTTCAGAGTATATAAAAGCAAGGGAGGTTTTTGATCCATATCATTATAATTATAACTATTATACAAAGGTGAGGTTGTTTTCCTCACCTAATGTGTATAATGAATTTAGAAATTATGTAGGATCGCAGAATATGGATGATCTTTTTAATTTATACTCAGATACCAAAAGTGGATTTAAAATTCGCTCAATTCAAAAATTGGGTAACGATGCTCTTCAGGTGAGGTTTTTTGTGGAATTTATACGGAAAGATGGAAGTTCCACAAGAAAAAATAAGATAGTTATTATGTCATATAGATATGCATCGCTTGAAATGGATGATCAGCAAAGATATATTAACCCATTAGGATTTCAAGTTATTTCATATAGAGTAGATGATGAATATGTATAGGATATTATTAGTTTTAGCTTTACTTGTAAGTGGCAATTTAAACGCATCCATTAATTATAATGAGCCTATTTCTGTAGATAGTAGAATAAAGACTTTTGTGTATAGCCCTAATGAAGTATTTACGGTGGTTTTTAGTCAGGGTTACTATTCTTATATTGAATTTGCGGAAGGAGAAAAAGTTAAAAATATCGCTGTTGGTGATGCATCAAGTTGGAAAATTAATCCTTATGACAATAAATTGCTTATCATGCCATTTGAAGTTAGTAGTCGCACTAACATGATTATTACGACAACTAAAAAAAGAAATTACATTTTTGATTTAATCTCAAGGCCAAACTACGATAAATACCCAGATACTGATGCTAAAAAAGTGGATCATGATTATTCTGTTGAAAAGGATATATCTTACGTAGTACGTTTTTATTATCCTCAAGAAGAAGGTGAATTTGATGTTGATTTAGATGAGGTTTCTTTACCTACTCAAATGCAATATACTACAGACAAGCCAGAAAAAATAATACAAGAAAATGATACGAAGTACAATTATACATATATTGATGAAGGTGGTAATGTGGATATAGTTCCGATTGAGCTATTTGATGATGGTTATTTAACCTATTTAAAATTTAGAAATAATAATAAAATACCTCAGATTTTTGTAGAAGAGGAGGATAAACCTTGTAAAAGGCTGTTATTTGATGATTATGTTATAATAAAAGGAGTACATAAAAAGCTATTTATGCGTTATGAAGATGGTGAAGTTGAAATTATAAATAGGTCACTTTAGCTGTGGTACATGCAATATGAATAAAGAAAGGCGTAACAATTCAGAAGATGAATCAGAAATAGAGAACAAGGTAGTAACAGTTGGCTCTAATCAAGGTCATAGGGCATTGATGGTCGTTATTTTAGTGCTTCTGGTTGGTGGAGTGTATTATCTCTATTTTAGTCCTTCTCCTAAAGAGGGTTTAGAAGTTATTAAAAAAGAGGAAACAAAGCAAAACGTTCAAGAATTGAAAGGAAAGTTGGAACAAGTTCCAGATAATGTAATGGTTCCTGAAAGAATAATAACTGATCCCTTACCACCCTTACCTCCTCTTCCTACACCACAAATCATACCAGAAATAAAACCAATAAAAAAAGAAGAAGAGAAACCAAAAGAAATCTCTGTGTCAAATATACCTATTTTGCCAAAGCAAAATTTTCCTTCTAGTAATGTTATGGGCAATTTACCTACCTCGTTTCCTACAATAGGGGGTGGCGGTTATCCTAGAGACAGACGTAGTGCACAAATGTTAACAATTTCAGGTGATGGTGGAGAGAATAAGGCTGCTGATGCTATTTTATCTGACACTTCAGCACAATCGAGCAAAGCTACCAGAGTAGGAAAGCTTGGTTTAATGGTTACTCAAGGTAAAATTATTGATGCTGTTCTTGAAACTGCAATAAACTCTGATCTGCAAGGAATGCTGCGTGCTATGGTGAGTAGAGATGTTTATGCAGAAACTGGTGATACAGTTTTAATACCTAAAGGCTCAAGATTGATAGGCAGTTATTCATTTGACTCGAATGTTGCAAGAGCCCGTGTAAATATAAATTGGAACAGAGTGATTATGCCACATGGAATAGATATTGCTATCTCATCACTTAGTACTGACGAGCTTGGTAGAGCAGGAATTGCAGGAATAGTTGATAATAAAATAGTAAGTGCATTATTCTCTTCAGTGGCACTTGCTGGTGTTTCAATTGGTTCAGCTGTTGTAGGACAAAAGGCCTCTAATCTTATTGGTACGCTAACTCCTATGGATGCGGTGAGATCCATCACTGTAACTGAAATAGATTTTTCTTCATTCAAAGATGTTATTGGTGAAGCAGCAAAGGGTAAATCTAGTGATAAATGGAAACTGGGCCTTGGAGCTATTGGAAAAATTCGTAATGCTAAAAATGAGCAAGATTTGCTGAAAATAATGAAAAAGGAAATAGCAAAAGCGCTAGAAATTGAGGAAGACAAGGTGACTATAAGCCTGGAAAACGTAAATCAACTGTTACAACAATTTCAAAGAAAAAGCAAGTCTGTTTATGATGAAGCAATCGGAAAATCAATCAATGATTTTTCTAAAGACATGCGAGATATAGTGGGCAGATATACAGATAAGAAACCAACTATTTATGTCGATCAAGGCACCGCATTGAAAGTATTTGTTAACCAAGATATAGTATTTTCTTCACAGGCAATATTAAATCAATGAAATGAATTATGCTGCACTTGATACATATTTGGAGCCATTACAAGGCATGTTTCAAGAAGAAGGCGTAAATGAAATATCAATAAATAAGCCAAAGGAAGTATGGATTGAAAATCGCGGTGAAATAAGGTGTGAAAAATTAGAAGTATTCGATCTTAACCATTTGAAATCTCTTGGCAGACTGATTGCTCAAGCTACAGAACAAAAACTTAGCGAAGAAGCACCGTTACTTTCGGCAACATTACCAAATGGTTATCGTATACAGATAGTATTTCCACCAGCATGTGAACCTGATAAAGTAGTCATGTCGATTCGTAAGCCTTCTAGCATGCAATTAGCATTGGATGATTACGAAAAAATGGGGGCTTTTTCTGAAACTGTTACAGAAGCAACTGATAATCTAGTTGACCGTCATTTGGATTTACTGTTAAAACAAAAGAAAATAAAAGAGTTTTTAGAATACGCTGTAATAAGTAAGAAAAATATTATAATTAGCGGTGGAACTTCCACTGGTAAGACTACTTTTACTAATGCTACTTTGCGTGCTATTCCAGCTGAGGAAAGAATTATTACTGTTGAGGATGCAAGGGAAATTGTTTTGAATGAACATCCCAATAAAGTCCATCTAATTGCCTCTAAAGGAGGGCAGGGCAGAGCAAAAGTAATCACTCAAGATTTGATAGAAGCGTGCTTACGTTTAAGGCCAGATAGAATAATAGTTGGTGAACTTCGTGGGGCGGAAGCTTTTAGCTTTCTCAGGGCAATAAATACTGGTCACCCTGGATCAGTATCAACCCTTCATGCGGATAGTCCAACAATGGCCCTTGAGCAAATAAAATTGATGGTTATGCAGGCAAATCTTGGCATTCCTCCAGATCAGATCATACCATACATTAGAAATGTGATTGATATTGTTATTCAGCTAAAAAGAACCGGTGGGGGCAAAAGAAGCATTTCTGAGATATTATTTACTAGATCTGCGAGCGAAAATGCTTAAATTTATACATAAGTTAAGGAAGAGTAGTTTATGAGTAATGGAAATCACCTGCGTAATATTCTCGTAGGAGGTGTAGTAGCTTTTAGCGTACTTGACTTTTGCTTCTATCTATCTGGTATATTGTTTGTTCTGTTTGCTGATGGTCCAGATGCTGTGGATTTTAAGGCAATTAATCCTAGTTTGACGCCTTTCCCTCAAGCTCTTTGGCCAACGATTTTTGATCATATACAATATTGTTGGCATCATCCAAAGTTATATAGCCTTGAGCTCAAAATCAAATTAATTATATCTTCTGCACTGCCTATCGTTGTTTTAATGATTATTTTGTGGAATTTAAGAGAAAGGATAATTGAGTGGCGACCATTTAAAAAGAAAGAATCACTTCATGGAGACTCGCAGTGGGCATCAGAGAAAGACATACGAAAAGCAGGATTAAGAAGCCAAAAGGGATTATTGATTGGTAAAGATAAAAGAGGATACTTCATTGCTGATGGGTTTCAGCATGCATTGTTATTTGCACCTACAGGTTCTGGTAAGGGTGTTGGCTTTGTAATTCCTAATTTATTATTTTGGACTGACTCGGTAATTGTACACGACATAAAATTAGAAAACTATGAAATAACAAGTGGTTGGCGAGAACGACAAGGACAAAAAGTATACGTATGGAATCCAGCGCAGCCAGATGGAATAAGTCACTGTTACAATCCATTACAATGGATTAGTGAAAAACCTGGACAGATGGTTGACGATGTGCAGAAAATAGCTAACCTGATCATGCCTGAACAAGACTTTTGGCAAAATGAAGCAAGAAGCTTATTTGTTGGAGTGGTGTTATACTTACTTGCTGCACCAGAGAAAGTTAAATCTTTTGGTGAAGTTGTGCGTACGATGCGTAGTGATGACGTGGTTTATAATCTTGCTGTTGCTCTTGATACAATGGGTAAAATAATACACCCTGTAGCATATATGAATATTGCAGCTTTTTTACAAAAAGCTGATAAAGAAAGGTCGGGTGTTGTATCAACTATGAACTCATCGCTTGAATTATGGGCAAACCCATTGATTGATACTGCAACTGCGTCAAGTGATTTTAATATTTTAGATTTTAAAAAGAAGAAAACTACAGTTTATGTTGGTTTAACTCCTGACAACTTGACTAGGCTCAGGCCTTTAATGCAGGTTTTTTACCAACAGGCAACTGAGTTTTTATGTAGAAAATTGCCATCGGATGACGAGCCTTATGGCGTATTGTTTTTAATGGATGAGTTCCCTACACTTGGAAAAATGGAGCAATTTCAAACAGGTATTGCATATTTTCGTGGTTATCGAGTTAGGTTATTCTTAATTGTTCAAGATACTGAGCAGCTCAAAGGAATATACGAAGAAGCAGGAATGAACTCCTTTTTGTCAAACTCGACTTACAGAATAACTTTTGCAGCCAATAATATTGAAACAGCTAATTTAATATCGCAACTTATAGGAAACAAAACTGTACAACAAGAATCGTTGAATAAGCCTAAATTTTTAGATTTAAATCCTGCTTCAAGGTCATTACATATCTCTGAAACACAGAGAGCATTGCTATTGCCTCAAGAAGTTATTATGTTGCCACGTGACGATCAGATAATTTTAATAGAGTCGACTTACCCAATTAAATCAAAGAAAATTTTGTACTACAGTGATACCACCTTCACAAAAAGACTGCTCAAACAAACTCGTGTGCCTACACAAGAACCATATGACCCAAACAAAGTTCTTTCTGCCGCTGCGAGCAAAGATAAGGTTAATAATGAGGGGAATAATGCTCTTGAGGGGCCTAATTCAGTTGATTATCCTGCTGAAACTAAACCAGAAGATGCAGTATATGATGAATCAGATGAATTTGCAGACGAAGATATTGATGATGAAGATATTGACGATAAGTTTGAAGATGATGACGAAGAAGATGAGGATAGGAGCGATGATGGGTTCGATGACGAAGAAGAGGAGGATGAATTTGAAGATGAGGATATTGACGATAAATTAAAAAATGATGATAAAGCCGAAGATAAAGGTTGACTTCGCCTATTTTTTAGCTTAGAAAAGTGCAAGTTATGCAAATAATTAGGTTTTTCATATTAAGCCATTTTTAATTAATTAGTATTAGATTAGCTATTTTAACTAGGGGAGTAGTAATGATTAGTAGAAAAACATTAGCGGTTACAGCACTTGCTTTGCTGTTGTCACAACAATCTTTTGCAAGTGAAACAGAAGGATTTTACTTTGGTAGTGGGTATTACGGTCAATTTTTAAATGGCATGGGTGAGTTGAAAGCAAAAATTGGAGATAAGGATGCTGCAGATACTAATAAGGTATCTATAAATGACAGGAGTGCTGAGAGTACAGAAGGTCAGTTACTAAGTAAGTATAAAGGAGATTATAATCCACCTTTTGCTGCAAATGTGGCATTTGGTTACACAGGAGAATTGGGTAACAACAGCTATAGGGCTGAATTGGAAGGGATGTATTCTTCTGTAAAAGTGGATAATATTGGTTTAACAAGCGGCCAGATGACAATATCCTACACAAGGGATAAAACTAGACCAAAGAGAGCTATGGAGCAATAGTCAATCATGACCAAATTGAGAACATATCTGTAATGGCAAATGTTTATCATCATTGGAAAAGTGACCGTTTCTCTTTTTCTCCTTACGTTGGTATTGGAATCGGTGCAACAAGAATGACGATGTTTGAAAAATCGTCAATAAGACCCGCAGGTCAATTAAAAGCTGGCCTTGATTATCGCATAAACGAAGATGTAAATATGCATATTGGATATAGAGGTTTTGGTGCTATTGGTAGCAGTGAGTGCAAACTAGAAACCTTAAAGAGGGATACTGCAACAAGTAAAATGGTTAAACAAACAGGTAGTGATCAAGTATCTACTACCATACAGAATGGCTTTTTTCACACACACGGCATAGAGGCTGGTCTTACTTTCCATTTTGCTAGTAAAGCTTAAACATGTTGCCCTTTAAAAAATGCATGGCTAATCAAAACCGTTCCTGTCATCCTATGGCTTGACCATAGGATCTAGTTAAATATAGATCCCAGTGGGCTTTGTTGCATCGCTAGCTATGATGGATTAAAGATAAAAAAGATAGAGAATATCAGTAGCTTATTATTCTGGTATTTATAACAAGAACGGTCAGTGAATACCTAAATTTGAGTAAAAGAAATTTCACTACCACTCACTAATCCGGCTAAAATTCAAGAATTTCAATGCTTTAGCTATTTTCAATAGAATTAAATTTATTAATATAAATAATAAATTACTATTCTTAAATTTGATCAGATTGATTGCAAAAAAACAAGATTTTCAATAGGTTGCTTATAATCCTAACTATAGTTAGCCTTTCATAAGTAGCGATGCAACAAAGCCATCCCAGTGTCACGCACTGGGATGACGAGGTAGAGGGTACTGGGATGACATAGGATAATATGGGATGAAGGAGATAATACAAGAAAACATTAGCTATGTTTTTTGCATAACAATGCCTCTCTTCATTCCTGCCAAATCATATACGTATTCTTGAAAAGCTAATTCGTATGAGGGTATTATTTTGTCAATATCATTTTGATCTTCACCTATCTCCAATATCGCAAACCCATTTTTTTTAAGACACCTCCTTAATATTGGAAAAATGCTCAAGTAACAACTCAAACCATCAATACCACCATCAAGGGCAATTCTTGGCTCTTTTTGCACTTCGGCTTGTAAGTCTTTCAATTTGCTTCTTTTAATATATGGAGGATTACTGATTATAAGGTCGAATGAACCTCTGCACTCTGTCCATGAGCTTGGAAATATTTTGGCTCTGCTGAGAAGATTATGTTTCTTTGTGTTCTGATAGGCAATTTTGTATGCTTCCAAGCTTTTTTCAAAACCGACGCCAACAGCATATTTATACTCACTAAGTACGGATATCAATAAACAACCTGTGCCTGTACCAAAATCTGCAATTTTTAGTCTCTGCTTTTTATTTGGGTAATATTTTAACACTGCTAGGATTATTGTTTCACTATCTGGTCTTGGATCCAAAACATGCTGGTTAACTATAAAATTTTTACTCCAGAATTCACGATTACCTATTATTTGCGATATTGGATATCTTTCCGCTCTTTTTTTTGTTAATTTCCAAAATAGAAGTTCTTTGTCTCTTGGTACCTGATTAGTGTGATTCATAATTATGAATGATCTTTCCACTCCAAGTACGTGCTGTATGATGATTTCACAATCTAAATGTGGTGATTCAACTTTATGTGACGATAATAACTCCGATCCTTCTTGAATTAAAGTGCTGATTGTTTTCATTATTCTAAAAATGTGTTCCTTTCAGCCAAGAATAGCAAGATGAGCTTCCAGTTTAGGGTAGCTGCACTAAATCCCAGTGTCAAGCACGCAGCTGTACGAACATTGCAATCTGCAGATTCAAGTAGCTTGACTACTTGGATCCAGCTAAGTTGGTGAGTATAAAAGTATAGCTTCTACGTCATGCCGCCGCGGCGCTAACACGTAGCGGTATGACGAGGTTATCGTCATACCACCGCGAACCGTCATACCGCGATTCATTCGCGGTATCTCATCAGCTAACAAAGCAGGATGACAGCGGTCCTACGTCATACCGCCGCAGTATCTTTTAGCATAGATCCAGCTAACAAGCAGCGGTATGACGAGGTTATCGTCATACCGCCACGAACCGTCATACCGCGATTCATTCGCGGTATCTCATCCGCTAACAAGTAGCGGGATGACGGTTGTTGTTTAGCTATAAATATTAAGAAATTTACCAAATGAAAAAAAAGGCAAAAGAAGCCCCGTGGTTGGCTAATTACTTACATTATACTTTCAAGTATGGCGTTTTTTTATTCTAAACACTTAATAACCGCGATTCAGCTACTTTTAAATGCAACTAACCTAAATTATAAACGTTAAGAAATTTACTAAACAGAAAAAAAAGGCAAAGAAAACCTAGGGTAGCTAATTACTCACTATCCATTTTTTAAGTTGGCGTTTTTTTATGTTTTAAACGCTTTATAAGCGCTTTTCAGCTTATGTAGGTAAAAACCCAGAAATTTGATAAAGACATAAGGTGCACATAGTGCAAAAATTTAAACATGAGACGCCAAATACGTTGAGTTTTTTTGTCATTTAATCTGTACAGAGAAGATGAATAAATAGCTTCAGTTTCATGATAAGGGGGCTGGCGGAGTTTGTCAAGGAAGTTTTTCGTTTCTATTCCCAATGTTATATGGTTATGCAAGAAGTCTAATTGGTATAACCATACATAAATGCTATTTTCGGTAAAATCTCTTACAACGCTCAAAAGCAGAAAAACAAAAACTTGATTTTCGCAGTTAAATAGTGGACCATCAAAAGCACGCATAAATATCTACAATGAAAGAAAAAACTTTCACAATCATCGATGGCTATGGTTTTCTTTTCAGAGCTTATTATGTACTACCTCACTTAATTACCACAACAGGAATGCCAATAGGTGGTGTATATGGCTTTCTGAATATGGTTCTTAAGTACATTGCCCATTCAGACTACTTAATTATAGCACTTGATGCAGGAAAAAAGAATTTTAGGCACGATTTATATCCTGAGTACAAAGCAAACAGAGTAACGCCTCCTGAGGATCTAATTCCACAGTTCACCATACTGAGGGAAGCGGTAGAAGCTTTTAACCTCAGCTATGAAGAAATTGAAGGTTATGAAGCAGATGACATAATTGCAACACTGGCTGCAAAGTATGCCAACCATCAAGACTTTAAGGTGGTAGTCGTTTCGTCAGATAAAGATTTGTTTCAACTCTTGAATCACAATATTTTAATATTCGATCCCATTAAAAATATATACATAGATGAAAAACAAGTAATAGAAAAATTTGGTGTAAATTCAAACAAGCTTCTTGATTTATTTTCTCTAACTGGTGATGCATCCGATAACATTCCAGGCGTTCCGGGAATAGGTCCGAAGACTGCAGCTAAATTACTAGATGAATTTGATTCATTGAATAATATTATAGAGAACATTGATAACATTGAGCAAACGAGGATTCGTAATATTCTTACCGAACATAAGGAAAAAGCACTAATTTCAAGAGAACTTTTATCACTATGCGAAAAAGTAGACCTTCAACATGATATTGCAAAATATGAAGTCCATTCTCCAAATATGGAGAAACTATTATCCTTTTTAAAGAAGTATGAATTCAATTCCTTAATAGGTAAAATGGAAAAGCTTTTTTCTTACAATGGATCTAGCACAGAAAAGAAAACAGAATATAGTAGTGAAGAGTTAGAGAAATTTTTGGAGCATTGTAGATATGAAGGCAAAATTGTAATTCATTACCACCTTGAAAACAATGTATTAAGTCTATCTTATAGCGAAAGTAATATTTTTTGTATAGAGCAAGACAGCATACAAAATGCACTCATTACAATCAACTCAACTTTACTCTCAAATGGGGTGCTTAAAATAATACATAACATTAAAGAGATCAGGAAAATCTTCCCTGCAGTAGAGAAGATGCTAGATTCAGTTGATGATTTGATGATAATGTCGTATAGCTTGGATACAGGAAAGCATGATCACAGTATTCCAAACATAGTTGCGCATAATTTGAGTGAAAATGCAGAAATTTTCTCGGCAAAAACTTTAATAGCAATTCATGAAAAGCTAAAGCAAAGGTTGTTTCAGGAAAAATTGTTCACAATTTACGAGCGCTTCGATAAGCCACTTATGAAAGTAATATTTGATATGGAGAAAAATGGAATATTGCTAAATATTCAAAAACTACAGGAGCTATCCGATAAATTTCAGCAGGTAATTGCCGTGCTTGAAGATGAGATATATAACTTAGCAGGGGAAAGATTTAATATTGCTTCGCCAAAGCAATTAAGTGATGTTTTATTTAATAAAATGGGGCTTAATAAAAAGAAAAAGTCAAAATCTGGATCGTATAGCACCAATCATGAAGTTCTAGAGGCACTCGAAGAAGAAGGGGTAGAAATCGCAAGTAAAATTCTAAATTGGCGACATTTAAGTAAATTAAAAGGCACCTACACTGATGCGCTAATAAAGCAAGTTGATCTCATTGATGGTAGGATACACACAAACTTTTCAACGACTGCAACTGCAACTGGAAGGCTGAGCTCCAGCAATCCTAATTTACAGAATATTCCTATCAGAAGCGAAGAGGGAAATCTTATCAGACAAGCATTTATTGTGCCAAAAGGGTGCAAGATAATCTCTGCTGACTATTCACAAATAGAATTGAGACTCCTGGCACATGTTGCAAACGTTGCAGCATTTAAAGAAGCTTTTGCAAACGGACAAGATATTCACGATATCACCGCAAGGCAAGTTTTTGGAGTGCAAGAAATAGATGAGCAATTAAGACGCAAAGCAAAGTCCATCAATTTTGGCATTATATACGGCATTAGTCCGTTTGGCCTTGCAAAACGGCTTGGAATTACCATTGCGGAGGCTGCTGAATACATTAATTACTATTTTTCCTGTTACCCAGAAATAAAGGTCTATATGGAAAAAGCAGTGTCTATCGCAAGATTGCATGGTTATGTAGAAACTTTGTTTGGCAGGAGATGCTTTGTAAGAGACATAAACAATACAATTCCTTATGTAAGACAATTTGCGGAGAGAGCAGCAATAAATGCACCACTGCAAGGAACCGCTGCTGATATAATAAAACGTGCGATGATTCAGCTTTTTGATCAGCTGAAGATAGGTAAAATAATCCTCCAAGTTCACGATGAATTACTGGTTGAAGTAGAAGACGAAAAGGTACAAGAAACAGCAAAACTTATGAAAAATATAATGGAAAATGCAATAGAAATTTCTATACCACTTGAAGTAGAAATAAAAATTGGCGACAACTGGGGTTCTTAATTATGATTTAAACATTGCGAATTCTAGGAGTATAAATCATTTGAACTAATACGAAAAATATGTTAGAATAGAGCATAGCAAATGCAAATAGGTCAGCCATGACAGGCCCACAAGTAAAAAGTTCAAAACCTCCAAAGTTACCTACTCAGGTAACTAACAAAGATGAGAAAATTTTTGAGAAAGAGGAATATCAGGCAATCTGTCGTGCTTTCCTAGATACTTTAGAAAATCCAGAAAAGCAAACGAAACAGGAAATAGAAAAGAAGAAACAGAAATTGAAAGAAGAACTTCCAGATCGAAAAAAACAAGAATTACAGAGTGATCTGGAGTTATTAGATAAACGATTAGAGCGATTACAGAATGGAAATGAAAAGAAAATTTTTACTTTTGTATTTGAGAATAGAGAAGAGATATTCAAGAATATTAATCAAAAAGATATAAAGTTACTAAGTGAAGAAAATTTTCTTCAGTTTTTACTTTCTGTGTTTAAAGAAATTAGAGAGCAAGGCTTAGCTAGAGAAGAGAAATTAAATAATGATAAAATACAACAAATAATAACCAAGTGTGTAGCTGATATACGGGGTACAGAAGCTAAAGATTCACTAATAAAGCTTCTCGGGTGGCCGCTTGGAGTAAAGGTAGATCCTAAAAACGCTCTTGGCTCTATTAAAGACGGATTATTAGAGAAGGTGCCATTTTTCGGTAAAGACAAAAAAGAGGAAGATGAACCACCACTCAGTGATGAAGAGATGGTAACAACGTTCTTACGTAAGATCTTTCTTCCTATTCTTTTTTCCATTGCTTCAATATCAATTTTTGGTCCTACTACACTTGCGGTAGTTGTTGCTGCTATTGGTGCAATATTTGCTATAAAAGGAGGAGTGGGAGTTCTTTTTTCAAATAACAAAAAAGGTACTTTGTATGACCCTAGCTCACAAGATAAAGATGATACAGAAAAGAGAGCAAAACTGAATGGAAAAATTCTCGAGGGCATTGATGATATTTTAAAAACCCCAGTTACAGGAGTTGAGAAAGGCACCTCTGTTTCTGAACAAATTTCCCAAGAAAAAGAAAAGAGTGAACAACAACCTGTTCCTGAGCAAATTTCCCAGGAAAACAACAGGGGAAACGAAAAGAGTGAGCAGCAAGATCGATCTTGGGCAGGAAAGGAAAACAAACGAAGGGAAGAGACCATAGAGCAGCAACCAAGTAAGACCTAGGTTTGCCAAAAAGTGAGTTGTGTAAGAGGTCTACTATTATTCTATAGCACATACAACAGGAGTATGGTCAGACGGATTTTCTAGCTTACGCAATCTATCATCTATGTAGCATGTTTCCAATTTATCTACAGCTTGTGGTGATAACAGCATATAATCTATTCGCATTCCTTGATTATTTCTGAGTGAATTGCCTTGATAATGCCACCAAGTAAATTGTTGCAAATTTGGGTGAGATATTCTAAACGCGTCTTTAAACCCAAGATTCAAGACTGCTCTTAACTTCTCACGTTCTTTTATATGAAAGCACACTTGGCCATTCAATAAATTTGAATCAAAAACATCAATTTCATCCAGTGCAACATTATAATCGCCAGCTATAATAGTTAACTCTTCATTTTTCAACAAAGTGCTCATCCTTTCATATAGGTTATCAAAAAACTTGAGTTTATATTCAAATGCGTGAGAGTCCGGGCTTTGACCGTTTGGAACGTATACACTTCCTACCCTTATCTTACTATTGGTATATTTTATCACACACTCTATATAACGCGCTTCTTGATGACTCTCTACAACATCAATTTTTAATTTTTCCAGTATCGGATATTTAGATAAAACACAAACGCCGTTTCTTGCAACTTGTCCATAGATAGCATATTCATATCCTAACTTTTCTATCTCTGCATAAGGAAATTGCTCTTCTGTACATTTTATCTCTTGCAGCAAAACTATATCTATCTGACTATCAACTATAAAACTACAAAGTTGGTTAACTCTTTTACGTATGGAGTTTACATTCCAAGTTGCAATCTTTAGCATCAACAGTCCTTATTAATTATATCAATTAAACTCTCCCCAGTAGGCAACCTCGATGTTATAATTTTTTTCCATTTGATTAACTTTAAACTATCAGCAATGTTCTTACTCATGGTATATGCAACTGTATTATTCATCACATGAGATAGCCCACTTTTTAGAACTAATGAACAAAATACCCTTGCTGTCTGTGAGGAAAAAAAAGCAACGCTATCAATTTTACCATCCAACAGTAAATTTTTACACCGATTAGTTAGACTCCTTTTAATAATTGTTTTATAGAGTACAACTTCTCTTACGTTAAAATCTTCTTCAGATAATCTCTTTTTTAGGTCACATGATACTTCTTGTCCCCTTATATACAAGAACTTTATTGCGTTTGAATAATGAGCTTTTATGAACGATATCAGACCATCAACGTTGCTGTCTGCTGAGATTATATCAGAAAATCCCAAATTTTTTGCAGCCTGCATGGTTGAATTACCAACTGTAATAATCGGAAAGTCATCCTCTTTGCATATTTGACTAAAAGCCTTTACACTGTTTTTACTTGTAGATATCACAACGTCAAATTCGTACGCAGATATATCAGGATTTAAGTACTTTATTGTGAATACTGGTTCTATAAAAACTTTGTATCCATACTTTCTCAATATATTTCTTGTATTGAACGAATCCAATAAAGGCCTCGTTAATAAAATAGACTTCATTCTGATTTATTTCACTACTAGTAAAATAGTACTCTTTATACACAAATTACTGAATAAAAATTTTTATTTTGATGGCTTGAGCAACTATTCAAGTAATTGATGTTGAAATAAGGATACTCAGTCCCCTATTTACCACTAAGCTTTAAATTCACTTATACTTTTTTAATGCTAATTACATTGAACTCTGTTGAATCATTCCATTCACCTGGAGTTATATTGAATACTAATTCTCTCTCATCTAAAGATAAAGTTCCATTATCTATCTTATAGTTATTTGTATAACACTTTTTGATTCTGCTATCTTCTATCCTCTCTTCTATTTGTAAAGATTTGGGATTAAGCATTATATCTTTATGTACGTTTCCATCGGAACATATATATGTATATAAGTTTTTGAATACCAAATTCTCATATTCATCACGTTCTACTACATATGCACTACGATCTATCAGATCTGGATTATCCTTATTATATTCAGATATTACATAATGAGCATTATCCTCAAAAAAATCTGGGTGACTGTTTGAAAAATCCATATACTAACCTCTTTTATTATTAAACTATTAGTATTATAGCTAATATTCCTATACAAGTCAAATAAGTTAACTTGTTAACACTTGAACTGCTTTTTCGGTTGGAGAGAGGTTGTCAGTAGGTTTTTCTGCCTGTGGTTTGCTGATCAAAGTCCGAATGATATTAGTTGCCATAATAGCACAACCTAAAATAAAAAAAGGTGTAGAAACAAAATAGATAACAGAAGACTCAAAAAGCGACATAGATGCAATACCTCCTATTAGAAATGAAACACTGGATACTATATCAAGATAGATCTTCGTTAATTTTTCTTGTCCAGGAGAGTTTTCTACACCAAGCTGCTTATTAAGCTCACATTTTCGAAAGTGATCAGTACGTGACCATAAATTTAAGCCAAGTGAAATTGCACTTAGTGTGATACTAAGAGCGGCAGAATGTACACTTAGCCCAGAAATATTAAAGACTAATATTGCTATATATCCAATAAAAAGGGCAGTAGATAGCGCAGTAACTAAGCGTTTCGAGTAAGTTCGTACCTTCTTTCTGTAGGCTAACTTATCTTTTTCACCATACATAGCATAAATATTACCTAATATGTTATATTGTAGCATTAATTAATTCAACAAGCAATATGGAAGCTAAGAGTGCCCGAGAGAAGACTTGAACTTCCACAACTTAAAAAGTTACTAGCACCTGAAGCTAGCGCGTCTACCAATTCCGCCACCCGGGCTTTTTATAGTTTACTATGTTAAAGTTAAATAATATACTTAAGCAATTTTTAGTTCAAAGGTAATGCCAAATTTAGATCAAATATTTTTCACTCAAAACAATGTTAATATTAATAACGTATATAAAATAGTCAATAGCGCTTTGAGCAATAGCGATGGTGGTGAGCTGTTTCTAGAATTTTGCCAGTCGGAGTCCCTGCTTTTTGAGGATAACATATTAAAACACATGGACTTGAATACTAGAAGGGGATTTGGTTTAAGGTCTTTTTGTGAGGATAGTACATCTTTCGTTTGTTCTTCTGAGATTAGCGAAAAAGAAATTAGTAATGCTGCTTCTATGGTAAAAAGCTCAGTGTCTTTAAACAAGACAAATTCAATAAATTTAAATGAAGAGACAACAAGCCTATATTCGAGGATTAACCCCATAAATGAAATGGATCTGAATTCAAAGATTAAACTACTCAATGAGGTTAATGAGTATGTAAGGTCCAAAAATAACTGCGTGAAGCAAGTAAAAATAACTTTAAGTGGAGAATGGCAAGTCGTACAAATAATAAAAGGTGATCACAGATTAAGCGATATCAGGCCTCTGGTACGTTTCAATGTGCTAGTCATTGTAGAAAAAGATGGTCGTACCGAAAGAGGTTCTGCAGGGCATGGTGGAAGGGACTCTTATAGTAAGTTTATTTCTGAGAAAAAGTGGAAAGAAGTTGCAAACCAAGCGTTAGAACAAGCACTGGTAAATCTTGAAGCAATTCCAACTCCAGCCGGAGAAATGACAGTCGTTTTAGGTCCAGGCTGGCCAGGAATATTGTTACACGAAGCCGTGGGTCATGGACTTGAGGGCGACTTCAATCGTAAAAAAGTTTCAGCATTTTCAAATTCTGTGGGTAAACAAGTAGCAGCTAGTGACATCACAGTAGTTGATGACGGAACTCTGCCTAATTTGCGTGGCTCTATCAGCGTAGACGATGAAGGCACTCCACCCAGTTATAATATATTGATAGAGAATGGGATCCTCAAAGGATACATGCAGGATCATATGAACGCTAAACTCATGGGTGTAAATCCAACCGGTAATGGTAGAAGAGAAAGTTATAAAGAAGTTATTATGCCGCGCATGACAAACACCTATATGTTGCCTGGAAAGCATACACCGAAGGAAATAATATCTAGCGTAAAGAAAGGTCTATATGCAGTAAATTTCGGTGGTGGGCAGGTTGATATAACGTCAGGAAAATTTGTTTTTTCATCTTCGGAAGCTTACCTAATAGAAAATGGTAAAATTACACAGCCAGTCAAAGGAGCAACACTAATTGGTGACGGTCCAACAGTGTTGAAAAAAGTATCTATGGTTGGTAATGATCTAAAGTTGGATCCTGGTGTTGGCACATGCTCAAAAGATGGACAAAATGTACCCGTTGGAGTTGGTCAGCCGACACTCAAAGTCGACGCAATAACTGTTGGTGGAACTGAGATATAGATAAGGGCTAAAACGGATTCCAGCGCATGACGTACAATTGTACAAACATTGTAGCCGTTATCCAAGTAGCCTGCAGAAACGAAAAAACTTACTTGACACCCTTTGCCAGCCACCTTATCATAAAGATGAAGCTATTTATTTATCTTCTCTGTACAGATTAAATGACAAAAAAACTCAACGTATTTGGCGTCTCATGTTTAATTTTTTGCACTATGTGCACCTTATGTCTTTATCAAATTTCTGGGTTTTTACCTACATAAGCTGAAAAGTGCTTAAAACATAAAAAAACGCCAACTTAAAAAATGGGTAGTGAGTAATTAGCTACCCTAGGGTTTCTTTTGCCTTTTTTTCTGTTTAGTAAATTTCCTAACGTTTATAATTTAGATTAGTTGCGGCTTAAAAGCAGCTGAGTCGCGGTTATTAAGTGTTTAGAATAAAAAAACGCCATACTTGAAAGTATAATGTAAGTAACTAGCCAACCACGGGGTTTCTTTTGCCTTTTTTTTCGCTTGGTAAATTTCTTAATATTTATGGCTAAACGACAACCGTCATCCCGCTGCTTGTTAGCTGATGAGATACCGCGAATGAATCGCGGTATGACGGTCGCGGCGGCATGACATAGGACTGCTGTCGTCCCGCTACGTGTTAGCGGCTAAGAGATATCGCGGCGGTATGACATAGGGAAACCTTGCTTGGGCCAGCTATAGATTACCTGATCTCACCATCTTTCCAATCACTTTATACATAATTCTCGGATTTTGAAAACTTACTTTGAGTGAATTGCTCATATTCTTCATCCTCTAGTTCTTCAAAAATCTCTGGATGTTGGTCACCTAGACGAACAATTATTGAAATGAGCTCTTTGTTTGTTTTTTTAAGTAAAAACCTTTCAAGGAGAGTTTGTTTATCAACATATCCCGGGCACATAGATGATCGATACTCCTTTCTGTCAAGATCAATCAAAGTAAAACCCGTTGCAGCCATATGCTTACATGGACCAAAGTAACAGAATGCAGGGCAGGAACATGTTCCACTGAAAAGAGGACCATCGTGCTTTAGTGTTACCTGATATTTACTTGACCCAACCACCTTTGATTTAGCGTGAGATTCATCAACAGATATGATCTGCACCTTTCCTTTGTTAAAATAATCTCTTCCGCTAGAGAGGTAGGGTTCTTTGATAAGACCTGTGATATCTTTATAATACAGTCTCATTTTTGCCTCCTTATTTCATATATAAAGCCCTCAATTTTCTAATATATCCTTTCTTCCATAAAAATTTATTAACCCACCACGACTTTTATATGGCGTTTCTTTCCTGCAGACAGTTTTATAAATGACCGACCTTTGAAGCTCTCGGAATTTATTATGTAGTTAACGTCGGTTATAATATTATCATTAACTTTGCACCCATTGCCCTGTATTAAACGCTTTGCAGCACCTTTGGACAATTCAAAACCAGTATCGTGTAACAGGTCTACTAAGGATATGCCGCTTGCAACTTGTTCTTTTTTTATGATGTAATCAGGAAGTAGTGAGCTATCTTCATTTTCAAAAGCAGAAACTGCAGCAGATCGTGCAAGTTCTGCTTCTTTATTACCATGACATATTTTTGTCACTTCTGTTGCCAAAACTTTTTTTGCTTCATTTATTTCTTGATCCTTTAAAGATTCTAGTTTTCTAATCTCATCAATTGGCACATCAGTGAGCAATCTCAAAAAACGTCCAACATCTTGATCATCAACGTTGCGAAAATATTGCCAATAATCGTAAGGTTTTAGCATATCGCCATCGAGCCATATTGCTCCACTTTCAGTTTTGCCCATTTTTTTTCCTTGTGCATTTAATAAAAGAGGCGTAGTAAGGCCAAACAGCTCAGGTAAATTCAACTTTTTTCCAAGCTCAATTCCGTTTACTATATTTCCCCACTGGTCTGACCCTCCAATCTGCAGACGACAGCCATGCTTTTTATTCAACTCAACAAAATCATAAGCCTGCAATAGCATGTAATTAAATTCTAAGAAGCTTAAGGTTTGCTCTCTATCCAGCCTAGTTTTCACACTATCAAAACTTAGCATGCGATTTACTGAAAAATGTATTCCTATATCACGCAAAAAGTCTATATATTTTATACTATCCAGCCAGTCTGCGTTATTTACTATAACTGCACCAGTCTTTCCATCATCGAAAGATATCATTTTCTCCAATGTTTTCTTTATACTAGATATATTTTCGCTAATATCCTTGATAGATAAGAAGCTTCTTGCTTTATCCTTACCGGATGGGTCGCCGATTTTCGTTGTGCCACCTCCAAGTAAAACTATCGACTTGTAACCAAATTTTTGCAGGTGGCGGAACATCATAATATGCATTAGATGACCAATATGAAGACTTGGTGCTGTGCAATCAAACCCAATGTATGCGACTATATGATTATTTTCGGATAATAGCTGATCTAACCCTTCAATATTTGTACATTGGTATAGGTACCCTCTTTCTTGGATAAAATTTAAAAACTCGGACTTGTGTTTCATAATCTTTTTAGTATGTTATTTTATATGTGAACATTGTCATTGAAGATATCGATGATGATGTCATTCCAGCGCGTGACGCTGGAATCCAGTTTTTTATGCAATTTCATCAAAAGCGTTGTATAGTGTGCTCGTTTATAATTAAGTTTTCTGGATCCCAGTGTCAAGCACTGGGATGACACCTTTTCTTGGGGAGCTATCCTAAAGGTGCGATACTTATACAGTTGTACTTGAATGGCCCAGGCAATCAATTCCACAGTTCTTCTATTTTATAATACTTCCTTACTTCTGACCTGAATATGTGAACCATTATGCCTTGAAAATTCAAAACCACCCAATTGCCTTCATCCATACCTTCTACATCTATTTTATCATGTCGCTCGAGACTTTTTATTACGTGTTCAGCTAACGCTTTCACATGGCGACTTGAATCACCAGATGCAATAATCATATATTTTGCAATAATGGTTCTATTCTGCACATCGAAAGTAACTATATCGTGACCTTTATTTTGATCTATTATACTTACAATCATGCTTTTTATTGATTCTGTATCACTGGATACATTAGTCATCATCTTAAATTATTTAATTTGCTTATAATTATACACTCAAAATCTCTAAATATGAACTTGTATCTTTATGATGTAAGGTATTAGAGCTAAAATATCTTGCAGGGAAGGGTGAAGCCGGATGTGAACTAACGCCAATAAGGCCGAAAATTAGATTTTGCTCTCCTTCCAATAGAGTTAAAAGACTGAACAGTATCTTTGGAATTATATCCCGTATTTACAAGAACTCTCAATTTTGTTTATAGTCTTGGAGGCGGTTCTATGCAAACAAATGCTATTTTAGTTATAGATATTGCTAAACAAAAATTTGATGCTTGTTTGTTGGTAGGCAGCAAAAAACGACATAAAGTTTTTCACAACAACCAAGATGGTTTTGAAAAGCTTGTGACTTGGTGCAATAATCATGGAGCAGAGCTTATTCATCTGTGTCTTGAAGCAACAGGTTGTTATAGTGAAAAATTTTATGTATGACCTGGGACATAATGTAAGTGCCAGCCCAAATCAAAGCTTTTGGCAAAAGTGAGCTACTTAGAAATAAAACAGATAGATCAGATGCTGCTATGATCGCTAGGTTTTGTATTGCTTTTCCTTGTAAAAATTTGGCTTATCTTTATATCAGCTCATTCAAACAGCATTAACATGACTTATGCCTTTTTTTGGATGTAGAAATTTTCTAGGAATTGTCTTCTTGAATTCTATGGTATTTTGTTTAACATTGAAACAAGATTCCAGTGTCAAGCACTGGAATGACAGGAGAAGGGGCTACTTAGATGACAGGAGATACCGTCTCGCCAGTCAACAAGAAAATTACAAAAATTGAATCTAAATTGCCTAAGTTATATTGTGAAATCAAAAAATACTGCCAATTCCCGTCCTGTGTAGCGGTATACAGATTGTAGTTGTATTAAACAAGAGCCTGATATTAGTTTTGACTACCTCAATTCTTCTGTCAGTTAATTCTTGTCTGTCAGATTAAATCTTGTCTTTTACACTTATCAACATATACACTAACCAACTACATTCAATAAATTTGTGTAAGATACCATTTTACATAAGATAGAATGGAAGCATTTTTCGATTTTAAATTACTAAAGCTTCAGTCAATCTCCTAGTCCTGTAGCTTTTGATATGGTCAGGATTAAAAGCCTTTTTTGATTTTAAAATACCAAAAACAATATGAAGCAACTTACGCATTGCAGCACCAACAATGGCCATATTATGCTTGCCTTTTTCTTTTAATCTCTTGCAAAAAGTCATAATAATAGGATTGTGATTTTTAGCTACTATAGCAGGAAAATACATGGCCTTACGTAGTGTTCGTGAACCTGATTTACTTAATCTGGGCTTGGCATATACAGATGAACCTGATGTTATATTTCGTGGTATAGTTCCAGCGTATGCTGCCAATTGTCTGGCATTTATAAAAGCCTTTGTGTCAGGAATTTCAGCTAAAATAGCTATTGCTGATTCCTCTCCTATTCCTGGAATAGTCAATAAGAGTTGAAAGTTTTCCAACAACTCTTTGTGCTGTTTTAATAGTTCACGTATGGAGTTTTTTATTGTTTCTATTGATTGTTCTATGTTCACTGCAAGGTTTTCCCAAGCATTTGCAACTTCTTCAGGCAGTCTCTCCTTCTTTTCTAAATGATTATTTACGAATGTTAATCCATCTTTTAACGCAACCGAGCAACGATAAAGATGTTTTAATTTTTTCATTTCAGGAGAAGGTGGTGTCCAACGAGTAGGTTCCTGTCTTTGGCAATAATCAGCAATAATTTCTGCATCGGTCTGATCATTCTTTTGTCTTACAAGCTTACTCCTCGCATAAGATTTAATACAATAAGGATTTACAACACTTACAAAATGTCCAGCATTGTGTAGAAATTCAGCCAAAGCTTCACTATAACAACCGGTAGCTTCCATACAAGCTTTCACTTGCTCTACGTTATGTTTTTGTAGAAAGCTCTGCAGACCTTGAAACCCATTATCATCGTTCTTAAAGCTTCTTTTCCTAGTTTCACGTTTTCCTTTTTTACTTATAAATGAGAGAAAAACATCAAAGCGATCTTTTGATACATCTATTCCCAGAAAGTTGTTGATCATATATAACCCCATACGTTACTATTTAAAATGAAAAGTAAGGCTAACCTTGTGAATACAGAATTAGAACCATTTAGGTTTTTCTACGATACCGTCCAGCCTATACTTTTGAGAAGGGAATTCTTATCTCCTCTACAGATTTTATATCTAAGAAGAAGCACAGAGTTCCTCCCTTCTCCACCTAATGCTTAAGCTTAAAACATTAGATGCTTTTGACAAGATACAAGTAGAAGATATCCTTATTGCCTGCGTTGATGGGCTAAAAAGCTTTCCTGCAGCTATAAACAGTGTCTTTCCTAATGCGGAAGTGCAGATGTGTATAGTGCATCAGATACGCAACTCACTGAAGTATGTGGCCAGTAAAGATGCGAAGAGTTTTTTGAGCGATTTAAAGAAGGTATATCAAGCTTCAAGCAAGGAAATTGCCGAGAATTATCTGTTGGAATTGGATGAAAAATGGGGCACAAAGTACCCTATGGTTATAAAATCTTGGCAGAATAATTGGGAAAACTTGTCTGGTTATTTTAAGTATTCTGGTCCAGTTAGGAGGATAATCTACACCACCAATCCCATAGAGGGGCTACATAGGCAAATTAGGAAATTCACTAAGACCAAAGGCTCATTTACCAGCATAAATGCCTTGTATAAGCAGGTATATTGTGCTATAAAGAAGGCAGAGGAAAAGTGGACGATGCCTGTACATGATTGGGCATTAACTATCTCTCAACTTGATGTTTTCTTTCCTGGCAGATTGAAAATTGAGTCGAACTAAAAATGCGGTTTGACACAGTTTATTTAACACTCCCGCTTGTGGTGGGAAATTAGATATATTGAAGTATCTCATCAGTAAGGGTGCTGACATTAATTCTGGTGACAGAACACTACTACACTCTGCCGTTCTTGGACAAAACTTGAGAATAGTAGAGTATCTAATTAATAAAGGTGCTGATGTTAATGCTAAGGATGAACGTGGTTTCACTCCATTGTACCTCTCTGCTTTGTGTGAAGGCTATGATATAACAGAACATCTCATCGAAAAAGGTGCCGATGTTAATGCTAAGAATAATGGTGGCAACACTTCACTACACCTTGCTACTATTATGAGAAATTTTGGCACGGCTAGAGTGCTACTAAAACACAACGCAGACGTTAACACTAAAAATAATGAAGGAAGAACAGCATTACATTATGCCACTGATTTCAATCATAGGGACCTTGTGGAATTGCTTTTAGCTCATGGTGCATCCCGTGACTATTGAAATTTTGCATTTAATTTATAGCTCAGCCTCTGTCAGGCCATAGGATGACAGAAGTGGGCTTTAATGGCTGTAGTACTATAGCTGTTATACTTCAAAAATAAGTATTAGATATAACAAATAGAAGAAATTAGATAGAATGATTAAAGGGGCAAGGATATAAAGGTTTAACTTAAAATAACCTGATAAAATTTGAATCACACTCCCAAGTGCTGGCACCCACGAAAGTAATAAAGTTGCAAAAATTAGCAAATTTTTTGTAACTTTTGGCATTGTATATTCGTTTTCTAATTTGTGGTATGATTTTCGTATAGAGATTGTTATTCTACCTAAGTACCAATTAACTATTCCACCAAGGCTTGATCCTAGTACTCCAAAAAATAACATAAGTAGTGGAGTGTAATACGACCTGAAATAAAGCATGGTATTGAACACAAAACCTTGATGTATGGGTAAGACTAATGATGATAATAGGCTGTCTTTAAACAGCAGAAAGTAATCTTCCATATAAGTTACCAAGTTGTTGTACCATCTTCATTGTCAGAAATTGTAATCCCCATTTGTTTCAACTGATCCCTTATTTTGTCTGCAGTATCGTAATTTTTATTTTTTTTTGCAATTTTTCTTAAGTCTATCAACCTTTCTATTTCTTGATGATTTACATCCACAGCAAACCACTCTTGATAACTTGACTCAAGAAGACCAATAAATCTGGCACTCTTAACAAAACTCTCAGTTAATTTAAGCTTTTCACTTTCATTACTCATTTTGTTGATTTTTGCAGCCATTTCATGTAATATAGCTAGAGCTTCAGGAATGTTTAAGTCGTTTTTTAAAGCGTCTATAAAATCTTTAGAAATCTCTGCATTACTTTCATCAATATTTATTGTATCTAAACCACGTGATAACCGATTAAATTTATTTAAGGTTTCCTGTGCATCAGAAATAACGTTTTCTGTCCAATCAAGTGGTTTTCTGTAGTGAGTTTTGAGCAGTGCATAGCGTATTACTTCACCCTTTATTCCACTATCTAGCAAATCCCTTACTTTGACTATATTAAATAAGGACTTGCTCATTTTTTCTTCATTTACTGTAAGAAAACCGTTATGCATCCAGTATTTTGCAAACATTGATCCAGCAAATGCAGACTTACTCTGTGCAATTTCATTTTCATGGTGAGGAAATTGTAAATCTATGCCGCCACCATGAATGTCAAAATCCTTGCCAAGGTAAGCATATGACATCGCTGAACACTCTATATGCCATCCTGGTCTTCCTTCTCCCCATGGGCTATTCCAATAACTTGAAAGTTTGTAGTCAATATCACTTGCAGGTTTCCACAGTACAAAATCTCCAGGGTGCTTTTTATTTTCATTAACTTCAACTCTGCTACCTGGAACCAATTCATCAGTTTTTTTTCCTGATAAAGCACCATATTCATGGTAAGATTCTACACTAAAATATACATGTTTATTGGATTCATAAGCATGACCAGATCGCAGCAAATGTTCAATTAATTCTATAATATAATCTACGTTTTCCGTTGCTTTTGGCTCGTGTGTTGGCTCTTTACAATTTATGCTTTCCATATCATCATGAAAAGCTTTAATGTAATATGTGGTTATACTTTCTATGTTGCTATTTTTTTCACTTGCTGCATTAATTATCTTATCATCAATGTCGGTTATGTTACGCACGTAGGTAACTTTACCATAACAAAACTTAAGTAGCTGAAATAACACATCATACACAACAACAGACCGTGCATTGCCTATATGTGCTGTGTCATATACTGTTGGTCCGCAAACATACATTTTCACATGATCTTTATCGATTGGTGTAAAAAGTTCCTTTTTTTTTGTTAAGGTATTGTAAAGCCTAACCATATACGAAGCTTTTGAGAAAAGAAAATGCCCCAATGATAAGTTGTGGCCCTTTGACTACTACAACAAGAGTAAGCAATAACCCACACAATGATATTAAAACTCCCAATATGGATAGAAACCCATCTTTACTCATAATGCCAAGTGAAATAAGAGTCGTACCAATTGCAGGAATAAAGTTGGTAAGAGGTAATGGAAGAGCTATTGATAATGCACAAAGCAACATTATAAAAGCTAAAATCTTTTCACCGGGCCCATAGAAAATAAAAGACATTCTTGGTTTCATGAACTTTTCTATTTTTCTTAATGCTGGAGAAGTTTTTTCCACCACAAGAGCTAGTGTTGAACGCTGAAAAGACCTTCTTTCCAACCAATGCGGCATCCAAGGAGAATCAAATCCAAATAGAAGCTGCAGTGAGAATAAGATTAAAGGTATAGAAAGAATAGTTGTATAACCAGGTGGAACCGGTATAGGCACCGATAGCGGCAAGGAGAAGATGATTATTAAAATACCAAAACCGCGCTCATGCAAAGCTGTTTTAATGTCAAACAAAGTTACTTTATCGCTATCATTGTTATTGGTATCTGCAACCTCTTTTAGAATATCAGAAGCTAATTTTTTATTTTCGGTCAATTTCTTACTTTTTTGCACAAGTTACTCTTTAATACAACTATTCTTTCTAACTAACATAATTATTGCCATATTTCAATATGCATTATTCATTTTGCGCTAGTAATTCGTTCTTTTGTTAAAGTGTTGTAAAGCTTTTAAGAAGAAAAAGTGCTCCGGTTATAAGTTGTGGTCCTTTGACTATTACAACAAGAGTAAGCAACAACGCACACAATGACACTAAAACTCCCAATATGGATAGAAACCCGTCTTTACTCATAATGCTAAGTGAAATAAGAGTTGTGCCAATTGCAGGAAGGAAGTGAGTAAAAGGTAATGGAAGAGCTATTATTATTGCACAAAGCAACATCATAAAAGCCAGAATCTTCTCACCAGGCCCATAGAAAATGAAAGACAGTCTTGGCTTCATGAATTTTTCTATTTTTTCTAATACAGGGGAAGTTTTCTCTACCACAAGAGCTAGTGTTGAACGCTGAAAAGACCTTCTTTCCAACCAATGTGGCATCCAAGGAGAGTCAAACCCAAATAGAAGTTGCAGTGAGAATAAGATTAAAGGTATAGAAAGAATAGTTGTATAACCAGGTGGAACCGGTATAGGCACCGATAGCGGCAAGGAGAAGATGATTATTAAAATACCAAAACCGCGCTCATGCAAAGCTGTTTTAATGTCAAACAAAGTTACTTTATCGCTATCATTGTTATTGGTATCTGCAACCTCTTTTAGAATATCAGAAGCTAGTTTTTTATCTTTAGTTAGTTTCTCACTTTTTTGCACAATTATCCTTTAATAAAATATTTCTCCTAGGCTAACATAGTTGTTGCTGTATTTCAATATTTGTTATTTATTTCATACCAACACTTCATCTCTTTCATTCTTTAACCTGACTAAGTTTTTAAACAGATGACATGCACTAAGGTGCATGTCACGAAGTATGAGGACGCTAACGATCTGGTTCGTTAGGCGATAATTTTTCTGAGTCCTTAAGCTCCTGTTTAAGGTTTTTGATGCCTTTTCCTAAATCACCCATAACTTGCGGTAATTTGCCTGCACCAAACAGAACTAAAATTATTATTAAGACTAGAAACAATTGCCATGGTCCTAAACTCATTTTCACCTCCATTTAAAATATTGACCTTTAAATATTAAAACTTGACTGGAGTCAAGTAACACATAGATTATATCACCTTTATTTAATTATAAATCAAGGTTTTTTAATATTTAATTCTATAGCTAACCCAAATTAGGTTTACCGAAACAAATTTTATGGTTGTATTGAACAATTTAAGTTAGCGCGTGACGCTGGAATCTAGATTTTTTTCTATGGTCAAGCCATAGGATGACAAAAGAGTAAACTTTATCTGTGTGAGCTATATCTTATAACAATTCCAGACTAGATTATTTTCTTGCAGCGAATAAGTGGAAACTTTTCGCTTAACTGTAGAGTAGAAGAGAGCTCACTAAAAAACTTTGCTAGCGTATCATCTTTAGGCCTATGGTATATATCGCTAGAAACTCCTGATTGAATAATTTTACCATTTTTCATTACGTAGATAAAATCTGCAACTTTCAATGCTTCTTGCGGGTCATGAGTTACCATTAGCACAGGGATATTTTTACTTCTAAAAAGGGACAATATATGTTGTCTTATTCGGCACTTGAGCAGTATATCTAAATTAGAAAATGGTTCATCTAACAACACAACATCAGGGTTTTGTGCCATCACTCTTGCTATTGCAACTAATTGTTGCTGTCCTCCAGATAAGGCGTTAGGGTACATATTTTCGTATTTTTCTATATTGAGTAACTTCAAAATTTCCAATGCAATTAGGTGCTCTTCTCTCTTGGAAGAGCTGCGGATAGCAAAGGTTATATTTTCTACTACTGTTTTATGAGGAAATAATGCAGAATGCTGAAAAATCAATCCGATATTTCTATGCTCTATAGCAACTGATGCCTTATTGCTTGCAACTAACCTATCATTTATAAAAATGGTTCCAAATTTTGGATTTTCTATCCCCGCAATTAACTTCAAAATTGTTGACTTGCCACAGCCAGAATGCCCCAATAAACATGCAACACTTCCTTTTTTTACTTTAATGTTTATGTTGCTTAAAGCAAAGTCGTCTTGATTGTTATAAAAATAACCAATGTTGTTAACTAGCATTAATCTTACTTAAACCATGTTATTAAATATAATAGCATTATACTCAAGAAGTACAGAAATGTTTTTTTGTCGTCATAAATTGGTTATGCAAGAAATCTAGAAAAGAGAAGGATTTTTTGCTATAACTTTACATAAATGGTAGAAAACACGGGACTATAGCTCAGCAGGATAGAGCGTTGGACTCCTAATCCGAAGGTCGTGCGTTCGAATCGCACTAGTCCCACCACATTGCTTCACAAATTTCATGGAGATTTTTTTTCACAAATACACACACTTTTTTTGCGGTTTTGAGATATAAATTCCCTTTAAGTTAATATGTATAGCTGGCCCAAGCAACACGTCATACCGCCGCGGTATCTCAGCCGCTAACACGTAGCGGAATGACGAGTTACTATACCGCCGCGGTATCTCTTAGCCGCTAACAAGTAGCGGGATGACGATTGTCGGTAAACCTAAGTTACTGTAGCTATAAAAGCTTTCACAATAACCTATTTTCCTTGAAACTAAAATAGCTACTGAATGTAATAATAATGTGATCTATTAATTCTATTCCTATCAACTATGTTTTTTTTAAAATTTTTTATTTGTGTAATTCTGTAACTTTGTTCAATCATGTAGGCAATAAAAACCCGTGTGTCATAGAAATAAAATTTTATATCAAACACTGCCACAACAATTTCTGCTTAGCTAATGAATATGTGCTTTAAGTCTGTGTGGACGCACATATTCATTAGCCAATTTCAGTTACCGTTGTGAGGATTTTTAAGTATGCAAATTAATTGCTTCTTTAAGTTTTGCATTAGCAATTACTATAATTTTTCGCATTAGAGCTGTTATAGCTACCATTTTCTTCTTACCACTTTCAACAAGCTTGGAATAAAAGGCACCAAGTACAGATTTGGACCTTGCAGCAGACATGGCAGCTATAAAAAGCTTTTTACGGACATTACTTCTACCACCTATAATCCTTCGATAACCAACAGCTTTACCACTTTCCCTAGGATGAGGTGCAACTCCGGCAAGACTTGCTACTTCTCTTCTGTTTAAGTAACCAAGCTCTGGTATTAAACACAGAAAATCTTGTGATAACTTTTTACCTATTCCAGGAACTGTTTTAAGGATTTTTTGATGTTCTTGTAACTCATGGCTTTCATCAATGATTTTTTGTATAGTATTACTGAGTTCATCTATTTGGCTATTAAAGAATTCAATAGTTTTTTGACAACTTTCCCTTATATGGTCGTTTTCAGGTGCTTCCAGTCTACATTTTTCCTGAGTTCTCATTTGCGTGATGCCATCACGACGTTGACAAAGTGCAACCAAGGTTGATTGTTTTTCAGAAGTAGGTACAAATAGAGAGAGAGTTCTATGGCGTTCAAATCCATATTGAGCAAGAGCCCTTGCATCTGATTTATCGGATTTTGCTAAAGTTCCGTGAGATAAAATAAAACTTTTTACTTTGCGGGTATTAGCTCGATGTACGGTGATATTCTTGTCAATAAGAAAATGCGACAAACCAAGCTCATATTTTCCTGTGTTTTCTAAAGTCACTAAAGAATTAGGTAAGATATCTGAGAATTTTTGAAACAATTGTTGCCAACCAGAAGTATTATTGTCAAATTCGACAGCATTTTTCTGTTTGTGAACCGCAACAACATTCTTGAATTTTCCGATGTCAATGCCAATAAAATTTTGATAAGATGTAACCATGATAACCTCGATAGTTTTATTAATTTAAGATTGTAAACGGGTGCATATATATGTCCCATACAACTATTCAAACGTATCGAGAGATGGGCTAGTGTACCTTGATAGGAACGGTTGTAATACCAATCTTTGTTCGGTCGCACACGCCCGTGATAGCCCTATTCCTATAGTGAGTAGGGTTATCTTCCCTCTTGTTTCTTTTATAACATGTTTTTAACTTACAATCTCTGTGATAACCACTTCATATTTTATAATATTTACGGAATAGATAACGCGATAATCACCTACCCTTAATCTTCTTTGTCCTTTAAATCTGTAATATAATGGCTCACCAAGGTTAATGGGATCAATTGTAAGGCGCTTATTTATCGCATTTATGATCCTTAATCTTATTGTTTTTGGAAGAGCTGGAAGGTCTTTCTCAAGAACGCTTTCTATGAAGATAATATTGTATTCCAGTCTACATCCTCACTTCTAATTTTCTTTACACCTGAAACATTACGTTTAGCAGCACGCTCAATTAGTATTTTATCTTCCTCATTTTCAATTGCTTCTTGTATTAGCTTCTCTGTTAGTTCTTTAATGGACTTATTTCTTATTTTAGCTAGTCCAGCAAGACACTCTGAAATTTCGTTGTTGAAAGTTATGCTAAATTTTGAGTTTGCCATATATTTTACCTAAAATCTACTAATAATTATACAACATTTTTCTGAATTTTTCAATAAAAAAAGTTGCCTATACGTAAAGAGGACCTGTGTTGACAAACAATTAAACATTTGTCATGTACTATGTTTGTTAAGGAGAAATAGCACAGAAGTTAGTATTAAGTATATTAGGAATAAGAAAGGCTGCGCTCAGTGTCACACACTGGAATAACAGGAAAAAACGAACTGCTATACTAAAAAAAAAGAAATAGAATATGACAGAATGGCTAATATCTAATCAGCTTATTGATTATAACTGTGCCGTAAAATCTATGGAAGAAAAAATTCAACAAATTTACAATAATTCAGCAGACGAATTAGTATGGCTACTCCAGCACCCTCCACTTTATACTGCAGGAATCAGTGCAACAGATGATGATATTGTTGAAAAACTATTTCCTATATATAAAACAGGAAGGGGTGGTAAACACACATATCATGGTCCAGGACAGCGCATCATATATTTAATGTTAAACCTTAAAAAAAGAAATAAATGCGACATAAAGCTATATATTAGAGATCTAAGTAAGTGGATCATAAATGTTTTAAAGCAATTTAATATACTTGGAGAGTTTAGAGAAGATAGAATAGGCATTTGGGTGAACCATAACGGAGTAGAAAAAAAAATTGCAGCTTTTGGTATCCGTTTAAGAAAATGGGTAACTTATCATGGCATAGCGCTTAACGTTTTTCCAGACCTCTCTCATTATAAGGGTATTATTCCTTGTGGACTGCAAGATTATGGCGTCACATCAATGGAAGAACTAGGAGTGAAGGTTCCGCTCTCTGAATTGGATGATATACTAAAAAAAGAGTTTTATAAGATATTTTAATGATCATTTACCTTTTATATTTTATTTTCACTTTATGTGCTAATACAAGTATTTATGCAATTGATAAAGTTGATATTATTGCTCCTTCTTCGAAAGGAAAAGAATCAGATCTGACTACCATAAAAGGGTATGTAGAAGCTTTGGATTTTAATCCCCATATTTCGGAGAAAGTATATAGTAATGATAATCCATTTTATTCCGACTCTGATGAATTCAGAGCAAATGATTTGATTAATGCACTAACTAATGATAGCAAAATAATTTGGTGTATCAGAGGAGGAGAAGGGGCTTCTCGGTTAATTCCCTATCTAGAAAAGTTACCTAATGATAAAAAAGAAAGGATTGCTCAAAACAAAAAAATCCTCATAGGCTATAGCGATATAACTGCCTTGCACATCTATCTACAAGTCAAATATGATTGGCAAACTCTTCATGGTACCATGTTGGAAATGATAGTAAATAACTCCGTTTCTGAAAGCTCTGTTGAAAAATTAAAAGGACTAATCCTAAGTCAGCAGAATTCTATTAGATTTGATAATATAAAGATGATAAATAATGGCATTAGACTAAAAGATGGCAGATTAGAGTCTAAAATCATCGGTGGTAATACAACTTTAGTTGAAAACAGTATAGGAACTGCTTGGCAAATAAATGCGAAAGGTAAAATTCTATTTTTAGAGGACATAAGAGTTTACCCATACGCAATAGAGCGCAGTTTAGATCACCTAAAACAAGCTCACATCTTTGATGGAGTACATGCAGTAATCTTTGGGGATTTCGTTAACTGTTATAATGATAATCTTGTTGAAGTTGTAAAAGAAAGGTTTGCAAAAAGTGTTAACTTTCCTGTATTTACAATGAAAGGGGTAGGCCATGGGCATACAAATGACCCTTTACCTCTTAACACTCACGCTATTATTAGCGTTCAAGACGAAAAAGAAGGTTTGTTTTTTATGGATGTGCAAAATGTTAGCTAATCTTATAGCTAACGAAGCTCGCTTCTATCATCCTATGGTGTCAAGCCCACAGCTGTACGAACATTGTGATTTGGGCCCATCAGTAGGGTGTCATTCAAGTAGCGTGACTACTGGAATCCAGCTTTTCGGTAATTTTATCGAAAATGTTGTATAGTGCACAATCAATTTTTCTGGATCGAAGTAGTCAAGGCACTGGGATGACACCCTACTTAACCGTCATACCGCCGCGGTATCTCTTAGCATAGATCCCGCTAACACGTAGCGGGATGACGAGCTTATCGTCATACTGCCGCGAACCGTCATACCGCGATTCATTCGCGGTATCTCATCAGCTGACCTTACCCAGAAAAAGTGGAGAGAAAGAAAGGAGTTTTTTCGGGTAAAATAAAATTTTGGAGGATTAGAAATGGCAAGAGAATATACGGCAGAATTCAAATTGGAAGCTGTTAAGCTGGCAAATGAACAAAGAAAGGCAGGTCAACCAGTTGCAAAAGTAGCAAGAGATCTAGGCTCTGTGGACAAAAAATATGAAAAGAGAGAAAAAGATGGTAGTTTAGCTTAATAGGTAAAAAATGGAGAAACTACCATATGCAATATTACATCAAAGAGGAAAATTGGAAACAAATTTTAGAGTTCATAAAAAGCGTAAAAGGAATGCATAGCAAAGATGAAAAACGTTTAAGAATATTCATAGAGGCAGTGTGGTACATAGTCCGAAGTGGTTGCCAATGGAGACTTTTACCAAAAACTTATGGTAATTACAGGAGTATACATAAGCGATTTAAAAGATGGTGTGGAAGAGATGTCTGGGAAAAATTGCTTGAATATACTAAACAAGAGCCTGATTTAGAAGTTGCTATAATCGACGGTACGATCATCCGAGCCCATCCATGTTCATCTGGATATACAAAAAACTCCAAGGATCAAGAAGCTTTAGGGAGGAGCAAAGGTGGCTTTACAACTAAAATACATGCGCTTGTCGATGCACTTGGAAATCCACTTAAATTTACTCTGACCCCTGGTCAAAGAAATGAGATTACACAAGCAGCAACATTAACTGAAAGTGTCTATAATACCACTGTAGTGGCTGATAAAGGCTATGACAGCAATGCTTTTGTTACGAGTCTTGAAAGCAAGGGATGTACAGCAGTTATTCCTCCGAAGCGTAATCGAAAAGTGCAGAGGGGTTACGATAAACACATTTATAAAGAGCGTCATTTAATTGAGTGTTTTTCGGTAAAATTAAGAACTTTAGGCGTATTTTTTCCAGATTCGATAAAACGGCTGAGGTTTTTATGGGTTTTCTAAATTTTGTCGGGGCTCTTGTATGGCTTCTCTAAAATTTTGTCCACAGAGCCTAGAAAAAATGCAACAGCAGCAATTGCCACAAAGTGCAACGAATCAAGGTAATGATGTAAACGAACATCCTGACGATGCTAATGAAAACGAATACAGTAAATTAGAAGAAGAAGCTAAAACCAAATTTAGTAAGTGCATAGAAAACGGTACTATTGATGGAGTATCAATTGGAAGGTATGAGGATGGTGACCTGTGTGCAATAATTAAACTGCAAGATAATAATAATGAAAACGCGAGTATTAAAATAAGTGAGTTTTTAAATAGTAAATTCTGCACAGAAAACAACATTGCTGGTTTCTCAATATTAAATGGTAGTCAGAGAGAAGTTATAAAAGGCCACATAGATGATAAAAGAGTAAGGTACTATGATTTAGGTACCACAGCTCAATATGGAATAAAGTTTGATTGGTATGTAGGTGAAAAAAATGTAGCATTACATTAAGTGCTAATGGCGATGGCAGTATTAAAATAGTGGGTGATAGACCAGCTGATGGAGATTTGGAAAAAAATAAAGATGTAAAGATTAAAGTTGGTGATCGTTATCTAAGCCTTGCTGATGCAGTAAAAACATGCAAACAGAATAGCCAGCAAAGGAATGAAAATTTGAGTAAAGTGAGTAGCAAATTTGACCAATCATTAGTTAGTCAGGGTGCGGAACGCATCAATAGTCGTACGTAAAAAACCTAATGCGCTATTTTCTTATAGAAGAAAGAAGTTCCTATATACATAAATAATTGCCCTGATAACACTTAAAATGTAAAATAGTTTTACTAATTAAGTATAGTAGGCCATAAATGAACAACATAAGAAATTTTGCAATAATAGCGCATATAGACCACGGTAAGTCAACGCTTGCTGACCGTTTAATAGAGAAATGTAACGGCCTTGAGGCAAGAGAAATGATCAATCAAATACTCGATTCAATGGATATAGAGCGTGAACGTGGCATTACAATTAAAGCACAGACGGTAAAACTCAATTATACGGCAAATGACGGTAATCAATATTGCCTAAATCTCATGGACACCCCAGGTCACGTTGACTTTTCTTACGAGGTAAGTCGAAGCTTAGCTGCATGTGAAGGTTCACTTTTAGTAGTAGATAGTAGCCAGGGCGTTGAAGCACAAACCCTTGCAAATGTATATAAAGCTATTGACAACAACCATGAAATAATAGTTGTGCTCAATAAAGTTGATCTTCCTGCTGCAGATCCAGAAGGGGTAAAACTCCAGGTTGAGGAAATAATTGGTATTGACGCAAGTGAGTCAGTTTTAATATCGGCAAAAACTGGACTTGGGATAAAAGATGTACTGGAAGCAATAGTGGCAAAACTTCCAGCTCCTCAAGGTGATGTAAATGCTCCACTGCAAGCAATTTTAGTTGATAGTTGGTATGACACTTACTTAGGAGTAGTAATTTTAGTGCGAGTTAAAAATGGAGTGCTAAAAAAAGGCATGAGAATTGTTATGATGTCTAATAATGCTACATATCAAGTAGACAATATTGGTATTTTCACCCCTAAAAAAGTTATGACGAGTGAGCTTTCAGCGGGTGAAGTTGGTTTTATAACTGCTTCAATGAAGGAAGTAGCAGACTGCAAGGTAGGGGACACTATCACTGAGGAAAAGAGACCTTGTAGTGAAGCACTTCCTGGATTTAAAGAAGTGCATCCTGTGGTATTTTGTAGCATTTTCCCTCACAAAACGGATGATTTTAAATATTTAAGGGAAGCTCTAGAAAAGTTACATTTAAATGATGCAAGTTTTACCTTCGAAGCTGAAACTTCAAATGCGCTAGGCTATGGATTTCGTTGTGGTTTTTTGGGAATGTTGCATCTTGAAGTTATTCAAGAAAGGCTCGAGAGAGAATTTGATTTAGACCTAACAGCAACTGCACCGAGTGTTATATATAGGGTTACGACACGAAGTGGTGAAGTTTTGAATATTCATAACCCAAGTGATATGCCAGATCCAACGAAAATTGAAACTGTGGAAGAACCATGGATTACTGCAACAATAATGGTCCCCGACCAATACTTGGGAGAGATTCTATCTCTATGTGAAGAAAGGAGGGGAGAACAGGAAGATTTATCTTACATTGGTAACACAACAACAGCATTATTAAGATATAAATTACCACTGTCTGAGGTTGTTTTTGACTTTTATGATCGATTAAAATCAATTTCCAAAGGGTACGCAAGTTTGGATTGGGAAATCTCTAGTTATCGGGAAAGTCAAATAGATAAATTAAGCTTTTTAATTAATGGAGAGCCCGTAGATGCATTAGCCTGTATTGTTCACAAAAGTAGGGCAGAAAAAAGGGGGCGTGAAATATGTGCACGCTTGAAGGATCTAATATCACGTCAGCAATATAAAATTGCGATTCAAGCGGCAGTGGGCGGAAAAATTATTGCCAGAGAAACGATTAACCCATACAGAAAAGATGTAACAGCTAAACTCTATGGTGGAGATGTAACGCGAAGAATGAAACTACTTGAAAAGCAAAAGAAGGGTAAAAAAAGGTTACATTCTATAGGGAACGTAAATATTCCACAGAATGCTTTTATTCAAGCCTTGAAGATAAGTGATTGATCTTAAAAGACTTCTTGTATAGTTTTTGGCAACAACCGTTAGAAACGAAAAAACTTCCTTGACAAACTCCGCCAGCCCCCTTATCATGGTGCTGAAGGTATTCAATTATCTTCAATCTGTGCAGATTAAACGACAACAGTATTACGTAATTGGCGTCTTATTTTTAATTTTTTGCACTATGCGCACCCTACGTCTTCGCAACATTTCTGGGTTTTTACCTATATAAGCTGAAACGCGCTTATAAAGCGTTTAAGACAGTATAGCACGCCAATTTGCAGGATTAGAGAGTGACAACTAGCTAATACGGGATATCTTTTGCCTTTTTTTCTGCTTAGTAAATTTCTTAAACATTCAAACTAAGGTGAGTTGCATTTAAAAGCAGCTAAATTGCAGTGTTTAAGACTTAAAAAACGCCAATGTTCTAAAATAGATATTAGCCGGGGCTTCTTTTGTCTTTTTTTTTATTTGGTAAATTTCTTAATGTTTATGGCTAAACGACAACTGTCATCCCGCTACGTGTTAGCGGGATCTAGAGATACCGCGGCGGTATGACGTAGGATTGCTGTCATTCCGCTACTTATTAGCGGCTGAGATACCGCGAATGAATCGCGGTACGACGTAGAGCTCGCGTTAGCTATACTTTTATACTTACCAACTTAATAAAATTCCTGGATTCCAGTGTCTGGGCACTGAGATGACGGGAGAAGGAGACACTGCCATCATAAAGTGAAATGAGATCCTGCTAACACGTAGCGGGATGACGGGAAAAGAGGTGCTGGGAGACATCCTTCCTGGTGTGCTTAAATAACAATGTTCGTACAAGTTGTGTGTCACGCGCTAGAATGACATCGTTTACTATGTAACATCTCATCATATCACAATGTTCGTACAGTTGTGGCGTTATGACGTAGAAAAACTATTAACTTAAATCTATATTGACATGTCCCATTTTACGCTTATCTCTAACCTCTTTTTTCCCATATATGGTTAAACTAGCTTTTTCGTTGCTCAAATACTTATGAGAATCATATATATCGTTACCTATTATATTTTTCGTCATACAAGGAAAGCGTAATACTACTTCCTGCATAGGTAGCCCGCATATTATCCTAACCAGCTGTTCAAATTGACTAACGTTACATGCATCCAAGCTCCAGTGGCAAGAATTGTGAGGTCTTGGAGCTAGTTCATTAACTAACAACTCGTTATCTTTAGTAACAAAAAATTCAATAGTCAGAATTCCTATTACATCGAGCGCATTTGCTATTTTCTTTGCAGCTCGTTGTACCTCTTGAGTTAATTTGCTATCTATTTTAGCTGGCACTGTTGAAGTATCAAGTATTCCATCAACGTGGTAATTTTCTGCTATAGGAAAAAAAGCTACTTTACCGTTTTTATCTCTTGCAATGACTATTGAAACCTCTTTCAGTAAATCAACACTTGCTTCAAGCATGTACTCTGTATTCCAATCAAAGGAAGCAAATTGCTTCACTTCAGAATCATTCTCAAGCACATATTGCCCTTTTCCATCGTAACCCATTTCTGTTGTTTTCAGCCTTGTTGGATAGCCAAAAGCTCTACTGCTTTTCAGTAGCTCATTATAATTTTGTATACTCTTATAGTTAGCAGTTTTTACACCCAAGTTTTTATTAAAATCCTTTTCTCTCAGTCTGTTTTGCGAAATGTGTAATGCTTTTTTACCTGGATAAAAATCTGCGTGCTGTGATACGATATCAATTGCGCTACATGGAATATTTTCAGACTCAATAGTGACCAAATCCACACTCTGTGCAAAAGATTCAAGCGCTTTCTTATCAGAGAAATCTGCTATTGTGAAATCATCAGCAACAGAGCAAGCCGGATCATCCTTAGCACTGGCAAAAACATGTGTTTTTTGTCCAAGTTTTGTTGCAGCGATAGCAGCCATTTTACCTAATTGTCCACCACCTATTATTCCTATTACTTTTTTGCTAAGCGCATCTGGTTCATTCATACTATAAATTGATATTTCCTAATTAAAGTATACTTGAAAAATCTATGAAAAAAGTATATAATTAAAATGCCATCTTTTTATCATGAATATTCTATAATGATTCTAGAATACACGCTAACTACCAACTTTGTTGAAGTTACAGTTTTACCAATTTACATTGAAGAGCAATCCATTCCTTATGAAAATTGCTATGTATGGATGTATAACGTTAAGATAAAAAACAAAAGCCAATCAACTATTCAATTGTTAAGTCGTCATTGGCAAATAATAGATTATAAGGGAAAAATAAATGAAATTGCCGGAGTTGGTGTTATCGGAGAACAACCTGTGATAAAATCTGGAGAGGTATTCAGATACACAAGTGGAACATACTTAAATGCACCGTCAGGAATAATGCAGGGTAAGTATGAATTTCTGAATGAAGAAAGCATAAAAATTTTTGAGGTTATGATACCACCCTTTTCTTTGGATAGTCCATACGTCAACACTAGACCCCATTAACTATCAAAATAGTTTATTTTTTATCCTTATCATCAAGTGTAAATAAGGTTATTGTAGAGATTAAGCCTATTATAACTATTATTAACGAAAATGGGGCAGCTTCTCTATAGCGCTCATCGCTTACAAGTTCATATATTCTAGTTGATATAGTTTCAAAATTAAATGGTCTTATAATGAGTGTTGCTGTGAGCTCTTTGATAGTATCCATAAATACGAGCAAAAATCCCGATAATATACTCTTCTTGATGAGAGGGATATGAACATTCAAACATGTGGAAATAGGCCCATGACCCATGGTATATGCAGTCCACTCAATTTCATTTGGTGTTTTTTTGAGCCCTGACTCTACCGCCTTGAAAGATATAGCAAAAAAACGAAATAAATATGAGTAAACTAATGCGCCAATAGTTCCTACTAAGCTAATTTCCACAATATATTGAGTAATGAAAGAGGATATTCTGCTTAAAAATATTATTATACTAATTGCGATAATTGCATTTGGAATCGCATAGCCCAGGGAAATGAGACGCGCTATATTGTTGATTACCTTATTTTTACGCGCCGTATATCCAATCATTATTGCAATGCTAATTGAGATTAATGCGGTGATAAATGATAAACTAACGCTATTTGCTATTATGTTATAAAATCTTGCTTCGTATATGAAAAACCCCTTCTCTATGCTCCAATATATGAGCGGAATCATTGGCAAAATAAAACCTATTAATATCGGCAATACACACATAAGATAAGCAAAGATCAACGGTATAGCGCCACTTATACTCCGTTTATTGTGATAATCTGAATTGGTATTGATTGAAGAGTAGGATATTCCTTTTTTTTGTAGTTTTTTTTCGATAGCTATTAGTGTTGCAACGAAAATCAATTCTGCAACTGCTAAAACAGTAGTTGAATATTTGTCATGCAGTAAAAACCAGGTGCGATATATTCCTGTCGTGAAAGTATCAATAGCAAGAAACTGTGGTGTGCCGAAATCCGTAATTACTTCCATTAGTACCAAGGATAACCCAGCTATAATTGATGGGCGTATGGAGGGTATAATGACAAAAAGTAAGCTCCTTAATGAGGAAAAACCAAGTGTTGATGCAATAGTGACTGAGTTACTAACATTCTTTAGACTTGAGCGGACTAACATATAAACGTATGGATATAGGCTAAATCCCATCACTAATATTCCACCACCTAGAGATTTTATTTCAGGAAACCAATAGTCACCTTTGCTCCAATCTAAAATGTCTCTTAATGAGCTTTGCACCGGACCTGAAAACTCTAGCGTATTTACATAGACGAACGCTACTATATATCCAGGAATCGATATCGGAAAGAATAAAGCAATCTCAAAAATTTTACTTCCAGGGAATGAAAAAAATGTGGTGAGCCAAGCTGGAATTACTCCAAATATGAAGGATATCCCCCCCACTCCTATCATCAAAATTAACGTACTCAGTATATATTCAGGAAAAAGTGTGCTGATTACCCATCCGGAATTCGCTGTATCTGTAAATAGAATTGATATTAATGATAATATTGGGCAGACAAATAATATACTTACTAGAAATAAGAATATATTTTTAAATACTCTTAAAAACATTAATTTGAATCTATATTTAATATTAAAATGTTATATGTAAAAACTGAAGATATCCAGTAATTAACAGCCGATCTATTGAATATCTTGATAATCTCATATATTATATTTTAAGTTTATAGATTAGTAACCATGAGCTTCATCATTGCAACTTTCTATCATTTTGTAGAACTTTCTAATTATTATGACATGAAAGATGAAATAAAAACTGCATGCGACAACGTTGAATTAAAGGGTACTATACTCCTTGCAGAAGAGGGTATTAATGCAACCGTATCTGGTGAAAGAAACGCGATTGATAAAATATTTGATTTTCTACGTTCTGATTATAGGCTAAGGAACCTTACATGGAAAGAGAGTGCAGCAGAATATCAACCATTTAGTAAGATGAAGGTAAAGTTAAAAAGAGAGATTGTGAATCTTGGTGTAAGCAATCTTGATATTTCCCTTAAGGGTAAATATGTTGATCCAGAGCATTGGGATGATTTTACTTCTCAACCTGACGTTTTAGTGATAGATACACGAAATGAGTATGAAGTGAAATTAGGTAAGTTTAAAAATGCAATTAATCCACACACACAATGTTTCCGTGAGTTTCCTCAGTGGACAGAGTCATTTTCTGAGAGTAAAGACCTGAAAGTGGCTATGTACTGCACTGGTGGAATTAGATGTGAAAAATCAACAGCATATATGAAAAGTCTTGGATTTAACGATGTGTACCACCTGAAAGGCGGCATTCTTTCTTACCTTGAAAAAACTTATAATAAAAATGGTAATTGGAAAGGTGAGTGTTTTGTTTTTGATGATAGAATTGCTGTTGATAACTCACTTACTCCAAGCAACACAATAAAATGCATACTCTGCTCAAATCAAGTTTCAACTGATGAGCTGAAGTCAGTTCCACGTGGCCAGGTGGTTTGTTTCAACTGTAAACTTTAGTGTTATAGCTATAATAAATAAGATTTCTCTACGTCATACCGCCGCAGTATCTCTAGATCCCGCTACGAACCGTCATACCGCGATTCATTCGCGGGATGACGGTTGTCAGGGTGTCATCCAAGTACCTTCTCCTGTCATCCCAGTGCCCTGACTACTTGGATCCAGGAATTTTGATTAGAGATTAAGTTGGTGAGTATAAAAGTAGCTAACCTTATGTTAAAACACAATATTTTTGGTGAGGGGTTGCATTAAAAGCTGGATCCCAGTGGGCTTTGTTGCATCGCTAGCTATGATGGATTAAAGATAAAAAAGATAGAGAATATCAGTAGCTTATTATTCTGGTATTTATAACAAGAACGGTCAGTGAATACCTAAATTTGAGTAAAAGAAATTTCACTACCACTCACTAATCCGGCTAAAATTCAAGAATTTCAATGCTTTAGCTATTTTCAATAGAATTAAATTTATTAATATAAATAATAAATTACTATTCTTAAATTTGATCAGATTGATTGCAAAAAAACAAGATTTTCAATAGGTTGCTTATAATCCTAACTATAGTTAGCCTTTCATAAGTAGCGATGCAACAAAGCCATCCCAGTGTCAAGCACTGGGATGACACCATTTGTTGTAAACTCACTTTTACTCTATGGTTATACTACCTTGCGCTATCCTGAACGGATACCCTTTGTGGTTGCTATTGTTTAATTCAGTGCTTTCAAGATATGTACTGTTCGGTAGAAGCTGTAGCTTTACTCCTCTCGTTTGAGTTTTATTACTACAACTCCCCCTAAAGAACCGTGCTTGCAGATTTCCCGCACACGGCTCATCAATATTAGTTTTCACAGTCGTCCCTCTTATGCATATAAAGAAAAATGTATTTTTGGCTTTGGTAATGGATTTACTTCTACGTAGTGTACAAACTGTTCCCAGGTCATACTCTTTTTCTGACTACGCCGATTTATCCATTTAAATGCTAGCTTTCTTACTGATGTGTAAAATTGTTTCAAACACCAATAATTTCCGCTAATACCAAAGTAGTTATAGTGTCCTGTTAATTTAGCCTTCAGTACTTGCCACCAATCTTTAAGTCGAATACTTCCGCGGACTATTTTCAACCACTCCTTGATTTCTTTTAGTTTTCTGGCTAGATTTAACTTTGAGGTTTTATGTCCCATTATTAATCTACCACGACGACTTTTTGCACCATAGTGCGTAAACCCCAGAAAATTGAAACTTTCCGTCCTTCGTTTCTCTCTTATCGCTTGTTGCCACTCCCTCTTGCCAAACTTTACTACTCTGGTCTTGTTTTCAGATACTTCCAACCCAAATTTATTTAGCCTTTGTTTCAGTAATTCCAGAAATTCTTCCGCGTCTACCTTACTTTCGCAACAAACCACAAAATCGTCGCAAAACCTTATTAGTTGTATATATCCTCTGGATCTTGGTTTAAATTTCTTTTCTATCCATAAATCCAACACATAATGTAAGTATATATTTGCTAATACAGGACTTACTATACCACCTTGGGGTGTACCTTGTTTTGTTGCTTCATAATTTCCAGCTTCGACTATCCCTGCCTTGAGAAACCGCTTTACTAACCACAGCAAATTTGGGTCAGTTATTCGTTCCCTTAGACATCTCATTAGCCATTTATGCTGTATATTATCGTAGAACTTCTTGATATCCACTTCTACAATGTAGTTTATTGGCTTGTACATAACTGCTTTATCTAGTGCATTTACCGCTTGATGACAGTTTCTTCCAGGTCGAAATCCATATGAGCTGTCCAGAAAGTTTGCCTCGTAAATATTTTCTAATATCTTCTTCAGCATAATCTGTACTAATTTATCCTCGGTCGATGGTATTCCGAGTCCGCGTTTCTCTTTACTTCCAGCTTTCGGTATATATACCCTCTTTACTGGTTGTGGTTGATATTGCTTCCTCTTCATACTTTCTACTAGCACTTCGAGTTTCTCATTCAGATTTTCTCCGTATGATTCCACTGTTATCTGGTCTACTCCACAAGCCTTGTTACGCTTCAGTTCTTTATAACATCTCGCAAGATTCTCTGTATTTATCAGATGGACTAACGATGTGAATTTTAGTCGCTTATCTTGCTTTGCTCTTACTGCTATCTGGTTTAGTTTATTTTGCATGTTATTCCAACCTCCGTTGTATTGGCCTAGCAATCCCTATTCCAGTTACTATATTGCTGATCGCTTCCCCTTGTACGTGGCTTTCCCACATTCTGAGTACTATCAATCAGTCCGACTTCCCCTGCATCTTCCGCTAGTTCTTGCCTTTGTTGACTTGTTCCAGCGTACCTTTGTAGGAATGCATAGGATCTCCCAAGTTCACTTGAAGTCCATTTCAATACATGGCACGGTCTCAGATCCCGATAGAGTGAGTGATAACTTGCCTTTACGTTATCCTTCATGCTGTCTTCCATGGCCATGAAAATGTCGACCTCTATGTCTTCAGGTATTTCGGAACTCAATCCCTTCACTTTCGTTGTACCCTGCATTGTCCATCCCACTAGCTCTATTACACTCGTTACCTCATGCAACATAGTGGTCTGTTCCAAACTGTTGGCTAGACTTTGTTTGTGTTGGATTTTCACCAACTGTTCTCCAAGCACTTCTTGGCGCACCTTGGAATACCTCACGCAAAACTATAGTATTTTCTAAAATGAATGATAAATTTCCATTATGGTATTACCAACCAAAAGTTGTAAGTCTGTACATTTATACATTAGAGGTCTGAGGCGGCTTTTGATGGTATGCCAACAGTGTTCTATGGGATTCAAATCTGGTGAATATGTTGGAAGATACAGCACATGACAGCCAAAAGACTCTATTAATGATTTTGTTTTAGTGGTCTTATGAAATGTAGCATTATCCATAACTATGGTTGTGCCAAGTGGCAATTTAGGTAATAACATCTTCTCCAACCATATATTGAATACCTCTTTGTCACACCCACCTTTGAAAGTCATTGGTGCAATAAATCTCATTCCAATCCACCCGGCTACTATACTGATTCTCTCTCGAGTTCTCCCTGGAATATCTGCATAAATTTTCTTTCCTCTTGGAGCACGTCCATATTCTCGGTATAATTTATTATCAACTCCTGCTTCATCTATATATAAGATGCTGGAATGGTCTATTTTTGAGATTTTATCAATAAACTGCTGCCTATCTTCTTGATTGCGCTCTTGATATAGTGTGACTTTTTTTTAAAGTAATTTTTAGCTGTTTTAGTCTATACCAAATTGAATTTATTCCAAATCCAAGATTTTGTTTCATCTCTGCCAGAGTATGATCTGGATTCTTTGTAACATATTCTTCGAGTATTTTTGGGTCTATTTTTCGAATAAAGCTGCCGTTTTTAGATGGCTTGAGGCTTTCACCAGCAGCTTTCTTTTTTAACCAGCGGTACAAAGTTGCTATTCCTATCTCCAGAAGCTCTGCCACCTCAACCTTCTTCTTCCCTTTTCCTATCATCGATATTGCCTTTTCTCTTAAATCCACACTATACGCCATTATAACCCAAATACCTTATTATACCTTTATCATTTACTTTGGGAAATACTATAGCAGCTACTTTCGTTTTCTTATTCCTAAGGTACACTAATATGCTAACTATTGCTGCTGGAGTGATGCCTTGTATTTGCTTTGCAATGCCAATTGTTGCTGGTTTTATCATCTGCAACTTTTCTATTACTTCACTTGACAAGCCTTTAACTTGTGAATAGTTGAAGTTGATTGGAATTTGAGTGTTAATTTCCTCTCGTAAAAACTTCATATCCGCTTCTTGCCTTATTAGATAAGGTTTGTATTTTGCTTCAATTTCAACCGCTTCGCATATTTCATTCTTAGTTGCATTATCCGCTTTGGTGTGTCCCATTTTGCCATTCCAGCGCGTGACGCTGCTTAACTCCGGCCATATTTCTTGTAATTTATTCCAGTCGATATTTGGGTAGCTAAGTAAATCTAGTGCCGTTTTTCTTATCCCATCATAAGATATTTTGATACCATAAGACCTAAGCTGCTCAGGAGTAATCGTCAGACTCCCTAACTTCTCTTCAAGCTGCTTAATGGATTCAAGTTTATTCTGTAAAACAGAGTATCTCTCATGCGAAACAAGGGAAATATCATAACCTTTTTGTGTTAATCTTCTATCTGCATTGTCTGACCTGATAGCTAGCCTATATTCTGCACGTGAGGTAAATAATCTATAAGGCTCGATCACCCCTTTGGTGACCAAATCGTCTATCATTACACCGATATATGAATCTGTGCGGTGAAGAATAAAGCTTTCTTTTTTGCCAGATGAGGAGAGTGCTGCATTAATTCCGGCGATAATTCCTTGTCCTGCTGCTTCTTCATATCCAGTAGTGCCATTAATTTGGCCAGCAAAATATAGACCTTTGACTTTCTTAGTTTCAAGAGTATGGCTTAGTTCTCGTGGATCAATATAATCGTATTCAACCGCATATCCAGATCTTAATATTTCTGCATTTTCAAGTCCCTTGATACTATTTATCATTTCACGCTGCACTTCAATAGGCAATGAATTTGAAATTCCATTTGGATATATAGTGTTATCGTCAAGCCCTTCTGGTTCTAAAAATATTTGGTGACTGCTTTTTTCTGCAAATTTTTTAACTTTAACTTCAATTGATGGACAGTATCTTGGTGCAACAATGTCATCTAAATATGAAGAAGCTGACCTATGAAGATTCTCTCTAATTATTTTATGCGTATCTTCATTAGTATGGGTAATAAAGCATGATACCTGAGGTTGGTTAATTTTTTCTGTGAGATAAGAAAACGGCACAGGTGGATTATCACCCACTTGCTCTTGCAATATTGACCAGTTTATAGTGCCACGATCAAGTCTTGGCGGAGTTCCGGTACGCAGTCTACCTAATTTGAAATTATATTTCTTCAACGTATTTGCAAGTTCTACGGCAGACTTATCTCCCATTCTCCCTGAAGGAGTTGTTTGCTCTCCTATATGAATCACACCTTGCAGGAAAGTCCCTGTAGTTAGAACGACTTTGCTTGTCAGTATATGTTCCCCTGAGCTTGTTATTACAGCTTTAATGCACAATTCTCCATTGCTATTACTTTCTATAAGAAAATTGTCAACTGACTCTTCTTTTACCGTCAATTTGTTATAATTTAGAATAATTTCCTGTATTGCCTGCTTATATAATTTTCGGTCTGCCTGTGCACGCGGGCCCCATACTGCTGCACCTCTGCTGCTATTTAAAATGACTGAGTGTATGCTTGCTTGATCGATTGCTCTTCCCATTATTCCATCAAGAGCGTCAACTTCCCTGACTACAACACCCTTTGCAACTCCTCCAATTGCTGGATTGCAGGACATTTCTCCTATAGTTGAAATTTTATGAGTTATAAGCAGCGTGTTTGTACCAAGGCGAGCTGCCGCAGCAGCAGCTTCGCACCCTGCATGACCACCACCTACTACTACTACGTCATATTTATGCATGCTTTTTTGAGTAATTCTACTCTACTAATATTCCGATTATCAACGGTTAATGTCAAATTTTATAGTGATACCTCTCCTGTTACTCCGTACTGCACATACAACTATACGCACATTCGTTTTTGCTAAGGTAATTCGCACGACAAATGATGTCATGCCAGCACGTGACGTACAGCTGTACAAACATTGCAGTTTGCAGGTAATTTGTGTGGCAGGTAGTCAGTGCCCCTATAATGTCATCTCAGTGTCCTCTTCTTGTCATTCCAGTGCTTGACACTGGAATGGCTTTGTTGCATAGCACCTTAAGCAGTGATGATTTACGACAAATTTATGTAATGATTTCAAATTTAGCCATACCAATATCAGTGAATTTGTTGAGCAAATAGCACTTAATTAGTAATTCTTTTTCACGATTTACTTCAGATTTATTCCTAAAGCTAAATCCAAATACTTGCTTCAACCTTGAGAAAAATCCTTCTATGTAAGATCTCTTTCCATAAATCGCTTCCTTTTTCCACTCTTTTACACCATCTTGTCCATATAATTTTATTAACCTAATAGCAGCATTTCTGTCAGACATATAATCTATTTTTGAATGTTCTGCTGCATCCTTTTTTGGTAGAACTTTTGTCTTTATATCGTATTTCTTACACAATTTATAAAGTTTGTGCCTATCGTATGCCCTATCTGCATATAATGCTTTTATTTTGTGCTGAAAATTAACTTCTTCAAGCAAATCGCAAGCTCCATAGTGGTCAGAGTAGACGCCATTACTGTATCTTGCAGCTATAGCTTTTTTACTATTCACACTTAACATAACATGTAACTTTCTTACTTGCTCGTAGCTTCGGTACTTTCTATCTGCACTGTTTTCCTTACTGTGGCCAGGAGTGTTACTGTAAATGCTGATACTTGTGCTATCTATGATAATTTCAATATTTTCCATGTTGCTTTTATCAACCCTGCAATCATTTATCTTAATATTAAGTTTTTTAAACCTTCTTGATGCTTGTGAATAGCTGATAACTGCCAAATTTTTTCCTATTTGTTGCAGATATCCTTTTATAAACCCCACCGTTTGTCTTAAACCAATTCTAAAAAGATTGACAATTATATGCACCAAAATTACGACTTTATCACTGTAAATATAGTTGCCGCCCTGCATTTTTGGACTATTTTCATACCAATTTTCGATAGCTTCATCGATGTAATGAAAAATATTTCCCCTTTTTTCAAGGAATTTGTTATATTCGTTTTGGTTACTGACTTTCATTTTCTGTGGCATATTTTTTCTTCAACAGTTAAATGGTTATTTATAATGAATTTTGTCAGTAGCTACCAGATTTTTTCGGTTGCTATGCAACAAAGCCATCCCAGTGTCAAGGCACTGGAATAACACTACTTGCTATGTGTTTAAGCTATAACGTTCACCGTTACACACTGGCAGGATGTCAATGTTATATAGTGTCACCCAGGTAGCTGATGCTGGGGCTTATCGTCTTTAAGATCCCAATTAGATGGAAAATTTGTACTTTTTTCAAATCAAAGCTTGAATTTTTGCTGGAAAATCAATATATTATATATATGAAGTTTTAATTTAAGTTGTTATGTTGACCCCAATGGCAAGCTTATGTGTTGATAGCAGAACCAATCTCATGCAATATATTGCTAGGGTGCGAAAATTTCCCATGCTGTCTCAAGAGGAAGAAGTACAACTAGCAAAAAATTGGAACCAATACAAGGATATTTCTTCTGCTCATAAATTGATTACCAGCCATTTAAATTTGGTAGTGAAAATTGCAATGAAATTCAAAAATTATGGATTATTGTTGATGGACCTGGTCATGGAAGGGAATATGGGTTTAATGCATGCAGTGAAAAAGTTTAATCCTGATTTAGGGTTTCGTTTTTCAACTTATGCAGTGTGGTGGATTGAAGCTTCAATAAAAGACTTTATATTGAAATCTTGGTCATTTGTGAAAATAGGCACAACGCAAGCACAAAGAAGATTATTTTTTAGTTTACGTAAAATAAAAAAAAGAATTTTACAGTATACAAACAGAGAAACTTTAAATAATGAAGAAATAAAAGCAATATCTAATGAGCTTTCTGTATCCGAAGGAGACGTTCTGCAGATGAATTACCGTATGGCTTGTAAGGATCAGTCGCTAAATGATTGCATAAAAATAGGTGACGACTCTAAAAGGGAGTTGCAAGATATGATCCCATGTAACTTGGTCAGTCAAGAAGTAACCTATCAGAATCATGAAGAGAAAGAATTAAAAGAAACAATTTTAAACAATGCACTAGCGAGCCTCAACGAAAGGGCAAGAGACATTTTTATCAGTAGATATTTGTCTGAAAACACTCAAACTCTAGATGAACTTAGTAAAAAGTATTGTGTTTCAAGAGAAAGAATAAGACAGTTAGCTGAGCAGGCGATGGTCAAGGTAAAACGATATATACAATCTGAAAGTTTGAAATTTGGTTTGCATGCGTAGTTTTTTTATATTTCTAATATTTTTTTCAATAGGCGCTTTTGCATCAGTTAGTGATGTACAATTGAAGGAAAAATATAAAGATTGGCTCGTGTATACTGCACTGGAAGATGGAGAGAAAGTATGTTATATTGTATCCTATCCTAAAAAAAAAAGCGAACATTATACAACCAACCGCAAGCCGTATGTAATGGTTAGTTATGTTGATAAAAAAGCAGATGAGGTAAGCGTTACCTCTGGTTTTCAGTATGATAAGGAGCCTGTGGCTCTCAATATCGACAAAAAAATAAAATATACACTGCCTATAATACAGGGAAGTTTTGCGTGGGCAGAGCATACAAAAATAGATCAAGATCTCATTCTAAAAATGAAGCAGGGATTATCAATGGTAGTGAATGGAAAAGCAAAAACAGTAACCATTGATGATACTTATTCCCTACTTGGGTTTCAAAAAGCGTATCAAAAAATGCATGATTTATGCCATACAAAGTAAACTATTGTAACAGAATACTCAGCTATAGTATAAACTAGACTACTCTTTCAATGGAAATATAAATAGCACTTTACTTTATATGGGATGCGGATATCATTTAAAATATATTTTTGAGAGTTAGTAATGTCAGAGGTTGCAGGTGTAGATACAGAAATCAAAAAGCAAAATTCTGTGTGCGAGCAGATGCGTTTTAGCGTGAGCCGTACAAGTCTTTTAAATACATTATCCAGAGTAAGTGGAGTGGTTGAAAGGCGTAATGCAATAGATGTTTTGGCATGTATAAATATCAAAGCACAACACGGCAGCATAAAACTAATGGCAACTGATCTTGACATTTCAATGTTTGCCTCACTTGCTGCGACCGTATTAACAGAAGGAGAAGTAAAAATTTCAGCGCATACTTTACATGACATAGTGAAGAAGTTACCCGCTGATTTGGATGTCAATTTTGAAGTAAACAACCAAGGAAAATTATTGATGTCTTGTGGAAATGCAAACTTTTCTTTACCGAATGTAGTTTCAAGCAGTTTTCCTGCTCTTGAAGAAGACAATTATAAACATGATTTTATTCTACTAAATACGGACTTGATAGACTTATTAACTAAAACAAAATTTGCTGTATCACTAGATGATACAAGGTATAATTTAAATGGAATATATCTACATACGGATGAGCAGTTTCTGTACTGCGTTGCAACTGATGGCCATCGTTTATCGTGTATCAAGAGGCCAAAGCCTGGGAACATCAATGGCGAATTTGGTGTGATCATTCCACGTAAAACTGTTATGGAGCTGTTAAAAATATTGGACGATTGTAACGAAATTAATGTAAAACTCTCAGACAGAAAAATCAAGTTTACATGCGGCGAATATATTCTAATATCAAAATTAATAGATGGGACTTTTCCAAATTATAAAGCAGTTATTCCAGTATCTCAAGATAAGCATATGATTATTGAAAGTAAAAAACTTTCAGATGTTATAGATCGAGTTTCCGTTGTTGTATCTGATAAAGTAAAATCCATTAAATTCTCACTACAAGAAAAGCTGCTAACTCTGCATTCAAACTCTCAAGAGTGCAGTGATGCAACTGAATCCATAGAAGCGGACTACAATAAAGCCCCTATAGAAATAGGGTTCAACTCGCGTTATTTGCTTGATGTTCTATCTTGCATAAAAAATAAATGTAAGTTTAGCTTAGCCGATGGTAATAGTGCTACAATTATCACTGATGAAGACGATTCAAGTGCATTATATGTAGTGATGCCAATGAGAACTTAAACTCGTCACCCGCTGCTTGTTAGCTGGATCTAGAGATACTGCGGCGGTATGACACTTATTTCACTAAGCATGTTACTTTTTATTAAATTAGTAATCTATCTTTACCAAATATAAGCCAAAAGGCGGCGCAGTAACTCCAGCTGCGTTTCTTTTGCATTGGTTTAATATATTTAGCATTTCTTGCGGATTGGTTCTATTTTTTCCAAATTCAACTAAAGTACCCACAATAATCCTTACTTGGTTATGTAAAAAGGAAATAGCAGATATTTTGATGTGTATATGGCTCCCGTTTTGTATTATATCGATATCATCAATTGTTCTTATCGGATTCGCAGCTTGACAATCTTTTGAATAGAAACTTGAAAGGTCATGTTTTCCAAGTAGATGTTTAGCAGCTTCACGCATAACATTTACATCAAGTGGGCTAAACACTTGCCATACATAACCAGTCTCTAGGGTGGCAGGAGCATAGCGATTAACTATTCTGTATTCGTAATGTCTTTTTTTTGCTGAAAACCGTGCGTGAAACGCATCATCTACAACTTCTACATTGAGCACGACTATAGGAATTGATTTTAAATGATAATTTATTGCGTTTCTTATTCTATAAAGCTCAAATTCCTTTTCCATATCAAAATGAGCAACTTGTCCTAAAGCATGAACCCCTGCATCAGTCCTGCCACCGCAGTACAAAGTAACTTTCTCACCACTAAAATTAAATATAGCATTTTCTATGGCTTCCTGGATTGAATTAGCAGAATGTTGCTGCTTCTGCCAGCCAGAGAAACTACTACCATTATATTCTATCGTTATTTTGTATCGCACTGCAGAGTCTATCTAACTTTCTATCTTAATATAATTTAGGTAACTAATTTTTCTACGATAACGTTCTTCGTTATTAAAAAACCCTTGGCAGGTTGTTCACATTCGATTATCATGGAAGTTATACAAGTTAATAAATGATCCATGGCAAACAACTCAGAAGAAAGAAATAATGATAAGCAAAAAGCATTAGATAACGCAATAAGCCAGATTGAAAAAGCATTTGGTAAAGGTGCAATAATGAAGTTGAAGCAAAACCCTGTAGAGAAAATAGACACAATATCCACAGGATCAATTGCGCTTGATTCGGCTCTAGGTATTGGAGGTTTGCCAAAAGGACGTATAATTGAAATATTTGGTCCCGAGAGTTCTGGTAAAACCACTCTTGCCTTGCACGTGATTGCTGAAGCACAAAAAAAAGGAGGATCATGCGCATTTATCGATGCAGAACATGCATTGGATGTCTTATATGCTCGTAAACTTGGGGTAAGCACTGATGATTTAGTGATTTCACAACCAGACACTGGAGAGCAGGCGTTGCATATTGTTGAGTATTTAGTGTGTTCTGGCGCGGTTGACGTGATAGTTATTGACTCTGTTGCAGCGTTAACTCCAAGAGCTGAAATTGAAGGTGATATGGGTGATCAACATATGGGGCTGCAAGCAAGGCTTCTAAGTCACGGGCTACGAAAGCTAACCTCTGCCGTTTCAAAAGCGAGCTGTATATTGATATTTATTAATCAAATTCGTATGAAAATAGGAGTAGTGTATGGAAATCCTGAAACTACCACGGGTGGAAATGCATTAAAATTCTATACTTCTGTAAGGCTTGACATAAGAAAAGTTGGTGTAATAAAAGACAAAGAAAATATTACAGGCAATGAAACAAGAGTTAAAGTTGTAAAAAATAAAGTTGCTCCTCCATTTAGAGAAGCGAAATTTGATATAATGTACAATGAAGGTATATCAAAACTCGGAGAAATAATAGATATGGGAGCAAAGCTTGGTGTGCTTGAAAAAGCAGGTGCTTACTATTCATATAACAACACACGTCTTGGACAAGGAAGAGAGAATGTAAAAACTTACCTAAAAACAAACAAAGAAGTCGCAAATGAAATAGAAACGAAAATCAGAGATTTACTCAGAAATCATGATAATTCTATCACAATAGACGAAGATAGCGAGCAGCTTTTAGAAGAATCGGTGTTCTAATCTAGACTATATAAATTTTTAGAATCAATACGCATTCTCTCTTGTCATTCCAGCGCGTGACGCTGGAATTGGTTATTTTTTTGCTCATCTTAGCTATAATAGTACAAATCCTCTTAAAAAAAGCTTTTCATGAGAAGTGATAGATGATAAGTTGTTAATAATAGGTTATTGTGAATAAGATTATGTGTTTTGGTTTACCTAATATAAATAGGGAAGGTTATTCATTTATAGTAGTTTCCTTTATAGTAACGTGTATAGCATTCTCTATATCTTGGGGGTTTGGTGTTACGTGCTTGTTTCCGACATTATTGTGTACTTATTTCTTTCGTGATCCAGCAAGAGTTGTGCCAAACAATAAGGATCTTATATTAAGTCCTGCTGATGGTGTGATTTCAAAAATTGAAGAAGTTAATTATCCTTTATCGGCAGAAAATGGAGAAGAGAAGAAGTTCACGCTTGTTAGCATATTTTTAAGTGTTTTGAACGTCCATGTGAATCGTATACCAATATCTGGTACGATAAAGGAAATGAGTTATAAAAAAGGCAAGTTTGTATCCGCAATGAGCAATAGGTCTAGTAATGAAAATGAAAAGCAGGTTATTGTGATTGAATACGAAAAGGGAAAAGAAATTATTGTGGAGCAAATAGCTGGATTAATTGCACGTCGTATCGTTTGTAATTTAGGAGTATCCCAGAATGTGAAAGCAGGTGAAAGGTTTGGAATTATAAGATTTGGCAGTAGAGTAAATATTTATGTTCCTGCTGATATAGAAGTAAGAGTTTCAGAAGGGCAAACTGTTATTGGTGGTGAAACAATTATAGCAAACTTAAATAAGGAAAACGTTCAAGAGAAGCTTACTTTTGACGTTATATGAATAACGATGGAAGTAACAGTAGATTCTTACCTATTACTAAATTATTCCCAAACTTTATAACTTTATTGGGTTTATGTTCTGGTCTCACTTCACTTAAATTTACATTTAATGAACAATGGGAATTCTCAGTAATTTTTATCATCATTGCAGCAATAATAGATGGAATGGATGGCAGAATAGCTAGAATTCTAAAATCAACTAGCGATTTTGGAGCCCAGCTTGATTCTTTTGCAGATTTTCTAAATTTTGGTGCAGCGCCTGCATTTCTTTTGTATTTTTGGAAGCTAAATGAAATCAAAGTCATAGGTTGGATTTTAGTAATGATATACGTAATCTGCATATCAATAAGACTTGCAAGATTCAATGTTTCGCTACACTCAGAACAATCATACTGGGAAAAATTTTTCTTTTCTGGTGTTCCAGCTCCAGTGTGTGCTTTACTTTCTTTGTTACCAATAATTATTACCTTTCAATCTCATGAGAGTGAATACTTACTTCTCATAGAGCGATTTTTTAACACAAGAAACGTAGCTTGTTACTTTCTGGCCATTTCATTTTTTTCGGTAAGTCACATTCCAACTTTCTCTGCAAAATATATTTATATTCCCAAAAGCCTATCCTATATATTTGTGTCATTTTTTGGAGTACTTATTGTATTTTTCATCAGTAAGCCCTGGATGACTCTACCAATTTTAGGTATAGTGTATACGCTTACTATTCCAATAAGCATTGGGTTTTATATATATTTTACATATAAAACTCGTTAGCTAACAAAAAATAGAAAACTGCATGATTTTGAAGATAAGTGAACTATTAAATTCATTTCTGTATATAAAGATATTCAACATTCCATTTATAATTATTTGGGTAATTGCAACTGGAATCTTTTGTACTGCCCAGTTCAAATTCATTAACTTTAGGTTACTTAAATATGGAATACAGACGCTATTCAATCTAAAGTGTAATAACAGTAACAATGGCATAATCACTCATATTCAAGCGTTTGCAACAGTAATTTCAGGAACAGTTGGTCTTGGAACAATATCAGGAGTTGCAATAGCTATCACAATAGGGGGCCCAAGTGCAGTTTTTTGGATGGTAATTACTGGAATACTTGGTATGTCGATAAAGTTTGCCGAGGTGGTGCTTGCATTCACTTATCGCTCTGAAAATACAACTGGTGGTGCTTTTTATTACATGGAATACGGGCTTGCAAAGATTGGATTTGCAAAAACTGGTAGATTTCTTGCCTTCACTTATGCGATTATGCTACTTATTGCAATGATTTTGGGCGGTATACCATTTCAAGCAAATCAAATAGCAGCACTATCAAATAACCTCCTAGAATACAACGCATCCATTATTATATCCCTGCTTGTCTTTATTGTAATATTGGGAGGAATAAAGCGCATTGCTTTCGTTTCAACGAGCTTAGCACCAATTATGATAGTGCTATATGTGGGTATGTGTATATATTTAATTTATGTAAACAGAAGTAATTTGCTGAATGCTCTATCCATAATATTCCAAGACATCTTCAATAAATCAGCTATAGGAGGCGGAGTATTGAGCGAATTAATAGCCGGAGTGAGAAGATCAGTGTTTGCTAACGAAGCAGGTACCGGAACAGCAGCTATAGCACATTCAGCTGTAAAAGAAGAAGATCCAATTAAAGTCGGGTGCGTTGCAATGATTACACCACTTATAGACACAATATTAATCTCATTTTTGACCGGTATCGTGATAATTATCACTGGTATGCACAGCACTGATAACGTGGGTGATATTACATTAATTAGCTCGGTATTTTCAACAGCTTTGCCCTTGTTCAGCAAGTTAGTTTTTCCGCTAATGATGTTTTCCTTTGCATTTTCCACAATAATAGCTTATTGTTACTACTGTGAAGTTGCTTTGCTGTAATTATTTGGCAATAAAAAAATACTGATACTGTTCCAAATTCTTATAGTGATTTCAGTGTATATTAGTTGTATGTCAAAAAATATAGAATTTATATCTTATCTAGGTGACAGTTTGTTTATGTACCTTATGATTCCAAATGCTGTTGCAATATATCTACTGAGAAGGGAAGTTTTGAATACAATAGATTCTTATTACAATTCTAAAGGGTATTAAACATGATTTATAGATTGCTTTGTATGGTGTTATTTTGCCTATCGTTTAATGATGTGTACGCTGCTTCAGGTTTTCACGAAAGTTATGATGCTGTGTTGAATGGAATAAATAATTTCATGAATGAAGTACTGTTTTTCAAGATCCTTTATGTGCCATTTATAATCCTTCTACTAGTTTTTGGTTATGTGTTTCTAACATTACGTTTTGGATTTCTCAACATAAGAATGTTTAAGCATGCGTTTGCTATTTTATGTGGAAAATATGACACGAATCACCATGATGGTCATATTACGCATTTTCAGGCATTTATGACTGCACTTTCAAGCACAGTAGGCCTTGGAACTGTTGCTGGAGTCGCAATTGCAGTTTCAATGGGTGGACCAGGAGCGGTGCCTTGGATGATGATCACAGGTTTTTTTGGTATGTCAGCAAAATTTGCTGAGGTAACGTTGGCGTTTAGACATAGAACAGAAGATCAGGACCAATTGTTTAGTGGTCCCTTTCAGTATATAAGGAATGGTCTGGAGGAATTTGGATTTAAAAAACTTGGTATTGTGCTGGCTGCCATGTATGCAGTATTCTTTGTATTATCAGGTCTTGGTGGAAGTGTAGCGTTTCAAACCAACCAAATGGTTTCAATATTATCTGGCTATTCAAGTTGGGTAGATGGTCACTCTTGGTTTCTTTCTTCCATAATCTCTGCGCTGCTTGCTCTAGTGATTATTGGCGGAATTAAAAGGATAGCTAGAGTATCTTCTGCACTAGTGCCTATTATGTCACTTATATATATCTTTAGTTGTATTATTATTATTGCATTTAATATTCATAACCTTGGTTATACGTTGAAAATATTATTTTCCACTATGATAGATTTCAATGCTGTTGGTGGAGGGATGGTAGGAGCATTTGTTGCTGGAATTCAAAGGGCAATCTTTGCCAGCGAAGCGGGTGTTGGTTCTGCTTCAATTACTCATGCAACAACTAAAGATGAAGAACCAGTAAGAACTGGGCTTGTTGCTATGATAGAACCATGCTTTGACACAATGTTAATTTGCTGTTTAACAGGAATAACAATAGTAATAACAGGTGCATACCAGACTAGTGTTGGTGAAGGGATATTAATTACTCAAAAGGCATTTGAGACAGTTTCTCCATGGTTTCCTATACTTTTAACCATAGCTGCACCTTTGTTTGCATTTTCTTCGGTAATTTCATTTGTATATTGTTGTGAAATGGGGTGGCTATATTTATTCGGTGCAAAAAGTATAGTGATATATCGCATAGCGGTAATAATTGTGGCGTTTTTCTCTGGCCTTTCTAAAGACATAATGGCTATTGCTAATATTGGCGGAACTTTATTCTCTTGTTTAGCTCTTATCAACATGACAGCACTTATACTGTTTAGTAATCAGATTAACGATGAAGTTCAGTGCTACCTAAAAAGGCTGAGGAATAATAAAATTAATTAAATTTTGGCATATGAAGGTACAATAACAGATGTCATTTCAGTGCCATCTTCTTGTCATTCCAGTAGCTGACACACAATTGTACGAACTTTATATTTTAAAGCAACATGTGCAACTAATGGTGTCATTCCAGTGCCATCTTCTTGTCATAGCAAAACTCCCTCTTGTCATCCCAAAACTCTTTCTTGTCATCCCAGTGCGTGACACTGGGATCTATTTTGTATATAGTTCCACCATAGTGTTATGTTTTAATGTAAAATTTTATATTTATCTACTAGGTTCGTTTGCGAACAAAGTTCGCTGGATCCCAGTGTCAGCTACTTGGATGACAAGAGAGAGGATGCTAGAATGATGGAGCGGTACGTAATCCTTATACTATCCTACGTACTCGGTTCAATACCGTTTAGCTTAATCATTACAAGAATAAAAGGGATAAACTTAAGAGAAGTAGGTTCAGGAAACATTGGTGCTACAAACGTTGCAAGGACGGGAAATAAATTTCTTGCTGCTTTGGCATTACTTCTGGATTCCTTGAAAGGATTCATTGCAGTTTATATAGCACAACAAATTTTTGATGATAATCTTTGTATATACATATCTGCAATTTTAGCAGTTTTAGGACACATGTTTCCTATTTGGCTAAAATTCAGTGGAGGAAAGGGCGTTGCAACCACTCTAGGGATACTGATAGCATTTAACATTGATATTACTTTAGTATTCGTAATAATTTGGATAATAGTCTTTCTTGCCTTTAGATACTCTTCCCTTGCTTCACTCAGTGCTACTTCAACAGCTGTAGCATGGTCCTTTTTTTTTCAGAGGAATTTGTTCTTAACATTACTAGTTATAGGAGCACTAGTTTTCCTAAAACACCACAGAAATATTGTGAACCTTCTGCAAGGTAAGGAAAATAAATTTTTATAAGTGTGCTGACTCTGTTGCTATATTACTAACAGATACTTCATGCGAGAAACGACTTGAGACTACTTCTTCTACTTTTTTTATCATTTCTTCCATGCTTTTTCCACTTTTCTTACATGCATCATCAAGTGCTAATTTTAGCTTACGTATATCATTCTCTTCTAGCATCTTATTCATTTCTTTTTTCGTTATCTCTAATTTTTTTAGTAAGATGTTCTCCATTATCTCTCTTTCATCATCTTTATACTGGCTACTTAGCCTGCTATACGCAATGCAACACTTCTTTTCTCGTGGCAAGGCTGACAGATTTTGCAATGTAGCATCTATTTGAGCTTCTATAGGGTTAACTTTCCTAGCCTTTTCAGCAGCTTCTGACCTAAATTTCTCAACTTCTCCTATTATTATTTTGTCAGCTATTCTCTTAGCTCCATCCAAAGATGAATCCTTGAGAGAAAAATCTGTCTCGAGTAGATCTCGATTTAATAGCTCTAAGAATACTTTTTTTCCGATGTTTTCGAGTAAACTTTCTTGGTCACCTAAACCATGCTCCTGCAGTTTATTTCTCATGTGCTGAACCAGCTCACAACATTGTAATTTATTTAACTTTATAGAGCTAATATTTTTCATTAACGTCAGCACAATTTGTTCACTATATTGAGAAGTAATACTCAATAATTTTCTCATTAAAGGAATACTTACTTCTGAAATAAAATCATCAACTATTTTTTGACTTTCATCGTCTTCATAACCATTTTGAACGTCATACCAAGCCTTAAAAATTTCTTTATTGTTTTTCTTGTTTTTTAACCTGTCTAACATGAACTTACGTGCTTCATTTTGTGCTCCTGGAAGTAATATTTGCCTAGGAGGAGTAAATCTAATTTCTGGATCAGGATGAATACCCTCTAGCGTGCTTAACATTCTATAGATAATACCGGTGAAGCAAGTGTTAGGAATTCGCTCTTTTCTAGAGAAAGTTTGGCTATCAAGCAAATTTGTAATTAACGCGTCTTTTTTATTTTTTACAGCTTCTCTGTCTCCATCATTGCAGGCTTTCAGAACTAAAAGTAAAATCCGTCCACCTGTAAAGCGGGAGCTATACTTTTGATCATCTTTGCAAAAGTCATTTAAAAATGTAATTACTCTTCCTTTATCCTCATCACTAAATTGACGATAATTAAGTTCATTTAAATCATTTATATATTCAATAAATTGCTTAAATTCTCTATCATTAATAACGTCTTCGGATACTTTTTCACCATACTTATCTTTTAATTTATCAATATTTTTAATGATATCATCATTTAATTGATGGGGCAGTAAATGTTCAAGCTTCACATCAAAACTATTAACCATACCACGTAAATTCTCTTTTATACCTTCCAAAAAGAAATTTATAGAAGCTTTAAGCAGCGTAAATGGGTTAAAATCTTTTGGCCTTAGTTCACTCTGCAATAAAATTAATAGCATTGTAAGTGGTATAGTTCCCAGTAACGAAATAAGCAAGAAAGTGGTAGTGAAAGTTAGATATGTTATGAAAGCAGAAAACAAGAGGAAGGCTGCTACCTTGATTGTATTGTTCTTAAAAAATATTTCCCAATATTCCCTTTTGCTCATTTTTTGCTGTTTTGCCGTTTTTATTTCTTTGTAGATATAAAGAGTTTTAATTTCAGACCTGAAGAATATAGTACCAAGAGAAAAAAGAACATTAACGGGATTAGTGATAATGCTTAAAGAAACAAAAGTTGCAAAATAACTAACAAACTTTAGCTTGCTAGATTCCTTTGAAGGAAATTGTATTTGAGAAATGCCTATCATAGCCTACCTTTAACATCATTGCACTCTAGTAATAGCATAATAATTTAAAACGTCAATGTTTAAGTATCTTATTATCCGCACACTCATCGTATTCGATCTCGACTGTAGAGTGTGCTATCTCGAACTTATCTAGCAATATTTTTTTTATTTCATATAAAACATTGGTGTGCTGCACATTTTGCTTTATTTTAGCATGCATGGTAATTATAAAATAATTATCAGACAGCGACCATGCATGTATGTGGTGCACATCTATCACTTCAGGTAGCTTAGATACAATTTTACTTTTTATTTCTTCAGTTGATATGCCTTCAGGTGTACCTTCAAGAAGTATATGGCAAGAATTCTTTAGAATTTTGTAGCCACTATTTAAAATTATTACACTAACAAGTACTGACAGAATTGGATCCACCACTTGCCACCCGGTAAGCATGATAATTATGGATGCAAGTATAGCAGCTACAGAACCTAAGATATCTCCTATAACATGTAGTACAGCACTTTTTATGTTTATATTGCTTTCGCATTTACTATGTAATATAAAAAAGACTATGATATTAGAGATCAGGCCAAGTGTAGCAATTATTAACATTACTTTCCACTCAACATTGACTGGAAAAATAAACCTTTTTATTGACTCAATTATAATGATTACTGCAATGAGGAATAGAGTTAAACCATTAACAAATGCTGCAATTATCTGCAACCGATGATACCCGTATGATCTCTGCAAATCGGATTTCTTAGCTGAAAACCTATGTGCTAACCAGCTTAAAACCAAGGCAAAAAGGTCAGTGAGCATATGCCCTGCATCTGATAATAGAGCAAGCGAATGTGAAATTATTCCACCTACTATTTCCATAAACATTGTTATCGCAACTATTATTATGGAATAGATTAAGCGCTTGGACTGCGCTGCTGAGTGTTTACCGTTATGCACTGCTGTCATATAAAATCTTTTCATAAACAAAAACGTGGGTAACACTGGGTTCGAACCAGCGACCGCTTGCACGTCAAGCAAGTGCTCTACCAACTGAGCTAATTACCCATCGTGGTTTTAGTATAGTGCTTTGGTGGAATGAAAGTCAATTTGCTTTTAAATTCTTACCCTATTCAATGTGATATTAGAATCTAGATTTTTTTGTAGTCAAGCTATATCTTATATTGTTCATATTAAATTAATTACTTATATTTTTTCACTAAGATATAGATTATACCAATATGAAAATTCACACTTTTTTAGTAGAGATCACCTTATATTTGAAGAGTTAATAAATTAGAGGTTAGAATTATGACAATCAATCAACAAATAAATAAAAATATAACTAAAGAAGAATACTTTAACAATAACGGCAAAGGGTTTAATTCGCCACATGTTGTAGAAGTTGAAGACTTAAATATTAAAGTAGAAGTTTATTCTCATAATTTAAGAGCAAGTAAAATTGCAACAATTGAAAGTGAGATAAGAGAAACAGCTACTAGTTTTAAAGATACATTCAAGTTAGAACACAGCAACTCAGAACAAACATTTAAAATTTATATGTTTGATGACAAGGATGATTACACTCACCTTGGCGGAAGCGAGCATTTCGGTTCTTACCTTGGAGATGAGGGTGGTAAATGTTACTACAAAGGGGAAGCTGATGTTTTTGCTGAAATGTATGTCTATCAGCAAGGTGGCGTTCATAATCTTCAGCATGAATTTGCACATGGTTTAACTTACTTGGCTACAGGAGGTAAGCACCTACCTACAGTATTAATGGAAGGAATTGCAGATTACTTTGAGCACCATTCAGATCATAAATTCAATTCTCAAGGATCAAGTATCGACAAAACTGAAGCTGCAAATTTGGATTTAGATAAAATTTTAAGTTTAGAATATTCAAAGGACAGCGAAGCAAATAGCCTGGTTTATAAAACAGGTCATGCGTTGATAATGTACTTACAGGAAAAAGATCCTAGTTTATTAAGAGACTACCTAGATGCTTTACGTCAAGGTAACTCAGATGAGTCAAAAAGTTTCTTGAAAGACATAAAAGGACACGATACTGACTTCAAAAGTTGGCTTACTGAGAATGATACAGAAACTGCAATGGAACACCTTAACGCTTTGCAAGTTACAAAAGGAGATTTTATAGCAACTGGTCAAGAAATAGCGGGTGGAGAAATTAAAAACATATCCTACTATAAAGCAAATATAGAAAAAATGGATGGAGAAAACGTTGGAAGTTTTTCTCCTGTAGAACACGTTGCATTTTATGATGTTGCTCGTGCTATAAATAGGGCAACAAATGATACACTTGATATATCAAAGGAATATCATTTCCTCAAGGTAGTAAAAACTTCCGATGGACAGGATAAACTAACTTACTCTGACCAACAAGGTAATGAATATCAAAACAGTCAAGAGTATAAAAATCAGGCTTTAAGGGTATTATCAAAATATGATACAGAAATTAAGAATCAGGTAGATGAATTTGGTGATTTGAATAAAGAACGTGGTGAAATGTATCAAAAATATCATAAAGGAGAGATTACTATTGAAGAGTTACGTAATGAGGAAAATACAAAATACGGACCAGCATTTTTAAAGTTTGATCAACTAAAAAACAAAGCCGTTGATGAAATTGAAAATAATTCCCAAGCAGCAAAAATATTAGATGGGCTGGTCAATATCGATTCACACTTGATAAGAGGTATAAATCATATTGATCTACAAGAAGGTAAGATTTTTTCTATGCAAGCTCATGGTCAAGGAAATATGGGTGCACTGTCTATATATGACGGAAATACAAAGCTTGGAGAGTTATTGAGCGAATCAGGATTTTTTAAGCAAGTTGAGGTCAAACTAAAGAAACTTTTGTTTTTGAGGATATATTGCACAACTTAAATACTCAATATGATGGTGGTGCTTATATGGCGGTCACAAAAGAAAATGGTCAGTATAAAGCTTCTTTAATAGACGGCAGAACAGTTGAACGCGATGAATACTTTGATGAAGCACATTTACATGAAAACGAATTGTTGCATCCTAGGCTCTGTGGACAAAATTTTAGAGAAGCCATACAAGAGCCCCGACAAAATTTAGAAAACCCATAAAAACCTCAGCCGTTTTATCGAATCTGGAAAAAATACGCCTAAAGTGGGAGTGTTAAATAAACTGTGTCAAACCGAAAAAAAAGTAATAAATTGATATAAAAAAATGGAGGTTTGACAATGAGTCAGAAAGTAGTAAACAGAACTACCGGTTTGGTAGATTATAAAGAATTAGAAACAAATATCCTGTCGTCTATACGAGAAGGAAGACCGTTGACAGGAAGAGATGGAGCATTAACACCGTTTATAAAAAAGTTGCTGGAGGTAAGCCTGGAAGGTGAAATAGAAAACCACTTGTCGGCTAAAAGCGAAGAGAATAATCGAAGAAATGGGAGAAATGCAAAAACTTTACGTACAAGTGCAGAGCTATTAACACCAAGAGATAGAGAAGGAAGTTTCGAACCACAAATAGTCAAAAAAAGGCAAACAAACTTACATCCAGAGCTTGAAACGAAGATTTTGAGCACATTTGCCAGTGGTATGGGCTATAGAGATATAGTGTCACATGTTGAGGAAATTTATGATCACAAAATATCGGCGGCAGAGATATCAAGTATTACTGACAAATTGCTACCAGTAATCAACGAATGGCGTAGTCGCCCGCTGCAGTCTGTATATCCGATAGTTTTCATGGATGGCATGTTTTTTAAAGTCAAAGAGGACGGGCATTGCGTAAGTAAATGCATGTATAACATATTAGGCATAGATCAAAATGGCAAAAAAGAAGTATTAGGTTTTTATTTGGCTGAAAGTGAAGGAGCTAACTTCTGGTTGGGAGTGTTAAATGACCTCAAAGAAAGAGGAGTAGAAGATATCCTTATTGCCTGCGTTGATGGGCTAAAAAGCTTTCCTGCAGCTATAAACAGTGTCTTTCCTAATGCGGAAGTGCAGATGTGTATAGTGCATCAGATACGCAACTCACTGAAGTATGTGGCCAGTAAAGATGCGAAGAGTTTTTTGAGCGATTTAAAGAAGGTATATCAAGCTTCAAGCAAGGAAATTGCCGAGAATTATCTGTTGGAATTGGATGAAAAATGGGGCACAAAGTACCCTATGGTTATAAAATCTTGGCAGAATAATTGGGAAAACTTGTCTGGTTATTTTAAGTATTCTGGTCCAGTTAGGAGGATAATCTACACCACCAATCCCATAGAGGGGCTACATAGGCAAATTAGGAAATTCACTAAGACCAAAGGCTCATTTACCAGCATAAATGCCTTGTATAAGCAGGTATATTGTGCTATAAAGAAGGCAGAGGAAAAGTGGACGATGCCTGTACATGATTGGGCATTAACTATCTCTCAACTTGATGTTTTCTTTCCTGGCAGATTGAAAATTGAGTCGAACTAAAAATGCGGTTTGACACAGTTTATTTAACACTCCCCCTAAAGTTCTTAATTTTACCGAAAAAACACTCAATTAAATGACGCTCTTTATAAATGTGTTTATCGTAACCCCTCTGCACTTTTCGATTACGCTTCGGAGGAATAACTGCTGTACATCCCTTGCTTTCAAGACTCGTAACAAAAGCATTGCTGTCATAGCCTTTATCAGCCACTACAGTGGTATTATAGACACTTTCAGTTAATGTTGCTGCTTGTGTAATCTCATTTCTTTGACCAGGGGTCAGAGTAAATTTAAGTGGATTTCCAAGTGCATCGACAAGCGCATGTATTTTAGTTGTAAAGCCACCTTTGCTCCTCCCTAAAGCTTCTTGATCCTTGGAGTTTTTTGTATATCCAGATGAACATGGATGGGCTCGGATGATCGTACCGTCGATTATAGCAACTTCTAAATCAGGCTCTTGTTTAGTATATTCAAGCAATTTTTCCCAGACATCTCTTTCACACCATCTTTTAAATCGCTTATGTATACTCCTGTAATTACCATAAGTTTTTGGTAAAAGTCTCCATTGGCAACCACTTCGGACTATGTACCACACTGCCTCTATGAATATTCTTAAACGTTTTTCATCTTTGCTATGCATTCCTTTTACGCTTTTTATGAACTCTAAAATTTGTTTCCAATTTTCCTCTTTGATGTAATATTGCATATGGTAGTTTCTCCATTTTTTACCTATTAAGCTAAACTACCATCTTTTTCTCTCTTTTCATATTTTTTGTCCACAGAGCCTAGCACCACAACATCCTCTTTTGGCTCTATTAATTCTACGTTTTCTACACCATCTACAAACAAATTCGCTATTATCCATGATCTTGTTACGTTCCATCCCAACCTTTTGCTTGCTTCAAACTTCTTAATAAATTGCTTCTTGATTTCCTCCTTTGATATTACAGGACTTATGCTCATTCTGCTGTGAATATCTATTTCCGTAATATTGCAACTAATTACTGTTACTGTATCTGTTAAAACCCTTATATCATCTCTAGTAACCTGCTTTTTTACAATTTCTAGTAGCTCTTCTGACGCTGTGGATAACTCTGTGGATAAAATTGAGATTTCTACACTTCCTGGCACTTTTGACTCAACCAGCGCATCCTTTACTCTTCTATCTGCTGACAGTGCATGATACCTATAATACTCCTTGCTCCCACATGTGCTCCAACCCATTATCTTTGCTTTAATTCTTTTTCTAAATCGTTCATCCTCTTCTTCTTTTTGCCTCTCCACTCCATAAAACTCAGCTAAATTATCAAGATCTTCTCCCGTTGCAAATTTTAGTAAATTACTCTTTACTGCTTCATTTATTCTTTGTCTTAGTAACAATTCCCTCCATGCTGCTACTTCTAATACCTTCATCGCTGGGTCACTTTCTACTAATGCTGTAAAACTTTCATCTCTACGCACTAACTCTTCCTTCATTCTGGAAAATATTTCCTCATAGCTTAGTTTTTCAATAATATTAGATGTCTGCATTTCTAAACAACTACTCCACTAATACCTATGAATTTGCCTTCTGAAAGATACATACCTTCAAGTACAAGAGTCATTTTTCCTTCTTTAGCTTCAGCAATCTTTACTTTTTCTAACTTAAATCTCTTCTCAAATTTCCCCAGTGCTTCTGCTGTTGCTGCATAGATCTCCAAAGTAAAATCTCTACTGATTGGTTTATCCACTAATTCAAATAATCTTGACCCATAATCTCTCCTCATTATTCTACTGTTAATAGGAGTGGTCAGTATATCAATTATCGACTGCTTTAAGTGCTCTATTCCTTCTAACGTTTTTCCTGTTTTAGCATCCATCCCTTTCATTTTTAGCCTGCAAACACGTCTTCACTGCCTTTTATTACTTTAAACCCACATGAAACTATATCTCCTACTCTTCCTATACCAAGACCATTTGCAAACACTGTTCTTGATCCTTGAATCATTACTTTTCCTTCACTAAAACTGTCTCCTTGTCTACATATTGACTTACCGTTTACAAAAACATTATTACTGCCGCTAATGCAGAAATGTGGTATAGCTTCTCCACAGTAGTCTCCTAACCTCACTATTCCTTTGTTCAATTTAAGTCGATCCTTTCTGCTTTCAGTTTTATTCCACTTTTTGTCATTTCTATGCTCGATTCCCCAGCTTTCAGTGTTATTTTATCTACTACTTCAATCTCTAAATGATGTTTTTCTTTATCGTATGACAACTTTGTTCCATCTTGAAATGTTAAGCTACTCACCTCTTTTTTATTTTCTGGAGCAGAGTACTTTTGTTGATATATTCCAGGAAGTACTACTCCTAAAGATAATTCTCCCAGCGGGGAAAGTATAACTACTTGCTCATCGATATCTGGTGGAGACCAATCTCTATCTTTTCCTGCTTTGCTTGTTATCCATGGCAACCAATCTGTTAAAAATTCTCCTATTTTAACTCTTACTTTTGCTTTTTCATAATCTACTTCTTTTACAACTCCTATACGAATGATATTCGCTAATTTTCTATTTAGCTCTGAAATTGCAAAACTATGGTCTAACATGCACTTCACCTATCTCAATAACATGTGGCATTATGCCAGTTGACCATACTGATTTACCCGCATGCACTTCATGAGTCCACTCCACTAACCACACTAAATATGCATCGAGCTCCGGCCTAAATCCGTCAATTTCCGCAGAGATAAATTCTCCTGGCGAAACATTCTTCACGTTCCAAGTATTTTTATTTACTACTCTCGCAACCTCAGCAGCTAATGTTCTGACAATAATAGGGGCATTTTCTATTGTGCTATCAATCACAATTCGTGCTTCAAATCTTGCTTTCAGCGCTAATTCCTCTGTTCCAGGATCATGTCCTTTTTCAAAGCTACTAAATTCTACAAATACCGCTGGTGCTATCAATTCTTTCCTTATTGCTGGATAAATTTCGCACGTCTGTATTGCTGATATTTCTTCTTTTAACTTAGTGCAAATTGCTTGATGTAAATCTTGCCAATTCATATAGGTGTAATGTAACTTAATTCGCGGTGGAAGAATTTTTCAAATACCTTTTCAACTTCATAATTAACAAGATTTTCTATTATCCTTGAAGCCTCAGGTTCTAGTGGCAACTTAACTTCCTTTATTGGCAATGCTGTTCTTCCTTCACGCTTAAAAATACCGCTATTTCCTTTTGGCATCACTGCTGCAAATCCTCCTATAAACTCATGCTTTCCTACTTTCGATCCTCTTCTTGTTTTTTGTATTTTGCCAATTGTCGATGCTCTAATGTCATAGAGATTTGCTCTCATTAACACGTCTAATCTGCTAGTTTTTGCCTTAAAAATTCTTAATCTCTTTCTTATCAAACTTAATTTTATCTTCTTTTCCTCACTAATTTCTTTTGCTGTCTTCAATTTTAGCCATAGTGCTGTTCTGTTTAACGCTCTCACTATTGCTAATTCTATTTTTTTTCTTTTAGCATTTACACTTTCTATACTATTAACTTCTATATGAATAGACATTCTATACCCCAGATGCTTTGATTTGCCAGACCATTCCAGATTTATCTCTAAGTGGTGGTGTGTGTATTTTGTATTTGCAATCACCTATAACAAAAATATCTCCTACCATTGGCTGCAGTACATCAAACGCACTTACTTCCAACACTAAAGTTTCTCCTACAAATTGCCCTTCACCAATCTCGTATAATTTATCTGTCTCTTGCTTTAATACCTGTACCATATATGACTTATCCTTTGACTCATATAAAGCTATCTCCCCTAAATGGATAAGACAATCTTTCAATAATCGCTTAATATTTCTTGCATTTTTATGCATTAAGTCCTTATAAATATGCTAAGAAGGGTCATACTGGTAGAGTTCTCACCGCTTTGTAGTTAGTATTGTTATGCTGCAACGACTTTTACTAGTACCCCTGGTCTATGGCACATTGGCAGAGGATTTGACTGTGTATGTAAATCTGTTCCTCTATCAAATCTTCTTGGTTCTTGCTTTGCATACAGTGGCTGTCCTAGTGTGTTTACCGTCTCATTAAAATCTACTGGTGCAAAATATGTCGTAAATGTACTTGCTGTTCCTAGTGGAAAACAGTTTCCACTTTCTCTTTCTATAAACCTTCTCACATTTCCCTCAGGATCAGTTGCTTGCCCTCTATATTCCTCAAATGTTATTCCGCAGAACGTAAATCCTGACCTCATATCGTTCCGGAGCGCCGCACCTTCTTGCCATCTTTCATATGCTTCTTTTACTTTTGCATGAGAAGTAAGTGCATCAAAAAACTCAGGGCTTACCAAGGCATGAATTCCTGTCATATATTCACCACTTAAGTTGTCCTCAATATGCCTCAATACCTCCAAACACTTACGTTTTACATCTGTTGTTGCTGTTCCAAGGGCAAAATTTACTACTTTTGGTGTTATTTCAAATTCGTTGTACAGATTTAACAATTCTGACCCATCAGCATCTAAAATTATTCCTTTCAGCGCTCCCATTCGCAAATGCTCTAATGTTATTGCATGTTTGTTTCTCATTAGCTGTAAATGATCGGTTATTACATCTGCCAGCGCTTTCAGTTCACTTTCTGATCCAAATGCCCTTATTCCTTGTACTTCTTCTGGCAGCACTACATCATCATGCGGAATGTGCGGAATCGTAAATGTTCTTACCTTTCTTTTTCCTCTTTTTCCCACTGTTGCTGGTGCTCCTGGAACTTGCGTTGGTAATAAACTCAATACTCCGTTTTGCTCTTCTATGGTAATATGTCTAAATCTTACTGACCTACTTGGAAACAAATTTAAATTTTCAACTCGTCCATAATTTATCGGCAATATATTCATCGCATTTGTTAGTGCCGTCATGCTAAATGCTGTATTTGTAAATGGATTTTGCATTTTTTCTTTTCCCCCTTTATGTTTTTTATTATTTACTAGACCCCTTTGCGGATGATGATCCCTCGTCCTTCAAGTTGCTTTATTGCTGCAACTTTCTGCTCTTCAGTGATATTTGCTGGCCATACAACTGCATAATCCGCTAGCATTGCACCGCGAGCAATAATTACTCCTCTACTATTTTCCTTTGCGTTTACATCGCTTGCTATCACTCCTATCGCCGTTTGTGTCCCATCTGTGGCAGTTGGATTGATTATCTTAACCATGCTATCTTTATCGAGAGCCACTACTGTACCAAGCTTTAGGTTCTGCCCTTTTGCTACTGTTATCTGATCTCTTGAATATAGACTTGATGCCTCATACTTTAATAAGTCACCCAGATTATTTTGTTCGCTTATACAACTCATAAATTTCTCTCCTTAACTGCTTACCGCCGCTTTTATCAATGCTATATACGGCGGTTATAAAAATACTTTAACTCCTACGACTTTTCGCTACCTGTATCATCAATTCTTCTCCTGAATTCTGTGGTATTGCACTTAGTATTTCTGTCTTCTTCGTTCGCTCTGCAAGTAACTCCATTAAAACTTCCCTGGCTTGCTCAACACTTACGCTTTGCTCAATAAATTCTCCTATCAACTATGTTTTTTTTAAAATTTTTTATTTGTGCAATTTTTTAACTTTGTTCAATCATGTGGGCAATAAAAACCCGTTTGTTATAGAAATAGAATTTTATATCAAACAGCTACTGCCTCAATGAATATGTGAATAAGTACTTTAAGTCTGTGTGAACGTACTTATTCACAATATTCATTAGCCAATTTCAGCTACTGTTGTAAGAGTATGCAAATTAATTGCTTCTTTAAGTCTTGCATTAGCAATTACTATAATTTTTCGCATTAGAGCTGTTATAGCTACCATCTTCTTCTTACCACTTTCAATAAGCTTAGAATAAAAGCCACCAAGTACAGATTTGGATCTTGTAACAGACATAGCTGCTGTAAAGAGCTTTGAACGAACATTACTCCTACCACCTATAATCCTTCGGTAACCAACAGCCTTACCACTTTCCTTAGGATGAGGTGCTACTCCAGCAAGACTTGCTACTTCTTTTCTACTTAAGTAGCCAAGCTCTGGCATTAGACACAAAAAATCTTGTGATAACTTTTTGCCTATTCCAGGAACTGTTTTAAGGATTTTTTGACGTTGTTGTAGCTCATGGCTGTCATCGATAATTTTTTGTATAGTGTCATTGAGTTCGTTTATTTGACTATTGAAAAATTCAATGGTCTTCTGGCAACTTTCCTTTATATGGTCATTTTTAGGAGCTTCCAGTCTACACTTTTCCTGAGTTCTCATTTGCGTAATGTCGTCACGACGTTGACAAAGCGCAGCTAGAGTTGATTGTTCTTTTGACGCAGGTGCAAATAGAGAGAGAGTTCTATGGCGTTCACATCCATATTGAGCAAGAGCCATTGCATCTGATTTATCAGACTTTGCTAAAGTTCCGTGGGACAAGATAAAACTTTTTACTTTTCGAGTATTAGCTCGATGTACTGCAATATTCTTGTCAACAAGAAAATGTAATAAACCAAGCTCATATTTTCCTGTGTTTTCTAAAGTTACTAAAGAATTAGGCAGAATATCTGAAAACTCTTGAAATAATTGTTGCCAACCAGCAGGATCATTATCCAATTTGACAGTGTTCTTCTGTTTGTGAATTGCAACGACATTTTTAAATTTTCCAATGTCAATACCAATAAAATTTTGATAAGATGTAACCATAATAAACCTCGATAGTTTCAGTTAATTTTAGATTGTAAACGGGTGCATATATACGTCCCAAACAACTATTCAAACGTATCGAGAGATAGGGCTAGTGTACCTTGATAAAAGCGGTTGTAATACCAATTTTTTTTCGGTCGCACACGCCCGTGATAGCCCTATTCCTATAGTGAGTAGGGTTATCTTTCCCTCTTGTTTTCTTTATATCATATTTTTGACTTACAATTTTTGTGGGTAAAAGTGAGCTGGTGAATATGCTGGAAGGTACAACAAATGACAGCCAAAAGACTCTATTAATGACTTTGTTTTAGGAGTCTTATGAAATGTAGCATTATCCATAACTATAGTTGTACCACGCTTTAACTGTGGCAGTAATATCTCACGCATTAAATACTTCTTTCTCCCGTGAAAGTTATTGGTGCAATGAACTTCTCATCCGCCTATTATACTTACTCTCTCTCGCTTTTTTCCAGAGCATATATTTTTTCTCCTTTTGGAGCTCGTCCATATTCTCGGTATAATCTATTATCAACTCCTGCTTCATCTATATATAAAATGCTAGAGTGGTCTATTTTTGAGATTTTATCGGTAAAGCGCTGCCTATCTTCTTGACTACGTTCTGTGACTTTTTTTTAAGGTTATTTTTAGCTGTTTTAACCTATACCAAATTGAATTTATTCCAAATCCTAGATTTTGTTTCATTTCTGCTAGCTGGGTGTTTTTTGACATATTCTTTGAGTACTTCTGGATCTATTTTTCGAATAAAACTTCCATTCTTTCCTGCCTCCAGGCTCTCACCGTTTCCTTTCTTTTTCAGCCATCTGTACAAGGTTGCAATTCCTATTTCTAGAAGATCTGCTACTTCAGATTTTGACTTCCCTCTTTCCACCAAAGAGATAGCTTTCTCCCTTAAGTCTACACTGTATGCCATTACTTACCTCATATTTCATTAATTCCATATTATACCTTTATCATTTGTTTTGGGAAATACTATAGTAGCGGAATGACGAATTTGTTGCTTATTGAATTGTAGGTAAACTTTTGGCTATAGGTTCCAGCATCACGCGCTGAAATGACAGGATTTCGAAGTAAATCTAATCTATTTTCTCTTGATGAATAAACCTGAGTGAAGTATAGTAGCAATGCGTTTATATAGATTCTAATGAATAGTTTAGTTTTGGTTTATACAACTTTTTCAAATTTTGAAGAAGCTAAAACTGTTTCTGAAGAATTGTTAAACGAGAAATTAATTGTATGTGTCAATATATTTCCCGAAGTGAATTCTCTGTATTTATGGGAAGGTAAAATTAGTAATAGTTGTGAAGTAGTAGCAATTACGAAGAGCAAAAATGATCAAGTTGATAAAATTGTAGAAAAAATCGAAGCAATGCATTCTTATGATCAGCCAGCTATTGCTGTGATGTCCATAGAAAAAGCAAATAAATCTTTTACTAATTGGGCTAATAGTGTTATTGATGTAAGTAGTATTGGGGTGTAGCCAAGTGGTAAGGCAGCGGTTTTTGATACCGCCACGCGAAGGTTCGAATCCTTCCACCCCAGCCATGTTGAAGTGGGTGTAAAATGATATCACTTTTCTATAGATTAAGATTATTAAATTATATATTAGGTAGTCTAAAAGATATAACTGTGAAACTGTTTCTCTTCACAATGTATCTTTATATATCCAGCATTATGCTCATGTTTCTCAGCAATGGTTTTTGGTATGCTGTAGAATTTGGCTCTTTCAAAAATGCGTTTTACCGTTTGTTTCAATATTGCAAGTGGTATTATGAAAACAGGGAAGATCTCGGTTACGGAATTTCTATTCGAATATTAGTGGCGTTTCTTACTCCGCATTTTCTCTATAAGTTGTTCCTTAGCACAGGCTGGAAGTCCTTTTTAAAGGAAAAGATAGTGCAGATACTCAAGTTCATAATCACAAGAAGAAAAAAGGGTAGTGAGTTCAGTAACAGTAGTAAACCAAGTAGCAGTAGTTATAGTGATAAGAATAATTACAGCAATAACAGTGGTAACAATGAGCATCATGCTCAAGATGCAAAGCGGAAAGTAAACATGATAAAGCAGCTATTAGTCAAAGATATAGAGAAAACTATAGATAGGAGATTGCATGATATTTTTTTCGGTAAAAGGAGTAAACCTCATTGAGTATATAAAAAGGCTTTATCTAGTAAGGCTTTTTAAGATTGGCTGTATTTTGTTTTTTACGTATACCGGATCACAATCAGCCAATATACATGTGTGCACAAAATCTTGACTAAAGTCTGACAACCAAGAAATTGCTTTACGTTTTTCCACCAAGCTTTCTGTTTTTTTACAGTTACTTGCTGCATCAGTCATTGCCTGTGCTATCACTGATTTCCACAGTATACAGTACCGTTGTATATCATCTGACGTACTGTTTGCTTCGTAATGGTGAAAAAATTCTTTGAAATTGAAGTTGTTTGACATGATGATACCTCTTTGGATTGAAATTTGAAATGATTTGAGTTTATGTTGCCACAGCAGATTTCGCTAACAAGTAGCGGAATGACGAGTTACTATACCGCCGCGAACCGTCATGCCGCCGCGGTATCTCGGCCGCTAACAAGTAGCGGGATGACGGTTGTCGTTTAGCCATAAATGTTTAAGGAATTTACCAAATAAAAAAAAAGGCAAAAGAAACCCTGGTCATTGTCTATTTTCAGTATTGGCGTTTTTTAAGTCTTAAACACTGCAATTTAGCTGCTTTTAAATGCAACTCACCTTTGTTTAAATGTTTAAGAAATTTACTAAGCAGAAAAAAAGGCAAAGAAATCCCGTGTTAGCTAGTTGTCACTCTCTAATCCTGCAAATTGGCGTACTATACTGTCTTAAACGACTTATAAGCGCGTTTCAGCTTGTGTAGGTAAAAACCTAGAAATACTGTGAAGACATAAGGTGCACATAGTGCAAAAAATTAAAAATAAGACGCCAACTACGTTGTTTTCTTGCTGTTTAATCTGCACAGATGAAGATAACTGAATACCTTCAGTCTCATGATAAGGGGGCTGGCGAAGGGTGTCAAGTAAGTTTTTTCGTTTCTATTTCCAATAAAAGTTTGTATGCAATAACACAGAAGCATATGCTGCTATTCCTTCATTTCTTCCAATAGAACCTAATTTTTCTGCAGTGGTTGCTTTGATATTTACAAATTCATCATCAATTTCTAATGCTTTTGATATGAATTTCTTCATTTCTACTTTGTAAGGCGATATTTTAGGCTCCTCACAAACTATAGTAATATCTAAATTAGACACGCTGTACCCTTTTTCCTTTGCTTTTTTAGCAGCAAAGTCAAGAAAGTGAGATGAATTGCAATCTTTCCATTCAGAGGAACTAGGAGGGAAATGTTCTCCTATGTCGCCACATCCCAGTGCTCCGAGTATTGCATCAACGATTGCATGTATTGCAACATCACCATCGGAATGTGCTTCTATTGCCATGTTGTGCTCAATTTTCACACCGCAAATTTTTATAAAGCTCTCAGCACCATTTTGAACTTTAATGAACTTATGTATATCATAACCAGCTCCGACACGAAATTTTGGCTCTTCAAAAAGAAGCTTTGCCATACTGATATCCTCTTTTGTGGTTAACTTAAAATTGCTTTTCTCACCTTTAATAATCACAACGCGCTTTTTGTGCTCTACCATTAGCGATGAATCATCAGTAAATTCTTTGTCTGATTGATGGCACGATAATAATTCTTTGAAATTAAAAATTTGAGGAGTTTGTATGGCTCTGAGTTTTCCTCTTGAAATCGTAGATTCAATGAAATCATCATTCACCAATGACATAGTATCTTCGACCTCTATTGCTGGAACTACTCCTGTATATTGATCATTAATCATGAACTGAGCCAAGTTATCTATCAGAGCATTTGACACAAAAGGCCTGCAAGCATCGTGTATAACTACAAAATCTGGGTTAACTTTTTGTAAGCTTTTAAGCCCTAGTTTAACTGAATTTTGCCTGTTTTCTCCTCCGTATACAGGGCTTAGTAATTTAGTGTCTGTAATTAGTGATATAGCTTTCTCATAGAAATTTTCATGGTCTCTATTAATTGCTATTCTTATGTAATCTATATATTGGTTAGCCAGAAATCTTTTAATTGCATGAAATAAAACAGATTTACCTGCAAGTTCTGTATACTGCTTAGGAATTGTGTTACTGCATCTACTGCCTACTCCCGCTGCAACTATTAATGCTGCTATCTTGTATTTCTCAAATTTGTTAGCACACATATTTATCACTTTTAGCGTAAGTGTATGATAGCAGGTTATCTAAAGTTTTGATAAGGTTGAAATCATTCAAAAAAATAGTACACTATATAATCTGGAAATTTAACAATGAAAGTAACTAATACCAATAAAAAAAATGAAGTGCATATAATATTCTTTCATGGAATAGGAGACAATTATAAAATAGCTCAACAGAGAATAGAGAATTTATGTACCAGTAATAAGCTGGAGGTTACTGCTCATGCACATAAATACCCAACTACATTTCAAAACTATATAATTTATGCTATAGTCAGCTTTTTATTCCTCGGAGCGTTTATATTAGCGCCCATTACAATATTACTTATGAATCCAATAACAACTGGAGCAGTTGGTTTAGCAAGCTTAGCTGCTCTAACTTGCATTTTTTTATCCGTAATGCTTATTATTATTCCCTTTATAAATAGAGATCAAAGTTTGCTTAAGCCCTCGATAGAAGAAATCAATGAATTAATGGACAAGGGTGTGAAGCCTGAAAACATTATACTTTACGGCCATTCCTTTGGAGGAGCAGTTGCAGCAGCGGTTTTGAAGCATTTTGCAGATAAAAATATTAAACTTAGAGGCATTGTTTTTACTAGTACTTTTAGCTCCTTTCATGCGGCAATAAAACATTTTCCAATGCCTCAAGCAAAAATTTTAAGTATGTTGCCCTCATCCATTTTTAAAAAATTGCTAAAGGCTTTAGATCTAGATTTTGATTTAGTGAACGATATACGAAAGTTGCAAGATGAGGGAAAATTGAATATGCCAATAATAGTTATTAATAACAAAGGAGATCACTTAATACCACAACCTGCACAATTGGCGCACGCAATAGAAAATGATAAATTGATATGTGAAAAATTGATCAAGACTGTTAATTCGAAAAGGTGTGAAGATGATCCACATAACGGAGTTTTACCTAGTTGGGAATTGGATGAAAATTTGACTGATCTAATACTTAATAAAATTGATAAAACAATGAATAGATAGTATTTACAATAAACTGTATATTTTTCAGTAAATTGACTATGCTAAAAGCATGCAAAAACGTCATATAACTATTTGTTTTATACTGCTTTTTATAATAGGGATGTTATTCCTGATGCGTCCTATGATTTTTCCATGTTTAATATCTATTGTTATTGCATATTTGTTTAATCCGCTAGTAGTCAAATTTGAAAAGTATAGAATACCGCGTTCATGTTCTGTAATTTTTATAATACTTGTTTTGTTAATAGCTTTTATACTAGTTATAACATTTGTTTTACCTATTATATATGTTCAAATTACTTCAATATTAAATTTCTTAGTGAGTAAAGTGCCTTCATTAAAGCTTAAAGTAATCCCCTCTGTATTAGAATTTCTTAATATAAAAATCGAGGATAGCTTATTTGATCACTTATCTAAAAATCTAGCAGAAAATTACAGCGACTATGTATCTTATTTCATGAATGCTCTTGATATTGCTAGTAACTTTATAATCCAAGTGTTAAGTTCAAGCTTTAACACGGTATCATTAATGGTGATTACTCCTGTAGTGTTTTTCTATATATTACGTGATTGGCCTTTAATTATAGAAAAAGCTAATAAATTAATTCCTGTTTCTTATAGAGAAAAAGTTGCAAATTATTTTTCCAAAGTGGATTTCATCATATCTAATTATCTAAAGGGGCAGGTAAATGTATGTATTGTCATGATGGTCTTTTACTCTGTGAGCCTGAGCATAATCGGATTGAAACACTCTATTGTTATTGGAATTTTATCAGGAATGTTAACGTTCATACCTTACGTAGGGCCATTATTATACACCATTATTGGGTTTTTGAGCGCTATTACTCAATTTAGTGGATGGTTTGAAAGTGCTGCTGTTTTGCTATTATTTGGTGTTGGACAATTAATAGATTCAAACATATTAGTTCCTTTATTAATAGGAAAAAAAGTTCATATACATCCAACTGTAATTATTCTGGGAATTACTATATGCGCTTCATATTTTGGATTTACAGGTATATTACTTTTTATTCCAATAATAGCAATGTTCAATGTATCAGTAGAATATGCAATCAATAAATATTTTAAAAGTGAGCTTTATAAAAACGGCTAATGTGCAATTAAATTTATTTAACAACAATCAAGCTGATTATAGTCGGCAAAATTACATCATCTTAGATGAAAATAAGCACATATATAATTCAGTAATTGATGATTTATCTTGGAAATGTCTGATTCTTTTTGGACCTAAAAGCTCTGGTAAAACTCATCTTGCTCATATTTGGCAATCAATAAACGATGCAATTTTTATCAATGTGAATAACTTCGTAAGCGAGATTAGGTATAGCGATGCTTTTATTTTAGAAGACGTACAAAACATTAAAGATGAAGCAATGTTGTTACATTGTTACAATTACATGAAAGAAAGTGACAAGAGGCTGCTAATCACTTCTCCAATTTCACCAAAAAAGCTTAACTTCAAACTAAGAGATTTAAGCTCTCGAATATTGTCAACTATCAGCGTAAAAATTTTGCCTGCAAGCGAGGAATTATTAAGAATCATGCTAATAAAACGATTTTCAGATAAACAGTTGAAAATTGATTTAAAAGTGATTAATTATATTTTAGCAAGAATAGAACGTTCTTTCTATAGCATTGATAAAATTATAGAGAAGATAGATAATGAATCTATAGGGTCAAATGTGACCGTTCCTTTTATTAGCACTTTATTAAAAAAAGATGCCATTTGATTTCTTCTTTTGTAAAGTACTCATTGTATATATTAAAAATTTATTAATACCCATAACACTAACGTAATTGAAATCTCTATCTGTCCATGTTAGAATTATAATAAATGTTATGTTATAATAAATATAGATAGATACAGCTAAGAAGTATTCTATATTTATAGTAGAGCTCACTTTATAAGGTGTTTTTTATAGATTTAACGTTATAATTTAACTATGATAAGAGTAAGATTAAATTTAAGAAAAAGGTTAAAGCAAAAGTTTGTGATGTTCACTCTATTGATAAATGCTTTATTTGTCTCATATTTTCTCATAAGAAACACAGGGAACACTTCTAATCAAATTATAGCCAAAGAAATAAATATAGGAGCTGATAATGAAAAATAAACAGTCGCAAAATAAAAAAGAAAATCTTTACATAACATATTACATAGATGCTTTGGCTTCAGAGAGGTCCGCTACACAAAATACTCTGGAAAGTTATCGTTCGGATTTACACCAGTTTGAAGAATTTTTATTAGAAAGCAGCACTACCTTGGTTGGTGTAAACAAAACCAATATTAAAGATTATGTGAAATCTCTATGTACACAAAAAAAATATAAAAGTAGCTCTATATCAAGAAAAATATCCGCTATGAAAAATTTCTACAAGTGTCTATTTAATGACGGAATAATAGATTTTAATCCAGCGCCGGCTAATGATGCTGAATTAAAGAATCCAAAAGTTTCTCGTCCTTTGCCTAAGTATTTAAGTGTCGAAGAAATATTTTTGTTAATGGACACAGTGAGAAAATCAGCAAGCGAATCGAATAAAGAGATAAGCAGTAAAAGGCTATGTGCGATTTTAGATATCCTTTACTCTTCTGGAATGCGTGTTTCTGAACTAATTAATATGAAGTTATATGAAGTGTCACATTTAATAAACAGTAATAACAAAGAATGCTATATAATAATAAAAGGAAAAAGTGGTAGAGAGAGGCAAATTCTTTTTAATGAACAAGCATTGCAGAGCCTTAGAAATTATTTATCAGTTCGTGACAATCTGATCCCTAACGGAAAGGAATTCGATTGGCTATTCCCAGGTGATAAACCTAATAAACCAATTACAAGGCAGAGGGTCGGTCAATTAATGAAGGAGTTAGCAAGAAAATGCAATGTTGATGAAAATAAGATCTCTCCACACGTGATTAGGCATTCTTTTGCTACCCATCTACTGGATAGCGGAGCAAATATTGTGTTGATACAGAAAGTTCTTGGCCATACTAACCTTTCTACAACACAAATATATACTCATATTGCTAACGAAAAGTTAAAGGACAAATTAGCTGATTCGCATCCTATTACTCAGATGATCAATAATTAAACTTATTGCTTTTAATTTGTAGTAAAGTTAAATTTAAATAAATTTATGTGAGTTTGTGATTTCAAGTTTATTGTTTAACTTCTTCCTTATATTATGGGAAGTATTCTATACTTTAATTACTCTCCCTGTAATTTTCTTTCCTGAGTGTGTAATAACCATTTTCCTCGTCTGCTCGGTGAGAGTTGTATTGTTCATGCTGCGTTTATTATGTGGCATTAAATATGAAGTGAGGGGAATGGAAAACATTCCTAAGCAACCTTTTATAATTGCATCCAAACACCAATCTCCATTTGAAACATTTATTTTTATACTACTATTTAGAAAAGCGGTTTTTATTTTAAAACGTGAATTGAAATGGATTCCATTCATTGGTTTGCACCTCATAGCGCTGAAAATGATTTTTATTAACCGTTCAGATGGTATCAGTTCTATACGCCATATAATCAAACTAGCAAAAATGCGTATAAAAGAAAATAGAAGCATAATAATATTTCCTGAAGGTACAAGAACGACTATAAACCAAAATATAAAATATCAACCAGGTATTGCTGCTTTATATAGCGTATTATCTGTTCCTGTGTTACCGGTTGCTTTAAACACTGGTTTGTTTTGGCCAAAAAGCATACTTTCTCTGAGAAAGAATCCCGGAAAGGCAGTAATAGAAATATTGCCCCCAATATATCCTGGGTTAAACAAAAATGAATTCTTGCAAAGTTTAGAAAAAATTATTGAAGAGAGAAGCGGTAGATTAACCACAGAAAAAACTGATATTGCAAATTAATAAAAAAATTTTATAATTAAAAGAAAAGTACAGTATTTTAGGTATTAATATATGGCAAATCATAAGAGTGCTAAAAAAATGATAAAGGTAATAGCAAAGCGCACTTTAATAAATAAGATGCGGAAAAGTAAAACTCGCACCTCTATTAGAAAATTGGTTGATATAATCAAGTCTGGCGACGAAGAAAATGTTGTTCTGGCATTTCGGAATGCTGAATCTAATTTACACAAGTGTGTGAATAAAGGTGTTATTCATAGGAATACTGCTGCGCGTAAAATAAGTCGCTTAAATGCAAAAGTAAAAGCATTGATGACCGCTTAATACGGTTAATGTAAAGTTAACTGTATTAATATATACTCTTCAGTTTGTATATTCTGTATAAAATTTAAGTAGCTTAAGTGATGGATAAAAAAGTGCTATTAGAACTAAGTAATGGATTAAAAATCGAGCTACCTGTATTAAGTGGAACAATAGGTCCTGACGTGTTAAATATCAAGGATTTATATAAGACGACAGGATTATTCACTTATGATCCGGGGTTTGTTTCTACAGCTTCATGCTCTTCCACAATTACATTCATTGATGGAGATGAAGGAGTTCTTAAATATAGGGGACATGATATAGCTGATTTGGCAGAGAATAATAGTTTTACTGCTGTGATTTATTTATTGCTCTATGGTGAATTACCCAGTTCAGAGCAACACAAAAAATTTCTTCTCAAAATACAAAAATTATCCAAAGTATCAGAGCAAGTTACAAATGTAATCAAAGCATTTCCAAAGACTGCTCACCCTATGTCGATTTTAATTGCATGTTTTGCAAGTTTGTCAGCATCTTACCATGAAAAGCATGGCAACAATATCAATGGTGAAGATCTAGATTTTGGAATTTCTGCAATAGCACAAGTTCCTGCAATTGTTGCAATGATTTATAGGCATATCAACAATCAGGAATTCATAAATGCTAACAATGAATTAAGTTACAGTGAAAATTTCTTAAAGATGATATTTGGCGATGCTGTTGATAATGATAAAAGCGCCCTTTTTGCAAAAGCTCTGGATAAAATCTTTACTCTCCATGCTGATCATGAACAGAATGCTTCTACGGCGGCTGTCAGATTGGTGGGATCGGCTGGTTCTAATCTGTTTGCAAGCCTCTCTGCAGGAGTTGCTACACTTTGGGGACCAGCACATGGTGGAGCTAATGAGGCAGTTATAAATATGCTAAAAGAGATAGAGCAAAGTGGAGATATAGATAAATTCATCGAAAAAGCTAAAGATGATAAGGATCCATTTAAATTGATGGGATTTGGACATCGTGTTTATAAAAATTATGATCCGCGCGCGCGCATATTGAAAGACGCTTGCCATGAGGTTCTAAGTAAACTAGAACAAAATAATGAATTGCTCAAAATTGCAAAAAAACTTGAAGAAATAGCTTTAAAGGATGAATATTTTATTGTGCGTAAGTTATATCCAAATGTTGATTTTTACTCAGGTATAATAATGAATGCTATCGATATTCCCTCAAATATGTTCACGCCTATTTTTGCACTTGCAAGAACCACTGGTTGGGTTACTCAGTGGTATGAAATGATAAATGATAAAGAAACTAAGATCTGTAGACCAAGGCAACTCTATTTTGGTAAATAAATTTATTTTCACTTCATTAGACTTCTTGCATAACCCAAACTAAGTAGAAAAAAGGTGTCATCTGAGTAGCTGACACTGGAGTAATGCCCTCCTTTGTCATCCCAGTGCCTTGACTACTTGGATCCAGATTGGGCACTAAGTTGGTAAGCATAAAAGTGTTATGTTAAAACACAGCGTTCTTGATGAGATTACGGCAAGGCTGGATTCCAGCGTCACGCGCTGGAATGACAAGGCTATAGGTTGCAAGCGAAACGTCATACCGCCACGGTATCTTAGAACCTGTTTAAAATCTCCTCAATAGAAGAGAAATAAAGGAAAGAACAACCATTTGTAAACTTGTGTTGAGTTTACGCTCGCAATTTTTCCATAACCGTCTACATTTTTCCAACCAAGCAAAAGACCGCTCGACAACCCATCTTTTTGGCAATACAGCAAAGGTATGTAATTCGCTTCGTTTTACTGCCTCAACAGTTGCACCAATAGTTGCTTTTATTTGTGTTGCAAAATTTTCTCCTGTATAGCCAGCATCAACGAGTATATTTTTGACTTCAGAAATGAACTACGATATCACTAAATATAGTAGGTCAAAAATGGGAAGAAACGAGGAGCCAAGTGCTTGCATAGTAATCTGTAAAAACGACAGAAAAAGGGGGGTCAAAGGTTATGATGGGAGTAAAAAAGTAAAAGGTAGAAAAAGGCACATAATCTCAGGGTTTTATATTAGGCTGTTATGTGGGTGCTGCTAGTGAAAATGACAGAGATGGTAGCATTGGATAATATGAGAAAAAAATATACTAACGTTAAGAAAATGTGGGCTGATATGGGGTATCAAGGAAGAAATTTAAAGGAGTACATAGAAAAAGAGTACGGAATAGACATTGAAATTGTTAAAAGGCCTCCATGTAGGTTTTGGGTACACAAAGACACACCACCTGAACTACTACCAATGAGGGAACAGGGGTTTAAAGTACAGTCAAGAAGATGGGTTGTAGAAAGGACTTTTGCTTGAGGAATAGAAGGCTATCAAAGGAATACGATTTACTTACAACATCCACTGAAAATTTCATATACCTGGCTATGAGTAGGGTTATGTTAAGGAGGGAATATGCTTGAGTTTACCAGTTTCCGGACAAGCTCTTAAAGGATTATCATAGCCTTTTAGAAAAAAACACAAAAAAACGTTATTAGAAAAGGTAAAATCCGATCTAGAAGAAATACGTAATTTGAAAATAGAAACTCCAGAGAACGTTGATGGTGTTAAATAAGGGGAGTGTTAAATAAACTGTGTCAAACCGAAAAAAAGTAATAAATTGATATAAAAAAATGGAGGTTTGACAATGAGTCAGAAAGTAGTAAACAGAACTACCGGTTTGGTAGATTATAAAGAATTAGAAACAAATATCCTGTCGTCTATACGAGAAGGAAGACCGTTGACAGGAAGAGATGGAGCATTAACACCGTTTATAAAAAAGTTGCTGGAGGTAAGCCTGGAAGGTGAAATAGAAAACCACTTGTCGGCTGAAAGCGAAGAGAATAATCGAAGAAATGGGAGAAATGCAAAAACTTTACGTACAAGTGCAGAGCTATTAACACCAAGAGATAGAGAAGGAAGTTTCGAACCACAAATAGTCAAAAAAAGGCAAACAAACTTACATCCAGAGCTTGAAACGAAGATTTTGAGCACATTTGCCAGTGGTATGGGCTATAGAGATATAGTGTCACATGTTGAGGAAATTTATGATCACAAAATATCGGCGGCAGAGATATCAAGTATTACTGACAAATTGCTACCAGTAATCAACGAATGGCGTAGTCGCCCGCTGCAGTCTGTATATCCGATAGTTTTCATGGATGGCATGTTTTTTAAAGTCAAAGAGGACGGGCATTGCGTAAGTAAATGCATGTATAACATATTAGGCATAGATCAAAATGGCAAAAAAGAAGTATTAGGTTTTTATTTGGCTGAAAGTGAAGGAGCTAACTTCTGGTTGGGAGTGTTAAATGACCTCAAAGAAAGAGGAGTAGAAGATATCCTTATTGCCTGCGTTGATGGGCTAAAAAGCTTTCCTGCAGCTATAAACAGTGTCTTTCCTAATGCGGAAGTGCAGATGTGTATAGTGCATCAGATACGCAACTCACTGAAGTATGTGGCCAGTAAAGATGCGAAGAGTTTTTTGAGCGATTTAAAGAAGGTATATCAAGCTTCAAGCAAGGAAATTGCCGAGAATTATCTGTTGGAATTGGATGAAAAATGGGGCACAAAGTACCCTATGGTTATAAAATCTTGGCAGAATAATTGGGAAAACTTGTCTGGTTATTTTAAGTATTCTGGTCCAGTTAGGAGGATAATCTACACCACCAATCCCATAGAGGGGCTACATAGGCAAATTAGGAAATTCACTAAGACCAAAGGCTCATTTACCAGCATAAATGCCTTGTATAAGCAGGTATATTGTGCTATAAAGAAGGCAGAGGAAAAGTGGACGATGCCTGTACATGATTGGGCATTAACTATCTCTCAACTTGATGTTTTCTTTCCTGGCAGATTGAAAATTGAGTCGAACTAAAAATGTGGTTTGACACAGTTTATTTAACACTCCCTTAATAAGCGTAGTTTTTGTCCTAGTCACTAATCAATTCCTCCCACCCAAGCATTCACTTGCCTAAGAGCCTGTTCATAATCTTTTAAGGAGTAAAGCAGTGAAAGCAAGAACGACCATTTGCAGGCTAGTGTTGAGTTTCCGCTCACAATTTTTCCACAATCTTCTACATTTTTCTAACCAAGCAAAAGATCGCTCCACAACCCATCTTTTGGGCAACACAACAAAGGAATGTAATTCATTTCTTTTTACCACTTCAACGGTTGCACCAATAATCGTTTTTATTTGAGTTGCAAAATTCTCTCCACTGCATCAACCAGTACATTTTTTACTCTCGAGAGGTTTTCTTTTGCATTTTCGACCATTCTCACAGCACTGCTACGGTCAGTTATCTCTGCTGTCGTTATATAAATTGCATGCTTGCGTATCTACTGCAATATGGCGTTTTATTCCTGAAATCTTTTTGCCTGCATCATAGCCTTTTTCTTCAGCAGTATCTGCATTTTTTACACTTTGTGCATCAATTATGCAGAAGCTGGTTTTTTCTTTCCGACCATTGTTTTGTCGGACCACGCCAACTATTTTTTTTTAATACCAGCTCCAGAACACTTTCTTTATTTACATCTGATTTTTCACTCCACTTCTTAAAATAGTCGTAACAATTGCGCCATTTTGGAAACTCTTTTGGTAACATTCTCCACTGGCAGCCGCTTTTTAAGACGTATAGCACCCCACAAAATACATCATATAAATCAAGTGTTCTTGGTTTTGTCTTCTTTCTGCAAGATTCCAGATCTGCTACAATAATCTCAAACTTTTCTCGACTTATGTCACTTGGGTATAAACTCCTCATATATCCTCATTTATATACACTATAGTATTTTCTAAAATGAATGATAAATTTCCATTATGGTATTACCAACCAAAAGTTGTAAGTCTGTACATTTATACATTAGAGGTCTGAGGCGGCTTTTGATGGTATGCCAACAGTGTTCTATGGGATTCAAATCTGGTGAATATGTTGGAAGATACAGCACATGACAGCCAAAAGACTCTATTAATGATTTTGTTTTAGTGGTCTTATGAAATGTAGCATTATCCATAACTATGGTTGTGCCAAGTGGCAATTTAGGTAATAACATCTTCTCCAACCATATATTGAATACCTCTTTGTCACACCCACCTTTGAAAGTCATTGGTGCAATAAATCTCATTCCAATCCACCCGGCTACTATACTGATTCTCTCTCGAGTTCTCCCTGGAATATCTGCATAAATTTTCTTTCCTCTTGGAGCACGTCCATATTCTCGGTATAATTTATTATCAACTCCTGCTTCATCTATATATAAGATGCTGGAATGGTCTATTTTTGAGATTTTATCAATAAACTGCTGCCTATCTTCTTGATTGCGCTCTTGATATAGTGTGACTTTTTTTTAAAGTAATTTTTAGCTGTTTTAGTCTATACCAAATTGAATTTATTCCAAATCCAAGATTTTGTTTCATCTCTGCCAGAGTATGATCTGGATTCTTTGTAACATATTCTTCGAGTATTTTTGGGTCTATTTTTCGAATAAAGCTGCCGTTTTTAGATGGCTTGAGGCTTTCACCAGCAGCTTTCTTTTTTAACCAGCGGTACAAAGTTGCTATTCCTATCTCCAGAAGCTCTGCCACCTCAACCTTCTTCTTCCCTTTTCCTATCATCGATATTGCCTTTTCTCTTAAATCCACACTATACGCCATTATAACCCAAATACCTTATTATACCTTTATCATTTACTTTGGGAAATACTATATCTCTTAGTTTATTCCTTTCTTGAGATCATGTACAGTCTCTAATAGAAAAAGAGGCAAAGGTTAATGCAAAAGATCAAGATGGATGGACTCCTTTACATTGGGCTGTTAGAAATGGTCATATAGATACAGTAAAAACTCTAATAGAAAAAAGAGCAGATTGACCTTACCCAGAAAAAGTGGAGAGAAAGTTGAGAATGTTTTTTTATAAAAAGAATGATGAATCAAAATGCTCAGGGATGCAATAGGGGAGTGTTAAATAAACTGTGTCAAACCGCATTTTTAGTTCGACTCAATTTTCAATCTGCCAGGAAAGAAAACATCAAGTTGAGAGATAGTTAATGCCCAATCATGTACAGGCATCGTCCACTTTTCCTCTGCCTTCTTTATAGCACAATATACCTGCTTATACAAGGCATTTATGCTGGTAAATGAGCCTTTGGTCTTAGTGAATTTCCTAATTTGCCTATGTAGCCCCTCTATGGGATTGGTGGTGTAGATTATCCTCCTAACTGGACCAGAATACTTAAAATAACCAGACAAGTTTTCCCAATTATTCTGCCAAGATTTTATAACCATAGGGTACTTTGTGCCCCATTTTTCATCCAATTCCAACAGATAATTCTCGGCAATTTCCTTGCTTGAAGCTTGATATACCTTCTTTAAATCGCTCAAAAAACTCTTCGCATCTTTACTGGCCACATACTTCAGTGAGTTGCGTATCTGATGCACTATACACATCTGCACTTCCGCATTAGGAAAGACACTGTTTATAGCTGCAGGAAAGCTTTTTAGCCCATCAACGCAGGCAATAAGGATATCTTCTACTTGTATCTTGTCAAAAGCATCTAATGTTTTAAGCTTAAGCATTAGGTGGAGAAGGGAGGAACTCTGTGCTTCTTCTTAGATATAAAATCTGTAGAGGAGATAAGAATTCCCTTCTCAAAAGTATAGGCTGGACGGTATCGTAGAAAAACCTAAATGGTTCTAATTCTGTATTCACAAGGTTAGCCTTACTTTTCATTTTAAATAGTAACGTATGGGGTTATATATGATCAACAACTTTCTGGGAATAGATGTATCAAAAGATCGCTTTGATGTTTTTCTCTCATTTATAAGTAAAAAAGGAAAACGTGAAACTAGGAAAAGAAGCTTTAAGAACGATGATAATGGGTTTCAAGGTCTGCAGAGCTTTCTACAAAAACATAACGTAGAGCAAGTGAAAGCTTGTATGGAAGCTACCGGTTGTTATAGTGAAGCTTTGGCTGAATTTCTACACAATGCTGGACATTTTGTAAGTGTTGTAAATCCTTATTGTATTAAATCTTATGCGAGGAGTAAGCTTGTAAGACAAAAGAATGATCAGACCGATGCAGAAATTATTGCTGATTATTGCCAAAGACAGGAACCTACTCGTTGGACACCACCTTCTCCTGAAATGAAAAAATTAAAACATCTTTATCGTTGCTCGGTTGCGTTAAAAGATGGATTAACATTCGTAAATAATCATTTAGAAAAGAAGGAGAGACTGCCTGAAGAAGTTGCAAATGCTTGGGAAAACCTTGCAGTGAACATAGAACAATCAATAGAAACAATAAAAAACTCCATACGTGAACTATTAAAACAGCACAAAGAGTTGTTGGAAAACTTTCAACTCTTATTGACTATTCCAGGAATAGGAGAGGAATCAGCAATAGCTATTTTAGCTGAAATTCCTGACACAAAGGCTTTTATAAATGCCAGACAATTGGCAGCATACGCTGGAACTATACCACGAAATATAACATCAGGTTCATCTGTATATGCCAAGCCCAGATTAAGTAAATCAGGTTCACGAACACTACGTAAGGCCATGTATTTTCCTGCTATAGTAGCTAAAAATCACAATCCTATTATTATGACTTTTTGCAAGAGATTAAAAGAAAAAGGCAAGCATAATATGGCCATTGTTGGTGCTGCAATGCGTAAGTTGCTTCATATTGTTTTTGGTATTTTAAAATCAAAAAAGGCTTTTAATCCTGACCATATCAAAAGCTACAGGACTAGGAGATTGACTGAAGCTTTAGTAATTTAAAATCGAAAAATGCTTCCATTCTATCTTATGTAAAATGGTATCTTACACAAATTTATTGAATGTAGTTGGTTAGTGTATATGTTGATAAGTGTAAAAGACAAGATTTAATCTGACAGACAAGAATTAACTGACAGAAGAATTGAGGTAGTCAAAACTAATATCAGGCTCTTGTTTAATACAACTACAATCTGTATACCGCTACACAGGACGGGAATTGGCAGTATTTTTTGATTTCACAATATAACTTAGGCAATTTAGATTCAATTTTTGTAATTTTCTTGTTGACTGGCGAGACGGTATCTCCTCTTTCTTTGAGGTCATTTAGCACTCCCAACCAGAAGTTAGCTCCTTCACTTTCAGCCAAATAAAAACCTAATACTTCTTTTTTGCCATTTTGATCTATGCCTAATATGTTATACATGCATTTACTTACGCAATGCCCGTCCTCTTTGACTTTAAAAAACATGCCATCCATGAAAACTATCGGATATACAGACTGCAGCGGGCGACTACGCCATTCGTTGATTACTGGTAGCAATTTGTCAGTAATACTTGATATCTCTGCCGCCGATATTTTGTGATCATAAATTTCCTCAACATGTGACACTATATCTCTATAGCCCATACCACTGGCAAATGTGCTCAAAATCTTCGTTTCAAGCTCTGGATGTAAGTTTGTTTGCCTTTTTTTGACTATTTGTGGTTCGAAACTTCCTTCTCTATCTCTTGGTGTTAATAGCTCTGCACTTGTACGTAAAGTTTTTGCATTTCTCCCATTTCTTCGATTATTCTCTTCGCTTTTAGCCGACAAGTGGTTTTCTATTTCACCTTGTTCGGTAGAAGCTGTAGCTTTACTCCTCTCGTTTGAGTTTTATTACTACAACTCCCCCTAAAGAACCGTGCTTGCAGATTTCCCGCACACGGCTCATCAATATTAGTTTTCACAGTCGTCCCTCTTATGCATATAAAGAAAAATGTATTTTTGGCTTTGGTAATGGATTTACTTCTACGTAGTGTACAAACTGTTCCCAGGTCATACTCTTTTTCTGACTACGCCGATTTATCCATTTAAATGCTAGCTTTCTTACTGATGTGTAAAATTGTTTCAAACACCAATAATTTCCGCTAATACCAAAGTAGTTATAGTGTCCTGTTAATTTAGCCTTCAGTACTTGCCACCAATCTTTAAGTCGAATACTTCCGCGGACTATTTTCAACCACTCCTTGATTTCTTTTAGTTTTCTGGCTAGATTTAACTTTGAGGTTTTATGTCCCATTATTAATCTACCACGACGACTTTTTGCACCATAGTGCGTAAACCCCAGAAAATTGAAACTTTCCGTCCTTCGTTTCTCTCTTATCGCTTGTTGCCACTCCCTCTTGCCAAACTTTACTACTCTGGTCTTGTTTTCAGATACTTCCAACCCAAATTTATTTAGCCTTTGTTTCAGTAATTCCAGAAATTCTTCCGCGTCTACCTTACTTTCGCAACAAACCACAAAATCGTCGCAAAACCTTATTAGTTGTATATATCCTCTGGATCTTGGTTTAAATTTCTTTTCTATCCATAAATCCAACACATAATGTAAGTATATATTTGCTAATACAGGACTTACTATACCACCTTGGGGTGTACCTTGTTTTGTTGCTTCATAATTTCCAGCTTCGACTATCCCTGCCTTGAGAAACCGCTTTACTAACCACAGCAAATTTGGGTCAGTTATTCGTTCCCTTAGACATCTCATTAGCCATTTATGCTGTATATTATCGTAGAACTTCTTGATATCCACTTCTACAATGTAGTTTATTGGCTTGTACATAACTGCTTTATCTAGTGCATTTACCGCTTGATGACAGTTTCTTCCAGGTCGAAATCCATATGAGCTGTCCAGAAAGTTTGCCTCGTAAATATTTTCTAATATCTTCTTCAGCATAATCTGTACTAATTTATCCTCGGTCGATGGTATTCCGAGTCCGCGTTTCTCTTTACTTCCAGCTTTCGGTATATATACCCTCTTTACTGGTTGTGGTTGATATTGCTTCCTCTTCATACTTTCTACTAGCACTTCGAGTTTCTCATTCAGATTTTCTCCGTATGATTCCACTGTTATCTGGTCTACTCCACAAGCCTTGTTACGCTTCAGTTCTTTATAACATCTCGCAAGATTCTCTGTATTTATCAGATGGACTAACGATGTGAATTTTAGTCGCTTATCTTGCTTTGCTCTTACTGCTATCTGGTTTAGTTTATTTTGCATGTTATTCCAACCTCCGTTGTATTGGCCTAGCAATCCCTATTCCAGTTACTATATTGCTGATCGCTTCCCCTTGTACGTGGCTTTCCCACATTCTGAGTACTATCAATCAGTCCGACTTCCCCTGCATCTTCCGCTAGTTCTTGCCTTTGTTGACTTGTTCCAGCGTACCTTTGTAGGAATGCATAGGATCTCCCAAGTTCACTTGAAGTCCATTTCAATACATGGCACGGTCTCAGATCCCGATAGAGTGAGTGATAACTTGCCTTTACGTTATCCTTCATGCTGTCTTCCATGGCCATGAAAATGTCGACCTCTATGTCTTCAGGTATTTCGGAACTCAATCCCTTCACTTTCGTTGTACCCTGCATTGTCCATCCCACTAGCTCTATTACACTCGTTACCTCATGCAACATAGTGGTCTGTTCCAAACTGTTGGCTAGACTTTGTTTGTGTTGGATTTTCACCAACTGTTCTCCAAGCACTTCTTGGCGCACCCAGGCTTACCTCCAGCAACTTTTTTATAAACGGTGTTAATGCTCCATCTCTTCCTGTCAGCGGCCTTCCTTCTCTTATCGATGATAGAATATTTGCTTCCAGTTCTTTATAGTCTACCAATCCGGTAGTTTTATTTGCTATTCTTTGATTCATATGTGAAACCTCCATTTTTTTATATCAACTTACTACTTTTTTTCGGTTTGACACAGTTTATTTAACACTCCCAATTTTTTATAACAAACAACGTCACTATTAACTATTGCATCCCTGAACATTTTGATTCATCATTCTTTTTATAAAAAAACATTCTCAACTTTCTCTCCACTTTTTCTGGGTAAGGTCAGTTTAGCTATAGGCAGCAATTTTCTGTATTTACTTTAAATTGAAGAAAGCTCAAATAAGTGAACGGTTACAAAATTCCCTAATGGTCTTAAATAAAACTTCCAGTGAATGATTGTCAGACATGTTATGCTCTGCTGATTTTATTAAGTGTACTTCAACATCAGTTGACTTGATTTTTTCAGCTAAATTCAATGAAGTTTGATAAGGAACATCTTTATCATTAATGCTATGCAATAAGCGCACAGGACAGTTTATATCTATTGTCTCTTTGTTTAAAAGAAGGTTCTTTCTGCCATCTTCGATCAAATTTTTAGTTATTTTGTATGTACAATGCTCTGAAGTAAAATCTATTACACCTTTAGAATCTAGTTCTTCTTTTTGCTTGCCTGACAATTGCTTGAATATCAAATCTTCAGTGAAATCGGGAGCAGACGATATGCCGATTAATGCTGCAATTTTTTCTGAAAATTGAAGGGCAGTGAGCAGCATCAGCCATCCTCCCATACTTGAACCTATAACTATTTGTTTACCATTAGTTAATTCACTTATCACTTTAGCACAATTTTTTTGCCAATCACTTATTGTATAATCGGCAAAATTACCACTTGAGTTACCGTGACCAAAGTAATCAAATAGCACAAGTGCTACGTCATTTTCTTGGCAAAATTTGTAAATAGCAGTTGCTTTAGTTCCATTCATATTTGATGCAAATCCACCAAAAAAAACTACAGAAGCTTTCTTTCCTTGTAGCTTTCGATATGCTATGTGACCATTATTTCCATCAAACAATTTACAATAATCCATACTACTTTGGCAAAGCAACCGGGTTATCACTCAATTGACGCAAATAACTAACTAGATCTGCAATTTCTTGTGGATTGGAAATACCTGCAAATGCCATACGTGTACCTTTTATATAGGCTTTTGGGTTCTTTAAAAAGGCAAATAGTTCCTCATACCCCCATTTTCCACCTTTTTCAAGCACTGCTTTTGAGTAATTGAATGAGTTGCCAAGATGGGCCTTTTTGTTTCCAATTACGTTCCATAAATTTGGTCCTACTTTATTCATTCCACTTTTCCCAAAACTATGGCAAGCTATACATTTTTTCGCTGCTGATTTACCTTTCTCAAAGCTAGCATTCTGCATGAGCGCTCCAATATCGAGCGCCACTTGCTCGATTTTTTGCTGAGATTCATTGCTGCCAGCAGCTACTATCGTTTGGTGTTCAATCTTATATTCCTCTGGACTATACAGCATATCAACTACGTTGCTGACTATCATAATGATTAGCCCAGAAAGTAAAATCGATGCTGCAATCTTATTAAGCTCCATAGTTAATTTTTATTAAGTAATGTTACTTAAATTATGCGAATATTTTCGCAAATAGCAACCAATTACCTTGAAGCTCGCTAAAGATTAGAGTCTCTATCTGACATAACACACTCATGTGTACTTCCTGCAAATATTGCTGCAACAGCTGCCCCTGTAACTATTCCTGTGGGTAATGCAATGGCTCCTATTCCTGCACCTGCTGCTATTGCCCACCAAGTTGCAAAGATACCAGGAAGAACAGCATTTGCGGTTGCAGCAAGGCTCACTCCAGTTGCTACACTTGCAATTGCTGCAAAAAGAAAAGGTGGCGTTAGTGCTGCTATTACACGTTTCTCTACAATACCTTCTTTCCTTTTTTCTTTGTTAATCTCATTGCGATAGTAACAGCGCAACCCTATAGCTACGAGCGCTAGCAAAGCCGGAAATACAGCACCAACTACTCCACCTATAACCAAAGGTGACAGAGCTGTAAAACTAAGCCCTAGCCCTGCAAGAGCTCCTATTACAGCACCCACTCCTACAACAGCTCCTACACCTATTCTTACGTAAGACTGCAATTCATAAGACGAAGAATAAACACAATCATGTTTTCTGCCACTCATATAACCTCCTTAATGCTTTATTAAAAAGCATACAGTAGCACTTTTACATCGAACTGTCAAGCTACCAAAAGTATGTAATTATTTTCAGAAGAATACAATAGACTTCTTGCATAACCTAAGCAGAAAAAAGGCAAAAGAAACCCTAGTCATTGTCTATTTTCAGTATTGACGTTTTTTAAGTCTTAAACGCTGCAATTTAGCTGCTTTTAAGTGCAACTAGCCTTAGCTTTAATATTTAAGAAATTTACTAAGCAGAAAAAAAGGCAAAAGATATCCCGTGTTAGCTAGTTGTCACTCTCTAATCCTGCAAATTGGCGTTCTATACTGTCTTAAACGCTTTATAAGCGCGTTTCAGCTTATATAGTTAGAAATGTTGTGAAGACATAAGGTGCGCATAGTGCAAAAAATTAAAAATAAGACGCCATTACGTAATACTGTTGTCGTTTAATCTGCACAGATTGAAGATAAATGAATACCTTCAGTACCATGATAGGGGGGCTGGCAAAATGTGTCAAGTAAGTTTTTTCGTTTCTATAGCTACTTGAATAACGGCTACAATGTTTGTACAATTGTGCGTCATGCGCTGCCGAACACTGATTTTTATATGGTTATACAAGAAAAATTAAGGCTTAAAAGGAATTTTAAGTATCAGGACTCAAGGTTTTTATTCCTTCTTAATAAAACATAAAAAGCTCCTTTACCACCATGTTTTTTCGTAGCTTGCTGGTAGTATAGAACCATATGCTGGATTTTAGTGTCATTTAACCATTTATTTAAGTTACTCTTTATAGTGTCTGTTTTATTTGTTGCACTGCCGTATCCCGTAATTACCAATAAACATCTATTCCCTGCTCGATAATTTTTGATAATAAAATCTATCAATTTACAACAAGCATCCTCTATATTATAGCCATGCAAATCGAGCTTATCGCTTATAAAATATTTACCCCTATCAATCTTTGATTTTGTGTTGTAGTCAAGACAAAATGATGAATTACCATTATTGGTATTAAGAAAATTCCCTTGTAAGTCGGAGGTACCTTTATCAACCATAGACTTTATATTTACTTTATGATCAACTTTCAAAGTAACTTTTCTACATTCTATTGGCTTAACATTTTTTTGCCAATCCAACTCATCGTCCGACATAAACGCATTAATCGAATTGTATAATTTTACAACAATATCTAAACATAGTAAAATGTTGCTTATTCTATAAAAACCCGATTTTCAATAATACGATGAAATCGTCAAAAACTAATGAGAATTTTTGGCTGTATGGAAAGCACACCTGCATGTCAGCACTGAAGAATAAAAATAGGCGGTGTATAGAACTGTTAGCAACAGAAAATTTCTATAGAGAACACGAAAAAGAAATTAGGCAATGTGTAGACAATAAGGGCATTAAAGTTCGATTAGTAGAAAACAAAATACTTAATGACGTTTTACCCAAAGGTGCTAACCATCAGGGAATTGCTTTAAATGTTGCCCCTATTCTTTATAACTTAAGCATCGAAGAAGTAGCTGAAAGCTCAAACGACAGCTCTACTATAGTCATTTTAGATCAAGTCACTGACACGCACAATATTGGATCAATTTTAAGAACTTCAGCTTGTTTTAATGTCGACGCATTGGTTTTACCACATAATCATTCACCTGGCGAAAATGCATCTATTGCAAAAGCAGCAAGTGGAGCATTGGATATTGTTCCGCTAATATACGTTACAAATATAGTAAAAACTATGCAGTATTTAAAAAAGGTCGGCTACTGGTGTTACGGGTTTGATTTCAATGCTAAAGAAAATATAGATGAAATAAAGAGCTTTGAGAAAAAAAGAGTAATTATTTTTGGTTCTGAAGAGAAAGGAATGCGAAGGTTAGTTAAAGAAAATTGTGATTATCTTTTAAAAATACCAATGTCAAACGTAATTGACAGCTTAAATGTTTCAAATGCAGCAGCAATAGGCCTATATTCTATTTATATTAAAACAAATGCCAGCGCATAGCTGTTTATAATAAAAATACTTGATAAAAATGTGGTTTTATATTATAATGTGTTAAATAGTAGACAAAAGGAGTTTATATTATGTCTTACATGAGAAATGAACAGGATATTCGCTCTCAAGGCGCTTATTATAGTGCTGGGCTTAGAAGTTACCTAACTAAAGTGTATAACTACATGGCTTTAGCTTTAGGCGTTACAGGGCTTGTTGCGTTTCTAACGGTATTTTCTGGTCTTTTTCAGGTAATTCATTCTAATCCTGTTCTGTCGCTTGTGATAATATTCTCTCCAGCTGCATTGGTGATCTATATGCGGTATAGAATTCAACACCTAAGTGCTCAGTCTGCCGTTACTATATTTTTCTCGTTCTCAGTGTTAATGGGGCTTTCCTTATCTTATATTTTTATAGTTTATACTGCAGAAAATATAGCAAGAGCGTTTTTCATTACATCAATTATGTTTGGCTCTATGGCTTTATATGGTAATACCACAAAAAGAGATCTTACAAGTATGGGCTCTTTCTTGATTATGGGAGTCTTGGGGATAATTATAGCATCCATAGTAAATTTATTCCTTGGAAGTAGTCCTCTCTACTTTGCAATATCGTTCATATCAGTAATAGTCTTTACCTTAATGACTGCGTATGATGCTCAAAGAATCAAGGACGTTTATTATAAATATAACGACGGATCAGAAGTCGCTACTACTAAATTGGCAATACTGGGTGCAACTGATCTTTATTTTAACTTTATTAACATATTTCTCAATCTACTCAGGTTACTTAACTTGTTCAATAATAGGGACTAGATGTTTTCCTTTTTAAGGAAAGGTAGTAAGAATTCTATAGTTTTCTTTTTAATATCTTTAGTCGTGTTGATGCTATGTCTTGCATATGCATCGGTGCCTCTATACAGCATTTTTTGCAAAGCTACTGGATATGGTGGCACAACAAGAAAAGTAACTAATGCAACAATAAGTGCAACTGACCAAAAAATCAGGGTTCACTTCAATGCTGATATAATGTCCGATCTACCTTGGGAATTTAAATCAGAAACTAACTACGTTGATGTAAACATAGGAGAACAAAGTTTAGCTTTTTATTACGCAAAAAATCTATCTGATCATCTTTCATTTGGTATGGCAGTATATAACGTTACGCCTTTCAAAGCAGGTAAGTATTTCAATAAAGTTGCATGCTTTTGTTTTGAAGAGCAAATGTTGCTACCAAAACAAAAAGCTGCTATGCCCGTATCTTTCTATATAGATCCTGAGATAATGCTTGATAGTAATACAAAAGATTTGAGCGAAATAACACTATCATACACGTTTTTTAAGCTTAAGTAACAAACTTTTTCCTATTGTCATCCAAAGCTGAAAGAAGGTATCCGTTCAGGATAGCGGCAAGGTAGTATAACCATAGAGTAAAAGTGAGTTTACAACAAATGGTGTCATCCCAGTGCGTGACACTGGGATGGCTTTGTTGCATAGCACCTTAAGCAGTGATGGTTTACGACAAATTTATGTAATGATTTCAAATTTAGCCATACCAATATCAGTGAATTTGTTGAGCAAATAGCACTTAATTAGTAATTCTTTTTCACGATTTACTTCAGATTTATTCCTAAAGCTAAATCCAAATACTTGCTTCAACCTTGAGAAAAATCCTTCTATGTAAGATCTCTTTCCATAAATCGCTTCCTTTTTCCACTCTTTTACACCATCTTGTCCATATAATTTTATTAACCTAATAGCAGCATTTCTGTCAGACATATAATCTATTTTTGAATGTTCTGCTGCATCCTTTTTTGGTAGAACTTTTGTCTTTATATCGTATTTCTTACACAATTTATAAAGTTTGTGCCTATCGTATGCCCTATCTGCATATAATGCTTTTATTTTGTGCTGAAAATTAACTTCTTCAAGCAAATCGCAAGCTCCATAGTGGTCAGAGTAGACGCCATTACTGTATCTTGCAGCTATAGCTTTTTTACTATTCACACTTAACATAACATGTAACTTTCTTACTTGCTCGTAGCTTCGGTACTTTCTATCTGCACTGTTTTCCTTACTGTGGCCAGGAGTGTTACTGTAAATGCTGATACTTGTGCTATCTATGATAATTTCAATATTTTCCATGTTGCTTTTATCAACCCTGCAATCATTTATCTTAATATTAAGTTTTTTAAACCTTCTTGATGCTTGTGAATAGCTGATAACTGCCAAATTTTTTCCTATTTGTTGCAGATATCCTTTTATAAACCCCACCGTTTGTCTTAAACCAATTCTAAAAAGATTGACAATTATATGCACCAAAATTACGACTTTATCACTGTAAATATAGTTGCCGCCCTGCATTTTTGGACTATTTTCATACCAATTTTCGATAGCTTCATCGATGTAATGAAAAATATTTCCCCTTTTTTCAAGGAATTTGTTATATTCGTTTTGGTTACTGACTTTCATTTTCTGTGGCATATTTTTTCTTCAACAGTTAAATGGTTATTTATAATGAATTTTGTCAGTAGCTACCAGATTTTTTCGGTTGCTATGCAACAAAGCCCACTGGGATCCAGATTGGGCACTAAGTTGGTAAGCATAAAAGTGGCTGATCTTATGTTAAAACACAACGTTCTTGATGAGATTACGGCAAGGCTGGATTCCAGTGTCAAGCACTGGAATGACACCATTTGCTGTGCAGTTTACCTTCAAGAATGAATGTTCGTACAGTTGTGCGCGGTATCTCAGCATAGATTCCGCTAACAAGTAGCGGAATGACGAATTTGTTGTTTTTCAAATTGTGGGTAAACCTAAGCCACTTTAGCTATAAATCAACAAAAACTAATTTCTGCTTTTTTCAATGATTTTCTTTGCTTCTTCTATACCAACCCATTCTCCAACTGCTACCGTTTTTCCCTTTTCTAGATCTTTATAATGAGAAAAGAAATGAGCAATTTTATCTAGTAGGTTTTTAGATAAGTCAGAATAGTCCTTTATATTGTCATAATAGCTATCAACACTGAAAACAGGCACAGCTAATATTTTCTCATCTTCTCCTTTTTCATCTTTAGTGAGTAATGCGCCTATTGGACGCACCGATATCAAAACACTAGATGCTAAGGGAAATTGAGTTAGCACCAAAACATCCACAGGATCACCATCACCTGCACAGGTATTTGGTATAAACCCATAATTGCAAGGATAAGTCATTGAGGTAGACAAAAATCTGTCAACTTGTAACAACCCAAGCTCTTTATTAAATTCATACTTTACAGGCTCAGCATTTGCACTTATTTCAATTACCACATTCACCGCATTTGGTCCCGCTGTTATTTTACTTAAATCCATAAATTACCTCTTAACTTAAGAATAAGCATTATACAATATATGCTTTTAAGTTGCTACATTTATAGCTTGTTTTGCATGGAGCGGTTCTAATTTTTTATTCTGCACATCATCGACTGTTGAAAGCGGTGGTTCCTGTGATAATTGAAATAAAGCATATACTATTACAACAGTAAGCACTGCAGCAATTACTAGATTAACAAAATTATCCTGTGGTAGAACACTTTTTATTGGATTAAATAATTTTTGCTCCATAAGGAAATAATCAGCAACATATAACCCAACAGATAATACAAACATACCCAAAATAAGTTTACAGACTGTGTCTTTATGGTCTTTTTCTTTTTTCTTGCTGACAATGAAATTTGGCCTACATTTATTCTCTTCTTGTGGCACTGAGTAGTATATATTTTTAGGGCTCGTTACTAATTGTTCAAATTCATCACTATTTTGGTTTTTTAACAGTTGCTCTAGGGTGTTTTTTGTATTTATAGGATATATTAATCCATCCATTTTTAATTCTTTCTCTTGTCGATCCACATTCTCATGGTTGATTGTATATTTGATGGTTCCATCTTTACTTGATAATCCGATCATGTGTAGTTTGCCAGCCAAGAACATTATATAGCTCTCTATTAACTGATTCTCACATATCTCTAATACTTCTCTTTTTACTGTTTTGTTAGATGACGAAAGTTCTTTATAGTGACCACCCAAAGAAAAGAACAATGCTATATCTTTATCTGCTTTTATGTCATGAATGGAATAATAGCTGCTGATAACGCACTTATTTAATGCAAATTCTCTGTCATATTTGTTTAATGTATTTCCTTCACTTAGTAACTTTCTAAGACCAATGAGTACTTTATTTTCAAAATCTTCTTCTGTTTTAAATATTGGTTCTCTCTTTGGACTTGCTAAGATGTTAAGTAAATCTAATTTACTTCCATCTACTACTTCATTTATATCTCTATTTAACTCAGACCCTTTAATAACTTCATATATTTTATCTATGACATCTTTAGTATTCAGGTTATTGTTTTCACTAAGTATCTTATAAGCTTGAGCATAAATTAAAAACAGCCCTTGTAGACTAAACTTTAAGTTAAAATATTCATCTAATGGCTCCCCCTCTTTTTTAATGAATGCAGACAAACCAAAATGATTTCTGCGGTCCATACTACGATCTAAGTCAGCATGTTGAAAGCCACCTAAAAAAATAAACAAAGTCTCTAATAAATTACCCTTGCCAACAATTTTTATTAATTCTTCAACTTCTTTAACCATTGCTAAAACCTATAATGTTCTACTTTATAGTATAAGGAATATATGGCAAAATAGCAATAAATGTTATTAGACTTCTTGCATAACCCAAACTAAGTAGAAAAAGGTATAGCTATACCGTTGCGGTATCTCTAGATCCCGCTAACACGTAGCGGGATGACGGTTATCAGGCTAGCTGTCATCCCAGTGCGTGAAGGTGGAATCTAGTTTTACTTTATGATGGTGTCATTCCAGTCTGGAATCCAGGAAAAAGAATGGTGTCATCCCAGTGTCCAGAGGTGTCATCCCAGTGCGTGACACTGGGATCTAGCCTTTTATTATTTGGTTGAAATTAAGTCTTCTGGATCCCAGTGTCAGCTACTTTCATGACATCATCATAAAGTAAAATGAGATCCCAGTGTCAGCTACTCGGATGACACCTTCCGTATAAATATTAAAAAATTTACCAAATAAAAAAAAAGGCAAAAGAAGCCCTGGGGTTATTATCCGCTTTAAAATATTGGCGTTTTTTATGTTTTAAACGCTTGACAAGCAAGATTTAGCTGCTTTTAATTGCAACTAACCTATGCTACAAATGTTTAAGAAATTTACCAAGTAAAAAAAAGACAAAGAATCCCCGAGTTAGCTAGTCTTTTACTATCTCTGTCGAGTATTGGCATTTTTTGATGTCTTGTAACGCTTTATAAGCGCGTTCAGCTTATTTAGATAAAAATCTAGATGTAGATGAAGTTTTGTAAAGACATACAGTATCTATATACTGCAAAAAATTGAACATAAGACGCCGATACATTAAGTAATCCTTACCTTTTAATCTGCAGATTGGCGAAAGCAAATACAATAGCCTCAGTTTCATGATAAGGGGGCTGGCAAAGCTTGTCAAGGAAGTTTTTTCGTTTCTACTCCCAATGTTATATGGTTATGCAAGAAGTCTATTGTACGTTTACACTCTGCATTAAAGCTTTTAGTTAAGAACATATCCATCCACCGCCAATTACTTGCTCATCTTTATACGCTACACAGGCTTGACCTGGACTGATGCCAAAGTAATCGTCGTTTAAAATGACACAGGCTTTATTTTTTTCGTCAGTTGAATGTATTGTTGCTAAACTTCCAGTATGTGATGATCTCAGCTTCACAGTTACTTCCATACCTTCCTTTGGTTGTTCTAACCAATTTAACTCTTTGATCAATATTTTTTTTTGCATTAATGCGTTGATCGGACCTACTATAACCTCATTATTTTCTGTATTAATTTTTATCACGTAAAGAGGTTCACTGTACCCAACACCTAAGCCTTTTCTTTGCCCTACTGTAAAATTCACTATGCCACTATGCTCACCTAGCACTTTTCCATTCACATCCACAATTTTTCCTTTCTGTACAGATTGTGGAGCTAATTTAGCTATTGTTTTACTATAGCTTTCGGAAACAAAGCATATATCTTGACTATCCGGCTTTTCAGAGATTTGTAAGCTGAAATACTTTGCTAATTTTCTTATATCACTTTTATGGAACCCACCTAGTGGAAATCGCAAAAGCTTTAACTGCTCCTTAGTAGTTGCAAACAGAAAATAGCTTTGATCTTTACTTTTATCAATGCTTCTGCACAACTTTACCTCACCATTTTTTTCTAACCTTCTCACGTAATGTCCTGTTACGAGCACATCCGCACCAAGATTTTTTGTAACTTGCAATAGATCACGAAATTTTACCGTTTGGTTACATCTCACGCATGGTATGGGAGTTTCCCCACGCATATAGGTACTCGCAAAATCCTCTATTACTTCCTTTTTGAATATTTCCTCATAGTTTAAAATATAGTGAGGAAAGCCAACACTTTCAGCCACACGCTTAGCGTCATAAATATCCTGTCCAGCACAACATGCACCTTTTCTTGCACCATCGGTGCCATAGAGTTGAAGAGTCACACCTATCACCTGGTACCCAAAGTTATATAGCAGTGCTGCAGCAACGGAGCTATCAACTCCCCCGGACATTGCAACAATAGCCTTGGTTTGGTGTGGAGCTTTATCTTTTAACAAAGGTTCAATTTCAAATTCTTTTAGCATGGTTATCCGAGTTTATTAAATATAGCTAGCACAGCCCTACGTCATACCGCCGCGGCGCTAACAAGTAGCGGAATGATGAGTTTTACGCTTATCAAATTGCAGGTAAATCTAATTACTCTAGCTATAGATATTGTACAGGACAATATGAAAATTGAAAGAGTTAGTGCAATTTATGCACAATTCCACAATAAGAAATATTTCTTGAGAACCTTAAAATTGAAAAATTTCAACAACCAAAATCGTGATTAATCTTGCTTAAATAAAACATGACTGAAGTAGTCCATGTTTTCAAGCACTTTTCCACTACCCAAGGCAACACAACAAAGTGGGTCATCTGCAACACGAACCGGTAATTTTGTTGTTTCACTGATAACTTTACCTAGATTACGTAATAATCCACCACCACCGGATAAAACTATTCCTCTATCGACTATATCAGAAGAAAGTTCGGGAGGAGTGCTCTCCAATGCTGTTTTAATAGCAGAAATTATCTGATGCACAGGCTCTATTAAACTTTCTGCAACTTGATATTCTGATAAAAGCATTTCTTTTGGCATGCCACTCACTAAATCCCTGCCTTTAATTATCATTCCCTCTTTGTTATTTTCACCTGGCAGACTGGCTGAACCTATGCTTTTCTTAATTTTTTCAGCAGTTGTTTCACCGATTAATAACTTACGATTTTCACGAATATACGATTTTATTGCTTCATCCATAATATCGCCACCTACTCTGGCAGAACGTGAATAAACAATTCCGCCTAAAGAAATAATTGCAACTTCAGTTGTACCGCCTCCTATATCAACAATCATAGAACCTTCAGGTTCAGTAACCGGGAGCCCAGCTCCGATCGCTGCAGCCATTGGTTCTTCAATTAAAAACACTTCATTTGCACCAGCACTTTCTGCTGCATCTTGTATAGCACGCCTTTCAACTGGCGTGGATCCAGATGGAACGCATATGATAATATTAGGTTTATTAACAGTGAATTTTGTGTTTGCACTGCGTATGAAATATTTTAGCATTTCTTCCGCACTTTTAAAATCAGCAATGACTCCATCTTTTAAGGGCCTTATCGCCTCTATCTCTCCAGGCGTTTTTCCAAGCATCATTTTAGCTTTTTTACCAAAAGCATAAGGAACGTAGCTTCCTTTTTCTTTTATTCTTGCTACAACTGAAGGCTCATCAAGCACTATTCCCTGATTTTTCTGATAAACTAAAGTGTTTGCAGTACCAAGGTCTATGGCAATATCGCTAGCAAACAAACCTTTGAAAGTAAAAAGGCTATAAAACTTTCCGGTCAATTTTCGAACAAAATTCATACATAACTCAAGAAAACCATTTTATTGAGATAAATTATACTTTTCAGATAAGTAGTAAGTAACACACTCAACGTCTAAACCCTCACCTGTTACTTTTTTTAGCAGTTCCAAAAGGCTATACTTTGCACTGTATACATTTTGAGATAACCAACTGATAAGTAAACTAAAATCTCCTTTTATTATAGCACTTAATGATTCGTAATGATTCTTTTTAACGCAAGAGAAAATCTGCACAGCAGCAATTAAAGCAATAATTTTTATAGGAAAGTAGCCCATAACACCGCTTGCCCAATATTCATCTTGAAAATAAGTGTCCAGCTCATTTTTAGCTTTTACTGGAATTTTATAATGCTTCATACCTTCCAACCACGCATCATGCAGGTCTTTGACTTCCAATGTGCCATTTATTATATCTTGTTCTAACCTAGTTCTCAACATAATATGAGCTAACAGACTAAATTCATCTGCATTTTTTAAAAAAGAAGAAAGATTTATTCCATTGAAAACCAAGTGCAAATTTTCAACACTGCTATTAGTTTTGCCTTTTATAGCAAACTTCTCTTTTATGTGTGGTTGAATGAACTCAATAAATTCTCTGGATGTTCCAATCATCCTTTCCATGAATAACCCTTGAGTTTCATACATAACATGTCTCATAATTGGGCTACTTATAGAATTTTGCGCTAAACATTTTTGATAAATTGCATAACCACTATGCCGTAAAAGTGAAAATAAACCATAACAAAAATCAGATTCATCATAATCTATAGGGTAGTAATAAGAAGTACGAATCTCATTTAGTGCAATACCCATTTGCTGTAAACATAATGAGCCAAGTTCAATCTGTTTCTGAGTAGCAACTTTTTGTATATTAGTAACCTTATCCTTTTTCTGCTTTTCAATTATTTTATCTACATTTTCGCTAAAAAATTTGCCTAATCTAGGAAATATTTCCCTTATATTCTTTTCTGTGATATCAGAGTCATAGTCAGCAAGCAGTGAGTCGTATTTTGAGCATTTTAATTGCTGCGATTTTATAGAAGCTACTTCGCGAATGAGTGTGATTAAATCAGCAAAACGTTCTTTTAGTTTTTCTAAGTTACTGGTTTCAGAACGAGATAGCTTCCATAAATTTTGGCATTCAACTTTAGCTTTGGATAAAGACTTTACTAAATCAATAGGAACAGCACTGTTGCTTTTATGTATTCTCTCTATTAACTTTAGCTGCTGAGTATTTGCACTTTTTTTGTTACCAAGAGCATCTGCTAATGATCCCTTTATTGCGTCATGAGAGATAATTTCATGTCTGATTTCTTCTAGAAGACTCATTTGTTCAACTTTGTCCTCTATATTCAATTGGCTTTGGTTTAGTACTTTTAGCGTATTTTCGATATTCTTTACCCTATATAATACTTCCTCTAAAAATTTATAAGATTTCATATTTGTTCATTATTTTAGAAAACATCTGTTTAACATCGTGATAGATTAATAATAAAGTTAAAAGTATATTTGCTTAAAGTACAATAAAAAATTGTACTTTTTATTCTTTTATTGGATTTTTCTACTCAGAGTCCAGCATATTATAGGAAAATTAATTGTAAGGTTGTAGAAAAAGTATTTAGTATTTTATTTCTCTTGACTATATTACAATATGGAGAGATATTAGCTACTGAAATTAAAGTTACGCACTATTTTAAAATTTATGGAGGTTTAGTAATGTGGAGTAGACTGGTTATAATGTGCTGTTTTTGTTTACTACTTACTGGTGTAAGTTCTTGCCCAAAAAAAGGAGCAAATACAACAAATAAAATGAATTCTGTTGTTAAACAGATAGGTGATAAAAGAGTTTTCTTTGGTTATGATGAATCTAGTGTTACTGAAGTAAGTGCAGATGCATTACTTGACGTAATGGAGGTGTTACAAGATAACCCTGACGCAAAGGTTATTTTAACTGGTCATACTGACAACCGTGGTTCTCATGAATATAATCTTGCGCTAGGCGCTAAAAGGGCAGATGCAGCTAAAAAATTTATGGTTAGTTGTACACCATACATAGAAAACAGAATAAAAACTGCTTCTAAGGGTGAAACTGAGCCTTTGGTTAATGTAAAAGATGATTCTAGAAATTCTAAATATGAAAAAGAGCATGCTAAAAATCGTAGAGTGGAATTTTCATTTTCTGGAATAAAGAAATAGATTAAAACCTGGATCCCAGTGTCAAGCACTGGGATGACATAAAGAAAGGGCACTGTGGTGGACAAAAAAACGACAAACTTGTCATATTTTGTTGCTTGTTAGCGGGATCTATATATACCACAAATAAGTCGCTGTATGACGTAGAGACTATCTGGCCATCAAGAGACATAATGGAATTAGAGTTATTATTTCAAAATATAGCTAATAGCTTTGCTTTCCATAATCAAATTGCAGTTGCAGTATCAGGTGGTGTAGATAGTATAGTCTTACTGCACTTAATGAATAACTGGGCAAAAAAAAACAAGCTTTCACTTCCTATAGCATTAACAGTAAATCATGGGTTACGTTCAGAGTCTCAAAAAGAAGCTGATTTTGTTGTAAGTTATGCAAAAGAACTTGGAGCAAAGGAATCGTTCATATTAAATTGGGAGAAGCAAAATATTAAAGGCAATATTCAGTTACAGGCACGAAAAGCACGGTATAAATTACTAGTAGAGTGGTGTAAAAACAATAATGTTAAATGTTTGCTCGTCGCTCATCACAAAGATGATCAAGCAGAAACGTTCTTATTAAGATTAGAGCGAGGTAGCGGCGTAGATGGATTATCATCAATGGACTACAAGTCTTTCCTAAATGGTATTTATATATTTAGGCCATTGTTAAATTTTAGTCGTAGTGAAATAGAAAAGTACGCTAAGCTTCACCAGTTAAAATGGATCGAAGATAGAAGCAACTATAACCTAAAATACAGGCGAACTTTATACCGTAACTTACTTAAAGCAAGTAACAATCAAGAGATTTTAACAGAGCGAATATGCCTCACAGCCCTTCATATGAAAAGAGCTGCAAAAGCGTTGATGCACTACACATGCCTTGCATTTAATGACTGTGTTAATGTTCATGATCTTGGTTATATTGAAATTAAACTAAGTGAATTTTATCAATTACCAGAGGAAATAGCCTTGAGGCTTCTTCTTTACTCTATAATGGCAATTGCCAGTAGACATTATAAACCAAGGTACAACAGCCTTATCGTAATATTTAATAAAATATTGCAAAAGGATAGTAATGTTAACTGTACACTTTCTGGGTGCAAAATAAGAAAATATGGAGAAAATATCTTAATAATTAGAGAATCGTCAAGGATACAAGAAATTACCGTAAACCTACCTTTAAATGAACCTACTCAATGGGATAACAGATTTAGCTGCACAATACTCGGAAATCAAGAGTGTTCAGTTATCATCGCTCCATTAAAAAAAACACAAAAAGTTCCTGAATTTCTGAAGGATTACAACTGCTGCCCTGAAGTCTTTTATTCTTTGCCTACAGTACAAAAAGATGGAAAAGTGCTTGCTTATCCTAGTACATGTCAAAGTAATCAGAAAATCGATAATAATGGAGTTAAGTGTATTATTACTAACATATTGTACGAAAATCTGATAAGCTCAATTCTTTCAGGTGAAAATTAAATGACTCGGTGGAAATTCCTTAAAATTGCTCTCTTATGTCTGGCAATTGCTGCTACCATTTTTGCAATTTATATGCTGTTTTTTCAAGGTGAAGGTCTAACTACTATATCTTTTTCAGAATTTTCAGACAGATTAGAAAGTAACGATATAAAAAGTGTTGTTATAGATATAAATGAAAATAGTATTGTAGGTAAGCTTAAGGATGGATCAAGTTTTAAGTTAGTCAGTATTATATCTAATGATCCCATAAAAATTTTACGCGACAAAAGGGTTCACATCCTCTTTTCAACAGAAGCCATAAATGCAGATGTCATTTTAGGTAGCATTTCCATTATAATATTTCTAGGTGTGCTAGTATTTGGCTGGGTGATATACAAAAAAAATTTTAGCATTAGCTTAGACGATAAATTAATTACAGAAGAAGAGAAATTAAAATTTAGTGATGTTGCAATCTCCGATAAGGTGAAGAAATCATTAGAAATGATTTGCAATTTCATAAAAAATAGAAAAAATTTTGAACAATTCAATTGTGATATACCAACAGGCTACATTTTATACGGTCCCCCCGGAAATGGTAAAACCCTCCTTGTTCGTGCAATTGCAGGCGAAGTTAATATTCCGTGTTATAGTGTTTTAGCGTCTGAGTTTTCTAAATCATTAATGGGTGCTGGTCCAGCTTACATTCGTGATCTTTTCGAAAAATTAAGAAAAAATTCTCCTTGCATACTCTTTATAGATGAAATAGATGCCGTTAGTAGACGAAATAATTCAGAAACTTCTGCTAGTAATAATGAAGAGAGGCGGATGATCACTCAGTTATTGAGTGAACTGGATGGGATAAAATCTAGAAAAGATGTAATAGTAATTGGTGCAACAAATCATTTGTCTCATATAGATGAAGCACTCTTGAGACCTGGGCGCCTAGGTGAGCGCATTTATATTCCTCTACCTGAAGAAAAGGAGCGTGAGAAAATATTGAATATCAACTTAAAGGATATACAAACAGCACCAGACGTAAATCTGGAAAAAATTGCAAGCCGCACTTCTGATTATTCAGGAGCTTATTTATCTAATTTGGCAAAAAAAGTAAAATATAATGCTATAAACAGAAGCCATGAAGGCACTACTCCTACTATTACTATGGATGATTTTGATCGTGAATTGAAAAAAATAAGTAGTGCAAGAGTAAAACATGTAGCTTGCCAGTGTAGTATAGAAATGTAATATAGAATAGTGTGCGGTAATGTACATAAAGTCATCTTATTAACAAATTACTTTGTCCCACAAGGTTTTCCTACATATTAGACCTTGCAACTATTTTCCCATAAAAGAAAGCACATGGAGCAGTAGCTACCCGCTTTTTCAAGTTTACAACTGCTGCCCTGAAGTCTTTTATTCTTTGCCTACAGTACAAAAAGATGGAAAGGTGCTTGCTTATCCTGATGTAAATTATAACGAAAAAAATACCAATGACGATAAGGTTCAATGCATTATTAATAGCACGATAAAACAAAATTTGGTAAGCTTGATTAGTACTTAGTTAGAAATAGAAATGAAAAAATTTTTAGAAGGCTTATTGATCTGGTTAGTAATTATTGTTCTTATTTCAGTTGCTTATATTCAGTTCAGCGGAAATGTAGGTAGAAGTAAAACAACCATACCTTTTTCGGAATTTTTAACTAGACTAGAAGACAATGATGTAGAAAATATTGTCATAAAAAACCAGAGCATTGAGGGCAAGTTCAGGGATGGTTCAAGTTTCAATTCAAACGGTGTCATATATAGCGACCTAATAAAAAATTTACATGATAGAAAAGTGAGATTCTCCTTTTCAACTGGAGATTCTGCCATGAACGTAATTGGTGGATTACTTATCTCATGGGTCCCAACATTTATCTTTATTGGCTTTTTGCTATTCTTTCTTAAACAAACACAAGCGGGAGGCAACAGAACTATAAGCTTTGGCAAGTCAAGGGCTAGACTCATGACTAGTGGAAAAAAAGTAACATTTGATGATGTTGCCGGAATTGATGAAGCAAAAGAAGAGCTGGTAGAGATCGTTGATTTCCTTAAACAAAGGCAAAAATTTCAAATATTAGGTGGAAAAATACCAAAAGGGTGCCTTTTAATTGGCTCTCCTGGAACTGGTAAAACTTTACTTGCTCGTGCAATTGCAGGTGAAGCTAATGTGCCATTCTTTAGCATTTCCGGATCTGATTTTGTTGAAATGTTTGTGGGTGTTGGTGCAAGTCGTGTTCGTGATATGTTTGATCAAGGCAAGAAAAATGCTCCTTGCATAATTTTCATAGATGAAATAGATGCGGTGGGTAGACATCGTGGCATTGGTCTTGGTGGCGGCAACGACGAAAGAGAGCAAACATTAAATCAGTTATTAGTTGAGATGGATGGCTTTGAGTCTAATGAAGGTGTGATAATAATCGCTGCAACTAACCGCCCAGACGTTTTAGATCCAGCACTGCTTAGACCTGGTCGTTTTGACCGACAGGTTACTATTTCTTTACCCGATATAAATGGGCGTGAAAAGATATTAAATGCGCATATAAAGAAAATATCAATGGCTCCCGATGTAAATGTGAGAACAGTTGCAAAAGGAACACCAGGCTTTTCTGGAGCTGATTTAGCAAATTTAGTGAACGAATCTGCACTTATCGCTGCAAGAAGAAACAAGAAGATTGTTACCATGGATGATTTTGAATATGCACGTGATAAAGTGATGATGGGCGTAGAAAGGCGATCTCTCATTATGACAGAAGAGGAAAAGAGACTGACTGCATACCATGAAGCTGGTCATGCGATGATTGCTGTTAATATGTCTGCTTCTGATCCTATACACAAGGCAACAATTATTCCACGCGGTAGGGCACTCGGTTTAGTTATGAGACTACCAGAAACAGATAGGGTGTCCCTCACAAGAGAAAAGATGATAGCAGATATTACTGTTGCTATGGGTGGAAGAGTGGCAGAAGAGCTAATTTTTGGCTACGATAAAGTCACAAGCGGTGCATCTTCGGATATAAAACAAGCATCTGATTTATCACGCGCTATGGTAACGAAATGGGGAATGAGCGACAAAATAGGCCCGATCTATCACAATCGCGAACAAACCATGCATGGTTCTGACATAATTTCTGAAGATACGTTAAAACTTATAGATGAAGAAGTGAAGGAAGTTGTGTCTTCTTGCTATGAAAAAGCAAAAGAGATTTTGACCAAGCATAAGAAAGGCTTAGATCTTATTGCTGAAAATCTACTGGAGTTTGAAACTTTAACAGGAGATGAAATAAAGGATATACTAAACGGAAAAAAAATTGTTAGAGAAGAAAATGAGAAGAATGAGAAAATAAAAAAATCCTCTCTCTATTAGATCTAACCCTAGCTTAAAATGCTAATCAGCTAACGTTGCAAAAAACATTCAGAATTGTAACTGTCAATATAAATTGTATTAGAATATTCATAATATTGCATTTTCATCACGATAATGCTATCATTCAGTTAGTATTACTGTTTAATGAGGTATGAGTAATGGTTGATGTAGCTTCTATTGGTGTAAATGCAGTCATTGATCATAAGTATAAAAAAAGAGCGCAATTAACTTTATTAGGGCTATTTCTTGTTGTATCAGCAGCAACTGCTGTCTGGTTTATCTTTCCTGTATCACAAAATGTACTAGTGCCATTCTTGCTCCCAGCCGTATTCTTGTTCTTTACTCTATCTATGGGTTATTACATGTTCATATTTAGTTGTGAAGAAAAATCTTTGGTAAAGAATGTTCTTGGTATGGTTGAACCAGCTGAATCGGTAAAGAGAGTGCATTGCCAAGAAAATATTAAATCCTTATTAGCAGAAGTGAGAAGTACTACGAAAGATAGGTTTTGCAACGCGCTTGTTAATCTTTGTTTTGAAGATCGCAGTAAAGCACACAAACTTGCATTATATGTGAAAGAAATTGACGATATTGTGTCTTCAATAAAAAATAAAGACCTCTTAGACCATTTTGATCAATTTTTTACTATTACTGAAGTAAGTAATAAAAAAAGTAGAAGTGAATTAATGGATTCCGCAAGAGCGTATAAGATAATAAGTGAAGAAGATCCAAACGAAATACAGAATTTTTTAGCTACTCAAACAAAAAGTTATTCATGTGAAATAACGTTATCTAAAATTAATAATTTTCTATCACAAGTTAAAGGGGCGGTTTAAATTAGTAGAGATTAAATAAATATAGTTAAGTCTTTGCAATAGTGATTTTATCAATAATTTTAGTATGTACTTGATTATCATTTTTTGTTTCAATTTCAGTGATGACATGGCACCTAACGGGCTCTTTTATGGCGATTTCTTTAAACCCTTTGCCAACTTTATTATAAAAATTAACATCCATTTCTTCATATTTATTCTTGTCTTTCGCTCTACTTAACCCAACTTTAACATCAATATCTAGAATAAATGTAATATCTGGATATCTAACTCCAGCCAACCTGTGCAAATCTTCTATTAGTTTTAAATCAACTCCAAACCCATATCCTTGGTATGCAATGGTTGAATCAATAAACCGATCACAAATCACTATTTTTCCTTCTGCAAGAGCTGGTAATATTAATTTTTTCATATGTTCGCGCCTCATCGAGATAAGTAGCAAGAGTTCAGAAATAGGATCAATATTATTTGTTAACAACACTCCTCTTATCTTTTCTGCAAAATCAGTGCCACCTGGTTCTCGAGTCAATACTACGTTATTTTCGCCTTGAATTTGCTTAAAATGATTTGCAAGTAGCTTAGATTGTGTTGTTTTACCAGAGCCGTCTATTCCTTCGAAAGTTATGAACATAAGTTTTATAATTATAATGCTAAAAAAGAATATGCAAATAGTATACATAGAAATCGTTTGACATTTAAATGATAAAATCATAAATTATATGTGGTATGATAATGCTCTATAAGCCATGGTTGCTCTGAATACTCCTAAAGTTAATTTTAGTTTTACTGCAAAAGATTTTAATCTTTTGGGAGTAGACAATAAATACTATACATTAAGTGACTGTTGTGGAAAAAATGGTCTTATTGTAATGTTTATATGCAATCACTGTCCTTACGTTCAGTCAATTATTAGCAATCTGGTAAGCGATGTTGATCAATTGAAAAAAGATTATCAGGTAAACACCGTTGCAATAATGCCAAATGATGTAAATGAATATCCAGAAGATTCCTTTGAAAATATGATTAATTTTGCCAAGGAAAATAAGTTTACATTTCCATATTTAATTGATAGTACACAGAAAATAGCTAAAGAATACGGGGCTGTTTGCACTCCTGACTTTTTTGGCTTTAATTCCAATTTAAACCTTTGCTATCGTGGACGTTTTAACGACACAAAAAAAGAAAAGGTTCAAAGCTATGAAGTAGGAAATAGTGACTTATCTCAAGCTATGAAATTTATTGCAGAAACTGGTAATTCTCCAATTGACCAAAAATCAAGTATTGGCTGCTCAATTAAATGGTCTAATTCTACAGGTTAAATATCATGCACAGCAGTTCCCAGTACTTGTTTGATATTATAATTTTACTTTCTGCTGCTGTGTTTATAGTCATAGCGTTTTGGAAAATGAATATTAGTCCAGTGCTTGGTTACTTCGTTGCAGGTGCAGTTATTGGTTCTCATGGATTTAATCTGATACACTCAGCTGAAGCAATGGATAATCTTGCAGAATTTGGTGTAGTTTTTCTATTATTCATTATAGGCCTTGAATTGACATTTGAACGCCTGATCGCTATGCGTATTCATGTATTTGGGTTCGGTTCTCTTCAAGTTATAGTTACCATGGTAGCAATATGGTGCATCGCTCTTGCTTTCGGAGTGAATACGAATATAGCGACAGTTATTGGTGGTGGGCTTGCGCTATCCTCAACAGCAATAGTGTTGCAGGTTCTGCAAGAAAAAGGTTCTCAAGCAAGTCAGGTTGGTAGGTTGTCGATAGCAGTGCTATTAATGCAAGATTTTGCAGTGGTACCATTAATAGTATTGGTACCTTTACTTGCTGGCAATTCTGAGCACAGCCTGATAAGCTCATTGGCAGGCTCATTAGTGCAAGCAGCTATTGCATTAGTGCTGATATTTATAACTGGTAGATTATTGCTTAGACCTTTATTTTCGGTTATTGCTAAAATGAAAAATAATGAGGTCTTTATATCAACAACGCTTTTAATAGTATTAGGAGCAGCATTTATTACTGAGCAATTTCATTTATCGTTGGCATTAGGTGCATTTGTCGCTGGATTGTTAGTTGCAGAAACAGAATATAGACACTCAGTGGAGCACGCGGTATTACCATTTAAAGATTTGTTTCTTGGCTTATTTTTCATGACTGTTGGTATGTCCATCAATACCGAACTTTTACTCAATAAGTTACCACTAATTACTTTATTATCGATTATCCTTATCGTTTTAAAAACATCTATCATATATATATTGTGTAGATTTTTTTGGTTTAAGAGTGCACCTGCTATACAAGCTGGGTTACTACTTTCACAAGGCGGTGAATTTGCGTTTATTTTATTTCGCTTAGCAAATGAACTAAATGTGCTACCAAGTGAAATCGCTCAAGTACTTATGATGGTAACTACAGTGACCATGGCTTTCACTCCTCTTTTATCGGGGCTTGGAGATTGGATAGCAAACTCATTTAGCACTGAGAAAACAATATTAGATGATGAAGCTGTTGAAACAGATACACAAGATCTTTATAACCATGTGATAGTTGCTGGATTTGGTAGAGTGGGATATATGGTAACAAAAATGCTTACGGCAGAGCATTTAAGTTACGTTGTTGTAGATATTCAATCGAAAATAGTCAAAGAAGGAAAAAGTGATAGTTTTCCTATATATCTTGGAGATGTTACAAGATGTGAAATTTTAAAATCGGTAGGAATAGAAAGAGCTCAAGCTCTCGTGGTTTCAATAAAGAATGAAGTTACTATAAAAAAAGTTGTTTCTTTAGTTGCTGCAAATTTTCCGCATGTAAATATTGTAATACGCTTACCAGATCTGAGTAATGTGGAGGTTTATAGAGATCTAGGAGCTAGTAAAATTATTCCTGAAACATCTGAGATAGGATTGCAGCTAGGTGGAGCTGCACTGAGCCTCAGTGGTATTAGCGAAAGTGGAGTTACGTCTTTAAAAAGTAGATTCAGAAAAGGCAATTACAGTATGTTAAAAGACCTTGGTAGTGATAAAGATGAATAACTACTTTTCTAATTTTATGTACAGAAAGCTTCAAGCTTTATTGAGGTTTTGCCTATAGTAAATTACGCACATAATCAACCAAGTTAAGGAAAGTGCAAACCAAGTGATTGCATATTCCAAATGCTTCATTGGCTGTATAGCTACTTTGCTGCCAAAATTGTTCGGCCACAATACACACTTCTCTAGCTTAATACCTAACTCATTGGAAATTTCCTCTGTACTCAGGGTAAACCATGTATTCGAAGCAGTATCGTTTTTGATGAACCAATTTTTGCTTTTATTGCTATCGCAATATAAAGTTCCATCTGCAACTACTTTTTCAATTTTTACTTTTTTCTCCTTTTTTTCTCTGACTATTCCTTTATTCACCAACATGTAACGTCCAGTGGTGAGCAACATAGGAGACAGCACGTGATAGCCGTGTTGCCCTGCAAAAACATATAGTTCTATGTCACTTAGAATCCCATCGATCTTGACATGCCTATAGTTAAATTTTTCAAGGTCGTTATTGGGCAATAGATGAACAACTGGAAGACTCATACTTTTAATAATATTATTCTTCCAGTTCAATCTGAATACTTGCCATAATCCTAATAAAAAAAGAAGCAAGCAAGGTATAATTAAAATAAATACTGTTTTTTTTAACACTCTATATTTGTGTTCTTAAATAGTTTTCAACACCCATTAGTTCAATAAGGTCAATCTGTTTCTCAATCCAATGGAAGTGCTCTTCTTCATTTTTTAACATCTCTTCTAATAACATTACACTAACAAAATCTTTTTCTTTCTCAGCGATAGAAATCGTTTCTTTGATATCCTTAATACCTTTTCCCTCTAATTTCAAATTAGTTTCTAAGATTTTCCGTATTGTGTCTTTTGTAAACTTTCCATCATGCTTTGATATTTCGTTTGTATCCTGAAAATTTGGAACTCCTTTGAATAACAAAATTCTTTCTGCCAACTTGTTTGCATGTTCAAGTTCTTCGTTAAGCTCATTTTTTACCTTTTCTGCAAGCCTATTAATTCCATTGTTTTTGAGAACCGCAAAATGCAAAAGATACTGACGTACAGAAGTCAGCTCATTGGTCAATAATTTGTTCAAATGTTTTACTATCTCTTCATTCATAATCTTCCCTTAGTTCAATTTATCAGCATAATTTATATGATAACGATGATTATAGCAACTCATTTAATAGTTCCTTTGATAACAACCGTATTAAATAGCATGTCATGGTATGTCTGTTTTTTCTTAGAGAAGGTGCGACCTGAAAGTCTTCGGTCATATTGTTTAAAGGGAGAGGAATTCCTTCAGAAAGAAACTGAAAGAGTTCTAAAACTTATTAAACCAGATGTTTTGCCATCTGAGTCTACGCATCAGTGCGAATCGGGTAACCGGTTGGTGCCGAGCGATGCGGACAATGAACCTCCTCTTGAAAAAGAAGATGCGTAATCGTAAGAGGAGCATAAACTACAAGCATCATGTGGTTGGAGGGCTAGGCTAGTGGTATGGTGAACGTAAGTGAAGCTTCGTAAGTATCGTAAAAATTGAAGAGCTAAAGATGCTGATAAGCTCTGACCAAAAGGTAATGTGGATAAGTTACATTTTTCATCTCTAGATGTACGCAAATAATAACTCCACCGGTATAGAGAAGTCACCTAACCCACTGTTGTATGACAGAAGGAACAGGGTAAGCCTGTATTTCCGCCTATATGGGAAGCAAACCGCAAGGAACGCTGATGAAAATGCAGGTAGAGGAAAATGGAGAAAGCGAATGCCATTTTGTAACGAAATGGATAGAATTTGTAACATTAATTCGCGTGAAAACGAGCAGACTTCCATTTGGTCCCTCGTGACAAGAAACTTTGTCAACCACTTAAGGTAGGAAAGCAGATGATTACAAGTAAAACTGTAAGTGCACCTACCAACAGCTCCGAAGCATGGAACCAGTTGCCATGGAAGAAATGCCAAAAGGTTGTTATGAGGCTACAAAGGCGTATTGTTAAGGCTGTTCAAGAAGGAAGATGGAGTAAGGTAAAATCTTTACAACATCTCTTAACACGCTCTTTTAGTGGAAAAGCTTTAGCCATTAAAAGAGTAACTGAAAACCAAGGAAAAAACACAGCAGGTGTAGATCGTCAACTATGGTCAACTTACAATGCTAAATTTCAAGGAATAAAGCAGTTAAAACAAAGAGGGTATAAACCTTCTCCGCTAAAACGAATTTATATCAGTAAATCTAATGGCAAAAGAAGACCTCTTGGAATACCCACGATAAAAGATAGAGCCATGCAAGCATTATATTTGTTTGCTCTGGAACCGATAGCTGAAACAATCAGTGATCGTCACTCTTATGGCTTTAGATCTAAAAGATCCTGCGCGGATGCTATTGTTGCTTGTCACTTATTACTGGCAAGGCGCAATCGACCACAATGGATACTAGAAGGTGATATCAAAGGGTGCTTTGACAACATTAACCATGAATGGCTTATGAAGCACATTCCTATGGAGAGAAAAATTCTCCATAGTTGGTTAAAGGCTGGTTTCCTAGAATCAAAAACCTTGTACCCCACAACTGCTGGTACCCCGCAAGGAGGTATAATCTCTCCAGTACTAGCTAACTTTACCTTAGATGGTCTTGAAAAATTATTAGAAAGTCGTTTTGGTAAACTAGGTAGCAAAAGAAGAGAAAAAATCAGAAGTGGAGTAAATTTAATCAGATACGCAGATGACTTTATCATCTCAGGAAACACATGTGAAGTACTGGAAGATGAAGTCAAGCCATTAGTATCATCCTTCCTTTGTGAGAGAGGTCTAGCTCTGTCAGAAGAAAAGACAAAGATTACATTTATTACAAAAGGGTTCGATTTTCTCGGTTGTAATGTACGTAGATACAGCAAGAAATTAATTATTACGCCTTCGAAGGAAAGTGTTAAGAGGTTTCTTAAAAAAGCGCGTGCATTAATAAAAGCAAATATAGGTAGTTCACAAGCTGTAGTAATTAAATCACTCAATCCTCTACTAAGAGGATGGGGAAACTATTACCGTCATGTGTGTGCTAAAAAAGCGTTTAGTAAGATCGACAATGAAATTTGGCATAGTTTATGGAAATGGGCAAAGAAAAGACATCCCCGTAAAGGGTTACGTTGGATAAAGAATCGCTACTTCAAAGTAACGAATCATCGTCAATGGGTCTTTGCTACTTCTGTATGCAAGAACAAACCAAAGGAAATAAGGTTTATGAGCTTACTCAAACTAAGCGATATTCCTATTAGACGTCATATTAAAATCAGGGCGGATGCAAATCCACTTGACTTAAAATGGAAAAAGTATTTTGATAAAAGAGTGAAACGAACAAGAATGTTAGCAAGCTCTTTCTCAAGAGAAGGTTCTCTACTGTTAGTGTCACCACTAAAGATGCTGTTTTCCGAGGAATCATGAAAGACAAGCCGGTTCGAGAAAAGAAGAACTTAGATAAGGGGCTCAAGCGCAGTGCTGGGAAACCTGCATGCTGCGTTTCTAAGGGAGGGAGTAGTAGTAATACTACTTCCTTACCTAACCAAGCAACTAGATACCAGCAGAGAGTGAGCAGCACTATAATTACTTTCAATGCACTCAAGACATTCACTAATACCTCCTGATCTTGCAAAAATTCAGTAAGGACAACTACTACACTGTTTAACAAAGGAAGAAAAAACTGGGAAGTGCTTCTGTCAAACGCTAAATTCAAGTCTATTTTAGAATTATCTAAATTGATAGTACATATATTCATTAACTGTTGACCTGGAGTTGCTTGGGCCTTTGAAGATATAAAATATGTGAAGTAACTACAATTTACACACATGTATGATAGATGTAAGATCAACGAAGAATCCTCTAACCGTAGTACAATTAATAAAGTTGGAATTAATAAAATTGCTACATCTATTAAATATGCACAAAAGCGCCTTTTTATACTGGCAATCTCTGTGACAGTGTTCATTACCTATCTTCCAAATATTTTATTATGAAATCTGTAAGTTTATCAAAATGTTGAAAACATAACAAATCTTTGTAATCGCTTATTGATTGACCGTATATAATGGGTAAACAATTGGCATTTTGTGCACACAGAACATCTGTGATGCTATCACCAACGAAAAACACATTTTCTCTATTTATAGACAACGTACTCTCTTCTAGTGCAAATAGCAGTGGGATTGCAGATGGTTTATCTTCTGCAGTATCGCATGACCCAACTACTCTTTCAAAGTAAGAATCTAGTTTAAAATAGGTAACTTCTTCACGTAAATTAGTATTTTTCTTATTACTTACTATTGCTAGATAAATATTGTAGCTTTTCAGTGTCTGCAACATTTCCTCTACTCCTTGATTCAGAGCAATGTTTTGCAATAGTGCATCATCTAAATATTGTTGATATATCTGATTTGCTTTTTTCCACTGATCGCCAAATAAATTGACCATATAGCTCTTTCTCGACTCATGGGAATTTCTATCAGCAGCTTTATTACTATACCCCATTGAGTTTATGGTATGTTTAATAGCATTAAAAATGTTATCTTGAGTGTCAACTAAGGTATTATCCCAATCGAATACTACTGCTAACGGGCTGTTTTTCATTTCTATATTGTTATATATTTTAAGTTAATAAGTAAATAGCATTTTAATAAAAAAAATATAAAGAGGACGCTCTTGATAAACACTCTTTACCACAAGTTATGTTAACTGTTTTTTATATAATTAGCTAATATACTGGTTATATGATATATTTTAATAGGTAATAGGTATGGCTCAGACATCTAAAGAAAGTGTTGAAAAAAAGTTTAAAGATGTTTTTGAACGTTCTCCAGGTGCTTTTCCGGAAGGTACCTCATTAGAAGAGAAGGTTAATTATATCGCAAAAGGAACAGAGGCTCTAAAAGCTGTGAACAGTAAGGAGCTTGAGAACAAAATGAAAAACGTTGCAGAATTGAATCAGAAATTTGAAAGTCAAAAAGGACGTGCAGATGAAAAAGTACGTCAAGATTTTGAAAGAATTGCTGAGCTTGACCAACAATATAAAGGGAAGGGCATCTTCACAAGTGAAAAAGTTGCAGAATTAAAAAATGACAAAAAATTTCAAGAAGCAGCTAACACTCTTAGAGAAACTACAACAGAAGGTGAAAGTGTTGAACAGAGTGGACAAAAAAAGACTTCTGAGACTTCTGTACAAACAGATACACAGCCATCAAGAGTTGAAGGGTTACGTAATCCAGAATTTCAAGAAGCAGCTAACACTCTTAGAGAAACTACAGCAAAAGATAAAAGCATTGAACAGAGTGGACAAAAAAAGACTACTGAAGCTTCTGTGCAAACAGATACACAGCCATCAAAGCACGATTCACAAACCGTTAGTCCTTCAGTGAGCAAGAGTTCTGTAAAAGAGAAGCTCAACAATAAAAAGCCTGAACAGGACAAAAAAGATAACATGCCTCAACCACAAGAAAATCAAAAAGAAGAAGGGTTTTTGAGTCTTCTGAAGCGCTTTGTTAAGAAAATGTTAGAAAAACTTTTGGGTGAGGATGAAAAGAGTGTGGAGAATACTCATAACATGAGAGAAGCGGCTCAAAAAAATACATCAAATAATGAAATGCAACAAAAAAGTATGGATCAGAGCTCTTTCATAAATATAAATGGAAAAGAGTTCAATTTAGAACCGGAAAAGGCTTTTAATTATCAGGATAAAGCTCTCAACATTAATATTACATACAATAGTCCTGAGACAAAGCAAAATCTGCAGCAAGATACAACTTCTCCCAATATTGCTAATGCGGTTAACTTAAATATTAATGGTAAGGAATATAGTGTCCAACCTGGTGAGTCTTTCAATCATAAAAGTCCCGGCTTAGAAATTAGCGTGGTGAATGGTCATCAACAAAGTAAAAACTTTGACAAGATTTTAGATCAAGATCGGAGCATAAGTGAAGGTTTAAAGCAAGCAACACAACTTGAAAACCCAATGATAACGCCTATTCATACTCCTAAAGTGAATGAAGTAAACACAGGTCGTGAAAGGTAATCCGCTTTCAAGCTTCATTAGTTTAAAAAAGTATTTAATTATACAATAATCCCAGTCGTCTAAGTGAGGAAAGTCACCTCTCCCCACTCGACTTCAAAACCTTACTATTACCCACAAGTATAAAATTCATGAGCGAGTCTCCATCCTTCTGCTAAATCAAAGAGACGTTTCCATCCCTTCCACAAAGCTATAGCTAAGTCATTTTTGCGAGCTAAAAACCCTCCTAATTTGGCTATCCACCTCACGATTTCTCTTATAGGTGGTGGGATTTCAGGATAGTCTTTTGTCTTAAGCATTTTGGTATACAAAACCTTCCATTCGTCATCAGTCAGTATGACAGTGCAAGAAAGATTTGGATTTGTTCTAGCTACTAGTGTGATAAAAAATATTCTCCATGCAATTATACTCATAATTGTAAGAAAGCGGATTAATCTATCTGCTGTTTGGAGCCTACATTCTTCAACTTTAAGACCGGATTTTAAAATTTTATGAAAAACCTCTATTCTCCATCTTAAGCAATACCATTGTATTTTTTCTACTGCTTCTTCAAAATTATTAATATTTATATTTGTCAACAAAATCCAGTTCATAGGTTCTTCGCCAAATGGGGGGTGTTTTTCTATAGCATAGACAGCATTTAAACTTAAATTAGGAAGTTTTTGGGTTTTACGTCTAGCATTATTTTTTGATGCATTCATCACAAAGTTACTAAACTTTACTTCTAAAACTGTTGTTCTTTGAGGTTTATCATTGCGAGCAGACTTGAATTTCTCCTTGACAAGACATGCGATTCATTAAATCCCACAACCTTTCACCACCTTTTTCAGAATAAGTCGACTTCTTATTTACTGTTCTGTTTTGATTTCCTCTTACTACAAAAAGAGATTGATTAGTGGAAGCGACTTCAAATAAATCATAAATATCTGCTTCTCTATCGCAAACGGTAACTACCTTAACGTTCTTTAATCCAGGATGGTGAGTAGAATCTTTAAGTGATGCTATCCACCGTATGCTTTCTTTCTCTTCTATCGGAATAGCAGTATTATGGCTTCTTCTTTTCAACTCTTTTAGGTCTTCAGCCAAAGGAGGTCTAGTACTAATTTTTTGATCTAATAATCCTATAGGTAGCCCTTCTGTTGTAACTGCAAACGTTGTATGCATCATGGGTTTTAAAGTTAGTTGTTTTAGATGTTAATCTTGCTGCTATAATCCCTAATCCTTCGGTCTTTTTATGATTTTTATATGAAATATAACTCGTGTCTTGGATAGCTAAGATAGTTTTTAGCTCTTTCAACAGTTTTAATTATATGACTGTCTAATATCTTTCTTTCAGAAATGGCATCGTTTTGGAAAAATCTATAAGCTGCTTTACTTTGATGCCAATCTTCACAAGCTTGATTTATTGAACGCTCAGGCGATTCAGCAAAACTATTAACTATTTTTAAAAGCCTCTTACTTAATCTTATATCACCAAAATTAACAATTCCAAATTCACTTTCTGCCCATTCGCCAGTTGAGGTATTTATATTTCTTTTCATCATATATTCCATTTTTAGACCATAGATCTATTTATAATAGAAAGTTGAATTAGTAAAATAGCAGCTTTTTCTCCATTTTTAGATTTATGGGTAATAGTAAGTTGTTAGCGGGATCTAGAGATACCGCGGCGGTATGACGTAGGAAAACCTTTCTTGGGTTAGCTATAGCATGTCAGTTTAAAATATTTTTTTTGATTATGCTAAATAACTCTTTCACTATGTGCAATATTTACTTAAAATAAATGTATGTTATTAAATTTGATTATGTCTATTTTATCGATACTCCTGTTTATCAGTCTTTCTTTACTCAACACTTCAAATAAATTGATGATATGTGCTGCCTTATTTGTGGGAGCTGCTTTAGTTGTAAATTCAATGGTTGAATTTTATGGCAAAAGCAAAGCTACGTACAGATTAATAGTGTGTACAGCGCTATGTTGTGTTTTTAAATGGCAAAGTTTTAATTTGATGATATTGATTTCATATACTGCAATTTTAGTCTCTCTTCTCTCAAGCATAATTATTTTTGAAAAATTGAAGTCCAAGTTGAATTTTCATATGGCAAATTTCATTACTTTAATTATAGCATCAGTTGTTGATAGTGCCGTTGTATGTGTTGGATTACTATACAAATTTTCTGCAGGTAAATGCTTATCAATATATATTAGAGATTTAATTTTTAAGTTTTCTTATGTGTCAGTATTGAGCATCTGCTTGTTTGTAGGAATGTATTTATTTTGCTTGGCGAACAAGAAGTATTTTAAGATTTCCACATAACCTGTTTTCTGATATAGCTAAACTGACTTTGGGTCCTGGGTTGGTGGTCCTAATACGTAACAACAGTTTAGAATTTATAGGTAGCCTAAACCCACAACTGTACAAAGATTGCAATTTGAGGACGATCTCCACCAGTAAGATGTCACCCCAGTGCTTGACACACAGCTGTACGAACATTGCAATTTGCAGGTAATTTGCGAGTAAGTGGTGTCATGGTGCGCCAAGAAGTGCTTGGAGAACAGTTGGTGAAAATCCAACACAAACAAAGTCTAGCCAACAGTTTGGAACAGACCACTATGTTGCATGAGGTAACGAGTGTAATAGAGCTAGTGGGATGGACAATGCAGGGTACAACGAAAGTGAAGGGATTGAGTTCCGAAATACCTGAAGACATAGAGGTCGACATTTTCATGGCCATGGAAGACAGCATGAAGGATAACGTAAAGGCAAGTTATCACTCACTCTATCGGGATCTGAGACCGTGCCATGTATTGAAATGGACTTCAAGTGAACTTGGGAGATCCTATGCATTCCTACAAAGGTACGCTGGAACAAGTCAACAAAGGCAAGAACTAGCGGAAGATGCAGGGGAAGTCGGACTGATTGATAGTACTCAGAATGTGGGAAAGCCACGTACAAGGGGAAGCGATCAGCAATATAGTAACTGGAATAGGGATTGCTAGGCCAATACAACGGAGGTTGGAATAACATGCAAAATAAACTAAACCAGATAGCAGTAAGAGCAAAGCAAGATAAGCGACTAAAATTCACATCGTTAGTCCATCTGATAAATACAGAGAATCTTGCGAGATGTTATAAAGAACTGAAGCGTAACAAGGCTTGTGGAGTAGACCAGATAACAGTGGAATCATACGGAGAAAATCTGAATGAGAAACTCGAAGTGCTAGTAGAAAGTATGAAGAGGAAGCAATATCAACCACAACCAGTAAAGAGGGTATATATACCGAAAGCTGGAAGTAAAGAGAAACGCGGACTCGGAATACCATCGACCGAGGATAAATTAGTACAGATTATGCTGAAGAAGATATTAGAAAATATTTACGAGGCAAACTTTCTGGACAGCTCATATGGATTTCGACCTGGAAGAAACTGTCATCAAGCGGTAAATGCACTAGATAAAGCAGTTATGTACAAGCCAATAAACTACATTGTAGAAGTGGATATCAAGAAGTTCTACGATAATATACAGCATAAATGGCTAATGAGATGTCTAAGGGAACGAATAACTGACCCAAATTTGCTGTGGTTAGTAAAGCGGTTTCTCAAGGCAGGGATAGTCGAAGCTGGAAATTATGAAGCAACAAAACAAGGTACACCCCAAGGTGGTATAGTAAGTCCTGTATTAGCAAATATATACTTACATTATGTGTTGGATTTATGGATAGAAAAGAAATTTAAACCAAGATCCAGAGGATATATACAACTAATAAGGTTTTGCGACGATTTTGTGGTTTGTTGCGAAAGTAAGGTAGACGCGGAAGAATTTCTGGAATTACTGAAACAAAGGCTAAATAAATTTGGGTTGGAAGTATCTGAAAACAAGACCAGAGTAGTAAAGTTTGGCAAGAGGGAGTGGCAACAAGCGATAAGAGAGAAACGAAGGACGGAAAGTTTCAATTTTCTGGGGTTTACGCACTATGGTGCAAAAAGTCGTCGTGGTAGATTAATAATGGGACATAAAACCTCAAAGTTAAATCTAGCCAGAAAACTAAAAGAAATCAAGGAGTGGTTGAAAATAGTCCGCGGAAGTATTCGACTTAAAGATTGGTGGCAAGTACTGAAGGCTAAATTAACAGGACACTATAACTACTTTGGTATTAGCGGAAATTATTGGTGTTTGAAACAATTTTACACATCAGTAAGAAAGCTAGCATTTAAATGGATAAATCGGCGTAGTCAGAAAAAGAGTATGACCTGGGAACAGTTTGTACACTACGTAGAAGTAAATCCATTACCAAAGCCAAAAATACATTTTTCTTTATATGCATAAGAGGGACGACTGTGAAAACTAATATTGATGAGCCGTGTGCGGGAAATCTGCAAGCACGGTTCTTTAGGGGGAGTTGTAGTAATAAAACTCAAACGAGAGGAGTAAAGCTACAGCTTCTACCGAACAAGGTGAAATAGAAAACCACTTGTCGGCTAAAAGCGAAGAGAATAATCGAAGAAATGGGAGAAATGCAAAAACTTTACGTACAAGTGCAGAGCTATTAACACCAAGAGATAGAGAAGGAAGTTTCGAACCACAAATAGTCAAAAAAAGGCAAACAAACTTACATCCAGAGCTTGAAACGAAGATTTTGAGCACATTTGCCAGTGGTATGGGCTATAGAGATATAGTGTCACATGTTGAGGAAATTTATGATCACAAAATATCGGCGGCAGAGATATCAAGTATTACTGACAAATTGCTACCAGTAATCAACGAATGGCGTAGTCGCCCGCTGCAGTCTGTATATCCGATAGTTTTCATGGATGGCATGTTTTTTAAAGTCAAAGAGGACGGGCATTGCGTAAGTAAATGCATGTATAACATATTAGGCATAGATCAAAATGGCAAAAAAGAAGTATTAGGTTTTTATTTGGCTGAAAGTGAAGGAGCTAACTTCTGGTTGGGAGTGCTAAATGACCTCAAAGAAAGAGGAGATACCGTCTCGCCAGTCAACAAGAAAATTACAAAAATTGAATCTAAATTGCCTAAGTTATATTGTGAAATCAAAAAATACTGCCAATTCCCGTCCTGTGTAGCGGTATACAGATTGTAGTTGTATTAAACAAGAGCCTGATATTAGTTTTGACTACCTCAATTCTTCTGTCAGTTAATTCTTGTCTGTCAGATTAAATCTTGTCTTTTACACTTATCAACATATACACTAACCAACTACATTCAATAAATTTGTGTAAGATACCATTTTACATAAGATAGAATGGAAGCATTTTTCGATTTTAAATTACTAAAGCTTCAGTCAATCTCCTAGTCCTGTAGCTTTTGATATGGTCAGGATTAAAAGCCTTTTTTGATTTTAAAATACCAAAAACAATATGAAGCAACTTACGCATTGCAGCACCAACAATGGCCATATTATGCTTGCCTTTTTCTTTTAATCTCTTGCAAAAAGTCATAATAATAGGATTGTGATTTTTAGCTACTATAGCAGGAAAATACATGGCCTTACGTAGTGTTCGTGAACCTGATTTACTTAATCTGGGCTTGGCATATACAGATGAACCTGATGTTATATTTCGTGGTATAGTTCCAGCGTATGCTGCCAATTGTCTGGCATTTATAAAAGCCTTTGTGTCAGGAATTTCAGCTAAAATAGCTATTGCTGATTCCTCTCCTATTCCTGGAATAGTCAATAAGAGTTGAAAGTTTTCCAACAACTCTTTGTGCTGTTTTAATAGTTCACGTATGGAGTTTTTTATTGTTTCTATTGATTGTTCTATGTTCACTGCAAGGTTTTCCCAAGCATTTGCAACTTCTTCAGGCAGTCTCTCCTTCTTTTCTAAATGATTATTTACGAATGTTAATCCATCTTTTAACGCAACCGAGCAACGATAAAGATGTTTTAATTTTTTCATTTCAGGAGAAGGTGGTGTCCAACGAGTAGGTTCCTGTCTTTGGCAATAATCAGCAATAATTTCTGCATCGGTCTGATCATTCTTTTGTCTTACAAGCTTACTCCTCGCATAAGATTTAATACAATAAGGATTTACAACACTTACAAAATGTCCAGCATTGTGTAGAAATTCAGCCAAAGCTTCACTATAACAACCGGTAGCTTCCATACAAGCTTTCACTTGCTCTACGTTATGTTTTTGTAGAAAGCTCTGCAGACCTTGAAACCCATTATCATCGTTCTTAAAGCTTCTTTTCCTAGTTTCACGTTTTCCTTTTTTACTTATAAATGAGAGAAAAACATCAAAGCGATCTTTTGATACATCTATTCCCAGAAAGTTGTTGATCATATATAACCCCATACGTTACTATTTAAAATGAAAAGTAAGGCTAACCTTGTGAATACAGAATTAGAACCATTTAGGTTTTTCTACGATACCGTCCAGCCTATACTTTTGAGAAGGGAATTCTTATCTCCTCTACAGATTTTATATCTAAGAAGAAGCACAGAGTTCCTCCCTTCTCCACCTAATGCTTAAGCTTAAAACATTAGATGCTTTTGACAAGATACAAGTAGAAGATATCCTTATTGCCTGCGTTGATGGGCTAAAAAGCTTTCCTGCAGCTATAAACAGTGTCTTTCCTAATGCGGAAGTGCAGATGTGTATAGTGCATCAGATACGCAACTCACTGAAGTATGTGGCCAGTAAAGATGCGAAGAGTTTTTTGAGCGATTTAAAGAAGGTATATCAAGCTTCAAGCAAGGAAATTGCCGAGAATTATCTGTTGGAATTGGATGAAAAATGGGGCACAAAGTACCCTATGGTTATAAAATCTTGGCAGAATAATTGGGAAAACTTGTCTGGTTATTTTAAGTATTCTGGTCCAGTTAGGAGGATAATCTACACCACCAATCCCATAGAGGGGCTACATAGGCAAATTAGGAAATTCACTAAGACCAAAGGCTCATTTACCAGCATAAATGCCTTGTATAAGCAGGTATATTGTGCTATAAAGAAGGCAGAGGAAAAGTGGACGATGCCTGTACATGATTGGGCATTAACTATCTCTCAACTTGATGTTTTCTTTCCTGGCAGATTGAAAATTGAGTCGAACTAAAAATGCGGTTTGACACAGTTTATTTAACACTCCCAAAATTTCTATATATTCAAATATAGCAGTTTTAATATACTGTTTAGAGTGCTTAGAAGTGTCTATTGGTAACTCCCTTTTTAGAGAACTTTTCTACAACAGAATTGTCGTAACAACAACCTTTATGGCTCATCTATATTCTTTATGGCTAAGAGATATTGATAACCTTATGAAGTATATTGTGAACCTTGATCACTATGTAACAGTAGGTTTTTGGCAGGTTTGCGTTTATTAACGGCCATTAATACAGAGTCCATGACCAATTGTTTATTCATTGAACTACTCATTGACCAGCCAACTACCATGCGTGAATATAGATCGATTATTGTTGCCAAATATAGCCATCCTTCTTTGGTTTTTATATAAGTAATCCCATACTTTATTTGGTTGATCGACAATAAAGTTTTGGTCTAATATTACGACTCTACTGTCCGTTTGTTGTTTCTTAATTTTAAATTTTCTTCTCAATATAGCCTGAATACCATTTTTCTGCATAATACTTTGCACTGTTTTCAAGTTGCAACTTTTACCCAAAGCCTTTAATTCAGCATGAATTTTACGAGCTCCATATCTACATTTAGAAGCTTTTTTTGAATATCTGCTTTTATTTGCTAATTCTCTATTGCTTATTTCCCTCGCAGCCCACTTATAGTAGCCACTAGCAGATACATTCAAAATCCTACATAATTCCCGTACTTTATAGCAGTTGCTATGTTCTTTTATAAAAAAATATTTTACTCTTTTTGACTGCCCAGGGCTTTTTTTTAAATGTCTCTCTCTCTTGTTACTCTTGCTAACTCTTTCTTTAAATCAAATCTTTCTTTGTCGTAAGGAGCTACATTACCCCTACCTGGAAAAGCATTTGCTACTGACTTCTTTTCGTTATATTTTTTTATCCACTTACCTAATACGTTAGAGCTTATACCTAGATCTTTTGCTACTTTCGAAATTGTTTCTCCTCTTTCTTTAAAAAGTTTTACAGCTTCTTCTTTCAACTCTGCTGTATATTCTCTTCCATTTGACATATTCTACCTCTCTATAAAAACATTTTTTTATTATAAAAACGTACCAACTTTCTCTCCACTTTTTCTGGGTAAGGTCAAGTATGCATTATCTCACATAATAATATAATATTTCGTTCATAAATCAACGTTTTTAACATGCAGCAAGAACATTTCCGTTGTAATTAAGGTTCTTAAGATGTATATTAATTAAGTCTTGTTTTCAATAAGTAATGAAAGTAATAATTGTCATGATAATGTTATTGTGTAGCAGTTACACAATGGCAAGCGAGCGAATAAGTCTAGTGGATAAAAAACTATCTCAAGGGTATGTAGCTCCAGTGCTTACAGAAGATAGCGTTATTTTATCAGACAAGCACGGCGCTTTATATTCCTTTGATATTGATAACTCAAAGGCTATGAATTGGAAATCACACCTCTCACATAGGAAAAAAATTGGTAACATGAGCCTATCGCATTATGAAAAAAATGTTTTCTTTATAGTGGATAACACTTTACACGCAATAGACGCAAAAACTGGCAAGATTGAGTGGGAAAAAGAATTGAGAGCTCCAGTAAGAGGAAAAGCAGCAGTAATAAATAATAAATTGGTAGTATTGACTATTGATAATTATCTGTACGTGTTTGATATAAAAGATGGCAGCTCCGTTTGGACTTATCAAAACGGTATCAATGAGGTTCGAGGTTTGTATTCCATATCGCCAACAATTTCTAACGATAAAATAATAGCACCATTTTCAAATGGTGAGTTAATAGCTTTTAATGAAGACGGTAAAAAATTGTGGAGCCAAAAATTGGCTACAAACCTTTTGGATACACAGCTCACAGATGTAACTACTACACCGAGAGTGCTTGGCGATACTTTAATAGCTACAAACAATTCCTATATTTATGGTATTGACGTGAGATCAGGAAATATTTTATGGTCAAAGTCACTGCAAGTAAAAAGTGTATCAGACATTGAATCATATTATAGTCCTCTTATTCCTGCAGAGAAACAAAAAGAAGGCGGAAGAATTTTTATAGTAACTGAAGATAATAAAATAATCGGCCTGGATATAAAAAATGGAGAAACAGTCTGGGCATCTGATTTAATAGAAAATACGCAATTGTTTGCTCCAATTGTGCATGCCCATACACTGTGGGTGACAAGCAATAAAGGTTCAATGCTTGCTTTTCCTGGATCTGAAAGTGCAGGAAAGGTAATCAAAGTACCTGGTAATGTGTTTCACACTCCAGTGTTTACTCACGATAAAATATATGTAATAACTGAGAGAAAAGGTGTTTATTCTTTAGAAAATAGGTTTGTTCTTTATGATTGATTATGACCTGATTGTTATAGGTGGTGGTCCAGGCGGTTATAAGTGTGCTATCGCTGCTGCAAAACTTGGATTGAAAGTTGCCTGTATAGATAAAAATAGCATTTTTGGTGGTACGTGCCTGCGGGTTGGGTGCATACCCTCCAAAGCATTGCTCCATTCTTCCTATCAGTATGCTCACACGAAAAATGATCTGTCGAAGCTTGGCATAAAAATTAAGGATGCAAGTTTCGATTTAAAAGAAATGCTAGGCTATAAGGACGCCAGAGTTCAGGAACTTGGAAAAGGTATAGAATATCTGTTTAACCTTCACAAAATCACTAAAATCAATGGGCTTGGGAAAATTACCTCTTTTAACCAAGGTAATCTTGAAGTTTTAGCTGAAGGTAAGGTGCTGAAGACAAAAAATATAGTAATTGCAACCGGTTCTGACGTTATTTCTTTGCCAGGAATTAATATCGATGAGAAAGACATTATTTCGTCTACTGGTGCATTATCTTTAACTGAAGTACCAAAAAAACTTGTCGTAATCGGAGCTGGGGCAATAGGGCTTGAAATGTCTTCTGTATGGAGCAGGCTAGGGTCTGAAGTCACTGTAGTAGAATTTTTTGATAGAATCGCTACAGCAATGGATGGAGAATTAAGTAAGTCTCTACTTTCTAGTCTACAAAAACAAGGAATAAAATTTTTACTTAGCACTAAAGTCGAGGAGATAAAACAAAGTAGCAACTCTTTGAGTGTGAAAGTTTGCTCTGTAAAAGATAATCAAACAAACACTATAGAGGCGGATAAGGTATTGGTGGCAGCAGGACGCAAACCATGCACTGAGAATCTTAGTATTGATGAAAAAATAGAAAAAGATAATCGCGGTTTCGTTCAAGTTAACAACAGATATGAAACTAATGTGAAAGGAATATTTGCTATTGGTGATGTGATCGGTGGAGCAATGCTTGCTCATAAGGCAGAAGAAGAAGGAGTGGCAGTTGCAGAGATAATAGCAGGACAGTCACCTCACGTTGATTATGAAATTATACCATCTGTCATTTACACTCACCCTGCGGTTTCTTCAATCGGTAAAACTGAAGAGGAGTTGAAAAGTGTTGGCCGTAAGTACAAAGTTGGTAAATGTCAATTTGCTGCAAACGGCAGAGCAAAAATCACTGATGATGCTGAAGGATTCGTGAAAGTGCTGACTTGTAGCAGAGCAGATACAATACTAGGTGTGCATATCATAGGAGCATACGCTGACACGCTAATAAACGAAGCAGCGGTTGCAATGGCATATGGCGCAGCAGCAGAGGATATATACAGAATTTGTCACTCTCATCCTGATATAAATGAAGCCTTTCGAGATGCGTGCATCGATGCTTTCTTTAAAAAATAATTGTGGACCTCGGTTCAATCATTGAAAAATGGCATGAGTGGCTGAGGTGCAACAGATCTTATTCACCAAACACTTTAGAGTCATACATGAAGGACTTGAAGGATCTTATAAATTTCCTAAATACTCACATTGGTGGAGAAGTAAATGTTGGTACTCTGAAAAATTTAAGTATACCTGAGTTAAGAAGTTGGCTTACCTCTCGTTACGCAAGAGGTGTGAATGCAAGATCTAACACTCGAGCACTCTCAGTAATCAGAAATTTCTTCAAGTACATAAAAAACAACCACAATATAGACAATGAAGCTGTATTTTCCTTGTCAAGGCCAATTCAGAGAAGAACTCTGCCCAAAGCATTATCAATACCTGATATAAAAACTTTATTGAAAGAAATGAAACTATCCGACCTGGGTGAACCTTGGGTGATAAAAAGAGAAATTGCAATTATTGTCCTGCTATATGGCACAGGCTTAAGAATCAGTGAAGCGTTGAACCTTAGGGTTAGTGATATTAACAATGAAAGTTTAATAGTAACAGGTAAGGGAGATAAACAAAGGCAGGTATTCATTCTCCCAGTAGTAAAAAAATGTATACAAGAATATGTAAAAGCCTGTCCTTACCTTGATGAAGCACAATATCTTTTTTTGGGAGTAAGAGGAAAAAAATTGGGGAGAACTTATGTCGCCAATCGTTTGCAGAAAATAAGGAGAATGTTAAATTTACCAGAAATTTTATCTCCACATGCATTTCGCCATAGTTTTGCTACTCATTTGCTTCAGGAAGATATTGACATAAGATCAATACAACAACTGCTTGGCCATTCAAGCCTTGAGACCACTCAAGTTTACACTCACCTCAATTATCAAGATGTTTTTAATATGTATAAGAATTTTCAGCAGAGTTTGGAGAAGAAATCAAAATCTTAACTTCGTCCTAAACCACCAAGCTGAGTGCTTTCAACATCACTAAGTACCGTGTTTGCTTTATATAAACTATAACATCCTACTAAAAGAAAAACCAGTGCAAATGCTGCAAAGAAAGCACTCATCCCTGGATAATCTTCTATTACTAAACATGAATCAACAGCACATATTCCAAGCAATATAAAACATGCAGAAGCGTAGTTGCTTTGCTTTTTACCAAGAGAAATTGTTCGTGAGGGTTTTTCGTTTTTATTACTCAGACTTGTAGTACGGATTTCGGGAGTGTTAAATAAACTGTGTCAAACCGAAAAAAAAGTAATAAATTGATATAAAAAAATGGAGGTTTGACAATGAGTCAGAAAGTAGTAAACAGAACTACCGGTTTGGTAGATTATAAAGAATTAGAAACAAATATCCTGTCGTCTATACGAGAAGGAAGACCGTTGACAGGAAGAGATGGAGCATTAACACCGTTTATAAAAAAGTTGCTGGAGGTAAGCCTGGAAGGTGAAATAGAAAACCACTTGTCGGCTAAAAGCGAAGAGAATAATCGAAGAAATGGGAGAAATGCAAAAACTTTACGTACAAGTGCAGAGCTATTAACACCAAGAGATAGAGAAGGAAGTTTCGAACCACAAATAGTCAAAAAAAGGCAAACAAACTTACATCCAGAGCTTGAAACGAAGATTTTGAGCACATTTGCCAGTGGTATGGGCTATAGAGATATAGTGTCACATGTTGAGGAAATTTATGATCACAAAATATCGGCGGCAGAGATATCAAGTATTACTGACAAATTGCTACCAGTAATCAACGAATGGCGTAGTCGCCCGCTGCAGTCTGTATATCCGATAGTTTTCATGGATGGCATGTTTTTTAAAGTCAAAGAGGACGGGCATTGCGTAAGTAAATGCATGTATAACATATTAGGCATAGATCAAAATGGCAAAAAAGAAGTATTAGGTTTTTATTTGGCTGAAAGTGAAGGAGCTAACTTCTGGTTGGGAGTGTTAAATGACCTCAAAGAAAGAGGAGTAGAAGATATCCTTATTGCCTGCGTTGATGGGCTAAAAAGCTTTCCTGCAGCTATAAACAGTGTCTTTCCTAATGCGGAAGTGCAGATGTGTATAGTGCATCAGATACGCAACTCACTGAAGTATGTGGCCAGTAAAGATGCGAAGAGTTTTTTGAGCGATTTAAAGAAGGTATATCAAGCTTCAAGCAAGGAAATTGCCGAGAATTATCTGTTGGAATTGGATGAAAAATGGGGCACAAAGTACCCTATGGTTATAAAATCTTGGCAGAATAATTGGGAAAACTTGTCTGGTTATTTTAAGTATTCTGGTCCAGTTAGGAGGATAATCTACACCACCAATCCCATAGAGGGGCTACATAGGCAAATTAGGAAATTCACTAAGACCAAAGGCTCATTTACCAGCATAAATGCCTTGTATAAGCAGGTATATTGTGCTATAAAGAAGGCAGAGGAAAAGTGGACGATGCCTGTACATGATTGGGCATTAACTATCTCTCAACTTGATGTTTTCTTTCCTGGCAGATTGAAAATTGAGTTGAACTAAAAATGCGGTTTGACACAGTTTATTTAACACTCCCAAACAATCTAAAAATAATTAACTGTAGCAGTCTACTTTTCAATAAACTTCATTTGCATTTCTTGTATACTACTTTCTATTTGCTTTATTTGTTCTATCAACCTTTCTTCTAAGTCAAGATTACCGCTCAGCCTCGCTTCGGTTCTTTCTTTTCGTAATGCATTTAATTCTTTTAGTAACACTATATTATTCCACACAATTTCTGCAGATTTTCTCTCGTTCAGTTGGCTACTTAGTATGCTAGTTTTTTCAAATACATACTTTATAACGTTAAACTGTTTCAATTCTTGTAACAAAGCCTCTTTACCAAGTTTGCTTTTGTTACTTATTACATCAATTATACGCTGTTGTAATCTTTTCATCTCATTAGTAAATTCAAAATGAGAAAATTGCTCAAAAAATATAGGACGGTTCAAGATTTCAGGAAATTCTACGGCTATACGTAAAATTACGGCCTGATTTTGCTCTGCTTCAATTAGCTCTGGAGATTTGCTATGAAGATACTCACCTTTTGTTGCTCTAGCTTTACTATTAAAAATCTGTTTTTTGAAGCTACTTCTTAGTTCACTAGCCTTATTGTAAAAATAATCTCTGTAATACCTTCTAATACTGCTGTTGCTAATAGTATTTACATATTCCATGAACTTGTGCTCAAGAATTGAATATTTTTCCGGAGCAAGTTTTTCATAATTTTGCAAATTGCTATCGATTATGTGATGCCATAAATATTCAGAATGCAGTTTTGTTGAATGGTCAAGAGCAGTCAATACGTCTTCTTTCTTGCATTCCAGTTCGTTACATATATCGTATGGATCTTTATTACTCGGCAAAGTCACAAATTTTAACGTGTATCCAGGCTCTAATATTGACAGAGCAAGTTCTGCAACTCGGGTAGCAGCATGACGTCCAGCACTATCGCCATCCATACAGATGGAGATTTCTTTAGCAAATCTCCATAGATTTTTTATCTGTTCTGCAGAAATTGCGGTACCAAGTGGAGCAACTGCATTACTAATTCCCGCTTGATGTAGCGCTATAGTGTCCATATATCCTTCAACAACAAATATGTGCTGTTTTTTACGTATTTCGCTTAAAGCAAAGTTTAATCCGTATAAATTCTCCCTCTTCTTGAAGAGCTGACTCTCTGGGCTATTTAAATATTTCGGCTGTTGCTCAGAACTCAGCGCACGTCCGCCAAAACCAATAACTCTTCCTGCAATGTTGTATATAGGAAATATCAGCCGGTCATAAAAATAATCACGAAAATTTTTATTTATTAATCCTACATCAATCAAAATTCTGTCTTCAATACCTGAAGAGTTTAAATACTCTTTCAAACCAGAGCTTGGTGCATAACCTATCTTAAATTTATCTATGATTTTAGGTGAAATCTTACGCTGCTTTAAATAATCTACAACGCCCTGATTTTTTTGTGCAAACCAATTTGCAGCTAAATCAAGCACTAAAAATAGTTTATTGTCCTCTTTTGTAATACTAAGACTTTTGGGCAGTTCAACACCTGTAACCGATGCTAATCTTTCCAATGCTTCTTTAAAGCTTAATCCTTCAGTTTGTGAAATAAATTCAAATGCATCACCACTAGCTGAACAACCAAAACAGTAGTATAACCCCTTAGTATTGCTCACCGAAAAAGATGGGGTTTTTTCGTTATGAAATGGACAGAGCCCAATAAAACTATCTCCTCTTTTTATTAGCCTGACTTTTTTACCTACTATTTCAGATAATAATAATTTTGATTTTATAATATCTATGTGATCCATCTTATTGAATTAGTAGTAGGATAAAAATTATATAGAATTTATACACATCTGACTCGAAATTTATTTCTATAACTAAAGCAATTTAGATTTACCGACAATGTAGCTATACAAATTCGACCCAGCCGAGAGTCAAGTAGCTCATAGAAACGAAAAACTTCCTTGACAAACTCCGCCAGCCCCTTTATCATGAAACTGAAGGTATTCAGTTATCTTCATCTGTGCAGATTAAACAGCAAGAAAACAACGTGGTTGGCGTCTTATTTTTAATTTTTTGCACTATGTGCACCTTATGTCTTCACAATATTTCTAGGTTTTTACCTATATAAGCTGAAACGCGCTTATAAGTCGTTTAAGACAGTATAGTACGCCAATTTGCAGGATTAGAGGGTGACAACTAGCTAACACGGGGTTTCTTTTGCCTTTTTTTCGCTTGGTAAATTTCTTAACGTTTGTAGCTAAACGACAACCGTCATCCCGCTACGTGTTAGCGGGATCTAGAGATACCGCGAATGAATTTACAACTGTACGAACATTGTCTAGCAGGAGGGTGTCATCCCAGCGCCCCTATGATGTCATCCCAGTGCTTGACACTGGGATGGCTTTGTTGCATCGCTAGCTATGATGGATTAAAGATAAAAAAGATAGAGAATATCAGTAGCTTATTATTCTGGTATTTATAACAAGAACGGTCAGTGAATACCTAAATTTGAGTAAAAGAAATTTCACTACCACTCACTAATCCGGCTAAAATTCAAGAATTTCAATGCTTTAGCTATTTTCAATAGAATTAAATTTATTAATATAAATAATAAATTACTATTCTTAAATTTGATCAGATTGATTGCAAAAAAACAAGATTTTCAATAGGTTGCTTATAATCCTAACTATAGTTAGCCTTTCATAAGTAGCGATGCAACAAAGCCCACTGGGATCCAGGAATTTTATTAAGTTGGTAAGCATAAAAGTAGCCGTTTTATGTTAAAATACAACGTTTTGATGATTATGAAAAGGCTGGATCCCAGTGTCTGGGCACTGGGATGACACCATCTGCCACGCAAATTGCCTGCAAATTGCAATGTTCGTACAGTTGTGGAATGAATCGCGGTATGACGGTTCGTGGCAGCATGACGGTTCGCGGCGGGATGACGATAAGCTCGTCATCCCGCTACTTGTTAGCGGCTAAGAGCTTATCCGCAAACGAAAAAAAGTATAGTATATGAGTTTTAAAAATGGGGTTAGAAATGAGAAAAAAGTATCCTACAGATCTTAGTGAAAGAGAGTGGTCGCTAATAGAGAAACACTTTAGAGTATCATACAAGAAAGGAGGAAGGCCGCTAAAACATAGCAAAAGAGAAGTATTATCAGCAATTTTTTATGTACTACGTACAGGATGTCAATGGCGCTATTTACCGCACGCCATGGAAGGCAGTATATGAACAATTTAGGAGGTGGAAAAAGCAAGGAATTCTCGAAAAAATGAACTACGATATCACTAAATATAGTAGTTCAAAAATGGGAAGAAACGAGGAGCCAAGTGCTTGCATAGTAATCTGTAAAAACGACAGAAAAAGGGGGATCAAAGGTTATGATGGGAGTAAAAAAGTAAAAGGTAGAAAAAGGCACATAATCTCAGGGTTTTATATTAGGCTGTTATGTGGGTGCTGCTAGGCTCTGTGGACAAAATTTTAGAGAAGCCATACAAGAGCCCCGACAAAATTTAGAAAACCCATAAAAACCTCAGCCGTTTTATCGAATCTGGAAAAAATACGCCTAAAGTTCTTAATTTTACCGAAAAACACTCAATTAAATGACGCTCTTTATAAATGTGTTTATCGTAACCCCTCTGCACTTTTCGATTACGCTTCGGAGGAATAACTGCTGTACATCCCTTGCTTTCAAGACTCGTAACAAAAGCATTGCTGTCATAGCCTTTATCAGCCACTACAGTGGTATTATAGACACTTTCAGTTAATGTTGCTGCTTGTGTAATCTCATTTCTTTGACCAGGGGTCAGAGTAAATTTAAGTGGATTTCCAAGTGCATCGACAAGCGCATGTATTTTAGTTGTAAAGCCACCTTTGCTCCTCCCTAAAGCTTCTTGATCCTTGGAGTTTTTTGTATATCCAGATGAACATGGATGGGCTCGGATGATCGTACCGTCGATTATAGCAACTTCTAAATCAGGCTCTTGTTTAGTATATTCAAGCAATTTTTCCCAGACATCTCTTTCACACCATCTTTTAAATCGCTTATGTATACTCCTGTAATTACCATAAGTTTTTGGTAAAAGTCTCCATTGGCAACCACTTCGGACTATGTACCACACTGCCTCTATGAATATTCTTAAACGTTTTTCATCTTTGCTATGCATTCCTTTTACGCTTTTTATGAACTCTAAAATTTGTTTCCAATTTTCCTCTTTGATGTAATATTGCATATGGTATAGTATTTTCTAAAATGAATGATAAATTTCCATTATGGTATTACCAACCAAAAGTTGTAAGTCTGTACATTTATACATTAGAGGTCTGAGGCGGCTTTTGATGGTATGCCAACAGTGTTCTATGGGATTCAAATCTGGTGAATATGTTGGAAGATACAGCACATGACAGCCAAAAGACTCTATTAATGATTTTGTTTTAGTGGTCTTATGAAATGTAGCATTATCCATAACTATGGTTGTGCCAAGTGGCAATTTAGGTAATAACATCTTCTCCAACCATATATTGAATACCTCTTTGTCACACCCACCTTTGAAAGTCATTGGTGCAATAAATCTCATTCCAATCCACCCGGCTACTATACTGATTCTCTCTCGAGTTCTCCCTGGAATATCTGCATAAATTTTCTTTCCTCTTGGAGCACGTCCATATTCTCGGTATAATTTATTATCAACTCCTGCTTCATCTATATATAAGATGCTGGAATGGTCTATTTTTGAGATTTTATCAATAAACTGCTGCCTATCTTCTTGATTGCGCTCTTGATATAGTGTGACTTTTTTTTAAAGTAATTTTTAGCTGTTTTAGTCTATACCAAATTGAATTTATTCCAAATCCAAGATTTTGTTTCATCTCTGCCAGAGTATGATCTGGATTCTTTGTAACATATTCTTCGAGTATTTTTGGGTCTATTTTTCGAATAAAGCTGCCGTTTTTAGATGGCTTGAGGCTTTCACCAGCAGCTTTCTTTTTTAACCAGCGGTACAAAGTTGCTATTCCTATCTCCAGAAGCTCTGCCACCTCAACCTTCTTCTTCCCTTTTCCTATCATCGATATTGCCTTTTCTCTTAAATCCACACTATACGCCATTATAACCCAAATACCTTATTATACCTTTATCATTTACTTTGGGAAATACTATAGTTAGCGGAATCTATGCTAAGAGATACCGCGAATGAATCGCGGTATGACGGTGTAGATGACGGTTAAGTATCCCGCTACGTGTTAGCGCCGCGGCGGTATAGCTATAAATTGTTGATATCTTTTTTATATCACATTTTTAACTTACAATAGTTAGCCAGCGTTTCTTACATTAACCAAATCTTTCAAATTCTGCACTCACCACTACCTATAACTCACTTTCACACAATATTGATTGTTCTTAAAAAGCAATCTAACATTTTTCATTCCTTGATTACGAAGCTTCGATGCAGCTGATTTAGCAGCCTGAGCACTTTTAAAAAATGCGACATATCCCTTACTTTCTGCACTGTCTTGTTTTGGGTGACGTTTCTGCATTTCTTTTTCATATTGCTTTCTGTAATGAGGAGTATTTTGTATCAATTGTTCTGACATCTTTCTTAGGTATTGGACTTTTACCTTTGCAAGCCCTACTTTATGAAGTCCTAAGACTTGAGCTGCTTTTTCTGATAAGTCTATTATTCTGCCTTCAATAAATGGTCCTCTATCGTTAACCCTTGTAACAAGCTTTCTTCCATTTTCTAAATTAGTGACAAGAACAAAGCAGGGTAGGGGCAAAGTCTTATGCGCTGCAGAGATCAAGTGGCGGTTAAACACTTCACCATTTGCTGTAAGCGTGCCATGATCTTCTATTCCATACCACGATGCTATTCCTATTTCTTCGTGATGTTTACAGTTTTTTGGGTGATAAGTTATACCATTTATTGTGTAGCTGCTGCCAATTTTGTAATGACCTGCAGTGCAATTAAACCTGTTGCTAAAACTGCAACTACTTATCAAAACAAATGTTAGACATAGAAAGGTTAGGTTTTTTATCATTGTATTCGGTAAGAGGGTTCGATACTATGAGGATTTTAAATTATACTATAATAAATTTAGTAATGAGTAAACATCTACTGCTAAATATTAACAAAACTCAAAAAGGAATAATACATATTATTGGTATAGGTGGAATTGGAATGAGCGCTATTGCTGAAATTCTTCACAATTCCAATTACAAAGTTCAAGGCAGTGATACGCAGTCAAACGACAATGTAGATAGGTTACAAAAGCTAGGTATAGAGGTTTTTATTGGTCACAATGCTAATAATATAAGCCAAGCTCAAATAGTTGTACATTCTTCTGCAATAAAATCTGATAATGTGGAGTTAGTAACAGCGAGAAATAACAATAAAACCATTTTGCATAGATCAGACATACTTACTGAAATTATGAAAGATAGGTGTGTAATAGCGGTTTCAGGTTCAAGCGGAAAGACAACAACAACGGCTATGATTGCTTCCATTTTTGATCATTCTGGCATTGATGCGACTGTAACTGTAGGAGGGATATTAAATTCCTATAAGAGCAACTTCAAACTTGGAGGGAGTGACACTTTTCTGATCGAGGCTGATGAGTCTGATGGAACTATGCTAAAAATCCCTGCAAAGATTGCTGTCATAACAAGTATCAACAATGACCACATAGATTATTACGGCACATTTGATAATATCAAAAATGCATTTTCCCAATTCGTGAATAATGCAGGTTCTGCAGTTTTACCTGATTCTGTAGACATCGATTATGATGCGAGTAATTCTATAACGTTTGGGTTTGAGAATGGTAACATTAGAGCCAGCAACATTAAACAGCATGCTAACAGCATAGAATTTGACGTGTTGAACAACTGGATTCCAGTGTCAAGCACTGGAATGACAGAAAAACAGGTGTCATCCCATCGCCCTCTGTCATCCCATCATCCTCTGTCATCCCAGTGCGTGACACTGGAATCCAGACCTTTAAAAAACATAGTACTATCAAATGCAATTGGAATTCACAAAGTAAGCAACGCCCTAGCTGCAATATCAGTTGCGATAAAGCTCGGGATTAGCGATGCAGAGATTAAAAAAGGCCTTTTGGAATTCAAAGGAGTAGCAAGAAGATTCTCTTTGATTGCCAATATTAAAGGTGTTAAGTTAATTGAGGATTATGCCCATCATCCAAATGAAATATATGCAACTTTAACGGCTGCACGTTCGATTACTAAAGGAAAAGTAATAGGAATTATCGAACCACTTCGTTTTGCTCGCATTCGTAATTTTTTTGATGAATTCATACGAATTTTCATGATGTTTGATTATGTCATCCTCACTCCTGTTCATCCTCCAGAAGACAAGCCTATTCCTGGTTGTGGAATTGATGATATACAAGAAGCTTTAATCAGTAATGGGTTTGATAGCGTAAAAATCATGAATGATTCTCTACTCATTTCACATTTTATTAGTGATTCGACAAGTCCAGGTGATATAGTATTATTTATTGGTGCTGGTAGTAATATAGCTAAACTGGCAAAAGAAACTGTAGCACTTATTGCGGAAGTTAAGGTTTAATGCAATGAATAAGATAATCAATAACGTATTTGCAAGAGAAATTTTAGATAGCAGGGGTTACCCCACTGTTGAGGTAGAGATTGAGCTCTGTGATGGAGCAATAGGCAGAGCATCTGTACCTTCTGGAGCTTCAACCGGTAAATTAGAAGCCTTGGAACTCAGAGACCAAGATGAGAAAAGGTATTGTGGTAAGGGAGTGCTGAAAGCTGTTCAAGCTGTAAATGGAGTGATAACAGATAAAATCATTGGAATGAACGCAGCGGACCAAAATGCAATTGATAAAGCATTAATTGAACTAGATGGAACAAAAAATAAATCTAAACTTGGAGCAAATGCAACTTTGGGTGTGTCTCTTGCGGTTGCAAAAGCAGCAGCAAACAGTTTCAAAATACCGTTGTATAGATATTTGGGAGGAAAGCAGATGAGTGTTATGCCGGTTCCACTCATTAACATAATTAATGGTGGAGTACATGCAGACAATAAGCTCGATTTTCAAGAATTCATGATTCTTCCAGTCGGTGCTGAGACTTTCAGTGAAGCAATCAGAATATCTGCGGAGGTGTTTCATAACTTACGTAGCATTCTTAAGAAAAAAGGTTATAGCACAAATGTAGGAGATGAAGGCGGTTTTGCACCAAATATTGAAAGTACTGAAGAAGCACTTGACTTGATCATATACGCTATAGAATCAGCAGGTTATTCAGCGCAAAGTGATTTTGCACTAGGCCTTGATGTTGCTTCATCTACTTTTTATGAAGATGGAATTTACAAATTTGAAAATAAAGAGCTTACTTCAAAAGAATTGACTGAATATTATTGTAATCTTGTGGAAAAATATCCAATAATTTCTATAGAAGATGCAATGAGTGAAGACGATTACGAAGGTTGGAAATTACTTACTGCAAAATTGGGGAGTAAAGTTCAATTAGTAGGGGATGATTTGTTTGTTACAAATTGTGAACTGATATGCAAAGGAATAGAGGAAAAAATGGCAAATGCTGTACTGATCAAGCCAAATCAAATAGGGACGTTAACAGAAACTTTTGCTGCTATTGAAATGGCAAAATCAAATGGCTATAAAGCTGTGATTTCTCATCGCTCAGGTGAAACAGAAGACACAACAATATCTCATATAGCAGTTGCATCAAATTGCGGGCAGATAAAAACCGGATCGCTATCGCGTTCTGATAGACTCGCGAAGTATAACGAGCTAATGAGAATAGAAAGCGCATTAGGAAAGGATGCTAAATATTATCGTGGGTTAGCATGGGTTTTATAGACGAAGTAAAATTGTGTTTAAAAGCCGGTGACGGTGGTGACGGCTGTGCAAGTTTTCGTCGAGAAAAGTTCGTTGAATTTGGTGGTCCAAATGGTGGTAATGGAGGAAAGGGTGGAAACATAGTTTTCATCAGCGACGCTAATCTCAACACTTTGCTTCATTTTCGTTATAGAAGACACATTAAAGCAGATAGTGGGAAAAATGGTGCAGGCAGGGATAGATCTGGCACAGCAGGGAAAGACGTTATACTTAAAGTTCCAGTCGGTGCACAAATAATTGATGAAGAAAGTGAAGAGATAATAGTCGATCTTGACAAGCCTGATATGGAATTTTTAATAGCACAGGGTGGAAAAGGTGGACTTGGAAATACTAATTTTAAATCTTCTACTAATAAGGCACCAAGACATTTTACTTACGGTCAGCCTGGCGAAGAAAAACATGTATTATTAAAACTAAAAGTTTTATCAGATGTTGGAATTATTGGCATGCCAAACGCAGGTAAATCAAAATTTTTGACTCGCTGTTCGAATGCGGATACAAAAGTAGGCGATTATCCATTTACCACCGTAAGACCCCACTTAGGTGTGGCAAAAGTGGATGATAGCGAAGTTGTAATAGCAGATATCCCTGGAATAATTACTGATGCTCACCTTGGAGTTGGGCTCGGACATAAATTTTTAAAGCACATAGAAAGGTGTCAAATTTTACTTCATTTAATTGATGCAACTCACGATGATGTTATTTCAGCTTATAATTGTACACATAATGAGCTGGAGCTTTACGATAGCGATCTTGTTAAAAAAGAAGAAATTGTAGTACTGAACAAATGCGACTTATTGAGGGAAGCAGAAATTCTGGAAAAGAAGAATCACCTAGCCAATTATCTTAATAAAGAAGTGCTGTGCTTATCAATTAATGGTGATTTACAGCCTATTTTGAGATTATTAAGTAAAAAATTGAAAAAGAGTAATTCTAAGGAAATCGATGTATATAATCCTTTTAAAGCGTAAATTTTCTATTTGTGGCTGTACAAGAATGGTAGCGTGTGACCAGAACTAGGATGGTCAAGCGTACAATTGTGCAAACATTGTGATTTGAGTCTACCAGATCCCAGTGCTACTTTCTTGTCATACGAGTAGCTGGCACTGGAATAACGCCCTCCTTACATGGTCACTGGGGTGACAGGATGAAGGTACTGGGATGCCAGTGTCGGCTACTTGCATGACATCGTCGTAACATTGTACCATATTGCAATGTTTGTACACTTGACACTAAAATCCAATATGATTTAATTAACCAAGAAATGTAGTATAGCTAAACTGACTTAGATTTACCGACAATTTGGAAAATGACAAATTCGTCATTCCGCTACTAGTTAGCGGAATCTATGCCGAGATACCGCGATTCATTCGCGGTATGACATGTTGCTTGGGTCAGCTATAAGTAGTAGAGTAACAGAATTCTAATGCAAAGGAAAAAGTATGGTAAGAATAGAATCAGACAGCTTAGGGGAAGTAAAAGTACCAAGTGAACATTACTGGGGAGCGCAGACTCAGCGTTCTTTAGAAAATTTTAAGATTGGCACAGAAAAAATGCCAGAGCCTCTGATTAAAGCATTAGCAATAGTAAAACTTGCAGCAGCACGTGTTAACATGAAGCAGGGTAGCATAGATAATAAGGTAGGGGACGCAATCTGCGCAGCCACAAGGGAAGTAATAGATGGCAAATTTAATAATGAATTTCCGCTTGTTGTTTGGCAAACCGGATCCGGAACGCAGACTAATATGAATATGAATGAAGTGATCAGCAATCGCGCAATAGAGATTTTAGGTGGTAATTTGGGTAGTAAATCTCCAATACATCCAAACGATCATGTGAATTATGGTCAGTCGTCAAATGACACCTTTCCAACAGCAATGCATATAGCAGCAGCAGAGCAAATAAACTGCTTGCTTATTCCAAATCTTGAAAAATTGCATAAGGTGCTGGATAATAAGGTTCAGGAATTTAAAGATATAATAAAAGTAGGACGTACTCATCTGCAAGATGCAACGCCCCTAACACTGGGACAGGAGTTCTCTGGCTATGCAGTCCAGATTAAAAAGGGGATAGAGAGAGTAAAATCAACTTTAAGTGATATATATGAGCTTGCACAAGGTGGCACTGCAGTTGGCACGGGACTCAATACTAAAAAGGGTTTTGCTGAAGATTTTTCAAGCCAAGTTGCAGAAATTACTAACCTTCCATTTACTTCAGCAGGCAATAAATTTGAAGCGCTAGCAGCAAATGATGCTTTAGTTGAGCTCAGTGGAACACTCAATACAGTAGCAGTCAGTTTAATGAAAATTGCAAATGATATAAGGTTGCTTGGTTCTGGTCCAAGATGCGGAATTGGGGAAATAATGTTACCGGAAAATGAGCCTGGTTCTTCAATTATGCCAGGTAAAGTGAATCCAACTCAGTGTGAAGCGGTGACTATGGTATGCACTCAAGTTATGGGAAATCATGTTGCTGTAACCATTAGTGGTTCAAACGGTCATTTTGAATTGAATGTGTTTAAGCCAGTGATAATTTACAATGTTTTGCAGTCTATAAGACTTTTAGCTGATGCAAGTTTAAATTTTACAGAAAAATGTGTAGTTGGTATTAAAGCAAATGAAGAGAGGATAAAAGATTTACTGAATCAGTCGTTGATGTTGGTCACTATATTAAATACGCATATAGGGTACGACAATGCAGCAAAAATAGCGAAGCTTGCTTATAAAGAAAATATCACTCTAAAAGAAGCAGCAGCAAAACTTCAACTGCTCACTGAGGAGGAGTTTGAAAGGATAGTGAAACCAGAAGAAATGGTAAATTATTTGTAACCGCTCACAAATTTCCACTTAATTCTTCAATCTCACTAATAGAAAGGCCAGTAAACTTGACAATAGTGTTGACATCAACATTATTAGCCAGCATTGCGGGAGTGTTAAATAAACTGTGTCAAACCGCATTTTTAGTTCGACTCAATTTTCAATCTGCCAGGAAAGAAAACATCAAGTTGAGAGATAGTTAATGCCCAATCATGTACAGGCATCGTCCACTTTTCCTCTGCCTTCTTTATAGCACAATATACCTGCTTATACAAGGCATTTATGCTGGTAAATGAGCCTTTGGTCTTAGTGAATTTCCTAATTTGCCTATGTAGCCCCTCTATGGGATTGGTGGTGTAGATTATCCTCCTAACTGGACCAGAATACTTAAAATAACCAGACAAGTTTTCCCAATTATTCTGCCAAGATTTTATAACCATAGGGTACTTTGTGCCCCATTTTTCATCCAATTCCAACAGATAATTCTCGGCAATTTCCTTGCTTGAAGCTTGATATACCTTCTTTAAATCGCTCAAAAAACTCTTCGCATCTTTACTGGCCACATACTGACCTTACCCAGAAAAAGTGGAGAGAAAGAAAGGAGTTTTTTCGGGTAAAATAAAATTTTGGAGGATTAGAAATGGCAAGAGAATATACGGCAGAATTCAAATTGGAAGCTGTTAAGCTGGCAAATGAACAAAGAAAGGCAGGTCAACCAGTTGCAAAAGTAGCAAGAGATCTAGGCTCTGTGGACAAAAAATATGAAAAGAGAGAAAAAGATGGTAGTTTAGCTTAATAGGTAAAAAATGGAGAAACTATAGTATTTCCCAAAGTAAATGATAAAGGTATAATAAGGTATTTGGGTTATAATGGCGTATAGTGTGGATTTAAGAGAAAAGGCAATATCGATGATAGGAAAAGGGAAGAAGAAGGTTGAGGTGGCAGAGCTTCTGGAGATAGGAATAGCAACTTTGTACCGCTGGTTAAAAAAGAAAGCTGCTGGTGAAAGCCTCAAGCCATCTAAAAACGGCAGCTTTATTCGAAAAATAGACCCAAAAATACTCGAAGAATATGTTACAAAGAATCCAGATCATACTCTGGCAGAGATGAAACAAAATCTTGGATTTGGAATAAATTCAATTTGGTATAGACTAAAACAGCTAAAAATTACTTTAAAAAAAAGTCACACTATATCAAGAGCGCAATCAAGAAGATAGGCAGCAGTTTATTGATAAAATCTCAAAAATAGACCATTCCAGCATCTTATATATAGATGAAGCAGGAGTTGATAATAAATTATACCGAGAATATGGACGTGCTCCAAGAGGAAAGAAAATTTATGCAGATATTCCAGGGAGAACTCGAGAGAGAATCAGTATAGTAGCCGGGTGGATTGGAATGAGATTTATTGCACCAATGACTTTCAAAGGTGGGTGTGACAAAGAGGTATTCAATATATGGTTGGAGAAGATGTTATTACCTAAATTGCCACTTGGCACAACCATAGTTATGGATAATGCTACATTTCATAAGACCACTAAAACAAAATCATTAATAGAGTCTTTTGGCTGTCATGTGCTGTATCTTCCAACATATTCACCAGATTTGAATCCCATAGAACACTGTTGGCATACCATCAAAAGCCGCCTCAGACCTCTAATGTATAAATGTACAGACTTACAACTTTTGGTTGGTAATACCATAATGGAAATTTATCATTCATTTTAGAAAATACTATACTTTTCTGCACGTATAAAGCTTACAGATGAAAGCAAAAATCTTTTGCGCGAGAAGCTTGGCAGTACAATTCAATTCGATAATCTAGATGATCACTTCAATCTTAACCATGAGAATTTTTATATCTACTACAATAAATATAGTGAGCACAATGGTAGAAGCGAGCTATACGTTAGGGATGATAACGGTAGATATTTAACTTCCAATCTTCCACTTAATCACTATGGATTCTCAATGGAACTATCATCTGATGGGGCGTCAATAGCAGATTATGGTTTTTATCCTCTGTATGCAATCTATAACCCAAATCACTATGATAAAGCAAAGGAAAAAGTATTTGATGATCACGGTGAATTGTCACCAATTGCATCAAATGTGTTAGATAATTTTTTAAGCAACACAAATAGCTTAACCACACAAGAGATGTTTTTACAGTTGCAAAATAAAGCTACTGAAAAAGAGGAGAAATTGATAAGAGAGAAAAGACAAGCAGAGGAAGAATTAGATCAAAAGAATGAGGAATTAAAGGAGCTCATAGGAAAAGGTGAAATTACCTTGTTTAAAGTGGTAAAAGGTAATGACGTAGGTAACGGGCGTTCAGCAGTAGTTTTACAGTTTACTGCAGAAGGTAAGGGGACAAATGAAATTACCCTTGATTCCGAAAAATTCTATATAGCAGATTATGAAGATAGTGAATTCTTGCATTGTGTTAGTTCTGATTATGACATGCTACTTGATTATGAAAATTTATTCTTTGTGCTCAATAAAAGCTTCTACTCAGACTTTGAAAGTGGGTTTTATTCAGCAGACAGCACTGATCCCTATAATTACGCTAAATATTCAAAAGAACCATATTTGAGTGGTGATCAGCTATCTGAAAAATTATCTAATGAGTTGGAGGAAGATAGTAATCAGATAGGTACTGAATTTACAATTGATGATGAACAAATAGACGAAGAAGTTGTGGTAGGAAATGAAATTAAATCTAGGAAGAAAAGGGTAGTTGATGAGGATAGTAAGAAAAACGTTATAGAAGATGTAAATAAGGCAGATGAAAACGGTGCAACACTTTTGCACTCTGCTGCTTCATTGGGAGATTTAAGTAAGATAGTAACGCTTATAGAACACAATGCGTATATTGATGCAAGAGACCATAACGGACAAACGCCACTACATTATGCTATTCAGTCAGGAAATACGGAAGTAGCAAAATACCTTATTGATAATGGTGCGAACCTTAATATTCAGGACAATTATTATCAGAAAACTAATACTCAATATGTTTATTACAAAACACCTTTACACTATGCTGTTGAATCTGGAGATACAGAGATAGCTAAATACTTAGTAGATCATGGTGCAAATCCTAATATTCAGGATGCTTATTCCAGAACGCCACTACAAAGTGCTATTTATTCAGATAATACAGAAATAGTGGAATATCTGTTAGATCATAATGCAGATCCTAATAGTAAAGGTTATACTCCTCTATTGTTTACTGCTGTTAAGCTAGGACATACAGAAATAGTTAAGAATTTAGTTGAACATGGTGCAGATCTTAATGTCAAAAACACCTCTGCTCAAACACTACTGCATTATGCTATTGAACTAAAACATACAGAGATAGCTAAATACTTAATAGATCACAATGTAGACATTAATACTCGTGATATTAGCTCTGGCAAACCTCCACTACATTTTGCCATGAGCATAAAAAATACAGAGGTAGCAAATTACCTAATAGAGCATGGTGCAGATGTTAATGTTAAAGATAGTTACGGTTTAGCACCTTTACACTTTGCTGTTAATTTAGGAAATCAAGAGATATTAGAATATTTAATAAAGAATAATGCAAATATTGATGTTCGAGATAGTGAAGGCTGGACACCACTTATTCATGCAGTAAGGCATGGGCAATTGGACAAAGTAAAGTACCTGATAAAGAATGGAGCTGATGTTGATATTCATGGTAATGAAGGATGGACGCTATTTGAGCATGCCGAACAATGGATAGATGATAGAAGAATATTAAAGGATGTAATCAATAGTGATAGAAAATATGCAGATGCTGCAAGTTGGGAAAAGACTGGAAAAGATATGCTTGATTACCTTAAGGGAGTCACAAAAAATACTATACAGGAAGAAGAATCTAACTATATAGATCAAATGCAAGCGGATGATAGCAGCAGTTATGTTGAAGATCAACCAGCTTCGCAAAGCAATCGTGACGATTATGCTGACATGGAAAAAGCCCTGCAGGAGAAATTGCATGGAGATGAAATACGCAAGCAAAGTAATGAGAAAGCTCAAAAAGATATGGAAACAAGAAAAGTCACTGTGGAAACTGAAAGTAGCAATAATAAAATTGAAAAACAAGCAAAACCAATAGAAGACGAACAAGAAACTGTTATGGCAAGTGTGATAGAAAATATGGATAAAAATTCTGATATTGAAGCAGAAATTTCTAACAGTGTTGCAAATTCACAATATCCCTTAAAAATAAGGACAGGAAGTCCTCTTGAAGTGGGAAAGTATAAGGTGGAGCTGCAAGTGACATATGATGATATAAAGAATTTTTATGATACCGTACGTGGCAAGTACCATGACGGCAGTGGATATAACCGTGAGCAAGTAATGGTTTTATATAATGAAATTGTTAGGCCCGCTCACAATCATCGTTACGAGCAATTTACTCTTGATGAAGCACATGTTGCTAATGATCACCTATTTATCAAGGGTCAGGATTTTGGAACTCTACATGATTTCAATGAGATGTTCTATAAAAGTGATGAGTTAATTTGATCAATATTAGTATAATAAATTAAATTTAATAAGTATTTTATTAAAATATTAATTGCCCGATGGTGTGAATTATTATATTATTAGCTTATATAGTTAATAATTTAAATAATTAATATGCCAAGATACGTTAAGAAATATATTAATAGTATTACTGAGTCTAATATATTAAAAGTTTATACTTCCGAAGATAACTCTCAAATTAAAGTATTTTTCAAAATTGCAAATGAAGAAATTGATAGAATTTTTTCAGGGCAAGAAGTAGTGAAATTTTTAAATCAAACTACCAATATAAGAGATCATGAAAACAAATCTGCCATTAGTAAAAATGTGGAACAAGGCATCATTAGAAATGTAGAAGGTATACATAGAGAGAATGGTAGATATGTATATAAATCGGATTTATTAGCTGAAGAACAGTACAGAGAGCTATTTGATAGCAGGCAAGCTATAAAATTTAATTTGAATGACTTTATGTCAGATAGCATATCAAAAATTGTACACTTAAGAAGTAGATTTGAAGGAATTTTGGGTTTTGATCCCGAAGAAGGCCTATGTCAGCCATTAATTTATTTTATTACTCTTTTAGGATTAAAGAGTAGGGAAGACTTTGCTAAACTTCTCAAGTCTGGTGATGTTGTGTCTGAACAAGATTTTATAGCTTATGTTGATGGAAGAAAAGAACAAACGACCGGATTATTAGCAACGCAGATCTTGCTACAATTCTTACCTATTCTTCATATTCAGAGCATTGAGAGACGTGAGGGAGATCAATTTTATGACAAGACAATATATGAACAAGAGTGTAATGATTTATCGTCAACAGAAGTATGGATCCATATTAATCAAGAAAAAGTTAAGTGTGCTTTGGATAATGTAGAGATAGAATGCTGCTTAGAATTTAATTTCTCCTGTTATACTTGTAATGAAGGAGATAGTGATGATGATGACGAGAATATTGCACATTCTATGTTGGTATATAAAGCAGAGAATGGTAAATACATATTTTTTGACCCTAATAGAGGAGCAGTTGGCTTTTGTCCTAATACAGGAGTTGCTAATTTTACATCAGAGGAGGTTTGTAGGGCAGTGGAACTGGCTGTAAATTTTTATTCATATAATATGTATATTGAAAATTCTCCAGATCATTGTGAAATTTACGTTACGCTTAGAAACGCAACATTAATGTTAAGGAAAGCTGAGGAACTTTATGAAACAAGAGAGAGAACAAATTCAAAAATAGTTGATATATCAGTTGATAACAATACTGGTAAATTGTTGCTTACACCTATAAATCTATAGAGATATACAATTGCCATAAAGATTTATGTATATGCCTTTATCTTTAAGATCGTTTATCAAGTATAGACATCAGCTCATCCCATTCTCTTTTACCAATATTACTTTCTTCTCTAGTAACGGTTTCCCCTTTAATTAATTTACGAATTATGTCTAAACCAGTTCTTGAAATACAGGCTGATTCTAGGCAATATTCAACAAAGGCATTGTAGGCCAATGGGACCCATTTTTTTATTATATCCAACATAACTTCTGCATAAACTCTGATTTCATATTGGGCGTGCTTATCAGCTCTAAGCTTCAAAAAATGAAAAAGGTTATGTAGATCTATTTTCCAATAAAATTGCGTGTAGTAATTAAGCGTTAGGTTAGTTCGGGCAATTTCTCTTGCAAGCCCCTGCTCAATAAATTTTTCATAATGAAAATATACTAAATTAGAGTCATTTGTTAGAGAATCTATTATTTCCTTTGAGGTATCTGGATCAAAAGCTTCCCCACTACCTTGTTTATTATTGTCAGATTGTTTTGCAACTTGTTCTGGTTTAGGTGTATAAAATTCATTATCAAGTATTGAATACCTTGCTGAATATTCATTCACATTTGCAGTTCTATGCCTTATCCATTGCCTTGCAACAAAAATTGGAAGTTTCACGTGAAACTTAATTTCACACATTTCAAATGGAGTTGTATGATGATGTCTCATTAAATACTTTATAAGTGCTTCATCCTGACTTATCTGTTTTGTTCCCTTGCCATAAGAAACACGAGCAGCTTGAACTATGCTACTGTCAGAGCCCATATAATCCACTACTCGAATAAATCCATGGTCTAATACCTTATGTTCTTCATATAAGATTTCATCTATTTCTTTTACTATAGTTCGTTTGGTTGCTTCATTCATAAAATATCCTCAAGACGAAATGGAGATATCAGCTCCACATGAATTGAGTTTTTCATGCATTGCTTCATATCCTCTCCATAAATGATGTGAATTGTTTATTATAGTTTCTCCACCGGCTACCAAAGAAGCAAGCACCAAAGCTGCTGTTGATCTTAAGTCAGTAGCATATAGATTAGCTCCAGATAAGCTTTTTATTCCACTTATAGTAGCTTTGCTTTTCTCGATGCTGATATTAGCACCTAACTTTCTCAATTCATCTGCATGTGCAAATCTGTTTTCAAAAACGTTCTCTTCAATTACTGATATCCCATCAGCGATGCACATTGCAGACATCAGTTGTGGTTGCATATCACTGGGAAAGTTGGGGTATGGATCTGTCACAACGTTAGCAGACTTAATAGAGCCATTTTTTCTGGAAATCATAACCCCCTCATTATATAGTTCAACATTAGCCCCTATAGCTTTCAATTCATTCACAATACATCTTATATCAGATAGACTTATTCCTTCTAACTCCAACTTACCACCGGTTATTATAGCAGCTAGTGCATAGGTGCCTGCTTCTATGCGATCTGGTATTATTTTATGAATACATCCATTTAATGCTTCAACTCCTGTTATTGTGATCCTTGTATCACTAATCTCAATATTAGCACCCATTTTCTTTAGGAACTCTATTAAATCAAGAACTTCCGGCTCCGTTGCAGCATTGTTTATTATTGTCACTCCTTCTGCAAGTGTTGCTGCCATTATTATATTTTCTGTTGCACCAACGCTTATTTTCTCAAGTGTAACCTCTTTTCCTTGTAGCTTTCCTTTCACTGTTGCAATTATATTACAGCCTTCAACTTTAATTTTAGCTCCCATTTCTTCTAATGCTTTGATATGCATATCAACGGGACGCTTTCCGATATTGCATCCACCAGGAAAGACTGTTGTGATTTTACCAAATCTACTGAGAATTGGACTTAGCATTAAAAAAGATGCTCGCAGCTTACTTGCAGTTTCATGTGACATTACGTGATGGTTGATATTACCGCAGTCAATTTCCAAAGTATGATTTGCTTTATAATCTTTATTACATGTAAAGCTCACTTTCGCCCCAAGACTCTCAAGCAGCTTAGACATTAGATGCACATCAATTAAATCAGGTACATTATGCAAAATCACCGGGAAGCTACTCAATAGACTTGCTGCCATTATCGGTAAAATAGCATTCTTTGAACCATTAATCTTGATTTTTCCGACCAGGGATTTGTAGTTATTTCTTATTAATATCTTGTGCATTTAATTAGATATAAAGTATATATTCATTAATTTATTGAAGTCTTACTAAGTATAATAGATTGATCGTAAAAGGCAAAAATTTGCTTTTTCTCCCTCCGTCATCCAAGTAGCGTGACACCATTGTTTTCTTCCTTAGCCAATTATTGATACCTTACGTTTATTTTATCCTTAAGAGGTTTAATTATAATTTTTTCCAAAGATGAGCGATGCATTAGTGCCACCAAAACCAAACGAATTAGAAAGTGCATATTGAATTTTATGCTCTTGAGCTTTAAGTGGTACAAAATTTAAATCACATCCTTCTGAAGGGTTATGTAAATTTAAGGTTGGCGGAATAATTCCATTATTTAACGCAAGAATACTAAATATTGCTTCAACGCTCCCTGCAGCACCAAGTAAATGTCCTATAGAAGATTTAGTTGAAGAAATAGGTATTTTATAAACGTAGTCACCGAATAACTGTTTCATTGCTATTACTTCAATTTTATCTCCAAGTGGTGTTGAAGTCCCATGTGCATTAATATACCCTACTTGATTGGGATTAATTTGTGCGCTCTTTAAAGCAAGCTGCATTGCCTTAAATGCGCCTCTTCCTTCTGGATGTGGTGCTGTAATGTGGTGTGCATCCCCTGTCAGTCCGTACCCAACCAGTTCAGCATGTATTTTTGCCCCCCTTTTTTTTGCATGTTCGTATTCCTCCAGCACCAATATACCTGCTCCTTCACCCATAACAAAACCATCGCGTTCTGCATCCCATGGTCTTGAAGCTTCTTTGGGTTTATCATTGAATTTAGTTGATAACGCCTTCATAGATGCAAAACCTGCAATTCCAACTCTACACAGTGCACTTTCTGCTCCACCTGCAATCATAACATCCGCTTCACCAAGTTTTATAGTTCTTGCTGAGTTTATGATTGCATGCGCACCTGTTGCACATGCGGTTACTGCTGAATCGTTTGGACCTGTAAATTTGTATTTAATAGAAATATGGCCAGATATCAAATTTATTAGACTTGCAGGGACAAAAAATGGACTGACACGTCTGGGCCCTTTTTCCTGCATGGTAATAACATTTTCCTGAATTGACGGAAGACCACCTATACCAGAGCCAATAGTTACGCCAACACGTTCTCTATCTACTTTTGAATCTTCTAAAGATGAATCTTCCACAGCTTGAATCGCTGCTGCAATGCCGTAATGAATAAAACGATCCGTTCTTTTTAGATCTTTTTCAAAAATATAACCTACAGGATTAAAGTAATTCTCAATGTTATCGGATTGCACAGGCACCTGCCCTGCAACCTTGCAAGCAAGATCAGAAGAGTCAAATCTATCTGTATTGATTGCTTTTATGCCAGACTCGCCTTTTATCAGCCTTGACCAAGTGTTGTCAACATCTGCCGCTAGTGGAGTGATTAAACCAACACCAGTGACTACTACTCTTCTGCTCATTTAACACTAACTATTAGCCTTTTTTACTATTAATGTACTCAACTATTTGCTCCATAGTTTCCATTTTTTGTGCGTCTTCATCTGGGATTTCTATCCCGAACTCTTCTTCTGCCGCCATGATGATTTCAACTGCATCTAAACTGTCTGCACCATGCTCCGAAAGCTTTGAAGAGCTGTTGAATTTCTCTACATCCTTACTAATGTGCTCTAGTATAATCTTTTTCACTTTCTCTTCTATGTCTTCTCTAGTGCTCTTTGCTAGTTCGCTATTCACATTTCTTACCAAAAAAATAACCTATTCTTTGATGTTATAAAAAATTTTTATGTTTGCAATATCTTTTATAACTGATAAACTACAGTAAAGTTTTCTACTGCCCTAGCTGGCTGGCGTTACGTGCTAAACAATTAATAATTCAAAAATGCTAGACGAAACAACAAAAAATTTGCTTATTGTAGAAGTAAATAAACTCTTACCCGAAAATAGCGAGAATAAGCTTATATCAGCTATGCGTTATATACTCCTTGCTCCTGCAAAACATATACGCTCCTTTTTAGTCGTAGCTTCATCGCGAGTGTTTAACGCGGAAGCTAAAAAAGTAATATCAGTTGCTGCAGCAATTGAATTTGTTCATGCTTATTCTCTAATTCACGATGATTTACCGTGCATGGACAACAGTGATACTCGCAGAAGCCAGCTAAGCTGCCATAAAAAATTTGACGAAGCAACAGCAGTGCTTGCCGGAGATGCACTACTTACTCTGGCTTTTGAGGTATTATCTTCGTTAAATGAGAAACGCTGTGAGATCATAAAAGTGCTCTCTCAAGCAATAGGAATTAGGGGAATGGTGGGAGGACAGGCTTTAGATATTAACAGTGAGCATATAGATTTTAGACCCCAACCCTCTGTCATGCAAGTAGCTGACACTGGAATCCAGAAGGCTTTGCCTACAAGCATTTCGTGCAAAAAGCCATGCGATGGTGGAGCTGAACATGAAATGGATTCCAGTGTCAGCTACTTGCATGACACCCTTTCTACCTTAAACCCACAACATTCGTACAGCTGTATGTATAACGCTGGAATGACGTCGGGCCAAGCTGATAAAATAAAAGAAATTCATTTGATGAAAACCGCAAAATTATTTGCAGCTTCATGCGAAATAGGCGCTATAATAGGGAATGCTACAGACAAGCAACGTAAAGCGTTATATAACTACGGGATAAACCTAGGGCTTATCTTTCAAGCTAAGGATGATATTGAAGACTACGAACAAGATAAAACAAATAATCTAATGTCTGTGCTTGGTAAAAGTGAAGTAGAGGACTATATAGACGGCCTCTTTAAACAAGGCTTGGGTAATTTGAGTGCGCTTTCAGGGGATACTAATTATTTATATGATTTATTGAATCAAGTAAAGAAAGATGGTTAGAAAAATTATATTACAAATGCTTATTTCCGTAGTAATGATTTTCACTTTAACTTCTGCTTTTGTGTTTACTATTGTCTATATAAACAAAGGTAAACCGGAAAAAAAGGACAAGCTTTATGAGATAAATGCCACGCATGGTGGCTTGATACAGACGATAGCACATTACCTAGTGAAGCCAATACTTGAATCAGCACTTGACCGCTATATTGAAAAGCATGGGCTAACAGAATATTTAGAAGAAATAACGCAGCAAAAGGAAGAAGATTCAATAAATTTTTATGAAATTACTGAAGGTAATGGCAGTAAGGCTTTCTGTGGCCTGGAAGTCCTACTGCAAATATATAAAATTTCTAATAATAGCTTAGCAACACTCCCTAGCAAAGTTTCTGATGTTACTTTGAAAATAGGTCAAGATGACCTAAAAGAAGTGGGTTTAGGGGTGATAGGTATGAAAGAAGGCGGAGAGCGTGTAGTTACTATTGCTAATGATAACAAAATGAATTTTAATTCTTATTACGTCAAACTGATCGAAGTAAAGGATAAATATCCCGACTCAGTAAATAATCTGATGGTTTTTAATGACTTAATTAACAAGACTGGAAAACAAGTAAGGTGCGGTGATGAGATATCGGTTAAATATAGCGTAAAGGAGCATAATGGAGAATATATAGTCAAAGATCAAACAGTGCAATTCAAAGTTGGTAACAAAGAAATACCACTTGCTATAGAGTTTGGCGTTGTGGGAATGAGAGCTGGTAATAAAAGAACTATTCTTTCTCCGCCTGACCTTTTGACTATTACTGACGATATGTTAATAAAAGACATAGATTGTGATGAAGAAAATATCTCAATAATTGACTTAAGCTTAGATGTTAAGCAAGAGGTTGCAGCACACCATTCTACTGTTGAAAAACAGCCTAAAGAATATAGCTGAAATTTTAGGTTTACTGGCTGATCTTCTGAACACTCTCTATACTACTTAAAGTAGGCTTCTCGTTTCTCCTAAAGTATAAACTTAGATAAATCCAACTGCTTCGAAATTGACTCAAGTTTATCTTTTACATACTTGCTGTCTATAATGAATTTTTCGCTATTCTTCTCAGAAGCAATGAAACTTATTTCATCTAAAAGCTTCTCCATGACAGTGTGAAGCCTTCTTGCGCCTATATTTTCCACTTGCCTATTAACTGTAAACGCTATTTCAGCTATGGTTTTTATACCATCATCAGTGAACTCAAGCGTCACATCTTCTGTTTTCATTAAAGCTATGTACTGCTTTAACAAACTAGATTCTGGTTCCTTTAATATTCTTATTAAATCCTCTTGAGTAAGTGCCTTAAGTTCTACCCTGATCGGTAATCTGCCCTGCAATTCCGGTAAGAGGTCAGATGGTTTAGATTGATGAAAAGCACCAGATGCAATAAATAATATATAGTCTGTTTTTACATGGCCATACTTAGTTGTAACAGTTGTTCCTTCAAGTAGTGGTAACAGATCGCGTTGCACTCCTTCTCTGTTTACTTCACCTTTTATTTCTGTACGCGCTGCAATTTTGTCTATTTCATCCAAAAATACTATACCGTCGTTACTAACAAGATCAATGGCTTCTTTGATTATCTTATCTTCATCCATTAGCTTTTCACTTTCTTCATTAATTAATATTTCACGCGCTTCTTTTACCTTCACCGTAATAATTTTTGTTTTTTTGCTCCCATTAAACATCTTGCCCACTATTTCTGTTACATTCATCACGCCAACTTGCCCACCTGGCATGCCTGGTATATCGAAAGTAGGTAACATACTCTTGCTCTCTCTGACGTTAATAGAAACTTCTCCGTCCTCAAACTCTTTATTCCTCAACCTTTCTCTAAAATTTTTTTTACTCTCTTCGGTTGCATCTTCGCCTACCATAGAGTTTACTATTGTTTTCTCAGCTAAAATTAAAGCCTTTTTAGCTAAGGCTTTACGGGCTTTCTCTTTAACTAAAACTATTGCTGCATCAACCAAATCGCGTATTATCGAATCAACGTCACGTCCAACGTATCCTATTTCAGTAAACTTCGTTGCCTCAATTTTTATGAACGGTGCACCGGCAAGTTTTGCTAAGCGGCGAGCTATTTCAGTTTTACCAACCCCTGTATGACCGATCATCAATATATTCTTAGGTATGATTTCATCACGCAATGGAAATGGAACCTGATTGCGACGCCAACGATTTCTGAGCGCAATAGCAACAGCACGCTTTGCATCATCCTGTCCGATTATGAATCTATCTAATTCTTTAACTATCTTCTGTGGTGGCAGGTCATCTAACAAAACTTGAGTACTGTCATTAACTTGAATATCGCTGTCATTTGAATCAAAACCACTCTTAGTATCTTTATAGAGGTCATTTTTTTCATCATAGATGTCACTACTACAAGGCCACCCTTCTGAAAGGGTTATAGGCTGATTGGAAAAATTAGTGCACAAAGTTTTTTGCTTGGAAGACATATCACTCCTCTATCTTTTCAATAACTACATTATGATTTGTATAAACACATATATCGCCAGCTATCTTCATAGCCTTTTTTGCAATCTCTTCTATTGATATTCCTTTAATGTCAATTAAAGCTCTTGCTGCAGATAGAGCAAAATTTCCCCCAGAGCCAATAGCTGCGATTCCATCTTCAGGTTCAAGAACATCACCTATTCCCGTAATTACTAATGAAATAGATTTATCTGCAACAATCATCATAGCCTCTAATTTTCTTAGATATTTATCCATTCTCCAGTCTTTTGCAAGTTCAACACATGCTCTCATTAATTGCCCTGGGTGCTTGTCAAGTTTAGATTCTAGTCTTTCAAAGAGAGTAAATGCATCGGCTGTTGCTCCAGCAAAACCGGCAATTACAGAATCACCAGAAAGACGCCTAACTTTTTTTGCTCCGGATTTTATAACAGTGTGGCCCAGTGAAACCTGTCCATCACCTATTACTACTACGCTTTTATCTTTTCTAATTGACAGTATAGTAGTTCCATACATTTTATTGTTATCGTGTTGAATCATTTTTCTATTACTTTAAATAAGAATCTCATTATACTTTAATCTTTAGTCAAATTTGCTAAATATGTTTAATTATAGCTTATAATATAATACCTTCCTTATAACATTTAAAGTGCAGATGCAAAGCATAATTCACCCAGATTTGGAAAAAAGTATAAATAATTGGTTTGAGGTAAAATTTAACGACCTTACATTGCCATTTTATAGCTCTATAGATCTTAGAAACTCCAGCTACAAAATTGCCCCAGTGGACGCTAATTTATTTCCTGCAGGGTTCAACAATCTAAGTGAAACATCAAGAGCAACAGCAGCAAAACTAATAAAAAGTTATTTTGAAACAAAACAACATAAAAAGACTCTTATAATACCGGAGAATTACACACGAAATAAAATGTATATAGAAAACGTATTTGTTATAGAGAAAGTACTGCAGCTCGCAGGTTTTGAAACTAGAATTGGCCTCTTTCACAACGAAGCATATAATTTAATAGAACCATATGAAACTATCGTGAAAGAAAACTCTCTGCTAAAGACAACTTCAGGATTTGTGCCTGATGTTATTATACTGAATCGTGATATGACGAGCCACATTCCAGACACGCTAAAAGACGTAAAGCAAGATATAGTACCAAGCCCACTATACGGTTGGCATAGCAGACAGAAATTTAAGTACTTTGAAATCTATCAAGAATTAGTGTCCGAATTTTGTGGCGAATTTAAAATGGACCCATGGCTTATTTCTGTGCTTACAGAAAACTGCAATGGAGTTAATTTTAATGATGATTCATCACTAGGAGCAGTAGCAACTAAAGTTGACCAAATATTATCTCTAGTGCAAAAAAAATATGAGGAATATGAAATAAAAACACAACCTTACGTTTTTATCAAAGCAAGCAATGGCACATATGGGATGGGCATTATAACAGTAACAAGTGGAGAGGAAATATTAAACCTCAATAAAAAAAAGCGTCATAAAATGAAAAAGATAAAAGAAGGAATAGCAATCAATAGCGTTATTATACAAGAAGGTGTACCAACCATTGACGTATTTAAAAGCAGTTCTGCAGAACCGCTAATATACTATATAGGAAATACTCCAACATGTTACTTATACCGATGTAATAGCAGGAAAAATGAATACTCTAGCTTGAATGCCACTGACTGTGAGTTTCATGATGTTAGCCAGGTTGTGGAAGGTAAAATTCTGTCACTTTGGAGTATTGTTAGCAAATTAGCAGTACTAGCGTTGGCAGTAGAAATAAAATCTTTTCACCTCTAACCCTTACATTCCCACAACGTCGCCATTGGGGAGACCATTACCATCATAATCGTGCCTAATATGATTAGTGCCATCAAGTTCAGTGGAAGGATCGTCATTGACAGGTTGATTAAACAACTTGTCAAGTTGAACTGCAAGAAATACTGCACTATATATTATGCTGACTGTTACACTTAAGTTGAAATTATAGATTATACCACTACCCAAGTTTATTGGTATAGTTGGAGTCTCTATCCTTCTTAATGTGAAGTTTAATAAACCTAACGACAAAGTTAATGTGCTGATAATAAGGTCCTTCTTACACTCAGTAGACTTTTCAGGATCCTTATTATCCAGATATTTCTTGCATGTATAATAATAGCTTATAGGTTCCGAAATAAACAGAAATAGGATCGTTGATGTTAAGCTAATATAACTTATTACATCTGCATTGCCTCCAGTGCAAAAGTGGATGACTCTCAGCATCATCAACGCTTCTATGGTGCTGCTTGCAAGATTAGCCGATTTACCCAAAATTTTTGCTAATTCTTTTTTACCCTTAGGGTCTTTATAATCTTTTACCAAATCCCGTAAAATGAATGCAGAATGGGCAATGTATAGGGTAGATGTCGGAAATTTCACCCATCGGGCAACATTCTTTATAAGGGAGATATTGGATCTGTTATTGTCAATAAACTCACAACAAAATTGCAGTGAAATCTTACACAATAGGGCTGTTAAACCTGTTGTGATGCAGATTACCTTCCTGAAATCATGATTATAAATATCATGCACCTTTTGTGCGGGCGTGTTGGATTCCTTTTTTAGCTTGCTTGGCATGAAATAGTTAACAAAATAATAACTGCCTGTTATTCTATCACATAAAATCCTAAAAGAAAAGCCCTATAAATCAGGACTTTAAGGGAGATTTATGCACAAATCGGCTAAGCATTTTATAAACAAGGGATCGGTACTGAGAGTTGGCACGCGAAAGTAATATCCATCCTTGATAATTGCTTTATATTCTATATCAAGTTCAACTAGAGTTTCTGAATGCTCAGAAACAAAAGATATAGGTGATAAAACTACAGGTACACCATCAATTTTTGCGCGTAATAGCTCACTTTCAGTGCTTGGCTCTAACCATTTTACGGGACCAATTTTGCTCTGATAGCATATTGACCAATCTAAGTTATTGATAGCTAGCTTTTCTACTATTAACTCTACGCTTCTTTCTACCTGTGAAGCGTAAGGGTCGCCTTTTTTAATAACACTGAGAGGTAGGCTATGGGCTGAAAATAGGACTCTTGGCTTATCGATTCTGCTGGCTAATTTGTAATACTTAGCTATTAAATTAGCGTGAGCTTCAATAAAATCTTGGTTATCATAATAACGGTGAATCATTTTTGTATTGCATTTTAGGCCATACCGTTTAGCATTTTTTTGCCAATTCTCGATGGATGACAGAGTTGTGGTAGTTGAATATTGTGGATACAGTGGCAACAGAATTACTTCGTCAGGATCAAATTGTTTTACACTTTTAACAACTTCGTCGGCAAAAGGGTGCCAGTAGCGCATGCAGATGAATACTTTGGTTAGTTTTGGTGTCATTCCAGCGCGTGACGCTGGAATCCAGTTTTTTTTTCTAAATCCCAGTGTCTGGGCACTGGGATGACAAAAGACAGGTTTGTTAAGTTCTTGTTCAAGCGCTTCAGCTTGCATTTTTGTATTCTCCAGAATTGGCGATTTACCTCCAATTTCCTCGTATATTTTTTGTGCAGTATTTTCTCGTTTTGCGGAGATAAACTTTGCTAAAAGAAACCGAAAAGGGTTTGGTAAATTTATTATTCTTCTGTCGTAAAAGAGATTAAATAAAAAAGGACGAACTGCGCTGAGTGAGTCAGGCCCGCCAAGATTAAATAAGATAACTGCCTTTTTCACCTACGCACTACTACAACAAGTTACTTCTGGGGTGCCTATAAAATTAGCCACACACTTATCAAATCTAGTTATAGGCACTAAATTTCTTACACTTGCATACAATAAATGGCCAGATCTTTGTACGTTACTCTTGGTAGATGTAAGGCTTTTATCAAAAACCTTATCAACAAGAAAACTTGGCACTGCTTCAAGAAGTTCAACGGCAGCTAAAGATAGCATGATACAACTTTGAAGAATCTTCAGAGGAAAAACTAAAAATGCAACGAAAAAAGAGGTGCTACTTGTTTCATCCAGTGGTCGCCCTGAGTTAGGCGAATTATACTCGATGTGTTTTCTATTTTGATCAAAAATAGGAAATTTTATAGTATCTTTCTTAAATTCCTTATTCACTGTTTCTTTTGGGCAACCTGTTTGTTTTTCTAATAATTTTTCACGTAGATTAAAAGTTCTGACAATAAAACATGTGGCAATCATTAAAGCAGCACATACGAGTGCACATTGTAGAAGACCAGTGAATGTAAGGCAAACAAGCGGTACTATGACAGCCATTTCAAGAAACGGAATAGTATTTCTTTTCATTGCAAAGGCAGCACCTTTTTTTAATTCTGTATTATGATGTGAGCTATATTCCAAATAGCTTAAAAATGCCAAACTAAAAGTCAAAAACCCTTTTGTTCCACAAAAAAGTGATGACTTAAAGTTACTTACTAATTTTTTAGCAGTAGATTCAGCTTGTTTTTTAGTGGTAGGCTCAGCTTGTTTGATAGTGTTCTTTTTACAACAGCCACCCATACAATACCTCCTTGATGGTTTATCCTTAACTATAAATAAAAAACTACTTTTATCAAATCAAAATTTACAATAAAATAAATCTATAAATATACTATTTTATATAAGGAAACAATATGGCAATTGAGAAGACACTTTCGATATTAAAACCTGATGCAGTAAAAAATAATATTACAGGCAAGATAAATTCTTACATCGAAAAATCTGGACTAGAAATTATAGCACAAAAAATGATGTTGCTGACAAAAAAACAAGCAGAGCTATTTTATGAAATTCATAAAGATAGGCCTTTTTTGGGGGAATTGGTAGAGTTTATGACTTCTGGTCCTGTGATAATTCAAGTTTTAGTTGGTGAAAATGCAGTAAGTAAATACAGACAAATCATGGGAGCTACCGACCCAAAGCAGGCAGATAAAGGTACAATCAGAGGTGATTTTGCTGATGATATTAGTGAAAATAGAGTACACGGTTCGGATAGTCTAGAAAATGCTCGTAAGGAAATAGCTTTCTTTTTTGCTGAATGTGAGTTGGTGTAGTTAATTCAACTCAGATTTTTCTATATATAACTAAATTTTCTGGATCCTATGTCGTGACCGTTCAGACAATGGCGTCAACTTAAGGGAAAATATCAGTGATTGTGTGTAAAATTTCTCTCTAAATTTTTTATCATTAAATTATCCAAAGAGTGCAAGAAACAGCACTTTTGTTTCTATTTTATTTCAACAAAAAAGTTTAAAATGTGTCCTTTTTAGACGAGACGTGCAGAAAGGAAAAAATCTTATTTTACAAATTAAAAATACAATATACTCAAAAACTTTTCAGAAGATCCATAGGAGGGTTTGCAAATGGTGCGCCAAGAAGTGCTTGGAGAACAGTTGGTGAAAATCCAACACAAACAAAGTCTAGCCAACAGTTTGGAACAGACCACTATGTTGCATGAGGTAACGAGTGTAATAGAGCTAGTGGGATGGACAATGCAGGGTACAACGAAAGTGAAGGGATTGAGTTCCGAAATACCTGAAGACATAGAGGTCGACATTTTCATGGCCATGGAAGACAGCATGAAGGATAACGTAAAGGCAAGTTATCACTCACTCTATCGGGATCTGAGACCGTGCCATGTATTGAAATGGACTTCAAGTGAACTTGGGAGATCCTATGCATTCCTACAAAGGTACGCTGGAACAAGTCAACAAAGGCAAGAACTAGCGGAAGATGCAGGGGAAGTCGGACTGATTGATAGTACTCAGAATGTGGGAAAGCCACGTACAAGGGGAAGCGATCAGCAATATAGTAACTGGAATAGGGATTGCTAGGCCAATACAACGGAGGTTGGAATAACATGCAAAATAAACTAAACCAGATAGCAGTAAGAGCAAAGCAAGATAAGCGACTAAAATTCACATCGTTAGTCCATCTGATAAATACAGAGAATCTTGCGAGATGTTATAAAGAACTGAAGCGTAACAAGGCTTGTGGAGTAGACCAGATAACAGTGGAATCATACGGAGAAAATCTGAATGAGAAACTCGAAGTGCTAGTAGAAAGTATGAAGAGGAAGCAATATCAACCACAACCAGTAAAGAGGGTATATATACCGAAAGCTGGAAGTAAAGAGAAACGCGGACTCGGAATACCATCGACCGAGGATAAATTAGTACAGATTATGCTGAAGAAGATATTAGAAAATATTTACGAGGCAAACTTTCTGGACAGCTCATATGGATTTCGACCTGGAAGAAACTGTCATCAAGCGGTAAATGCACTAGATAAAGCAGTTATGTACAAGCCAATAAACTACATTGTAGAAGTGGATATCAAGAAGTTCTACGATAATATACAGCATAAATGGCTAATGAGATGTCTAAGGGAACGAATAACTGACCCAAATTTGCTGTGGTTAGTAAAGCGGTTTCTCAAGGCAGGGATAGTCGAAGCTGGAAATTATGAAGCAACAAAACAAGGTACACCCCAAGGTGGTATAGTAAGTCCTGTATTAGCAAATATATACTTACATTATGTGTTGGATTTATGGATAGAAAAGAAATTTAAACCAAGATCCAGAGGATATATACAACTAATAAGGTTTTGCGACGATTTTGTGGTTTGTTGCGAAAGTAAGGTAGACGCGGAAGAATTTCTGGAATTACTGAAACAAAGGCTAAATAAATTTGGGTTGGAAGTATCTGAAAACAAGACCAGAGTAGTAAAGTTTGGCAAGAGGGAGTGGCAACAAGCGATAAGAGAGAAACGAAGGACGGAAAGTTTCAATTTTCTGGGGTTTACGCACTATGGTGCAAAAAGTCGTCGTGGTAGATTAATAATGGGACATAAAACCTCAAAGTTAAATCTAGCCAGAAAACTAAAAGAAATCAAGGAGTGGTTGAAAATAGTCCGCGGAAGTATTCGACTTAAAGATTGGTGGCAAGTACTGAAGGCTAAATTAACAGGACACTATAACTACTTTGGTATTAGCGGAAATTATTGGTGTTTGAAACAATTTTACACATCAGTAAGAAAGCTAGCATTTAAATGGATAAATCGGCGTAGTCAGAAAAAGAGTATGACCTGGGAACAGTTTGTACACTACGTAGAAGTAAATCCATTACCAAAGCCAAAAATACATTTTTCTTTATATGCATAAGAGGGACGACTGTGAAAACTAATATTGATGAGCCGTGTGCGGGAAATCTGCAAGCACGGTTCTTTAGGGGGAGTTGTAGTAATAAAACTCAAACGAGAGGAGTAAAGCTACAGCTTCTACCGAACAAAGAGCAAGTATAGGAGAAGTTGTACATGAACTGAATAAGATACCGGTAATAACACGAACAGGAAAAAGGTATTGGAAAAGGAGCACTATTTGGAACATGTTAAAAAATCCTGCTTATATAGGACAAGCAGCTTATGGTAAAACTAGGACATGCTCAAAACCACAAGTAAAAAAATCAAAAAAAGGAACTTGTGGTAAACTTAAAAGTGGTCGCTTTAATAGTGATAAAGAGAATTGGACTTATATTCCAGTACCAAAAATAATCAATGAAAATTTATTTGATTCAGTGCAAACACAATTAGCTGAAAATAGACAAAGAGCAAGAGTACGGCAAAGAAGAGAAACATATTTATTACAAGGTTTTATGGTATGCCAACGTTGTCAATATACTTATTGTGGTACAAACCACGTTCATAAAAAGTCGACATATTATTACTATCGTTGCTCTGGTACAAACTCTAGCAAATTTAATGGCAATAAAATCTGCGATAATAAATCAATACGTACTGATGTACTCGATACAGTTATATGGGAAGAAGTTAAGAGTATATTAAAAGAGCCAGATAGGATTGCAAATGAATATCAACGTAGATTGTCAGAGAACAAAAAACCTTTACATAATCAAACACGTAAAAAGCAAGAAAGTAAGCTAAGATTAAGTATCAAAAAATTTATTGATAGCTATGCTAAAGGGTTTATAAGCCAAGAAGAATTTGAACCAAGAATCACAACAATGAAACAGCATTTAAAAGAAATTGAGGAGGAAAAAGAAAAAGTACTTGATCAAAAGAAATTACAACAAGAATTGAGCTTAGTTACAGATAGCTTGAAAAACTTTTCCTCAAGTGTTGAATCAAAACTTGATCTAGTAGATTGGCAGACTAAGCAAAATATTATTAGAATGTTAATTCATCAAATTGAAATCAACCACAACCACTTATACATAGTATTTCGCATAAAAAATCTTGCAAATTTTGATCAAAATAGCCATAATAGAATTATGCAATGTTGTACTAGCAGTCAATATTGTTGGATTACCGGATAAAACTGTTGCAGAATCCAAAGAGCGCATCAGAGCAGCGTTAAATTCAATCAATCTACTATACCTCCAAAAAGAATTACAGTTAATCTCTCCCCTGCGGATTTGCTGAAAGAAGGCAGTCATTATGACTTGGCTATTGCTATTGGACTACTTGTTGTAATGAATGTGATACCAGTTGAAAAAGTTCAATCTTATATCATTATGGGTGAGCTTGCCCTTGATGGCAGAGTTATTCCAGTTTCAGGTGTGCTGCCAACAGCAATCAATGCAAAACAGACAAATAAAGGAGTAATTTGCCCAAGGGGAAATGGAGTAGAGGCTTTATGGGTAAAGAATGTTTCAATTCTAGGCTCTGTGGACAAAAAATATGAAAAGAGAGAAAAAGATGGTAGTTTAGCTTAATAGGTAAAAAATGGAGAAACTACCATATGCAATATTACATCAAAGAGGAAAATTGGAAACAAATTTTAGAGTTCATAAAAAGCGTAAAAGGAATGCATAGCAAAGATGAAAAACGTTTAAGAATATTCATAGAGGCAGTGTGGTACATAGTCCGAAGTGGTTGCCAATGGAGACTTTTACCAAAAACTTATGGTAATTACAGGAGTATACATAAGCGATTTAAAAGATGGTGTGAAAGAGATGTCTGGGAAAAATTGCTTGAATATACTAAACAAGAGCCTGATTTAGAAGTTGCTATAATCGACGGTACGATCATCCGAGCCCATCCATGTTCATCTGGATATACAAAAAACTCCAAGGATCAAGAAGCTTTAGGGAGGAGCAAAGGTGGCTTTACAACTAAAATACATGCGCTTGTCGATGCACTTGGAAATCCACTTAAATTTACTCTGACCCCTGGTCAAAGAAATGAGATTACACAAGCAGCAACATTAACTGAAAGTGTCTATAATACCACTGTAGTGGCTGATAAAGGCTATGACAGCAATGCTTTTGTTACGAGTCTTGAAAGCAAGGGATGTACAGCAGTTATTCCTCCGAAGCGTAATCGAAAAGTGCAGAGGGGTTACGATAAACACATTTATAAAGAGCGTCATTTAATTGAGTGTTTTTTCGGTAAAATTAAGAACTTTAGGCGTATTTTTTCCAGATTCGATAAAACGGCTGAGGTTTTTATGGGTTTTCTAAATTTTGTCGGGGCTCTTGTATGGCTTCTCTAAAATTTTGTCCACAGAGCCTAGCTATAGAGAAATTAACTGATATTATCAGACCCTTTAAGGGTAAACAATTAATTCAGCCAGTAATTTTTAATTATAGTGATGCACCAAAAGAAAAAAGATTGATTCCCGATATGAAGGATATCAAAGGCCAAGTTGTTGCAAAAAGAGCAGCTGAAATTGCAGCAGCAGGTGGACACAATATGCTTCTTGTTGGCCCTCCTGGTACTGGAAAGTCAATGCTTGCTAAGCGCTTTATAGGATTGCTGCCTGATTTGACCGAACAGGAGATGATTGATGTTAATATTATTTCCAGCATAACAAAAACTGGTAATGAAATATTCAAAGTAGCGCGTCCCTTTCGTGAGCCTCATCATTCATGCTCTATGCCAGCAATGATAGGGGGAGGAAAGAATGCAAAACCCGGAGAAATTACCATGGCTCATAATGGCGTGTTATTCCTTGATGAGTTGCCAGAGTTTCCAAGACTTGTGCTTGATTCTCTGCGCCAACCACTTGAAGATAGAAAAGTTACCGTTGCAAGGGCAAATGCTCACATTACTTATCCAGCCAATTTTCAACTGATAGCTGCAATGAACCCTTGCAGGTGCGGTTATTTAGGTGATGCAAGCAGATCGTGCAACAAAGCTCCAAAGTGTGGCACAGATTACAAAAACAAAATATCAGGACCATTGCTTGATAGAATAGACATATGCATTAAAATGCCAAACGTTAGCATACTCTCTCCTGAAATCTCTGTGGAGGGAGAAAGTACTAAGATCATGAGAGAAAGAGTGATAGCAGCGAGAAAAATTCAAACTGAGCGTTATAGTAAATTGAATGTTCGTTGTAACGCAGAAGTAAGCGGTGAAGCATTTAATAAATTTACTGAACCAGATCAGGCAGGGTTAGAATTGCTAAAATACGTACTGAAAGAAAATTACATTTCCAATCGAGGCTACACACGCGTATTAAAAGTTGCAAGAACCATTGCAGATCTTGCAAAAACTGAAAAAGTAAAAAGAGCACACATTGCTGAAGCGTTGAATTACAGAATAAGGGTATATTAAAAAATTAGTTTACTTGACAGACAATTTGTTTCATTATATACTGCCCTTAGTGAAATTTTAACATTCTATTTAAGGAGTAGAGTTATGGCATTAACAAAATATAATTACGAACAAGAACATAGTGTTTTTCGCGCTATTTCAGAGGGATATAAACAACCTGATAAGGAACACTGGGGAGTTACAGGTGCTGCTGGTGGGCTTGGTCAGTATATTAAGGATAATAAGTTAAGAACAGCATTATTTCCGCTTGCAGTTGCAAGTGTTGTCTTTACAGCAATGCATATGAAAGCAGGCTTTGTTAGTGCAGCAGAAGCTTCTGGGTTTCTTGCTAAGACTGCCAGCTACTTTGTTGGGACAAATCAAGCAATAGCTGCTTCATTACCTGGATTTATCGGAACAGGTGTTGCTGGTCAGATAGTTGCAGGTGCCATAATGGCAATTGCTGCAGCTGCTGTTCTTTATGGAACATATCAAGTTGCCTCAAAATTAAAAGATGTTGTGGTTGAAGCATGGAAAGGAGAAGAAAAAGCTGTATAATAACTTCAACAAAACAAAAAGGGATAGGTTTCTGTCCCTTTTTGTAAACATTTTCTATTTTTTTGAAGTAATATCATCCAAAAATCTAGTAATTATAAAATAGCACTTATTAGTATAAATATTAAGAATAAGTAAATCCCGTTTACTGTTTACGCCTATAGAAGTGAAAAGTATTTGCATATTATTAAAAAAGCGGTAACTTATTATCAAGTGAATTCGCTAATATTTGAGTAATTTAAATGTCAATTGACCTTAGTTTACCAGAGTTACCTATATTACACCCAAGGATTACCGTTGTGGGAGTGGGTGGTGCTGGTGGAAATGCTGTGAATAACATGATCCAATCCAATTTGCAAGGAGTGAATTTTGTTGTCGCAAATACCGATGCTCAAGCACTAGAAAAGTCTTTGTGTGATAAAAAAATTCAACTGGGTATTAACTTAACTAAGGGTCTTGGTGCTGGTGCTTTGCCTGATGTTGGCAAAGGTGCAGCAGAAGAATCAATTGATGAGATTATGGAGCATATAAAAGATAGTCATATGCTTTTCATCACAGCAGGAATGGGCGGTGGTACTGGAACCGGTGCAGCACCGGTAATTGCAAAAGCAGCCAGAGAAGCAAGAGCCGCAGTTAAGGATAGAGCGCCAAAAGAAAAAAAGATATTGACTGTTGGAGTTGTAACTAAACCGTTCGGTTTTGAAGGTGTGCGCCGTATGCGCACTGCAGAGTTTGGACTTGAAGAATTGCAAAAATACGTGGATACACTTATTGTCATTCCAAATCAGAATTTATTTAGAATTGCAAATGAAAAAACTACATTTTCTGATGCATTTAAACTTGCTGATAATGTTCTGCACATTGGCATCAGAGGAGTAACTGACTTGATGGTCATGCCAGGGCTTATTAATCTTGACTTCGCTGATATAGAAACAATAATGAGCGAGATGGGCAAAGCGATGATCGGCACCGGAGAGGCAGAAGGAGAAGATAGAGCAATTAGTGCTGCGGAAGCTGCAATATCCAATCCATTACTTGATAATGTATCAATGAAAGGTGCGCAAGGAATATTAATTAACATTACTGGTGGCGGAGATATGACTCTGTTTGAAGTTGATGCTGCAGCCAATAGAGTGCGTGAAGAAGTAGATGAAAATGCAAATATAATATTTGGTGCTACTTTTGATCAAGCGATGGAGGGAAGAGTTAGAGTTTCTGTTCTTGCAACTGGCATTGATGGTCGCAATAATAAATCAGAAACTTCACCTATAAGTCAGAGCGAAGACTCAGAGAAAGAGAAATTTAAGTGGCCCTATAGTCACAGTGAAAGTACGCAAGACAAAACACTGGAAACAAAACCAACTGAACAGGTAAGCGAAGGAGCTAAGTGGGGCAGCAATATCTATGATATACCAGCTTACTTAAGAAGAAAAAAATAATGCAACTTTGGCTACTCAAGTCAGAGCCAAGTGAATATTCATGGCAAAAAATGGAAAAGGAGCAGGTAGTTGAGTGGGATGGCGTGCACAATTATCAAGCTCAAAATTACATGAAAATTATGAAAGTAAGCGATCTTGCGTTTTTTTATCATACAGGTAAAGAGAAAGCAATACTTGGAATCGTTGAAGTATTTAAAGAGTATTATCATGTTAATGATCCCAAGTTCGGATTAGTGAATGTAAAGTTTTTGAACCCTTTAAATAACCAAGTAACGTTAAATAATATAAAACAAAACCCACTTTTGAAAAATATGGCTATATTAAAACAACCACGTTTATCAATTGCCCCAGTTTCGGAAATTGAATGGAATGAAATAATAAGAATGAGTGAATGTTAGAAGTAAATATTCTTGACAAGAAATGGTGCAGCATCATAGAAAATCCTAAAGATTTTGTATTAGGTGTCATCAATACTTCTCTAAAAGAATTAAAAATAGACCACTATAAACCAAATATATCAATAGCTCTGGCTGATGATGACTTGCTACATCAACTTAATTTAAAATTTAGAGAAATGGATAAACCAACTAACGTACTATCATTTCCGTATGAACAATTGTCTAATGAGTGCGATTTAGGAGACATAGCAATTTCAATAGACACAATAAAAAGAGAATCGCATGAGTATTGTATACCCATTCTTGCTCACATTGCACACATGTTAGTGCATGGATTACTGCATTTACTTGGTTATGATCACCAAAAAAAAGATGAAGAAATTATAATGAAAAATCTAGAAAGAGAGATTTTAGCTTCGCTTGACTACAATATGTGCACGATTTAAAAGGAATTTAATAAAAATATAGTAGATGATAATAAAATATGTTATCTACAAAGGGTTTTAGCTATAAACAATAAAAGATAAGTGATATGGTTCAGTTTTCTTTGCCAAAGAATTCTAAAATTAATCAAAAGGGCAAAATTTATCCTATTCCTGCTAGAGCAAAAAACATCAGAAGATTTCAAATTTACCGTTGGTCTGCTGATGACGAGAAAAACCCTAGAATAGACACATTTTTTATTGATATGGATAGTTGTGGCCCTATGGTACTTGATGCATTAATAAAAATAAAGGATGAAATAGATTCGACTTTAACTTTCAGACGTTCTTGTAGAGAAGGCATATGTGGATCTTGTGCCATGAATATTGACGGAACCAATACTCTTGCATGTACTAGATCTATACACGATATAAAAGGTGACGTAAAAATATATCCATTACCTCACATGTATGTGATAAAGGACCTAGTCTCAGACTTGAGCCAATTTTATGAGCAATACAAATCAATTAAACCTTGGTTACAAGCAGATAAGCCTGCCCTACCAAATAAAGAATACTCTCAATCTTCTGAAGATAGAAAAAAATTAGATGGCTTGTCCGACTGTATATTATGTGCTTGCTGTTCGACTGGTTGCCCAAGCTACTGGTGGAATAGTGATAAATTTTTAGGACCAGCAATACTATTACAAGCCTACAGATGGATTGCTGACAGCCGTGATAATAAGACAGGTGAAAGACTTGATGTTTTAAACGACCCATTCAAGTTGTATCGTTGTCATACAATAATGAATTGCACAAAAACTTGTCCTAAAGGACTTAATCCAGCAAGAGCAATAGCGAAAGTAAAACAGCTCATGGTAGAGAGAGAAGGAGTTTAAGTATTATCTTTTGCATTCTTCGTAAGAGAGCAGCAAACCTTCCGAAGCGTAGGGTATTGTTAATACCCTGAACGCTTTTCCATTCGTGAAATGCATCGTATCATCATACGATTCAAATAATTTTTTGAATAACTCATGTCTTTGGTTACTAATAGTTTGAAAATCCTCTTTTTCTAAAAGCTTTTTAGATTCGAAGAGGTAAAGCATAACTTCATGATAAGTTGGGTAAGATGCCAAAAATTTTGGGTCAAATTGAAAGGTTTTTATGAAAGCATTATTATAAAATTTTAGCTTTTGATTCTTACTATATATTACTATAGCAACCGGCAACCTCTCAAGCAAATTTTTCTGTGTAGCTAAATAACTGTTTAATTCAGTATATAATTTCTCTGCATCACTAACATCTTTTCCATACATTACTATGCTACCAGAACCTTGTATTGGAATTTTAACAAAATCGAAAACCTTAGGTTCGTTCTTGTAAGTTACGACACGCCTTCCTGGTTTTGTGCTATGAGCGCTACTGGTAATAGCAAATTTCTTAGAACCATCTACATACTTATCATAAAACAAATTATAAAATTCCACCTTTCTATTCTTGTTATATTTTAGTATTGGAAATGGTAAAGAGTTGAAAACATTTTTATAGCTCTCCACTTCTTGTGTAAGCTTACTATTTTCTAACTCAAGTCCGTTAGCTTTTATCTTATAGTCTGAGACATTCCTTATCCATAACAGCACACCTATCACATTGGTAGAATCATCTATTATGCTTCTGCCGTAACATATGCAATAAACCTCACTGTCCTTTGACTTTAAATCTAGAGTAAAAGATTTATTTATTTCCTTTGCCTCAACAAAATTTTTAATTAAGCTTTCTGATTGCTCAAAAAAATTCACAAACTCATTAAACGAGTAAAAAACAGTATTAAGCAAAATTAGTAAGTTGGGAGAGAACTTTTCTATACGCTTTTTTGCATCCCAAATATAAAACCCATCATTCACAGTATCAATTAAATTATTTATGATAACATTTTGATGCTGTAAGTTCTTAATCTTATTACTAATTTTTAATTTAGAATAAGAGAGAAAGAATAATATTAGAATCAATATTAAAACCACTTCATACAAAAAAAACATAGCACTTTTAAAACAAATGTAAAAATTTGTAACCGCTCAGAATTATGCTGAAGAGGTATATAAGTAAAGATTGCCTAACATTTGAAAGCCCAATCTCTTATAAAGGTTCACAGAAGATTTCATACAATGTGCTACTATATATTTGCATTCAAGCTGCTTAGCTATCTTTATTCTTTCTAAAACCATTTGGGTACCTATTCCACGATTCCTGTAAATTGGTAAAACTCCATCACTATAAAAACCAGCTACGCTGTCTTGAACATAAAGACCGCATGTCCCAATAATTTCACTATTTAGTGTTACAAGAAAAAATCTTAATCTTGAGTTTTTATCATCATAATTTGATAATCCGCGAAAAAATGTGCTGACAATTCCAACGCCATGATAAAAAATTTTAGAAGTGTGTAAATCTAACTGTTCTAAGAGGTCGCTACCATTTACAGCATTTAACCTCAAGTTTGGAATAACATCAGCAGGTAAAAAGTAATTTTTCATATTGAGTAAAGCTTTTTTTGGTGTGCTAACGTGTTTTATTTCACACTTTTCTAAAATATCTCTTACTTTCATATGTGAATTTATTACCCATGTTGCTTCTATATCTCTTGTTCTGAGATAATCTAGAGTTTTTTGTATAGAAAGCTCGGTACATTGATCTCCACAGAACACAAAATTAAATAATGATTCCCTGGTACCATTTATTGTAAATGTAACGTTATCAAATTCATCGTGTACTTCCCACTCAGATAAATTCGCTGTGTACAGTATATAATCCTTTAGATTTTGAACAATTAAGCTTGAATAATAAATTTTTTTATCCTGCATACATCAACAATAAACAATAAAAGGCTCCTATAAGAACACAGGCTAAAATTGCAGCTATAATGTCATCTAGCATAACACCTAAAGGACCTTTGGTATTTTTATCGATCAAATTTATAGGCCACGTTTTTATTATATCAAAAAACCTAAAAGAAAAAAAGCACAACAACAATGAAGAGCAATTCATCTCTTGGCTTAACAATATCGAAACTAAAAGTATTGTCAGCAATTGACCAACTACTTCGTCAATTACTACCTCTTTTGGATCACATGAAGTCTCGTAGTGTTTTATATAATTGCCTATAGACCATAGTCCAATCAAAAATAAAAAAAAAATAATTGCTGCACCTAAAATTCTGTCACTCAGTATTACAGGAACAATTGGATAAGAAGCTAAGCTGCCTACGGTACCTGGCATTTTTTTTACTGTGCCAGACAGCCACCATGTTGATATCAATTTATATAAAAATTTCACAATACACCAAAGTACAAAACTAATTTACAAGAACAGAAATAGTATCCTCTATAGAGGCGCTTTCATACAATAATCTATAGACCGCTTCACATATAGGCATTTTTATCTTTAGCTTTCCTGCTAAATTAAATATGGGCTCAGCAGTGCTAAAACCTTCAATCACTGACTTGCCTTCTGACAAAATCTGCTGAACATTAAAGCCATTGTCACTATTACCTATTTTAAACCCAAAAGATAGGTTTCTTGAATTCAAGGATGTGCATGTCATAATTAGGTCACCCAGACATGCCGGCCCAAGTAGTGTATTTATATCCACATTACCGTTACCAACTTTTGCTGAGTATAAAGCCTTAATTTCGCTCATACTTTTCGTAATCAATGCTGCATGAGCATTAAACCCAAGTTTACTACCTAGAACAATCCCACACGCTATAGCAAAAACGTTCTTTAACGCTGCACAAACCTGTGTCCCTATAACATCACTACTAAGGCGTAATTTAACATTTTCTTGCTGTAGTTCTGATATTAGCTTTGAACCCAATATGTTATTTCGGCACGCAAGAACCATTGAATAGGGCAATTTTTTTGCAACTTCTATAGCAAAACTAGGGCCTGAAAAAATAGCAATAGGATTGTTAGGTAAAACTTCATTTACTATTTCACTAGGTAATTTTAATGTAGACTTTTCTATTCCCTTACAAGCTAAAATTATTGCTACATCTTTTTTCAGATTACAATTATGCAATTGCTGACATACCTCCCTCAGAGACTGAGTGGGAACAGCGAGGATTGTTACTGAAGCATTAATTGTGTCTTCAATAGCCAATTTTACTGACACATTATCAGAAATTCGACAACCGGGTAGCTTGTCACTTTCTCTTTTCCCGTTGATTGATTCAAATGTAGTTTCATTGCGAGTCCACAAAATCACATCTTTCTCACTACCTAATGAAATTGCGATTGCTGTACCCCATGCACCAGCACCTAAAATTGATATTGCCACACAATATTCCTGAAAGTATTACTTATACTTTAAAATAGTAGGATAAGTAAATTAAAAATATAACACAGGCATATAGAATAGTTAAATATTTATTAACCGAAGTATTCTTTTAATAATAGTAACTTTAATTCAATATTTACTAAAAATACTATTACTATCATGGTATGTCTATTATATTTTAGATCTATTTATATAACTTTGGAACAATATATTTACTATTAATTAATAAGTGTAATTTTGATCATTTGTTAATAAAAATTTGATTTATTACTTTCCTTAGTTATATATATTACTAAAATTATAAATTATTTATGGGGTGTAAAATATGCGTATATTATTAATTGAAGATGATCAAATAAGTGCAAAGACTGTGGTTAACGCCTTAACTTCTGATGGACACTTCTGTGACGTTGTTACTTCTGCACAAGATTATAACAATAACATGGTTTCCTCAAACGGAGATTACTATGACCTAGTTATTTTAGATATACACTTGCCTGGTGATATTGACGGATATGATATATTGTTAAGACTAAGAAGTGCAAAAATCAAAGTTCCTGTCTTAATACTTTCATGTATATCCGCTGTCAATCATAAAGCTAAAGGACTCGGGTATGGTGCCGATGATTACTTAACCAAGCCATTTCATAAAAGCGAGTTATTAGCTCGAATTAAGGCCATAGTGCGTCGTACTAAAGGCCATCCTGAATCGGTGATAAAGATTGGTAATATAAATATCAATTTTGATCACAGGATTGTTGAGGTGAAAGGTAAAACGGTTCACCTTACTAATAAAGAGTATTCTATGATAGAATTGCTAGCACTGCGTAAAGGAACAGTACTAACAAAAGAAATGTTCTTAAATCATCTTTACAATGGCTTGGATGAACCTTCAGATAACAAGATAGTTGATGTTTTTATGTGCAAATTACGTAAGAAACTTGAAAGTGCAAATGATGGAAAAAGCCACATAGAAACCGTTTGGGGCAGAGGGTATGTTCTGAAAGAGTATGTTGATGATGAAGAATATTCTAATGTTAATGTAGGCGAAAGTAGTGATGGCTATCAAGCAGAACAAGTGAAGGACAACGCATGAAATGCCTACACATTTAAATATAGCATGGCTTATATCGCACGTATCATGTGACGCCTAGGTGAAATATAAGCCGAGTTCTGTTTATGTAGCTATTTATCTGGAGTAAATGTTACCATTTACCTCATGCGATTTACCCGAGTAGATATGAGGAAAACATAAAATCTACTTCTATTTAATCTTGCTCCTAGTGTTGGTTACTCGACTACCAATGTTACCATTGCCATGGTGTGCTCTTACCACACCTTTTCACCCTTACCTAAGAATATTTTAGGCGGTAATTTTCTGTAGCCCTATAACTGGAGTTACCTCCGGCGGGCATTACCCGTCACTATTTTCCCTTGGAGCCCGGACTTTCCTCTGCTATGTTTATCACATAACAGCAGCTACTTATTTCACCCAGGAATTATACTTTAACATGAAAATCACAAAAGCAAAAGACAATTTCCTAACAGTTTACATATTAAAAACATTCAGACAAATAGCTAAAGGTGATATTCCGGCACATCATCGCTATCCCAAGATAAGCTTCTTTCACTCTTAGACTCCGCTTCAGTCAGTCAAGAGCTTGCTGAAGACGATGAGCTACTTCTTGATCGACTACTATTTTCTACTGATATACTGTCTAGCACTGTTTCAGATCGATCCATAGTTCGCATTTTGTCACCAGTGGTAAAAATTTCTTCATCGCTACTTGAAGATGATCGCCTTCTATAACCCAAATCAGTTAGTTCTAACACAGGAGCAGCATTACGACCCTTAACATATCTATATGCTATGAATCCTATAATTCCAACAATACCTATTGCTCCAACCAAAGATCCCCCTATCATTCCTGCCCTATTAGACCCTATAGCAAGTTGAGTAGGCTGTGGTGAAGAAGTAGTTTGAGAAAATAAAGTTGTAGTGAACATAGGAGTTGTCAACTCCCTTGTTCTAGTACTCGGCATAGTAGACACTGTTTGTGTAGTTCTCTCTGAGTTTGTTGTTGGCGCATTAGTTGGCATTGTAGTAATCACAGTCGCTTGCGAGGTGGCAATAGTTTTAGCTACTGTTGTTGGCTCTGATGATGTAGATGCCGTGCTTATTTTAGTTGTTAACTCTGTTAAAGGCTTACTCATCGTAGTACTGCTTGCTGTAGAAGTCGACGCAACAGTCGCTGCTGTAGGTTTTACAGTACTTGTCCCAGTTTCCGAAGTTACTATCGGCGCACTAGTTGACGTTGTAGCAACCATGGTCGTTTGTGAAGTAGTAGTTGTTTTTGCTACTGTTGTTGGCTTCACTGTTACTGTACTTGTTTGAGTCGTTGACTCCGCTGAAGGTTTATTCATTGTAGAAGTAGGTGCAACGGCTTCTGTTGTTGGCTCCACTGTTACTGTACTTGTTTGAGTTGTTGACTCTGTTGAAGGTTTACTTATTGTAGAAGTAGGTGCAACGGTAGTTGATGCTTCTGTTGTTAATTTGGTAGTCTTTACAGTGTCGGTTTCTGTTGTGCTAGTAATTGCAGCAGTCGGCGTTTTCTTAGAAGTCACAACCGTCTCTGTAACAGTTATAGGAGCCACGGTACTACTAGAAATGATATCAGGTGTTAATCGACCGTTAATGATATTAACAAAATCGCTGAGAGTTTTGATGCTACTTGCCGGTATTATTGTTACCTTAGAAGGTTTTTCAAATCTTTGATGATTGAAAATTGCGATGTTTTCTCCACTTACTGCAGTTACAATAAAACTGTCTTGACCATTGTCTTTAACGTACAATTGCTCTATAGAATCTGCAAATTCGCAAACAGTAAAGTTCGATTTTGATCCATTCTTAACAAGACTTATTAAATGTAACGTTTGTTTATTAGGCAACCGGTCTTCTGCAAGAAAAGCAACTAGATCACCACCTTCAGTTCGTTTCACATACTGTAGAAAATTTATTTCGCCTGGATTAGAAGTAATAGATGACGCTGTATTTATTTGACAATTTTTCTTACCAAGCAAACATTCATCTTTCTTTCCACTTTTTAGATCCTCAACCACTTTAGCCATCTCGAACTTAAAAATATTTGTTCTTACTTCTTGATTCCTAGGCTCTGTGGACAAAATTTTAGAGAAGCCATACAAGAGCCCCGACAAAATTTAGAAAACCCATAAAAACCTCAGCCGTTTTATCGAATCTGGAAAAAATACGCCTAAAGTTCTTAATTTTACCGAAAAACACTCAATTAAATGACGCTCTTTATAAATGTGTTTATCGTAACCCCTCTGCACTTTTCGATTACGCTTCGGAGGAATAACTGCTGTACATCCCTTGCTTTCAAGACTCGTAACAAAAGCATTGCTGTCATAGCCTTTATCAGCCACTACAGTGGTATTATAGACACTTTCAGTTAATGTTGCTGCTTGTGTAATCTCATTTCTTTGACCAGGGGTCAGAGTAAATTTAAGTGGATTTCCAAGTGCATCGACAAGCGCATGTATTTTAGTTGTAAAGCCACCTTTGCTCCTCCCTAAAGCTTCTTGATCCTTGGAGTTTTTTGTATATCCAGATGAACATGGATGGGCTCGGATGATCGTACCGTCGATTATAGCAACTTCTAAATCAGGCTCTTGTTTAGTATATTCAAGCAATTTTTCCCAGACATCTCTTCCACACCATCTTTTAAATCGCTTATGTATACTCCTGTAATTACCATAAGTTTTTGGTAAAAGTCTCCATTGGCAACCACTTCGGACTATGTACCACACTGCCTCTATGAATATTCTTAAACGTTTTTCATCTTTGCTATGCATTCCTTTTACGCTTTTTATGAACTCTAAAATTTGTTTCCAATTTTCCTCTTTGATGTAATATTGCATATGGTAGTTTCTCCATTTTTTACCTATTAAGCTAAACTACCATCTTTTTCTCTCTTTTCATATTTTTTGTCCACAGAGCCTAGCAATGTCTTTTCTCACTTGCGAATAAAGTATCGTATTTCCATCTAATGCCAATTGTCCTGGGCTATTAAACTTCAATAACTTTCTTTCTGTGAAACCTTGTTTTCCATCCAATACTTTAAATTTCCCGCTCTCGCTTGACTTTAAGTACCAAGAAACTAAAGTTTGATCCTTTAAGTTATGAGCGATTACAATTACATCACCATTACCAACTTTCACTGCTCTTGGTTGAGAGTAACTATTGCCCACATTTGCAGGACTACCATTATTAATATTCTTTTGTAATTTCCTTTTATCTAAATGTTCAACTGAAGGTACGTTGATTGATTGCTTGATTCCGTAAGTGTGAAAAGATAAACCTTTAACGTATTTTTCTCCTTCTTCGCCAATTCCCTCTTCAGGAAAGATAACTCCAACTTTATCTATTTCAGCTGAATCTTCTATTAATGTGAGAGATAATTGATCTTTGAATTCATTTGCTACGCTGATATTTGTACCCCATTCGTATGTTTTTGATTGATATAATGGACTAATAAGTAATTTTACTTTACTGCTCCCATTACCATTATCTTGATAGCTGAGTCCATAAGCGATTCCATTTCCTTCAATTAACCCTACGTTTGCTGGGTTAAAACCTATCGCTTCTTTAACTTCCGGTGTATTTGAGTTGATCCCGAGTAATCTTCTTAATATAGACATAATTTTATTTAAAATATTAATAAAATGCTATTATGATTACCCCTGTGTGTTAATGTCAATGAAAATTTTAACTAAAATTAAAAAATTAACGTCTTTATAATCCGCAGAGCGAAATATGAAAAATGAGTAGCAGTAAAGAATTCGCAAACTGGGTGGATAAGCAATACCACTCTATAGATAGCATGATACTGTAGAACGCTATCTCTTAAAAAACCAACAATTGCAATTATTAGCCCTTCAGATATAATCTGTTGAAATTTACATGAGTCTCACGAATGACAGAAAAAGAAAAGCAGTTTAGTTTTACATCAGAAAACCTTAAGAAAGCGGAAAAGTTTATAGAGATGTATCCCAAAGGTAGAGAAGGTAGTGCTGTTATGCCTTTACTATATCTGGTTCAAGAGCAATGTGGATGGGTTCCTGAATCTGCTATGCGTTATGTTGCTGATATGCTCCATATGCCACATATTCATGTATATGAAGTGGCAAATTTCTACACCATGTATAATTTAAAACCAGTAGGTAAATATCTAATACAAATTTGTAGAACAACCCCTTGCTGGTTATGCAGTAGCGAAAAAGTTTTAAATACCTTTAAAGAGAAACTTGGAATCAATATCGGTGAGACTACTAAAGATAATTTGTTCACTTTAAAAGAGGTTGAATGTCTTGGTGCATGCGTTAATGCTCCTGTTATGCAGATCAATAATGACTTCTATGAAAATCTTACTCCTGAGAAAGTAGAAAACATCATAACAGAACTTTCAGGCAAATAGATGAAAGAAGAATTTGCATTTAAGATAATCAAGCAATCAGGTTCTGCAAGAGTTGGAACAATTAAAACTCCAAATGGAAGCGTAGAAACCCCCGCTTTTATATTCTGTGCAACAAAAGCTGCAATTAAAGCTGCAGATATTGAAAGAATTAGTGAAGCAGGTACTCAGATAATACTTTCCAACACCTATCACCTAATGCTTCAACCAGGAGAGAATACTGTTGCAAAACTTGGTGGTTTGCACAAGATGATGGGATGGAATGGGCCAATGCTAACTGACTCAGGTGGATATCAGATATTTAGCTTAGGGCACGGATCAGTTTCGGAAGAGATAAAAGGAATAAGAAAAAAACAAAAAACTCTGATCAAAATTAATGAGGATGGGGCAATTTTTCGTTCTTACATTAATGGTAAAACTTATTGCTTGATTCCTGAAAAGTCTATACAAATTCAACAAAAATTAGGTGCAGATTTAATCCTAGTTTTAGATGAATGCACTCCATTCCACGTCAGCAAAGAATACACAGCAAAATCAATGCTCATGAGTCACAGATGGGCTGAACGTTCTTTAAATGAATTTGAAAAAAACAATAATGGCAAGCAGGCACTGTATGGAATTAGTCAAGGCGGAGTGTATCAAGATTTACGTAGAGAAAGTTGTGATTTTATCAACGATTTGCCATTTTTTGGTCAAGCAATAGGTGGATCACTTGGTCAAAGTAAAGAGCAGATGTACGATGTAGTTTCTTTCACTATGGACCACCTAAAAAAAGACAGGCCTACTCATTTGCTTGGTATTGGTGGAATTGTGGACATCTTTCATGGAGTAAGTCTTGGAATTGACACGTTTGATTGTGTGCATCCAACTCGTTTGGCAAGGCATGGTGGTGCGCTTATTAAAGTAAAAAATAGAGATTCTATTTCTTCAAAGTGCAAAGAGCATATTAATTTGCGGAATCAACAATTTGAGCTGGACAATAACCCAATTGAAAGTGACTGTTTATGTTTTACCTGCAGAAAACATTCAAGAGCTTATATACACCATTTACTGAAAGCTAAAGAGCTCCTGGCTTACACGCTCGTTACCATTCATAACGTTTTCTTCATGAATAAGCTTATGGAATCAATAAGACAGGCAATATTAGATGATAGGTTAGATCAAGAGAAGAATAACTGGATTAGTGAAATACCATTGCACTTTGATTTGGCCTCTCTTTAAGTCTTTTCTTTATGCCGTTGATTTTTACTTCTTGTTATATTTACTTTATTTATCACACTATTAATTAGAAAGGTTATAATAAATAATTAATCTATTAATGTTAGTCTCTACCCATATGATTTGTAAGGATTAGAGGTGAAGATATGGCTAAAGGAAATAATACCCTATTAATATTTGATTTTGATAACACTATCACTAATGGACACATGCATGGTGTTTTCTTTGGTAGACACTCCGGAATTAAAAAAAGTGATTTTAATTCTGCTGTGGAAAATGCAGTGACTGATCACAATATAAAAGATTTTCTAAAAAATACAGACGGAATAAAAAATGAAGAGGGGCTGAAATCTACATTACAGTCTGCACTTTCAAACGGAATAGAAGTGAATATTGCATCATATACAGGATATCCAAATGCTGTAAAAAGGGTTGTAGAAAATCATTTGGGCTTATCTAAAGAACAAGCAGACAGTATTTCTGTATTTGGCGGATTTCCAGCAGATTATGATACCCAGTTGCCAAGGTCAGATGTGAGAGAGCAACAAAGTAAAGTTGGAAAGAATTTGCATATCTGTAAGGCAATTGTGGAGTACAAGGATAAACATGGTGAGTTGCCAAAAAATGTAATGTTAGTTGATGATGATGTAAAAAATATTCAGAAGATTAATGAGTTTGTTGCATCAATGAGTAAAAGAGAGGAATGGCTTGGTGCGCCAAGAAGTGCTTGGAGAACAGTTGGTGAAAATCCAACACAAACAAAGTCTAGCCAACAGTTTGGAACAGACCACTATGTTGCATGAGGTAACGAGTGTAATAGAGCTAGTGGGATGGACAATGCAGGGTACAACGAAAGTGAAGGGATTGAGTTCCGAAATACCTGAAGACATAGAGGTCGACATTTTCATGGCCATGGAAGACAGCATGAAGGATAACGTAAAGGCAAGTTATCACTCACTCTATCGGGATCTGAGACCGTGCCATGTATTGAAATGGACTTCAAGTGAACTTGGGAGATCCTATGCATTCCTACAAAGGTACGCTGGAACAAGTCAACAAAGGCAAGAACTAGCGGAAGATGCAGGGGAAGTCGGACTGATTGATAGTACTCAGAATGTGGGAAAGCCACGTACAAGGGGAAGCGATCAGCAATATAGTAACTGGAATAGGGATTGCTAGGCCAATACAACGGAGGTTGGAATAACATGCAAAATAAACTAAACCAGATAGCAGTAAGAGCAAAGCAAGATAAGCGACTAAAATTCACATCGTTAGTCCATCTGATAAATACAGAGAATCTTGCGAGATGTTATAAAGAACTGAAGCGTAACAAGGCTTGTGGAGTAGACCAGATAACAGTGGAATCATACGGAGAAAATCTGAATGAGAAACTCGAAGTGCTAGTAGAAAGTATGAAGAGGAAGCAATATCAACCACAACCAGTAAAGAGGGTATATATACCGAAAGCTGGAAGTAAAGAGAAACGCGGACTCGGAATACCATCGACCGAGGATAAATTAGTACAGATTATGCTGAAGAAGATATTAGAAAATATTTACGAGGCAAACTTTCTGGACAGCTCATATGGATTTCGACCTGGAAGAAACTGTCATCAAGCGGTAAATGCACTAGATAAAGCAGTTATGTACAAGCCAATAAACTACATTGTAGAAGTGGATATCAAGAAGTTCTACGATAATATACAGCATAAATGGCTAATGAGATGTCTAAGGGAACGAATAACTGACCCAAATTTGCTGTGGTTAGTAAAGCGGTTTCTCAAGGCAGGGATAGTCGAAGCTGGAAATTATGAAGCAACAAAACAAGGTACACCCCAAGGTGGTATAGTAAGTCCTGTATTAGCAAATATATACTTACATTATGTGTTGGATTTATGGATAGAAAAGAAATTTAAACCAAGATCCAGAGGATATATACAACTAATAAGGTTTTGCGACGATTTTGTGGTTTGTTGCGAAAGTAAGGTAGACGCGGAAGAATTTCTGGAATTACTGAAACAAAGGCTAAATAAATTTGGGTTGGAAGTATCTGAAAACAAGACCAGAGTAGTAAAGTTTGGCAAGAGGGAGTGGCAACAAGCGATAAGAGAGAAACGAAGGACGGAAAGTTTCAATATATGCATAAGAGGGACGACTGTGAAAACTAATATTGATGAGCCGTGTGCGGGAAATCTGCAAGCACGGTTCTTTAGGGGGAGTTGTAGTAATAAAACTCAAACGAGAGGAGTAAAGCTACAGCTTCTACCGAACTCAAAAATCGAAGAATTTCGTTCTTTTATGCACGAAATAAACGTTGACGCATTTATATTGCATACTAAAGATGAATATTTAAATGAGTATTCAGAGGAACTAACTAAGTTATGTGGCTTCACAGGAACAAATGGGCTGCTTATTGTCACAAAAAACAACAAGTGTCCATTTTTTACAGATGGACGCTATATCACACAAGCTCACAATCAGCTCGATCGGGGCAATTTTCAAGTATATAATATACAAGAAGAGGATCCATGCGAATGGATAAAAGCAAGTTTAACATCGACTGCCTCACTAGGTTATTATTTGCAATATTTTACCATAGAAGATATAAGAAAGTATGAGAATATCTGTAAATTAATACCCTGTTTAGCTGGAAAAAAAAGTGACTATCGAAAACAAGCAGTGGTTTTACATTCTATTAAATATGCTGGTGAAAGTAGCAAGAATAAATGTGAAAAAGTCGCTAAAAGCATAGATAAAGAAGCTGAAGCAGTGCTTTTAACTAATCCAAATTCAATTTCATGGTTATTAAATTTAAGAAACGAAAATGCTAAATATACTCCATGTATATTGGGCCGTGCTATATTGTATAAAAGCGGTAATGTTGATTTGTTTATTCAAGATAAAGAACATTCAACTATAGAAGCAAATTTAGATAACCATGTAAATATTTTTGATATTAGTGAGCTAGAAAGTTCGCTGTGTAAGCTAAATTCAATAGTCATAGATCCAAGCACAACTCCAATGAGTATCATGGCTATAATAAAAAATAAGCAGGTAATTGAAAGAGAGGATCCTTGTCTAATTTATAAAGCAGTAAAAAACCAAACTGAAATAGCTGGGGCTATAAATGCGCACATCAGAGATGGAGTGGCAGTTACAAATTTTCTATATTGGCTTGAAAATAATGTTGGTACAGAACTTGTAGCTGAAGAAAAGATTTTAGAATACAGAAAAGAGCAGAATTTGTTTAAACAATTGAGCTTTCCAACAATTTCCGCATTTAATGAAAATGGTGCAATAATTCATTACCGTGCAAGCAGTAAAACAAATAAAGTAATTCAGAAAGATGGACTATATTTGATTGACTCTGGTGGCCAATACCTTAATGGCACAACCGATGTGACAAGAACTATAGTAGTTGGTAATCCGACCAATGAGCAAATAACCCACTATACAATAGTGTTGAAAGCTCACATTGCTGTAGCAAGTGTCATCTTTCCTTCTGGCGCTACTGGTGGAGAATTGGATATATTGGCACGTACGCATTTATGGAAATTTGGAATGGACTATATGCATGGTACAGGGCATGGAGTAGGAAGCTATTTATCAGTGCACGAAGGACCACAAGCAATATCAAAAAGTAATAAAGTAAAATTAGTACCAGGCATGATACTATCCAACGAACCTGGCTATTACATTCCGGGAGAGTATGGAATAAGAATTGAAAATCTGATGTATGTTGATAAACATGAAAAAGGTTTCTTAAACTTTAAACAACTGACCTCTATTCCATATGATAGAAGGCTAATAGATGTGCAAATGCTTACTAAAGATGAAATTGAATGGATAAATGGCTACCATCAATTTGTCTATGAAAACTTAGAAAATAGCGTTAAAGATAAGGAGTGGTTAAAGAAAGTATGTGACCCTTTATAAGCAAAGGAGCATTTTTTATTGTTTAAAAAGTATTAATGCAATTGTGATAGGTATTTTGTATTGTTTTTAATTTAAAAACGATATATAATAGAGAATACGTATTTTAAGGTAGGCATATTATGATAGACAAAGGACAAGAAGATGAATTTATGAAGCAGTATATGGATACTTGCAAAGAGCAAATAGAAAAATTAGCCAAGGATCCTGAATTGCTTAATCAGACTTTAAAACCATTTATGCAAATGTCTCAGCAGCTTATGGCTGGCGGTATGTTAGAAGGGGCTATGCCTGGCATGATACCTGATTTGGGCAGTATGGATGTTAACAAGATGATTGCTCAGATGAAGGAAATGATTGACTACATAAGAGGTAACTATAAGGAACTAATGAAAGAGCGCAGCTCGCAGATTCAAGAGCTCGATGAATCCAGTAAAAAGCTAAGAGGCTTAGTTAAAAAATTGATAGAAAAGATCGAAAGTAAATAAATAATATCTAACGCGAGTCTCTTCTGTCATTCTATGTGCAACTTTCTAGTTGGACGGTAAGTCGAGATCAATTATTGATGTCATGAAAGTAGCTGACACTGGTTCCTTTATGACGGCAGTGCTCAGAGGTGTCATTCCAGTGCTTGACACTGGAATGGCTTTGTTGCATAGCACCTTAAGCAGTGATGGTTTACGACAAATTTATGTAATGATTTCAAATTTAGCCATACCAATATCAGTGAATTTGTTGAGCAAATAGCACTTAATTAGTAATTCTTTTTCACGATTTACTTCAGATTTATTCCTAAAGCTAAATCCAAATACTTGCTTCAACCTTGAGAAAAATCCTTCTATGTAAGATCTCTTTCCATAAATCGCTTCCTTTTTCCACTCTTTTACACCATCTTGTCCATATAATTTTATTAACCTAATAGCAGCATTTCTGTCAGACATATAATCTATTTTTGAATGTTCTGCTGCATCCTTTTTTGGTAGAACTTTTGTCTTTATATCGTATTTCTTACACAATTTATAAAGTTTGTGCCTATCGTATGCCCTATCTGCATATAATGCTTTTATTTTGTGCTGAAAATTAACTTCTTCAAGCAAATCGCAAGCTCCATAGTGGTCAGAGTAGACGCCATTACTGTATCTTGCAGCTATAGCTTTTTTACTATTCACACTTAACATAACATGTAACTTTCTTACTTGCTCGTAGCTTCGGTACTTTCTATCTGCACTGTTTTCCTTACTGTGGCCAGGAGTGTTACTGTAAATGCTGATACTTGTGCTATCTATGATAATTTCAATATTTTCCATGTTGCTTTTATCAACCCTGCAATCATTTATCTTAATATTAAGTTTTTTAAACCTTCTTGATGCTTGTGAATAGCTGATAACTGCCAAATTTTTTCCTATTTGTTGCAGATATCCTTTTATAAACCCCACCGTTTGTCTTAAACCAATTCTAAAAAGATTGACAATTATATGCACCAAAATTACGACTTTATCACTGTAAATATAGTTGCCGCCCTGCATTTTTGGACTATTTTCATACCAATTTTCGATAGCTTCATCGATGTAATGAAAAATATTTCCCCTTTTTTCAAGGAATTTGTTATATTCGTTTTGGTTACTGACTTTCATTTTCTGTGGCATATTTTTTCTTCAACAGTTAAATGGTTATTTATAATGAATTTTGTCAGTAGCTACCAGATTTTTTCGGTTGCTATGCAACAAAGCCCACTGGGATCCAGAAAACTTAACTTTAAATAAGTGGCTGCATAATAAAGACTAGATTCCAGTGTCAAGCACTGGAATGACACCATAAAGGCACTGGGATGACATCCTACCTTGTGGAAATTGCTCTCAAATCACAATGTTCATACAGTTGTGGGCTTAACGGTATCTTTGCAGATACTATGGTAATTTATTCAAAAGATTTACTGAGTGGTAAGATTTTTCCTGATACGCTGCAGTCTTCAGAAGCTAATTCCACAAATTTATCTGTTAGTTTATCAGGTGACACCAATTCAGATGTATCTTTTCCAAGAAATGCCTGCTCACTACCCACAGGTTCTTCCGTGTATACAGCATTTACACATAATTTTGTATGTTTTGTCTCAGATGCATATATCTGCACCATTATTTCTAGTGCAACTTTACTCGCAGCATACGGCATCCAATATGGATAAGAAGAAGGAGAAAGTGTCACCTCTGAGGTCATGAATATCGCTCTTCCAGCATTAGACTTTTTTAGCATTGGATCTAAGTTTTTTAGTAAGTACCAATTGGCAGTAAAATTTGTATTCATTACGTTCTGTAGCTCTTCAATCTCACAGTCGTGAATAGGGTTCAGTTTGCCTGAAATTCCAGTACACGCAACTAATATATCAAGCGCTCCAGATTCTGATAATTTCAGGCTTTCTATCATGTTTGTCAGTATCTTTACATTCTCAAAGTCTAAAAGATCAAGCTGAATTAGTTTCACAGAGCCTTCTTTAAATTCTTCAAGCTCTTCAATTTCATTATATAGTGGCTTGAGATTATCAAGAGATCTTGAAATAAGAATCACACATGCACCTTCTCTTACAAACCTTTTTGCAACAGCAGAACCTATTCCACCTGAAGCTCCGGTGATTAAAGCTACTTTACCTTCTAACTTACCCATTTCTTTTTCCTTAGCGAGATTCATTGAAATATTTTAGCTGAAAATTAAATTTTGCTCCATATAAAAAAATAGTAATGACACTACCATACCACCTAAACTTCCATATATCAAATTCAGTTGATCAAAGGAAGCTTTTAAGTATTGCTTGAAAGCTGAAGCGGAAATTGTCCAAAGAATAACAGCCACACAAGATCCGGGAAATACGTCTGATAAGTTTTGTTTTATGTTTGGCAACATAAAATATAGCCAAGAGACTACTGTGAAAAGTACAAATTCAATGAGCAGGTATTTAGTATAACTTAGCCCCTGATAGGAAAAATCAATTAGCATTGGCACTAATGTAGAGAACGCTATAGTTAGAGTTATAATAAGCGTGATCACTAAAATTTGTAATATACTGAGTACCCTTCTCCATATATAAGGCGGCGAAACCGGAATTTTATAAGCTTTGTTCAATACTGTTCTTAGCCCTTCAATTGTTGACGAGGCGGTCCAAACAGCACCTACAATTGCCAAAGTTAGTAAGCTTTGTGGCGGGCCTGATATTATCTCCCTAATGCGCGGCATCAAAGATGCTAAGATATCCTGTGGCATGTTATCAACAATAAATGCCCAGCCAATGTTGTACTGGTCTAAGAAATTTGCAAATGTTGACGCCACAGCCATTAAAACGATAAGAAAAGGGAATATTGATAACAGAATTAAAAATGATAAATACCCTGCGTGCTCCACCCCATCGTTATGAATTGTGTCAATCAAAGCACGATAAAGGCAATAAACGATGCTGTAAAATTTCTGTAGCACTGTAATATAAACGAACCAAGAAAAGTATTCTAAATGAAATAAAGGATACTTTTAAGCAAAAAATCCTCACCGTTTACTTAAATTTAATCAAAGTGATAGATAATCAAATATGAAACAGAAATTATCGGAGGCGTAATGAAAAATTTTCTTCTACTTGTAGCTTTAATTCTCTCCTTTGCGTTTGATGCAAATGCTGCGAATCCGCCGGCTACGGGCAATAAATTTGTTGATACAAGTGATACAACATCATCAGTGATATGCAAGATAATAGGCTATACTCATGGCATAGGTGGACCAATGATCACAATAGTGATAATTGGTGCAGCGTTGCTTGCAATATTCGGCAGGATGCCGTGGCCAGCGCTTTTTGCACTCGGTGCATTTACTGCTGTGTTTTTTGGCGCTCCTGTAGTCGTTTCAAAAATAACACCAGGAGGTGTGATTTGTAAAGACGGTGCAGTAGCGAATAATCCATAGAAATTATAGGAGGCGTAAACGTAGTTTTCTTTACTTGAAAGTGGTAAGTTTCACCACTTTCAGTGTCTATAACTACCTAATAAATTCTCTTTCTGTAATCATATCAGTTAAAGTCTGGATTCCAGCGTCACGCGCTGGAATGACAAGGTTATCGTCATGTCACCGCAAACCGTCATACCGTCACGGTATCTCAGCCGTTAACAAGTAGCGGTATGACGATTCTTCAAATCGTCAAGGTGTCATCCGAGTAGCCCCTTTTTTGTCATCCCAGTGCCCAGACACTGGGATCCAGCTTCTTTTTTTCTAGATTCCAGACTGGAATGACACCCTAGTCATTGTCTATTTTCAGTATTGGCGTTTTTTAAGTCTTAAACACTGCAATTTAGCTGCTTTTAAATGCAACTCACCTTAGTTTAAATGTTTAAGAAATTTACTAAGCAGAAAAAAAGGCAAAAGAAATCCCGTGTTAGCTATAGTATTTCCCAAAGTAAATGATAAAGGTATAATAAGGTATTTGGGTTATAATGGCGTATAGTGTGGATTTAAGAGAAAAGGCAATATCGATGATAGGAAAAGGGAAGAAGAAGGTTGAGGTGGCAGAGCTTCTGGAGATAGGAATAGCAACTTTGTACCGCTGGTTAAAAAAGAAAGCTGCTGGTGAAAGCCTCAAGCCATCTAAAAACGGCAGCTTTATTCGAAAAATAGACCCAAAAATACTCGAAGAATATGTTACAAAGAATCCAGATCATACTCTGGCAGAGATGAAACAAAATCTTGGATTTGGAATAAATTCAATTTGGTATAGACTAAAACAGCTAAAAATTACTTTAAAAAAAAGTCACACTATATCAAGAGCGCAATCAAGAAGATAGGCAGCAGTTTATTGATAAAATCTCAAAAATAGACCATTCCAGCATCTTATATATAGATGAAGCAGGAGTTGATAATAAATTATACCGAGAATATGGACGTGCTCCAAGAGGAAAGAAAATTTATGCAGATATTCCAGGGAGAACTCGAGAGAGAATCAGTATAGTAGCCGGGTGGATTGGAATGAGATTTATTGCACCAATGACTTTCAAAGGTGGGTGTGACAAAGAGGTATTCAATATATGGTTGGAGAAGATGTTATTACCTAAATTGCCACTTGGCACAACCATAGTTATGGATAATGCTACATTTCATAAGACCACTAAAACAAAATCATTAATAGAGTCTTTTGGCTGTCATGTGCTGTATCTTCCAACATATTCACCAGATTTGAATCCCATAGAACACTGTTGGCATACCATCAAAAGCCGCCTCAGACCTCTAATGTATAAATGTACAGACTTACAACTTTTGGTTGGTAATACCATAATGGAAATTTATCATTCATTTTAGAAAATACTATAGTAGCGGGATAACAGCAGTCCTACGTCATACCGCCGCGGTATCTCTAGATCCCGCTAACAACTTACTATTACCCATAAATCTAAAAATGGAGAAAAAGCTGCTATTTTACTAATTCAACTTTCTATTATAAATAGATCTATGGTCTAAAAATGGAATATATGATGAAAAGAAATATAAATACCTCAACTGGCGAATGGGCAGAAAGTGAATTTGGAATTGTTAATTTTGGTGATATAAGATTAAGTAAGAGGCTTTTAAAAATAGTTAATAGTTTTGCTGAATCGCCTGAGCGTTCAATAAATCAAGCTTGTGAAGATTGGCATCAAAGTAAAGCAGCTTATAGATTTTTCCAAAACGATGCCATTTCTGAAAGAAAGATATTAGACAGTCATATAATTAAAACTGTTGAAAGAGCTAAAAACTATCTTAGCTATCCAAGACACGAGTTATATTTCATATAAAAATCATAAAAAGACCGAAGGATTAGGGATTATAGCAGCAAGATTAACATCTAAAACAACTAACTTTAAAACCCATGATGCATACAACGTTTGCAGTTACAACAGAAGGGCTACCTATAGGATTATTAGATCAAAAAATTAGTACTAGACCTCCTTTGGCTGAAGACCTAAAAGAGTTGAAAAGAAGAAGCCATAATACTGCTATTCCGATAGAAGAGAAAGAAAGCATACGGTGGATAGCATCACTTAAAGATTCTACTCACCATCCTGGATTAAAGAACGTTAAGGTAGTTACCGTTTGCGATAGAGAAGCAGATATTTATGATTTATTTGAAGTCGCTTCCACTAATCAATCTCTTTTTGTAGTAAGAGGAAATCAAAACAGAACAGTAAATAAGAAGTCGACTTATTCTGAAAAAGGTGGTGAAAGGTTGTGGGATTTAATGAATCGCATGTCTTGTCAAGGAGAAATTCAAGTCTGCTCGCAATGATAAACCTCAAAGAACAACAGTTTTAGAAGTAAAGTTTAGTAACTTTGTGATGAATGCATCAAAAAATAATGCTAGACGTAAAACCCAAAAACTTCCTAATTTAAGTTTAAATGCTGTCTATGCTATAGAAAAACACCCCCCATTTGGCGAAGAACCTATGAACTGGATTTTGTTGACAAATATAAATATTAATAATTTTGAAGAAGCAGTAGAAAAAATACAATGGTATTGCTTAAGATGGAGAATAGAGGTTTTTCATAAAATTTTAAAATCCGGTCTTAAAGTTGAAGAATGTAGGCTCCAAACAGCAGATAGATTAATCCGCTTTCTTACAATTATGAGTATAATTGCATGGAGAATATTTTTTATCACACTAGTAGCTAGAACAAATCCAAATCTTTCTTGCACTGTCATACTGACTGATGACGAATGGAAGGTTTTGTATACCAAAATGCTTAAGACAAAAGACTATCCTGAAATCCCACCACCTATAAGAGAAATCGTGAGGTGGATAGCCAAATTAGGAGGGTTTTTAGCTCGCAAAAATGACTTAGCTATAGCTTTGTGGAAGGGATGGAAACGTCTCTTTGATTTAGCAGAAGGATGGAGACTCGCTCATGAATTTTATACTTGTGGGTAATAGTAAGTACTATAAGTGGACTACAAGGAAAATAAGCAGTAGAGAATCAGCAAATAAGGAGTTATTAGCAGATATTCAAAAAATATATCAAGCTTCTAAATGTAGATATGGAGCTCCTAAAATTCATGCTGAATTAAAGGCTTCGGGTAAAAGTTGCAACTTGAAAACAGTGCAAAGTATTATGCAGAAAAATGGTATTCAGGCTATATTGAGAAGAAAATTTAAAATTAAGAAACAACAAACGGACAGTAGAGTCGTAATATTAGACCAAAACTTTATTGTCGATCAACCAAATAAAGTATGGGATTACTTATATAAAAACCAAAGAAGGATGGCTATATTTGGCAACAATAATCGATCTATATTCACGCATGGTAGTTGGCTGGTCAATGAGCAGTTCAATAAATAAACAATTGGTTATGGACTCTTTATTAATGGCCGTTAACAAGCGTAAACCTGCCAAAAATCTACTATTACATAGTGATCAAGGTTCACAATATACTTCGCAAGGTTATCAATATCTCTTATCCATAAAAAACATAGTACCTAGCATGAGTCATAAAGGTTGTTGTTACGACAATTCTGTTGTGGAAAGCTTCTTTAGTTCTCTAAAAAGGGAGTTACCAATAGACACCTCTCGGCACTCTAAACAGCATATCAAAACTGCTATATTTGAATATATAGAAATTTTTTATAACAAACAACGTAGACACTCCACTATTAACTATTGCATTCCTGAGCATTTTGATTCATCATTCTCTTTGTAAAAAACATTCCAAACTTTCTCTCCACTTTTTCTGGGTAAGGTCAATATTTCATGAGACTACTCCTACTGTAAAAGTTTAAATTATTTTTGAAGAATTTATTCTACTGAATTCGTTACTTCGTGCTAAAATAATGGAGTATGTCTCTCCATCATTCAACAGCAATTACAGTATGTTTTCCAATGATTTTTACAGGGATACTGGTGAAGTCGAGTTGCAATAGCTGTGTGCTTGACATTGGGATCCAATTTTATAAAAATCTATTGTGCTAGCAAGTTTACTAGCGTCACGCGCTGGGGTGTGCGTGTTTATTCTGTTAGATATTTAATGTGATTGTATGTAGGGTTTTGAAAAAGATATACCAAATATGAAAGGCCTATACATCAAAACTTACGGCTGTCAGATGAACGTTTATGACTCCGTTTTAATGGAGAATATAGTTAAGCCTCTAGGGTTCAACGTTGTTAGTGATGCAGAACAAGCTGATTTGGTGATATTGAATACTTGCCATATTAGAGAGAAGGCAGCAGAAAAGCTTTACTCAGAGCTTGGAAGGATTCATTCATCAAGAAAAGAAATGACTATAGTGGTGGCTGGATGTGTAGCGCAAGCAGAGGGAGAAGAAGTGTTCAGAAGAGCCCCATTTGTGGATATTGTTGTTGGTCCGCAAAGCATTGCCGCTTTACCAGAACTGATAGTCAAAGCAAGCAGAAGTAAAGGTCATGTAATAAATACTGATTTTCCGGAAGTTGCAAAGTTTGATAAATTGCCAGATGAATGTTACGGCAATAGCCAAGGATCTTCTGCGTTTCTTTCCATACAAGAAGGTTGTGATAAGTTTTGTACATTTTGTGTAGTGCCCTACACTCGTGGAGCTGAGTACTCACGACCAGTAAATGAAATATTTCGCGAAGTATTGAAATTAGTTGCAAATGGGGCAAATGAGATCAATTTGCTTGGTCAAAACGTCAATGCTTACCATGGGGAATGCGAAGGGGAAGTGTGGGATTTAGGAAAATTAATTAGTCATATTGCTAAAATTGAAAAGCTAGAGAGGATTCGTTATACAACTTCTCATCCAAGAGATATGCATGAATCTCTCTACTTGGCACATGCGGAAGAGCCAAAACTCATGCCGTTTGTTCACCTGCCTGTGCAGTCAGGTTCGAATAAAATATTGCGCGTGATGAACAGGAAACACACTGCAGAGGAGTATTTGGAAATAATAGACAGATTTCGCAAATTGAAACCTGAAATCGAATTTTCTTCTGATTTTATCGTTGGTTTTCCTGGAGAAACCGAAAAAGATTTTGAAGGAACTATGAAATTAGTAGAAAAAGTTAGATATGCTCAGGCTTATAGTTTTAAATACAGCCCAAGACCAGGCACACCAGGAGCAGAAAGAAAAGATCAAGTGCCAGAAGAGGTTAAAACAGAACGCCTTCTTCGTTTACAGAAATTAATTAGTAAGCAACAACTTGAGTTTAACCAGAGTATGGTAGGCAAAACTATACCTGTTCTGTTCAGTGATAAAAAAGGCAAACACCAAAACCAAATTATTGGTAAAAGCCCATATATGCAATCAGTATGCATTGATGATCCTGAAGGGAAGTATAGAGATAAAATAGTAAATGTGAAGGTATTGGAAGCTCGGCAGAATAGTTTGTTGGGGTGTGGTGCAGGATAGCTCTGTTGGACATCTGTCAGAGAATTATTTTGATTGAGAGAAAGTACCCCTATAGAACAAGATAGAAGTACTTCACGTAGTTTATTTCAAGTTTATCAACTATAGCTAAAGTAATTTAGGCTTACCGACAACCGTCATCCCGCTACTTGTTAGCGGGATCTAGAGATACCGTGACGATATGACGGTTAAGCTGAGATACCGCGAATGAATCGCGGTATGACGTGGGATTGTGTTAGCTATAGGGTGTGGGGTGCAGGAATAAGTTTGTTTCTTTTTGCATTTGTAATTTTCTAGAAAGCCCTATATTCTTTGGCTTTATCCGGTCAAAATGAACATGAAGTCAAAGCATTATCCTGATACAGTAAGTAGTCCTGATTTTTCGTCGTTAGAAAAAGAAATCATAAAATTTTGTCAGGAAAACAAAGTTTTTGAGCGGTCAGTTGAGAAACGTTCTAAGGATAATTGTTTTGTCTTTTATGATGGCCCTCCATTTGCAAATGGCCTTCCGCATTATGGGCATTTACTCACTGGTTTCATCAAAGACGCATTTGCAAGATATCAAACTATGCTGCAAAAAAGGGTCGAACGTAGATTTGGCTGGGATTGCCATGGATTGCCGGCTGAGATGGGTGCTGAAAAGGAACTTGGAATATCTGGTAGAACTGAGATAGAAAAATTCGGCATTGAAAAATTCAATAACCATTGCCGTACTTCTGTGATGAAATTTTCATCAGAGTGGGAAAAATATGTCAATAGACAAGCAAGATGGGTAGATTTTCACAACGACTATAAGACCATGGATAAATCATTTATGGAGTCGGTCATGTGGGCATTTGAACAGCTTTATGATAAGGGTCTGGTGTATGAATCAGTGCGCGTTGTTCCATATAGCTGGGCGTGCGAAACTCCATTATCCAATTTTGAAACAAGGCTTGATAACGCATATAGAGAAAAGACTAGCAAAGCTGTAACTGTTGCATTTGAGCTTTTAGAAAACCCACAGCAGTTTAAAAATGTATGTAAATTACTTGCTTGGACTACAACTCCTTGGACGTTGCCGAGCAACTTGGCTTTGGCGATAGGGAAAGATATTGAGTATTGTGCAGTATTAGTCAATGGTGAAATCCACATCTTCGCTGAAAGCTACCTAGAGAAATTTATCAGCCACTCTGAACAAAACAATATTCCATATGAAAACTGCAATATAAAACTTAAAGCGAATGATCTTGTAGGTCTTTCTTATAAACCACTATTTGATTACTTTAAAGATACGAAAAATGCATTCCGCGTTTTCATCGCTGATTATGTTACAGGAGAAGATGGTACTGGCGTTGTGCATACTGCTCCTGGATTTGGTGAGGAAGATTTTTACCTTTGCCAAAGCCATGATATTCCAGTTATTTGTCCAATTGATAACAGTGGAAAATTTACTGCTGAAGTTTCAGATTTGGCAGGGGTTCATGTTTTTGATACCAATGATACAGTAATAAAAAAATTAAAAGGGCAGGGGAGTTGGTTCAAAACTGAACAATATATTCACAATTATCCACACTGCTGGAGAACTGACACTCCTTTGATCTATCGCACTATGCCTTCTTGGTATGTTGCCGTTACAAAATTCAAAAGCAGAATGGTAGAGCTAAATAAGAGAGTTAATTGGATACCAAACCACATTAGAGATGGTCAATTTGGAAAATGGCTTAAAGGGGCACACGATTGGTCAATTTCACGCAATCGATTTTGGGGTACTCCAATTCCCGTATGGAAATCAGATGATGCAAGATATCCAAGAGTAGATGTATACGGTTCAATAAAAGAACTAGAGCGAGATTTTAATGTTAAAATAGATGACTTGCACAGACCATTTATCGATACTTTAACAAGACCAAATCCTGATGATCCAACAGGAAAATCGATTATGCGTCGTGTGCCTGACGTATTTGACTGTTGGTTTGAATCTGGCTCGATGCCATTTGCGCAAGTCCACTATCCATTTGAAAATAAGGAACGGTTTGAGAATAACTTTCCTGCGGATTTTATTACCGAGTACATAGCACAAACCAGAGGTTGGTTCTATACACTTTTTGTATTGTCTACTGCTTTGTTTGACAGTGAACCGTTTAAGAATTGCATATGCCATGGTGTTGTTTTGGATGTAAAAGGGCAAAAATTGTCCAAACGTTTGAATAACTATGCAGATCCAATGGAGGTTTTTGATAGATACGGTTCTGATGCACTGCGTTTTCTTATGCTGTCTGGTTCCATTGTTTGTGGTGGTAATTTGCTACTCGATAAAGAAGGAAACTCAATACGAGATGTTCTGAAAAACGTAATAAAACCTATTTGGAACAGTTATCACTTTTTTACTATGTATGCAAATGCAGATGGAATTAAAGCTGAAGTTTGTAAGGATTATCAAAGTACTATTGATCGCTACATGATTTCCAAATGTTTTGAAGCTGTAGAAAGTATCCAAACTTCTATGAACAGCTATAACTCCCAAGAGGCTTGCAAAATTTTGATGAACTTTTTTGAAGTGCTGAATAATTGGTATATTCGTCGCAGTCGCGAGCGTTTTTGGAAAAGTGATTTGGATCAGGATAAAACTGATGCTTATAATGTTCTATATACGGTTTTTTATTACATACTAAGAGCTGCAGCTCCTTTATTGCCACTTATAACAGAGACTATATGGCAAGGGCTTAAGTATAAAGAAACATCTGTTCATTTGGCTGATTTTCCACAATTAGAGAAGTTTGATAATGAGCTCATTGCTAAAATGGATTTGGTAAGAGAAATATGCAACTCTGCGCTCTCTATTAGAAACACTTTTAACATACGTATCAGACAACCACTTAGTAGTATGACGATTTATCATCAGTCTTCCTGTAGTTTTCTTGAAGGTGAGCCGTTTTCTGTCATCCCAGTGCGTGACACTGGGATCCAGTGTGCTGAAAACTCAAATGAGTACCAAGAGATGATAAAAGATGAGGTAAATGTAAAAAAACTGGAGTTAGTAAACAGACTTGAAGATATTGCATCACTAGAGTTAAAACTAAATTTCCCTATGCTTGGAAAAAGAATTCCGGAGAAGATCAAGAAATTAGTACAGTACGTCAAAGAGGGGAAATGGAAGCAAGTTGAAAATGAGCAAGTTCTTTTGGGTAATGAGTCAGAAAACTACATCATAGAAAAAGGCGAATATGAACTATTATTAAAAGCAAACAGTGAATTTTCGTCCGTGTTTGATAACAACAAAGGGATTGTGATTCTGAACACCACTTTAAATGATGAATTAATTCTAGAGGGACTTGCAAGAGATGTCGTGAGGCTCATTCAGGAAACCAGAAAACAAGCTGATTTTCATATGTCCGATAGAATCAGAGTAATAATCAAAACAGAAGATGAGAAAATTAAGGAAGCAATAAACACGTGGATTGAATATATAAAAGAGCAGACCCTTGCCTTATCTTTGGACATTAATACAGAAATTGGAACTAACTTTTATTCTAAGGAATATCAGGATTTAAGTGTTGGTATTAAGTTAGATTGTCAGTAGTTGAAAATCGTCAGTGTTTGTGCTACACTTAAGGTACTTTGGTAAGATAAGATATGATTGGCATTGTTACAAATCTTGGAGCTGAGTTAAATAATAATAGTAAAGGATCTATTGTTACTTCATTTGATGCGTTAGAAGAACAAGAGCCTATTTCTAATATAGGGAAAGGAGATGGTAGCAATGGTTTAGGTAAAGTAGAGTCCGTTGTTACTTCAGAAGAACAAAAACTTGTTTCCAGTTTAGAGGGAAGGGAGAAGGCTGCCGGCTTTAATATTCCACTAAGTATATTTCATTATAAAGATTACGACTCTGATTTCTTTACTTCTTGGTACAATATATCAAGTAGAATATTTAAAGAGGTAAATCGAGCTTGCCCGGAGAAGAAAGTATTAAATTTAGCACTATCGGTTTTAATGTTTCCTTATATAGTTTTCACTGCGTTAGGATTAGCCGTATATAATAAATTAAAAACAAATGATAAGACACAAATCAGTTCAGAGGAGAAAAAAACAAAAAAAAGTGAAGTAAGTGAAAGTACAGCAAAAAGATTGGCATATGGTGTTCTTGCTCCAATCGCGGTTCTTGTTAGTATACCTATACTTCTACTCTTGCTTATTCCTGCAACACCTGCCTTAGCTACTTTTTATCTTTTAAATAGAAAATTATCTCATTCTTTGGTTGCTGTTCTGAAAGTGAGTAGTGGGTCATATCAGAAAAAACACCAAAATATTGAGGTATCTTTTCGTGAAATAGATGCTGGTAAGTCAGACATTATGTGGGATATGGAAGCTAAGTTTCCACCGCAATTTAAACAACTACTTAGAGATTTATACGAAGATCCAGAACACAATGCTGTACTAAAATTATCAGCTAATATCAATTTAAAAAACGGCCTTAGGCCTTTGCGTAATGAGATCAAGAATGTGCTTGCAACTTCTATTCAAGAATTTGCGAAGACTATGGAAGAGCTGATGAAGCTAGAAAAGAAAGATATTACATATGATAAGCTGAAGGAACTGTTGAACGAATTCAGACTGAAAGTGGTGGATAGTGTAGATTCTAAACTGATAAGTCACTTAATACAGGATGCTCACAGAGTTGCCTTTATACAAGCAATCAAAATTGCACAAAAAAGAAAAGAAGATTTTTCATTAGAAGGCGCGCTAAGAGATATATTAGTGAAACAAGAGTTGGAGAGCCAAGGTAAAGAATTACCAAGTGAAAAAGAAATTATAATAAAAGACCTAAAAGAACTGAAAGGGAAAGAGGCACTTGATTTAGCTGATGAAGATGATCGACTAGAACCGCTTGCGAAAATAGGCGATATAACAAGTGGTACAAGTGATGATGCGCTTCCTATGTTTAAAGCAAAATGGAAACAGCTTATAAAAGAAGGGAAAATAGCTGAAAGGACAATAATTGGTATTTATAAGGGTGTATATCCTAAAGAAACAGCAGAAGCTTTACGTAAAGCTGAAGAGACGATAAAAGGGTTAAAAGGAATGGGAGAAAAAAAGATATGTGAAGAATTAAAAGAGATATACGAAAATAGAAAGAATAGTGGCCTGAAAGATGATGCCTTAAAAAGGAAATTGGAAGACCTTTTTAAATTTGAATATGATGATCAAGAAATTGAGAAAAGGCTAATAGAATCGAGAATAAGGACTATTCAAACTCTACTGAATAAGTCAGATAACAAAGTAAAGCAATCTTTAGCAGAAGATCTTAGTGAATTAAATGAAACAAAGACTTCGGATAAAGTGAATGACTTTGTAGAGAAGATGTATTTAGAAATAACAAGATGTAGAATTCAAGGGTTATTTGAAAAGCAGGAGAAGGGTATAAAGAATATAGAAGATAATACGGGCATATTCATACTATTCAATAAAGAAGATGAAAAACGTCTAATAAAAATGATTATTTCTGATCGAAAAGAAATTGGAAAATATTTAACACAACCTGCAAGATTAAAGGAAATAATAGAGAAGCAGAATAAGGATTTGGATGTTGAGAAAAATAGTAATGAAAAGGAATCTTCAAGTATAGAGTTAATAGAGTTATGTTTGAAAAATAACCAAGAAATTCTAGAAGCATTAGAACAATTAGAGTCAGAAAAAAAGGGATTCTTGATAAATGAAGAAACAAAAAATGATTATAAAGAAGAGCTAACATCTCGTGAAAGAATAAAATTTGCAATCATAGAAGATGATTTACTGAAGGTATTCAAGCTTGAAACTTTTGACAGAGAAGCAATCAAGAAGTTATTAGAAAAAGCAGAACTTGAGTATTGTTTAGCAGAAAAATGCATAAAAGGTCCTGTAATTAAAACAAAAGATAATATCAAACATTTTAGTCAAAATTTGTTATCCCCTTTAATAAACCGGCTGGTAAACCTTGTAATAAGTAATGTACCCAAAGATAATCAGAATATTGCTCAGAAGGCCTGGAACTCTTTGCAGGTAGGTTTGGGTTATATTCGGTTGGGGTTATCAGCTACTGTTATAAACAAAAATGGCAACGTAGAAGGAAAAGCGTTGAGTGTGGCACATGATACTCATAAGGAAATAGAGACATTTCTTGAACATTTCGAATCAAGTTATGAGAAAGCTGGGGCTTTTTTAGGTGATTTATTTTCTGATGATGGAGAAACATTTAAGGATGATGTATGGCCTAAAATAGAAAAGCATTTGCATGGAATGTGGAATAGATTTTTTAAGGATGTTGAATTCAAGATTGGAAGTAGATTAGATGAGGTAAGCTTGGACAGCAAAAGCAGAAAACTATGATTGTGACTCAATGATAAGTTCTCAAAGTTCCTCCGGTATTTTCACATACTAAATTAACTATAGCACTTGATTCTTTTTGAATCTCTTTTTCAGTTAAAGTGTGGATTGGGGAGCAGAAAGTAACTGATAATGCTATAGACATCTTGTTCGGCTCTATGTTACTTCCATGGTATACATCGAATATCAAAACTTCTGTGATGAGCTCTGAGCTTTTTTTTACCACATTGATTATGTTACCTACTTTCACATCCTTATTTATAATAAATGCAAAATCACGTTTTACACTTTGGTATGTATAATCGATAAATTTCTTTCTACTTGCAGGTAAATTTTCAATATTTTCTAGTATTACCTCAAAACCTACAACTTTTTGCTTGATGTCAAAAAGATCTAATATATTAGGATGCAACTCTCCAAAATAACCTGCTACTTTATTCTTAAAAGAGAGAGTGCCTGACTTTCTTGGGTGGTAATGTTCTTTTTCTGCTCTCTCTATCGTTAAATTATCACAATTGACGTTAAAAAACTCCAAAGCTGCTATGCAATCAGCCTTTGCGTCAAAAACATCTACTTTCCTATCAGTATTATAATGGTTTCGCGGTAAATTATTTCCTGTTCTTATTCCACTTAAAACATGTTTAGACTGAGCTTCACCATCGTAAATCGGCCCAATTTCGAAGATTGTAAGATCAGATATTCCATGGGCAATATTATCAGCAGCAACTTGCAACAAATTTGGCATAATACTTGGCCTCATCATATTAAAGTTATTGTTAAACGGATTATCGATGATAAATAACTTATTCGAGTAACCAAATTTTTCAGATGTTGATTCACTCATAAACGACCAGGTTAGCACTTCATGAAACCCTCTGTTTGTCATCAAAATACGCAAATTGTCGTATGTACTATCTACTTCTTCAACATTATTTGGTAGTGATTCTTCTTTTATTTTGTCATAGCCGTATATCCTTGTTACTTCTTCAATTAGGTCAGCAGGTATTGTCACGTCCGATCTCCAGCTTGGTACTTGTACATTCCAATTACCTTCGGTTTTTTTATCAATACTAAACCCTAGTTTCGTTAAGATATCGAACACTTCATCAGGCGATACAGACACACTTCCAAACTTGTTCACATCCTGATAATCAAAGCTCACCTTGGTGTCAGTCCTATCTAAGCTGCCAGCAGACACTACGCTTGAGGTTTCTCCACCACATAAGTCCAAAATCATTTTAGCTGCAAGATTGAGTCCCTCAAGGGTAAATCCAGGATCAACTGAACGTGCAAATCTGTAACTAGCATCTGTGGAGATATTCATCTGCCTTGCAGATTTAGCGATAGATATAGGGTCAAACCAAGCAGACTCTAAAAAGATATCAGTAGTTTCAAGAGTACATTCACTGCACTTACCACCCATAATTCCAGCAACTCCATGAATATTTTTATCACCTGCAATAACGCTTATGTCTTTGTTTAATAAGTATTCTTTACCGTTCAAACTAGCAAATTTTTCTCCGTCGTTTGCTTTGCGTACTGTGAGCTCTCCTTCTATTTTTTTTGCATCATACGCGTGCATTGGGCGGCTGAAAGATATCATAATATAGTTCGTGATATCAACTATTGCAGAAATGGAGCGCATTCCTATCGATTCCAATTTATCTTTTAACCATTTTGGGCTTTCTTGATTTTTTACATTGGCGATGTATATTCCACTAATGAAACTTTCCCCGTCAGTAACTTCAACATCGATTGGTGAATTTATGGAGCTGGTAAGTTGTGGAATGCTTAAAGTTTTTAATGTCACAATTCCAGTTGCAGCAAGGTCGCGAGCTATTCCATAAATGCCTAAGCAATCTCCACGGTTTGGAGTAACATTTATATCAATTACAGGGTCACAATTGAAAAATTTATCCCCTACTTTATAATCATCAGAAAGCTCGATTATTCCTTCACTTTCCTCTTGAACTAGCGCAAGTTCAGAAGCAGAGCAGAGCATCCCTTCACTTAGCACTCCTCGTATTTTTGTGGGCTTGATTGTGAAATCACTTTCTGGCAATGTGCTACCAAGAGATGCAAGCACAGTTTTCATACCTTCTCTAACATTGTTTGCTCCGCAAACTATTTGTAGAATTTTACTCCCATCATTTACTTTACATAATTTTAATTTATCGGCATTTGGATGAGGTACGACTTCTAATATCTCTGCAACAATAAACCCAGTCAATCTGGAATTATCGATCACATCTTCTACTTCTAACCCTATGTGAGTTAATTTATCGGTAATTTCTCCTAAACTAGCATTGGTTTCTAAGTGCTCTAATAACCAAGATAATGTGAATTTCATGAATCTTTAAAGAAATAAAAGAGTTATTGTAATATAAAATGTAGTGCTTTTAAAGTTTGTTGTAGTAAATGGCTTCTATATTGCAAGAAACAACAGAGAAGCCTACTTATATACCCTTTCTACAAAGAAAGAATTTTCTTTATATCACCTTTTAAGTTTACTTCCATACCATAATGAATATTGATTTTGTAATCATCATGATAAAAATTCCAAAGAGGGCCATGAATGTTTAAGTTTCCTATTACATTAGAGTTTTCATCCAGTATTTCGCTTAGTACTTTATAATAACCAGTGTTTTGATCAAAAGAATCCTCTGTAATCTTGATATGTCCATTACCAAGGTTAAATATTTCCTGCTCTGAATTTGAAGGGTGATAAGAGTCAATAAAGTCCTTTTTACTCATCATATTAAGAGAAAGTATCTTTTCTATGTTACCTTCTAAATTTATTTCTATATCATATGTAATAGCGATGCTGTGATCATAATAGTGAAAATAATAAAGACTGCCTTGCATGTCTAAATTTCCCACTACATTAAAATTTTCATCTAGTATTTCTCCCTTTGTTTTATACTGATTGCCATCATTTAGTGCTTCTTCATTCGTTTTATAATCAAAAGAACACCCTGTGATGTTCGGTAGAAGCTGTAGCTTTACTCCTCTCGTTTGAGTTATATTACTACAACTCCCCCTAAAGAACCGTGCTTGCAGATTTCCCGCACACGGCTCATCAATATTAGTTTTCACAGTCGTCCCTCTTATGCATATAAAGAAAAATGTATTTTTGGCTTTGGTAATGGATTTACTTCTACGTAGTGTACAAACTGTTCCCAGGTCATACTCTTTTTCTGACTACGCCGATTTATCCATTTAAATGCTAGCTTTCTTACTGATGTGTAAAATTGTTTCAAACACCAATAATTTCCGCTAATACCAAAGTAGTTATAGTGTCCTGTTAATTTAGCCTTCAGTACTTGCCACCAATCTTTAAGTCGAATACTTCCGCGGACTATTTTCAACCACTCCTTGATTTCTTTTAGTTTTCTGGCTAGATTTAACTTTGAGGTTTTATGTCCCATTATTAATCTACCACGACGACTTTTTGCACCATAGTGCGTAAACCCCAGAAAATTGAAACTTTCCGTCCTTCGTTTCTCTCTTATCGCTTGTTGCCACTCCCTCTTGCCAAACTTTACTACTCTGGTCTTGTTTTCAGATACTTCCAACCCAAATTTATTTAGCCTTTGTTTCAGTAATTCCAGAAATTCTTCCGCGTCTACCTTACTTTCGCAACAAACCACAAAATCGTCGCAAAACCTTATTAGTTGTATATATCCTCTGGATCTTGGTTTAAATTTCTTTTCTATCCATAAATCCAACACATAATGTAAGTATATATTTGCTAATACAGGACTTACTATACCACCTTGGGGTGTACCTTGTTTTGTTGCTTCATAATTTCCAGCTTCGACTATCCCTGCCTTGAGAAACCGCTTTACTAACCACAGCAAATTTGGGTCAGTTATTCGTTCCCTTAGACATCTCATTAGCCATTTATGCTGTATATTATCGTAGAACTTCTTGATATCCACTTCTACAATGTAGTTTATTGGCTTGTACATAACTGCTTTATCTAGTGCATTTACCGCTTGATGACAGTTTCTTCCAGGTCGAAATCCATATGAGCTGTCCAGAAAGTTTGCCTCGTAAATATTTTCTAATATCTTCTTCAGCATAATCTGTACTAATTTATCCTCGGTCGATGGTATTCCGAGTCCGCGTTTCTCTTTACTTCCAGCTTTCGGTATATATACCCTCTTTACTGGTTGTGGTTGATATTGCTTCCTCTTCATACTTTCTACTAGCACTTCGAGTTTCTCATTCAGATTTTCTCCGTATGATTCCACTGTTATCTGGTCTACTCCACAAGCCTTGTTACGCTTCAGTTCTTTATAACATCTCGCAAGATTCTCTGTATTTATCAGATGGACTAACGATGTGAATTTTAGTCGCTTATCTTGCTTTGCTCTTACTGCTATCTGGTTTAGTTTATTTTGCATGTTATTCCAACCTCCGTTGTATTGGCCTAGCAATCCCTATTCCAGTTACTATATTGCTGATCGCTTCCCCTTGTACGTGGCTTTCCCACATTCTGAGTACTATCAATCAGTCCGACTTCCCCTGCATCTTCCGCTAGTTCTTGCCTTTGTTGACTTGTTCCAGCGTACCTTTGTAGGAATGCATAGGATCTCCCAAGTTCACTTGAAGTCCATTTCAACACATGGCACGGTCTCAGATCCCGATAGAGTGAGTGATAACTTGCCTTTACGTTATCCTTCATGCTGTCTTCCATGGCCATGAAAATGTCGACCTCTATGTCTTCAGGTATTTCGGAACTCAATCCCTTCACTTTCGTTGTACCCTGCATTGTCCATCCCACTAGCTCTATTACACTCGTTACCTCATGCAACATAGTGGTCTGTTCCAAACTGTTGGCTAGACTTTGTTTGTGTTGGATTTTCACCAACTGTTCTCCAAGCACTTCTTGGCGCACCCAGGCTTACCTCCAGCAACTTTTTTATAAACGGTGTTAATGCTCCATCTCTTCCTGTCAGCGGCCTTCCTTCTCTTATCGATGATAGAATATTTGCTTCCAGTTCTTTATAGTCTACCAATCCGGTAGTTTTATTTGCTATTCTTTGATTCATATGTGAAACCTCCATTTTTTTATATCAACTTACTACTTTTTTTCGGTTTGACACAGTTTATTTAACACTCCCTCCTTTGATTTGAGCTTTGCTAACTTTTCTTCCACTTTCGCTAGTTTTAGGTGCAACTCCAACTAAGCATGCAATTTCTCTATTTTCTAACCTGCCAAGCTCTGGCACCTCTGTAAGTAGAACGCTCGCCGTCTTTGGCCCAATACCTTTATAGCTGATTAAAAGCTCATTTTTTCCTTTCAATTCAGCTATCGCGTCTTCTATGTCTTGCCTAATTTCCTTCAATTGTTTTTCAGCAAACTCTATTTGTCTTTCTATATATTCTCTGGCTTTTCCCGTCGCATTTTGCAAACGACACTTATTTGCATGAATTGCATCATTTAAATTGCGCTCAACTGCCCCTAGCTCCTTTAATTCCTCTTGCTTTTGTGAAACCACACATCCTTTTACTTCACCGTTTTTACTGATAAATTTAGCATATTTTTCCAGTAATTTAGCATCCAATTTGTCAGTTTTTGCGAAGTGATTGCAAGCTTTTGCAAATGCATATACCCGATTCGGGTGAGCTTTATGGACAGTTATGCTATGTTCTTGCAACAATTTTGCAACGAGTTTTTCGTAGCCGCCGGTTGACTCTATCGCACATAACTTGATGGGTAAATCGACTATATTTGTTTCTATAAACTTAGATATAGCATCACTCACGTTTGCTATGCGCTTATGCTTGCCGTTAATTGAGATGTCCAATGTTTCCTTGGAAACATCTATTCCCATGAAAATTATTCTAGCCATTTTTGTACCTATAAATATAATCAAACAATAATGTAAAATGCTATATACAGGATTACAATTCGATCTTTTAGATCCACCTACCGTTCGTACTACATTTTGCTTTAAGCCAGGAGTGTACTAAGATCCCAACGGTTTTTACCAACCGATCCAGACACAGTATCACTCCTTTGCTTATTATAGTCTTTTGACTCTTTTTAAGATACAATCCAGGAATTTTATTAAGTTGGTAAGCATAAAAGTAGCCGTTTTATGTTAAAACACAACGTTCTTGATGAGATTACGGCAAGGCTGGATTCCAGTGCTTGACACTGGAATGACACCATTTGCTGTGCAATTTACCTTCAGAAATGAATGTTCGTACAGCTATGGATTCATTAGCGGTATCTAGAGATACCGCTAACAAGCAGCGGGATGATGAGCTTATCGTCATACCGCCGCGAACCGTCATACCGCCGCGGTATCTCTTAGCCGCTAACACGTAGCGGGATGACGGTTGTCGGTAGACCTAAATTACTTTAGCCATATATATTTAAAAAAATTTACCAAACGAAAAAAAGGCAAAAGAAGCCCTAGTCATTGTCTATTTTCAGTATTGGCGTTTTTTAAGTCTTAAATACTGCAATTTAGCTGCTTTTAAATGCAACTCACCTTAGCTTTAATATTTAAGAAATTTACCAGGCAGAAAAAAAAGGCAAAAAAACCCGTATTAGCTAGTTGTCACTCTCTAATCCTGCAAATCGGCGTTCTATACTGTCTTAAACGCTTTATAAGCGCGTTTCAGCTTATATAGGTGAAAACCCAGAAATGCTGTGAAGACATAAGGTGCACATAGTGCAAAAATTTAAAAATAAGACGCCAATTACGTTATTTTTTTACTGTTTAATCTGCACAGATGAAGATAACTGAATACCTTCACCATCATGATAAGGGGGCTGGCGGAGTTTGTCAAGGAAGTTTTTTCGTTTCTACCAGCTACTTAAATGACGCCACATAAATTAATAAATAGGAAAATTACTACAAATCTTTTCAACTTTAGTTTTCACCATTCTTTCAATATCAGGGCTATTTCCGCTGATTAATCCTTGAATTACTTCATTTATTAGACCAGCTATCTCTTTAAAATTTTCTGCCTCAAGTCCGCGTGTTGTCTCAGCAGCAGTGCCAAAACGGAGCCCTGAAGTGATGGTCGGTTTTGCTGTATCAAATGGTACAGAGTTCTTATTGCAGGTAATGCCAGCCCTCTCAAGGCTATCTACAACGTCTTTTCCAGTTAATTTCTGTGATCTTAAGTCAACTAGCACTATATGAGAGTCAGTGCCACCAGTTATAATATCGAGTTCATGCTTTTGCAATTCTTGAGCCAGCACTTTCGCATTTTCCACGACTTTCTTGCTATAAGTTTTAAACTCTGGTGCTAATGCTTCTTTAAATGCAACAGCTTTTGCAGCTATCACATGCATAAGTGGCCCGCCCTGCAATCCTGGAAAAACTGCAGATTGAATTTTTTTGTGCAATGCTTCATCATTGGTCATCACTATTCCACCACGAGGACCACGCAAAGTTTTATGAGTTGTGGAAGTCATAACATGTGTATATTCAGCAGGGGATGGATATTCGCCCGCTGCAATAAGCCCTGCATAGTGAGCAATGTCTGCAAGCAAATAAGCACCAACTTTATCTGCAATTTCGCGAAAGCGCTTAAAGTCCATTTTTCTCGGGTAAGCAGAAGCACCAGCTATGATCAATTTTGGTTTATGCTCCAGCGCCAGCTTTTCTGTCTCATCCATATTGAGCAGATAAGTGTCTTTATTTACTGTATATTGAATCGACTTAAACCATTTACCAGAAAGGCTTGGCGCCGCACCGTGAGTTAGATGCCCACCACAATTCAGTGACAATCCAAGTATTGTATCACCTGGAGTAAGTAATGATGCAAAAACTGCTTGATTTGCCTGAGAACCAGAGTGAGGCTGAACATTTGCAAATTTTACACCAAACAACTTACAAAGTCTTTCTATAGCCAGACTTTCAACTTTGTCCACATGCTCACAACCACAGTAATACCTTTTGCCTGGATAACCTTCTGCGTATTTATTAGTCAGAAAAGAGCCTTGTGCCTCCATTACCGCTTTGCTTGCAAAATTTTCTGATGCAATTAATTGCAATTGTGATTTTTGGCGTTGCAATTCTTTTTCTATAGATTGATAAACCTCGTTATCAAAAGACTTTAAACTATTTTTAGAGCCACAGATTTTTTTTAAAATACTCATCATAGATCGAACCTCGCTTTAATTTTAAGATGCACAAGCAATTTTAAGACTGCTTGTCCTGCTTTTTTAACCATAAGAGCCCAAAAACAGCTATTAGCAAACATACAGGAATAATAGATGTTGCTTTTATCAGCAATTCAGCACTATACACAGGATTTCCTTGTATCACTGTCTTATCCCAACATAAATCTATTATCTTTGCGATTCCAGTGTGAAAAAAATAGCCAAAAACCATGACTATCATATTTGACACAGCTGTAGCCAAGCCTACCAAGTTATTATTCACATAACTTAGTGCTTTATAAATTGTAACTACTTGATATCCAGATGCGAAACCAATAATAAAAAGCGTAGGTAATACAACATACAAGCCACCAATCTGAGTAAAAAGTAATAAAAAACCGGCGATCATTGCAAAAGAACATGCAATAATTGTTTCATAATGTTTATTTGGATATTTCTCTAGAAAGTAAGCCAAAAAGAACGATCCAGCTCCCACGCTTACGAACACGAGAGAAGAAAGTGAAGATGCCAAATCTCCGGTCATTTGGTATACCTCGCATAAGAATGCTTTTGCCCAACCATCAGCAAAACCTTCCAATGGGCCAACCATTAAGCCACCAAAAAAGCTGATTAGAATGATATGTTTGTTGAAAAGCACAGTTTTTAAATCCTGAAATACATTACCAATCTCCCCTTCCTGGACGTTACTGCTTGGCGTTACAAAGAACAACAGCAAGGCAAGGAAACAACCAAACGCTGAGAAAGTGTAAATAACATAGTCCCAACCAAATTTATCGAGTAAGAAGTCCAGGGGTAATCCACCACAAGTAGCTCCTAATAACCCTATTATTATAGATAAGCTGGCCATTCTTGCTGATTTTTCTTGCGAGAAATACATGCTTGCAACTTTAAAGATTCCAATTGCTGAAGCGGATGACCCAATTCCCACAATTATTCTTCCAATTATTGAATAACTCCACTCATCAAAGCATATAAGTGGTAATGTTCCGGTAAATGTCAAAATGGTACAAGCAGGCAAAACAAACTTTGGTCCAAATCTATCGAGGAAAAGACCAATAGGTATATGAGCTAGCGTATAGCCTACATAGTATAACCCGCCAAACTGGCCAACATCTGCAATACTTATGTTAAATTTTGTTATCAATTCAGGCGCAATTATGTTTGGGATTACGCGTAATATATATTGGTATGCATAAAACAGTGACGCCAACAACCAGATTAAAAAATTCCTCTGCAACATGAATCTCAGCTAAAATTTAGAATTATAGATACTTTAGTTATAAAAAACAAAATAAATATTTATCAAAATTTTATAAATATTTATTTCGATCTATTGAAATTTAATATAGATAACTAGCGTAAGCAACTATACATATTAACTAAATCCTCTAGATCCCAGATTGGTATGGCAGAGGGTAATGTAAAAAGTCTATTTTACTTTTGCAATTTTTAAAAGAGACTTTTTATTTTACTTACAATTTTTTCTACCATATTTACAACTGGCTCATGAATAAGGTATATGAAAAAAATTACACCACAAATGATAAGTACATTTATGATTTTGCCCTTATTCATCTTTATCTTGAGCTTTACTTTTGTTACAAGATCCATTTTATTTATGTTTTTATTTCATGCTGACAATTATATCTTAAATACCATAATTTTCAGTAAAATTTGACTTCAGAAGTACCCTATTAACTCAATATTAACCTTTCTACATGTAAAATAGTTAATATAACATTGAGGTAGGCTGATGAACATAAGCACAATAGATAATACACTGCAAAATTACATAACAAAATACATTGAACAAACATTCGCTACACATGCGTCAGGCAATAGATATGACAAATTGTATAGGAAACTTTTAAGTGGTATAGAAGAGATAATAAAGCTTACTGTAAATGAAGCAAAACACTATGATAAAAGTTTGGAAAATCTATATAACAATTCAAGATTTAATAAGAAATTTATTCAAGCTGTTGCTAAACATCAGGTGTCGGAATTTTTAAACACTCATCCAAAAAAGAAAGAGATTGTTGCAGAATTTAATAATGAATATCATATCAACAAAAGTGATTTAAGAATCCTGGAGGAAGGAAAAGATTTGGTAGATAAAATAAACGACATTAACTTAACTCAACGAAATAAGGAAAATGAAGAGTTAAACATTAGAAAGACACTTTCTCAATCGATAAAAATGCCTTCCATAGAAAAACACAAGTTAGAGCATTCAAGATAACCTTAGTGAATATTTTTGACGCGGTGAAATGGGTGATTTCTGGATAGTCTATTTCATTTTAACTCCTGGCACGCTTTAGTAATACTATCACATCCAATTTCTAATTGTTCCTGAGAAGTTGCATAAGAAATTCTGATAAAATTTTCTAGACCAAATGCAATTCCTGGAATTACAGCAACTAAATGATCTTCCAACAAGTATTCGGTAAAATCTAAATCATTATTTATTATCTTACCACTTTTTGTGCTTTTACTGAGCAATCCTTCACATGAGACAAATAAATAGAACGCACCTTGTGGAACAGATGCTGATAATCCCGGAGCAGAATTTAGCTTTTCCACCATAAAATCTCTACGACTCTTAAAAATCCTTGTTCTTTCTTTCAAAAAACTATGGTCACCGTTTAATGCTTCAACTGCTGCTGCTTGTGCTATCGAATTTGGATTAGAAGTGCTCTGAGACTGCAGCGTAGAGATAGCTTTTACCACATCACTCCTACCTGCAATATACCCTATCCTCCAGCCTGTCATTGCATAAGCTTTTGACACTCCATTGACCACAAAAACTCTGTCATAAAGCTTCGACTCAACCTGAGCGATAGTAAAAAATTTTCCGTCGTATATTATATGCTCATAAATATCATCTGTAACAATATTCACATGTGGATATTCAAGCAATATCTGTGATATATCTTTCAATTCGTCATACGTATACACAGCTCCTGCTGGATTATTTGGCGAGTTAAGAATTAACCATTTAGTCTTTTTAGTTATTTTGTTTTTCAATAATTCCGGTGTCAGTTTAAAATTTTGTTTGCACTCTACCGCAACTGGCAGGCCGCCAAAAAGGTTTATCATATCAACATATGAAACCCAATAAGGAGCTGGAATAATAACTTCATCTCCAGAGTTAATTGTTGCCATAAACAAATTGAATAACACCTGCTTAGCGCCAGTACCAACACAGATTTGGTTAAGCGTGTACTCGAGGTTATTATCCTTTCTTAACTTATTAATTATTGCTTCTTTCAGCTCACGCGTTCCATCAACAGCAGTATATTTAGTTTTACCTTCACTTATTGCTTGAATAGCTGCTTTTTTTATATGATCTGGAGTATCAAAATCTGGTTCTCCTGCAGCTAAAATACAGATCTTTTTTCCTTCATTTTTCAACTTATTTGCCTTATCAGTTACAGCAATCGTAGGTGATGGTTTTATTAGGGACATTCTTTTTGCAAGGTCTGACATATCTTACTGAAGCTAAATTCAAATGATAAACCCCGTACAACAAAAAAGCTAGGAATTTTGTGTATTGTATTAGTAGCTTTTTACCAGGTTTACCAATGCAGCAATATTTTCAACTGGAGTATCAGGGAGTACTCCATGTCCGAGATTAAATATGAAGGGTAAATCTCTAAAACAATCTATTATACGTTTTGCTTCTTTGATTGCTTCCGTTTTATTATAGGCTAAAAGATTAGGATCAAGGTTTCCTTGTAGAGGGATTTTTAGATTCGCTTTTGCCCATTCTATTGGAACATTATAATCTATACTTACTGCAGATACACCTGTTTGTTCGCAGTAATCCTTATAAAGATTTCCAGCAGACCTTGGAAATCCTATTATTGGAAAATCAGAAAATCTATCCTTTATTGCCAAGATAATTCTCTTTGTTGGTTCGATAACATATTCTTTAAACAATGGTTCCGATAATGCACCAGCATTACTGTCAAATAGCTGAATAACATCTGCTCCAAATTCTATCTGTTTAATTAGATAAATAATCGTTGCTTCCGTTATTCGTTCAATTATTGCCTTCAAATACGAAGGGTAAAAATTTAATACTTTGGAAAAAGTTTTGCTGCTTCCACCTTCTATGATGTATGAGGCTACTGTCCATGGTCCACCAGCAAATCCTATGAGAGATTTTTCTTTTGGTAATTGGCTTCTGACTTTTTTTATAGCGTTTAGAATTGGTAAGGTTTTAGTTTCAATGTCTTGTGGACTTTTCAATTCTTTAGGATTTTCTATAGGTTTTATTCTCGGGCCCACATTGCGCAGGAAATTCACGTCACAACCCAAAACATCAGCTATTACTAAAATGTCTGAAAAAATTATCGCCGCATCCACGTCAAATCTTGTCACCGGCTGTAATGTCAATTCTGTCACTAAATCTGTGTTGTAGCATATCTCCATAAAATTATTCATATTCTCTACTGCTTTGCGGTACTCAGGAAGAGACCTGCCAGCCTGACGCATTAGCCAAATAAGCACTCTTTCACTTGGCTCATTTCGTTTGATAACTTCTACTATTGTTGTTTTACTGCTTTCCA